>JAHCKG010000023.1 GCA_026125895.1 Pseudolabrys sp. | reverse complement strand
GTTCGGGGGGGTTGGGGGGGGGGGTGTGGGGGGGGGGGGGGGGGGGGGGGGGGGGGGGTTGTGTGGGGGGGGGGGGGGGGGCCCCCCCCCCCCCCCCCCCAAGTGCGCATCGACCGCGGATACCCCCTCACCCGGCGCGCAAGCGCGCGCCGACCTCTCCCCCCTGGGGAGAGGTGAAGAAGAGTATGCGGCAACGCTCAGCATCCAATGCCTCATCACCGTCCCAAATACACTTCGACGACCCGCTCGTTGGCCGAGACCTGATCGATCGAGCCTTCGGCCAGCACCGAGCCTTCGTGCAGGCATGTCACCTTGACGCCGAGTTCGCGCACGAAGGCCATGTCGTGCTCGACCACGACGACCGACTTGGTCTTGTTGATTTCGCGCAGCAGGTCGGCGGTCTGCATGGTCTCGACGTCGGTCATGCCGGCGACCGGCTCATCGACCAGCAGCAGCTTCGGATCCTGCGCCAGCAGCATGGCGATCTCGAGCCACTGCTTCTGGCCGTGCGACAGCGAGCCCGCGACGCGGTGGCGCAAATGCCTGAGGCGCACCGTCTCCAGCACCTGATCGATGCGCGCTTCCTGCTCGGCCGATGAGGTCCAGAACAAGGTCGCCCTGACGCCGCGATCGTTCTTCAGCGCGAGTTGCAGGTTGTCCTCGACGGTGTGCATCTCGAACACGGTCGGCTTCTGGAATTTGCGGCCGATGCCGAGCGTGGCGATCTCGGTCTCGTCCAAGGTCGAGAGGTCGAACTTGCCCTGCTCGAAGAACACGTCGCCGGTGTCGGGCCGCGTCTTGCCGGTGATGACGTCCATCATCGTCGTCTTGCCGGCGCCGTTCGGGCCGATGATGGCGCGCATCTCGCCCGGCTCGATGACGAAGGACAGTTCGTTGAGCGCCTTGAAGCCGTCGAACGACACGCTGATGCCGTCGAGGTACAGAAGCGCGGAAGTGGTTTCGGCGTTGTATTCGACCGTGGTCATGACGCCCTACTCCGCCGCACTGGGCTGCGCCGCCGGCGAGCCGGCCGACGGCAGCATGCCGTCCTCGGCCTCGGCCGAGCGTTTAGCGTCGCTCTTTTCCTTCACACCGGCGCGCCAGTGCGCCCAGGTGCCGACGATACCGCGCGGCAGGAACAAGGTGGTGCCGATGAACAGGCCGCCGAGTACGAACAGCCAGTAAGGCGCCAGCAGGCCCGTGGTGAAGAAGGTCTTGGTGTAGTTGACGACGAAGGCGCCCAGCACCGCGCCGATCAAGGTGCCGCGGCCGCCGACCGCGACCCAGATGACGGCCTCGATCGAGTTGCCCGGCGCGAATTCGCTCGGGTTGATGATGCCGACCTGCGGCACATAAAGCGCGCCGGCGACGCCGGCCATGCAGGCCGACACCGTGAACACGAACAACTTGTAGCTCTCGACGCGGTAGCCCATGAACCGCGTGCGCGCCTCCGCGTCGCGGATCGCCACCAGCACCTTGCCGAATTTCGAGGTGACGATGGCGCGGCAGACCAGGAAGCAGATCGCCAGCATCAGGCACGAGATCACCAGCAGCGCATTGCGCGTGGCTTCGGACTGAATGTTGAAGCCGAGGATGTCCTTGAAATCGGTCAGGCCGTTATTGCCGCCGAAGCCGAAATTGTTGCGGAAGAAGCCGAGCAGCAGCGCGTAGGTCATCGCCTGCGTGATGATCGACAGGTAGACGCCGGTGACGCGGCTGCGGAAGGCGAACCAGCCGAACACGAAGGCGAGCAGCCCCGGCACGAACAGCACCATGAACATGGCGTAACCGAAGTTCTGGAAGCCATACCAGAAGAACGGCAGTTCCTTCCAGTTCAGGAACACCATGAAGTCCGGCAGGACCGGATCGGCATAGACGCCGCGGGTGCCGATCTGCCGCATCAGATACATGCCCATGGCGTAGCCGCCGAGCGCGAAGAAGGCGCCGTGGCCGAGCGACAGGATGCCGACATAGCCCCAGATCAGGTCGATGGAGAGCGCCAGGAGGCCGTAGCAGATGTACTTGCCGAGCAGCGCCACGAGATAGGTCGAGACATGCAGGCTCGATGTCGCCGGCACGAGGAGGTTGAGCACCGGGATGGCGATGGCGAAGGCGGCGAGCAGCACGAGAAACAAAGTCGCGCCGCGATCGAGTATGCGAATGAGCGGGTGGGACTGCATCATGATGCTGCGCCCTGCTCCCCTCCCCCCGCGACGCAACGCGTCGTGGTGGGGAGGGGTCGGGGGTGGGGGGAATAAAGATTGGAGTCTTTAGGGGTGGGCACGAAGTAAGCGCCCCCCACCCCTAACCCCTCCCCGCCGCTCGCAAGAGCGAGCGGGTGGAGGGGAACAGCGCCGCGTGTGCCGAACGATTTCATCATGCCTCGATCGCCCGGCCCTTGAGCGCGAACATGCCGCGGGGCTTTTTCTGAATGAACAGGATGATGAAGACGAGAATGGCGATCTTGCCGAGCACGGCCCCGGCGAAGGGCTCCAGGAACTTGTTGGCGATGCCGAGCGTCAGCGCGCCGACCAAAGTGCCCCACAGATTGCCGACGCCGCCGAACACCACGACCATGAAGCTGTCGATGATGTAGCCCTGCCCCAGGTTCGGCGACACGTTGTCGATCTGCGACAGCGCCACGCCGGCGATGCCGGCAATGCCGGAGCCGAGACCGAAGGTCAGCGCGTCGATCCTTGCAGTCCGGATACCGACGGCGGCGGCCATGGTGCGGTTCTGCGTCACCGCGCGCATTTCGAGGCCGAGCCGCGTGAAGCGCAGCATGCCGAGCAGCGCGACGAAGACGATGGCGGTGAAGACGATGATCCAGAGCCGGTTATAGGTGATGAGGATGCCGCCGAGATCGAAGGCGCCGGACATCCACGACGGATTGCCGACTTCTTTATTGGTCGGGCCGAAGGCCGCGCGCACCGCCTGCTGCAACACCAGCGAGATGCCCCAGGTGGCGAGCAGCGTTTCCAGCGGCCGGCCGTAGAGGAAGCGGATCACCGAACGCTCGATGATGATGCCGACCATCGCGGAGAACAGGAAGGCGAGCGGCAGCGCGATCGCCAGCGAATAGTCGAACAGACCGGGATAGCGGGCGCGGATCAGATCCTGCACCACATAGGTGACGTACGCGCCGAGCATCACCATCTCGCCATGCGCCATGTTGATGACGCCCATGACGCCGAAGGTGATGGCAAGGCCAATGGCGGCGAGCAGCAGCACCGAACCAAGCGACAGGCCGTACCAGAGATTCTGCACCGTCGCCCACAGCGCGAGATTGCGCTCGATCTTGGCCCTGGCGTCGGCGGCGGCGGCCAGCACTTCCTTCGGCGCGTCGGCCGGCAGGCCTTGGAGCAGCGCCAGCGCATCCTGATCGCCGCGGTCTCGGATGACGGCGACGGCGGCGATCTTGTCGGCGGCGGCAGCGCCGGCATCGGTCAGCGTCAGTGCCGCCCTCGCCTCCAGCATCGTCTTCTTGACGCCCGCGTCGTGCTCGGCGGCGAGCGCCTTGTCGAGCGCGGCGGCGGCAGAAGCGTCGCGCGATTTGAAAACCGATTGCGCGGCGCTCATGCGCTTACCAGCATCCGGGGCCATCAGCGTCAGCGCGCCAAGCGCGGCATCGACAAGATTGCGCAGGCGATTGTTGAGGCGAACCTTGTCGAGGTCGGCGGGTGCGGCCGCGGTGAAAGGCTGGCCGGTCGCGGCGTCGGTCAATTTGCCGTCGGCGCCTTTGATCAGAACCTTCTTGTCGGCGGCGCTGAACTGGAGGCGCTGATCCTTGAGCGCCTGCAACAGCGGCGCGGCAAGCGGATTGCCGGAGGCGGCAACCGCATCGACCGCATCGGCGGTATCGCTGAAACTGTCGGCGGTGAAGCCCGGCAGCGCGTCTTCATAGGCGCCTGCCCTTGCCGCCGTCGCCAGCGCGGCGAACAGGCCCGCCACCATGAACACGACAGCCAAACGTTCGAACAAACGGCGCATTGATTCACGATCCCCGGCAGGAAAGCGACGTTTCTTGTTGTTCGGAAGAACCGGGAGGCGGCGGACCGCCCCCCGGATGATCGGTCACTTGTGGCGCGGGCTCAGGAGGCCGAGCCGCCGCACTTCTTGGTGACGGTGTTGTAGTTGCCGCACTTGAGCTTGACCCAGTCGGCCTCGAGATCCTTCGAACCCGGCAGGTAGTCCGACCAGGCGTCGCCCGGCACCAGACCCTTCGACTTCCACACGACGTCGAGCTGACCGTCGCCGCGGATTTCACCAACGAACACCGGCTTGGTGATGTGGTGGTTCGGCAGCATGGTCGAGGTGCCGCCCGTGAGGTTCGGCGCGGTGATGCCCGGCAGCGCATCGATGACCTTGTCGGTATCGGTGGTGCCGGCCTTCTCCACGGCCTTGACCCACATGTTGAAGCCGATCACGTGGGCTTCCATCGGGTCGTTGGTCGTGCGCTTCGGGTTCTTGGTGTAGGCCTGCCAGTCCTTGATGAACTTGGCGTTCTCCGGAGTCTTGATCGACTCGAAGTAGTTCCAGGCAGCGAGATGGCCGACCAGCGGCTTGGTGTCGAGACCGGCGAGTTCTTCTTCGCCGACCGAGAACGCCACGACCGGAATGTCGGTCGCCTTGATGCCCTGGTTGCCGAGCTCCTTGTAGAATGGCACGTTGGCGTCGCCGTTGATGGTCGAAACCACCGCCGTCTTCTTGCCGGCCGAGCCGAACTTCTTGATGTCCGAGACGATGGTCTGCCAGTCCGAATGCCCGAACGGCGTGTAGTTGACCATGATGTCGTCGTCCTTGACGCCCTTCGACTTGAGATAGGCCTCGAGGATCTTGTTGGTGGTGCGCGGATAGACGTAGTCGGTGCCCGCCAGCACCCAGCGCTTCACTTCGCCGCCGTCCTTCGACATCAGGTAATCGACGGCCGGGATGGCCTGCTGGTTCGGCGCGGCGCCCGTGTAGAACACGTTGCGCTCGGATTCTTCACCCTCGTACTGCACGGGGTAGAACAGGATCGAGTTCAATTCCTTGAACACCGGCAGCACCGACTTGCGCGACACCGAGGTCCAGCAGCCGAAAACCGCGGCAACCTTGTCCTTGGCGATCAGCTCGCGCGCCTTTTCGGCGAACAGCGGCCAGTTCGAGGCCGGGTCGACGACGACGGCTTCGAGTTTCTTGCCGAGCAGACCGCCTTTCTTGTTCTGCTCGTCGATCAGGAACAGCATCGTGTCCTTGAGCGTCGTCTCGGAGATAGCCATCGTCCCCGAGAGCGAGTGAAGGATGCCGACCTTGATCGTGTCCTGAGCTTTCGCGGACGAGATGGCGCCCGTCGCCGCGATGGCAAGGCCCGCAGCGGCAGCGAGCCACCTGCGGGCTGTCGGCCGCTGGGCGGCCGTTTGAACGACTTTGTACATTCGTTGAGATCCCCTGCGTTTGACGCGCGTCCTCGCTTCGATTCGTCGCGCGACAAGGAGATCGCAAGGTCTGTGCCAAGCCGTCACAATGAGAATAACTCATTGATCCATAAAGGCTCGCAGCCGATCGCCGGCGACTGCCTAGTTTTCGGTCAAAGGCCCCTGATCTATTTTTAATCAATGCTGATACTTTAAGCGCCACGGCTCGCATAACGGCCAATGGTGTCCGGATAAGCGGCAGATCGAGTTGTCAGCAGCTTTGAAGTGAAGCCGATTCAAATTCACAGACGCCGGTGACGACGGCCTTATGGCTAATTCGCTGTAACCATTTCGCGTGGCTGTGCCTGAACTCTGGGTTCCACTAATAACAATGTTGCCACAGTTCCCAACAGGAGTTCGTCATGCGTCTCGTCAAGGCTTTTCTCGCCGACCAGTCCGGTGCCACCGCCATCGAATACGGCCTGATTGCGGCCGGCATCTCGGTGGTCATCATCGTCACCGTGAACACGATCGGCACCAAGCTGAACACCAGCTTCGACAGCGTCTCGACCCAGCTCAAATAAACGTCGCGAAAACCTCCCAAAGTCTGAAGCCGCCCCTCCGGCGGCTTCTTTTTTTGTATCGCGCTGAAAGGCCGGGTCCAGGCGCTTGATCTAGATCATGAAGGCGCAAGCCATGCCTCATAGGCTTTGCGGAGCGCCAAAGGCCCGCCATGACCCACGATCCTAGCCGATCCTCCGCCCTGTTCGAGATGATGCAGCGCCTCGGCGTCGATCCGGCGCGCCGCTCCATCGCCCAATCGGAGCTGACTTTCCTCACCGCCCTGCATCAGTGCCAGGGCTGCAAGTCCAAGGAGCAGTGCCGGCATTTTCTCGATACTGCGCCGATGTCGTTCGCCTTCGCGCCCGGCTTCTGCCCCAACAAGGATCTGCTGTTCGAGATGCAGTTCGATCAGGCCGGCCCCGTGCCGGACGGGCTCGCGGCCCCGCTAACCGTGACCGAGCGAGCGATCGGCGCGGAAGACTGAGAGCCGGAGGCCAGACAGCCGAGGCCTTCGAGCGTCCGCGCCATGGCGGCATCCAGCGGCGTGTGCGGTTCGGACCCGAGCGTGGCGACCAGCGTCGCATTGTCGAGCTCGATCGGCGTGCGCCAGAGATAGCGCAGCTCACGCATCTCCCTGAACAATGTCACGAAGGGCGACGCGAGCCACACCAGCGCCCAGGGAAAGCGCCGAACCGGCAGATCCGGCTTGCCGGCCACCCGGCGGATGGCGGCGGCCATCTGCGAGCCGTCCGCATCCCAGTGTCCCTTGAAATGAAAAACGGCAAAGGTTGGCAACGCGGCCCGGCGTTCAGCCAGCAGCACCATGGTCTGCGCCAGATCGGGCAAATAGGCCCAGGCATGGCCGACGCCGCGCGCGCCCGGGGCCACAATCTTCCCAAGCGGACGGCCCGGCTTGACCACCGCCTGTGCGAACCAATTGTTACCGGTGCGCGGTCCGAAGAAATCGCCCGCCCGCACGATCAGCACCGGCACGCCGGTCTCGGCTGCCTCCCGGAGCCGCCGCTCCATCGCCACGCGAATGGCGCCCTTGCGGGTCTGCGGATGCTGCGGCGAGTCCTCGCGAAGGATCGGGAAGGCATCGGGTCCGAAATTATAGATCGTGCCCGGGAAGAGGACGCGGGCGCCCGCCGCGCGCGCGGCGGCGATGGTGTTCTCGAGCATGGGCAACGCGAGCTTGTCCCAGTCGCGATAACCCGGCGGGTTGGCGGCATGAACGATGAGAGCAGCCCCGCTGGCCGCATGCGCCACATCGGCGGCGTTCATGGCATCGCCTTCGATCCAGTCGATACCGGGCAACGTCGGCCGGAGCCGCGCCTTCGCGACGTCGCGGGCGAGCGCCCGCACCTGCCAGCCATGGGCCACCAGCGCGCCGGCGACCTCGCCGCCGATGCCGCCGGTGGCGCCGATGACCAGCGCCGTCTTCGCCTGGGATACTTCGTTCTGCATCGTCGTCTCCGTGAAGGAATGTCACGAAGGCAAGGTGGGCGGATCCGTCCCTAAACGAAATTGTCTATTTAGGTGGATATGATATACATTTTCGTATGTCAGAAGCGGCGCCGTCCTGGGACCACTACCGCAGCTTCCTTGCCGTCTTGCGCGGCGGCTCGCTATCCGCCGCGGCGCGGGCGCTTGGTTTGAAGCAGCCGACGGTCGGCCGTCACATCGACGCGCTGGAGGCGACGCTGCGCGTCCCGTTGTTCACCCGCGGCCGTGACGGACTGGCGCCGACGGACGCAGCAATCGAACTCAAACCCCTTGCCGAGAACATGGCCTCGATCGCCGACGCCATGGTGCGCACCTCGTCCGCGGCAGCGGCGGACGTGCGCGGCACGGTGCGCATATCGGCGAGCGACATGATCGGGGCCCAGGTCCTGCCGCCGATCCTGGCCAAACTGCACCGCGCGCATCCGGGGCTGACCGTTGAACTGTCTTTGAGCAATCGCGTCGACGACCTGTTGCGGCGAGAAGCCGACATCGCGGTGCGCATGGTGCAGCCGAAGCAGGCCGCCCTCGTCGCCCGGCGGATCGGCGATATCGTGCTCGGCCTCCATGCGCACCGCGATTATCTCAAGCGTCGCGGGACGCCGCAAAGCATCGCCGATCTCGCGGACCACGACCTGATCGGCTTCGACGTCAATACGGCCTTCGTCCGCGTGCTGCGCGAATATGGCCTGCCGCTCAGGCGCGAACAATTTGCCCTGCGGACCGACAGCGACATCGCACAACTGGCCGCGATCGCGGCCGGCCACGGCATCGGCGTCTGTCAGATCAATCTGGCAAGGCGTAACCCCGACCTCGTCCCGGTGCTGGCGAAGGCGTTCGCCTACCCGCTCCAGACCTGGGTGGTCATGCACGAAGACTTGCGCAACGCGGCGCGGTGCCGCGTCGCCTTCGACGCCCTGACCGACGGCTTGACCGAGTACGTCAGGCCGCGCGCCGACCGGCGCTAGATCAGCCCTGGTCCGCGGCGGAATTTCAGCGCCGTGACGATGCCCAGCATGACGGCGAGGACAAGCGCGGCCCCTTGCGCGATGACGAAATGGAAATCGGTCGGCGGCGCGAAGGGCGGACCGGCGAAGGGCGGCGTCAGCGTCGCCGTCGGATTGATGAACGTCAGCTTCTGGAAGCTCTGGACGATCAGCACGAAGACGTTGAGATACAGCGACGTCGTCGCCGCGGCGGCATAAATCCAGCGCCAGCGGCCGTAAAGATGCTTCGCATACAAGGCGACGAGGCCGATGAGGAAGAACACCGTGGCGACGATGCCGGTCGCGGCCGCCGGCGTCAGCATTTTCGCCTGCGTCGGCGACAGGAAGAACATGAAGCCGGTGACTGTCGTCAGCACCGTCATGGTCCAGAACAAGGCGGTCGTGCGCGGCAGCCGGTGCGAACCGATCATGCCGAAGACGATGACGAAGCCGCTGGCGATGGCGATCAGTGAAATAATGACGTGAAGGATCGTGAATGCCGGGACCGACAGACCGATGATCATGGATGGATGCCCCTTACCCGAAGACCATCCGATGCTACTTGGCTACCGAACATTTAGTCCAGTGGTACCGCCGCGACTTATTTGCCCGTCGGGCCGAAACGCTCGGTCTTTATCAGCTTCGGGCTGTGACCCAACTCGCGCAAGGTGAAGGCGGTGGTCTCGACCAGCGGCGTCGGTCCGCAAATAAAGATGCGCGGCATGAGGTCGGGAGCAAAGCCCTGCTCCGTCAGCATCATCGCGTCGATGCGGCGGGAAAGCCCGGTCCAGCCGGCGGGCGCGCCGCGGGTCAAGGTGTGTATGACGTTGAGGCCATCGCCGCGCCCGGCCAGTTGCTCGAGTTCGGCGCGGTAGATGATGTCCTCGTAGCTGCGCGACGAGAACAAGAGCCGCGCCGGCTGTGTCGCGCCCTTGGCGGCGCGTTCGCGCAGCATCATCATGTTGGCTGCGCGTTCGCGCAGCATGGCCATCAGCGGCACGACGCCGGAGCCGCCGCCGACCAGAAACAGCGGACCCTCGAGGTCGGGCGTCCAGACGAAATAACCGCCGATCGGCCCGCGCAATTCAAACCGGTCGCCGACCCGCGCCTCGCCGGCGAGATAAGACGACACTTCGCCGTCGGGCAGCATCTCGACCGTGAGCGTGATCATGTCCGCGGCAGGGGCCGAGGCGATCGAATAGCTGCGCTGCGCCTGATAGCCGTCGGGTGCGGTCAGCCGCACGTCGACATGCTGGCCGGCGCGGTGGCCGGGCCAGCTCGGCACGTCGAGAACGAGGCTGCGCACGCGCGGCGTCTCGTCGATCACCTCGCGCACGGTGGCGGTGAGCCATTGTTTCTTTAAGGGAGATGATGCGACGGTCGTTTGCTGTAGCATCTCAACAATTTCCGCTCATGCCCGCGGAGGCGGGCATCCTGACTAAGCCAGATATTGAAAAGCAGACTGGCCTCCCGCCTGCGCGGGGGCGAGCGGCGTGCGGGGCGATGACGCCAGCGTCAATCCCCATCATAACGCTGCTCGCGCCAAGGATCGCCGTAGATGTGATAGCCGTTCTCCTCCCAGAAGCCCGGCACTTCCGGATCGACGAATTGCAGCTTCTGCACCCACTTGGCGCTCTTCCAGAAATAGAGATGCGGCACCAAGAGTCGCGCCGGCCCGCCATGCTCGGGATGCAGCGCATCGCCGTCATATTCCCAGGCGATCATCGCCTTGCCGTCGAGCAGGTCTTCGGCGGGAATGTTGGTGGTGTAGCCACCATCGCAATGCGCCAGCACAAAAGGCTGCGGCGGCTCGGTGAGACCCGCGGCCTCGAGCAGCGCGTCGATCGAAACGCCGCGCCATTGGGTGTCAAGCTTCGACCAGGTGGTGACGCAATGAATATCGACGGTAAGGTCAGTCTGCGGCAGCGCCAGGAATTGCTGCCAAGTCCATTCGGCGAGCGGCGTATCGCCGTCATCGAGCGACAAGCGCCAGTTCGCCAGATCGACCGGCGGCGTCGGCCCGGCCGACAGCACGGGGAAATCCTCGACCAGATGCTGGCCGGGCGGAATGCGGGCGTCGCGCGCCGCGCCGCCGCGTCCGCGAAAGCCGCGTGAGATGGGTGGTTCGCTCATGCCGGATCTCCGTCGTCGTACCGCCCCCGACTGTGGCCCTTGCCGGTGGCCCAGGCAATACAGCAAAAGTTTGCCGCTGCGATACTTTTGACGACGCACGGTTTCGTCGCCATATGAACCGGCAGACACAGCCGTCCGGTTCCGGGAGACGAACGATGCGCGAAGCCCAATTCGAATTCGGACGCAACGGCTCGCCGCCGGCGCAAGCCGACGGGCGGCTCGACGCGCCAGCGTTTCATCGCAATGGCGAACCGATCTGGGACGCGATCAAGGATGTCCTCGCCGCCACGTCGGGTTCCGTGCTGGAAATCGGCAGCGGCACCGGCCAGCACATCATAACCTACGCGGCGCGCTGCCCGCACCTCACCTTCTGGCCGAGCGACATCGTCGAGTCGCACCGCAACTCGATCGAGGCGTACCGGCGCGAGGCGGCGCTTCCCAATCTGCGCGCGCCGCAAAGCATCGATTTGATGCAACGGGACTGGGACTGGCAACGGTCGAAAGACGACGACGCACTCGGCGCCATTCTCTGCTTCAACGTCATTCACATTGCACCGTGGGCGGTGGCCCACAATCTGCTCCAGGGCGCGGGCCGTCATCTGACGAGCGGCGGCCATCTCCTCATGTACGGCCCCTATAAGCGGGGCGGCGCCCACACCGCGCCGAGCAACGAGGCCTTCGATGCCTCGCTGCGTGGGCGCAATCCCGAATGGGGCGTCCGCGATCTTGAAGTCGTCGCCGATATTGCGGCGCAGAACGGTCTGGCGCTGATCAAAACCACGGAGATGCCGGCCAACAATCTGGCGCTGGCGTTCGAACGCCGCTAGAACGCGGCGAACAAACACGAGGCTTCGATGACCGATACCAAGTTACCGCCCGAACCGATCATGGACATCGCCCATCTCGGTCATCTCGAACTGCTGACGCCGAAATTCGACGCCAGCGTGCGCTTCTTCACCGAGGTCTTCGGCCTGACCATCGCCGCCGAGAAAGGCGACAGCGTCTACCTGCGCGCCTATGACGATTACGAGCGCTATTCGCTCAAGCTGACCGCCTCCGACACCAATGGCATGAAACACGTCGCCTATCGCACGCGCTCGCCGCAGGCGCTGGAGCGGCGCGCGGCCGCGCTCAAGGGCACGCCGTTCGAGATCGGCTGGAGCGACGGCGACATCGGCCACGGCAAGACCTTCATCTGCAAGGACCCCGACGGCCACGTCATCGAGCTCTATTACGACACCGAATGGTACGAAGCGCCGCCGGCGCTCAAGCCGGCGCTGAAGAACCAGGCGCAGCGCTTCCCGGCGCGCGGTATCAATCCGCGCCGCATCGATCACTGGAACGGTCTCGCGGTGAACATCTCGGAGTGCCGGCAGTTCTTCGAGACCTATCTCGGCTTCCGCCTCACCGAGCGCATCGTGCTCAATGACGGCAGCGAGGCCGGCATCTGGCTGACCGCGACCAACAAGTCCTATGACTTTGCCTATACGCGCGATCACACCGGCGTGCCGGGGCGCTTCCATCACATCACCTACGCGCTGAATTCGCGTGAGGAGATCCTGCTCGCCGCCGACGTGTTCCTCGAGAACGGCGTGCCGATCGAAACCGGCCCGCACAAGCACGCGGTGCAGCAGACGTTCTTTCTCTATGTCTACGAGCCGGGCGGCAACCGCGTCGAGGTCGCCAATGCCGGCGCACGGCTGGTGCTGGCGCCGGACTGGAAGCCGATCACCTGGACCGAGGAAGAGCGCAAGAAGGGTCAGGCCTGGGGGCTCAAGACCATCGAGAGCTTCCACACCAACGGAATGCCGCCGGTGCCGCACAAGTAGCGGACCTGACGTGCGCTATAGGGCGTTATGCTCACTGCATAAAGTGAGTATAACGCCGATATGAAAAGCATCCCCACCGTCCCCCTGCCCTCCGGCCGCGCCATGCCGGTTTTCGGCGTCGGCACCTGGCGCATGGGCGAATGCGCGCGTGAGCGCGGCGCCGAAGTCGAGGCGGTGCGCGCCGCCATCGATCGCGGCATCACGCTGATCGACACCGCCGAGATGTATGGCGACGGCGAAGCCGAAACCATCGTTGCCGACGCGGTCGGCGCGCGCCGCGACGGCCTGTTCATCGTCAGCAAGGTGCTGCCGTCGAATTCGTCGAAGCGCGGCACCATGGCCGCCTGCGAGCGCAGCCTCAAGCGGCTGAAAACCGACCGCCTCGATCTTTATCTGCTGCACTGGCGCGGCGGACCGGCGCTGAGCGAAACGCTTGACGCCTTCGCCGAGCTCAAGGCCGCCGGCAAGATCCTCGACTGGGGCGTCAGCAATTTCGACACCGACGACATGCGCGAACTCGCCGCGCTCGACACGGCGAAGGAATGCGCCACCAACCAGGTGCTGTACAACCTGACGCGGCGCGGCATCGAGTTCGACCTGATGCCGTACTGCGCCGAGCGCGGCATTTCGATCATGGCTTATTCGCCGCTCGAACAGGCGCGCATGCTACGCGATCCGGCGCTCAACGAGATCGCCAAACGTCATCGCGCGACGCCGGCGCGGGTCGCGCTCGCATGGCTGTTGCGGCAGAAAGGCGTCGTCACGATCCCCAAGGCGACGCGTCTCGACCATCTCGACGACAACATCGCCGCTCTCGATCTTGCGCTCACGGCGGACGACCTCAAGGCGCTCGACGCGCGGTTCCCAGCCCCGAAGCGCGCCACGCCGCTCGATATGCTTTAGAATGCCGCCTGCCAGGAGAACCGCATCATGACCCGCCGCAACACCCCGCGCATTTCCTTCATCGGCTTCGGCGAGGCTGGCCAGGCCATCGCCTCCGGATTGCGCGATCAGGGCGTCGCCGACATCGCGGCCTGGGACATCCTGTTTCCCAAGCCGGAAGGCGAGAAGCTCAAAGCCGCCGGTGCGAAAGCCGGCGTGCGGCTGGCGAACTCGGCGGCCGATGCGGTCGTGAACAGCGACATCGTCATCTCCGCGGTGACGGCGGCCTCGAGCTTTGAGGCCGCGCAATCGGTCGAGCCGCATCTGACCGGCAATCCCTATTACCTCGACATCAACTCGGTCTCGCCGGGGCGCAAGCTGGCGACCGAAAAGCTGCTCGGCGGCAAGGCCCGCTACGTCGATATCGCGGTGATCGCGCCGATCCACCCCAAGCGCCACCAGACGCCGCTGCTGGTCGCCGGGCCCTATGCCGACGCGATCTCGCCGCTGCTCGACGAACTGGAGATGAAGTTCAAGGTCGTCAGCCCGGACACCGGCAAGGCGGCCGCGATCAAGATGATCCGCAGCGTCATGATCAAGGGCATGGAGGCCCTGACCTACGAATGCTTCCTCGCCGCCGAGCGCGCCGGCCTGCTCGAGGAAGTCACGGTGTCGCTGAAGAACAACTACCCCGGCATCGACTGGGTGGAGACCGCGACCTACAACATCGAGCGCATGGCGGTGCATGGCGAGCGCCGCGCCGCGGAGATGGAAGAGTCCGCCGCCACCTTGCGCGAACTGGGCTTCAAGCCGCTGATGACCGAAGGCACGGTGGCGCACCAGCGCGAGATGGGCCGGCTCGGCAAGGACGACAGCGTCCGGAAAACGCTCGACCAGGACCGGGCACAAATGCTGAACGCGATCTCCAGGCTCAAGTCCTGACGCGACGCCCGGCCGGCGAATAAACAATCTCCCGTGGCCCTACAGGCCCTCGGAGGCCTAACGCCGCCGCCGCTCAAAGCCAATGCCGCGCCTACTAATGGTGTTTATTCTGCGGCAGAATAAACAACGCGCCACTACGGCTTGAATTACCCGCCTGGCGCGCCGGCGGCGTAAAAAAATGCTTTACAAAAATGGTTAACAAGGCAAAAAATATAGATGGCGGCATCACTTATATGGTTAACGGGCGTATCAAAATGAAACACCTTACCTCACTCATCGGCGGTGCTCTGCTGGTGATCGGCCTGGCGAATATCGCCCCGACGCCTGCTTCCGCCGGCACCTACTACGACTCGGTCTGTAACTGCCGCAGGCCGGACTCGGAATACAACACCCGCAAAGTGGTCCGCGGCGCGCCCCGGGTTAACACCCGCGTTCGCTACGTCGATCACACCCGCGAGGTGAAGCGTACGCACCTGCGTCAGGAAAACCGCCTGGTCGTTCACGTCCAGCCGGTGGTCAATCGTGAAGTCGTGGTGCACCGTCAGAACACGGTGGTCCGCAACATCACCCTGCACAAGGTGAACACCACCAACCGGTTCACCACCGAGGCCCGCAACGAAACGGTCAACCGTTACGTTGCAGGCGGCACCCGGGTGATCAACGAGCGGCGCGAAGTTCGCGGCGTCAACTGTAACTGCGGTCCGGATGGCGGCGCTCGCTACTCGGGCGGCGGCGACTACGACGGGCAGCGGGTTTCGTATCGCGAATAACGCCTCTCGTTAACGGACAAACGGACAAAGCCGCCCCGGACGCGAAAGCCTCCGGGGCGGTTTTTGTTTGCGCGGGCGATCAAGGCGCCCTCGCCCGACGATGCGTCAGACGACCGTGATCGGGATCTTGCCGAGAAAATCCTGCTTGCCGAGATCGGCGCCGAAATTGCGCGCGATCGCGTAGCTGGCGGTCAGATGAAAGAAGAAGTTCGGCAGCACGAAGTGGTTGAGATAATCGACGCCCTTCATCTGGCCCTTCTTCGGCCCCAGCGGGAAGACGATGTCGCGGGCACCCGAGGCATCGATGGCGGCGGCATCGAGCGACCTGACGTGCGCCAGCGTCCTGGCGACGCGATCCTTGAGCTGCTCGATGGTGGTCTCGTTGTCCTCGAACTTGGGCGGGTCGATGCCGGCGAGCCGCGATGGGCCGTTCTTGGCCTGGTCGCAGGTGACCTGCACCTGGCGGGCAAAGGCGAACATGTCCGGCGCCAGGCGCCAGCCGAGCAGAACCGACGGATCGATCTTCTTCGCCGCGGCATGGGCGGCGGCCTTGTCGATAATGCCGGAGAGCGCCTCGAGCCCGGTGGTGACGATCGGTAGCAGGGCTTGCGACATCGAGTAGGACATAGGCTTCTTCCTTCGGGCTGAAACGCCGTCCCCAGACGGCGGCGGGACAATGACATGGCGGCAAACCGCCGGGCAATCGATCGCGGCCGCCGCTCCCCGCATATCCGGCAAGCGAAAGCGCGCCTTGCCGCGCCTTTTAAAACCCTTCTAAACCTCTGATTTGAATGACTAAAATCTACGCGGCGCACCCGAATAAGGGTTTTCGGCGTTGCATTGCTGCTATAGGGTCGCGCCGATCGGTCGGCTAGCATGACGCCCCTTGGGCATCAGGGCCCGCCGGAACCTTCTCCCAGCGGAATGAGAATGTCGGTGAACTCGAAACTCCCAGCGGCCAAGTCAATCATGACCCGTCGCGCCGTCGGGGCGGCGTTCGCACTCATCGCGATCCTGGCGTCTCCCGTTTTGACAGCTGCGCAGACGGCCGTCCCTCCGGGCGCGACGACCGCGCCGGCAGCCGCTCCCGCAAGTCCGCCCGCAAGTCCGCCCGCAAGTCCTGCCGCAAGTCCTCCCGCAGCCGCTGCGCCGGCGGCGATCACGCTGCCGCGCGACCTGTCGCCCTGGGGCATGTTCATGGCGGCGGACATCGTCGTCAAAGCCGTCATGGTCGGCCTCGCCTTTGCCTCCGTGCTGACCTGGACCATCTGGCTGGCGAAGCTCCTCGAACTGGCGCGGGCGAGCGGGCGGCTGCGCCGCGGCATCGCCGCCATCGGCGCGGCGCGCACCTGGGACGACGCCCGGGCGCAGCTCGGCGCCAGCGGCGGCGTCGCGCCGTTGCTGCGCGAAGCCGATGCCGAATTGCAGCTCTCGGTCGAAGCGGCGGGCGCGCATGCGGTCTCGCCCGACGGCGTCAAGGAACGCATCGCCTCGCGCTTCGAGCGCGCCGAAGCGGCCGCCGGCCGGGCCATGATGCGCGGCACCAGCATTCTCGCCACCGTCGGCGCCACCGCGCCCTTCGTCGGCCTGTTCGGCACCGTCTGGGGCATCATGAACTCGTTCATCGGCATCTCGAAGGCGCACACCACCAATCTCGCCGTGGTCGCGCCGGGCATCGCCGAGGCCCTGCTCGCCACCGCGCTCGGCCTCGTCGCCGCCATCCCGGCCGTGGTGATGTACAACTTCTTCTCGCGCTGGATCGCCGGATATCGCGCGCTCAACGCCGACGCCACCGCCTCGATCATGCGCCTCGTCAGCCGCGAGCTCGAACGCGGCGCCTTCGACCGCCGCCGCCGCGGCGTCGCCGCCGCGGAGTAACGACCCATGGGCGTGCGGCTCGATCACGGCGACGACAGTCTGGGCGAGATCCACGAGATCAACGTCACGCCCTTCATCGACGTCATCCTGGTGCTGCTGATCATCTTCATGATCGCGGCGCCGCTGGCGACGGTCGATGTCTCGGTCGATCTGCCCGCGGCCAATGCCGAGAAGTCGCCGCGGCCGGACAAGCCGATCTTCCTGACGCTCAAGTCCGACCTGTCGCTGGCGCTGAACAACGACACGGTGCCGCGCGCCTCGCTCACCGCCGCGCTCGACAGCGCCACCACCGGCGACAAGGACCAGCGCGTGTTCCTGCGCGCCGACAAGACCGTGCCTTACGGCGACCTGATGGACCTGATGAACGAACTGCGCAGCGGCGGCTATCTGCACGTCGCGCTGGTCGGGCTCGATACCGGGACGGCGCCGCCCCGATGAAACCGGCATCGCTCGCCCGCTGGAGCCTGTGCTTTGTCGCCGCGCTCGGCATCCATGCCGGCGGAGCCGCGGTGCTGATGGCGCGCTGGAGCGATGACGCCGACCAACTGGCGAGCGCGCCGGTGATCATGCTCGATCTCGCGCCGGTCGCCGTCGCGCCGCAAACGACGCCGACGGAAGTGCCGCCGGATTCGGTCGCGCGGCAAATGCAGACCGGCGTCGAGAAGGCGCCCGAGAAGCCGGAAGAAGTCGTCGAGAAGGCGGAGCCGCTGCCCGAGCCGGAAAAGCCGGTCGAAGAGGCCAAGACCGAGCCGGAGCCCGAAGCCGAGAAGCCGGTCGAGATGAAGCCGGAGCCGCAGGCCGAAGTGGCGATGCTGCCGCCGCCGCGGCCGCCGCAGAAGGCGGAAGAGAAGCCGGACGAGAAGAAGAAGGAAGTCAAAAAGAAGAAACCGCAGCCGCGGCAGGCTTCGCTCGCCTCGGCGCCGAGCTCGGCCGACCACCGCGCCGACCGCGCCGCGGCGCCCACTCCCGGTGCCAACCGCGATTCCAACGCGATGCCGAACTGGAAGTCGCGGCTGTTCGCCCAGATCGAACGCCACAAGCGCTACCCGGCGGAAGCGCAATCGCGCGGCGACCGCGGCGTGGTGCGGCTGTCGTTCAGCATCGACCGTCAGGGCGGCGTGCACAATGCGCGCGTGGTCGGCTCATCGGGCTCGCAACTTCTCGACCGCGAGACCTTGGCGATGATCGAACGGGCCTCGCCGCTGCCGGCGCCGCCCGCCGAAGTGCCGGGCTCCCGCATCGCGATCGTCATCCCGATCAGCTACAGCATTCGCTGATTTATAAACAAACAACTCGTTTACAACGATTTCGACGGTAAAGCGTCCCGAAACGACGCACATACCGGCCGCTGATTAACCATTGCGATAAACGTGTAGCGCTCCGGCTCTGTACATTCTTGCGGTCGCCCCCCGAACTTGGAATGGATAACAATTGATAAATCACTCGCGGCTCGCCGCTTGTGACATCGAAGAGAATAAACAAGGGGATCTCCCGGCAATTCGGGTTGGGACATCATGAAACGATCTTACGCAACAGCGCTGGTTTGCAGTCTGGTCGTCGGCATCGCATCGACGTCGTCCGCTGCGACCGTGAAGCGCAACGAACGGTTCGCCAACGTCGAGCCGCTCGAAACCATCTCGCGCAGCCGCGCCGAAGCCGCCGATCAGGCCGCGCAGGTGCCGGGCGGCGCTTCGATCCTGCTCGAAGCCCTGCGCTACCGCGGCGCCAACGCCAAGCAGCTCGGCCTGCCGGCGCAACTCTGGTGCGCCGATTTCATGAACTTCGTCATCAAGAAAGCCGGCGCCAAGGGCACGCATTCGCGCGCGGCGCGCTCGTTCCTCGAGTTCGGCAAGAGGCTCGACGGCCCGCGCGTCGGCGCCATCGCCATCCTGCGCCGCGGCGGCCCGCAAAACGGCCATGTCGGCGTGGTGCGCGGCACCGACGGCCAGGGCAACCCGATCCTGATCTCCGGCAACAGCGGAAATATGGTGCGCCAGTCGGCCTATCCGAAGGAAAAGGTCCTGGCCTACGTGATGCCGCCGGATTACGTGCTCAAGGAGATCACCAACGCCGCCCGTGCTGCCGCGATCAAACAACAGCAGCAGCAGTAGTAGGTCCAGACCTGTTCCTTGCCTAAGCGCCGCGCCGGCAACGGGCGGCGCTTTGTTTATTAAACGGCGCCAGCCACCCAACATTGTTAATTCCGCAGGTCCGCCCGCGCGCCGGGCGGATTAATGTTAACTGCGGCTTGTGCGCGCATATCGTTTCCACTCGCTGCATGATTGCCTGCGTCTGCCGCTCAAGGCGGGAGACGGCGTCATGCAGGCCGGTCACCGGGGGAAACGAGACAAGCCGCCATGATTCTGGGAATGCGCACAGGAACTTTGATTCTCGCCGCCGCGATCGTCGCCATCGCGGCGACGCCGGCTGTTGCCGTGACCAAGGATCAGATCAAGCAATGCGACGGCCTCGGCGAAGCGAGCAACGAGCAGCGCATCGCGGCCTGCGATGCCATCGTCGCCGGCTCGCACAACGCCAAGCAACGCGCCGCCGCGCAGCGCAACAAGGCGAAGTTCGCCAAGAACAAGGCCGCCCAGCAGCAGAAGAAAGCGGAAGATCTCCTCGCCGCCGGCAAGGACAAGCGCACGCGCGGCGACGCCGAAGGCGCCATCCGCAGTTTCGACGAGGCCATCGCGCTCGACGGCAAGAATGCGGAGGCCTATTACAATCGCGCACTGGCGCAGCGCGACCGCGGCGACAGCGACCGCGCGCTCCGTGATTTCGAGCAGGCGATCAAGTTCGACGGCCGCAACGGCGAAGCCCTCAAATCGCTGAGCCACCTTTATTACGACCGCCGCAAATACGACGCCGCCATCGGCACGCTGGATGCGGCGATCAAGCTCAACAGCAACGACAACATCGCCTATTTCAATCGCGGCATGGCCTATCGCGCCAAGGGCGAGCCGGACCGGGCCATTCCGGACTACGATCGCGCCATCAAGCTCAATGCCGGCGACGCCGTCGCCTTGCACGCCCGCGGCCTCGCCTACCGTGACCTTCGCGACTACGAACGCGCCATCCAGGACTTCGACCAGGCGGTCCGGCTCAAGCCCGACTTCATCCTGGCGCTCAACGACCGCGGCATCGCCTATGCCGCCAAGGGGCAGGTCGAGCGCGCCATTCAGGACTTCGACCAGGCCATTCTGCTCGATCCGCGCGACGGCTTTGCCTACAACAACCGCGGCCTCGCCTACCGCAATCGCGGCGAGACCGATCGCGCCATCAAGGATTACGACCAGGCGGTGCTGCTGAACCCGAATTACGTGCTGGCCTATTACAACCGCGGCAACGCCTATTACGACAAGCATGACTACGACCGCGCCATCACCAACTACGACCGGGCGATCGGCCTCGATAACGAATACGCACTCGCCTATTACGACCGCGGCGTCTCCTATTTCGCCAAGCGCGATTACGACCGCGCGCTCAGCGACCTGTCGCAGGCGATCAAGCTCGACCCCAAGGATTCGCTGTCCTATTACAACCGCGGCGTCGTCAACATCGCCCGCGGCGACAATGACGGCGCCATCGCCGACTTCGACCGCTCGATCAAGATCGACCCGCGCAACGCGCAGGCCTTCTACAACCGCGGCCTGGCGCTGAAGGCGCAGGGCAATGGCGAGCGCGCCATCGCCGATTTCAGCCAGTCGATCCAGCTCGACGGCAAGAACGCGCTGGCCTTCTTCCAGCGCGGCTTGGCCTATCGCGCGCGCGGCGAGCTCGAGCGCGGCCTGGCCGACTTCGAGCAGTCGATCAAGCTCGATTCGCAGAACGCGCAGGCCTGGTACGAGCATGGCACCGTGCTGTTCGAGAAGCGCGACTACGACCGCGCCATCAGCGACTTCAACCAGGCGATCAACATCAAGCCGGATTATACCGCGGCGCTCAATCAACGCGGCATGGCCTATGGCGCCAAGGGTGAAGGCGACCGCGCCATTGCCGACTACGACACCGCGCTGCGCATCGATCCGGCCTATGCGCCGGCCTTGGCCAACCGTGGCGACGCCTACCAGAAGAAGCGCAACTACGACCGCGCCATCGCCGACTTCAACGAGGCGATCAAGGCCAACCCGAATTATCCGGGCACCTACTTCAACCGCGGCCTCGCCTTCCAGGACAAGCGGGACTTCAAAGCGGCGGTCGCCGACTTCACGCAGGCAATCAAGCTCGATGCGAACAACGCCGCCGCCTATAACGGCCGCGCGCTCGCCTATCAGGGCCTGGGCGACGACGCACACGCCTTCCAGGATTTCGACCAGGCGATCAGGCTCAACCCCAACTTCGGCGCCGCCTACTACAACCGCGGCGTCGCCAACCATGCGCGGCGCGACTACGACCGCGCCGTCGCCGACCTGTCGCAGGCGGTTAAGCTCGACCCACGTGATGCGGTCGCCGCCCATGCCCGCGGCCTCGCCTATCGCGAACGGCGCGACTATGACCGCGCCATCGCCGATTTCGACCAGACCATCCGGCTCGACCCGAAGTTCACCGCGGCTTACGTCGATCGCGGCAACGCCTATCAGGGCAAGGGCGACTACGACCGCGCCATCACCAATTACGACCTGGCGATCAAGCTCGATCCCAAATACGGCGCCGCCTTCACCGAGCGCGGCAACACCTATGCGCTGCGCGGCAAGATCGATCGCGCGCTGCAGGACTACGAGCAGGCCATCAAGTTCAACCCGAACTATGCCGGCGTCTTCAACAGCCGCGCGCAGCTCTGGCTGCGCAAGGGCGAGCAGGCCAAGGCGCTGGCCGATCTCGATCAGGCGATCCGCCTCGATCCGAACTTCGCGCTGGCGCTGGCGAGCCGCGGCACGCTGTACCAGGAGCGGGGCGACTTCGACCGCGCCATCGCCGACTTCGACCGCGCCATCAAGGCCGATCCGCATTCCGATTTCGCCTATAACAGCCGTGGCCTCGCCTACAAGGCCAAGGGCCAGACCGAGAAGGCGCTGAAGGACTTCGACCAGGCTATCGCCATCAATGCCGGCTTCTCGGCGGCGCTGCTCAATCGCGGCGAGACCTTGCAGTCCGGCGGCTATAACGACCGCGCCATCCGCGATCTCGATCAGGTGATCAAGCTCAATCCCGGCAACGCCGACGCCTATCTGGCGCGTGGCCAGGCCTATGTCGGCAAGCCGGACTATGAGCGCGCCATCGCCGACCTCAGCCAGGCCATCAAGCTCGATGGCAAACTGGCGGCCGCCTATAACGGCCGCGGCATCGCCTGGCGCGCGCGTGGCGAACGCGACCGCGCGATCGCCGATTTCAGCCAGGCCGCCAAGATCGACCCGAACTTCGCCATGGCCTTCTCCAACCGCGCCATCGCCTATTACGACAAGCGCGACTATGAACGCGCCATCCAGGACCTGACGCAGGCGCTCAAGCTCAATCCGAATTCGGTGAAGTCCTACTACGACCGCGGCATCGCCTATGGCGCCAAGGGCGACACCGACAAGGCCATCGCCGATTTCGACGCCGCACTCAAGCTCGACCCGGCCAATGCCGTCGCCTTCAACAACCGCGGCGTCGCCTGGCGCCGCAAGGGCGACACCGACCGCGCCATCGCCGACTTCGGCGAAGCGATCAAACTCAACGAGAACTACGAGGCGGCCTACTACAACCGCGCCAACGCCTTCGCCGACAAGGGTCAGACCGAACGCGCCTTCGCCGACTTCGACAAGGCGATGAAGATCGACGGCAAGGACGCCTTCGCTCTGCACGACCGCGGCATCCTGCATTACGAGAAGCGCGACTACGCCCATGCCATCGCCGATTTCGAGGCGGCGGTGAAGCTGGCGCCGAGCTATGCGGTGGCCGCGAGCCCGCGCGGCAGCGACATCCGCGGCCAGCGCGGCTACGACCGCGACACCCAGGACGACGAGGTCCGGCTCCAGGTCAGCCCGATCTTCGCGCTCGCCTACAACGACCGCGGCATCGCCGCCGCCGCGAAGAAAGATCATGACAGCGCCATCGCCGATTTCGATCGCGCGCTGAAGATCAATCCGAATTTCTCGGCCGCCTATTACAACCGCGGCAATGCTTTCTATCAGAAGCGTGACATCGACAAGGCGGTTGCCAACTACAACGCCGCGATCAAGCTCAATCCGAAGGACGCGCTGGCCTATTACGACCGCGGCGTGGCGCATTACGACCGCGAGCTGTTCGACCGCGCCATCGCCGATTTCGAGCAGACCGTGAAACTCGATCCGAAGAACGCGCAGGCTTTCTACAATCTCGGCACCGCGTTCCAGGAGAAAAACGAGTTCGACCGCGCCATCCAGCAGTACAACCAGGCGCTCAACATCGACGGCAAGCTGCCGGTCGCCTACAGCGCCCGCGGCTATGCGCTGGCGAGCCAGGGCGACTACGACAAGGCGCTCGCCGACCTGACCCAGGCCGTGCGGCTCAGCCCCGGCCAGGCGCTGGCTTACAACGACCGCGGCATCGTCTTCGGCATCAAGGGCGACACCGACCGCGCCCTCGCCGACTTCAACCAGGCCATCGCCATCAACGGCCAATACGCGCCGCTCTTCAACAACCGCGCCATCGTCCAGGCCGCCAGGGGCCAACTCGACCGCGCCATCGCCGATTACGACCAGGCGATCAAGCTCAACACGAGTTACGCCGCAGCCTACTACAACCGCGGCAACGCCAAATACGACAAGGGCGACTACGCCGCCGCCGCCGCCGACTATTCGAGCGCGCTGAAGCTGTCGCCGGCCGACGCCGCCGCGCTCAACAACCGCGGCAACGCCTATGCCAATGTCCGCGATTTCGACAAGGCGCTGGCGGATCTCACCCAGGCCGTGAAATTCAATCCCGGATTCGCGCAAGCCTACAACGACCGCGGCGTCGCCTACGGCGCCCGCGGCGATGTCGATCGCGCGCTGGCCGATTTCGAGCAGGCGGTGAAGCTCGATCCCGGCAACGGCTTTGCCTTCTACAACCGTGGCCTGGCGCTGCGCGACAAGCGTCAGCTCGATCAGGCGATCGCCAGCTTCGACCAGGCGATCAAGCTCAATCCGACTTATGCCGTGGCGTACTACAACCGCGGCAGCGCCTGGCAGGCCAAGCGCGAGTACGAGCGCGCCATCGCCGACTTCGGCGCCGCCATCAAGCTGAAGCCTGATTTCGCCATCGCCTATTACGACCGCGGCCTGAGCTATGGCGCCACCGGTGACGCCGACAAGGCCATCATCGATCTGACCGAGGCGATCCGCTACGACCGCTCCAATGCGCTCGCCTTCTACAACCGCGGCATCGCCTATCGGCTGAAGAACGATATCGACCGCGCCGCGTCCGACTTTAGCGATGCCATCAAGCTCGACGGCAAGTTCGCGCTCGCCTATCTGCAACGCGGCAGCGCCGCCTACGAGCGCAAGGACGTCGATCGCGCCATCGCCGACTTCACCGAAGCGCTGCGCTACGATGCGAACTCCGCCGAGGCCTATTACCGCCGTGGCGTCGCCTGGCGCGACAAGCGTGACTTCGACCGCGCCGCCTCCGACTTCACCCAGTCGATCCGGCTCGATCCGAAGGAGGCGCTGGCCTATCAGAGCCGCGGCCGCGCCCTGCGCATGAAGGGCGACACCGAGCGCGCCTTCGCCGACTTCGACCACGCGGTGAAGCTCGATCCGAAGTCGTCCGCGGCGCTCACCGACCGCGGCACGACGCGCGGCCTGCGCGGGGAGAACGACGCCGCGATCGCCGATTTCGACGCCGCGCTCAAGCTCGACCCCGGCAACGCCGTCGCCCATAACAACCGCGGCTTCGCGTTGCGCAACAAG
Source organism: Pseudolabrys sp. (assembly GCA_026125895.1). GTDB lineage: Bacteria > Pseudomonadota > Alphaproteobacteria > Rhizobiales > Xanthobacteraceae > Pseudolabrys. The sequence goes on along the minus strand of JAHCKG010000023.1, from coordinate 53,423 downwards.
GGCGACGCCGACCACGCCATCGCCGAATTCGGCGAGGCGATCCGGATCGACGCCAATTACGTGCTTGCCTATTTCAACCGCGCCAGCGCCTATGTCGACAAGCGCGATTTCGACCGCGCCATTGCCGACTACGACATGGCGATCAAGCTCGATGCGAACTTCGCCGACGCCTATAACGGCCGTGGCCTCGCCTACGATGCCAAAGGCGACTTCGACAGCGCCATCCAGAACTTCAGCCAGGCGCTCAAGCTGGAGCCGAAGAATGCCCGCGCGCTGAACAACCGCGGCTTCTCCTTCCGCAACAAGCGCGACCTGGAGCGCGCCATCGCCGACTACAACGCGGCGCTGGCCATCGATCCGAATTATGCGCTGGCGCTCTACAACCGCGGTTTCGCCCACTACGACACCCGCGACTTCGACAAGTCGAGCCGCGACATGAACCAGGCGATCAAGCTCAACGCCAATTTCGCCGCCGCCATGCTGGATCGCGGCCTCACCACCGACCGCCGCGACTTCGACCGCACCATTGCAACGGCGGATGCGCTGATCGAGCAGAAGCCGGCTTATGCGGCGAACTTCTCCGGCCGCGGCGTCGCCTACGAGAACCGCCGCGAGGGCGACCGCATCATCCGCGACGCCAGCCAGCCGATCCGCAACAACCAGTACAACAGCTACGCCTATTCGCCGGAGACCTTCCCGCCGCCGAGCCCGGCCTTGCTCGGGCCGGCCAGCGCCGCCGCGCCGGCGAAGCCGGAAGCCAAGGTGGATGCGCCCGCGGCGGCTCCGTCACCGCGCGCCGAAGCGCCGGCGGCCACGGCCGCCCATGCTCAGGCAACCGATGCCGATGCGGTGCCGATGCCACAGGCCCGGCCGCATACAGCGCCGCGCCGGGTGACGACGCGGTCCGTCGCGCCGCCGCCGCAGGTGAAGCCGCGGGCGACACCACATCCGCAGCCGCGGCCGCGCAACGTCATCAGTCTGCGATAAAGTCAGATCCGCGCGGCGGCAGGCTGAGCCGGCGCGACCGCGCCCACCGTGGCGCCGAGCATCACCAGCACCGGGCCGGGCAGCTTCGCCTCGGCGAGCCGCGCCGGCAGATCGGCGATCGCGGCGCGCACCACCTGCTGATCGGGCCGCGTGGCGCGGGCAATGGCGGCCGCGGGCGTCGCCGGATCGAGACCATTGTGCAGTGCTGTTGCGACCAGCGTCTCGAGCGTCCGCACCGGCATGTAGATCGCCGTGGTGGTGACCGGATCGGCCAGCGCCCGCCAGTCGATGTCGGAAGGCAACCGGCCATTCTGCGCATGGCCGGTGATGTATTGCAGGCGGCGCGAATGCTTGCGGTCGGTCAGCGACAGGCCGAGCGACGCGGCGGCGCCCTGCGCGGCGCTGATGCCGGGCACGATTTCGGCCTTGATGCCGTTCGCCGCACAGGCATCGAGCTCCTCGCCGGCGCGGCCGAAGATCAAGGGATCGCCGCCCTTGAGGCGGACCACGCGCTTGCCCTGCTTCGCCAGCGACACCATCAGCGCGTTGATGTCCTCCTGCTTGCAGGACGGACCGAAGCCGGTCTTGCCGACCAGCAGCTTGCGCGCCTCGCGCCGGGCGAAGTCGAGAACGCCGCGCGAGACGAGATCGTCGAACAGAATGACGTCGGCGGATTGCAGCGCCCGCACAGCGCGCAAGGTCAGCAGTTCCGGATCGCCCGGCCCGGCGCCGACCAGCGTGACCGTGCCGCTTTCGACCGCGGCGCCGAGGCCCTTCACCTCGGCGACGAAACGCTCGAAGTCGCCTTCCGTCGGCGCGCTCTCGGCATTCGTCATCGCGTGCGCGGTGAACACCTGCCAGAACTTGCGGCGGCCGGCGAAGGACAGCCCCGAGGCCTTGACCTTGTCGCGCCAGCGCGACGCCGCGGCAGCCCAGGCGGTGAAGCCGGTGGGCAGCAACGATTCCAGCTTGGCGCGGATCGCTTGCGCGAACACCGGCGCGGCGCCGTCGGTCGAGATGCCGATGACCAAGGGTGAGCGGTTGACGATGGCGCCGAAGGAGAAGTCGCAGCAAGCCGGCTTGTCGATGACATTGACCGGCACGCCGGCCGCGCGCGCGGCTTCGGCGAACGCCGCCGCGCCCTCGTCATCCTCGAAGGCGCCAATCGCGAGCGCCGCGCCGGCAAGATCGTTCGGCGTCCAGGCGCGATCGATCAGCGCAACGGTGCCGGCCGCGGTGTCGGCGGCGACAGCGCGCATCTCCTCGGAGAATTCTTCGGCATAGACCTCGAGCCGCGCGCCGGCGGCGAGCATCAGCTCGGCCTTCCACGCTGCCGCATTCGATCCACCAGCGAGCACGACGCGCTTGCCGGCGAGCGCGAAGAACACCGGCAGCCGCGCCAGGGGCGCCATCTTGCCGGGCCGGGTCTCTTCGGGTGTGCGGGCCATCGTCACGCGTGAAGTCCTCGTTCGGTCTCTCGGTCAGCAAGCTTTGTGCCGAGCCCTAAGCCATTGGTTCGTCGTGCCTTTCATCGGCGCGGCGCAGCGCCTGCCCGGCCTTTGCGCAGGCGCGCTGCTTTCTTATGCAGCCGGACGCTGCGCTCCGGTGTTGGCGTGAAAGTCGGCGCCGTTGCCGGTCTTCGCCACATAGCCGGCCCGAATGACGAAATCGCCGAAGCGCTCGCCCTTCTCGCGGCCCGCCGCATAGGCGGCGAACAGCGGATCGAGCGCGGCGATGATGCCGTCGTGATCGACGTCCGGCAGATAGAGCTTGGACAGGCGCGAGCCGTCGAAGGCGGCGCCGAGGTAGAGGTGATAGCGGCCCGGGCCGCGGCCGACGAGGCCGATCTCGGCGAGATAAGGCCGCGCGCAGCCGTTCGGGCAGCCGGTCATGCGGATGACGATGTCGTCGGCGGACAGGCCGTGCTTGCCGAGGCTTTCATCGAGCGCATCGATCAGCGACGGCAGATAGCGCTCGCTCTCCGCCAGCGCCAGGCCGCAGGTCGGCAGTGCCACGCAAGCCATCGAATTGCGGCGCAGGCCCGACCACGGCGCCAGCAGCTTCGCTTCGCGCGCGATGGTCTCGATCTCGGCCTGCCGCGCCGTCGGCACATTGGCGATGATGATGTTCTGGTTCGCCGTCATACGCAGATCGCTGCCGGGAATCGCCTTGAGGATCTCCGCGATGAGGCGCAGCGCCGACATCTGCGCGGCGCCGGGGCGATCGTGAATGCGGCCGTTTTCGACGAACAGTGTGAGGTGGCCGTTGCCGTTGTCGCCCTGCGACCAGCCGTAACGGTCGCCGGTCGAGGTGAATTTGAATGGCTTCGCCGCCTCGAATGTGAGACCGGCGCGCTTTTCCACCTCGGCGCGGAAGCTATCGAGGCCGCGATCCTCGATGGTGTATTTCAGCCGCGCGTGCTTGCGGTTCTTGCGGTCACCCCAGTCGCGCTGCACCGTCAGCACTGCCTCGGCGACTTTCACCGCGTCGGAGGTCGCGCAGAAGCCGAGCATATCGGCGGTGCGCGGATAGGTGTCGGTCTCGCCGTGGGTCATGCCCATGCCGCCGCCGACGGTGACGTTCCAGCCGGTGACCTCGCCATTGCCATCGAGAATGGCGATGAAGCCGAGATCGTGCGCATAAACATCGACGTCATTCGACGGCGGCACCGCAATCACGGTCTTGAACTTGCGCGGCAGATAGGTCTTGCCATAGATCGGCTCGGCCACCTCTTCCTCGCCGCCGGCGACACGCTCGCCGTCGAGCCAGACCTCGCGATAGGCCGGAGTTCGCGGCATCAGATGCGTCGAGATCGTGCGGGCGAGCTCGATGGCCTCCGCGTGCGCCTTGCTCTGATACGGATTGGGATTGGCCATCACGTTGCGATTGACGTCGCCGCAGGCGGCGATCGAGTCGAGCAGCACGTCGTCCATGGCGCGCAAGGTCGCCTTGAGATTGAACTTGATGATGCCGTGGAGCTGCACGGTCTGCCGCGTTGTCAGCCGCATGGTATCGTTGCCGTAGGTCTGGGCGATGTGGTCGAGCGCCAGATATTGCTGTGGCGTGACGACCCCACCCGGCATGCGCACGCGGATCATGAAGGCAAACGCCTTCTCCAGCTTCTTGCGCGTGCGCTCGGGCCGCAGGTCGCGGTCGTCCTGCAAATACATGCCGTGGAATTTGACGAGCTGCTGGTCGTCCTCGACGATGGCGGCGGTCGAATTTTCCGCGAGGCCTTCGGCCAGCGTGCCGCGCAGATAGGCGCTGGCTTCCTTGATGTATTCGTTACGCGAGAGTTCGTCGGTCATGTGATGCCTCTTGTCCCGGACGCTGCGCAGCATGAGCGCAGCGAAATGATGCGCTGCAGAGCCGGGACCTTTCCAATCTCGGGTTTTCGGGCGGTCCCGGTTCAGCGGTGCGTCACTTTGTGCCGCACCGCGCCCGGGACAAGTTTCAATACGTATCCGTCTGGTAGCGCTTGTCCTTCTCGAGCTGCGCCACCGCCTGCTCGGCGGCAACCGGCGACAGCGATTTGACGTCGGCATAGGCCGACACCAGCGCGGCGCGTACGTCCTTGGCCATGCTCTTGGCGTCGCCGCAGACATAGAATGAGGCGCCGTTGTCCAGCCATTCGACCAGCTCCTGGCGGCGCTCGAGAATGCGGTGCTGCACGTAGACCTTCTCCGGCGTATCGCGCGAGAAGGCGACGTCGAGTTTGGCCAGCGAGCCGTCGGCGAGCGCATCCTGCCATTCGAGCTGGTAGAGGAAGTCGTGGGTGTACTGGCGGTCGCCGAAGAACAGCCAGTTGCGGCCTTTGGCTTCGGTGGCGCGGCGCTCCTGCACGAAGGCGCGGAACGGCGCGATGCCGGTGCCGGGGCCGACCATGATGACGTCCTTGTCCGTCGCCGGCAGCGCGAAATGCTTGTTCGGCTTGAGCTTGACGCGCACCTTGCCGCCGCGCTTGACGCGCTCGGCAACGTAGTTCGAGGCGACACCCTTGCGGGCACGGCCCTTGGTGCGATAGCGCACCGCGGAGATCAGGAGATGCGCCTCGTCGCCGACTTCGGCGCGCGACGATGCGATCGAATAGGCGCGCGGCGCCAGCGGCCGCGTCAGCGCCCGCAGCGTGTCGGCGGTCACCACCGTCGGAAACTCGGCGATCAGGTCGATGAGCTGGCGATCGACGATCCAGGCTTTCGCTTCGCCGGCATCGAGCAATTGCCGCACATAGGTATGGCCGGTCTGCGCCGCGTAGGTTTCGACCGTCTTCAGCGACAAGGTCGTGACGTCGCGCGTGCGGATCAGTTCGTCGCGCAATTGAGCGTCGGCGGACAGCCCGGCAAGCTTGAGCAGTTCATCGACGTAAGCCGGATCGTTGTCGGCGTAGAGATCGAGCGAGTCGCCCGGCTTGTACTCCGGCGCCTGGCCGTCGAACGACAGCGCAACATGGAACGTCTCCTTGTCGGAGCGCGAGGAGTTCAGGTTGATGAGATCGGTGACCTCGGCTTCGACGATCTCGGTGTTCGGCAAGCCCGCGGGCTTGACGCCGAAATCGACCTCGATGACGCGGCCGCGGCCCAGGTCTTCCGGCGCCAGTCTCTTGATGGCGTCGCCGATCCACTTTTCCGCCGGCTTGGCGAAATCGAGATCGCAATCGACGCGGTCGATGACGCGCTTGCCGCCGAGCGCCTCGAGGCGGGCGTCGATCGCCTTGCCGATGGCGCAGAATTCCGCATAGGCGGTGTCGCCGAGCGCCAGCACGCCGAATTCGACGCCGTCGAGGCGTGGCGCATTGTCCGCCATCAGTTCGCCATAGGTGCGCACGGCGCGGGCGGGCGGCTCCCCCTCGCCCCAGGTCGCGGCGATGAAGATGAGTTTCCTGGCGGCGGTCAGGTTGGCCGACTCGAGATCCGCCATGTCGATGAGGGTCGGCTTGAGGCCATTCTTGCGCGCGCTCTTGGCGAAGTCGGAAGCCAGCTTCTCGCTGTTCCCGGACTCGCTGGCGAAAACGATGGTGATCGGCTCCGCCGGCTTGGCCGGCGCCGCGGGTTGCGCGCCGGCAACGGTGCCTTCGCCGCCCTGCACCGACTCGACGCCAGCCAGGAATCCGGCCAGCCAGGCGCGCTGGATCGGACTTGCCGGCCCGACCACCTGATTGAGCAGCGCCACGTCCTCTTCGCTGAAGGGAGCCGTCTTGGGTATGGTCGCGAAGATCGATGACATGAGCAGGTCCGCCTACTGGGCTATGTCCTTTAAATAGAAAGATATTCTGCGGAACGGCAATATGAGGCGGGAAATAAGAACACCGGTTCCGTCTAGTCGGCCGGTACGGAAAGTTCTTTCCAAAAAGCCGCATCGCGGCAAAACACCGGGCCCGCGGCGGTCAAGGAAGTTGTGGACCTCGCCGGGCCTGAGCGCGACGGCAGCGCCGAACCGCCTAGATTGCCCGGACCATGGTCACGCCCACCTATCGCAAACGCCTGACTGCGCTGCTGACGCCTGCCGAGCGCCGCGTGTTCGCGCGGCTCGACGCGCCACACAAGGTGCAGGCGTTCATCGATGCGGTGCCGGCCAATTTCGGCATCGCGGGCGATACCGCGATGTCGCCGCGGACCATGCTGAAGGCCAAGGTGGCGCACTGCTCGGAAGGCGCGGTGTTCGCCGTCGCGGCGCTGGCCTTTCACGGCCAACCATCGTGGCTGATCGACCTGCGCGCCCTGCCGAGCGACTCGGATCACATCATCACGGTGTTCAGGGAGCGCGGACTGTGGGGCGCGATCAGCAAGACCAACCACCCGGTGCTGCGCTGGCGCGATCCGGTCTACCGGTCCCCGCGCGAACTGGTGATGTCCTACGTCCACGAATACTGCCTGCCCGGCGGCAAGAAATCGCTGCTCGAATATTCGCGGCCCTTCGCGCTGACGCGCTACGCACCGGAGCGCTGGCTGACGCCGGAAGACGATCTCGACTGGCTGATGGTGGCGCTCGACGAAGCGGTGCACCTGCCGATCGCGCCGAAGGCCGCGCTGAAGCGCCAGCGGCGCTCGACAGCCTTCGAGCGGGCGGCGCATAATCGCACCGAATGGCCCGACCCTCGCAAGGCAAAGTCCAGAAAGCGCGCTCCGTGACGTCCTTTACCTACCGCCGCTCCTTCGAAGTGCCGTGGGGCGATTGCGATCCCGCCGGCATCGTCTTCAATCCGAAGTTCTTCACCTATTTCGACGCCAATACCTGGCTGATGTTCGAGGCCGCCACCGGCGTGAAGGTTCACGACATCAACGCGCATTTCGGCATCATCGGCATCGCGCTGGTCGATGCCGGGGCGAATTTCATGAAGCCGGTGAAGTATGGCGACACCATTGAGGTGGTGTCGCGCATCGCCGAATTCCGCCGCTCGAGCTTCACCGTCGAGCACAAGATTTTGCTCGGCGGCGACCTGCGTAATGAAGGCAACGAAACGCGCGTCTGGGCGGTGAAACACCCCGACGATCCGGAGAAGATCAAGACGGCGGCGATACCGGATGAGGTCGTGAGGGCGTTCCGGTAAGAGTCGTCCCCGCGAAGGCGGGGCCCATACGCCGCAGCGTCTCGATAGTGCCGGGGTTATGGGTCCCCGCCTTCGCGGGGACGACAAGAAGTCACGCCAGCTTCACGTACTCGAAATCGCCGCCCTTGTTGTCGATGCCGACCTTCGGCGGCGCGATCCACGAGGCGAACTTGCCCGGCTCGGTGACCGGCTGCATCAGGCTCTCGATGTAAACGCGGTCGTTGTCGTTCGGCAAATAGTCGGCCTTCTGCTTGTCCCACTGCGCATCGGTGAGAATGTTGCCCTGCGGGTCAGCCTTGATCTTGGAGAACTCGCCGATCTGCCGGTTGAAGGCCTGGTGCGGCAGCTTCATCTGGAACTTGATGCCGTACTGGTCGATGACCTTGTTCCAGCGGCCGACGCCGAGTTCGCAATCCTTCAGATAATCGTCGCGCAGCCGCATGTTGAGCGCCGACAAGGCCGGGGCGTCCTCGTTCACCAGGATGCCGCTCTTGAGCCGCAGCACCGGATAGGTGTCGTTCTCGAGCTTGTGGTCGTCGATATTCAGACGCTCCTCGCGGAAGCGGCCCTTGATGCCGGAATGGAAAGCGTTGGCGGCATTGGTCGAGATCTCGTTGCCGAACAGATCGAGCGACAGCGAGCAGTGCAGGTTGAGCTTCTTCTGGATGGTCGGCAGGTCGATGACGCCGAGCTTGCGCACGGCCGCGATATCGTAAGGATCCTCGATGCCGGCGTTCTTCATCGCCTCGCAGGTGCGCTCGATGACGCGGGTAACGCCGGTCTCGCCGACGAACATGTGATGCGCTTCTTCGGTCAGCATGAAGCGGCAGGTGCGCGACAAGGGATCGAAGCCGGACTGCGCCTGCGCCTCGAGCTGCATCTTGCCGTCGCGGTCGGTGAAGTAGGTGAACATGAAGAAGGACAGCCAGTCCGGCGTCTTCTCGTTGAAGGCGCCCAGCATGCGCGGCGTATCGGCATCGCCCGAGCGGCGCTCGAGCAGCGCGTCGGCCTCGTCGCGGCCTTCCGAGCCGAAATATTTGTGCAAGAGATAGACCATCGCCCAGAGGTGACGGCCCTCTTCCACGTTGACCTGGAACAGGTTGCGCAAGTCGTAGAGCGACGGCGCCGTCTTGCCGAGATGACGCTGCTGCTCGACCGAGGCCGGCTCGGTGTCGCCCTGGATGACGATGAGGCGGCGCAGCAGCGCGCGATATTCGCCGGGCACTTCCTGCCACGCCGGCTCGCCCTTGTGCACGCCGAACGGCACCTTGCGGTTCTCGACCTGCGGCGCCAGCAGGATGCCCCAACGATATTCCGGCATGCGCACGTAGTCGAACTTGGCCCAGCCCTTGGGATCGACCGACACCGCGGTGCGCAGATAGACGAGCGATTCCTGGAAGCCGTCCGGCCCCATGTCGTTCCACCAACTGATGTAGCCGGGATGCCACTTCTCCAGCGCGCGCTTGACGCGCGTATCGGAGTTGAGGCCGACATTGTTCGGGATCAGGCCGTCGTAATCGACGTTGACGATGTTCATGGGCTCAGTCCTTTCCCACCCGGCCGCTCGTCCCCGCGAAAGCGGGGACCCAGTCATTTCTGGATTCCCGCTTGCGCGGGAATGAGCGGAGTAAAAGTTAAACTCTCTCTTTATTGAACGTCGGCTTGACGCCGCTGCCGTACAGTTTCAGCGCGCCCTGCTCGCCGATGGCGTTGGGGCGCTGGAAGATCCAGTTCTGCCAGGCGGTCAGCCGGCCGAAGATCTTGGTCTCCATGGTCTCCGGTCCGGCGAAGCGCAGATTGGCCTCGAGGCCGGTGAGCGCATCCGGCGAGAACGAAGCGCGCTCTTCCATCATCACGCGCAGTTCGTCGTCCCAGTCGAAATCCTCATAGGCGAAGGTGACGAGGCCGAGCTCCATCGCGTCGTCGGCTTCGAGCGGCTCGCCGATCTTTTCTTCGGCCGCCTTGAGCGACGCGTCATCGTCGAGAAAACGCGTCTGCAAGCGGGTCAGGCCGTTGCCCATCGGATAGGGTCCGAAATTCGCCTTGCCGAGCGTGATCGCCCCCGGCTGCCGGTTGTCGCCTTCGCGCGTGCCGATCAGCATGGCCGAGCGGTCGGCGACGAAAACGAGTTCGGCGAGCGTGCCGGCAAAGCACGAACCGGGTTCGACCAAGGCCATCAAGGTCTTCGGCGTGACATCGAGCCGCTTGAACACGCGCTTCACGTAATGACGGATTTCGCGCAGCAGCCAATCGCCATGACCGTTCAGTAGCACATCGTCATGGCTCAGCACCGCCTTGGCGTCGCCTTCGGTCTTGAGCACGACGAGATTGATGGTGGGTTCGTTGGTGCGCAGATGCAGGATGGCATCTTCCAGTTCGCGCGCCATGGCTAGCGGCCAGAATGCCGCGCCCTTCGCGTGCACCGCCTCGACCGAAGCCGGCGGCGCTTCCGTCGGCGCCTTGACGATGATGGTGGCGATCGACTTGTCGCGCTCGATCTCGACCTCGACATGCGCGTAGGACACGCGGGCCTCGGTGATCGTGCGCTCGAGCGGCGTCAGCGCGATGCCCTTGGCGCCCGCCGGGCGGTCCGACTGCTTGGCGAGTTCAGCGGCGCGCGACCTCACGGCGTCCTGCCATTTCGACGGCGGCACCGTCTCATCGACCAGCTTCCAGTCCACCGCCTTGGCGCCGCGCAGCCCCTCTTCGGTGGCACAGAAGAAGTCGGCGCGGTCGCGGCGCACCTTGCGCTTGTCGGTGACGCGCGTCAGGCCGCCGGTGCCCGGCAGCACCGCCAGCAGCGGCGTCTCCGGCAGCGACACCGCGGAGCGGCGGTCGTCAATCAGCATGATGTGCTCGGCCGCGAGCGCCAGCTCATAGCCGCCGCCGGCGCAGGCGCCCGACACCGCGGCCATGTACTTCTGGCCGGAGTTGGCGCTGGCATCCTCGATGGCGAGACGCGTCTCGTTGGTGAACTTGCAGAAGTTCACCTTCCACTGATGCGACGACTTGCCGAGCATGCGGATATTGGCGCCGGCGCAGAACACGTTGTCCTTGCCGGACTTGATGATGACGGTCTGCACTTCCGGATGCTCGAAGCGCAGCCGCTGCACGGCATCGTTGAGTTCGATATCGACGCCGAGATCGTAGGAATTCAGCTTGAGCTCGTAATCGGGCCGCAGGCCGCCGGCCGGATCGACGTCCATGACCAGCGAGGCGACGTTGCCGTCGATCTCGATGCGCCAGTGCCGGTAGCGCGACGGCTCGGTGCGATAGTCCACAATGTCGGGCTTGGCGGTGTCGGTCATCCCGGCGTGTCTTCCCTACCAGCGGGCGCATGGCGCCCTATGCATTATTTTGCATAGGAGTAGCATTGCCTTCGGTAGCCAGCAACGTTTTAATTCATGCCAATTCGAGAAAGACGATTGCTTTGGCATTATAGTGCATGGTAAGCAGGGCCATGAAACCGGCCCCGACAAAAGCCGCACCGAGGAAAACGCTCCGGGAATCCGATGCTTACCTGCACCGGCTGGGCGAACGGGTGCGCATGCTGCGCAGCCAGCGCGCCATGTCGCGCAAGGTGCTGGCGCGCCAGGCCAAGGTATCGGAGCGCTACATCGCGCAGCTCGAGGCCGGCCTCGGCAATTGCTCCATCGTGCTGCTGCGCCGCATCGCCCGCGCCATCGGCATGCCGGTGACCCAGCTTGTCCATGACGGCAGCGACCCGCCGCTCGATCTCGTGCTGCTGACGCAATTTCTCGAACGCCTGCCCCAGCAGGACCTGGTCGAGGCGCGGCGCATTCTCACCGAACGCTTCCGCAGCGCGCCGGGCGATGAGCCCGCGCAGCGCCAGCGCATCGCCCTGATCGGCCTGCGCGGCGGCGGCAAATCGACTCTGGGCGCCCTGCTCGCCGAACATATCGATGTGCCGTTCATCGAACTCGATCGCGAGGTCGAGCGCCGTGCCGGCGCGACCTTGAGCGAGATCTTCGACATGTTCGGCCAGGAGATGTTCCGCCGCGCCGAGCGCGAGGCGCTGGAAGACGTGCTCAACCGCCACGACCGCTTCGTGCTGGCGACCGGCGGCTCCATCGTCACCGAGCCGGGCACGCTGGAGGTGCTACTGTCGTCCTGCTTCACGATCTGGATCAGGGCCGAGCCGCACGAGCACATGAAGCGCGTGATGGCGCAAGGCGACATGCGGCCGATGGCCAACTCATCGCGCGCCATGGACGATCTCATTTCCATTCTCAACAGCCGCGAGCCGCTCTATGCCAGGGCCGACGCGACGCTCACCACCACGGGTCGTTCGCCCGAGCAGAACCTCAGCGAGCTCATGCGCATGATCGCGCCGGCCGCACCCAGCAGAACGCCAAGCAAGGAGCCGGCCAAGGCCGGGTGAGACATCATGAGCGACACGATCAAGACCGATGTTCTCATCGTCGGCGCCGGGCCCTGCGGCCTGTTTGCCGTGTTCGAACTCGGCCTGCTCGACATCAAGGCGCATCTCGTCGATATCCTCGACAAGGTCGGCGGCCAATGCGCCGAGCTCTATCCGGAGAAGCCGATCTACGACATTCCCGGCATTCCGGAGATCACCGGCCAGGGACTGTCCGAGTCGTTGATGCAGCAGATCAAGCCGTTCAATCCCACGTTTCATCTCGGCGAGATGGTGACCGGCATCGAGAACATCGGCGACCCGCTGTATCGCGTCACGACGACGGCCGGCAAAACCTTCGAATGCAAGGCGGTGATCATCGCGGCCGGCGGCGGTTCGTTCCAGCCGAAGCGGCCACCGATTGCCGGCATCGAGCCCTACGAGGACAAGTCGGTGCACTACGCCGTGCGCAAGATGGAGAACTTCCGCGGCAAGAACGTCGTCATCGTCGGCGGTGGCGATTCCGCGCTCGACTGGACGCTCAATCTTCAGCCAATCGCCAAGCGGCTGACTTTGGTGCACCGGCGCGACGACTTCCGCGGCGCGCCCGACAGCGTCAACAAGATGCGGGCGCTGGTCGCGTCTGGCGCCATGGACCTGAAGATCGGCCAAGTCAGCGAACTGGAAGGCGCCGACGGCCAGCTCACCGCCGCGCAGATCAAGGACAAGGACGGCAAGATCGACCGCGTCGCCTGCGACGCCATGCTGCCCTTCTTCGGCCTGACCATGAAGCTCGGTCCGATCTCGGACTGGAAGCTCGACATGGATGACGAGCTGATCAAGGTCGATGTCTCGACCTTCGAGACCAACCGGCAGGGCATCTTCGCCATCGGCGACATCAACACCTATCCGGGCAAGCTCAAGCTGATCCTGTCCGGCTTCCACGAAGGCGCGCTGTGCGCGCAGCGCGTGCACCACTACGTCTATCCGGAAAAGCGGCTGGTGTTCCAGTACACGACGTCGTCCACCAGCCTGCAAAAGAAACTCGGCGTCGCGTAACCGCGCGCCCAACAGAAACGAACAAAAGAGTCCGAGCGCTATGCCCAAGATCACCTTCATCGAACATGACGGCACCGTGCACACCGTGACTGCCGAACTCGGCGCCTCGGTCATGGAGACGGCGTTGCGCAACGACATCAGCAGCATCGTCGCCGAATGCGGCGGCGGCTGCACCTGCGCAACCTGCCACGTCTATGTCGATGAGGCTTGGCTGGAGCGCGTCGGGCCGCCCTCGCCCGACGAGGATGCCGAACTCGACGCCGCCTTCGACGTGCGCGCCAATTCGCGGCTGTCGTGCCAGATCAAGGTGACCGAGGCGCTCGACGGCCTGATCGTGCGCACGCCGTCCTATCAGGGCCGCTGATCCTGGTGTATGGCTGAGCCATCTCCCACGCGACCCGAGACAGGCAAGCCGTGACCACCCCCGAGCGAAAGCTGACCATCGCCGTCATCGGCGCCGGCATTGTCGGCCTGTGCACGGCGCTGGAATTGCAGCGCGACGGTCATGACGTCGTCCTCATCGAGCCGGACGCGCCGGGAGGGCGGCAGGCGGCGTCCTATGGCAACGGCACCTGGCTCAACCCCGGCTCGGTGCTGCCGATGTCCACGCCCGGCCTGTGGAAGCAGGTGCCGGGTTTTCTGCTCGATCCCAACGGCCCTTTCATCATCCGCTGGCGCCACCTGCCCGCGCTGGCGCCGTGGCTGATCCGCTTCGTGCTCGCCGGCCGCACCTTTGCGCAGATCGAAACCATCGCGGCGCAGCGCCACGAGCTGAGCAAGAGCACGGCGGCGGACCACGTCGCCCTCGCCGCGGAAGCCGGACGTCCCGACCTCGTCCGCAACAACGGCCTGATGTTCGTTTATCCCGATCAGGCGGCCATCGACGCCGAGCAGAAGACGTGGGCCTTGCGGCAGCAGCTTGGCATCCGCTTTCGCAAGATCGAGGAAGCCGAGTTGCGCGAGCGTCAGCCTGAACTGGGCCACGTCTACAAGCTCGGCATGCACATGGAAGACGGCGGCCAGATCACCGATCCGGGCGCCTATTGCGATGCGCTGTTTCAACTGGCGCTGCGGCGCGGCGCCACGCACAAGGCGGCGCGCGCCACCGGCTTCGATTTCAGCGGCGGTCGGCTGTCGGCGGTCGTGACCAACGCCGGCGTCGTGACCTGCGACCGCGCCGTGATCGCCGCCGGGGTGCATTCGCGCGACTTGGCGCGGCAGGCCGGCGACGACGTACCGATGATCTCCGAGCGCGGCTATCACGTCGTCATTCCCGATCCCGGCTTCGACATTCCGGTCGGCCTGATGCCGTCGGACGGCAAGATGGGAGTCATCTGGACGCCGCAAGGCATCCGCCTCGCCGGTCAGGTCGAACTCGCCTCGACCGACGCGCCGCCGAACTGGCAGCGCGCGCAGATCCTGCTCAATTACGCGCGCGCGATGTTTCCGTCACTCGGCGCCAAGATCGACGCCGTCGCCAATGAGCCCGGCTCGCAACATTACTGGCTCGGTCACCGGCCCTCGACGCCGGACGGCCTGCCCTGCATCGGCGCGGCGTCGCGCTCGGCCGACGTCATGCACGCCTTCGGCCACGGCCATGTGGGCATGATCCAGGGACCGGCGACCGGCAAACTGGTGGCGAAGCTGATCGCCGGCCGCGCCCCAAGTTACGACGCCACGCCGTTCTCGGCGCGGCGCTTCGCCTGACGTTGCATACGCTCAGATATCGAACTTGACGCCCTGCGCCAGCGGCAGCTTGCGGCCGTAGTTCACGGCACTGGTCTGCCGCCGCATATAGGCCTTCCACGCGTCCGAGCCGCTTTCGCGGCCACCGCCGGTTTCTTTCTCCCCGCCGAAAGCGCCGCCGATTTCCGCGCCGGACGTGCCCATGTTGACGTTGGCGATGCCGCAGTCGGAGCCGCGCGCCGACAGGAAGGTTTCGATCTCGCGGATGTCGGTGCCGAAGATCGACGACGACAGCCCCTGCGGCACGCCGTTATGCAGCGCGATCGCCTCGTCGAGCGTCTTGTATTTCAGGACGTAGAGGATCGGCGCGAAGGTTTCTTCGCAAACCGTCTCGGTCTGCGACGGCATCTCGACCAGCGCCGGCCGCACGTAGAACGACTTCGGACCGTTGATATCGACGCGCTCGCCGCCATGCACGGTGCCGCCGGATTTCTGCGCCGCCGCCAGCGCCGCTTGCATCGCTTCGAAAGCGCGGCCGTCGATCAGCGGGCCGACCAGCGCATCGGAGGTGACCGGGTTGCCGATGGAGATCGACTTGTAGACGCTCGCCAGCTTCGGCACGAGCTTGTCATAGACGCTCTCGTGCACGATCAGCCGGCGCATGGTGGTGCAGCGCTGACCGGCGGTGCCCATGGCGCCGAAGGCGACGGCGCGAAGCGTGAGATCGAGATCGGCCGACGGCGTCACGATCGAGGCGTTGTTGCCGCCGAGTTCGAGAATGGCGCGGCCGAAGCGGCGCGCCACGCGCTCGCCGACGGCGCGGCCCATGCGCGTCGAGCCGGTGGCGGAGACGACCGGGACGCGCGGATCGTCCACCAGCGCCTCGCCGACATCGCGGCCGCCGATCAGCATGGTCAGCAGGCCCTTCGGCACGCCGCCGAATTTTTCCGCCGCACGTGCCGAGATTGCCGCGGTTGCCAGCGCCGTCAGCGGCGCCTTCTCCGACGGCTTCCACACCACGGAGTCACCGCAGACGAAGGCGAGCGCCGCATTCCACGACCACACCGCGACCGGAAAGTTGAAGGCCGAGATGACGCCGACGACGCCGGCCGGGTGCCATTGCTCGGTGAGGCGATGGTCTTCGCGCTCCGACTGGATGGCGAGACCGTAAAGCTGGCGCGACTGGCCGACGGCGAGATCGCAGATGTCGATCATCTCCTGCACTTCGCCTAAACCTTCGGACGGCGACTTGCCGACTTCGAGGCTGACGAGTCTGCCGAGCGCGGGCTTGGCGGCGCGCAACTCTTCGCCGAGCACGCGCACGAACTCGCCGCGGCGCGGCGCCGGCACCGAACGCCATTGCAGGAAGGCTTCGTGCGCTTCGCCGATCAGCCTGGCGACATCCGCCGCCGGCGTCTCCGGCACGCTGGCCACGACCGAGCCATCGACCGGCGACACCACCTTGAGCGTGCCGCCTTGCGTCTGCGCCGGCGTCACGCCGAGCTGGTCGAGGATGGTGCGAACTTCGGTCTCAATCTGCGTCACGGTGTATCCGATCCCTGCTGGGGTGTTGGCGGTATCAGAAGCGGGCGCCGGCGGCATGCGCCACCTGCAGGCCCACTTCGTAATAGATTTCCTTGGCGGCGCGTAAGGGGGCCGCCTGCGGCTCGGTCACGGGCAATGGCAGGTCGGCATCGCCGATCTGCCCGGCAACGAGTTGCGCGAGACAGCGGCCGAACACCGTGCCCGGCGCGATGCCCCGACCGTTATAGCCGCTGAAAGACACGACATTGCGGCCGAGGCGATGGAAGCGCGGCACGGCGTCGGTCGTCATACCGATCTTGCCATACCACTCGGTCTCGAAGTCCACGTCCTTGAGTTGGGGAAACAGTTTGGCCATGGCGCGACGGCCCCAGTTGCGGTGGATCGGCAGGCCCGGCCCGCGCAGCGCACCGACGCTGCCGAAGATGAAGCGGCCGTCGCGGTCGAAGCGGA
Organism: Pseudolabrys sp.; assembly: GCA_026125895.1. Classification (GTDB taxonomy): domain Bacteria; phylum Pseudomonadota; class Alphaproteobacteria; order Rhizobiales; family Xanthobacteraceae; genus Pseudolabrys. The sequence continues at coordinate 36,771 of JAHCKG010000023.1, read as the reverse complement.
AGGAGCTGAGAATCTCCTTCGTGTCCCAGGCGCCCTGCCGTTCCGGCAGGATGGAGCGGCGCAGATTGTCGGACAGCGGCCTGGTCGCGAGATTGAAGTAAGGCAGGTGCACGAGCTCGGCCCGCAATTGCGGCCACAGCGTCGTCGTATAGGCATTGGTGGCGACGATGACCCAGGGCGCGGTGACGCTGCCTTGCGCGGTGCGCAAGCGCCATGATGTGCCTTGGTCGTCGGCGGCAACGACCGAGCTTTGCGTGTGGACCGCCGCGCCGGCCTTGATCGCGGCCTGCGCCAGCCCGCGCACATAAGCGAGCGGCTGCACGGTGCCCGCGCGTTCGTCGAGCAGCGAGCCGGTGTAGGCGGATGTGCCGACCTTGCGCGCGGTCTCGGCGGCGTCGAGCAGCCGCACCGGCGCGCCGCGCGCCTGCCACTGCCGCGCGCGCTCCTTGATCTCGGCGAGTCCGTCGTCGCCGACGGCGCAATGCAGCGTACCGGCGGGCGTCGCTTCGCAATCGATGGCGTGGCGCGCGATCAGGTCGAACACGACGCGCGGCGCGCCGCCCAGCAATTCGAGCACGCGCGGGCCGTATGTGTCGCCGAGGACCGCCGGGATCTCGTCGGGCATCACCCACAGCCCGGCATTGACCAGGCCGACATTGCGCCCCGAACCGCCGAAGCCGATCTCGGCCGCTTCCAGCACGACGACCCTGGCCCCGCTTTCGGCCAGATGCAGCGCCGCCGACAGGCCGGTGAATCCGGCGCCGACGATGGCGACATCGGCCGCAACATCGCCGCGCAACGGCGGCGCCGACGGCGCCGGCGGCGCCGAGCGCTCCCAAAGCCCGTGGCTTCGCTCATCATCGTTCATGGGCTACCCACCAGAAGCGATGCCGCGGTCAAATCCTCGATCGCCGCGCCGACCGACTTGAACAATGTGATCTCGCCTGCGTCGCCGCGGCCGGGTTTGGCGCCGCTCGCGAGTTCATGCAGGTCGCCACAAATCCGGTCGGCGCTCCAGCGCCCGGCGGCAATCGGCTGCAACAAGTCGCCGGCCTCCGCCTTGGTGCCGGTATAGGTGTCGACATAAACGCGCGCGCGTTCGATCGCCTCGTCATCGCTTTCACGCATCTGCGGCGTGAAGGCACCGACGAGATCGACATGCGTGCCGGGGCGCAAGTATCGTCCCAGCACCAGCGGCGCCGTCGCGGTCGTGGCGCAACTGATGATGTCGGCTTCGGCCGTTGCGGCGGCGAGATCGCTCACTGGCTCCGCGTGCAAACCTTCCTTGTTGAGCTTTTTCGCCAGCGCAGCGGCGCGCTCGGGTCGCCGCCCCCAGACCAGCACCTTTTCGATCGGCCGCACGGCGGCGTGCGCCGCCGGCAGATGCGCGGCGAGATGGCCGGTGCCGACCATGAGCATTACCTTCGAGTTCGCGCGCGACAGATAAGACGACGCCAGCGCGGAAGCTGCGGCGGTGCGGCGATTGGTCAAGGCTTCGCCGTCGATGGTCGCACGCGGCACGCCGGTCTCGCCATCGAACAGCATATAGAGCGACGACACCGCACCGATGCCTTTCGCGGCATTCTGTGGAAACACCGTGACCAGCTTGACGCCGAGCGCTCTGCCGCGCTGCCAGGCCGGCATGGTCAGCAGATGGGCGGGCGAGCCGGCCACGCCGACTTCGTAACTCTGCCGCACCGGCATCGCCTCGCCGCCTTGTTTGAATGTTTCGCGCAACGCTTCGACAAGGCGGGGATAATCGAGAGCGGCGTTCACTTCGGCGGCCGAATAGCTACGCAATTGATCTTCCTGTCTTCTTCATAATTGAAGGCGGTTTGCCACCCGATCGCCAGCGACGCCGGCATCCTCTTTCGTCGGGCGACGCACTGCAACAAGCGCCTCTTATATATCCCGGCATTCTCAAAACAGCAGGATTCAGGCGTTTTAAATCGATCTAAATGGTGGTAAATTGGCAGTTGGGGCGCCGCCGCGGCAGTCCCGGGCTCCCGTCAATCGAGCGGGTAACCGGTTCGAGCCGCACATAAAAGTCCACGAGGGAGGAAGTTATGGCATCGGATCAAGGCATGTGGCTCAACCGCCGTCAGGTCGGGCAGCTTCTCGGTCTCGGAGGGGCGGCGCTGACGGGCCTCCTGCCCGCGCGCGTCTTCGCGCAATCGCGCAAGACGACGCTCGTTCTCGGCATCGATATCAGCGACACCATCACGCTCGATCCGGCGCGGCTGGCGCAATACACCTCGCCGATGACGGTAAACACGGCCTATGAGCCGCTCGTCACCATGGCGCCCGGCGATTACATCAACGTCAAACCGGCGCTGGCGACCAAGTGGGCGCGCACGCCGGACGGCAAGGGCTGGCGCTTCACGTTGCGCGACGGCGTCAAATTCGCCTCCGGCAAGCCGATGACGGTCGAAGACGTCAAATGGTCATTCGAACGGCTGCTGAACCTGAAGGATCAGCCGGCGCAATATGTCGAGAACATCGATCACGTCGCCGCGGTCGACAAGGACACCTTTGACATCGTCTTGAAGAAGCCGGAACAGCCGATCCTGACGGTTCTGGCGGCGCCGGAATTCGTCGTCATGGAAAAGGCGGTCGTCGAAGCCAATGGCGGCACGGCCGCAGCCGATGCCAAGACCGCCGACAAGGCGACGCAATGGCTCAACACCAAGTCGGCCGGCACCGGCGCCTATCAGATCGCCGCCTGGGAGCGCAACGCGCAGATCCAGTTGGTGCGCAACGACCACTACTGGGCCGGCAAGCCACCTTATGAACGCATCGTCATCCGCCACATCAGCGACGGCGCCGCGCAATTGCTGGCTGTACGCCGCGGCGACGTCGATGCGGCGTTCAACCTGATCCCCGAGCAGATCAAGGCCCTCAAGGACGACAAGGAGGTGCGCCTCGATCCGCTCAAGAGCCTCGACTTCGTCTACATGGCGCTGACGCAGGAGCCGGAGTTCAACAAGGCGCTCGCGGTCAAGGAATGCCGGCAGGCTATCGGCTATGCCATCGACTACGACGGCATCAAGAACTCGATGCTCGGCGGCGCCGCGCTGCGGCCCGCGCACTTCCTGCCGATCGGCGTCGAAGGTTCGACCGAGGAAGTCGCAAAGCAGATCGGCTTCCGCCACGACCCGGCCAAGGCCAAGGAATTGCTGGCCAAGGGCGGTCACCCGAATGGATTTGAGTTCGAGATCTCCTACGGCAATGCCGCCGTGCAAGGCGTGACCTATCAGGATCTGGCGCAAAAAATCCAATCCGATCTCGCCCAGGTCGGCATCAAGGCGCAACTCAAGCCGATGGACCAGGTCAATCTGCGCACGACCTACACCGGCGGCAAATCGCAAGGCGGCGTGCTCACTTTCTGGAACCCGCCGGCGGTGGACAATTTGCTGTGGGCCGCGGCGGTGGTGCAGCGCGTCGCCAAGCGCGTGCACTGGGATGTGCCGAAGGACGTTTACGATCTGGCCTTCCAGGCCTATGTCGAACAGGACGCCAAGAAGCGTGCCGACATGTGGATCAACTGGCAGAAGGTGCTGGTCGATCAGGCCAATCACTTCATCTTGTTCCAGCCCGTGTACCAGATCGCCGTGCGCCAAACGATCGGCGACTTCCCGCTCACCGCGGCAGGCTGGATGCTCGACGTCAAGGACGTCAAGCCAAAGGCCTGAGCGGCCGCACTCGAAACGCAAAGGGCGGCCGCAAGGGCCGCCCTTTTTTCGTTCTCGGATGCCGCTAGCGCTTGAACTCAGCCGCGCGCCCCTCGCGGAAGGCGTTGATGCCCTCGAGATGATCGCCGGCGGAGAAACACAGCGTGTTCATCTCGTTCTCGTAGCGCAGGCCGGCATCCAGCGTGGACGACAGCGCCATGCGCGTTGCCGCCTTGACCGACTGCGACGCCACCGGGCTGTAACCGGCGATCTTGGTGCACAGCGCGCGGGCTTCCTTCTCCAGCGCGGCGTCATCGACCAGGAATTCGACCAGGCCGAGCCGGTAGGCTTCGTCAGCGTCGATCGGCTCGCCGGTCAGCAGGAGCCGCATGGCCTGGCCGTAGCCGACGATGCGCGGCAGCATCTGCGAGGCGCCGCCACCGCCAACCCAGCCGCGCGTCACCTCGGGAAAGCCGAGTTTCATGCTGCGGCCGGCGACCCGGATGTCCGCCGCCATCGCCATCTCGGCGCCGCCGCCGAGCACCCAGCCCTTGAGCGCGGCAATGACCGGTTTCTTGATGGTGCGGATGGCGTTTTCGTAGATCACGCGGTTGCGGAAGGCCCAGGCGCTCGGGTATTCGGCCAGCGAGTTCAGGTCGCTGCCCGAGCAGAACGCCCGTTCGCCGGCACCCTTGAGCATGACGACGCGGACCGTGTCATCGCGATCAATCGCCGCACATATGGCCTGCAATTCGGCCGCCATCTTCGGCGTCATGGCGTTGTGCTTTTGCGGGCGATTGAGCATTATCTCGCCGACGTAATCGGCGACGGTAAATGTGATCTCCTCAGTCATGACGACCTCCGGCTTCTTGCGGTTTCATGTCGTGCGCGGCGCCCTGCGACCGCCGCGCGGCGAACATCGTGGATAGCCATGACATCCGGCTCTAAAACTGCGGGGCGAAATCGCAGCCGTCTTACGCTGCGCGATCTCGCCGAGCACGCCGGCGTGTCGCCGGCGACGGTCTCGCTGGTGCTGCGCAAGAGCCCGCTGGTGGCCGAGAAGACCCGCGAGCGCGTCGTCGAGTCGATGCGGACGCTCGGCTACGTCTATAACCGCGGCGCCGCCAGCCTGCGCACGCAGCGCACGCACACGGTCGGCGTCGCCATCAACGAACTCGCCAATCCGTACTTCGCCGAACTGACCGCCGCGATCGAGCGTGCGCTCAACCGCATGGGCTATTCGGTGTTCCTCAGCAATTCGGCCGAGGACACGGCGCGGCAGGATCAGTTCATCGACACGATGCGCGAATACAATGCCGACGGCATCATCATCTGCCCGGCCGCCGGCACCACCGCGAAGGCACTGCACCGGCTCAACAAGATCGACATGCCCTGCGTGCAGATCTCGCGCTATGTGCGCGACGCCAAGCTCGACTTTGCCGGCAACGACCACCGCCGCGGCATGTTTCTGACCACCGAGCATCTCATCTCGCTTGGCCACCGCCGCATCGCCATGGTCGGCGGCCTCGACCTCATCTCCACCGGCTGGGAGCGCCGCGCCGGCTACGCCGAGGCGCTCGCCGCCCACGGCATCGCGCTCGACGAGAAGCTGGTCGTCCACACCACGCCGACCCGTGAGAAAGGCGCAGAGGCCATCAAGGCGCTGCTCGCAATGCCGAACCCGCCGACCGCGGCGGCCTGCTTCAACGACGTCGTCGCCTTCGGCGTGATGCTGGGTCTGCGCCAATTGGGCCTGGAGCCGGGGCGCGACTTTGCCGTGACCGGCCAGGACGACATCAGGGAGGCGGCGCTGTGGAGCCCCGCGCTCACCACCGTGGCGATCGACACCACCGCCATGGGCGAACTTGCCGCGCAGATGCTGCTCGACCGCATCGCCGATCACAAGGCGCCGCGCCGCGAAACCGCGCTCGAACCCAAGCTGGTCGTGCGCGCGTCGAGCGGCAAACCGCTCGGCAACCATACCAAGCCGTTGCGGCGCTCCGCTGGCAAGGTGGGCTGAGCCGCCATGAGCCGGCACGCCAGGCCCTCCTACAATCGCTGAATGTTGAGACCGCCATCGACGTGAATGGCGTCGCCCGAACTGTAATGGAAGCTGCCGGAGGCGAGCGCCACAGCGGCCCTGCCGATATCGGCCGGCTCGCCCCAGCGCTTCGCCGGCACGACGCCCTCACCGATCAGGCGGTCGTATTTCTCGCGCACCACAGCGGTCATGTCGGTGCGGATGATGCCAGGGCGGATTTCGAACACGGCGATGCCGGTCTCGGCGAGCCGCACCGCATAGAGTTTGGTCATCATCGACACCGCCGTCTTCGACAGGCAGTAATCGGCGCGCTCCGGCGCCACCAGGGTCGCGTTGGCCGAAGAGATGTTGATGATCGAACGCGGATGCGGGCCGGCGGGCGCCGCCACCATGCGCCGCGCGATCTGCTGCGTCAGGAAAAACGGACCGCGCAGATTGATGCCCATCACCGCGTCGTAGCTCTCCGGCGTCAGTTCGAGCATGTCGCCGCGCACGCGCGACGTGATGCCGGCATTGTTGAACAGGCAGTCGATGCCGCCGAAGGCGTTCCAGGCGGCGTCGATCAGCCGGCCGTGGCCGGCGAGATCGGCAACGTCACCTTCGACGAAGGCGGCGCCGGCGCGGCGCTGGCGCAGGCCCGCCAGGGTCTCGTCGGCGGCGTCGTCGCGGACGATATCGTTGACGACGACGTCATAGCCGGCTTCGGCGAAAGCATAGGCGACGCCGCGGCCGATGCCGCGCCGGCCGCCGGTGATGAAAACGCGAGGACGCCCGCTCATGCCAGCAACTGCCGCGCGATCAGCATGCGCTGGATCTGGTTGGTGCCCTCGTAGATCTGCGTGATCTTGGCGTCGCGGTACAGCCGCTCGACTTCCATGCCGCGGATATAGCCCATGCCGCCGTGCACCTGCACGGCGTTGGCGGCATGTGCCACTGCGGCATCGGCGGCAAAGCACTTGGCCATAGAGCATTCCGTCGTGGCGCGCTCGCCGCTGTCGAGCGCGGCCGCCGCATGCAACGTCATCAGCCGGGCGGCGTGCAGATCCTTGGCCATGTCGGCAAGCATCCACTGCACCGCCTGGAATTCACTGATCGCCTGGCCGAACTGCCGGCGTTCCTTGGCATAGGCGACGGAAGCATCGAGCGCGCCCTGTAGAATGCCGACGGCGAGCGAGGCAATGCCGACGCGGCCCTTGTCGAGCACGCTCATCATCATGTGGAAACCGCGGTTGAGCGGGCCGAGCAGCGCCGACTTCGGCAGTTCGATGTCGTCGAAATGCAGCGCCCCGACCTGCGAGGCGCGCTGGCCCATTTTGTGTTCCTGCCGGCCGACGCGATAGCCCTTGCGATCGCGCTCGACGATGAAGATGCTCATGCCGCGCTTGCCGAGCTCCGGCGCGGTGCGCGCCAGCACCACGGCAAAATCCGCGACAGGCGCGTTGTGTATCCACAGCTTGCCGCCATTGAGACGCCAGCCATCGGCGGTCTCAACCGCCGTGGTCTTGATGCCCGAGACGTCGGAGCCGGCCTCGGCTTCGGTGATGGCATAGGCACAGCGCCGCTCGGCGGCGAGCAGCGGCCTGAGGAAGGTGCGCCGCTGCTCCGGCGTGCCGTAGGTCGAGAGCAGCGTTCCGACCAGCTCAACGAGGCCACACTGATCGGCGACCGAGGCATAGCCGCGAGACAATTCCTCCATCACATGCGCGTAGGAGACGACATCCGCGCCAGCGCCGCCCTGCTCATCAGGCACCGTGATGCCGAACATGCCGAGCCGCGCCATCTTGGCGTAGAGTTCGGCCGGAAAACGCTCGGTTTCATCCAGTTCCGCGGCGATCGGCCGGATCTCGCGCTCCGCGAACTGGCGCGCCGTCACGCGCATCATCTGATGGCGATCGGCTGCATCGCTTTCGATTTCTGCTATGCTCATGATGGTGCGGCTTGTGCCCCCGCTTGATGTTCCGTCCCGTCCCCGGCAACGCACCGATTTTGCGGCGGGGATATTATCAATGACGGATATCCTAAGCGGAATTTGACAAGTCGTCACCAAAAATTTAGAACGATCTAAAAGGCGTAAAATAAGCCTTTTAAGGGAGGGAGCCTTGACCGTCCGCCGACGAGCACAGCACCCGAGTCCAGCATCATCCGCCCGCCGGATGGACGGATAGCAGCGCCATGCCGCGTTACATCGTCTCCCGGCTTGGCGTTGCGGTGGTTATGGCGATCCTTGCCACGCTGGTGATCTTCCTGATCGCCAACACGGTGCCGGGCGATCCGGCGCTGGCGCAGCTCGGCGATCTCGCCGCCTCCAATCCCGACTTCCTCAAGGCGTTCCGCGCCAAGTGGGCGCTCGATGAGCCGCTGTGGACGCGCTATTTCATCTTCCTCAAGGAGCTCGCACACGGCGATCTCGGCCTGTCGATCGCGTCACAGCGTCCGGTGCTGGAGGACATCAAGAATTACGCGCCGGCGACCATCGAATTGGCGACCGTTGGCTTTCTCATGTCCGTTGTCATCGGCGTGCCACTCGGCGTCATCGCCGCGGTGCGCCGCGATTCATGGATCGATCATGTCGCGCGTTTCCTGTCGCTGATCGGAGTGTCGTCGCCGACCTTCTGGCTCGCCTTCATCGTGCTGGCGATCTTCTACGGCGAATTGCAAATCGCGCCCGGTCCCGGGCGCCTCGATCCGATCGCCTTCGCGCCGCCGAGTGTCACCGGGCTGTTCCTGATCGATAGTCTCCTGGCCGGCGACTGGGCGACGTTCCGCGACGCGGTCGCACACCTCATCCTGCCCTCAATTGTCTTGGCTGCGGCGACGCTCGGCCTCATTACGCGGACGACACGCGCCAGCGTGCTCGAGTGCATGCACCAGGATTACGTCCGCGTCGCCCGCGCCAAGGGGCTGACCGAGCGCAAGATCGTGATGCGCCACATCCTGCCCAATGCGCTGATCCCGGTGGTGACGCTCGGCGGCCTCGCCTACGCCAACCTGCTCGCCGGCGCGGTGATGACCGAGACGATCTTCTCCTGGCCCGGGCTCGGTCGTTACACCTTCCGCAGCGCCGCCGCGCTCGATTTCCCCGCCATCATGGGCATCACCCTGGTGGTGGCCGTCACCTACCTCGTCATCAATCTTCTGGTCGATATCAGCTACGCCCTGCTCGACCCGCGGGTGATCCGATGAGCGTGACCGCGGAAACCGGCGCCGCCGCCGTGGACAGGCCGCGGTCGCTGTGGCGGCGCAATTTCCGGCGCTACGGCCTGCCCGGCATCGGCGCGGCGATCATCCTCGTCTGGGTGCTGGTGGCCATCTTCGCGCCGCTGCTGACGCCCTATTCGCCGGAACTGGTCGACGTAACCAAGCGGCTGCAGCCGCCGTCACACCTGCATTGGCTCGGCACCGACATGCTCGGCCGCGACGTGCTGACCCGCCTGCTGTATGGCGCCCGTATCTCGCTGTTCACCGGCATCGTCGTCGTCGTGGTCGCCGCGGTGTTCGGCACTCTGGTGGGCGGCATCGCAGCCTACTCGCGGGGCAAGATCGAGGAGGTGACCATGCGCATCACCGACCTCGTGCTCTGCTTCCCGCCGATCATCCTGGCGCTGGCGATCGCCGCTGCGCTCGGCATCGGCGCCGTGAACACCATCATCGCCATGCTGGTCGTGTGGTGGCCAAAATTCGCCCGCCTCGCCCGCTCGATGATCATCGTGCAACGCTCGCAGGAATATGTCGAAGCCGCCATGGTCGTCGGCTACAGCCCGGCGCGCATCCTCATCCGCCACATCATCCCGAATTCGGTCGGGCCGCTGATCGTGCTCGTGACGCTCGACGTCGGCAACGCCATCATCACCTTCGCCGGCCTGTCCTTCCTCGGTCTCGGCGTCGTGCCGCCGACGCCGGAATGGGGCTCGATGGTGGCGGAAGGCCGCGAGCTGATCGAGCAGTGGTGGGTCGCCGCCTTCCCCGGCCTGGCCATCCTGTCGATCGTGCTCGGCTTCAACTTCATGGGCGACGGCGTGCGCGACTGGCTCGACCCCAAGTCGCGGCGCTGGTGAGGCATGACAGTGCAGGACCTCACCCGGATTTCCGCCGCCGACACGACTGCATCGCAGGATGCCGGCAACATTCTCGACGTGCGCGACCTGCGCACCTACTTCTACACCGATGAAGGCGTCGTCCGCGCCGTCGATGGCATCAACTACTCGGTAGCGCCCGGCGAGACGCTCGGCATCGTCGGCGAATCCGGCTCGGGCAAGACGGTGGCCGCGCTGTCGCTGATGCGGCTGATCGAGGACCCGGCGCGCATCGCCGGCGGCGAAATCGTGTTCGATGGCCGAGATGTCGTGAAACTGCCGGACGAAGAGCTGCGTAAGATCCGTGGCGGCGGCATCGCCATGGTCTTTCAGGACCCCATGACGTCGCTCAATCCGGTGCTCAAGATCGCGCGTCAACTCGTCGAGACCATGGTGGTGCACGGCCGCCTGACCGAGGAGCAGGCGCTCGATCGCGCCATCAAGCTGCTCGGCCGCATGGGCATCACGGCGCCGAAACGCGCGGTGGACAGCTACCCGCACCAGTTCTCCGGCGGCATGCGCCAGCGCGTCATGCTCGCCATGGGCTTTTCCAACGAGCCACAACTGCTGATCGCCGACGAGCCGACCACGGCGCTCGACGTCACCATCCAGGCGCAGATCCTCGAACTCATTGGTGAACTCAATCGCGACTTCAAGACCGCGATCGTCCTGATCAGCCACAATCTCGGCGTTATCGCCAGCGTCTGCTCGCGTGTCGTCGTCATGTATGCCGGCGAGATCGTCGAGGAAGGCCCGACCGAAAAGATCCTCGCGGACCCGCGCCATCCCTATACTTGGGCGCTGATCAACGCCGTGCCGCGCATCGACCGCCATGTGCCCGGCCAGCGCCGCCTCGTCACCATCGAGGGCACCCCGCCCGACCCGCTGAATATGCCCGAGGGTTGCCGCTTCGCCGCGCGCTGCCCGTTCCGCATCGAGAAGTGCGAGCAGCATCCCGAACTCCTCGAGATTGCGCCGGGCCGCAAGTCGCGCTGCTGGGTGACGCAGGCCGGACAGGATCTGCCGCCGCCGGAGACGAGCCGTACCGCGCCGGCCGAGGCCAAGACGCATGGCGGCGGCGGCCACGCCGGCGAGACGGTGATCAAACGCGGCGAGCGCATGCTGGAGCTGCGCAACGTCGTCAAACACTTCCCACTGCCGAAGACCACCTTGTTCGGCCAGCAGAAGTGGGTGCACGCCATCAACGGCGTCAGCCTCGATATCGCCCAAGGTGAAACCGTCGGCCTCGTCGGCGAATCCGGCTGCGGAAAATCGACGTTGGCGCGCGTCGTCGCGCGCATCCACGAGCCGACCGCCGGCTCGGTGCTGTTCCACGGCCAGGACATCGCCCATGCCTCGCAGGCGCAGATCCGGCCCCTGCGCCGGCGGATGCAGATGGTGTTCCAGGATCCTTACGCCTCGCTCAACCCGCGCATGACCGTCGGCGATATTCTCGGCGAGCCGCTGCGTTTCCACGAAGTCACACACAACGACAAGGAGACGCGCGAGCGCATCGCCGAACTGCTCGACGTCGTCGGCCTGCCGCAGAAGGCGGCCGGCCGCTATCCGCACGAATTCTCCGGAGGCCAGCGCCAGCGCATCTCCATCGCCCGCGCGCTCTCGGTGCGGCCGGATTTCATCATCGCTGACGAGCCGATCTCGGCGCTCGACGTCAACATCCAGGCGCAGATTATCAACCTGCTGATCGATCTGCAGGAGCGATTCGGGCTCACGTATCTGTTCATCGCTCACGATCTCGCCGTGGTGCGGCACATCTCGGACCGCGTCGTCGTGCTTTATCTCGGCAGCGTCATGGAGATCGCGCCGGCCGACATGCTGTTCGCCGAGCCGCTGCATCCCTACACGCGCTATCTGATTTCCGCCGTGCCGATCCCGGACGCCACCATCGAGGCGACGCGCCAGCGCCTGCCGCTGCAAGGCGAGCCGCCGAGCACGGTCGATCCGCCATCCGGCTGTCCGTTCCGCACCCGCTGCCCGATCGCGCAAGGCATCTGCGCTCAGGTCATGCCGCCGGTCGCGGAGGTGAAGCCCAACCATTTCGTGGCCTGCCATTTTCCGGGCCAGTTCTGATGAAGGAGACTTGTCGTGCGACGCGTGACGGCTGACGAAGCAGTGCGGATCGTAAGATCCGGCGACACGGTTCTGATCGGCGGCTCCGGCGGCGGCCATGCCGTGCCGGAGGCGCTGATGGCGGCGCTGGAGAAGCGCTTTCTCGCCGAGGGCGCACCGGCGAACATCACCGCCGTCCATCCGGTCGGACTCGGCAACGGCAAGGGCCTCGGCGCCGGGCATCTGGCGCATGAAGGACTGCTCAAACGCGTCGTGTCCGGCACCTTTGTGAATTCGCCAGCGATTTCCGATCTCGCATTGGCTGACAAGATCGAAGGCTACACCATGCCCCAGGGCGCGCTGTCGCAGTTGATGCGCGAGATCGCCGGCGGCCGCGCCGGGCTTCTCACCAAGACCGGCCTGCACACCTTCGTCGACCCGCGGCAGAACGGCGGCCGGCAGAGCGAGTGTGCCAAGGAAGACCTCGTCGAACTCGTCAATTTTCGCGGCGACGACTACCTGTTCTTCAAGCCGTTCCATTTCGACGTCTGCTTCCTGCGCGGCACCACCGCCGACGAAGACGGCAACGTCACCATGGAAGAGGAAGCCGTGTTCTGCGAGATGTTGTCCGAGGCGCAGGCGACGCGGCGCTGCGGCGGTGTTGTCATCGTTCAGGTCAAGCGCATGGCGCGCGCCGGTACCCTGCCCGGCAAACAGGTCAAGATCCCCGGCATCCTGGTCGACCTCGTCGTCGTCGAACCGCAGCAGAGCCAGACTTACGACACCTATTACAGCCCATCTTATGCGGGCGAACTGAAAATCCCGCTGTCGGATATCCCGGTACTGCCGCTCGACGCGCGCAAGATCATCGCGCGGCGCGCGGCGCTCGAACTGTGCCCCGGCGCCATCTGCAATCTCGGCTCCGGCATTTCAACCGGCATCGCCAACGTCGCCGCGGAGGAAGACATCCTCGAGCGCATTTGCCTCACCAACGAACAGGGCCTGATCGGCGGCGCGCCCGCTTCCGGCAATGAGGCCGGCGCCGCACGCAACTTTGCGGCGATGGTCGATCAGCCGTATCAGTTCGATTTTTACGACGGCGGCGGTCTCGATCTCGCCTTTCTGTCCTTTGCCGAGTTCGACGAGGCCGGCAACGTCAATGTCAGCCGCTTTGGCGGCCGCATTGTCGGCCCCGGCGGTTTCATCAACATCAGCCAGAACGCCAAGACGGCGGTGTTCAGCGGTACCTTCACCGCCGGAAAGAGCGACTTCGCCTGGCCCGGCGGCAGGATGCAGATCGCCAAGGACGGCGACAGCCAGAAGGTCGTCCGCCAAGTCGAGCAGATCACCTTCAGCGGCCAGTACGCGCGGCAACGCGGCCAGCGCGTGCTCTACATCACCGAACGTGCGGTGTTTCAACTTGGCGAGGCCGGCGTCGAGCTGATCGAGATCGCCCCCGGCGTCGATCTCGAGCGTGACATCGTCGCCCGCATGGGCTTCAGGCCGAAGATTTCGCCGCAGCTCGCCACCATGGATGCGCGGCTGTTCCAGCCGGGGCTGCTGCGCCTGTCCGGCGATCTCGACAAGCGGCAGCGGCCACCGCGTTCGTCGCGTCTCGAACTGCCGAAGGCCGCCGAATGACCGACCCGCAAGCCCCGAAGCCCCTCGTCAACGGCGCCACCCGCCTGTTCCCGATCCTTGGCGATCCGATCGCCCAGGTGAAATCGCCGGCCGGCATCAGCGGCGAATTCCACGCGCTCGGCCACAACGCGCTGTGCGTACCGATGCATGTGCGGCCCGCCGATTTCGACACCGTCGTGCGCGGCCTGAAAGCGACCGTGAACTGCGATGGCTTCATCCTCACGGTGCCGCACAAATTGCGCGCGCTGCCTTATGTCGAGAAGCCGTCGCCGCGGGCGAGCCGCGTCGGCGCCGTCAACATCGTGCGCCGCGAGAGCGACAATGTCTGGGCCGGCGACATGCTCGACGGCGTCGGCTTCGTCGGCGCCGCGCGCAAGGCCGGCTTCGAGCCCAAGGGCAAGCGTGCGCTGGTGTTCGGCGCCGGCGGCGCCGGCAGCGCCATCATCGACGCGCTGGCGGAAGCCGGCGCAGCGGCGATCACCATCGTCGATCTCGACAGGGCCAAAGCCAACGATGTCGCGAGCCGCCTCGGCCAGGCGCACAGCCAGTGCCTCTTCACGGTGGGCGAAGCCAGCGCAGACGGCTTCGACCTCATCGCCAATGCGAGCCCGACCGGCATGGCGCCCGACACCAACATGCCGGCGCCGTTCGGCAAGCTCGATCCCAATATCGTGGTGGCCGATGTCGTCACCGCGCCGGAGATCACGCCGCTGCTGGCGCACGCCAAGGCCTGCGGCTGCCGCATCTCGACCGGCGTGCAGATGTATCAGGCGCAGGCGGCGATGATCGCCGGCTACCTTATCCCGGAGAAGGCCCGTGTTTGAATGTCACCTCAAGGTCGGCGAGACCGCGGAATTCTCCAAGACGATTACCGAGACCGACCTGGCGATGTTCTCGGCGATCACCGGCGACTTCGATCCGATCCACGTCAACGAGGACTTCGCGCGCAAGTCGCCCTTCGGCAGGCGCATCGCCCATGGCGGCATGGTGCTCGGCCTCTTGTCGTCCTGCGCCTCGATGATGTCGAAGCGTTCGGCCGAGCGCGGCGCCAAGGCGGTGTCGGTGTCGCTTGGCTACGACAAGATCCGCTTCATCGCCCCGGTCTTCATCGGCGACACGCTGACGGCGCGCTACACCGTCGAGGAAATCGACCCGCAGGCGGCGCGCAGCCGCTCCAAGGTCGAGGTGACGAAATCGACCGGCGAATTGTGCATGGCCGGGGTTCACGTCATGAAGTGGGTGGTCGGCTCTTGAGCCGCACGGCCGGGCCCCGCCTTTCGGCGTTATCCGGGCCATTCGCCGCGATGCGAGGGGAATGGTGGGCGCTGTAGGGATCGAACCTACGACCCGCTGATTAAGAGTCAGCTGCTCTACCAACTGAGCTAAGCGCCCGGATTGCCGGCGGCCCGAGGGCTCCATCAGCAAGGCGGTCCCTGTAGCAAAGCGATCTCGCTATGGCAAGCACCGAAAGCCCTCCATACCCGACTTTGCCACTGCCCTAACCTCGTGTTCCGAAACGCAAAAACCGCCGGGGCGAACCCCGGCGGTTCTTGGGGCGCGGCGGGCTTCCGGGAGAAAGCCAGGCCGCGTCCACTTGGCGTGAAGCTGGGTTCCTACTGCGGCCGCGGAGCGTCGTTGCCCGGGCCCATCGGGCCCTGGCCGCCACGCGGACCGTGGTGACGCATGTGGTGCTTGGGACCGTGGCCGTGATGACCGCGGCGCCAGCCATGGCCCTCACCGCCCAGACGCGCCAGCACCATGAAGCGGTGCTTCTGGCCTTCATCGAGGCTCTTGTAGAGCGGGCCGGCAGCGTCGGCGAGCTTCTTGAGCGCCTCGCCACGCTGCGTCATACGCTCCGCCCGCACGCTCATGCGCTCGATCGGATCCTGCGGCTTGTCGGCAGACGCGCGCGCAGCGAAGCGCTCGGAGCGCTGCTTGGCGAGATCCTGCATCGCCGTCTCGACGGCCGGCCAGTTCTTCTCCTGCTCGGGCGTCAGCTTCAGCCCGGCCTTGAGCGCCGCGATGCGCGCATCGCTGAACGCCGCCATGTCCTGAGCGGTCGGGCGCCAGCGCTCGGCGCCTTTGGGGCCATCGGGTCCCTTCTGCGCGTAGGCGAGCGAACCGCCAGCAATCGCAAGAGCCGTGGTGCCGGCGAGAACATATTTCAACATAGCCACCTCCTTGGTGAACAGCTTCGAGTGATAGCCATTCAACGGAGGTGAGTAGAAAAAACCTGCGCCGCCACATCAAGTTAATGATTGGACAGACATTAAATCATCGCAATGTGGATGAACTGCCGTTCATCCACCGTCACACCGATGCACCGGCGGAGCTGTCGCTGCGCCTACAGCATGCCGAGCATTCGCGGCAGAAACAGCGACAGTTCCGGCACGTAGGTGACGATGATGAGGAACGCCAGCATCGTCATCAGCCACGGCCATGTCGCAATGGTTAATTCGGTAATGCCCATTCTCGCGATGCCGGACGCGACGTAGAGATTGAGCCCCACCGGCGGATGGCATAGGCCAACCTCCATGTTGACCGTCATCAGGATGCCGAGGTGCACCGGATGAATGCCGAGGCTCGCCGCGATCGGGAACAGGATCGGCGCGGTGATGAGTACGATCGATGATGGCTCCATCACGTTGCCGGCGACCAGCAGGATGATGTTGACGATCATCAGGAACTCGACCCAGCCGATGCCGCTGCTCTTGAGCCACGCCGTCATCGCCTGCGGGATCTGCTCGCTGGTCATCAGGAACGAGAACAACACCGCGTTGGTGATGATGTAGAGGATCATCGCGCTCATGTTGGCCGACGACAGCAGCACCTTCGGCACATCGCGCAGTTTCATGTCCCGATAGACAAAAACGGCTATCACGAAGGCATAGACCGCACTGACGGCAGCCGCCTCGGTCGGCGTAAAGATGCCGCTGTAGATGCCGCCAAGCACAATGACGATCAGCAGCAGGCCCCAGATCGATTCGCGGAACGCCCTGAAGCGGGTGATCCAGTCGGCACGCGGCATGCGCGGATAATCGTTCTTCCAGGCGCGGTAGAACGTCGTCATGCCGAGCAGGAACGCCAGCATCAGGCCTGGGATGACGCCGGCCATGAACAACTGACCGACGGAAGCCGACAGCACGCGCTTGCCCTCCGGGTCGATCGCAACACTGCCGCCGGTGGACACCGCATAGAGCACCATCACGATCGACGGCGGAATGAGGATGCCGAGCGCGCCGGAGGTGGCGATAACGCCGGCGCCGAAGCGCTTCGGGTAACCGGCATTGACCATCGCCGGAATGAGAATGGAGCCGATCGCCACGACGGTTGCCGGCGACGAGCCCGAGATAGCGGCAAACAGCGCGCAGGCCACTACCGCCGCAAGCCCGAGGCCGCCGTACCAATGGCCGACCATTGAGGCGGCAAAATTGATCATGCGCCGCGCCACGCCGCCATGGGTGAGGAAGTTGCCGGCGAGGATGAAGAACGGGATCGCCATGATCTCGAAGCTCTCGATGCCGGTGAAGAGCTTGAGCGCGACCGACTCGATCGGCACCGTGGTCATGACGAACAGGAAGGACAGCACGGTCAGGCCGAGCGCGATCGAAATCGGCATGCCCGTCAGCATCAGCGCGATCAGCAGGCTGAAGATGATGGCGGTGTTCATCGCGAGGCCCCCGGCGCGTTATCGGCAAGCTCTTCGGCGCGCAGGTCCCTGGCGGCCGACGGGCTTTCGACCACGCCTTCGACGTGACCGGGATCGTGATGGGGCAATTCGCCGGTCCGCCAATACGCCCAGGCCACCTGGAGGAAGCGGAAGCACATCAGATACGAACCGAGCGGCACCGCGAGGAAGATGATCCACCGCGGGAATTCCATGTCGGGCGACACCTGCCCGGTCGGATAAAGCTCGATGACGAACTTGGCGCCCATGGTGCCGACGATTGCGGTGAACAGCGCACCGCACATCAGGCCGAACAGGATGACCTTCTTGCGCGCCGGCGGCTTGAGCATGTTGACCGCAACATCGACCCCGACATGGATGCCGGTGCGCACGCCATAGGCGGCACCGAACTTGGCCATCCACACGAACAGGTAAATGCACAGTTCTTGAGCCCAGGTCAGGTTGATGTCGAAGACCAGCGGGTAAAGCCATGGGACGCCGACCGCGTAACGGTGCACGACGGCGACAAAGATGACGACGGTCGCCACCGCGATCAGCGTGGCGATCAGGATTTCCTCAAGCCGGTCCAGGATGCGAAGGAACATCGCCACCTCGTGCACTGACGGGGGATCGCCTCGTCGTCACGACGAGCTCAGATAGCTGATTGAAGTGAAAAGGCCGGCGGCGCCCCTCTCACCGCCCGCGCATTCTGCCAGAAATGGACGGAGCCGCGGACAATGCCGCGGCTCCGATGTTCTGTCAGCTCTGGCCGCCGACGGTCTTGACGACCTCGTCGATCAGTTCCTTGCCGACGCGCTTGCCCATGTCTTCGTAAAGAGGCGCCATGGTCTTGCGCAGTTCGGCGGTCTCCGCCGCGGTCGGAGTGAGGATCGTGGTCTTGCCGGTCTTGACGATCTCGGCCTTGGCCTCGTCGTTTTCCTTGGCCGACTGGCTATTGGCGAACTGCGTCGATTCCGCCATCGCCTTCTCAAGTTGCGGGCGAACGTCGCCCGGCAGGCCGTCCCAGAACTTCTTGTTCACGACCACGACGTAGCCGATGTAGCCGTGGTTGCTCTCGGTGATGAACTTCTGCACTTCGTGCATTTTCTGGGTGTAGATGTTCGACCAGGTGTTCTCCTGGCCGTCCACCACGCCGGTCTGCAGCGCCTGATAGACTTCCGAGAAGGCCATGACCTGCGGCACGGCGCCGAGGGCGCGGAATTGCGCTTCCAGCACCTTCGACGACTGGATGCGGAACTTCAGACCCTTGTAATCGGCCGGAGTTTTGAGCGGCTTGTTGGCGCTCATCTGCTTGAAGCCATTGTCCCAATAGGCAAGGCCTACCATGCCCTTGGCATCCATCAGCTTGAGCATGCGCTTGCCGATCGGACCTTCCGTCACCTTGCGCAGCGCCTCGAGGTTAGGCAGCAGGAACGGCAGGTCGAACACCTCAAAGTCCTTGATGCCCATCGGGCCGAACTTCGAGTTCGACGGCGCCAGCATCTGCACGGCGCCGAGCTGCAAGGCCTCGAGCTCTTCCTTGTCCTTGTACAAGGTCGAGTTCGGATAGACTTCGACCTTGACCTTGCCGTCGGTATATTTTTCGGCGAGCTCTTTGAATTTTTCGGCGCCCTTGCCCTTCGGCGTATCGGGCGCAACTACATGACTGAACTTGATAATTATGGGATCAGCGGCAGCCGCGGGCGAAGAAGCAGCAGCAGAAGCAGCAGCAAAAGCAGCAGCAGCAGCGGCTGCGACGATCCATGAGCGCATCGACGTTCCCTCCGTTATTTTATGAGCCCTGACGGGCCTTTGGACGGAAAGTTGGCACCAAATCGCCACCCCGGCAAGGGCCGAGACCGGTCCACCCGGGGCAGAACGTCGCAGTGCGGGATAAAAGCAAAGCGCCGCGCCCGGGACCGGACGCGGCGCAATGCGCAGATGGAACCGCCGGCCCGATCAGCCGGCGTCGTTGGCGTGGATGCGCTTTTCGATGCCCGACATCTTGCCGCTGCGGCTCGTCATCTTGTTGAGCGCGCCGAGATAGGCCTTGGCCGAGGCGACCAGCGTATCCGGGTCGGCGCCCTTGGCGGTAAAGGAGCGCCCTTCCGCCGACAGCCGCACCGAGACTTCCGCCTGCGCGTCGGTGCCCTCGGTCACGGCGTGCACCTGATAGAGGTCGAGCTTGGCCTCGTGCGGCACGATCGCCTGGATGGCGTTGAAGATCGCATCCACCGGACCGTTGCCGGACGACTGATGGGTGACGTGCTTGCCGTCGATATCGACGGTCAGCGTCGCGGTCTGCGGCCCCATGGTGCCGGCGATCACCGTCAGGGACACGATCTTGACGCGGTCATGCGCGGTCGCGATTTCCTCGTCCACCAAAGCCTCGATGTCCTCGTCGTAGATCTGCTTCTTGCGGTCGGCGAGCGCCTTGAAGCGGACGAAGGCATCCTGCAACTGGTTGTCGGAGAGATGATAGCCCAGCTCCGCCAGCTTGTGCTGGAAGGCGTGACGGCCGGAGTGCTTGCCCATCACCAGCGAGGTCTGCTTCACGCCGACCGACTCCGGCGTCATGATCTCGTAGGTCTGCGCGTTCTTGAGCATGCCGTCCTGGTGGATGCCGCTCTCATGCGCGAAGGCGTTTCGGCCGACGATCGCCTTGTTGTACTGCACCGGGAACGAGGTCGCCGCCGCGACCAGCTTGGAGGCGCGCGTCAGCATCGTGGCGTCGATGCCGGTCGTGTACGGAAACACGTCGTTGCGCGTCTTGATCGCCATCACGATCTCTTCGAGCGCGGCATTGCCGGCGCGTTCGCCGATGCCGTTGATGGTGCATTCGATCTGCCGCGCGCCGCCGCGCACGCCGGCCAGCGAATTGGCGACCGCCATGCCGAGATCGTTATGGCAGTGCGTCGAGAACACCGCCTTGTCCGAATTCGGCACGCGCTGGCGCACCGTCTCGAACAGCCGCATGTATTCTTCCGGCGTGGTGTAGCCGACGGTGTCCGGGATGTTGATGGTCGTGGCGCCGGCCTTGATCGCGGCCTCGACGCAGCGGCACAGGAAGTCGATCTCGGTGCGGGTGCCGTCCTCGCTCGACCACTCGACGTCGTCGGTATGGCTCCTCGCGCGCGTCACCTGCGCGATCACCATCTCGTAGACTTCGTGCGGCTCCTTCTGCAGCTTGTACTTCATGTGCACCGGCGAGGTGGACAGGAAGGTATGGATGCGGTTGCGCCTGGCCGGCTTGATGGCCTCGGCGCAGCGGTCGATGTCCTTCGGCGCGGCGCGGGAGAGACCGCAGATCACCGCGTTCTTGGCGCGCTTGGCGATCTCGTTGACGGCGGCGAAGTCGCCTTCCGAGGCGATCGGAAAGCCGGCCTCGATGATATCGACGCCCATGGTGTCCAGGAGTTCGGCGACCTCGAGCTTTTCCTCGTGGGTCATGGTGGCGCCGGGGCACTGCTCGCCGTCGCGCAAGGTGGTATCGAAGATTACGACGCGGTCCTGCTCGGACGGGGTCTGGGTCGTCATTGGAATTGTCCTTCTCAAAATCCTGGCGCCGGTCTGGTCGGTTGGCGCTCTATTGGGGTTTGCTCATCGAACCGCCGTCCCCCGAGTGCCCAGGCGCAATGCCCAGCCGGCCCTCAGGGGCGGGTAAGGAGAAGGAGCGTGCCCAGAATGAGGGTAGCCGCCGGCCGGGCCTTGCCAATCGGCTTGGCGGCCACCGGGTCGATCGCGCAGATGGTCTGCCGCGTCGGCATTGGCTCAAGTACCCTCAAATGCGACCCTGACGGTCGCGGATTCCGGTAAAGCCTGCGTTAAGCGCCACCGGATACGGGGGTTTCTAGCCGATTGCGGGCCGCCGCTGCAAGCGGCGGTTTAGGTCAGCATTGCTGCCTGATCTCGGCGGACGCCGTTGGCCGGACCCTGCAGGTGTACCCGAGACAGAACGCAACCTCTCCAATAAGATCGCCGGGGCGGATTTTCAGGGGCGTTCTTCCTCCAATGTTTAAACGCGATTGGGTGCACTTCATTGCGCTTGGAGGATGCTTAGTCCTGGCGCTAGGGCCATGCAAAGCACAGAGCGATAGTGCCGCCCAAGCCGCACAGTCCGAGCAGAAGCAATAGACCCCCGAGCCACTGCCGCCGCCAATTGCCCAACAATCCGAGCAGAAAGCCGATAGCGGAAATTACAAGCGCAGTTGTGACCCCGCTAAGGGTCGAGAGGAGGATGACCTGTGTCAGCAGGTCCGGATGGCGCAAGCCGCTGAGGACGCGGTCGACTGGGCTAAATGGCAAACCCGAATCGGGATCGGTGGCCTTATTGGAGTCGCTCTCTCGCTGATTTTCACTGGATGGTCCGCTCTCGCCGCCGCCCGCGCCGCCAAAGCAGCCGAGATGGCTATGACCCGCAACGGGCATCAATGGCCTTGACCCGGTGCGGCCTACCTTTGGTTTGATAGGGTTCTCTCAGGGGCGTCATTTGCGTCCAGCGACGACCTCGGGCGGTCGATCCGGCGCGAGGCTGAAATGGTGACGGTCCTATTGGAACTCCCCCTTCGTGATAGGCAAGGCATCAGGCAACAAGAGAGAGGACCGAACCGTATGATCAGCCTAATAAATGTCTTCACGGTAGATCCAGCCAACCAGGACCGGCTCCTCGATTTGCTTTCGCGCGCGACCGATGAATTCGTCAGCCGGGCACCTGGCTTTGTT
Source organism: Pseudolabrys sp. (assembly GCA_026125895.1). Taxonomy (GTDB): domain Bacteria; phylum Pseudomonadota; class Alphaproteobacteria; order Rhizobiales; family Xanthobacteraceae; genus Pseudolabrys. The sequence continues at coordinate 14,886 of JAHCKG010000023.1, read as the reverse complement.
TCCTCGACCCTTCATCGGAGCCTCGACGGCACGAAGGTGACCATGTATGCGCAGTGGCGCAGCGCGGAAGACTATGAGGCCATGCGCCAGGATCCTGGACCGCTACCCTTTCTCCAAGAAGCGCTCACGATCGCGAAATTTGAGCCGGGCATGTATGAGGTCGTGCGCACATTCTCGCCCATTGATAGGTAGGCCTCGCCCCCGCGCACGAATCCGGACTTCCGCTGTTGGCCCTTCGGCGACCTCAGCAGACGTCCGCTTTCTCGCCGCTCCTGGCTGGGGCCAGCGGTGTAATGAGTACACAGCCTAGTTGATGCGTTTGCCACCTAAGGCAGCTCCTTGGGCTGTTGTTTCCCGGCTTTGAGGCCGGGCGCCCTTCTAATACGGAATAGCTGCCCGCCGCGGGCCGGGGCCAACCCGAAGCCCGTCCCGTGCGTTCTGGATCGAACAAGACGCCCATGCCCCTTGCCATGACCCCTTCCCCGCAAGCCAGCCCCGAGCTCCGGCGCCGTACGCTGGAAAGCTCGGCAAAATTCATCGTCGCGTTGGCCGTCATCATCATGCTGCCATCGCTGAGCCTGACCTACTGGCAGGGCTGGCTCTATTGGGCGCTGTTTGCGGCCTTCACCATCGGCGGCTCGCTGTATTTCCTCAAAACCGAGCCGGCGCTGGTCGAGCGGCGCCTCGCCGTCGGCCCCACGGCGGAGACCGAAAAGAGCCAGAAGCTCATCATGTCCGCCGCCTCGGTCTGCGTGGTGCTGCTGTTCGCCCTGCCCGGTCTCGATCATCTGTTCGGCTGGTCGCACGTCCCTGCATGGCTGGTCATCGCCGCCGACATTGCCGTGATGCTGTCCTATGTCCTGGTTTGTTACGTCCTGTCGGTGAACAGCTACGCGGCGGCCACCATCACGACCGGCGCCGATCAGCCCGTGATCAGCACCGGGCCTTACGCCTATGTGCGCCATCCGATGTATTCCGGCGCGCTGCTGATGTTCGGCCTGACGCCGCTCGCCCTCGGCTCATATTGGGCGCTGCTGCTGGTCATTCCGCTGGCGGCCGTGTTCGCCTGGCGTTTGCTCGACGAGGAGCGCGTGCTCAAGCGCGACCTGTCCGGCTACACCGCCTATTGCGACAAGGTGCGCTACCGGCTGGTGCCGGGCGTTTGGTGAGTTCGGTCATTCCGGGACGCGCGCAGCGCGGACCCGGAATCCCGAAACTCGCGCCGAGCCCGCCACCGGATTCCGGGTCCGCTCGCTGGCGCGAGCGCCCCGGAATGACGACGCGCTACTTCTCCGCTTTCAGCGCCGCCTTGGCTTTTTCCAGTTCCTCGAGCGCCGCGCCCTCGATCCTGGGGAATTCAAGCTTGAGGTTCTCGATGGCATCGACGATGGCGGCGGACACGACCAGACGCGAGAACCACTTGTGGTCCGCGGGAATGACATACCACGGCGCCTCCGGCGTCGACGTCTCGCGGATCATGTCCTCATAGGCCTCCATATATTTCGGCCACAGCGCGCGTTCCTTGACATCGCCCATCGAGAACTTCCAGCGCTTGGCCGGCTCGTCGATGCGATCGAGGAAGCGCTTGCGCTGTTCGTCGCGCGACACGTTGAGGAAGAACTTGAGGATCAGCGTGCCGTTGCGCGCCAGATGTTTCTCGAAGCCGCGAATGTCGTCGAAGCGCTGGTGCCAGATATCCTTGCCGTTCGCAGTGTCCGGCAGGCGCTGCGCCTTGAGATATTCCGGGTGCACGCGCACCACCAGCACTTCCTCGTAGTGCGAACGGTTGAAGATGCCAATGCGGCCGCGCTCCGGCGCGCGCTGGGCGATGCGCCACAAGAAAGTGTGGTCGAGCTCTTCCTTGCTCGGCTCCTTGAAGGAGAACACCTGCACGCCCTGCGGATTGACCCCGCTCATGACGTGCTCGATCAGGCTGTCCTTGCCGGCGGCGTCCATCGCCTGCAAGACGATCAGCACGGACCAACGGTTGTCGGCATAGAGCTTCTCCTGGAGGTCGGAGAGCTTGTCGATGCCTTCCTTCAGGAGATCCTTGGCGTCGCCCTTGTCGATCGTCAGGCCGGCGGTGTCGCCCGGATCGTGATCGGCGAGCTTGAAGGTGTCGGGCTTGTCGATGCGGAAACGCTTGGCGATCTGATCGAGCTTCATCGCTGCCTCATGTCGTTTCAGCCGGCAAAACGCGCGGCGAGAAAGGTGCGGGCGAAAGACCGCATCTTCGGATGGAAATCGCGGGTGCCGCGAACGATCTTGATGTCGGCCAGTTCCGGCTGTCGCTCACGGGCGAGATGCTGAAGAAGTTGCGCGCGCAGCGGCGTCGCGTCGATGGTCGAACGCATCACCTTGATGGCGCATATCACCTCGCTGTCCATGACCACGGTCCAACCCGGCTCGTCGGTGAGGTCAGCCGGATCGAGCCCGGTCTCCTCCTTGAGCTCGCGGCGCACGCTGAAATCGAAATCGACGGTGTTGCCCGTCAGGTCGCTGCGGTCCGGCGTGCCGCACGGGAAATAGATCTGGCCGGCGTTGAATGTATGAGCCGCCATCTCGCCGAGCAGGAAGGCGCCGTCGGCCGACATGACCGCCGCCGCACCGAAACAGTCGTAGACACCCGCCGCCTCCGGACGCCCGGAGGCGATCCAGTAGGTGAAGCTGGCATAGTCGGTGTCGAAGAAGCCGCCGCTCATGACGCCGTTGGCGATGGCGCAGCGGTGCATGGTCAGCACCCGGCCGTTGAACAGCGCCGGCTTCCTGGTCTGCGCTTCGGCGAAAACCGCGTCGATCTGCCGGCGATTGGCGTCGGCAAACGCCCACGGCTTCGGCTCGTAGTCGAGTTCGAGCCGATCGACGTGAACGACTTCGGCGCGGCCGGATATCGTCATGCTTCGATGACGCCTTCGGTGACGACGACGGCGTCGCCGCCGATCGCGGCCTCGCGCAGCCTGCCGCCTTCGACGTCGAGCGTCAGGTGCAGCAGGCTCGGCCGGCCCATCTCGTAGCCCTGCTCGAGCGCCAATCTGTGCACGCCATCGGCTGGCCGCTTGTGCGCGACGTAGAGTCCGGAAAAGGCAGCCAGCGCGCCGCCGGTCGCCGGGTCCTCGGCAATGCCGATGCCGGGCGCGAACATGCGGACGTGGAGCTGATGTCCCGGCTCCGCGACCTGCTCGCACACCACATAGGCCTTGGCCGGCCCGCCCTGCCCGAAAGCCTGCGTGAACGCTTCGCCGTTCGGCCTGGCCTTGGCGGCCGCCGTGAGCGAGCGCACCGCGACGATGGCGAACGGCACGCCGGCCGACCAGCGCGACGGCGGGAATGCGTCGGTGTCGATATCGGCCGGCTCGAGGCCAAGCCCCGCCGCCAGGGTCGCGACGTCCGGTAGATCGCCGATCGCCTGCGGCAGTTGCGGCAATTTGAATTCGGCAAAGCCTGAATCGGCATCGTGCATGCGCACGTCGCACGGGACGGGCCCGATCTTCTCGGCAATGACGAAGCTCTGCTCGCCGCCGCCCGAGGCGCGCGCCAGCCCGACCGCGGCGCCGACCGTCGGATGGCCGGCGAACGGCAGTTCCGAACCCGGCGTGAAGATGCGCATCGACGCGCGGTGGCCGCCATCCTGCGGGGGCGCGATGAACACGGTCTCCGAAAAATTGAACTCGCGGGCGATGGTCTGCATCGCCTGCGTGTCGAGACCCTCGGAATCGAACACCATGCCGAGCGGATTGCCGGCAAAGCGCTTCCGGGTGAAGACGTCGAGCGTGATGAAACGGCGGCGCATTACAACTGCCTTTCGGTTTCCTCAAACGGCGGCGCGACGATCTGCTCGGCCTCGAACTCCCGGCTCGGCTTGACCACCTCGTCCTGCCCGAGCACGACCTGGATCTCGCTGGCGCCGGCTTCCAGCGTCTTCTGCAGAATGCCGAAGATGCTGCTGCCGGCGCGCGACAACGCCGCCCTGGCGCCGCCCTCGCGCAGATAATGCGCCAGGAACAGCGCCGCCACCGTATCGCCGGCGCCATTGGCGACGAGCTGCAGCCGCGGCGTGCGCAACAAATAGCAGCCGGTGTCGTCCGAGGCGAGCATGTCGATCGCATCCTCCGGCGTCTCGTCGGTGTGCAGCGACGTCACCAGCACCGCGCGCGGCCCGAGATCGTGCAGCGCCTTGACCGCGTCGAGCGCCTCGGCCTTGGTCTTCGAAGGCCGGCCGGTGAGGAAGTCGAGCTCGAACTGGTTCGGCGTGACGACGTCGGCCGCCGGCAGCGCCTTGGTCTTGATGAAATCCGGAATGCCCTCGCGCACGAACACGCCCTTGCCGATGTCGCCGATCACCGGATCGCAGCAATAGCGCGCCGAGGGATTGGCCCGCCGCACGGTGGCGGTCGCCTCGAGGATAGCCTCGGCGATCTCCGCGCTGCCCATGTAGCCCGACAGGATGCCGTCGCACTCCGGCAGCACGCCGCGTTTTTCGAGGCCCGCGATCAGCTCGCGGATCAGCTTGCCGCCGAACACCTCGCCGGTGAAATCGCCGTAGCCGGTGTGATTGGAGAACTGCACGGTGTGGATCGGCCAGACTTCCACGCCCATGCGTTGCAGCGGAAAGACCGCGGCCGAGTTGCCGACATGGCCGAAGACGACGTGCGACTGGATGGAGATGAGGTTCATACGATCCACAATAACAGAAACGGCGGGGAAGTTCCCCGCCGTTTTGACATGCCTGTTTGCTGGTCGCCGCGACGTTACTTCTTCGAGGCCGCTTCGACGTATTTGTTGGTGTAGGTCTTGGTCACGTCGATATTGGCCTTGGCGACATCCGGCGAGCCTTGCGAGAACACCGCGAGCACCGCCTCGGCGCCCTTCGGGTCCATGCGGCCGGTCTCCGAATACATCGGCAGCGTGTTCTTGAGCGCCGCGATGTAGCCCGCCTTGTCCTTGCCGACGTATTCCGGCGGCATCTTGTCGGCGATCTCTTCGGGCGTGTGCGAATGGATCCATTTCAGCGTCGCCAGGATGGCGTTGGTCATCGCCTGCACTTCCTTCTCGTGGCTGGCGATCCAGTCGGCGCGGGTATAGAGCGCGCCGCCCGGATATTCGCCGCCGAACACCTGGAGCGTGTCGTGCTGCGTGCGGGTGTCGCTGAGGATTCGCAGGCCCTTGTTGCGGCCCTGCAGCACGGTGACCGACGGATCGAGCATGACGGCCGCGTCGATCTGGCCCTGCTCCATCGCGGCGACGGCGGTGGCGCCGAGGCCAACGCCGATGACGCCGACCGAGTTCGGATCGACGCCTTCCTTCTTCAGCAGATATTTGAGGAAGAAGTCGGTCGAAGAGCCCGGCGCGGACACGCCGACCTTCTTGTTGGCAAGGTCCTTCACCGACTTGATGCTGTCGGTCTGCTTCGGCGACACGACCAGCGCCAGACCCGGATAGCGGTCATAGACCACGAAGGCCTGCAGGTGCTGCCCCTTGGCGGCGAGGTTGACGCAGTGGTCGAAATAGCCGGAGACGACGTCGGCGGAGCCGCCGATCACGGCCTTGAGCGCGTCCGAGCCGCCCTTGAAATCGATGACCTCGACATTGACGCCGGCCTTCTCGTACTCGCCGAGCTGCTTGGCCAGCATGGTCGGCAGGTAGCACAGGCAGGAACCGCCGCCGACGGCGAGCGTGACCTTGGATTGGGCGAGCGCCGCGCCGGCCATCAGGCCGGTCGAGACGACGAACGCGGCCGCCGCCATGGCGGCGCGCCGGAATAAAGTAGACATCGGTTTCCTCCTCATGTGCTGTCGTTGGCGCGCAATCTAGGCGAGCCACCGGGCATTGCCTAGCCTTTCAAAAGCAACCCGCCCCTCACGGTCTCGCATCGCCCACGGCGGGCCGCCAGACCAGGAGCCGCTTCTCGACCAGGGTCACGATCATGTCGATGACGATGACGAAGGCGGCCAGCACGAGCATGCCGGCGAACACCCCGGCGACGTCGAAGACCCCTTCCGCCTGCTGGATCAGATAGCCGAGCCCGGCCGCGGCGCCGAGATACTCGCCGACGACCGCGCCGACCACGGCGAAGCCGACCGAGGTGTGCAGCGACGAGAACATCCAGGACAGCGCCGACGGCCAGTAGACGTGGCGCATCAGCTGGCGCTCTTTCATGCCGAGCATGCGGGCATTGGCGAGCACGGTGGGCGAGACTTCCTTGACGCCCTGGTAGACGTTGAAGAAGACGATGAAGAACACCAGCGTGACGCCGAGCGCCACCTTGGACCAGATGCCGAGGCCGAGCCACAGCGTGAAGATCGGCGCCAGCACCACGCGCGGCAGCGCGTTGGCCATCTTGACGTAAGGGTCGAACACCGCGGCGGTGCGCGGCTGGCGCGCGAACCAGAAGCCGACCAGCACGCCGCCGACCGAGCCGATGACGAAGGCGAGCATCGATTCCAGCAACGTCACCCACAGGTGCTTCCAGATCACGCCGGAGACGAACCAGGCGATGACCTGTTTGACGACATCGACCGGGTTGGAGAAGAAGAACGGCGGCAGCAAGATGTGGCCGAACACCGGATAGGTCGTGAACACGTACCAGACCGCGACGAAGACGACGGCCACCGCGACCTGAAGGGTGAGCAAGGTGGTGCGCGACATCACCGGCCCTCCGCCTGGGCGTAGCCCTTGACGACTTCTTCCTTGAGCATGTGCCAGATATCGCGGTGCAGGTCATGGAAGCCGGGGTCGAGCCTGACCTCGGAAATGTCGCGCGGCCGCGGCAGATTCACCCGCCAGTCGCCAATGATGCGCGAAGCCGGCCCCGCCGACATGATGACGACGCGGTCGGACAAGGCGATCGCCTCCTCGAGGTCGTGGGTCACGAACAGCACCGCCTTGCGGTCGGCGCTCCACAGATCGAGCAGCAAGTTGCCCATGATCTGCCGGGTCTGCGCGTCGAGCGGACCGAAGGGCTCGTCCATCAGCAGGATTTTCGGATCGCGAATGAGCACCTGGGCAAGGCCCACGCGCTTGCGCTGGCCGCCCGACAGCATGTGCGGATAGCGGTCGCCGAACGCGCCCAGCCCGACCTTGCCGAGCCAGTCCTTGGCGCGCGCCCTCGCCTCGGTCTGCGGCACGCCGACGATCTCGAGACCGATGGCGACATTCTCCAGCGCGGTCTTCCACGGAAACAGCGCGTCGGCCTGGAAGAGATAGCCGGCCTGGCGGTTCAGATCGGACAGACGCGCGCCAAAAATGTCGACGGAACCCGCGGCCGGCGCCAGCAGGCCGGCGGCGATGTTGAGCAGCGTGGATTTGCCGCAGCCGGTCGGCCCGACGATGGAGACGAACTCGCCGTCGGCGACGTTGAGCGTCGCATTGCTGACCGCCCGGAACGTGCCGCCATCCGCGAGCCGGAAGGCCACATCGACCGTGTTCAGGGCCACCGCCGCCCCGTGCGTCGTCGCTGTCGCGGTCATCGTCGCCGCCATGTCTTTGCCTTCCCCGGTCTCCCGCGAGCCCGCGCAAACTAGCCGCTCACGCCGGTATTGCAACCCAAAGCGGCCCGCGAAAAACAGGCCCCTGCCGTTGCGGAACGGAATTTGGCGCCGCCGTGCGAGCGGGCGTCAGGCCGGGTCGGTGTCGCGCTGATTGACGAAGATGAGGACCGCCAGCAACGACATGTAAAAGCGGAAGGCCGCCTCCTGACCGTTCCAGGTCTTCGACTGCCACATGGCGAAAAACTCGCCGCCCACCACCATGAAGCCGAAGAACCAGACGCCGAAGCCCAACGTCGCACCGGCCACCATCCAGCCCTTGGCGCGATTGAAGGCCGACGCCGGCAACTGCACGGCACGCAACATCGTCACCGCGCCGATCGCGAGCAGGATACAGGTTGCGCCCTCGGCCGCGATCAGCGCGGCGTAACCGGCCGCCCATGCGGTCGGGCTGGTGATGGCGCGATCCATCAGCCGGTTGCCCGGGAAGGTCGTGTCCATGCTCAGGACGTGTTTGACGAACTCGTAATTCGAGCCGTAATCGACCAGATTGTCGTAGGTGACGATGAAGGCAAACGCCGCGAGCGCCGCGGTCATCAGCACTTTCGCCAGACGGACGACGAACTCCGTTGTGATCGGCATCGGCAGCGCCCCCGTGTGGTGTCACCGCCGGCAATCTGGCCGGATTACGGTTCCCCGGCAATCCGGCACAAGCTCCCGCCGGTGCCGGCCCACAATTATCCGAAGCGCGATCAGGCCATCTGCAGCCGAGGCGCGGATCCGGCGAGCCGCATGGCCAACGCTGAATCGCATATTTCGGTCAGCGCCGTGACCCGGCCGTTCTCGATCGTCAGAATGTCGATCATGTCGGTCGGCGCCGACGTTCCACTTCCTGCCGGCTTGACCTGAACCCGCCAGTGCACCGCGGCGCGATTGCCGTCGATCAGCAGCGCGACGATCTCCAATTCGTCCATCACGAACGTCTTCATGAGCGCTTGCGCGGCGGCGACAATGTTGCGCTTGCCGATCGTCTTCACCGCGGCCGGATTGCTGCCGAGTATTTCGAACTGTGCGTCGTCGGCGAACAGGCGCTCGACGGTCGCGATGTCATTGCCAACGCGCGCGGCATAGAGCGCGCGGACGAGACTTTCCATTTCCATGCGGTCTGACATGTCGGCCTCCCCTTGGCTTCCGTCAGTGTGGCACGGCGCTTTCACCGCAGGAAGGGGCCGCGCGAAGCCGGACAAATTGCAACCGACGCCGCCATCGAGCAAATATGCCGATATTGCGCGGCATTCGCAGCGTCGGCTCAGAGTTTTTTCCTCGCACAGCGATTAACGGGTTGCGGTACCGGACTTATCATCGCACTATCCCCACAGATGCTGGGATTACGATTTTCTGAAGCTTTCGCGCGCCTGCCGGATTATCTCGGCAGCCATGTTCTGGTCAGCATGGTGGCGATGGCGCTCGGCCTCGGCATCAGTCTGCCGCTGGCGATCTTCGCCTTGCGCCGGCCGCGGCTGCGCTCGGTGCTGCTCGGTGTTGCCAGCACGATCCAGACGGTTCCCGGCCTCGCGCTGCTGACATTGTTTTACCCGCTGCTGCTGGCACTCTCGACCTTGACCGAGAAGACGCTCGGCTTCGGCTTCTCGGCGCTCGGCTTCCTGCCGTCGGTGCTGGCGCTGGCGCTCTATTCGATGCTGCCGATCCTGCGCAATTCGATTACCGGACTGTCAGGGGTCGAGGAAGGCGTGCATGACGCGGCCCGCGCGCTCGGCCTGACGCGGCGCAAGACCTTCTGGCTGATCGATGTGCCGATCGCCATGCCGATCATCATGGCCGGCATCCGCACCGCCACCGTCTGGGTGATCGGCACCGCGACCTTGTCGACGCCGATCGGTCAGACCAGCCTCGGCAATTACATCTTCGCGGGCTTGCAGACGCAGAACTGGGTGTTCGTGCTGTTCGGCTGCTTCGCCGCCGCCGCGCTTGCCCTCCTCGTCGATCGCTGCCTCGCCGCCATGGAACTGGGCGTCGCGCGGCGCAATCAGCGCATCTTCGCGCTCGGCGCCGGCGGAGTGACGCTGATCGTGCTGGCGGCGCTGGCGCCGCACTTCGTCCGCGTCCAGTCGAGCTATTCGATCGGCGCCAAGACCTTCGCCGAGCAGTACATCCTGGCGGCGCTGATGGAACAGCGCGTCGATGCGGCCGGCATGACGGCATCGACGCGCGAGGGTCTCGGCTCGACCGTCATCTTCAACGCGCTCGCCAACAACGAAATCGACGCCTATGTCGAATACACCGGTACGATCTGGGCGAATCTGATGGGCCGCAAGGACGTCAAGTCGCGCAGCGAGGTGATGGCGGAAGTCGGCGCCTGGGCCAAGGAGAAGCACGGCATCACCATGGTCGGCGGCCTCGGCTTCGAGAACGCCTATGCGCTGGCGATGTCGCGCAAGCGCGCCGAAGAACTCGGCATCCGGACCATCGCCGACCTCGCCCGCCACGCGCCGCAGATGACGATTGCCGGCGACTACGAATTCTTCGCCCGGCCGGAATGGCGCGCGGTCAAGGCGGCCTACGGGCTCAACTTCGCGTCTCAGCGGCAGATGCAGGCGCAGTTCATGTATCCGGCCGCGGCCAATGGCGACGTCGATGTCGTCTCTGCCTTTTCCAGCGACGGGCTGATCGCAAAATACGATCTGGTCGTGCTCGAGGATCCCAAGCAATCGTTGCCGCCCTACGATGCGATATTGCTGGTGTCGCCCGCCCGCGCCAACGATGCGAAATTCATCGACGCGCTCAAGCCGCTGATCGGCAAGATCGACGTCGAGACCATGCGCGACGCCAACCTGCGCGCCAATACCGGCACCTCGCCGGATGAAGTGGCGCGCTGGCTGTGGAAGGAAATCGGCGCGAAGTAGCCGGAGCGGTTAGTTCTGTTCCACCGCGCCTTCGAGCTCTTCGGCGCGTTCCTTGGTCATGCGGTACATACAGTCGCTCGCCTGAATGCGGGCGATGGTGCCCTCGCCCAGCGCCCAGTACAGGCAATTGGCGTCGCGATAGGCGACCCAGGCGCGCTGCGCCTTGCGCAGTTGCTCGCGCTGCTTCGGCTGCGCCGCCGCCAGCGCCTTCGGATAGGCGGCGTTGAGCCGCTTGTCCCACGCATCGGTCTTGCCCTTGAGACACTCGACCATGTCATAGGTCGAGCCGTCGCAGCCCTTTTCAGCCTCGTCCGGCTCGGCCGCAGAAGCGCAAACGGCCGCCCCGACAAGGGCGGCCGTTGCAACGATGACGATGTGCTTGCGCACGTCAGTTCTTGCTCTCTTAGTTCTTAGATTTGTCCACCATGGCGCGCTCGCGGATCCACGGCATCATCTCGCGCAGCTTGGCGCCGACGACTTCGGCGCCGTGCTCGGCGAGCTTGGCGCGGGTCGCCTTGAACGAGGTCTGGTTGACCTTGTTCTCGAGCATCCAGTCGCGGGTGAAGTGGCCGGACTGGATGTCGTTGAGGACGCGCTTCATCTCGGCCTTGGTCTCCGCGGTGATGATGCGCGGGCCGGTGACGTATTCGCCGTATTCGGCGGTGTTCGACACCGAGTAGTTCATGTTGGCGATGCCGCCTTCATAGATGAGATCCACGATCAGCTTCATTTCGTGGATGCACTCGAAGTAGGCCATCTCCGGCGCGTAGCCGGCTTCGCACAAGGTCTCGTAGCCGGCCTTCATCAGTTCGACGACGCCGCCGCACAGCACGGCCTGTTCGCCGAACAGGTCGGTCTCGCACTCTTCCTTGAACGAGGTCTCGATGATGCCGGCGCGGCCGCCGCCGATCGCCGAGGCGTAAGACAGGCCGAGGTCGTGGGCGTTGCCGGACGCGTCCTTGTGGATCGCGATGAGGCACGGCACGCCGGCGCCGCGGGCATATTCCGAACGCACGGTGTGGCCCGGGCCCTTCGGCGCGACCATCAGCACGTCGAGGTCGGCGCGCGGTTCGATCAGGTTGAAGTGCACGTTGAGGCCGTGCGCGAACAAGAGCGCCGCGCCTTCCTTCATGTTGGCGTGCAGGTGGTCGCGGTAGATGTCGCCCTGCAGTTCGTCCGGGGTGAGCATCATCATGACGTCGGCCCACTTGGCGGCGGCCGCCACTTCCATGACCTTGAAGCCGGCGCCTTCGGCCTTCTTGACGCCCTGCGAACCCTTGCGCAGCGCGACCGCGACTTCCTTGACGCCGGAGTCGCGCAGGTTCTGGGCGTGCGCGTGACCCTGGCTGCCGTAGCCGATGATGGCGACCTTCTTGCCCTTGATCAGGTTGATGTCGGCATCGCGATCGTAATAAACCCGCATGGTTTTCCTCTACTCGGTGTTGTTGCCTTACCCGGAAATTCGGCCCTGCTTCTAGGACGCCCCGGACGCGCCCACAAGCCCAAAAGCCCCGCTAAAAGACCATTGGCACGATGCTGACGACCAGCAGTAAGGCCATGACGATGTTGAAGGTTCTGGCGTGGCGCGGGTTGGCCAGCAGGCCGCGCAGGGCGACGCCGAAGCCGGTCCAGGCGACCACGGTGCCGATGGTCGCCACCACCTCGACGGCGAGCACGATGAGCGCGTCGCGGACCCGGTATTCCGGCCGCACATAGATGGCAATCACGGTGAGGGCCATGACCACGGCCTTGGGGTTGACCCACTGGAAGGCCAGCGCCTGCCAGAACGTCATCGGGCTTGCCAGATCGACCTTGGCGCCGCTGTCGGGGCGCGAATTGGCGACCTTCCAGGCGAGCCACAGCATATAGAGCGCGCCGGCGATCTTCAGCGCCGTCTGCAAGCCCGGCGCCGCGGCAAAGATGGCGCCAAGGCCGGCGGCGGCGGCGACCACCAGCACGACGAAGCCGGCGGTGATCCCGGCCATGTGCGGCACGGTGCGCATGAAGCCGAAATTAACGCCCGACGCCGTCACCATGATGTTGTTCGGCCCCGGTGTGAACGCCGTCACGAAGACGAACAGCACCAGCGCCGCGAACACGTCGTACGGCATTTACATCGTGTCCGGCCCACGCGCGATCGCGGCGATACCCGTGCGCGACACCTCGACGAGGCCGAGCGGCAGCATCAGCGCGATGAACTGCTCGATCTTTTCGCTCTTGCCGGTGATCTCGAAGATGAAGCTCTCGGTGGTCGCGTCGATGACGCGGGCGCGGAAGGCGTCCGCCAGCCGCAGCGCCTCGACCCGGTTGTCGCCCTTGCCGGCGACCTTGACCATGGCGAGTTCGCGCTCGATCGAGCGGCCCGACAAGGTCATGTCGACGACGCGGTGCACCGGCACCAGGCGATCGAGCTGGTTCTTGATCTGCTCGATCACCATCGGCGTGCCGGTGGTGACGACGGTAATAAGCGACTGGTGCTTGGCGTGCTCGGTCTCCGACACCGTGAGCGACTCGATGTTGTAGCCGCGGCCGGAGAACAGGCCGATGACGCGGGCGAGTACTCCCGGCTCGTTGTCGACCAGCACCGACAGGGTGTGGCTTTCCGATTTCTGCGCCGTCGGCGCGCTCGGATAATGCGACGTGCTCGAAGGGATGTTGGCGTTGGCGTTCATTGTCTCAATCCTGTTTCAGACCCTGTCATTGCCGGGCTTGTCCCGGCAATCCATGATGGCTCTCGACATACGCAGGCCTTTCGTAAGGCCGTCATTCGCCGATCTTCATCATGGATGCGCGGGCCAAGCCCGCGCATGACGCATGAGTTTGCGGCAGCAACTGCCGCGAAACACTAAACCAGCATCTTGCCTTCCTCGGTGATGGCGTCGTCGAGCGAGACGCCGGAGTCACCGAGGATCATTTCATTATGCGCCTTGCCCGACGGAATCATCGGGAAGCAGTTTTCCTTCTGGTCGACGACGCAGTCGAACAGCACCGGGCGGTCGATATCGATCATCTCCTTGATGGCGTGATCGAGGTCGCCCGGCTTCTCGCAGCGGATGCCGACGGCATGCATGGCCTCGGCCAGCTTGACGAAGTCGGGCAGCGCTTCCGAGTAGCTCTCCGAGTAGCGGCTGCCGTGCAGCAGCTCCTGCCACTGCCGCACCATGCCCATGTAGCTGTTGTTGAGGATGAAGATCTTGATCGGCAGGCGGTACTGCACCGCCGTCGACAATTCCTGCATCGTCATCTGCACCGAGGCTTCGCCGGCGATGTCGATGACCAGCGATTTGGGATGCGCGAGCTGCACGCCGACCGAGGCCGGCAGGCCGTAACCCATGGTGCCAAGGCCGCCCGAGGTCATCCAGCGGTTCGGCTCGTTGAAGTGATAGAACTGCGCCGCCCACATCTGATGCTGACCGACTTCGGTCGTGATGTAGGTGTCGCGATCCTTGGTCAGCTCGAACAGCCGCTGGATGGCGTATTGCGGCTTGATGACCTCGTTCGACGGCCGGTAGGCGAGCGACTTGCGGCTGCGCCACTTATCGATCTGCTTCCACCAGTCGCCAATGGCCTTCTTGTCGGCCTGCTTCTTCTCCGCCTTCCACAGATGCAACATGTCCTCGAGCACATGCGCGCAATCGCCGACGATCGGGATATCGACGTGGATGTTCTTGTTGATCGACGACGGGTCGATGTCGATGTGGATCTTCTTCGAACCCGGCGAGAAGGCGTCGATGCGGCCGGTGATGCGGTCGTCGAAGCGCGCGCCGACGCAGATCATGACGTCGCAGTCGTGCATCGCCATGTTGGCTTCCAGCGTGCCGTGCATGCCGAGCATGCCCATCCACTGCGGATCGGCCGCCGGGAAGGCGCCGAGACCCATCAGCGTCGAGGTGATCGGGAAGCCGGTGGTCTTGACGAGTTCGCGCAGCAACTGGCTGGCGTGCTTGCCGGAATTGATGACGCCGCCGCCGGTATAGAAGATCGGCTTCTTGGCGCGCGCCATCAGTTCGACCGCAGCCTTGATCGCGGCGCTGTCGCCCTTGACCTTCGGGTGATAGCCGGTGTGCGGGAATTCCTTCGGCACCGAATAGGTGCCGGTGGCGAACTGGACGTCCTTGGGGATGTCGATGACCACCGGGCCCGGCCGGCCGCTGGCCGCGATGTGGAAGGCCTCGTGCAGGATGCGCGGCAGGTCCTCGACGCGCTTCACCAGGTAATTGTGCTTGGTGCAGGGCCGGGTGATGCCGACCGTGTCGCACTCCTGGAAGGCGTCGTTGCCGATGAGATGCGTCGGCACCTGGCCGGTGATGCAGACCAGCGGGATCGAGTCGCACAATGCGTCGGTCAGGCCGGTGACCGCGTTGGTGGCGCCGGGGCCGGACGTCACCAGGACGCAGCCGACCTTGCCCGTGGAGCGGGCATAGCCTTCGGCGGCGTGCACCGCGCCCTGCTCATGCCTGACCAGTACGTGACGCACG
>JAHCKG010000022.1 GCA_026125895.1 Pseudolabrys sp. | reverse complement strand
GCTCGGCGGAAATCCGCCGCTGGTCGTTAGAACTTGCTGGTAAGGCGCGCCGATATAGGCCGTCGGCAGGGTCGTGGTCGCGATCGTCAATGGCGGGACCACGGTCAGATAATATTTCACGGCCACTGTTCGCGTCGCGCCGTCCGTCAACCGGACGGTGAAGTGGAACGCTCCGGATTTCGTCGGAATGCCGGATATGACGCCGGCGTTGAGCGTCAGGCCCGCCGGCGGCGAGTCAAGCGCCTCGATGGCGACCGGCGGCGCCCCGCCCGTCACTTCGAGCTTGTATTGGTAAGCCTTGCCGACGATCGCCGCCGGCAAGGTCAACGGGCTGGTCAGCGCCGGTTCGGAAAAGATGGCAAGACTGAATGATTTGTCGGCAGTCTTTCCCGCGCTGTCGGCCACCGTCACGGTAAAGCTGTAAGTCCCCAGCGACGTCGCGCTGCCCATGATGTTCCGCGCGCTGACAAAAGTCAGGCCCGGCGGCATCTGGCCTGCCGTCGTCTTGAAGGTGTAAGGCGACTTGCCGCCCGTGGTGTGAAATTCGTATCCGTAGAAAAAGCCGGCCGTACCGGGCGGCAGATCGGCGGCGTCCGTTATGATCAAAGGCGGAGTGGCGGGCGCGCTGTCCTTGGTGGAAGGCACCGGCGCCGAGATCGCCGGCTTCTTCGCGGAGCGGACTTCGAGCGAGAACTGTTTGGCGCTCGCCAGCTTCTTCGCGTCCGTAACGCGCAATGCAAATGTCGAACCCGCTGCCGTCGGAATTCCGGAGATGATCCCATCCTTGAGTGACAAGCCGGCGGGCAGTTTGCCCGATCCGAGAGTGAGAACGTAGGGCGCCGTGCCGCCCGCCACCTCGATCGCAAGCTTATAGTTTTCGCCCTGGGTAGCCGGCGGCAAGGGCGAAGCGGTCGTAATGACCGGCGTGGCGGCGCCGCGCGGCGGCATTCGCTCCGGTACCGTTACCGCCGGATTCTGCAGGCGCCCGCGCTCATTGGAAGAAGGCGGCTGCGGCTGAGCTTGCGGGCGTTCGACGACACCGGGATGACGGATGACATCGCCTTGCGCCAGCGCGGCGGTGCTCGCTGCTGCTGTCGCGAGCAATAGTGCAAATGCCAAGCCGATACCGGCCGCGCGCCCGCTTGCCATGAGGTGGCTCCGATGAATTTCGGAACTCACTTACGCGCCACTGGCAGCGGCGCTCCATGATCTGCGTCAAAGCCGCGCGCTAGTCCCCGCGGCTGAACGGCTTGAGCGCGCTGTCGCCGGTCATGTTGTCGAGCATACGCTGATAGCCGCGGGTGCCGCTGGCGTGTTCGTTGGCGAGGCGCTTGCGGCAATCATTGTATTCCGCCGAGCCCGGCGCACCGGCCGGGCGGCACTTGGCGTCGTCCGCTGCGACCTGATCCTGCGCCGTCGCCTCGAGACGTGCCTTACGCGCTTCATCATATTGAGCGCAACCGGCAAGAGACGTCAGAACCAAGAGCGCGACCGCAAACCGCATGAACCAATCTCCCTGCACGATGCCGAAGCACGATCTTGTACCGGCCCGATGGACTGCCCTTAGCCCGGCTCCGGCGGCGGCGAAACCCGAAACTGAGTTCCGCGTCGACCCTGAGCGCGCGGAACGCCGGTCTCGGCCCGGGTTCCACTGCGCTCGGCGGCGGCTACGGGAAATTTATCCCGGCCCGCTGCCGCGCGCCCACTTAAGCCGAAAGGCCGTTCTCTGCGGTAGTCCAATATTATCTACCGCCTCGCCCGGTCGATTTTTCGCTGAAGCCGGCCGTCCACGCAAAATATTACCAACACCGGCCGGCAACCAATGATATGCATAATTGAATATGAGGGTGCCGAGACGGGTCATGAATCGAACCGTTGTGAACTTCAATATCGAACGTTTTCGCAAGCTGCTCGAAACCGAGACCGACGGCGACAAGCGCCGCACCATCATCAATCTGCTCGTCGAGGAGCAAAACAAGATCGCCGCACTGGACGGTGCGCCGGCGGACGCTCAGCGCCGCCTCGACAAGCCATGCGCCAAATGCGGCGGCCGCCTCAGCATACTGACGCAGAGTTCCCGCTTCCGCCCGCCGCACGACCATGTGCTGACCACGTATTTCGAATGCTCGCGCTGCATCCACATCCAGATCGACGACCACGTGACGCCGGCGGGCGAGCATCTCGACGACATCCTGCGGCTGGCGATGGCCGAAGTCGGCGCCAGCAAGGGCAACATTCAGTTGCTCGACCGCGGCAGCCAATCATTGTTCATCGCCACACATCGCGGCTTCGACCGCCCCTTTCTTGAGTTCTTCCGCAGCGTGTCGGTCGCCGACAAGTGCGCTTGCGGCATCGCCCTGCGCGAACAGAAGCGCATCATCGTCGAGGACGTCGACGGCGACGGCGACTGGACGCCGATGCTCGGCGTGGCGCGTGACGCCGGCTTCCGCGCCGTGCAATCGACGCCCTTGATCGGCCGCGACAACCGCGTCGCCGGCATGCTCTCCACGCACTTCGACGGGCCGCATTGTCCGAGCGAAGACGATTTCAAGCGCATGGCCCGCCACGTCGAGCGTGCGTTCGACATTATCGTCGACCCGACGGTACGCTGATCCGCGGCAAAGACGCTCCGCGATACCTCCATCATATTCAAAATCCGATATATCATCCGCCAGCACGATGTGGTGACGGAGGCTGGCCTCCGTGCGCTCGCAGGAACGGTCACAGGCATGAACCGAACCGTCATCAGCTTCAACATTCGCCGATATCGCAAGCTTCTGGAGTCGGAGACCGACGGCGCCAAACGGCGCACCATCATCCAACTGCTCGCGGAAGAGCAGGAGAAGATGAAGGCGCTCGACGCGGCCACTACGAACTCACACGATGTGCCGAGCCGCCAGTGCGTCAAGTGCGGAAGCGCAATGCGCCTGCTGACGCAAAGCGGCCGCTTCCGCGCGCCACGCGACCATGTGCTGACCAGCTATTTCGGCTGCGTCCGCTGCGTCGACATTCAGACCCATGACCGCGTGACACCCGTCGTCGACCACCTCGACGACATCCTGCGGCTCGTCATGGCCGAGGCCGGCGCCACGCACGGTCATCTTCAGCTGCTGGACCCACGCCGCCAGACATTGTCCATCACTGTGCAATCCGGTTTCGATACGGAATTCCTGGATCACTTCCGCGAGGTATCGGCCGCCGACAGTTCCGTCACCGGCCGTGCGCTTCGCGAGCGACGGCGGATCATCATCGACGACATCGAGATGGGTCTTTCCGCATCGCAGATCGCCATCGCCCGCGACCGGGATGTCCGAGCCTTCCAGTCGACGCCTTTGATCGGCAGCGACCGCCGCATCGCCGGCATGATCTCGACCCATTTCGACAAGCCGCACCGTCCCAGTGAAGGCGAGTTCGGACGCATGGCCCGGCATGTCGAACGCGCGTTCAACATGATCGGCTGACCGCCGCGTTGCCTGCTAGATGTGTTCGCCCGGATAGGCGCCCCACAGCCGCGTCTGCCGCACATAGCCGGAGCGCGAGCGCACATCGACCTCGCACCAGTTGCCGTCGCAGCTCTCGATCCTGACCAGCACCTTGCGCTGCAGATAGGCGACGATCGGCGCCTTGGCCGAGGGCTCCAGGCGCATCGGCACCGTGGTCGAGCCCGACCAGGGCGCGACGATGCCGAAGCGGCGGCCGCTGAGCAGCGCGCCATGGATCCAGCCTTCCTTGCCGTCCCAGTCGCGAATGCGGCGCCAGTGGCCGTATTCGGCGGTGACTTCGACCGGCAGCGAACGGCGCACGAAGGTCCAGACAATGCGATAGCCGGTGCCGGGACCGACGCGGACATTGGCCGGCTTCGCTTTCACCGAAACGAAACGCGGCATCGGATAGCCCGTCACCGGGCCGACCTGATCCTGGGTGCCGGCGAGCGCAACCGGCAAGGCCGCCGGCATGACGAAGGCGATGGCGCAGCACGCGACTATCGCGATGCGACCGATGATCGCTGAAGCGAATGTTGCCGCTCTGTTCGGGTTGCGCCGATTCATCCGAATAACTTATAGCGGCTTCTTGAGGGGACGACACACTCCATCGTGGATCGTGCGGCGCGTATCGACAGCCGCGTGATCAATCTTGTCCGCAGGCGCGACGCGCCGCGCGGGTTCCACGCCGAAAGGAGCGTTCGCGCATGATCCTCGCGCCGCGGCGCAGCCGTATCGCCCTCGCCTTTTGCTTCTGCTTTTCGCTCCTGTTCTGCGCCGCCTCGGCTGCGCCTGCGCTGGCGGCCAAATCCGCTGCCTATGTGCTCGATGCCACCACCGGCAAGACACTGTATTCGCGCCACGGCAATGCGAAGCGCTACCCAGCGTCGCTGACCAAGATGATGACGCTCTATTTGCTGTTCGAGGATCTCGAGCACGGCCGCGTCACGCTCAACACCCGGTTCAAGGTGTCGAAGCACGCCGCCGCGCAGGAACCCTCGAAGCTCTGGCTCAAGCCGGGGCAGACCATCTCCGCGCTCGACGCCATCCACGCCGTGGTGACATTGTCGGCCAACGACGCCGCCGCGGTCATCGGCGAGGCGCTTGCCGGCAGCGAGCGCAAGTTCGCGCGCCGCATGACCCAAACCGCGCACCGCCTCGGCATGAAGCGCACGCGCTTTGCCAATGCCTCCGGCCTGCCGAACCGCCGGCAATACACCACGGCGCACGACATGGCCCTGTTGGGAGCCGCGCTGCAGGCGCGCTTCCCCAAACATTACCGCTATTTCATCACCCGCAAGTTCGCCTTTCGCGGCCGGGTCTATCCGAACCACAATCATCTGCTGTCGCTGAAAGGCGTCGACGGCATCAAGACCGGCTACACGCATGCCTCCGGCTTCAACATCGTCACCTCGGTGCGGCGCGGCGGCCGCAAGATGATCGTCGTGGTCATGGGCGGGCGCACTTACAAGAAGCGCGACGCCCGCGCGCGGCAGCTCATCAAGCGACACTTCGCCCGCGCCCATCGCGGCAAGCGCTATTACGCCGGTCTGATGACGGCGATCGGCCGCGCCGAGAACCTCAATCTCAAGGTGGCGACGACGAAGAAGCCTCCGGTCGATGCCGCGCGGTTGAGTTACAGCATCCGCATCGGCGCGCTGCCGTCGCAGGCGGCGGCCGACCGCGTCATCGCGCGCGCCGCACCGATCATGCGCAAGGTCAGCGACACGGCGCAGCCGCTGACGCAGAAGAGGGAGGTCGACGACAAGACCTACTTCCGCGCCATCTTCAAGGGCTTCGCCGATCTGGCCGGCGCCGAGGCGGCCTGCGCGCGGCTCAAGCGCGAGGACTTCGACTGCTATCCGGTGCTGCGTTCGGCCGACGCGCGCTGACGCGCGCCGGCATCGCGGGCGGCATCGCGGGCGGCATTCATCGTCCCGACATCGGGGTGAAGTGGTAGTTGAGACCCATCGTCATGAGGTGCTGACGGGAAGCGATGCTGTTCGGCGTCACCGCCGCGGCGACGCCGGGCACGTTGAAGGCCACGCTGCGCGCGCCGAAGTCGACATATTTATAATCGACATTCACCGACCAGCGATCGCTGAGCGCATGTTCCAGGCCGCCGCCGACGGTCCAGCCCCAGTCGGTGACGGTGTGGCTGTCAACGGTGCCGCCGGCCGCCATCGAGTTGAGTGTGTAGTTGACGCGCGCCACCGCCGCGCCCGCCCGGCCGTAGATCATGCTGCGGCCGAAAGCGTAGCCGAGGCGACCGGTTGCCGTGCCGAGCGGCAGCACGGTGTTCTCGCACTGAAAGCCGGCAAGGAACGAGGCCGGCAGCAGACCGAAGCAGGTGTCGGTGCCCTCGAGGCGAGCGAAGGAGCCTGACAGTTCGGCGCCGGCGACGATCTGGCCGAATTGCGCGTTGTAGCCGGCCTGCAGGCCGCCAAGTGCGCCGCCGGTCTTCACGCGGTCGCCCGTCGGCGGCGTCGGATAGGGATCGCTCCAGTCGAACGCGCCGACCCCGGCACCGACATGGGCGCCAGCATAGGCGCCGGTCCAGTTCACGTGCGGCGCCGCCTCGTCGGCGAAACCATGCGCTGCGGTGCCGCCGATCTTGTAAGACGCCTGAAGATAGGTGCCGTAGCGATCGGTCGCATATTTGATCGGCGAGTTGCCCGCGGCGGGGAACGGCGTCGTCGCCTCCAGCGTGGTGAAGTACCAGTAGCGCGCGCCGACGCCGACACTGAAGCGCGGCGTCACCGCGTAGGACAGAAGCGCCTCAATCTGCGCGCCCCAGCCGTGACCATCGCCCGGCGACGGATTGATGTCGGCGCGGGCCCAGTGGTTATCGACGCCGGCGCGACTGACGTAAGGCAGATACGCGGCATCGACCTCCATCTTCCAGCGCGGCGCCAGATTCATGCGGCTGTTGATGCCGATGGCGGCGCCCCGCCAGGTCTCGGTCTCGGTCAGAACGACGTTGGAGAACTGGATCGACCCGCCGGGTGCGCAGACCCCGCCTTGCGCCACCTGTCCGCAACCGAAGCCGCGCGCGCTCTGGTAGAAGTAGCGATAGCCGGCGTAAGGGCCGAAGCTGCCCGCCGCGCCGTCGATGACATTGTAGCCGATGTCGAGGCTGCCATAGCGCATGCTCGAATCGCTGACATCGCTGATCGTATCGGAATAAGGCGCCGTCACCGGCGGCATGTCCTCGTCGTAGAGCGAGCCGCTTGTGATCGAGCCGATGCCGAGATTGCCCTTGATGAAGACGTGGCTGTCGTGGTCGAGGCGGACGAAGGCTTCGCCGGAATGCGCCAGCAGGCCGCCGTAGATCAGGCGCGAATTAAGTTGGCCTGGGTTCTGGTCGAAGAGGTCCTTCTGCGACTTGCCGTTGCTGTAGAAATAGCGAATGCCCGCTTCCATCACCCAGCCGTTCGAGGCCAGCGGCGACGCGGCGAACAGCGGCGCATCGGCCGCCGCGCGCGGATCGGCGCCGAGCTTGTAGTTGAGCCCGACCTTGACCAGGTGAATGTCCTGACCGATGGCGACGGTCGAGGTGCCGGTGGCGCCGGACAGCGTCACGTTCTTTTCGCCGAAGTCGATGAAATTGTATTCGACCTTGCCCGACAGAGCGGGCGTGAAGGCGTATTCGATGCCGGAGCCGAGCACATAGCCGGTGCGGCGGCTCGAGCCGGACAGTTCGCGCGTCCCGGCCGAGCGATACGCATCGTGGCTCTCGACGGCGGTGGCAACGCCGGCGAGACCGTAGATCAGGAACTTGCCGAAGCCCTGACCGAGCCGGCCTGTCGCCATGTACAGGCTGTTGATGCTGCTGTGGCAGGCATAGCTGTCGCCGGCAGCGCTGGTCGCGCATTTGGCGTAGCCGTCGAGATTGGCCCAGCTCGCCGCCAGTTCGGCGCCGACCACCCAGGGGCCGAGCTGCACGTTGTAGCCGAGCTGACCGCCGAGGATCGAACCATCGATGCTCCCGGAGCCGGCGAAGCTTTGCGTCGAGAAGGCGTTGAGAACACCGTCGGCAGAATTCCAGTTGCTCTTGCCGAACGCGCCGCCGGCGTGCACGCCGACATAGGCGCCGCTCCAGTCATGCGACGGCACGCCGGACGAGGCCCACAGCGGACGTTCGAATGGCGACTTCTTGCCGAGCCTGGCGTTGAGGCCGACCTTGATCAGATGCACCCGCTGCGCCAGCGCAACGTCGATGTTGGTGCCGGCATTGCCGGTCATTGCCACATCGCCGTCGAAGTTGAGATAGTCGTATTCCACCTTGGCGGAAAGCGACGGCGTCAGCGCATATTCCAGGCCGGCGCCGGCGGTCCATCCGGCGCGCCACGCATTGCCGGTTAAGATCTCGGTCTGGCCGACGCCGGGTGTCGGCGTCAGCTTCAGCCGTTCATGGATCAAGGCCCCGCCGGCCTTGCCGTAAGCGAGCAGCCGCCCAAAGGCGTAGCCGCCACGCAATGTCAGCGTGCCGAGGCCGTCGATCGGGCTGTCGCAGAGATAGATGTTGTTGGCGCAACGCGCCGCGCCATCGATGTTGGCAAGCGAAGCCTCGGCCTCGACGCCGGCCACCCATTGGCCCCACTGGTGATTGTAACCGGCCTGAAAGCCGTTGACCAAACCGCCGGCCGTGAAACTGCCGGGGAACTCCGCGCCGGCGCCTGTCGCGCTCTGCCAGCGATTGTTGGCGGCGGCGTTGCCGACATGCGTGCCGGCATAGAAGCCGGTCCAGTCCCAAGCTTGCACCGGCATCAGCACCGGCGCCTTCAGGTCCGCAGCGACGGAGATCGATGTGGTAACGAAAAAGCCGGCGACAACGGCGCCGGCCCGCATTGCGAAATTCACTTCAGCCCCCAATTCACAAGCCCACGTGTGCCTTTGCTTCGACGCGGTCTCGCCCATCCAACATGCGTGCTTCGCCGTCCATTGGCAATTGCAGACGCGCAACACCACGGCATCGATGAATTGCGCCATGGAACTTTGGCGGCGCAGCGATTAAGAATGGTGCAGGGAGATCGCCATGTCCGACATCATCATCAATGACGAAGGCTCGGTTCGCATCATCCGGATGAACCGACCGGAGAAGAAGAACGCGCTGACACTGCCGATGTACACGGCGATGGCCGATGCCATCGCGAGCGCCGGCAAGGCGGACCAGGTGCGCTGCCTGATGCTGGCCGGCACGCCTGCGGCCTTCTGCGCCGGCAACGATATCGGCGACTTCATCGCCATGGCGCAGAGCGGCGCGCTCGGCCAGCCGATCCTCAATTTCCTCTACGCGCTGGTGCGCAGCGACAAGTCGGTCGTCGCGGCGGTGAACGGCAACGCCGTCGGCGTCGGCACGACGATGCTGCTGCATTGCGACTACGTCGTCGCCGGCACCGGCGCCAAACTGTCGACGCCGTTCGTCGGCCTCGGACTGGTGCCGGAGGCCGCGTCCAGCCTGGTGGCGCCGCGGCTGATGGGACAGGCGCGCGCCTTCGCGCTGCTGGTGATGGGTCAGCCGTTGAGCGCGGCGGAAGCCAAGGAGGCCGGCATCGTCAACACGCTGTGCGATCCGGCGGAAACGGATGCCACGGCGCTTGCGGCCGCGCAGCGCATCGCGGCGCTGCCGGCGCAGGGCGTGCTGATGTCGCGGCGGCTGATGCGCGGCGCGCCGGACGAGATCATCAAGCGGATCGACGAGGAGGCGGAAGCCTTCAAGGCGCGGCTGAAGTCGCCGGAGGCGCAAGCCGCCTTCATGGCCTTCATGTCGCGGAAGAAGTGAGCGGCGCCGCCGACGCTATTTGCCCATCAGATAGTTCGGCGAGAAATAGCTGTTCGGGTTGAACGGCACGGCGCCGCCGCCCGCGGGACCGAACTTCAATGTGGTGTTGCCGTTCTGGTAGGTCTTGCTCGGGTCGTTGCTCTTCGACGGCTTCTTGTTCGGGTCGTCATAGTTCAGATCGACCCAGCCGTTGCTGCTGCTGCCGGCGGCGCCCTGATAATTCTCGAAGGTCAGCGCCTGCGCTGGTTTCGCGGCGAACCCGGAAACCAGGGCCGCGGCGGCGATCCCGGCCAACGCGAAAAGGGTGGTCGTGCGGATGGTCATGGCGGCGCCCCTGCGCGAACGAATATGCCCGACCATACTGCAAAAAATGACGGCGGCAAGGCGGCGGACCGCCGCTCCGTGCCATCTGGCCGGCCCGGCCCAAGCTGGGCCTAAGCCGGACCGGACGGGTGTACCGCCGCCTCAGCCTGCTCACTCGACCTTCAGGCCCAGTTTGCGGACCAGCCCGCCCCATTTTTGTTCTTCGGCGGCCATGTCGGCGGCGTATTCCGCCGGGGTCGAGGTCATCGGGTCGCCGCCTTCGAGATGGATGCGCTTCTTTACCTCCTCGTCGGCTGCCAGCTTGCGCAATTCGGCACTGAGCTTGTCGATGATGTCCGGCGGCGTGCCGGCCGGCGCCAGCAGGCCGTAATGCAGCACCGCGGAGAAGCCCGGCATGCCGGTTTCCTGGAAGGTCGGCGTCTCCGGCAGCAGCGAGAAGCGCTTCTCGCTGGCGACCGCCATGGCGCGCAGATTGCCGGCCTGCAGATTGCCGAGCGCCGGCGGCAATACGCCGAAGGCGACGGCGACGTGGCCGCCGATCAGGTCGTTGATGACCGGCGCCGTGCCTTTGTAGGGGATGATAGCGGCGTCGACGCCGGCCATCGACTTGAACAGTTCGGCAGCCATATAGCCGCCGGTGCCGACAGCGGAGGTGCCGATGTTCAGTTTGCCCGGATCTTTCTTGGCGAGCGCGATGAAGTCGGCGACTGTCTTCGCCGGGAAGGACGGGTGAGCGAGCAGCACCACCGGCATCGACGCGATCAGACCGATCGGTGCGAAGTCCTTCTGCGGATTCATACCGAGATTGACGTACATCGACGGGTTGATCGAGATCGTGCCGGTATGACCGAGCAGCAGCGTATAGCCGTCCGGCGCGGCGCGCGACACGAGACGGGTGCCGATCGTGCCGCCGCCGCCGCCGCGGTTTTCGACAACGAATTGCTGCTTGAGCGATTCCGACAGTTTCAGCGCCGCCACGCGCGCCATGGCATCGACGCCGCCGCCGGCCGGATAGGGTACGACGATGGTGACGGTGCGGTTTGGATAATCGGAGGCCATGGCCGTTGCGACGGCCAGGGGCCCGGCGAGCAGGCACCCCAGCAACGCCCAGGCAACAGTGACGGCCCGCGCTCGCGCGGCAGCAAATAGCGGATGCATGACGATGTCCTCCCACCGGGTTTTGTTTTTGTCAGGCGATTGCGCCCGACCATAGCCGGAGCTGGCGCCTCCGACGGAATGAAATATTGTCGTCGGCAAAAAATAATGACCGGACCGCCGACAAGAATCGACGGCGCCGGTCATGGTTCAGCACCAGCGAACCGGATGATGCCGGGCTCGGCGGGCTATGAGCTGTTGATGCTAGGCTAGAAATGCCTGGACGATGGGTCAGTGGAGACTGAGCGGCTCGCCTTGCCGGAGACGTTCGATCTCGTCCTTGACCAGCAATTTTTTGCGTTTGAGTTCGACCACCTGGAGGTCATCGACTGCGGGGTGAGCCTGGCAGTCGTGGATCTGATCTTCGAGGGCTTTGTGCTTCTTTTCGAGTTCCGCAAGGTGCGATTGCAGCGACATCGGTGTATGTCTCCTCAATCCTTGGTTCTTCGATCGGTCTTTCAGCGTCTCTTCGAGCGAGTTTTGCCTCAGTGCTTGGGGCCCATCGATTGGGCTCTCGGAAAATGACTTTTTTATTGTGTCATTGTCAGCCTAATGCCGGACCGCGGCAAGGGCGATGATGGGCGTGAGTTAAGTTTCCTTCAATCATGAGGAAACCCGTTGATCCGCTGCGGCTTTTTGCGCGCGCTTGTGCCGCTCTGTGGAAAACGTGATAATTGTCGTCACATCCGGCCGCCAATACCGCCCTTGGTTCCCTGGGGAATCGGGTTCGGTTCCCTCGCGGCCGGCACCGGCGCGACCTCGAAACGACGCACACCATGAACGATAATGACGAGACCGCGTTGCGCGCCCTGCTCGGCCGGCTGGAACAGGAACATCGCGACCTCGATGCCGCGATCGAGGCGCTCGCCGCGTCGCCCGGCTCCGACCTCATTCAGGTGCAGCGCTTGAAAAAGCGCAAACTCGTGCTGCGCGACAAGATCCGCCAGATCGAAGACCAGATCACGCCGGATATTATTGCGTAGGCGCCGAGCCTGATGCCGTCATACCCCGCGAAAGCGGGGTATCCAGTGCTTTCAATCGCAAAATAGAATTGCTGGATCGCCCGCTTTCGCGGGCGATGACAAAGCGTGGTGGCTCAGCTTCCCTGAGCAGCCCTAGTTAGGCCCGCTTCGACTTCTTGCGCGCATACATGGCGCGGTCGGCCTCGTCGATGATCTCCGCGGCGGTGGCGCTGGCCCGCAGCGCGACGCCGCCGGCGCTGGCGCCGACCGACAGCGCGACGCCCCCGTGTTCGGCGCGGGCGCCGGCGATGATCGTTTCGAGATCGGCGGCTTTGGCGAGCGTCGCCGCTTCGCCGGCATTCCACATCAGGACACCAAACTCGTCGCCGCCGAGACGGGCAACGACGTCGGAGGCGCGCACGTGGGTCGCCAGGGTTGCCGCCACGGCCTTCAGCAGCGCGTCACCGGCGGCATGGCCATACCGGTCGTTGATCGGCTTGAAGCCGTCGAGGTCGATGAACATCAGCGCCGCGCCGGTGCCGTAGCGTTTGAGGTAGGCGAGCGAGCGCGTCAGCTCACGTTCGAAGCCGCGACGGTTGAGGATGTCGAGCAAGGGATCGACGTCGGCGCGAGCTTCAAGTTCGGCGATGCGCTGCTCGGCGCGCGCCAGGTCGCGGCGCAGCCGCGCCACCTCGGCGAGAAGTTCGCGGGGCGGGATCTGCGACAGATCGCTGCTCATGAGCCGTGGAAGCTTGTGAACCCGCATGCGACCGGCGTTTGCCGGACCTTCCAAGCCATAGCCGGATTCGCCGGGCGGTCCTAGCGTGCCGCTTTGCGTGTCCGGCACGCCCGGTTTCGCCTTGCCAGCGGGGGTTCAAAACCTATAATCCGCCGCTTTCCTGCGCCGGGGGTGGCGCATTCGGGGAGCGCAATCTTGGCAAGAAAAAGCGTGGCAAAGCCGGTCGCCGTGATCATGGGCAGTCAGTCCGACTGGGCCACGATGAAACATGCCACCGACACGTTAGAGGCGCTCGGCATCGGCCACGAGGCGCTGATCGTCTCGGCGCACCGCACGCCGAAGCGGCTCTACGACTTTGCCCATTCCGCCCGCGACAAGGGTTTCAAGGTGGTGATCGCCGGCGCCGGCGGCGCCGCGCACCTGCCCGGCATGACGGCATCGATGACGCCGCTGCCCGTGCTCGGCGTGCCGATCAACACGCACGCGCTGGAAGGCAAGGATTCGCTGTTGTCGATCCTGCAAATGCCGGGCGGCATTCCGGTCGGCACTTTGGCGATCGGCAAGGCCGGCGCCATCAATGCCGCATTGCTCGCCGCCGCCATCATCGCGCTGTCGGATGCCAAGATCGCCAAGCGGCTCGACGCCTGGCGGGCCAAGCAGACCAAGGCCGTGGCGAAGAAGCCGAAGGATTGATGATGCTTGCGTTGCGCCGCTCCGAACTCCGCTCGTTCCCGCGAAAGCGGGAATCCAGGGCCGCATCCTCTGTAGCCAAAGAGCCGGGTCCCCGCCTCCGCGGGGACGAGCGGATATTCGACTCCATAGTTTGCAAGCAGGCCTAACGTGCTCAAACCCGGCTCCACCATCGGTATTCTCGGCGGCGGCCAGCTCGGCCGCATGCTGGCGCTTGCGGCAGCAAGGCTCGGCCTGCACTGCCACATCTATTCTCCGGAAAAAGAGTCCGGCGCCTTCGAAGTTGCCAAGGCCCATACCTGCGCGGCCTATGAGGACGAAGCGGCGCTGGCGAAGTTCGCCGCCGCGGTCGATGTCATCACCTACGAGTTCGAGAACATCCCGGCGCGCACCGCCGAGGTGCTGGGCAAGCGCAAGCCGGTACATCCGAACCCGAAGGTGCTGGAGACGACGCAAGACCGCCTGATCGAGAAGAACTTCATCTCCAGCCTGAATATCCCGGTCGCGCCTTACGCGCCGGTGCATTCGGCGGCGCAGCTCGCGAGCGGCCTCGAGAAGCTCGGCCGGCCCGCGGTGCTCAAGACCACGACCATGGGCTATGACGGCAAGGGCCAGGTCAAGATAATGCCCGACGACGATGCCAATGCGGCGTGGCGCTCGCTCAAGAACAAGCCCTGCGTACTCGAAGGCTTCATCAAGTTCCAGCGCGAGGTGTCGGTAATCGCTGCGCGTTCCGCCGACGGCAAGGTCGAATGTTTCGAGGTGACCGAGAACGATCACCAGAACCACATTCTGAAAACCTCGACGGTGCCCGCGAAGGTCACCGAAGAGACGGCGAAGGAAGCCGAGAAGATAGCGGCGCGCATTGCCAAGGCGCTCGATTATGTCGGCGTGCTCGGCGTCGAGATGTTCGTCGTCAAGGCGAAGGGCAAGCAGGCGCTGATGGTCAATGAGATCGCGCCGCGCGTGCACAATTCCGGACACTGGACGCTCGACGGCGCGACCGTGTCGCAGTTCGAGCAGCATATCCGCGCCGTCGCCGGCTGGCCGCTGGCCAGGCCGCTGCGTCTCGGCCGCAAGGTGCAGATGACCAACCTTATCGGCGACGAGGTGCACGATCTGGAGCCGTGGCTGGCGCTGCCGGGCACCTCGATCCACCTCTACGGCAAGCCCGAGGCGCGCGCCGGGCGCAAGATGGGTCACGTCACACGCGTCTGGCCGGAGAAGTAGCACGTCACTTTTTCTTCTGCTTCGCCACCACGGCCTCATAGGCCGCCTGCAGTCTGGCGAACACCGACGGACCTTTGTGCTTGCGCTTGATGCCGAGATGCATCTCGCGCAGTTCGTCCATGAACTCGGCCCACAGTTTCGGGCCGCCCTCGGCGAGCAGCTTAGCGCGGATGCCGAGTTCTTCCGACACCGGCAGATATTTGTAGCCCCAGCTTGAGAGCTGCGCGAGCACCGGCAGTAATTCGATGCCTTGCTCGGTCAGGCTGTAGACGCCCTTCTGCTTGTGCGTCGGATCGTCGGCGCGCGTGAGGATGCCGGCGGCAAGCAACGTCTTGAGCCGCGCCGCCAGAATGTTGGAGGCGATGCCCTCCTGCGAATGCGCCATGAGATCGCGGAAATGCCGGCGGTTGCCGAAGATGATGTCGCGGATGACGATCAGGCTCCAGCGGTCGCCAAGCACTTCCAGCGAGAGATTGATCGGGCACCCCGAGCGGTGCTGTCCGCCCATGCGCGGGCCTCCTCCAAACCGCTTGCAATAGACAAGCAGTCGAGTATCTTTCAACCAGTTGCAATATGCAAGCGGTTGGAGAGCGTCCCATGTCGAAACTGCGCGTCGCCTGTTTTTCCGTATCGCTCGACGGCTTCGGCGCCGGGCCGGAGCAGAGCCTGAAGGATCCGCTCGGCGTCGGCGGTGAGTTGCTGCATCAGTGGGTGTTCCCGACCCGCACCTTCCAGGCGATGATGGGCAATGACGGCGGCGCCACCGGCAAGGACGAAGCCTTCGCCGCGCGCGGCTTCGCCAATGTCGGCTCGTGGATTCTCGGCCGCAACATGTTCGGCCCAGTGCGCGGCGACTGGCCGGATGAAAGCTGGAAGGGCTGGTGGGGCGACAACCCGCCCTATCACTGCCCGGTCTTCGTTCTCACCCATTACCCGCGCGCGCCGATCGAGATGAAGGGCGGCACGACCTTCCACTTCGTCACCGACGGCATCGAGGCGGCCTACAAGCGCGCCATGGCGGCGGCTGGCGGCCGCGACGTCCGCGTCGGCGGCGGCGCCTCCACCGTCCGGCAGTATCTCCAGGCCGGGCTGATCGACGAGATGCACCTGGCCTACGCGCCGGTGTTCCTCGGCGCAGGGGAATCCCTGCTTGCCGGTATCGACCTGCCGAAGCTCGGCTTTACGCGCCGCGAGCACGTGCAGACGCAGCTGGCCACCCATGTCGTCCTCGGGCGGGAGACCGCGGGCTGAGGCGGTCGCCCTGCCCGAAACTGACGGTAATTCAAGGGTTTCGGACGGGGTGGCGACCGGAAACGGCCATTCCTATATGAAAACCGGCACCGGGCCGGCAAAAACGCGCGGTTTTGCCGCGTTCCGTTGGACTCCGGCGCGTGGGCCTGCTATAGGCACCCGACTCGAAAGCCCTGCGATTACGCGGCTTTCGACCCGAAATTCGAACCCTCGACCGATATCGGCCGAAACCGGCCTCAGCTAAGGAGCAAGCGTGCAAGTTCTCGTTCGCGACAACAACGTCGATCAGGCCCTCAAGGCGCTCAAGAAGAAGATGCAGCGCGAGGGGATTTTCCGCGAGATGAAGCTTCGCGGCCACTACGAAAAGCCCTCCGAGAAGAAGGCCCGCGAGAAGGCGGAAGCCGTCCGCCGCGCCCGCAAGCTCGCGCGCAAGAAGATGCAGCGCGAAGGCCTGCTGCCGATGAAGCCGAAGCCGGCCTTTGGTGCGGGCGCCGGTGGCGGCCGTGGTGGCGAAGGCCGTGGCGCCGGTGCCGGCGGCCGTGGCGGCGCGCCGCGCTTCTAGGCCAGGCTACCAACCGGCGAATGTCGTCGGGCGGTCTTCCATAAAGTTTGTGACGCGGGCGTTCCCAACGCCCGCGTTTTCTTTTGCGCCTGCTCCACCTAGCGCACGACGACGTAGACGGTGCGGCCGGCCTGCACCACCGGGCGATACACCACCGCGCCGCAGCGCCACATCTTAACGCCGTTGACGATTACGGCGACGCAGCCTTTCGGCAGCGCGTAGAGCGGCGCACCCGGCGCGACGCCGACACCCGGCGCGCCCAGCGCCGGACGCACGCCCGGGCCCGCGCGGCCGACACCGAAGCCCGGATCGATGGCATGCGCGGTGCCCGCCATCAGCGCCATGAAGCCAAGGCCGAGCGCGCCGGCCGCCAACGCACCGCGTAACGTTTGTCCGTGGATCATCGTCACCCTCCTCTGGCGCGGATCAGCCGCGCGATGCGGAGGAGTTTCGTCAGATCCGATGCGGCGAGAAGTGAAACTCTTTGGTCGGATCGCGGCGATTTATTTTTGGTTGCATCGCCGCACTCAATTTCCGTTCAGGAAGACCGCGCAATCGCATCCAGACCCTCGCGATAGGTCGGATAGCGCAAGGTGACGCCGAGCCGCGATTTCAACTTGCCGTTCCGCGCCCGCCGGCAATCGGCATAGAAGCTTACGGCCATCGGC
Organism: Pseudolabrys sp.; assembly: GCA_026125895.1. Classification (GTDB taxonomy): domain Bacteria; phylum Pseudomonadota; class Alphaproteobacteria; order Rhizobiales; family Xanthobacteraceae; genus Pseudolabrys. Next base: position 63,000 of record JAHCKG010000022.1, on the reverse strand, counting down.
GACATCGACTGCCGCGCGATCTCAAACGGAATTGCGGGCGGGGGCTCGACGCCGAGAAGCTTCGCCGCATGGACGATCGGATCGCCGGGCGGCGTCGGCTCGTCGTCGCAGACATTGAAGATGCCGCCGGCGCGGCGCGCGAACGCCGCCTCGATCGCCTGCGCGATATCGGCGACGTGGATGCGGTTGAACACCTGGCCCGGCTTATCAATGATGCGCGCGGTGCCGGCGCGCAGATTGTCGATGGCGCTGCGGCCGGGACCGTAAATGCCGGCGAGCCGCAGCACGCTCACCGTCGCTCCTGTCCGCTGGCCGAAATCGAGCCACGCCTGCTCGGCCTCGTAGCGCCGCCGCGTGCGGCCATCCTTGACACGGCATTCGCTGGTCTCATCGACCCAGGCACCGTCGTGGTTGCCATAGACGCCGAGCGTCGAGAGATAGACGACGTCGCGCACGCGGCCCGCCTTGAGCAGCGCCTCGCCGCAGCAGGCGAGCAGCGGGTCGCCTGCCTCGTCCGGCGGCGCCGAGAGCAGCAGGGCATCGGCGCCGGCGACAGCCGCCTCCAGTTCGGCCGTTACGGTGCGGCCGTCGAAGGGCACGACGGCGCAATTATCGGGCATGATGCCGGCGCGGGCCGGATCGCGCAGCGTCGCCGTGATATGGGACCACCGCGCGGCATCGATGGCGCAGTAATGGCGCGCCGAGTAACCGAAGCCGACGATGAGGAGATGGGCCATGGCGCCGGCGATCAGGTTCGCGCCCGCGGCCGTCTCACATGCCCTTGACGATGCTTTCGGTCATCTTCTTGGCGTCGCCGAGCAGCATCATCGTGTTGTCGCGGTAGAACAGCGGGTTGTCGATGCCGGCATAACCCGACGCCAGCGAGCGCTTGATGAACATCACGGTGCCGGCCTTCCAGACCTGGAGCACGGGCATGCCGTAGATCGGCGAGGTCTTGTCTTCTTCCGCCGCCGGGTTGGTGACGTCGTTGGCGCCGATGACGAAGGCAATGTCGGCCTGCGCGAATTCCGAATTGATGTCCTCGAGCTCGAACACCTCGTCATAGGGCACGTTCGCTTCGGCCAGCAGCACGTTCATGTGGCCGGGCATGCGGCCGGCGACCGGATGAATGGCGTATTTCACCTCGACGCCTTCGGCCTTGAGCTTGTCGGCCATTTCCTTGAGCGCGTGCTGCGCCTGCGCCACCGCCATGCCGTAGCCCGGCACGATGATGACCTTCTGCGCGTTCTTCATGATGTAGGCGGCATCGTCCGCCGAGCCGAGCTTGACCGGGCGCTGCTCGCCGCCGGCGCCGCCCGCCGCCGCGGTCTCGCCGCCGAAGCCGCCGAGAATGACCGAGATGAACGAGCGGTTCATCGCGTGGCACATGATGTAGGACAGGATCGCGCCCGACGAGCCCACCAGCGCGCCGGTGATGATCAGCGCCGAGTTGCCGAGTGTGAAGCCGATGCCGGCCGCGGCCCAACCCGAATAGGAATTGAGCATCGAGATCACCACCGGCATGTCGGCGCCGCCGATCGGGATGATGATCAGCACGCCGAGCACCAGCGAGATGATGGTGATGATCCAGAAGTCGAGCGCGCTCTGCGAGACGTAGAAGCCGTAGATGAACCAGACCAGCGCCAGCGCCAGCACGATGTTGACGATATGGCGGGCCGGCAGAAGGATCGGCTTGCCGCTCATGCGCGCCGACAGCTTGAGGAAGGCGATGACCGAGCCGGTGAACGTCAGCGCGCCGATGGCGACGCCGAGCGACATTTCGATCAGGCTCTGGGCATGGATGTTGCCCTCGCTGCCGATGCCGAAGGCTTCCGGCGCGTAGAAGGCGCCGGCGGCGACCAGCACCGCGGCCATGCCGACCAGCGAGTGGAAGGCGGCGACCAGTTCCGGCATCGAGGTCATCGGCACGCGGCGCGCGATCACGGCGCCGATGCCGCCGCCGATGGCGATGCCGCCAATCACCAAGGCCCAGGACACGGCGCTCGCCGGCGGGTGCGAGGCGAGCGTGGTCAGCACGGCGACCGTCATGCCGATCATGCCGAGCAGATTGCCGCGGCGCGAGCTATCCGGGCTCGACAGGCCGCGCAGCGCCAGGATGAACAGCACACCGGCGACGAGATAGAGAATAGCGACGAGATTGGCGCTCATGACTGAATGCTCCGCAGCATTAGACCGTCATCCCGAGGTGCGAGCGCAGCGAGCCTCGAAGGATGGCAGGCAGTGAATCCCGGGCCGTCGTCCTTCGAGGCCGCCGCTGCGCGGCGGCACCTCAGGATGACGGGGAAATGACTGTGCACGGCGCCCCCCATCGGCCCCGCCTTACTTTTTCTTCTTCTGGTACATCGCCAGCATGCGCGAGGTGACCAGGAAGCCGCCGAAGATATTGATCGAGGCGAAGATCAGCGCCACGAAGCCGAAGGCGCGGGCCCAGAGCGGGCCGTTGTCGTTGGTGACCAGGGGCACGCCGACCGCGAGCAGCGCGCCGACCACGATGACCGAGGAAATGGCGTTGGTGACCGACATCAGCGGCGTATGCAGCGCCGGCGTCACCGACCAGACCACGTAATAGCCGACGAACACGGCGAGGACGAAGATCGAGAGGCGGAAGACGAAGGGATCGACCGCGGTGGCTAGTTCGTGCATCTGCGCTTCCTTCCTTTCTTCACCTCTCCCCTTGGGGGAGAGGTCGGCGAGCGGCGAAGCCGTGAGCCGGGAGAGGGGGAAGCAATCCAGCGAGCGGTCCTTGCCCCCTCTCCCGCGCCTTCGGCGCGACCTCTCCCCCAAGGGGAGAGGTGAAGAGAGAGGGACGCTTGCCCCCACAGCAAATCATCGTCACGCCGCCGTCTTCGGCATGAAATTCGGATGCACCACCGCGCCGTCGCGCGTCAGCATCGTCGCCTTGATCAGTTCGTCGTCCCAGTTGATCGCCAGCTTCTTCTCTTTCTTGTCGATCATGGTGTCGATGAAGGTGAGAAGGTTCTTGGCGTAAAGCGCCGAGGACGAGGCCGCGAGGCGGCCCGGCACGTTGAGATGGCCGACGATCTTCGCCGGGCCGACCTGCACCACCTGGCCCGCGACCGCGCCCGCGACATTGCCGCCGCGCTCGACGGCGAGATCGACGATCACCGAGCCCGGCTTCATCGACGCCACCATCTCGGCCGACACCAGCTTCGGCGCCGGGCGGCCAGGGATCAGCGCCGTGGTGATGACGATGTCCTGCTTCTTGATGTGCTCGGCGACCAGAGCGGCCTGCTTGGCCTGATACTCTTTCGACATTTCCTTGGCGTAGCCGCCGGCGGTCTGCGCGTTCTTGAACTCCTCGTCCTCGACGGCAAGGAACTTGGCGCCGAGGCTTTCCACCTGCTCCTTGGTGGCCGGACGAACGTCGGTCGCGGTGACGACGGCGCCAAGGCGGCGAGCGGTGGCGATCGCCTGCAGGCCGGCGACGCCGACGCCCATGATGAAGACGCGGGCCGCCGGCACGGTGCCGGCCGCGGTCATCATCATCGGCATGGCGCGGCCATATTCCGCGGCCGCATCGATCACGGCGCGGTAGCCGGCCAGGTTGGCCTGCGAGGAGAGAACGTCCATCGACTGCGCGCGGGTGATGCGCGGCATCAGTTCCATGGCGAAGGAAGTGAGCCCGGCATCAGCCATTGTCTTCAGCGCGGCGTCGTTGCCGTAGGGGTCCATGATGGCGACGACGATGGCGCCCTTCTTGTAGGACGCGATCTCGCCGGCCGAGGGCCGGCGTACCTTGAGGATCATGTCGGCGTCGCTGCCGATCTGATCGGCCAGCGTGGCGCCGGCGGCCTCATATTCCATGTCGGGAATGCCGGAGGCGTTGCCGGCACCGCGCGCCACCACGACTTCGGCGCCGAGCGCCTTGAATTTCTTGACGGTCTCGGGCGTTGCCGCGACGCGCGGTTCATTGCCCTCGGCTTCCCTTGCTACCGCGATACGCATCGACAATGCCTCCGCTCGCCCCGCGCGAGGTCTGGCGCATCAATTAATCCGCCAGCCCCAGCGGCGATGATTATGCGCGATTAAGACAGGGCGGTGAAGCCGAAGATCAGGAAAGAGAGCACGAAGGCCACATAGCTCGGCGTCTTCGATCCCGAACCCAGCGCGGCCACGAGGCCGATGATCGCGATCAGAAACACCGGGATGGCCAGAAACCAGTGGCCGAGCACGCCGCCCACGGTCAGCGCCAGCAGCAGGTTGATGACGTGGATCGAGCCGTCGAAAGCGTATTTGATGAAGCCTTCGTAGGTCTGCTCGTGCGCCGGGTAGTCGTTGCCGGGCGCGGTAGCGTATTCGACGGTGCCGTGGTCGGCCATAGCGGAAGATCTCCGAAAAACTGGTTCCAGCGGCTTTCCGGTTACCGCAATCGCGGCCTCAGGGCAACGGGCCAAGCGCCGCCGGCCCTGTGGACGGGCTAATCCGCAGGCCGGGCCTCGGCGAGCCCGGCCGCGTCCAGCGCCGCGGCCTGCCGGGCGGCGACTTCCTCGACCGAGAAATTCTCTATCGCCTCATTGAACAGGCGGTAAAAGTTCAACTCCGCCGCCAGATGGAGAAAGACCGCCCCCAGGCCGACAGCGGCGCGGTCCATGAACACAAATTCCCGCGGCACCTGTACCGGCCCCAGCCGCTTCAACGCCTGGTGGACCTGGAAGGCCTGCCGGCGGCCGTAGTCGGCCGGCTTGACGCCATCGGCGATGGATCGAACGCGGTCGTCGAGCAGCGGACCGTAGATAAAACGCGCCCAGATGTTGAGCGCCTCGATCAGGTCGCGGGTGAGGCCGCGGAAGCCCCAGGTCTCGTAGGCGTGGACCACCCGCGCCTCGTCGCCCTCGAGCAGGCCGCGATAGAGATCGACCACGCCGGCGACGAAGCGCGGCGGGAAGATGCGGATGCAGCCGTAGTCCAGCAGGTTGATGCCGGCGGGGTCGCCGTTCTCGGCGAACACCGAGTAATTGCCGAGATGCGGATCGCCGTGAATGACGCCGAAGCGGCTGAACGGAAACCACCAGGCGGTGAACATCGCGGTGGCAAGGCGATTGCGGATCTCGAGGCTGTCGTCCTTGTGCGACAGCATTCGCGTGCCGTCCATCCAGTCCATGGTGAGCAGGCGGCCGCTCGAGAGATCCGGCCAAACCTTGGGCACACGGATCAGCGGCTCGTCCTTGAGCATGTGCTGGTAGAGAGCGGCGTGCTTGGCTTCGCGCGCATAATCGAGCTCCTCGCGCAGCCGGGCACCGATCTCGACGGCGATCTCGTCGGTATCGATCGCCGGATCAAAGCGTTTGCGCAGCGCGAACAGGATGTTGAGCTGTTTGAGGTCGGCTTCGACGGCCGACTGCATGTCGGGGTACTGAAGCTTGCAGGCGAGCGCCGTGCCGTCGAGCGCCTGCGCGCGATGCACCTGGCCGAGCGAGGCGGCCGCGGCCGGCTGATGCTCGAAGGATTTGAATTTCGACTGCCAGTCGGCCCCGAGTTCGGCGGACATCCGGCGCTTGACGAAAGCCCAGCCCATCGGCGGCGCTTCGCTTTGCAGCTTCATCAGTTCGCTGGCGTATTCCGGCGGCACCGCATCGGGAATGGTGGCGAGCAACTGCGCCACCTTCATGATCGGGCCCTTGAGGCCGCCGAGCGCACTCGCCAGCGCCAGCGCGTTACCGCCGCGGGTATCCTGCGCGCCGACCAGGCGCTGGCCGGCCATGCGGGCGGCGACGCCGCCGACGCGCGTACCGACCTTGGCGTAGCGCGCGGCGCGGGCGGAGAAGCGGTTTCTTTCGGAATCGTCGGGGGTGTCGGCGGCCATGATCTCAATCTAGTACGCGGCACGCGCAATAAAAGATCACGCGGTGCCGCGTCGCCACCCCTACCCCAACCCCTCCAGCTCCTCGATCAGGCCGGCGATCACCGACAGGCCGCCGTCCCAGAATGTCGGGTCGGTGGCGTCGAGGCCGAACGGCTTGAGCAGTTCGGAGTGGTGCTTGGTGCCGCCGGCCGCGAGCATCGCAAGATAGCGCTCGGCAAAGCCGCTCTCCGATTTCTCGTAGACCGCATAGAGCGAGTTCACCAGGCAATCGCCGAAGGCATAGGCGTAGACGTAGAACGGCGAATGGATGAAGTGCGGGATGTAGACCCAGAAGGTCTCGTAGCCGGGCCTCAGATCGATCGCGGGCCCCAGGCTTTCGGCCTGCACGGACATCCACAGTTCGCACAATTTGTCGGCGGTGAGTTCGCCGTTGCGGCGCTCGGTGTGGACCTTGCGCTCAAAGGTATAGAAGGCGATCTGCCGCACCACCGTGTTGATCATGTCCTCGACCTTGGCAGCGAGCATGGCCTTGCGCTGCTTTTTGTCCGTGGTGTTGGCGAGCAGCTTGCGGAACGTCAGCATCTCGCCGAACACGCTGGCCGTCTCCGCCAGCGTCAGCGGCGTCGGCGCCATCAGCGCGCCGTTCGGCGCGGCGAGCACCTGGTGCACGCCGTGGCCGAGTTCGTGCGCGAGCGTCATCACGTCGCGCGGCTTGCCCTGATAGTTGAGCAGCACATAAGGATGCGCCGACGGCACCGTCGGATGCGAGAATGCGCCGGGTTGTTTACCGGGGCGGACGCCGGCATCGATCCAGTTTTTCTGGAAGAAACGATCCGCCACTTCCGCCATGGCCGGAGAAAAGGCGCCATATGCGGTGATCACGGTGGCGCGGGCGTCGGTCCACGGAATAGTGCGCTGCTCGACCTTGGGCAGCGGCGCGTTGCGGTCCCAGTGCGCCAGCTTCTTCTTGCCGAACCACTTGGCTTTCAGAGCGTAGTAGCGGTGCGACAATTTCGGATAGGCGGCGCGCACCGCCGAGACCAGCGCCTCGACCACCTCCGGCTCGACCCGGTTCGCCAGATGCCGCGCATCGGCGACGTCCTTGAAGCCGCGCCAGCGGTCGGAGATTTCCTTGTCCTTGGCCAGCGTATTGGTGATCAGCGTGAACGGCCGCAGATTGGCCTTGAAGGTCGCCGCCAGCGCCTCGGCGGCGTCCTTGCGCTTGGCGCCATCGGCGTCCTGCATGAAATTGAGCGCCGGCTCGATCGACATCTCCTTGCCGCGGATCTTGAAGCGCAACGCCGCGATGGTGTCGTCGAACAATCTGTTCCACGCCGAATAGGCCGTCAGCGACTTCTCGTGGAAGAGCTGCTCGATGCGATCCTCGAGCTGATACGGCTTCTCCTTGCGCACGTCTTCGATCCACGGCCGGTAATGGGCCAGCGGACCTTCCGCCATCGCAGTGTCGAGCAGCTTGTCGTCGATGCGGTTGAGCTCGAGATCGAAGAACAGGAGATGCGAATAAGCCGTGGTGATGCGCTCGTTCATGTCGCCGTAGAACTTGGCGATCGCCGCATCGGTGGAGTTGCCGGCGTGCAGCAGGCCGGCATAGGAGCCGATGCGGCCGAGCACGTCACCGATCTTCTCGTAGCGCTTCACCGCTTCGCACAACTGCTCGCTGGCGCCCGGCTGCGCCGCGATGGCGCCGAGCTTGCCCTTGTACAGCTCCTCGAAGGCAATGCATTCGCCGTCGATCCAGGAAAGGTCCTGCTTGAGCGCCGTGCTCTCGATGCCGGGATAGAGGTCGTTCAAATTCCAGTCCGGCAGATCGCCGAGCTTCGGCAGCGCCGCGATGCGCGCCTTGCCGGACGTTCTGGCGGCCAGCTTTGGCGCCGCTTTGGCCTTGGCTTTCGGCTTCACGGACTTGCGGGCGGCGGATTTCTTCTTGAGCGCGGTTCTGGCCATTTTCGGTCGATACGTTTCGTTAGGGAAAAGAAATCGGGTGGAATCGGGCGTCCGGCCCGCAATATCTAAGCTTTGCCGCGTGGCGGCGCGATGGCAACGGGTAAGATTTTTCCCTCTTTTTCACCTTATCGGGAGCCGGCCCCTTGGCCTCTACCCCGTTTAAGGGCCCCTTAAGGGCGCCTCCCGATACTGCGCCAAATCGGCACAGCCAGAAACGCGAATGCGCGTCGGCCGCCGTTTGGGGACGTGTCATGTCGCAAGTTGTGTTGATCGTCGACGACGATCCGGTTCAACGTCGTCTGCTCGAAGCCATGGTCGAACGCTTCGGCCATCGCCCGCTCACCGCCGATGGCGGCGACGCGGCGCTGGCGCTGCTGCTCGGCGATACGCCGGCCGCGGTCGACTGCGTCATTCTCGATCTCGTCATGCCGGACCTCGACGGCCTCGGCGTCATGTCGCGCCTGCGCCAGGCCGGCCTCGACACCCCCGTCATCGTGCAGACCGCCCATGGCGGCATCGACAATGTCGTCTCGGCGATGCGCGCCGGCGCCACCGATTTCGTCGTCAAGCCGGCGAGCCCCGAACGTCTCGAAGTATCGCTGCGCAATGCGCTGACCACCAAGGCGCTGGCGGGCGAACTGTCGCGCGTCAAGCGCAGCCGCGACGGCACCCTGAGCCTCGCCGATGTCATCACCCGATCGCCCGCCATGACGCCGGTGATCAAGGCGGCGGAAAAGACCGCGAGCTCCGATATTCCGGTGCTGCTCGAAGGCGAGAGCGGCGTCGGCAAAGAACTGATGGCACGCGCCATCCACGGCTCGAGCGCACGTCGCACCAGGCCCTTCGTCGCGGTCAATTGCGGCGCCCTGCCCGAGAACCTCGTCGAATCCATTTTGTTCGGTCACGAGAAAGGCGCCTTCACCGGCGCCACCGAAAAGCACAACGGCAAGTTCGTCGAAGCCGATGGCGGCACGCTCTTCCTCGACGAGGTCGGCGAACTGCCGCCGGCAGCGCAGGTCAAGCTGTTGCGCGCGTTGCAGGAGAACGAGGTCGAGCCGGTCGGCGGCCGCAAGTCCGTCAAGGTCGATGTCCGGATCGTTTCCGCGACCAACCGCGATCTGATCGCCGAGGTGAAGGCCGGGCGCTTCCGCGAAGACCTGTTCTATCGCCTGCACGTCTTCCCGATCACCATTCCGCCGCTGCGCCAGCGTCCCGAAGACATCGCCGAACTGACGCGGCACTTCGTGGCCCGCATCGCCGCCGAACAGGGCAAGCGCATCCGCGGCCTCGAGACCGGCACGCTGGAACGCCTCGCCGCCTATCGCTGGCCGGGCAATGTGCGTCAGCTCGAAAACGCCGTGTATCGCGCCGTGGTACTGGCCGACCGCGACACCATCGGCATCGACGAATTCCCGCAAGTCTTCGCCTCATCCTCGTCGCGCACCGCGATCGCGACTATCGAGCTCGACGCCGCGCCACAGACCGCGCCCGACATGATCGCCGAGCCGCCCGAAGCCGGCGCGCCCATCAGCCTGGCCGAGCGGCTGCAGCGAGTTAACCCCGCGGCGCTGACGCCGACGCAGCCGATGCTGGCGCTGACCGACCCTCACAATGACGTGAGAGCGCTCGAGGACATCGAGCGCGAAGTCATCCGTTTCGCCATCGCGCATTACCGCGGCCAGATGTCGGAAGTGGCAAGGCGTCTCAAAATCGGACGCTCTACTTTGTACCGCAAGCTGGAAAGCCTGCAACTGGATGGTGAATCGAGCGAAGCGCCGGTTAACGAGAGCGCCGACGCTGGTTAATGTTTAAAATTTTAGCGATCGCGGTGCGCAGTTCACCGTGATGAGAAGTAAGCGGTAGCCAGCCACGTTTTTCGTTCGTCTCGCGCCTTCTTCGGCGGCATAATGCCGATCGACGCCCGTTAACAGATTGCGTCGCATTTGACGCATCCTGGTGATGAACGGACGAACGGAGTGCAAGCGTGATGCGTAACGTCAGGTTCGACCATTGGCTCGCCGGCACGATGCTGGCCGTCGTCACAGGCGTTGCAACGGCGACGCCGTCCTTCGCCGCGCCCGATGGCATTCGTCAGGTTGCGCCATTGCCGCCATCGCTGAATGGCGCGCGCATCATTCACCGCCGCCCCGACCCGATGCCCGAGCCGCCGTCGGCGCCCGTGCGCAACACGGCCGAACAGCCGGTGCTGATGCCGCTGCCAGCCGTCCGTCAGGAAGCGGTGCGTCAGGAAGCGCCGCGTCCGCCCGAACCGCTGCGTCAGGAAACAACCGTCAATGAGCCGCGCCTCCGCGCGCCCGTGCGTGTCGAGCCGGCGCGCGCCGAGGCCGTGCGCGTCGAAATCCCGCGCGGCGAACCTGTCGCGCAGGCACAAGCCCAGGCGCAGGCTCAGGCCGCCGCGGCCGAGGACCGCAGCGTCAGTTCGCTCGACCGCGTGCTCGGCGCCTCCGACGCGCAGATCGCCGACCGTCTGCGCGGCGCGATGGCCAAGGCCGACAAGGGTGACGCCGAGCGCAAGGCAATCGTCGCCTTCTATGCCGCGCGCAACTACGCACCGCTGTGGATCCATGACGGCCGCCTCACGACCGGCGCCAAGACAGCCGTGCTGCGCATGAAGAATGCGCAGGCCGACGCGCTCGAGCCGGCCGATTACCCGCTGCCGGATTTCGCCGGCGCCTCCAGCGCCGATCAGCTCGCCACCGCCGACCTCAAGCTGACGAATGCGGCACTCGATTTCGCTCGCCACCTCGCCATCGGGCGCATCGCGCCGACCCGCGTGACCGCCGAAGTCGATTACGGCCAGCGCACGCCGGACACCGCCGAGATTCTGAAGAAGCTCGCCGAGGCGCGCGACGCCAACGCCGCCTTCGACAGCTTCGAACCGCCGCAGGCCGGCTTCCGCGCGCTCAAGCGCAAGCTTGCAGAATTGCGCAGCGCCGGCGCCCGCGCCGACGCCGATGAGCGCATCGCCAACGGACCGGCGATCAAGCCCGGTGACAAGGACCCGCGCGTGCCGCATCTGCGTCAGCGCCTCAATGTCCGGCTCGCGGTGCAGGGCCCGCGCACGACGCAAGTGCGCGACCGCCACACCGGGCGCGTCAAGACCGTCAAGCTGCCGGCGGAAGATCCTCAGGCGCTCGAACTCGTCTATGACAAGGCGCTGTTCAGCGCGATCAAGAACGTCCAGGCGCGTGCCGACATCAAGCCGACCGGCGTCATCGACAACAAGACCATCGCCTATATCAACGGCCCCTCGCCGCGACAGCAGATCGACACCGTCATGGCCAACATGGAGCGCTGGCGCTGGCTGCCGCGCGACCTCGGCCGCAATTACGTGATGGTCAACGTGCCGGACTACACGCTCAAGGTCGTGAAGGACGGCTCGGTCGTCTGGCGCACCAAGATCGTCGCCGGCAAGCCGCAGACGCCGACGCCGCTGCTCACCGCGGCGATGGACAATGTCGTCGTCAATCCGTCGTGGTACGTGCCGCAGTCGATCATCCAGAACGAACTGCTGCCGCAATACGCCAGCGACCCGAACATCTTCGACCGCATGGGCCTCGAGGTGAAGCGCGGGCCGGACGGGCACATCAACGTCGTGCAGCCGCCCGGCATGGCCAATGCGCTCGGCCGCATCAAGTTCAACTTCCCGAACAAGTACCAGGTCTATCTGCACGACACGCCGGAGAAGCGGTTGTTCGCGGCAGACCGCCGCGCCTTCAGCCACGGCTGCATGCGCGTCGAGAACCCGACCAAGTTCGGCGAGGTGATGCTGGCGATGGCGATCCCCGGCCAGACCCCGTCGCAGCCGCAGCTCGAAAAGCTGGTGGGTCACGAAGAGAAGATCTTCAAGATGGTCAACCGGCCGATGGTGCACCTGACCTATCAGACCGCCTTCGTCGATGATGACGGCAAGCTGCAACTGCGCGACGACATTTACGGCTTCGACAAGCGCATCCACGCCATCATGACCAGCGACGAACGCCGCGTCGCCGATGTCGCGCCGCCGCAGGACAAGACGCGCGACCTCGCGACGATGAAGAGCAACCAGGAGATTCTCAGCCGCGTCGAGCGCCGCGAGGCCGGCAATCCCTTCCAGTTCTTCGAGAAGATCTTCCGGTAATCTCGAACGCGATACGCCAGATGCCGAATGGCCGGGGCCAGCGCCCCGGCCATTTTGCGTCACGCGCAGAAGTTCCCTGATACCGAACCTTTTTTCGCCAAGTTTCCTGTGTATCCAAATTGCCGCAGGGGGAACTCGTCCCGCCGCAAGGGACAGTTAACGAAATCCCGACAACACTGAAGGCCGTCATCGCGGCGGCTGTAACCGGGCGTGCCGATGATTCTCGGACGAAACTCACGGAACTTGTCAGTGTCGGTTCGCCGCGCTCCGCGTCATCGCAAGATTGCTTCCCCGACCCGCCGCTCGCTGCGGCGCGCCGGTATCAGCCTGGGCGCCTCGCTGGCGCTCGCCGGTGTCATGCTGCTCGGCGCCAATCTGGTGCTGCAGCCGGCGTCGGCCGAAGGCGACAACCGCACCCTCTCCTTCCTGCACCTGCACACCCGCGAAACCATCACCATCACCTACAAGCGCAACGGTCGTTACGACCAGGATGCGCTGAAGAAGCTCGACTGGTTCATGCGCGACTGGCGCAAGAACGAAGACGTCAAGATGGATCCCAAGCTGTTCGACATCTTGTGGGAGGTCTATCGTGAAGTCGGCGCCACGCAGCCGATCGAAGTGATCTGCGGCTATCGCGCGCCGAGCACCAACAACATGCTGCGCGCGCGCTCGAGCGGCGTCGCCGAGAATTCTAACCACACCACCGGCCATGCCATGGATTTCGAGATTCCCGGCGTGCCGCTGGCCAAGATCCGCGAAGTCGGCCTGCGCCTGCAGCGCGGCGGCGTCGGCTTCTATCCGACCTCGGGCTCGCCCTTCGTCCATCTCGACACCGGCACCATCCGCCACTGGCCGCGTATGACGCGCGAGCAACTGGTTAAGGTGTTTCCTGACGAGCGCACCGTGCACATTCCCTCCGACGGCAAGCCGCTTGCCGGCTATGCGCTGGCGCTGGCCGACGTCGAGCGTCGCGGCAACGAGCCGTCGCGCGTGATCATGGCGCAGGCGCGTGAAGCCGGAATCACCGCGGCGGACGTGGCGGAAGCCCGCGCCGAAGCGCCGGCCGGCAAGCCGCGCAATCTGCTCGCCAGCCTGTTCGGCGGCAGTTCGAAGTCCGAGACGCCGGAAGCCAAGCCTGAGAAGGCGCCGGTCGTGCTCGCCAGCGCGAAGCCGAAGCCGGTGGCGACCGCGAGCATCGTGCCGCTGCCGTCGTCGCGGCCGCGCGTGATCCAGGTTGCGTCGGCCGAGCCGGCGCCGCAGACCGCGGCGAATGTCATCGCCACCCGCAGCGGCGTCTGGACCAGCGCCGTCGAAAGCGGCGATCTGGCTCCGACGTCCGTCCAATCGCCCTTCACCTTCGCCGATACGATGACCACCGCGAGCCTGCCGCAGGCGGCGCTGGCTTATGCGGCAGCTCCGACCAGGACCGCAGCCGCGGACATCCCGCCGCTGCCGCGCCCGGCCCGCGCCCGGCCGATGGGCGTCAATGTTCCAGCCGCGCCGCCGACGGCCGGGCTGATGCCGCAGGCCCAGGCCGCGGTCGCCTCAGCGGCGCCGGCTAGTATTACCGGCGGCGGCCAGCGCGCCGACAGTCCGTGGCTGCGCGCCGCGGTGCTGACCCCGAACCTGACTACGCATATGTCGACGACGCATATGGGCGATCTCGACACCGGGCGCCTGGCGCATCTGTTCCAGAAGCCGGCGCAGTCGCTGATGATGAGCTTCTCGGCCGATCCCGGGCTCGGCATCGTCGCCGACCGCTTCACCGGCCACGCCGTGGTGTTCCTCGCCACCGCGAGTTTCGTCACGCAGACGACGGCATCGCTGAGGTAGATTCAAGCAAGAGAGCGGTGACTATGGGTCCCGGGCCTCGCTAACGCTCGCCCGGGACGACAGAGCCTTACTGCAACATCCCCAGGGCGTGCATGTAGGTCTCGAGGATCTCTTCCTGCTCGCGGCGCTCGTTGGCGTCCTGCTTGCGCAGGCGCACGATAGTGCGCAGCGCCTTGGCGTCGAAGCCGTTCGACTTGGCCTCGGCGTAGACGTCCTTGATGTCGTCGGATGTAGCCTTCTTCTCCTCTTCAAGCCGCTCGATGCGCTCGATGATCGCCTTGAGCTGATCTTTGGCGAAGCGGTGCGAGGTTTCTTCCTTATCGGCCGCTGCGGGCATCGACATGACTTGAACTCCCTGAATGCGCGTGCGGCAGGTCCCGCGAAAGCCGCGGGAACCGGGCAACGTCCCGGGAGAAGCTTTCGGAATTCAGGCGCGCCGGGTCAAGGCGGGGGTGCGGTCATCCACGTTGTTCACATGGCCGTCATGGCGGCGCAAAAATCTAGTGCTGCGGTCTGGACTTTTCGAACGCCGCTTTCTGGTCGGCCGAGGCCTCTTTCTGGTGCTTGGCGCGCCACTGATCGTAGGGCTCGCCGTAGACGATCTGACGGCTCTCGTCCTTGGACATCGCAATGCCCTTCTCGTCGGCGGCGTCCTTCATCCAGTTCGACAGGCAGTTGCGGCAGAAGCCGGCCAGATTCATCAGATCGATGTTCTGCACGTCGGTGCGCTGGCGCAGGTGCTCGACCAGGCGGCGGTATACGGCAGCTTCGAGCTCGGTGCGGGTCTTGTCGTCCATAGCGGCCACCTTTCCGTGAGTTCCTCCCAAGATAGGGATGAACACCGGCCAATTCCATAAGGAAACCCGCCGCATTCCGGGCTGGAGCGCGGCGGGTTGGGTCAGCTCAGCGGCCGATCAGGCCTTCAGCGCCGCCTTCACGGTCTCCGGCGAGAACGGCATGTCGCGCAGCTTCTTGCCGGTCAGCGCCAGGAAGGCGTTGGCGACCACGGGCGCGGTAACGCCGATAGCCAGTTCACCCACGGGGAGCGGTATCTCGCCTGAGCGAACCACCTCGGTCATGAAGCGAGGCACGTCCGACTGCCGCAGAACCTCGTAGTCGTGAAAGTTCGACTGCTCCACCGCGCCGTCCTTGATCGAGATCGCCTCCTTCAGCGCGCCGCTGAGGCCGTAGACCAACGCGCCCTCGATCTGGGCGGCGACGTTGTTCGGCTGCAACGGCAGGCCGACATCGGCGACGCTCCACATGTTGTGCACCTTGATCTTGCCGGACGCCGTGTCCGCCGAAATCTCGGCGACCGTGGCGATCATCGAGAAGCCGACCGGCGGCAGGCCGAGCTTGGAGAAGGCCATGCCGAGCGCACGGCCGTCCGTCCGCTTGCGCTTCCACTCCGACATCTCTGCGACGCGCGAGAGAATTGCCTTGGCGCGCGGGTCCTTGAGCAGGGCGAGCCGGAACTCGAACGGGTCCTTACCGGTGGCCAGGGCAACCTCGTCGATCATCGCTTCGTTGGCGAGGTTGGTGTAGCCCGCGCCGATGCCGCGATAGGCGGCGACGCGCGCGCCGCGATCCTCGTAGAGGTGCTCGGTGACATGTGCCGGCACATCGTAGAACGGCATGTCGGCGCCGTAGATGACGATGAGATCGACGCCCTTGTCGGCTTCTAACCGCGCCTGATTGTAGACATAGGGCGCGACCGGCTCGGCGGCGAGGCGGTGACGCCAGGCCACCACCTTGCCGTCCGCGTCGAGGCCGACATCGACCTTCTGCGCCGTCATGGGCCGGAAGCGACCGACGCGGATGTCGTCCTCGCGGCTTTGCACCATCTTCACCGGCTTGCCGACCGCCTTCGACAGCATGACGGCGTCGGTGACGTATTCGACGAAAGCGCGCCGGCCGTAGCCGCCGCCCATCTGCAGCGTGTGGAATTTGACCTTGTCCGGAGTAACGCCCGCCGCCTTGGCCGCTTCCTCGACAGACTTGGTCGGCCATTGCGTGCCCGCCCAGACTTCGACGCCGTCGGCCGTCACCGACGCGGTGCAGCTCAAGGGCTCCATCTGCGCGTGATAGACGTAAGGCGAGGTGAATTCGGCCGAGACCACCTTGGCCGCGCCGGCCAAAGCCTGTTCGGCTTCGCCGGTCTTGCGCACGACGACGCCCTTCTTAGAGGTGTCGCGCACCGCGGCGAGATACTCCTTCAGGTCGCGGCCGGAATCCATTTTGGATGCCTTGGCGTCCTTCCAGGTCGCCTTGACCTTGTGGCGCGCGGCGAAGAGCTGCGGCACCGATTGCGCAACGATCCCGATGGCGTGATCGAAGGCCACCGCATCGACGACGCCGGGCTGCTTCTTGATCTCATCCTGATTGAACGAGGACGGCCCCGAGCCGCGCGCCGGCGCGCGCACGATGGTGCCGTACAGCATACCTGGCACCTGCACGTCGCTGGCATAAGTCAGTCTGCCGCTCGATTTGTCCGGCAAATCGTGACGTGGCACGTCCTTGCCCAGCAGCCGGAATTGCGCCGCCGGCTTGAGCTGCTCCGGCTTGATCTCGGGCAGCGTTGCGGACGCCGGCACCAGCGCCGCTGCCTCGCCGTAGCTCATCTTCCGGTTCGAGGCGGCGTGCACAACCGTGCTCGGCTCGGTGGTGAGCTCGGTGACCGGCACATTCCACTTCGCCGCCGCGCCATCGAGCAGCACGCGGCGGGCCTGCGCGCCGGCGGTGCGCAGCGGCATCCAGTAGCCGCGCGTCGTCAGGCTCGCGACCTGATATTGCGCGCGAAACACCGGATGGTTATAGGCCGGGTTCACCGGCGCCTGCGCGACCTTCACCTTGCTCCAGTCCGCATCGAGCTCTTCGGCGATGATCAGCGGCAGCGTAGTATTGACGCCCTGCCCCATTTCCGGCGCCGGCATCAGGATGGTGATGGCGCCATCGGCGGCGATGGTGACATAGGCGTTGAGCTTGCCGGCGGCGCCCTGCGCCAGCGCTTCCATCGCAGGCGCGAAGGCAAAGGCGAAGGTGAGACCGGCGGAGCCGGCGAGCATCTGACGGCGCGTCAGGCCGCTTTGCTTGCGCATGGTCTTGTCCATCATGTTCATGACCGGCCTCCCGCGGCGCGTTCGATGGCGCGCACGATGCGAGGATAGGTGCCGCAGCGGCAGATGTTGCCGTCCATGTGCTCGACGATCTGCTCGCGCGTCGGCTGCTTGGTGGTGGCGAGCAGCGCCGCTGCCTGCATGATCTGGCCGGACTGGCAGTAGCCGCATTGCGGCACCTGCTCGGTGACCCAGGCCTTCTGCAACGGATGTTGGCCATCCGGTGAAAGGCCCTCGATGGTCGTGACCGTACGGCCCTGCACTTGGGACACGGACGTTTGGCAGGAGCGCACCGGCTTGCCATCAACGTGGACAGTGCAGGCGCCGCACAGGCCGGAGCCGCAGCCGAATTTGGTGCCGGTCAATTTGAGCTGCTCGCGGACGACCCAGAGCAGCGCCGTATCGGGTTCGGCGTCGACGCTCGCCGATTTCCCGTTGATCGTGAACGAAATTGCCGCCATTTGTCCCTCCCCAGGACGATTTCTGTTGTGAAGCGCGGTTGTTTCCGCACCTATTGGCTGACGCAGACTGTGGTACTGCCGAGCGGGGCTACGAAAGTCGAAGCTTGCACTGCGCGCTATTGTTAGAACTGGAAAAATATAAGCCGGATTTCGGCCGACCGAGTAGATGGGAAATGAACAGATGGCCGCGGCATTAAGACCATTCCTGCAGAACCTGTTTCGCACCGCGGTAGCTGCTGCCCATCCCGCGACCTTCCTCCCACCGCTGCTGCCGGTGCCCAAGAACCGCGTCATCCTGCTCGCCGCCGGCAAGGCCGCCGGCTCGATGGTCGAAACCGCCGAACGGCACTATCTCGACACGCTCAAGCTGCCCACCGAGCGCCTCGCCGGCATTGCCGTGGCGCGGCACGGCTACGGCCGGCCCACCCGCGTAGTGACGATGATCGAGGCGGGCCACCCGGTGCCGGACGAAGCCGGTCTCAAGGGCGCGGCGCGCGCGCTCGAACTCGCTGGCAGCGCCGGCGCCGGCGACACTGTGCTGGTGCTGATGTCGGGCGGCGCTTCGGCCAACTGGATCGCGCCGGCGGACGGCATCTCGTTTGCCGACAAACAAGCCGTGACTCGCGCGCTGCTGCGCTCGGGCGCGCATATCGGCGAGATCAATACCGTGCGCAAGCACCTGTCGCGCATCAAGGGCGGGCGTCTCGCCAAGCGCGCGGCGCCGGCCGAGATCGTCACCATCGCCATCTCCGATGTGCCGGGCGACGATCCCTCCGCGATCGGCTCCGGACCGACGGTGCCCGACCCGACGACGCTCGAGGATGCGCGTGCCATCGTCGCCAAATTCAAGCTCGATCTGCCGGCCTCGGTCACGCGCGCGTTGAACGACGCCGCCAATGAATCGCCGAAGCCCGGCGATGCCGCCTTCGAGCACGCGCGCTTCGTACTGGCGGCGCGGCCGCGCGATGCGCTCGAGGCCGCCGAGAAGGCGGTGATCACCGCCGGCTATGAATGCATCTCGCTCGGCCCCGATGTCGAAGGCGAGGCGCGCGAGGTGGCGGCGGCGCATGCCGCCGTGGCCCGCGAACTGCGCGCGCAACGCAAGCGTGCGGTGATCATCTCCGGCGGCGAGCTCACCGTCACCATGCGCGGTCAGGGGCGCGGCGGACCCAATCAGGAATATGCTCTCGCGCTGGTCGATCAGCTTAACGGTCTTGACCACGTTGCCGCGATTGCCGGGGATACCGACGGCACCGATGGCGGCGGCGGCGCCGCCACCGACCCCGCCGGCGCCCTGGTGGACGGCGAAACGGCGGCCCGCGCCAAGGCGCTTGGCCTCGATCCTGCCGCGTTTCTCGCGGATAACAATTCGACCGAATTTTTCGCCCGGCTCGGCGATCTGCTCGAACCCGGACCCACCTTCACCAACGTCAACGACTTTCGCGCGATCGTCGTCGACACGCCATGACGGTCTGCTTACAGTCCAAGCGACTCGAACACGCCGGCTCCGTGACCGATTTGCCCGTCTTTTCCGCCAAACGCCGCGTTCTTCGCACCCTGCTCACCGTGCTGCCGGCGCTGTTCGTCTGTGTGATGGCGCTCAGCGAGCCGGCGCACGCCGATTTCCGTCTGTGCAACAACACCGGCAGCCGCGTCGGCGTCGCCATCGGCTACAAGGATGCCGAAGGCTGGACCACCGAAGGCTGGTGGAATATCTCGGCGCGAAGCTGCGATACGCTTTTGCGCGGCGCGCTGGTCGCGCGCTACTATTACATCTACGCGGTCGATTACGATCGCGGCGGCGAGTGGTCTGGGCACGCTTTCATGTGCTCGCGCGAAAAGGAATTCACCATTCGCGGCACCGAGAATTGCCTGGCGCGCGGCTATGATCGCACCGGCTTCTTCGAAGTCGATACGCAGGAGCAGCGCTCCTGGACGGTGCAACTGACCGACACCGCCGAACAGCCGGTCGACCGGCCGCTGCCGCCGCGCAGCGGCGGCGCGCCGCCGCGAACGCCGGGCGCTCCACCGCCGCCGTCAGCGCCGTCGCCCGGCGGCGCCAACAAGGAAGGATTGCGACGATGAGACGTCACCGCCGCGCCAAGATCGTCGCCACGCTTGGGCCCGCGTCGGGCACCACCGAGATGATCGACGCGCTGTTCAAGGCCGGCGCCGACGTCTTCCGCATCAACATGAGCCATACGAGCCAGGATCGCATGCGCGAACTGGTGTCGATGATCCGTCAGGTCGAGGAGACCAACGCGCGTCCGATCGGCATTCTCGCCGACCTGCAAGGCCCGAAGCTGCGGCTCGGCACCATTAGAGACGGCGCGATCGCGGTGAAGCACGGCGACACCGTCGTGTTCGATCAGGATCCGGCGATCGGCGGCGCCGACCGCATCTACCTGCCACATCCGGAAATCTTCGCCGCCGTCGAGCCCGGACATACGCTGCTGATCGACGACGGCAAGGTGCGGCTGACCGTGACCAAGACCGAGTCGGGCCGCATCACCTCGCGGGTCGAGGTCGCCGGCAAGCTTTCGGACCGTAAGGGCATCAGCGTGCCCGACACCACCATTCCGCTGTCGGCGCTGGGCCCCAAGGATCTCTCCGATCTCGAAGCGGCGCTGGAGGCCGGCGTCGACTGGATCGCGCTGTCCTTCGTGCAGCGGCCGGAAGATGTCGCCGAGGCCAAGAAGCTGACGCGCGGCCGCGCGCTGGTGATGGTCAAGGTCGAGAAGCCGCAGGCGGTCGCCCGACTGGGCGACATCATCGACATTGCCGATGCGCTCATGGTGGCGCGCGGCGATCTCGGCGTCGAGATGCCGCTCGAGAAAGTGCCGGGCGTGCAGAAGCAGATGACGCGCCTCGGCCGCGCCACCGGCAAGCCGGTGGTGGTGGCGACGCAAATGCTGGAGTCGATGATTTCCTCGCCGGTGCCGACGCGCGCCGAAGTCTCCGACGTCGCTACCGCGATCTTCGAAGGCGCCGACGCCGTCATGCTGTCGGCGGAATCAGCGGCCGGCCAGTTTCCGGTCGAAGCCGTCAGCACCATGAGCCGCATCGCCCGGCAGGTTGAGAGCGAACCGCCCTATCGCGAGATCATCAACGGCCAGCGGGCGGAGCCGGAAGCGACCGGCGCCGACGCCATCGCCGACGCCGCGCGGCACATCGCCGATACGCTGGATCTCGCCGCCGTGATCTGCTGGACCTCGTCGGGCTCGACGGCGCTGCGCGTCGCGCGGGAGCGGCCGCGGCCGCCGATCGTGGCGCTGTCGCCGAAGCTGGAGACCGGGCGCCGCCTCGCCGCCGTCTGGGGCGTGCACTGCGTCGTCACGGAAGACGCCCACGACCAGGACGACATGGTCGATCGCGCCTGCCGCATCGCCTTTCGCGAAGGCTTCGCCAAGCCGGGTCAGCGCGTCATCGTCGTTGCCGGCGTGCCGTTCGGCACACCGGGGGCGACCAACATGCTGCGTATCGCCTATGTCGCGGACGACGCCATCGACGACTGACGCCCGCGCCTTGCTCCAGATCAAGTGCCGCGCGGCGTCTTGCGATAGGATGATGCCGGCATAACGCAGCAGGCGGCACGATGAGCGTCACGATCCAGTTTTGCGGCGCGGCGCGCACGGTGACCGGCTCCTGCGCCTGGTTCAAGACGCCGGCCGGCAGCCTGCTCGTCGATTGCGGCCTGTATCAGGGCCCGAAGACGCTGAAGGAACTGAACTACGGCGCCTTCCCGTTTAATCCGGCGGACATCGATGCGGTGCTGCTGACGCACGCGCATATCGACCACAGCGGCCTGCTACCGAAGCTGGTGCGCGCCGGCTTCCGCGGCCGAATCTACGCCACGCGCGGCACCATCGAACTATGTTCGTGCATGCTGCCCGACGCCGGCAGCATTCAGGAATCGGAGGTCGCGGCGCTCAACCGCCGCAACGCGGCGCGCGGCCGCGCCGAAGTCCAGCCGATCTACACGCAGGCCGATGCGAATGCCGCGCTCGATTCGTTTCATCCTGTCGAGTACGAAACCTGGACCGAGGTGATGAAGGGCGTGCGCGCACGCTACTGGAACGCCGGGCATCTGCTCGGCTCGGCCTCTATCGAGATCGAATTCGCCGGCGAAGGCAAAGCGGGTCAAGGCTTGCGCATTCTGGTGTCGGGCGATGTCGGGCCGGACGCAAAATTGCTGCAGCCGTCGCCGGAAGCGCCGGCGGGGCTCGATTACGTGATCGCGGAATCGACTTACGGCCAGGTCGACCGGCCGGCGGTGACACCGGAATCGCGACGGGAGAAGCTGGCCGAACTGGTGGGCGCGGCGCAGCACCGCGATGGGCCGCTGCTCATTCCGGCTTTCGCCGTCGAGCGCACCCAGGAACTGGTGATCGATCTCGTCGATCTCATGGAGCAGGGCCGCGTGCCCACGGCGCCGATCTTTCTCGACTCGCCGCTGGCGATCCGCGCCACCGAGGTGTTCCGCCGGCATGCTTCGGCGCTGAACCGCGATGTCGATGTGGTGAGGGCACTGAACTCGCCGCATCTGCGCTTCACCGAGACGGTCGACGAGAGCAAGGCGATTGCCAAGTTTTCCGGCTTTCACATCATCATCGCCGGCAGCGGCATGTGCGATGCCGGGCGCATCCGCCATCACCTCAAGCGCTGGCTGTGGCACGCCAACGCCACGGTGCTGCTGTCCGGCTTCCAGGCGCAAGGCACGCTCGGCCGCTTTCTCGCCGACGGCGCGCGCGCCGTGCGCATCCAGGGCGAGGAGATCAAGGTCGCCGCGCGCATCGTCTCGTTCCAGGAATATTCCGGTCACGCCGACGGCCCGGAACTGGCGCGCTGGATCGCCGGGCGGCGCCCGATCGGACGGGGCGTGTTCCTGGTTCACGGCGAAGAGCCCGCCCTCGCCGCCTTGTCCGGTCGCATCGCCGAGCGGCTGGTGCCGGCGGCGAAGGTGTTCGTTCCAATTCTCGACGATGTTTATGAACTGACGACCAGCGCGCCGACGCCGCTGACGGCGGTGCAGCGCCGCCGATTGGCGCCTGAAGCGGTGATTTCGCTCGATTGGCATAACGACATGTCGAAACTCATTCTCGATATTAATGACCGGATCGAAGCCGCCGCCGACGACCGCGCCCGCGGCGTCATCGTGCGCCGGTTGCGCCGCGCCCTCGAGACCGAGGGTTGAGACGAAAGCAGCCGGCTCGCTACCTCCGGTGTTGATCGACTCAAACCGCAACGTTAATAAACACTGGTCCATATCTATTTACCGTTCGGCAAGGACGTTCTTAAGCCACAACCTGTAGTAATCCGCCGTTAAGTGGCACAGGCGTCTTTGTCCCCCGAGAGGGGAGCCCATGCAAAGTGAGACCGGAGTCTTCAGTCTGCCGCGCTGGCGCTTGACGCGCTGGCTGGTCGACGCCGGCCCGGGCATTCCCGACGACATCCGCGTCGCCATGGTCGGCGGCCTGTTCGGCACGCTGCCGATCTTCGCCGGCGGCGTCATCAATACCACGCTGGTGTCGGCGGCGGTCGCCTGGCGCATGCAAACCGCGGCGTTCATCACCTGGTTCGTCTTCGAAGTCACCGTTTGCCTCGCCCGCCTCGCCGTCCTGATCATCGCGCGCCGAGCCGCCGCGGCGGGACGCAATACCCCGACCGATATTCATGTCGTCCTGTCGCTGTTGTGGAGCTGCGGCGTCGGTTACGGCGCGTTCGTCAGCTTGATCTGCGGCGACTGGGTCATCGCCACGGTCGTCTGCCTGTCGGGGGCGGCCATGGTCGGCGGCATATGCTTCCGCAATTTCGGCGCGCCGCGCCTGGCGGCGGCAATGATCCTGACCAGCATCGGACCCTGCTTTGCCGGCGCCGCACTGTCACACGAGCCGTTGCTGTATATCGTCTTCCTCCAGGCGCCGATGTATTTCGTGGCGATGACGGCGGCGGCCTTCAAGCTCAACAAGATGCTGGTCGCAACCATGCGCGCCGAGCGCGAGAACGAGCATCGCGCGCGTCACGATCCACTCACCGGGCTCACGAACCGGCGCGGCCTGATCAACGCCGTCGAGGAAAAGCTGACGGCCGCCCGGCCGGGCGACGAGGCGGTGGCCTTGCTATTTCTCGATCTCGACGGCTTCAAGAAAGTGAACGACACCTATGGCCATGCCGCCGGCGATCAGTTGCTCCGGATGGCCGCCGAACGTCTGCTGCGCGTGCTGCGCACCAACGACGTCGCCGCCCGGATCGGCGGCGATGAATTCGTCGTGCTGGCGGATAATCTGAACGAAGAGCGCGCGCTGGCGCTCGGGGAAAAGTTGATCGGCGCGATCGCCTGCTCCTACGACTTCGGCAACGGCACCGCCGCCAACATCGGCGTCAGCGTCGGCATCGCCATGGCGCCGGATCACGGCATGGATTTCGCCGACTTGCTCGCGGTCGCCGATGCCGCTCTCTATGAGGCGAAAACGGCCGGCAAATCGCGCTGCTGCATGGCCTCGGCGCTGACGAATGTATCGGCGCTGCGCCGCCTGCACGGCTATCACGGCCCCTTCCGCAAGACAGCCGCCGCCTGAGCGCAAGCGCGGCAGTGCAGCTTTGCCGCGATCGGTCAAACAAACAGCAATCAAAAGTGGCCGGCGCGCAGCGTCCGCCATCATTTCTGGTCATCGGCTGTCGATTTGCGCCATAAATCGCGGTTCCATTATGAACAAATTGTCGCGCCAAGACATTGTCCCTCATCGATAAGTGGAACATGCGGAGGCGCGCCTGCCATGGGACAATCGAAACCGTTCAAACCGATGGCCTTGGTCGTTGAAGACGACGAAACACAGCGCGATGTGATCGCGATGCTGCTCGAAGAATGCGAGATGGGCGTGATTCAGTGCGACAGCGCCGAAGCGGCGCTGCAGGTTCTCGACCGGGTCGGTCCGTGGCTGACAATGCTTTATACGGATGTCAGCCTTGCCGGTGAGGTCGATGGCGTCGAACTCGCGCGCGTCGCCCGGCAGGAACATCCGCAAATCCACGTCATCGTGGCCTCAGGATATCCCTTGAAGAACGAACTGCCGGAGCAGACTCTGTTCATGCGCAAGCCGTTCCTGCCGCTCGACTTACTGCGAGAGGCCGAACGCGCTCGGACCGACGGCGCGCATTGATGGTGAACGGCGAGGCCGCTGGTTGAAGGCGCGCTCAGATATCGCGGCCTTCGACCTCTTCCTTGAGCTTCTTCACGACGTCGGGGATGCGCTGCAGCCGCGGATAGACGGCCAGCGCGCGGCGATAGACCTCGAGCGCCTGCTTG
The DNA here is from genome assembly GCA_026125895.1 of Pseudolabrys sp. GTDB lineage: Bacteria > Pseudomonadota > Alphaproteobacteria > Rhizobiales > Xanthobacteraceae > Pseudolabrys. Next base: position 38,333 of record JAHCKG010000022.1, on the reverse strand, counting down.
GAGTCGCCGATGTCCTGAAGAATGAGACCCAGCCCCGCCAGGGCGCCGAAGTGGCGCGGCTCGCGCTTGAGCACTTCACGGATATCCGCCAGCGCCCGGCCGTAATCGTGTTTCATGTAATAGAGCGTGGCGCGGCGGTTCCAGCCTTCCACATAGTCGGGGCGGATCTTGACGATGCCGTCGAGCAGCTTGATGGCGAGATCGGTGTCCTTGGCCTCGACGGCGGCGACGACCCGCGACATCAACAGGTTGGTCGTGTCGCTGCGCGATACGATCCATTGCGCCCAGATGCGCTGCTCGATGGCCTTGGCGCTGGCATCGTCCGGCGCGACCTTCAGCGCGCCGAACAGGAAATTGAGGTCTTCGCTGAACGGCCGTTTCTTCGGCATGTTGGCCGGCGGCTCGATCCAGCTCCCCTGCTCGGCCTGCGCCGGCGCGGGCATGGCGGCACCCAGGCCGGCGGCGAGCGCGGCGGCTAGAAGGGCGGCAGACGTGCGGAATCGATCCATGAGCACGGAGACTAGCGTCTCTGCGCCTGATGGCAAAATGGTGACGGCAAATCTGCGGCTTTGAAGAGGAAACCGGCCCCAAGGCCGGTAAAGGGCCTGGCGGCGGTCGCCTTAGCCCTGACGGGCCTTAAAGCGCGGATTGGTCTTGTTGATGATGAAAACGCGGCCCTTGCGCCGAACAAGCTTGTTGTTCCGGTGGCGCGCCCGCAGCGATTTCAACGAGTTACGAACTTTCATCTCAATCTCACAGTGCGACTGGCCGGGTTTTTAGGGGTCCCGGGCGGCCCTGTCAACGCGCCCTCCCCGGTAGTGGTTACGGGCGGTTCCGTCTACAGTCCGCCCCGCAAAAGGCCCACCGTCAGAGGCCGATCCAGAGGTATCCCGAGGAGCCAGCATGCAGCGCAGCCGCGACCGTTTCCTGACCACCCATACCGGCAGCCTGCCGCGCCCCGACGACCTGATCCGGATGATGTACGCCAAGGAGGAAGGCGTCCCGGTCGAGCCCCATGCGCTGGCCGAGCGAATCCGGGCCGCCGTCGCCGAGGTGGTGAAGAAGCAGGCCGATGCCGGCGTCGATCTCATCAACGACGGCGAGATGTCGAAGCCGAGCTATGCCACCTACGTCAAGGACCGGCTGGGCGGCTTCGGCGGCACCGGCAACACCTTCGTCTACCAGGACGTCCACGAATTCCCGGCGCTGGAGAAAAAGGTCTTCGGCGATCCCGGCCGCTCACGGCGCAAGACGCCGGCCTGCAACGCCAACATCACCGTTCGCGACAAGCAGGCGCCGCTCGACGACATCGCCAATCTCAAGGACGCGCTCAAGGCCGTGCCGCATGTCGGCGGCTTCATGAGCGCCGCCTCGCCCGGCGTCGTGTCGCTGTTCTTCCGCAACGACCACTACAAGGACTTCGAGACTTACATTTATGCCATCGCCGATGCGATGAAGTACGAATACGAGGCGGTGGCGAAGGCCGGCCTGGTTTTGCAGATCGACTGCCCCGATCTCGGCATGGGCCGCCACATCCAGTATGCCGATCTCGATCTCGCCGCCTTCCGCAAGCGCGCGCAGCTGCATGTCGAGGCGCTCAATCATGCGGTCGCCAATATCCCGGCGGAAAGCCTGCGCATGCATCTGTGCTGGGGCAATTACGAAGGCCCGCACCACTTCGACGTGCCGCTCGCCGACGTCATCGACATCGTCTTCAAGGCGAAGCCCTGCGCGCTGTCGCTCGAAGCCGCCAATCCGCGGCATGCCCATGAATGGACGGTGTTCGAGACGGTGAAGCTGCCGGAAGGCAAGGTGCTCATCCCCGGCGTGCTCGAGTCGAAATCGAACTTCATCGAGCACCCGGAGCTGATCGCGCAGCGCATCGGCCGTTACGCCAAGCTGGTCGGCCGCGAAAACGTCATCGCCGGCACGGATTGCGGCTACGGCACCTGGGTCGGCCAGGCCGCGGTCGATCCGCAGGTGGTGTTCGCCAAGTTCAAGGCCATGGCCGAAGGCGCGGCGATCGCGACCAAGCAGTTCTGGAGCCGCGACGCCTAGGCCGCCGCCGGCGGCTCGTCGTCGCTCATCACATCGCTTTTGCGCCAGCGCTTGTAGAATTGCGGCGCGAAGATCAGGATCGCGATCACCGCCAGCATGGCGAGCGCGTAGCGGATGTTGTTGGTGTCGCCGGACAAGGCCTGGCTGCCGGCATGGCCGATCCAGGTATAGGCGACCGTTGACGGCGCCATGAACACGAGCGTCGCCAACAGATAGTGCCAGAAGGGAATGCGCGTCAGCCCGAGCAGATAATTGACGATCGTGTATGGCAGCACCGGCACCAGCCGCACGAAGGCGACAAACTGCCAGCCGTCCTTCTCGACGTTGCGCATCACCTTCTGCATGCGCGGGCCGGCGCGCTGCCGCACCCAATCCGCTGCGAGATAGCGCGCTACCAGAAACGCCAGCGCAGCGCCGAGCGTGCCGCCGACGAGATTGATCACGCTGCCGATGATGGGGCCGAACAGCGCGCCGCCGGCCACGTCGAATATACCGCCCGGCACGCCGGCAATCGTCGCGATACCGTAGAGCAGGATGAAGCCGACCGGCCCCCACGACCCCAAAGCAGCGACGCGCGCCTGCACCGCGTCAATGCTGGCGATGCCGTCGAACAGCCAATAGAGAAAGGCCCCGGCCGCGAGAATGAGCAGCACAATCGCAATCAACAACAGCCGGCGGCGGTTAGGTGTCATCGCGATGGGCTTGTGATTGAAAAATCCGGCGGCAAGGCGGCATGCCGTACCACGGCCGATTTCCGCCGGTCAATAAGGCGCTGAATTGTAAGCCCTATTTCCGACATAGCGGCAATGTCGTGGCGGTCTAACTTTCCTCGATCTGGCGCTCGGCTTCGCTGGACAACGTGACCTCGGTGAAATCGAGTTCTTCCTGAAGGATGAGGAACGCGTCGGCGCCGACATGGCCCGTACGCCGCATCTCCTCCAGCACATGGCGCTGGTGCCGGATCGCATCGAGACCGAGCCGGCGCTTTTCCGTCAACTCGCCCTCGTCGCCTGTTTCGATGGCGCGGATTCGGGCCGTCAGCGAATAGCGCCATTGATCGGCGATGACGCCCGATTGGCCATCGAACCGCTGCAACGCCTGCGACGCCATGGCGGCGCGCGCCCGGTCGATCTCGGCTTGCAAACCATCCTCGCCGTCGAGCCCGAGCAGCCGGACCAGCGGACCGAGCGTCAGGCCCTGGACCACCAGAGTGGCAAGCACCACGGCGAAAGCTGCGAGCACGATCATGTCCCGCTCGGGAAACGTGGCCGGCAAGGCGAAGGCGGTCGCCAGCGTGACGAGGCCGCGCATCCCCGCCCAGCCGACCAGAATGCTCTGCGGCACCGGCACACGCGGACTGCCGCCGCGCAGCCAGCGCCAACGCCCCGACAGCCAGCTATAGGCAACGGCCCACACCATCCGGACGACGACAACGCAAAGCACCACGGCGCCGGCGAACCAGGCGGCCTCGCGCAGGCGATCCGGCGTCATGCCGCCGAGGATGGTGCGCGCCTGAAAGCCCATCAGCAGGAAGGCCAGCACGTTGAGCAGGAACACCGCCGCGCTCCAGACGGCGAAACTGTGAATGCGCATGCGCGGCGGCGTCGTCAGGTTCGCCGTGCGCGCGAGCGTCATGGCAAAGGCGACGAGGCACAGCACCGGTGAAATGTGCAGCCGCTCGGCGATGATCCAGATGCCGAAGGTGGTGACGAATTCGAGCAAGTTGCCCCCGAGCGTGCCGGTGAAGTACGGCATCACCCGGCGTACGGCAAAGGCCAGCGCAACGCCGAGCAGCACGCCGAGCGGCGCCGCCGACAGGACGCGCAACGTCACCTCGGCCGTCGTCGCATCGCGCGTGTGAAAGCTGAGCGCGGCGCCGAACAGGATCAGCGCGCTGGCGTCGTTGAGCAGGCTCTCGCCTTTGAGCACCACCACCGAACGGCGCGGCATGCTGACATTGCGCAGCACCGCGGTGGCCGCCGCGGCATCGGGCGGCGCGACGATGGCGCCGAGTGCGACCGCCGCGTAAATCGGCAGGCCGGCCATGGCGACGCCGAGCCAGGCGACCGCCGCCGCCGTCAGCAGAACCGCGATCACGGCCAGCGCGAACAGCGGCCGCCAGAAGCGCTTGATGTCGTTCAGCGGAAAATCATAGGCGGCATCGACCAGCGCCGGCGCGATGAACAGCGCCAGCGCGATCTGCGGATCGAGGCCGATGGCCGGCGCGCCCGGCAGCAACCCGAGCAGAACGCCGGCGGCCGCCAGCATCGTTGGGTACGGGATCGCCAGCGGCCGGGAAATCCGCAACAGCGCGATCGCGATGGCGAGCAGGAGCAGAAGGCTTTCGAAAAAATTCATGGGTCAATCGTTGTGCGGGCGTGCCGGGGCCCCGGTATCAATACACGATATCGGCAATCGGTTCGCCTTCGGCGTGTCAGCCGAGGCGCCCCTCGTGCACCGCGTGGCAGGCGACGCCGTCGATCATCGCCGGAATCTCGCGGCGGCAGCGCTCATTGGCGTGCGGACAGCGCGGATGAAACGTACAGCCGGGGGGCGGGTTTATCGGATTGGGGATCTCGCCGGCCACCGGCGTGCGCTGGCGGCCGCTCATGTCGAGATCGGGCACGGCGTCGAGCAGCATCCGCGTATACGGATGGCGCGGCCGCGCGAACAGCGCGCGGCTGTCGCCGGTCTCGACGACGCGGCCGAGATACATCACGCCGATGCGGTCGGCCATGTGGCGCACCACCGCGAGATTGTGCGAGATGAACAGCAGCGTCAGGCCGAATTCCTTCTGCAAATCGCGCATCAGATTGAGGATTTGCGCCTGTACCGAGACGTCGAGCGCCGAAGTCGGCTCGTCGCAGACGATGAACTCGGCATGGGCGGCGAGCGCCCGCGCGATGGCGATGCGCTGGCGCTGGCCGCCGGAGAATTCATGGGGAAACTTATCGCCATCGTCGGCATGCAGGCCGACCAGCGTCAGCAGTTCGGCGACCTTCTTGCGCACCGCCTCGCCCTTGAGGAGGCCGAAGGTGTTGATCGGCTCGGCGATGATGCGCGAGACGCGCCAGCGCGGATTGAGACTCGCGTAAGGATCCTGGAAGATCATCTGGATGCGGCGACGCAGCTTCTGCCGCGAGCCGCGGTCGGAGGTGGACTGCATCGAGATGCCGTCGATCGTCACCTCGCCGTCGGACGGCGGCAGCAGGCCGACGACCATTCGCGCCACCGTTGACTTGCCGGAGCCGGATTCGCCGACCAGCGCAAAGGTGCGGCCCTTGGCGATCTCGAACGACACGTCATCGACCGCGCGCAGGAACAGCCGGCGCTGCCGTTCGAGCACGCGATTGAGCCAGGGCCGCGAGATGTCGAAATCGCGGCGCAGGCCGCGGACGACGACGAGGGAGGCATCGCTCACGGCTTGCCCTCCCCGGCATCGTAGAGATGACAGGCGACCCGGTGGCCAGCGGCGAGATGCGCTCGGCTGACGAACGCGGCACCTGGCGTAAAGGGCTCGGGCCGCTCGACGCAGCAGCGGTCGAAGGCGCGCGTGCAGCGCGGGTTGAAGGCGCAGCCCGGCGGGATGTTGGTCAGCCGCGGCATCGACCCGTGAATCTGCGTGAGCCGCTCGGCCTCGCTCGACAAGGTCGGGATCGCGCCCATCAGGCCGGCCGCGTAAGGATGCAGCGGATGCTTGACGACATCGCGGACCGGGCCGATCTCGGCGATCCGCCCCGCATACATCACGGCGACCCGGTCGGCGGCCTCGGCGATCACGCCCATATCATGCGTCACCAGCATCACCGCGGTGCCGCGTGTTGCGCACAGCTTCTTCAGCAACGCAATGATCTGCGCCTGCACGGAGACGTCGAGCGCCGTGGTGGGTTCGTCGGCGATGACGAAATCCGGCTCGCAGGCCAGCGCCAGGGCGATGACGACGCGCTGGCGCATGCCGCCGGAAAATTCATGCGGATAGCCGTCGATGCGCCGCTCCGGCGCCGGAATGCCGACCTCGGCGAGCAGCGCGATAGCCCGCTCGCGCGCCGCGCCCGCCGACAGATCGGAATGCGTCTGGATTGTCTCGATGAGCTGATCGCCGACGCGGAACAAGGGATCGAGCGAGGTCAGCGGATCCTGGAAGATCATGCCGATCTTGCGGCCGCGCAGGCGGCGCATGTCCTCGGCCGGCAGGTTGTCGATGCGCTTGCCATGCAACAGCACTTCGCCGCCGGCAATGCGCCCCGGCCGGTCGATCAGGCCGATGATCGCCGAGCCCGTCACCGACTTGCCGGCCCCGCTTTCGCCGACGACGCCGAGCACCTCGCCTTTACCGATGTCAAAGGAGACGCCGTCGATCGCGCGCAGGATGCCGCGGCGAGTCGCGAACTCAACCACCAGGTTGCGAACGGAAATGACGGGCGCAGAATGGGCTGGCGTTTGCGTCACACGCTTACCTCAGCTTCGGATTGAGGGCATCGCGCAGCCAGTCGCCGAGCAGATTGACCGACAGGACAAGGATCGCCAGCGTCGCTCCGGGAAAAGCGACGATCCACCATTCGCCGGAAAACAGATACTGATTGCCGATGGCGATCAACGTGCCAAGCGAAGGTTCGGTCGGCGGCAGGCCGACGCCGAGAAACGACAAGGTCGCCTCGGTGATGACGGCGAGGCCGAGATTAATGGTCAGGATGATCAGCACGGGGCCGAGCACATTCGGCAGAACGTGTCGCCACATGATGACCGGCGCCGGCAGGCCGACGAGACGGGCGGCGGAGACATAATCCTTGCCCTTCTCGACAAAGGTCGAACTGCGGATGGTGCGGGCATATTGCACCCAGAACGACAGCCCGATCGACACGACGAGAACCGGAATGGCACTGGCCTCGCGCGTGGCGCCCTTGAATGTGGCGTGCACGACGCCGTCGATCAGCAATGCGATCAGGATCGCCGGGAACGTGAGCTGCACATCGGCGATGCGCATGATAAGCGCATCGGTGCGACCGCCGACATAGCCGGCGATGAGGCCGAGCGTGATGCCGATCAGCGCCGCCAGCGCTACGCCGAGACCGCCGACCAACAGGCTGACCTGGAGGCCGTAAAGGATGGCCGAGAACATGTCGCGGCCCTGATCGTCGGTGCCAAGGAAGAAGCGCGGATCGCCGCCGTCCTGCCAGCGCGGCGGCAGCGACGCGTCGGAGAGAAAGACCTGAGCGGGGTCGAACGGATTGTACGGCGCGATGAAGGCCGCGAACCCCGCACCGATGAACATCGCCAGCACGATGACGGCGGCGGTCATCGCCAGCGGCGACGAGCGAAAACTTACAAAGATGTCGGACTGGCGGAGGCGCGTGAACGCACCGCCCCGCGCGGCTGATTTCGATGCTCCGGCCATCTCGCTCATCCGCCCCTCCTCATCGCCGCATCGTCAGCCGCAGACGCGGATCGACGAGACCGTAGAGAAGATCCACCACGAGGTTGATCACGACGAAGATCAGCCCGATCATCACCAGGTAGGCGGCCATGATCGGAATATCGACGTTCTGCACAGCCTTGAGGAACAGGATGCCCATGCCCGGCCAGTTGAACACCGTCTCGGTGATGATGGCGAAGGCGATGATGGAGCCGAGCTGAAGGCCCGCGATGGTGATCACCGGAATGAGCGTATTCTTGAGCGCATGGCCGAAGTTGATGGCGCGCGCGGTCAGCCCGCGCGCGCGCGCGAACTTGATGTAATCGGTTCGCAGCACCTCGAGCATCTCGGCGCGCACCAGCCGCATGATGAGCGTCATCTGGAACAGGCCGAGCGTGATCGCCGGCAGCACCAGCGAGCGCAGCCCCGAACTGGTGAGGAAGCCGGTCGTCCACCATGAGCCGATCCGCACCACCTCGCCGCGGCCGTTCGACGGCAGCCAGCCGAGGATCACGGCGAACAGATAGATCAGGAGGATGCCGATCAGAAAGGTTGGCAGCGACACGCCGACGAGGCTGACGGCCTCGAACAGCCGCGCCAATATGCTGTCGCGCCGCAGCGCGGAATAGACGCCCATCAGCACGCCGACGACGAGAGCGAAGCCGGCGGCGGTGAAGGCAAGCTCCAGCGTCGCCGGCATGCGCTGCGCCAGCAGCTGGGTGACCGGCTGGCGAAACTGGTAGGAAATGCCGAACTGGAAATGCAGCGCATTCCAGACGAAGCGGCCGAACTGCACAATAACGGAATCGTTCAGCCCGAGCGACTCGCGGATCTGCGCGATCTCAGCCTGCGGCGTGTCGATGCCGACCATCTGGTTGATCGGATCGCCGACGAAGCGGAACATGAGAAAAGCGATCAGCGTCACGGCCAGCAGCACGCCCGCCGATTGCAGAATACGCCGGATGATGAACGCTAACATCGACCGTCAATCACACGAAGAATGGGCGGACGGGAGGCGCGCTCGCGCCCCCCGCCGCACCGTCACTTCTTGTGCGCCCAATACAGCATCACGGAATTATCCGCCCGCTGCGCCAGGTCGACATTCTTGGCGACGCCCCAGCTCAGCGCCTGCTGGTGCAAGGGCACGTAGGCGTATTCGCCGGTCGTGATTTCGAAGGCCTCCTTGATCATCTGATCGCGCTTCTTCGGATCGCTTTCGACCAGGATCTTGTCGGTCAGCTCATCGACCTTCTTGTTGCAGTAGCCACCGAGATTGGTCTCGCCCCGCGGCGAGTCCGGCGCGCGGCAGCCGTGCAGATCAAACAGCACGTTGTGGCTGTCGAAGGTGCCCGGCGTCCAGCCCAGCAGATAGAAGGAGGTCTGGTAGCCGCCCGGCTTGAGCACCTTGGCGAAGTACTTGGCCTTCGGCTGAGCATTGAGGTTCACCTTGACGCCAATGCGCGCCAGCATGCCGACGACCGCCTGACAGATCTGTCCGTCGTTGACATAGCGGTCGTTCGGACAATCCATGCCGACTTCGAAGCCGTTCGGATACCCGGCGTCCGCCAGCATCTTCTTCGCCGCCGTCGGATCGAACTTCGGATTCTTGAAGTCCTTCGAGTAGGTGAAGAGCGACGGCGCGATCATCAGCGCCGAAGGCGTCGACAGGCCGCGCATCACCGAGCGCTTGATGGCTTCCTTGTCGATGGCGATGTTGAAGGCGTGGCGGACGCGAACGTCCTTGAACGGATTCTTGCCCTTGACGTTGGATTCAAGCAGTTCGTCGCGCGACTGATCGAAGCCGAGGAAAATGGTGCGCAGCTCGGGGCCCGCCAGCACGTGCGCCGTCGACGACGAATTGACCCGCGGGATATCCTGCACCGGAACGGGTTCGATCACATCGACCTCGCCCGACAACAGCGCCGCGACGCGCGTGGCAGCGTTCGGGATCGGCGTGAAGATGACCTCGTCGATATTGTGTTCCCGCTTGTGCCACCAGCCGGGATTGACCTTGAACACCGTTTTAACGCCGGGTTCGTGACTTTCGATCTTGAAAGGCCCGGTACCGTTCTCGTGCAGCGAGGCGTAGCTCGGTGTCGTCGCCGATGCCGGCGTCGGCGCCACCGCGTTGTTCGCTTCTGCCCACTTCTTCGACATGATGTACCAGGTATCCCACTGGGCGATCAGAATGGGATTGGGCTCCGGCAACTGGACGTCGACCGTGAAGTCATCGACCTTGACGAATTTGGCATCCTTGGGAACGCGGGTCGTGAAGTTCGAACCGGAGGCTCTCACGCGGTCGGCGGAGAACAGCACGTCGTCGGCGCTGAACGGGGAGCCGTCGTGAAACTTGACGTTCTTGCGCAGATGAAAACGCCAGCGCTTGGCGCCATCGAGCACTTCCCAGCTTTCGGCCAGCGCCGGAACGATCTTCAGATCCTTCTCGCGTGCGGTCAGACCTTCATAGACCTGTCCGAGATGCGCGTTCGTCGTCGTTTCGTTCAGCGTATATGGATCGAGTGATTTCAGATCGCCCTGATTGGCGTAACGCAGCGTCACCGCTTGCGCCGAAACTGTCGAAAGAGCCAGTGCGGCGACGGCCGCCAGCATCAAACGCTTCATGATCCCCTCCAGATGAACCCGTTCACTTGCGCACGGACCGACTGAATTGACCGCCCATGCCAGCCAGATCTCCCGTCAAACCATCCGACGCGCATTGCCGCGCGGTCGGTTGCCACTCGCCCCCTCGGCCGTGGCAACGGGATGACGATCAACCTCTGTCTTTCAGGCAAGAATAATGCCGAGTAACCTCCTCCTTTAGGATGCGAGGCGAGACTTTCTGTCGTGTCCCTGCCCCCGCACGCGGACGGCTAGCGCTCTAGTAGAGCCTGTCATCGACAGCATCGCAACATTGAACCTTCGTCCCCGTCAACGATTTTGGCGGTCTCGGGAACATTGGCGGAGCGAATGTCCGACAATATGACGCGCGAGCGCGCGTCGAGATCGACAGCGTTGCCGGATGGATCAGCCGACGACGAGGCTAGCCACGCCTGACGCTGCTGGCATCATAGGCCTCGATTGTTGCGCGGGCCGTGGTGGCGACATCCGCCGCGCTCATGCCGGGCTTATAGAGGCTGCCGCCGAGGCCGAAGGCGCGCACGCCGGCGTCGATATAGCTGGCGAAATTCTTGTCGGAAACGCCGCCCACCGCGACAACGACCGTGTCCTCCGGCAACACCGCGCGAATGGCGGCAATGCCCGAGGCCCCGAGCACGGAAGCGGGAAAGAACTTGAGCGCGGAAGCGCCGGCGCGCTGCGCCGCCAGCGCCTCGGTCGGCGAGAAAATGCCCGGCAGCGTGACCATGCCGCGCTTCTGCGCCATCGCCAGAACGCCGAGATCGATGTTCGGGCTGACCATCAGGCGCCCGCCGGCATCCGCGACGCTTGCGCAGTCGGCCGCGCTCAGCACGGTGCCGGCGCCGATGATGCAATCGGCGCCTAACCGCATCGCCAGACGTTCGATCGAACGCAGCGGATCCGGAGAGTTCAGCGGCACCTCGATCATCTCGAAGCCGGCGCCGACGAGCGCGTCGCCGATCGCTTCGACTTCGTCCGGGCGAACGCCGCGCAGGATGGCGGCGAGCGGGCGAGCAAGCTTCGGCCACGTCGGGTGTTGAGCCATCAGCGGAAACGCTCCTTCCATAGTCCGGCGGCGGCCTTCATCAGGCCGCGCCGCGCCGTCTGTTCGGCATCGGCCACGACGACGTCGAAGCCGAGATGCCTGAGGGCATGCTCATAGAGCGCGCCGAGATCGCCCGAGGCCAAGAGGCGCAGCGGCTGACGGCCGTAGCGCTTGGTGGCGCCGGCGATCTCGCTGCCGATGAGCAGGCCCGACAGCCGGGCCGCGCCGTCGGCGCGCTGCTCGAAGCCGAGCAATTGCGCAGCGCGCAGTCTGAACAGCGCCGACGATAACTCCGTCGTGCCGGACGCGGCTGCGGACAGCGCCTCGTCGAATGCCGCGCCCGGGCGCACCGGCAGCGCGTCCGCATCGATGGCGTGCGTGAGGATCGTGTGCGCGGTGATGACGGAGAACAACTCGCCCGTCATGAACGTCGTCAGGCCGGCGATGCTGCCATCTTCGATCGCCACCCATTTGCTGTGCGTGCCGGGAATGCAGACGAGCCCGCTGAAGCCATTGTCGATGGCACCGAGAATCTGGGTTTCTTCGCCGCGCATCACTTCCGGCGATGCCGGATCGCGATGGGCGATGCCGGGCAGAATGCGGACGTCGCCGGCCGTGTCGACGCGGACCGCGCCGTCATGCAGCCGGTCGAGGCGGCTGGGCGTCGTGAGGTATGGCGCCTCGACCCAGCCCTGGCGGGCGCCGGCCATGCCGCAGATCAGCACCGGCACGGCGCCGGAGACGCCGAGTTTCTCGAGATGCCGCTGCAGGACCGGCGCGAAGCCGGCGCTCGCGCAATGCAACATGCCTTCCGGGCCGCGGCTGTAAGCGAGCGGCGTGCCGTCCGCCGCCATGCGCCAGGCGCGGAAGCTGCTCGTGCCCCAATCAACGGCAACGAAGGCGGCCGTTTCGGCGGGCCCGCTCATAGCCGCACCGGCTCGGGAAATGGATGAAGACAACCGCGAATGCTTTGCATTGCGCCGATGAAGCCGTGGGCAGGCCGACCCGTCAAGACCGCGGGTCAGGCGCGGAAGCCCCGTCGTTGAACGGCAAGTCTGTCAAGGAGTGATGGATGAGATGGCGACCGAACCAGCGAGCCCAGTCGGCGCCCTCTCGCCATTCGGTAAGCCAATCAACAGCTTAGACGACCCAGCCTGCAACGGTCCAAAAGCCGCCCGAAACGGCCGATCGATGCCGGCATGCAATGGACCGAGAAAAAGGGCCCCGGCGTGGGGGCCCTTCATTTTTATGCCGCGCCGAACCAAGCCCTTTGCCGGGTGATGCGGCCAAACGCTCAGCGAAACCTAGGCCGGTACGGCCACCTTCTTCTTTTCCCAGAGATGGCTGTCGCCAGGCTCGAGCAGAAGAGCTTTCACATTCGGCGCCTGTTTCTTGAGTTCGTCGGCGAATTCCCGGCCTTCGTTGTAGCGATAGTGCATCGGGAATGCCAATTCGACGCCAAGCCACTTCGCCACCATAGCGGCTTCATCCGGATACAGTTCCGTAAACGACTGTCCCAGAACGTTGACGCCGCCGACCCCAAGCATCGCTACATCGGGCTTGTAAAGCTCGCCAAACAGCTTGTGGTCCGAGGTGATCGAGGTATCGCCCCCGAAAAACAGCCGCTCTCCATCCGGCGCGGTGATGAGATAGCTGAGAGGCTGCGAATTGATGAACTGGTTTTCGCCGAGCTGCGAGAACGAAAGATGCGTTGCCGGGAGCGCCTTGACATGTATCTCGCCGATCTTGAAACGCACCCCAGAGACCATGAACAGAATTCGTTCTGCCGCGATACCCGCGGCAAGTGCCTTGAACCGGGTCGACATGTCGCAGACCAGCTTGGCCTTGCTGCGCTTCATAATCTCGAAAGCCTGACCGACGTGGTCGGCAGCGACGTGAGTCACCATCACGAGGTCGACATCGTCGAATTCTTCGATGCCGATCGGACTCGGCGGAACATCTTCGGACGGGCGCCCTTGCAGCATCGGGTCCATTATAATCCGGAACCCGTTGTTCATCGTGATCTCGAATGCCGTCCATCCAAGATATCTGAACTTGATCGCCATCTTCGACTCCCTACTTTGGTGACTCGGTTATCTTATGTTTCGATGCGCCGGCGTCCGCCTGCGATTCAAATAGCGACCTCCGGCTGGATGAGATCCAGCGCTTGCCGCGTCAGTTCCATGACGCGCTCGCTGGTGCGACTGCGTGGGCGCGGCATATCGATTGTCAGGACCGCCTTTATTCGTCCGGGTTTCCGGCCCATGACGACAATGCGGTCAGCGAGGAAAATCGCCTCTTCGATATTGTGGGTGACGAAGACCACGGTGGCGCGCGTACGTTGCCAGATGCGCGAGAATTCCTCCTGCATGGCACGTCTCGTGTACTCATCGAGCGCCGCAAAGGGCTCATCAGCCAGAAGAACGCTTGGCTCGTTCATCAGCACGCGTGCAATCGCAACCCGCTGCTGCATGCCGCCGGATAGTTCATGTGGCAGGTGATGCTGAAATCCCTCCAGGCCCACCATTCGGATCAACTCCTGAGCCCGATGCCGTTCGGCCTTGAGATCGAGTCCGCGAACGCGCGGACCGAACAGAAGGTTGTCGAGCGCAGACAGCCAGGGAAACAGGCTCAGACTCTGGAAGATGACGCCACGATCCGGCCCAGGCGCCATTACCGGCCGACCATCGACCAGGATGCGGCCGGATGATGGCATATCGAATCCTGCGACCAGATTGAGAATGGTGGTCTTGCCGCAACCAGACGGCCCCAGGAGAGCGCAGAACTCATTGTCGGCGATCGCGAGATCGATATCCTGCAACGCGACCATTTCGGTGCCGGACTCCGAATCGGCGAACACTCTCGACACAGACTGCAGAGAGATCGTCATGGCTCAGAACCTCGTCTCGGCGGCGCTCTGCGCCCATCTAAGCTGCCGGCCCAAGCCTGCGACAATGATGCGATCGGTCAGGTATCCGAACATGCCGATGCAGAACATGCACATGACCACGACATCCATGCGCAAGTTCTCGTAGCCGCGCCACAGGACGAAGCCGAAGCCTTCTCCGACAGCGAGCATTTCAGCCAGGATAAGGATGAGCCACGCGTATGCGGCGCCGACGCGGACTCCTGCAAATATGGAAGGAAGCGCGGCCGGCAGGACGACTCGGAGCAGGATGTCCCTGTCCTTCGCTCCGAGCATGCGCGCTGCCCGTTTCAAATCTCGCGGAACGAGCTTCACTCCGACGATAATCTGAATGTACACCGTCAAGAATACGCCGTAGATCGTCAGAAAAAGCGCAGGTGGGTTTCCGATTCCGAAAATGAGGATCGCGAAGGGCAGAAAGGCGGTTTTGGGGATCGGCCGCAGTATCTGGATCACCGGATCGAATACGCGTTCGACGATGGAATACCAACCGACCAACATGCCGACAAAGATCGCCAGTGCCGATCCGACCACAAGACCGACAAAGACGCGCACGACGCTGCCTATCAGATCGCGTCACCATGTTCCGGAGAAGAAGTACCGTTGGTTCGTGCCGAATATCCATTCGCGCGTAGCGGTCGTGACATCGTCAATGGTCGGCAGCAACGGGTTATGGAACAGCCCAAAGCGCGCCGCCGCCCACCAGGTTACGAGCAGACCGACCGGCAGCAAGAAGGCCACCGGATCGACCCGCACCTTCGTCCAGGATGACTTGACCGTCACAGGACCGACTTCTTTCCCGCCTTGTAATCGGCGTAAGAAACGAAGCCCAATTGCTCCTTGGTCTTTCCGGTGGCTTTGGTCAGGAAACTGTAGTCGAACGCGGTTTCCATCTCCGCCGTCACGTCTTTCTTGACGATGCCCAGTTCAAACATCGTCTCCGCGCAGCGGTACGTCATCGTCAGGTCGTGATCATTGCGCAGGTGACAGTTCTTCATCGACTCTTCGATGATTGGCCGGGGCTGAGCCGTGTAGCGCTCAGCGAACTTAGCCCATTTCTCCGGATTCTTCTTGAAATCTTCGGTGGCCTTCACTGATGCCGTGACAATGTTCTGCACGACCTCGCGATTTTCATCGATCAACTTCTGCAGGACGTAGGTTCCGCTGTGCGTCTTCCACGTCAGACTGAAAAAGCGATCGAGATCGAATTTGCGCAAGCCCGGGCGCGCTGAAGCGATTGTGACATTCGGCTCCCAAAGCAGGCCGGCGTCGACGTCGCCCTTCTCCAACAGCACATTGAATGCCGCCGGCTGCCCGATATCGACGATGGTGACGTCCTTCACCGGATCCAGCCCGATGGCTCGCAACAGGCTCATCAGCATCACGTGCGAGCTGGAGAATCGTGCGGTCGCGATCTTCTTGCCCTTCAGGTCCTCGAATTTCCTGATGCCTCGATCTTCCCGCACGACGAGCGCCTGCCCACCGCCGGCCATCCCGCAGATGCCCGTTATGGCGACGCCTTCAGCCCGGCCGCTGATCACATAGGTGTTCGCCGTCGTCATCGCGTCGCATAAGCCGCGAGTCATGGCGGCAAGACGGCCAGTACCAATCTGCCCGAAGTCCACCCACTCGATACCCGTCGATGACGGCAACGCATCAGGCAAGCCGTATTGCCCCAGTTCATGGATGCCGGACGTGTGGCCGTATTTGATCGTCGTCGTCGCCGACTTTGCGGCCCCGACGCCCGCCGCGACCGCGATCGCCGATAAAGCAGATATCGAGAAGGTTCTGCGCGTGATGTTCGTGTCAAGTGCCTGGCAGTGTCTGTGAGCAAGCTGTTCAGAAACGCGTGACATTTTCTCAACCCCCTCGTTCAAGATGTTTACGTTTGTACTGCTGCAGGTCGTGTTCCGTTGCTTGCTGCCCTCGGCAGAGTTGTCTTGATGTGCGGCGATCGAGCGAGAGCGTCGAGTGCGGCTTGTTCGGCATTTTTCAAGTGCCGCAACAAAGACGCAGTTGCGCCCGCAGCATCGCGCCGGCAAAGCGCGTCGAGAATGTGCAGATGGTCGACGAGACCGGGCTCCTGAGTCGCCCAGGGCCGGATGTTCAGACGGATCAGGAGGATACGATCCTGCTGCACGCGATAAATTTCGCGGACCAGTTTGTTGTCGAGGGCGTCAATCGCCATTTCGTGCAGCCGCTGATCCACCTGGAAGGTGTGATTTGAAACCGGCTTGACCTCGCCGCTCTTTTCTTTCTGAAGCGCCTCTTTGGTTGCGCGGCGCAACTCCTTCAAAGCAGCCAGATCGCCGGTGCGCGCCAACGCCTTGATCCCCGGCGGCTCGATCAATCGGCGCAAGCCGAAAAGATCGCGCACCATCTCGACTGTGACAGGGGTGATCTGAATTCCGCGTTGGGGGAATATCTCGACGAGGCCTTCCGCTTGTAGTTGCAGCATCGCCTCGCGGACAGGCCCCAGCGGGAAATCAATGAGCTCCACGATCTGCTTTTGGCTGACGAACTGCCCGGACACGAGATCAAGGTCGAACAGACGCTGCTTGATCAACTGATAGGCATGCGCTTTCAGCAAAGCCGTGGCTCCCTGATATGTTAGTTGATTATCTAATTAATCAGTTGGGTGAGTCAACTAGGCTGTTTGCTGGCTGAGCCATCCGGCCCGCCGCGCTCATCTTTGGGCGAAGTGCGTATCGGAAGGTGCGCGTTGCCCGTTTTGCCCGCTGCAGTACGCGCGCGCAGCGCGATCGGCTTTTCGACTGCGGAACGTATTCGAGAGCCCAGGGAATTCGGCCAAGCGATGACGGAATAGATAGCGATGCGCGCCTGAGGTGATCGGCGCCGAAATACTATGCAGCCGCCGCACAGAACCGACGATCTTAACGCCAGGCGCTGGGAACAGCTTCGCCATTACTGTGCGACTGTGCGCAGCAATGGAGTTCGGCGAGATTTCGCTGGACGGAGTCTGCCCTGATACCTGACGCAGCAACGTTTGTTTGATTGCCCCGGTTCGTCCTTCAGCTTTCCGTTTCATCACAGGCAAGGTCGTGACGCAGCGCATGCTGGCGCAACCTTCCCGTTAACGGCCGTCGTCCGCAGGACACGGTTGCAGCGAGCGCCAATTTGCCGCGCATGAGCTCCACCGTCGCCCGCGACAGCGCAGGCCTCGTCGCCTGGCGAACATCGCCATGGTGATCGCCGGCGGCGCGCTCAATCCGTTCGAGGTACATCCTGGCGGCGCGTTTCTGCCGGAGAGCGAGCCGCCCCTAGCGGCGAGAGCGGCCGGCCGGCGCCCGAAGCAGCAGGTCCCCTATGCGGACCAGCGCAATATGCCTTCCGGGCCGTGGCTGCAGCTGCAGGCGAACGGGGTGCGGTTCGCCGCCGGGCGCCCCAATGGGCAACGTTTCCACAATGCAGGCAACGGTGTATATTCGTCCGTCAGAGTGGCCGAGGCTCCAGACCGAACTGATGACAACACGACCTGTGAAAAGTCGAGCGCCGCACGCGGCTCCAAAAGTACCTGGGACCGCGGCTTTTACGAAGTTCATGACCGTACTTCAGACCATCGGCGATGCGCCCGGCGAATACGCCATCTCGGAACTCTGCAAGACGGTGAAACTGCCTCGGGCTACCGTTTATCGCATCGTCGACGCTCTTCGCGCCGAAGGCTTGATCGCCGAAGGACAACCCGGCAACAAGTTCGTACTGGGCCCACGGCTGATCAACCTCGCGTCGCGAAGCTGGGCCTCGTTTGATTTGCGCACCGTGGCTCATCCGCTCATCGAGAAGCTGCGCAACGAGACGGGCGAGACGGTCCATCTGGCCGTGCCGAGCGGCCTCGAAATGGTCTACATCGACAAGCTGGAGAGCCCGCAGGCGGTGCGCATGACCTCGCGCATCGGCACGCGCATTACGCTCTATTCGAGTTCAGTCGGCAAAGCCTATCTCGCGGCCCTGCCGCAAGCGGCTCGCGACGACATCCTCGGCAAGATCGCGTTCAAGCGCTACACGCCGAACACCATCACGCAGCGAAAGGCGCTGGAAGCCGAACTCAAGGCCACGCAGAAGCGCGGCTACTCGCTCGATCGCGAAGAGACGGAGCTCGAGATCCGCTGCGTCGGCGCCGCCATCCTCAATGGCGCCGGAATGCCGGTGGGTGGCATCAGCGTCAGCGTTCCTAAATATCGCTATGACAAGACTGTCGAGGCGCGCCTGCCCGCAATTGTCCGCGGTTGCGCCGACAAGATCGGCGCGCAGGTCGCAGGTGCCGAGAGCCCGCTACCCGATTAACCGCCACCTCGGTCGCATTACCTTGCCGCCGTTGACGGCAAAGATCGCGCTGACGATACGCGTTGTCTTCCCGGTTACGGATAAACCGGCAACGGTTGGGCAAAGAAGCTTTCCAGTATGTGAAGGACGAGCCGGTAGTTTTTGCTCTGGAAGCTCGCATGCGCGACGCCGGGCATGACGGTGAACTGTTTGTCCGGGTTGGGCAGCAGGCGGAAGAAGTCAATCAGGTCCTGCTCGCTCGCGATGCCGTCCCACTGGCCGCGCATCACGAGGGTCGGCGCCTTGATCATACGAGGGTCGCACACCGGAAGGTTGGCGCACATGTCGACGTACGTACCCGTCGGCACCGAGCTGTCGAGCGCGAGGATCGCATCGGCGAACGCGTCGATCACTTTCTGCTCGGCCGAGCCTGGATGGTCCCGCGTGAAGATGGTCTGGATGAATTCACGGCTGGTCGGGCGGCGGTTTTTCGAACGCCATTCGTCGAGCTTCTTGGCACGCTGCTCGAGCGTCGGGCTGTCCGCTCCAGTCCACACTAAAGCGTCCAGCGCGAGCCGTTCGATCATCTCGGGATGGTTCTGTGCGAACAGAGCGGCGCGCAGCGCGCCCGACGACACGCCATAGAGCAGCAGTTTGCGCCCGGCGCGCAGGCGCTGGATGTATTTGCCCGCGGCGAAGCAATCTTCTGCGCCCTGCGCGATCGGCGCGTTGTTGTCACGATCCTTGGTCGAGCGGCCGTAGCCTTCCATGTCGACGCACCAGCAGTCGTAACCGCGGCGGGCGAAGTAATCCATGGCCGAATAATCCGGCTCGCCGGGCACCTGCAGGTCGAAAGTCGGTGTCGACGCCATCGAGGAGCCGTGCACGAAGAGAATGGTGCCCTTGGCGGCTGCCGCATTGCCAACCACCTTGTTCCAGAGGAACAACCGGACGTCGCCTTTGTTCGTCCAATGTTCTTCGCCTGCGATCGTCCGGCTGACTGCGTCAATCATTGCTTCCTCGAGTCGTGACGTTCTATGAGGCAAGTTGCGTCGGAGCCTTCGAGAACGCGGACGTCTTCGCATCCTCCAGCATCATGTGCGCGCCCTTCTCGCCGATCATGACGATTGCCGCATTGGTATTTCCGGACACCACGGTCGGCA
This sequence comes from Pseudolabrys sp., assembly GCA_026125895.1. Lineage (GTDB taxonomy): Bacteria > Pseudomonadota > Alphaproteobacteria > Rhizobiales > Xanthobacteraceae > Pseudolabrys. The sequence continues at coordinate 18,807 of JAHCKG010000022.1, read as the reverse complement.
TGATCGAGCCGTCGATCACGCGGAGACCTTCGATGCCACGCACGCGCAACCGCTCGTCGACCACCGACTTCGAGTCCTGGCCCATGCGGCAAGTGCTGGTGGGATGAAAGATCGTGGTGCCCTTGGCGCGGGCGAAGTCGAGCAACTCCGAGTCGCTCTGGCATTGCGGACCGGGATTGAGCTCTTCGACGATATAACGCTTGATCGCGGGCTGCGCCATGATCCTGCGCTGTAGTTTCATGGCCGCGATCATCACGTCGCGATCATGCGCGGCCGACAGATAATTGGGCTGGATCGCTGGGGCTTGCGCCGGGTCGGCAGACTTGATCCGCACCGTGCCGCGGCTGTCCGGCCGCAACTGGCAGATCGACGAAAGAAAGCCGGGAAACGGATGCAGCTTCTGCCCGACGGCGTCCGCACTGAACAGGATGAAATGGATCTGGACGTCCGGCGACGCCAGTGCGGGATCGGTCTTGAAGAAGCCCCCGGCGTAACCGGCGCCTATGGTCAGCGGCCCCTTGCGGTTGAACAGATAGTCGAGCGCCGCGCCGACCTGCCGCGGCAAGCTTGCCATCATGTCGTTGATGGTGATCGCTTCGCTGCAGCGGTAGTTGAAGCGCGCCTGGAAGTGATCCTGCAGGTCGGCTCCGACACCCGGCAGTTCGTGCCGAACCTCGATGCCATGCGACCGCAGCAAGTCGCCAGGTCCGACGCCTGAAAGCTGCAGCAATTGCGGCGAGTTGAATGCGCCGCCGGCTAGCACGACTTCGCCGGCGGCACGCGCCTGGTGTAACCGGCCATCGCGGCGATATTCCACACCGACGGCGCGCTTGCCTTCGAACAGGACACGCGTCGCCAGGGCTTCCGAAACCACCCTGAGATTGGCGCGCTTCAGCGCCGGCTTCAGATAGCCTTTCGCGGTCGAACATCGCCGGGCATCGCGGCAGGTAAGTTGGTAGTAGCCCGCCCCTTCCTGGCTCGCACCATTGAAGTCGTCATTGCGCGGGAAGCCCGCCTGCTCCGCCGCCTCGATGAAGGCGTCACAGATCGGGTGCGTCTCGACGTCGGACACCGCCAGCGGCCCGCCACGACCGTGATCGTTCATTTCCCCTGGCCGCTGCTGATCCTCGGACTGGAGAAAGTAAGGCAACACGTCGTCGTAACTCCAGCCCGTGTTGCCGAGCTGGCGCCAGTGGTCGAAGTCTTCGCGCTGGCCGCGGATATACAGCAGGCCGTTGATCGAGCTCGATCCACCCAGCACCTTGCCGCGCGGCTGGATGATCTGACGGTTGTTCAGTTCGGCTTCCGGCTCCGACTGGTAGAGCCAGTTGTAGCGAGCATTGGTGAAGAGCTTGCCGTAGCCCAGCGGAACGTGAATCCACAGATTGCGATCCGCGGGTCCCGCCTCCAGCAGCAGGACGCGATGACGGCCCGAAACCGTCAGACGCTCCGCCAGAACGCATCCCGCGCTTCCCGCGCCGACCACGATGTAGTCAAAAAGTTCGCCTTCCGACAAAGTCCATCCCCTGATCTGGGTTGCGAGAAGCGCCGCGCCATGTTCCGAAGTTGCGCCCCCGGCTACGGCGGCGATTGGCCCGGGTGCTGCGTTATAGGCCGGTCCGAGCAATCGAGCGGGCACATCTCGATCATCGCCGCAACGCGACCCCAATTAGCCGGACACCGCCGAACCGGCAGTGAGGTCACAACCCCGCAAGCCGCTCTTGTCTAACATCAAGCCACTCTTGTCTAACATATGGACATATTGCCCATCGTCGGATGCTAGAAAATCGTACTTCAGACTGTCAAGGCGCGCAGCCCTCGCACCCGGCCGGCGCATCGGATCCCCGCAAGTCCCGCCGGAATGAACAGTGAGATGGTGGCCACTTTGCCGCGGCCGTCTCAGCGCGGTTGACTCCATAACGCGCGGCTCCTAGCCTTTAGTAAATTCGGACATACTGTCCACAATATAGACAGGGAGGCCGAGGGTGACGATTGCCGCCGGCAACGCCGCAAGCTCGCGGGCTGGCTACAATTTTGCCGGCCGCGTCGCCGTCGTGACCGGAGGCGGCAACGGCATCGGCGCCGCCATCGCCGACTCGTTAGGCAGCGCCGGGGCCCGCGTCATCATTTGGGATTGCGACCCCGGGATCGGCGCCGATTGCACGAGGGTCGATGTCACCGACATGACCGCGGTCAGGCACGCTGCCTCCCTGCTTCCGCGGCTGGACATCCTCGTCAACAATGCCGGCTATGCCGGCCTGACCGTTCCACTCGATCAATACCCGCCGGACGAGTGGCGTCGAGTGGTCGACGTAAATCTGCTGGGCACCTTCAACGTCTGTCATGCGACCGTTCCCCTCTTCCGCAAGGCAGGCGGCGGGCGCATCGTCAACATCGCGTCCTTGGCCGGCAAGGAAGGCACGCCCAACGCCTCGGCTTACAGCGCGGCAAAGGCCGGTGTGATCGCGCTCACCAAATCGCTAGGCAAAGAACTCGCCGAGGCCGGCGTGCTCGTCAATGCTATCGCACCGGCCGCCGTTCGCACGCGGTTGCTCGAGCAAATGAGCCCGGCGCACGTTCAGACCATGGTCGACAAAAGCCCGATGCGCCGACTGATCGAGCCCTCGGAGGTCGCCGAACTCGCGATGTGGCTCTGTTCCGATTCCTGCACTTTCAATACCGGCGCGGTCTTCGATCTGTCAGGCGGCCGAGCCACTTATTGATTGACCGCCAAGTTAACGCAAATAGCAATGGAGGCCTCCTTGGATCTGGGATTGAAGGGAAAGGTCGCACTTATTACGGGCGGCAGCAGCGGCATCGGGCTGGCAGCGGCAGAGCGCTTTCTTGCGGAAGGTGCCAGGGTCGTCGTCACCGGCCGCGACAAGAAAAAACTGCAAAGCGCAGCAGCGGCGTTACGCGAGAACGCGCCGGCCGAAGACGTCGCGGTCGTCGTAGGCGACGTTGCCAAACCTGCCGACGTCCAGGCGATGGTCACGGCTGCTGTCGACAATCTGGGCCGCCTCGACATTGTCGTCAGCAACGCCGGGTCCCGCCTGCCTGGGAATATCGACACCCTCGCGGTATCGGCTTTCGAAACCTATTGGCGCACCAAAGTGATGGGTAGTTGGGAACTGGCCCGTCAGGCGGCGCCGCATCTACGGCGGCAATCTTCCGGCCGCTTCATCGTCGTGATCGGTCAGGAAGGCAAAGTCCCGGCCGCCGACACGATAGGCGCCTGCGTCACCGAGGCGGCGCAACACGCCTTCGTCAAAGCGCTGTCGGACCATTTTGCAAAGGACAACGTACTCGTGAACGCCGTGTGTCCGGGCCGCATCGTCACGCCGATGACGGAGGGATTGAACCTCGAAGGCGAGCGCTATCTCGGGCAATCGCTGGAGCACCAGGAGTCGGGCTGGGGCCTCAAGGTTCCGCTCGGGCGCATGGGCGCGCCGGAGGACGTGGCGAACGCCATCGCGTTTCTCGCTTCCGAACGCGCGTCATTCCTATGCGGCACGAATTTCGATGTCGACGGCGGCTATCAACGGATGATCTTTTAAGAGGCACAGCCATGGATCTTGGTTTGAAGGGAAAAGTCGCACTGGTGCCGGGTGGGACGGGGCTGCTTGGCAAGGCCACAGCGCGTCGTCTCCTTGACGAAGGCGCGATCGTCGCCGTGTGCAGCCGCAACCGGGCGAATGTCGACAGTACGGTCAACGAGTTGGGCGAAGAATACGGCCCGGCCCGCGTGATGGGCGCCGCGTTCAATGTCGACAACAGGTCGGCCATGAACAATTTCGTCAAAGCGATCCAGCAGCGCTTCGGCACTATCGATATCCTGATCTATTCGGCCGGAACGGGCCGCCGATCCACTGTCGAAAGTCTCACCGACGAAGAGATGCAGTTGCACATCAACGAAAAGATCTTTGGAACGCTCCATGCCATTCAGGCGGTGCTGCCGGGCATGCGGGAGAAGAAGGACGGCCGGATCGTGGTGTTTGTCGGCCAGGCTGGTTGGCACCCTCAGTCCGACCGCCTGCCTTCCGGCATTACCAATGCCGGCCAGGCTGCGATGGTGAAGAGCATCTCCGACGGCGTTGCCCGTGACAACGTCCGGCTGAACGTCATTTCCCCCCAATACGTAGAAGGACCGCTCCTGAACTTCATCATCGAAGAGCAGATGCGCAAGCATGGGATCGATCGGAAGACATCGACCTTCAGCTACGCCCGGGCGAACCCGCTCGGCCGGCTGGGCCAGCCGGATGAAATCGCCTCGACCGCGGTTTTCCTGGCCTCGGACGCAGCTTCGTTCATCACCGGCAGCACGGTTTGTGTCGATGGCGGATATCACCGCTATCCGCTGAGCTAGGAGCCGGCCCCATGATCGAGCTACGCGGCTTGCACAAGACTTTCGACAAGGGCTCGGCGCCAGTCGAAGCGGTGCGCAATATCGATCTGACCGTCGCGCGCGGCAGCATCGTGTCCCTGATCGGGCCGAGCGGCTGCGGGAAATCGACGCTGCTTCACATGATCGCCGGTCTCTACGAGCCGTCGAGCGGCGACGTCATCTACAACGGTCGTTCGGTCGATTCGGTCAACACCGCGACCGGGTACATGACGCAGAAGGATACACTGTTTCCGTGGCGGACCGTGCGCGACAACGTTGCCTTGCCCTCCGAACTCGCAGGTAAGGCCAAGGCGGATAGGCACCGTCAAGCGGCGGATATCCTCGGCCGCGTCGGCCTCGATGGCTTCGAGACGCGATATCCGAGCGAGCTTTCCGGCGGCATGCGCAAGCGCGCGGCTCTGGCCCGCATGCTGATTTACCGGCCCGAGACCTTCCTTCTCGACGAGCCCTTTGGAGCCCTCGACGCGCAGTTGAAACTCGCGATGCACGAGTTGCTGCTGCGCCTTTGGACCGAGGACAAGCAGACAATTCTACTCGTAACGCACGATCTGGTCGAAGCCATCACCCTTTCCGATCGTGTGATCGTCCTGACGCGACGGCCGTCCCGGATCATCCTGGATCAGGAAATCGACCTGCCCCGACCGCGCGACGTTCAGAACGTCCGCTTTTCGCCCCGCTTCAAGGAAATCTACGACCAGCTCTGGGACTTCCTGCGGCTCGAATACGAGGAGGAACGGCTTTGAGTACAAACGCCGGAACCAGCGATATCGCGCCCGCAGGCTCTACTCGCCCTTCGCGCAAGCGCCGACTCGACGAAATGAGCAACCAGCAACTGCTGGTTTGGCAATTCGGCTTGGCATTCTTCATCCTGGCGTGCTGGCAGGCGGCATCCGGACGGCTGGTGGACAATTTCTTCATCAGCAATCCGCTTGATGTCGCGGTCCGCCTCTGGGAGTGGACTATTACCGGCTACATCTTTCCCCATTTGTGGGTGACCTTCTACGAGACGATTGCCGGCTTTGTCCTGGGTTCTCTCATCGGTGCCCTGCTCGGCATCTGGCTCGGTGTCTCGCACTTCATGAGCCGCCTGCTCAACCCGTTCCTGTTCGCATTCTACGCGCTGCCGAAGATCGCGCTGGCGCCGCTATTGGTGCTGTGGTTCGGCCTGGGGCTCGAATCGAAGATCGCGCTGTCGACCGTCATCGTCTTCTTTCTGGTGTTCTATAACACCTTCACCGGCGTGCGCGAGGTCGATCAGGACATGATCGACACGGTTCGCCTGATGAAGGCGCGGCCGTATCAGGTTCTCATACACGTAGTCATTCCCTCGGCGATGAGCTGGATCTTCGCTGGGCTCAAGATCTCCGTTCCTTACGCTCTGATAGGCGCGATCGTTGGCGAACTGATCGCGGCCAACCAGGGCCTCGGTTATCTGGTTCAACGTATGGGAGCGGATTTCGACACGACCGGCGTCTTTGCGGTGCTGGTGGTGATCGGTTTGCTGGCGATCGTCCTCAACCACATCGTGGAAGTTATCCAGGTTCGTCAGCAACGCTGGAAGATCATCAGCCACTAGTGCACGACAACCATAACCAATACACAGGAGGGAAACATGAAACGCTTGAGTGCCGTACTATTCCTTCTCAGCACAATGCTTCTCACGGGCAAGGCGTGGGCGCTCGATACGGTGAAGATCTCGAACATCGGCCACGCCTACTGGGCGGGACCGCTCTACGTCGCGCAATACTACAAGCTCTTCGAGAAGCACGGTCTGAACGCGGAGGTCACCGAGGTCAAAGGCGGCTCTCTCGCATTTCAATCCGCCCTGACCAAGAGCGTGGACCTGACGCAGGTAACCTTCGAACACGTTCTGAAAGCCGCATCGAAGGGCCAGCGCGTCGAATCGTTCTATCGGTTCGGAAAGGCGCCCGCCAACAACATCATTGCAAACAATGAAATCATGGCCCGTGCCAAAGGCAAGTCGGTTGAGGAGCGCATTCGGGCGCTGAAAGGCGCGCGCGTGGCGATTCCGTCGGCCGGCGGCTCGAACGAGAAGATGCTGGAAATGCTGGCGAGCGTCTACGGCCTCGACATGAACACGGTCAAACGTCTCTATCTGGGCGGCGATCCTGGATCTTACGTTGCGGCATTCAAGACCAACCAGATCGACGCCGCCGTTTATGCGGAGCCGGTCGGCCTGATGGTCGAGAAAGGCAACATGGGCGGAACGCTCCTCAACGTGATCAAGGGCGAGGAGCCGCGCTTCAACGACATCATCTTCCTGACGCTGGTGGCCCATCCGGACATCATCGCTGAAAAGGCGGACATCCTTCGCAAGGTCTGCGCGGCATATGACGAAGCGCTGAAGATCATGCATGACGAGCCCGAGAAAGGCATCGCCGCCATGGCCAAGGAATTTCCACGGCTGAGCGCGGAGGACAACGCTGCTATCTACATGGCCATGCTCCCGACCTGGCCCAAGGACGGAAAGATGAACCTCGAGCAGGCCAAACGCACCATGGCCTACATGACGGCCTTGGGTGAGTTGGAGACAAAGAGCGGGTTCGACCCCGCGACTTTGTTCACCAACAAACTCCAGTAGCTTTGCGCAAATTGCGAGGGGACGCCGCGCGGTCCCCTCGCGTCCCGCTCAGTTACCGAAGGACTGCCCGTCGGCCGGCGTTCTGCCAATGGCCGCTAAGCGACGCGTGAGGGAATTCCTGGCGGCGTTCCGGCCTCGTCCCATGACAGGGACGGCCTAACCCGGGCTCGGGTCACATTGCAAAAGGCCCGGAAAGATGGTGGGCGCGACAGGGATCGAACCTGTGACCCCTACCATGTCAAGGTAGTGCTCTCCCGCTGAGCTACGCGCCCTATAGAGGGTGTGGTCTTATCGGCTCCGCCCCGGGGTGGCAAGGGGACAAAAGCGACCCCAAACCAGGCGGCAGCCAGACAATAGTGGCCGGTCAGGCCGCCAGCATCTTGTGGACCTCGTTGACGAGGTCGCGCAGGTGCACCGGCTTGGACAGCACCTTGGCCTGCTTGGGCGCCGTGGAGTCGCCATTCAGCGCCACGGCGGCAAAGCCGGTGATGAACATGATCTTGATGTCGGGATCGAGTTCCGCGGCACGCCGGGCGAGCTCGATACCGTCCATTTCCGGCATCACGATATCGGTCAGCAGTAGTTCGAAGGGCTCTTCGCGCAGCCGCTGGTAGGCGGACAGGCCGTTGTCGTAGGAGGTGACCTCGAAGCCGGCGTTCTGCAGCGCCTTGACCAGAAAGCGCCGCATATCGGTGTCATCTTCGGCCAACAAGATTTTCGACATTGTCTTCTAACTGCCTCGCACGCGCCGGCTCAGGCGAGCCGACCCCCAGACACCCCATAAGACTTGTCCCGGGTAAATAACGGGTGAACCCAAAGCTTTGCTTGGCTTTATAGGTCTGCCAATAGACAATGGATCGTAACAGTCCAAAGACCCAAAATAAGGGCAAAAACACGCCCGAACCGGGACTTCGGCGGCCGAACCGACCGCAGCCCCCTCAAAAGCCAATTCGTTTGGAAATGCCGACCGCCCATGAGTGATTTTCGCCCCGGTGCCGACCATCAGGACCTCGACCCGCCGTTCGATATCGTCGAGCCGGAGGCCGTCCGCGGACCGGTGCTGTTCAACTCACCACATTCGGGCTCGACCTACCCGCACGCTTTCCTGCAGATGTCGCAGCTCGACATCGGCACGTTGCGGCGATCGGAAGATAGCTTCGTCGATGAGCTGTTCGCCGGCGTGGTGAAACAGGGCTACCCGCTGATGCACGCGCATTTCCCGCGCTGCTTCGTCGACGTCAACCGCGAACCCTACGAACTCGACCCGCGCATGTTCGAAGGCCGTCTGCCCTCCTTCGCCAATACGCGTTCGATGCGCGTCGCCGGCGGGCTTGGCACCATCGCCCGCGTTGTCGGCGATGCCCAGGAAATCTACGGCCGGCGCATCCCGGTGGACGACGCGCTGACCCGCATCGAAGTGCTCTACAAGCCCTATCACCGGGCCCTGCGCCGTCTGTTCTCCAGGCTGCACCGCGATTTCGGCGCTGCCATGCTGATCGACTGCCACTCGATGCCCTCGACCGCCGGTCATCGCGACGAGCGGCCCCGGCCGGAATTCGTCATCGGCGACCGCTACGGCACGAGCTGCACCGGGGCCGTCAGCGAGGTGGTCGAGCAGACCTTGCGCGGCATGGGCTACACGGTGAGCCGCAACAAGCCCTATGCCGGTGGCTTCATCACCGAGCATTACGGCAATCCGGCTGCCGGCCTTCACGTCATCCAGGTCGAGATTAACCGCGCGCTTTATATGGACGAGCGCCGCTATCAGAAGAGCCCGGGCTTTGCCCGCTTGGCCGAGGATCTGGAGGCTCTCGCGGGCCAACTCGGCGAAATCCCCCTCGAAGAACTTCAGCCCTATCGGTCGGCAGCCGAATAGCGCCTGCCCCGGGAATGTTGCCGCTTGCCGGCGGGTCGCGCAGGGCAAAGAAAAAGGGCCGCTCGCGAAGCAAGCGGCCCAAGTCTAGGGAGGAAACGCCCAAGGAGGGCAACGGTATCGCTACCGCATTGCGATAAAATACGCCGCACCGCACAAAATTCAAGGTCTGCAAAGCGTTTTCCCATGCACCAACTGCATGACTGGATGCCGAATTCGCAGATTATTTTTTGGGCTATGCGCGAATGTTGCAGCTAGCGACACTGCACCGCAACAAGATTACGCAGCGCCGGGCCTTGAAGACATTTTGGTGAATGATGGTGTCATGGCGCTGTCACGATGCGGTCTGCGACTTCTGAGCGACAAAAACGCGCTATCGGCGCGACGACCGCGCCATAACCTTTAAGGCTGAAGGAGCCCATGACGGCCATCGATTTCACCTCGTTCGTTGACCGGCTGGCTGCGGTGTCCGGCGACACCATCATGCCGTTCTTCCGCTCGGCGCTGACGGTCGAGAACAAAAAGGCCGGCGGCTTCGACCCGGTGACCGCCGCCGACCGCGCCGCCGAAGAGGCCATGCGCCAACTCATCCGCAAGACCTTCCCGGAGCACGGCATCCTCGGTGAGGAGTACGGAACCGAGGGCAGCGACGCCGAGTATGTCTGGGTGCTGGATCCGATCGACGGCACCAAGTCGTTCATCTCCGGCATGGTGGCCTGGGGCACGCTGATCGGCTTGATGCGCTTCGGCGAGCCGGTCTACGGCATGATGCACCAGCCCTTCACGCGCGAACGGTTTTCAGGCGACAACGGCGCCGCGGTGTATCGCGGCCCGACCGGCAACCGCGACCTGCGCGTCCGCTCGTGCGACTCCCTGAGCGACGCCCTGCTGTTCACCACCAGCCCGCTGCTGATGAACGAGGCGGACCGAGCGCGTTTCCGCAACGTCGAGAACAAGGCGAAGCTGTCACGCTATGGCGGTGACTGTTACGCTTACTGCATGCTGGCGGCGGGACAGATCGATCTCATCGTCGAGACCGAACTCAAGCCTTACGACATCGTGGCGCTGATCCCGATCATCCACGGCGCCGGCGGCATCATCACCACCTGGGAAGGCGCGCCGGCCCAAGGCGGCGGCCGCGTCGTGGTCGCCGGCGACAAGCGTGTGCACCAGGCGGCGCTCGAATTGCTGAACCGGTCCTGATCCAAAACCGGCGGCCGGCCGTATTGGTCACATGGCCGCGTACAGAAAAACGCCTCGCTCGAGTTCCACGCATCAGGCGCGGCTGATCGCCGTGACCTTGCTGACAGTCGCCGGCGCCACTCCGGTTGCAGCAGCCAGCGACGCGATCTTCGGCACCTGGCTGCGCGACGACGGCAATGCGCGCGTGCGCGTCGCGCCCTGCGGCGGCGCGATCTGCGCCACCAATCTTTGGATCCGCGATCCGCAGAAGCAGGGCGAGAAGGTCGGCGATCGTCTCGAGTTCAACATCAAGCCCGATGGCGGCGGCTGGCGCGGCAACGCTTACGATCCGCAGCGCAACCTAACCTTCTCCACCACGTTGTCAGCCGAAGGCAACGCGATGACAACGAAGGGATGCATGGTCGCCGGCATGATCTGCCGCACAACGACGTGGCAGCGCCTCGCGCCGACGACCGCCTCTCAATAGCGCGGCGTGCCCGGCACGAAGGCATCGAACGCGGCCCAGAACTGGGCGCGGAATTGATCCTGCTCTTGCAGGATTTCGTGGCGCGCGCCCGGCAGGATGAGATGTCGGCCGGCCAGCAGATACATGCCGAAATCCTCAATCGCGGGCGTCCACACCACCTGATCGTAACCGGCCGCCACCAGCAGCATCGGCTGACGAATATGCGCCGGGTAAGACGGCTCGCGGAACTGCCGCATCTGCCGCAGCGCCGAGTCGGCCCAGGCGATCGTCGGAGCGCCGAGCGCCAGATCCGGCTCTTCGACCAGGATCGCAGCATTGCGGGCAAAGCGCACCGGATCCGAGGTCAGCACATTGCCGATGAAATTGTCGGCACCCGGCGGCTCGTATTCGCCGGCACCGGGCACATAGGCCGAGCCGCGGCCGATGAGACGCATGACGCGCGCCATCGGCCCGGCCATGCCGTCGAAGCGCCGTGGCGGCAGCGCCAGCATCGGCGCCGACAACACAACGCGATCGAACCAGCGGCGACCGTCGTGACAGGCGCGGATGGCGATGGCGCCGCCCATTGAGTGGCCGAGCACGAAGTAAGGCGGCGGGCAGTCCGGCAGCACAACCTGCTCCATGATGGTGTCGAGGTCCATCGCATATTGCGAGAAGTTGCGGACGTAGCCCTTGCGCCGGTCGCCGAAAGCGCGATCCGACAGCCCCTGCCCGCGCCAGTCGAACGTCGCAACGGCAAAGCCGCGGGCGCGCAGATCGCGCACCGTCTCGAAGTACTTTTCGATGTACTCGGCGCGGCCCTGCAGGATGACAACGGTGCCTTTGCGGCCCGGCGGCGGCTCCCAGCGGCCGAAGCGCAGCGAGACGCCGTCCGGCGTCTTGACGACGCCGGCGAGACCGTTCTCGGGCACCGGATTGGCGGGAATGGAGACGAATCTCATGAGGTCTCAAGGTCGAGGCGGGACGAAATACAGGGCGTTATAGACCGTAGCCCGGATGAAGCGCAGCGAAATCCGGGAGCAATAGGGCCGCATTGCGCTTCGCTCCACCCGGGCACTAGACCCGTTGCCGTCACATAAAACATTATATTTCATAGACACTTACGTAAAGGCGCCGATCCTCTTGCGGCTCGCGAAAGTGCCCCCATATCAACAAAGCGCAGGCCACTGATGGCTGCGCACGGGATGATCCGGCCACTCGGCGGATCCCCCGAAGGACCAAACCAGACGGCTTGGTCACAAGCCGCCTGAAACAAGTCGCTCAAAGGAGGACTTATCCATGCGTACTTTCGATCTCTCTCCCCTTTACCGTTCCACCGTCGGTTTTGACCGGCTGTTTTCGATGCTCGACGGCTTTGAAGCCGCACCGGGCTATCCGCCCTACAACATCGAACGCACGGGCGAGAACGCTTACCGCATCACCGTCGCGGTCGCCGGGTTCGGCGAGAACGAGCTTTCGATCGAATCGAAAGAGAACTCGCTGACCATCAAGGGCAGCAAGCAGCCGCAGACCGCGCCGAACGGCGAGGTGCTCTATCAGGGCATCGCGGCCCGCGCCTTCGAGCGCGTCTTCCAGCTTGCCGATTATGTAACCGTGAAGAACGCCGCCCTCGAGAACGGCTTGCTGCACGTCGATCTCGTGCGCGAGATTCCCGAGGCCAAGAAGCCGCGGCAGATCCCGATCGGCAACGCCCAGGCGAAGCCCCAGGTGGTCGAGAACAAGGTCGCCGCGTAACCCGCGACGCCTGACCTCCAGACTGAGAAAGCGCCCCGGATGCCCCGGGGCGCTTTTTTTATTGGGCTGGCTCCGGCGGCGCCAGCTTCGGGTCGCCCGGCGGCGGCAGGTGATCGTCGCTGGTGTCCGGGGCGGCGGCGCTCTCCGGCGCGGGCATCGCCGCGGTGACGGCATCGGAAGAAACTGGCGGCGGCGGGGGCTGAGAGAAACGCGGCGTCGTCCGCAAAGGTGTCGGTCCGTCATGAATCGACGGCGTCGGCGGCGGCGGCGCGCTCAGGAGCGCGCGGCGCGGTCCGAGCGGTTCAGGCGGCGGTGGCGGCGGCTCCGGCAGCGACAAGCTGAACGGCTTGCGCCGCGGCGGCGCGCTCGGGCCGGTTCTCGCGGCCGTCTTTTGCGGCTTTGCAATCGGCTTTGCCCCACGCCGTGGCGGCGGAGCGGCGCTGACGACGTCGTCGTCATCCTCCTCAGACGCAACGCTATCCAGGCTCGCCTGGTTGTCGCGCAGATCGTCGCCGGGCTGCGGCACGTGAATGATGCGCGGGCCGCGCGCGTAATAGGGAATGCCGAAGCCGTCCGCGAACGCCATCATGCTGGCGCTCGACAGCGCCGCGATCAGCAACGCGCGGGTCAGCAGCTTGCGCAACTAGTAGCCCTTCCAGCGGCGAACAAGATGATCGAGCGACACCGCGCCGGGCCCTTGAGTCACCAGCACGACGAGCAGCGCCGCCCAGTAGAACTGCACGCTCGCCAGCGGGTCGACCGCGACGAAGCCGAGGATCATGGCGGTGATTACCAACAGGCCGAGCGCGGCGAAGCGCGTGCCGAGGCCGATGACCAACATGACCGGCAGGATGAATTCGGCGAAGCTGACGGCATAGGCAGCGATCGTCGGCGGCACCGGCAGCAGCGGATATTGCGTGGCGAAGGTGCTGAAGACGTCCGGCCGCACGCCAGTCGGCAAAGTGACGGCGAAGTCAAAGCCGGTGACATAATTCTTGGTCAGCTCGGCGACGCGCACCGGCAGCCACAGGCCATCGACCTTGGTCTGGCCGTCGAGAAAGAAGACTTTGGCCATGATCAGCCGCAGCGCCAGCGCCACCGCCGAATACGGGATGAAGGCGCAGGCGGCGACGAAACTATCGACGACCGACGTGAGGATCGGCCGGCGCGAGCGGCGCGCGCGCTCGTCGGCGCGGCGGGCAATGGCGGCGCTGGCCGCGAGCCCGGCGGCAACCGCCGGCGACTGGCGCGCGATCGAGGTCTGCGGCAGTTCCATGGGCTGCGGCGCCATGGAGATCAGCCGGTCGGCGAGCCGCTCCATCGCGGCGGCGCCGCTGGCGCGGCTGGCGAGAGCGGTGGGGCTGACTTCGGCGAGGGACATGGGCGCCTCCAAAAAGGGTTGCGCCACCTTATCCAAGCGCGGAAAACGCGCCGCAGTTTCCCGTTTTCACTATTAAACGGTTAATCCGACTGCGCTTTTACCGCCAACGCAATGCCGTTGCGCCAAACCGCCCGGCCGTGGTCTTGTTCTTGCTCGGCGTGAAGCCGCCGCCGCAACAAAACGCCAAGTTTGAGCGATTCCGGCGTGGACCGGTCTTGTGCGGCAGGGCAAAATTTGGCATGGTTCATTAGGACAGCAATGCTGTCCTAATGGGGCCGCTGCGGTGCCGGCTGGTAAAGCGGGCAGGCACAGCAGGCGCCCGACGGGAGCAGCCGCTGCGTCCGAGGACCGGACCCGCGGCTCGCGCCTTCTAAAGACTCGGTACGCTTTGCCTGCGGGCCCTTGAAGGCTGCGACGATGCAGCTTGAACTCGGTGTCGCGGACGAGCGAGGTGCGCCGAACGAACGGCGAGGCAGGATGACGATGACCAAGGGCACGAAGAACGCGAAGTTTGGCGGAAGCAAGGTGGCGGCACCGTTGCGCGACAAAACGACGTTCGCCGACAAACCCTTCGTCGGCTCCACCGTCGATCCGGGCGTGCCGGAAGCGATGGGTCTTTATGACCCGGCGCGCGACAAGGATTCCTGCGGCGTCGGCTTCATCGCCGACATCAAGGGCCGCAAGTCGCACAGCATCATCGAGGACGGCCTGCGCATCCTGTGCAACCTCGAGCACCGCGGCGCCACCGGCGCCGATCCGCGCATGGGCGACGGCGCCGGCATCCTGGTGCAAATCCCGCACAAGTTCTTCGCCAAGGAAGCCAAGCGCCTCGGCTTCACGCTGCCGGCGCCCGGCCAGTACGCCGTCGGCCAATTGTTCATGCCGCACGAGACCAACTGGCAGGAGATCATCCGCGACATCTACGAGGACGTGATCGATCGCGAGGGTCTCACGCTGCTCGGCTGGCGCGACGTGCCGAAGGACAACGCTTCGCTGGGCGAGTCGGTCAAGCCGACCGAGCCGGTGCACATGCAGGTGTTCATCGGCCAAGGCGCCAAGAAGCTCACCGAAGGCGAATTCGAGCGCAAGCTCTATATCCTGCGCAAGTCGATCTCGAACGCGATCTATCGCCGGAGAGAGCGCCGCACCTCGTCCTATTACCCGGTGTCGATCTCCTGCCGCACCGTCGTCTACAAGGGCATGTTCCTCGCCGACCAGCTCGGCAGCTACTATCCCGATCTGCACGACCCGGATTTCGAGTCGGCGATCGCGCTGGTGCACCAGCGCTTCTCGACCAACACCTTCCCGACCTGGTCGCTGGCGCATCCGTACCGCTATCTGGCGCACAACGGCGAAATCAACACGCTTCGCGGCAACGTCAACTGGATGGCGGCGCGTCAGGCGTCGGTGTCCTCGCCGCTGTTCGGCAAAGACATCAAGCGGCTCTGGCCGATCTCCTACGAAGGCCAGTCCGACACCGCCTGCTTCGACAACGCGCTCGAATTCCTGGTGCAGGGCGGCTACTCGCTCGCCCACGCCATGATGATGATGGTGCCCGAGGCCTGGGCCGGCAACCCGCTGATGGATGAGCAGCGCCGCGCCTTCTACGAATACAACGCCGCGCTGATGGAGCCGTGGGACGGCCCGGCCGCGCTCGCCTTCACCGACGGCCGCCAGATCGGCGCCACGCTCGACCGCAACGGCCTGCGCCCGGCCCGCTATTTCCTCACCCGCGACGGCCGCATCATCATGGCGTCCGAAATGGGCGTGCTGCCGATTCCGGAAAAGGACATCGTCAAGAAGTGGCGTCTGCAGCCGGGCAAGATGCTGCTCGTCGATCTCGATGAGGGCCGCCTCATTCCCGACGAGGAGCTCAAGGCGACGCTCGCCAAGAGCCATCCCTATCGTGAATGGCTCGACCGCACGCAGATCGTGCTCGAGGAACTGCCGGGCGCCTCCAGCGGCGCGCCGAAGTCGAACCTGTCGCTGCTCGATCGCCAGCAGATGTTCGGCTACACCCAGGAAGACATCAAGATCCTGATGGCGCCGATGGGCACGACCGGCGAAGAAGCCATTGGCTCGATGGGCAACGACACGCCGATCTCGGCGATGTCGGACAAGCCGAAGCCGCTGTTCACCTATTTCAAGCAGAACTTCGCGCAGGTCACCAACCCGCCGATCGACCCGATCCGTGAAGAGCTGGTGATGAGCCTCGTCTCGATCATCGGCCCGCGGCCGAACATCCTCGACCACGAGGGCATGTCGAACACGCAGCGTCTCGAGGTGCGCCAGCCGATCCTGAGCAACAGCGATCTGGAGAAGATCCGCTCGATCTCGGAAATGACCGGCGATCACTTCAAGTCCAAGACTTTCGATATCACCTATCCGGCCGATCACGGCCCGGAAGGCATGGACTGGGCGGTCGACGAACTCTGCGTGCGCGCCGAGGAAGAAGTCGACGCCGGCTGTAACATCCTGATCCTGTCGGACCGCAAGGCCTCGGCCGAGCGCATCCCGATCCCGGCGCTGCTCGCCTGCGCCGCCGTGCATCATCACCTGATCCGCAAGGGCCTGCGCACCTCGGTCGGCCTCGTGCTGGAAACCGCCGAGCCGCGCGAAGTGCATCACTTCGCCTGCCTCGCCGGCTACGGCGCCGAGGCGATCAACCCCTATCTCGCCTTCGAGACGCTGACGGCGATGAAGGAGCACCTGCCGCAGAAGCTCGACGACTACGAGATCGTCAAGCGCTACATCAAGGCGATCGACAAGGGCCTGCTCAAGGTCATGTCCAAGATGGGCATCTCGACCTACCAGTCCTATTGCGGCGCGCAGATCTTCGACGCCGTCGGCCTCAAGAAGGAATTCGTCGACAAGTACTTCACCGGCACGCACACGCAGATCGAAGGCGTCGGCCTGCCGGAAATCGCCGAAGAGACCGTGCGCCGGCATCGCGCCGCGTTCTCCGACGCGCCGATCTATCGCAGCATGCTCGACGTCGGCGGCGATTATGCCGTGCGCGTGCGCGGCGAGGATCACGTCTGGACCGCGGAGACGGTGAAGGAACTGCAGCACGCCGTGCGCGGCAACTCGCAGGACCACTACCGCGCCTTCGCCAAGGTCGTGAACGACCAGAACGAACGGCTGCTCACCATCCGCGGCCTGTTCACCATCAAGTCGGCAGAAGCCGACGGCCGCAAGCCGGTGCCGATCGAGGAGGTCGAGCCGGCCAAGGACATCGTCAAGCGCTTCTCGACCGGCGCCATGTCGTTCGGCTCGATCTCGCGCGAGGCGCACACCACGCTCGCGATCGCCATGAACCGCATCGGCGGCAAGTCGAACACCGGTGAAGGCGGCGAGGAAGCCGATCGCTTCAAGCCGCTGCCGAACGGCGACTCGATGCGCTCGGCCATCAAGCAGGTGGCGTCGGGCCGTTTCGGCGTGACCACCGAATATCTGGTCAACTCCGACCTGATGCAGATCAAGATGGCGCAGGGCGCCAAGCCCGGCGAAGGCGGCCAGTTGCCCGGCCACAAGGTCGACAAGGTGATCGCCAAGGTTCGTCACTCGACGCCGGGCGTCGGCCTGATCTCGCCGCCGCCGCATCACGACATCTATTCGATCGAAGATCTCGCCCAGCTCATCTTCGACCTCAAGAACGTCAACCCGACCGGCGACGTGTCGGTGAAGCTTGTTTCGGAAATCGGCGTCGGCACCGTTGCCGCCGGCGTCTCCAAGGCGCGCGCCGACCACGTCACCATCTCGGGTTACGAAGGCGGCACCGGCGCGAGCCCCCTCACCTCGCTCAAGCATGCCGGCTCGCCGTGGGAAATCGGCCTCGCCGAAACCCATCAGACGCTGGTTGCCAACCGGCTGCGCTCGCGCATCGCCGTGCAGGTCGATGGCGGCCTGCGCACTGGCCGTGACGTCGTCATCGGCGCGCTGCTGGGCGCCGACGAGTTCGGCTTTGCCACCGCGCCGCTGATCGCGGCCGGCTGCATCATGATGCGCAAGTGTCACCTCAACACCTGCCCGGTCGGCGTCGCGACGCAGGACCCGGTGCTGCGCGCCCGCTTCAAGGGCCAGCCCGAGCACGTGATCAATTACTTCTTCTTCGTCGCCGAGGAAGTCCGCGAGATCATGGCCGAGCTCGGCTATCGCAAGATCGACGAGATGGTCGGCCAGATGCAGATGCTCGACCAGCGCCGCCTGGTCGCGCACTGGAAGGCCAAGGGCCTCGACTTCTCCAAGCTGTTCCTGAAGCCGAAGGCCGACGCCAAGACGCCGATCTATCACTGCGAGAAGCAGGACCACCATCTCGAGGCCGTGCTCGACCGCAAGCTGATCGCGGAATCGCAGGCCGCGCTTGACCGCGGTGCGCCGGTGCGTCTGCAGACCGCGATCAACTCGACCAACCGCTCGGCCGGCGCCATGCTGTCCGGCGAAGTCGCCAAGCGCTACGGCCATGACGGCCTGCCCGACGGCACCATCCATGTGCGGCTGACCGGCACCGCCGGCCAGGCCTTCGGCGCCTGGCTCGCCAAGGGCGTGACCTTCGAACTCGAAGGCGACGCCAACGATTATGTCGGCAAGGGCTTGTCCGGCGGCCGCATCATCATCCGCCCGGCGGCGGACTCCGGCGTAACCCCCGAGGAGTCGATCATCGTCGGCAATACCGTGATGTACGGCGCCATCGCCGGCGAGTGCTACTTCCGCGGCGTCGCCGGCGAGCGCTTCGCCGTGCGCAACTCCGGCGCCACCGTCGTCGTCGAAGGCACCGGCGACCATGGCTGCGAATACATGACCGGCGGCATCGTCGTCGTGCTCGGCCAGACCGGACGCAACTTTGCGGCCGGCATGTCGGGCGGCATCGCCTATGTGCTCGACGAGGACAACACGTTCCAGAGCCGCTGCAACATGGCGATGGTGGCGCTCGAGCCGATACCGGAAGAAGAAGCGATTTCCGAAAAGGAATTCGGCCACCAGCTCGAGACCAGCGGCATGGTCGATGTCATGTCGGATCTCACCACGATGGATGCCGAGCGGCTCAAGAAGCTGATCTCGGACCACGCGCGTTACACTAATTCGGCACGTGCCAAGGCGATCCTCGCCGACTGGGCGCGTTATCGTCCGTTGTTCAAGAAAG
>JAHCKG010000021.1 GCA_026125895.1 Pseudolabrys sp. | reverse complement strand
GCTGAGCATGACCGTCGAGGCGAGCGCGACCCGCATCGTTGCGGTGCCGCCGATGTCGGCGACTGGCTTCTACAAGCCGCCGAAGGACTACACCAACGTCACCAAGCAGATCGCCGTCGCGCCGATGTCGGCGCAAGGCTACGCCAAGGTGGCGAAAGACGTTTTGTCGGTCACGAAGACCGTGCCGATCGGCCAGCCCCTGAGCGCCATCGGATTCTACAAAATGCCGAAGCCGTGAACCTGTCGTCAGCGAGGCCGATCATGCCGACCCCATCGCCGTTCAAGAAAGTTATTCCGCCCGTTCGTCTTGTCCGCGTCGCCCTGGTGGCGGCCCTCGGCCTTGCAGCCGCTATCGGGCCGGCGCACGCCGTCGACATCGGCTTCGGGCCGATCGACGTCAACGTACAGGGCTTTGCCAATTCCGACCTCAAACGTATCGAGGTCGATTGCCTCGTCTACGATGCGAATGGCGCTTATCTGCCCGTCGACAGTTATACGATCCTCCCGGCCTATCCCGGGCTCGTCAAGCTCGACGCCGCGGGCGGCTTTGTCGGCAAGGTGGGCGCCGGTCTGTTTCTCAAGAATCCGGCGGATGTCGCCAATGCCAAGAGCTTCAAGTGCGAGCTGCGCGGCGACGACGGCAGCACGCTGAGGAATCTCGAGATCGGCAACGGTACCGAATGGTGGCACGTCAAGAGCGGCGTGCTCAGCGTCTCCGGGCCGATCAACTAGTTCGGCGGTGTGCGGGGAGGCGGCGCGGCGCGGTCTAAGCAGCGATATCGCTTTCTGATCTAAATCAAAGGTCAGCGCCACAACGGATTGTATTTGTTTTCTTCGCAACCTTTGTGCCATCACAGGAGGCGGCAGATGACAAGGATGCGTGTTTGTCTTGCAGCGCTGATACTCGCCTCGGGCGCGATCCTGACTCCGGTCGTTGCTCAGCAGACGCCCCAACAGCCGGCGGACAGTCAGTGCGCCAATCGCGACGCGATCCCGGATCTGCGGAGTGAATTGTCGAAGATCGGCGCGTCAGTCGACTCGGTCAACATACCCGACGGGGTTGCCGTGGTGATAACCACGTCGAATGCAACCAAAGCCAATGTTGCCGCCATGGAAGACGCAGTACGGGGCTTCTATGGAGACGAGAAACAGTTGCGTGCTTCGGGCGGCAGCTGCCCCGGGCTTCGCGCTGCGATTACCGCCGGCAAGGTACAGCAGGCCGTTACGCAGCTTTCAAATGGCCTGCTCCTGACCGTCACGTCACGCGACGACGTCTTGGTCAAAGCGATCAAGGACAATAATTGCTGCTCCTGGTGCGTCTGCAACACGCCCTGCAGTCACACCTGCTGCTCTTCCTGCTGCTAAGCGTGGCCCCGGAGAAGGCGGTGTCTCTCACACCGCCTTCGTCATCTCCCGCAGCTTGAATTTCTGGATCTTCCCCGTGCTCGTCTTCGGGATTTCGGCGAACACGATGTGGCGCGGCACCTTGTAACCGGCGAGGTGCTTCTTGCACCATTGGGTGAGATCCTCGGCGCTGGCTTCCGCGCCGGCCTTGAGTTCGACGAAGGCGCAGGGCGTCTCGCCCCACTTGTCGTCCTGCTTGGCGACCACCGCGACCGCCATCACCGCCGGGTGCTTGTACAGCGCGTCCTCCACCTCGATCGAGGAGATGTTCTCGCCGCCGGAGATGATGATGTCCTTGCTGCGGTCCTTGAGCTGGATGTAGCCGTCCGGGTGCATGACGCCGAGATCGCCGGTGTGGAACCAGCCGCCGGCAAACGCCGCGTCGGTCGACTTCTTGTTCTTGAGATAGCCCTTCATCACCACATTGCCGCGCATCATCACTTCGCCCATCGCGGCGCCGTCGCGCTCGACCGGCTGCATGGTTTCCGGGTCCATGACGTCGAGCGCCTCCAGCGCGCCATAGCGCACGCCCTGCCGCGCCTTCTTCGCCGCCTGTTCGTCGCCCGGCAGCGCGTTCCACTCGTCGTGCCAGTCATTGACCACCGCGGGACCGTAGCATTCGGTCAGGCCGTAGAGATGCGTGACGTTGAAGCCGGCGTCCTTCATCGCCGCGAGCACGGCCTCCGGCGGCGGCGCCGCGGCGGTGAAGAATTCGACGACATGCGGCAGCGGCTTCTTCTCGGCGGCGCTGGCGTTGAGCAGCACCGACATCACGATCGGCGCGCCGCACAGATGCGTCACCTTGTAGTCGGCGATCGCGTCATACATCGCCGCCGCGCGCACATAGCGCAGGCAGACATGGGTGCCGGCGGCGACCGAGATCGACCACGGGAAGCACCAGCCGTTGCAGTGGAACATCGGCAACGTCCACAGATAGACCGGGTGCTTGCTCATGGCGCAGGTGACGACGTTGCCGACCGCGAGCAGGTGCGCGCCGCGATGGTGATAGACGACACCCTTCGGATCGCCGGTGGTGCCCGAGGTGTAGTTGAGCGTGATGGCGTCCCATTCGTCGTCCGGCATGTGCCAGGCGTAATCGGCATCGCCCTGCGCGATGAACGCCTCGTACTCGATGTCGCCGAGCCGCTCGCCGCTGCCTGAATATTCCGGATCGTCGTAGTCGATGATCAGCGGCTTGACCTTGGCGAGCGCCAAGGCCTCCTTGACCACCTTGGAGTATTCGCGGTCGGTGATCAGCACCTTGGTCTCGGCGTGGTCGAGCGAGAAGGCGATGATGGCGGCGTCCAGCCGCGTGTTCAGTGTGTTGAGCACGCCCTGACACATCGGCACGCCGTAATGGGCCTCCAGCATCGCCGGCGTATTTGCCAGCATTGCCGACACCGTGTCGCCGCGCTTGATGCCGCGCTTCTCCAGTGCCGAAGCCAGGCGCCGCGACCGCGCGTAGAACTCGGCGTAGCTGCGCCGCAGGGCGCCGTGGATGATGGCGGTGCGGTCCGGATACACGCTCGCCGCACGCTCGAGGAAGCCGAGCGGCGTCAGCGGCTGGAAATTCGCCGGATTGCGATCGAGATTGGTATCGTAAGGCGTCTTGTTGGGCGCGCTGGCCATGGTCGTTTCCCCTCAATGCGGGGAGGTTACGAGGCCGCCGCGCCGCAATCAATGACTAGCGCACCCACAACTCCACCACGCCCTCGCGCGTCAGCTCGATTGACAGGAGCAGCATGATGCCGAGCATGATCTTGTAGAACCGCTCTTGCGGCGTCACCTTGACCAGCCAGAAGCCGAACCAGTTGGCGGCGAGCGCCAGCGGCAGCAGCACCAGCGAGGTGCCGAGGCTCTTGGTGGTGAAGTTGCCGAGCGCGAAGTAGGGCACCACCTTGAGCCAGTTGATCAGCGCGAACACCAGCGCCGTGGTGCCGACGAAGGTCATCTTCGGCAGACGCAGCCGCAGCGCGTACATCTGGTAGGGCGGGCTGCCGGCCTGGCAGATGGTCGAGGTGAAGCCGGACAATGCGCCCCAGAACAGGCCGGATGGAATGCCGGGCCGGCCCGGCTCGCGCGGCACACGGAAGAAGCCGATGACGGAATAGGCGACGAAGGCGATGGTAAAGCCGCCGATCAGGATGCGCACCGCCGCGTCGGAAATGTACGAGGCGAGCCACCAGGCGATGCCGATGCCGGCGAGCGAGCCGGTCACGAAGATGGTGACGACGCGGCCGTTCCAGTCCTTGCGATAGACCCAGACGGCGTTGGCGTCCTGGATGATCATGATCGGCAGCATGATCGCCGCGGCCTCGAGCGGCGGCATCACCAGCGCCAGCATCGGCGTCGCCATCTGCCCGACCCCGGCGAAGCCGCCCTTCGACAGCCCGAGCGCGATCACCGCCGGTATCGCGAGCGCGTAGAACAGGGGGTCGGTGATGATGGTCACTGCGTCGCTTTCAGCCGCGGTCATTCCGGGACGCGAGCGTAGCTCGCGGGCCCGGAATCCATACGCCGCAGCACCGGGGATATGGATTCCGGGCTCGCGGCCTTCAGCCGCGCCCCGGAATGACCGTTGGATTGTGCATTTCCTACGCAATCCCCCGGAGGCCCGCCAGCCTTGTTTCGGCATACCCGGCGGGACACAATACACGGCAAAGAGAGGGAAAACGCCGATGGACGCCACCAGCAGCCGCTATCACCAGGCCTATGCGCAATGGCGCACCGATCCGGAAGGCTTCTGGCGCGAGGCGGCCGAGGCGATCGACTGGATCGAGAAGCCGAAGACCATCTTCGACAAGTCCGCCGGCGTCTACGGCCGCTGGTTCCCCGATGGCGTCTGCAACACCTGCTACAACGCGCTCGACCGCCAGGTCGAGGCCGGCCGCGGCCAGCAGGCGGCGCTGATCTATGATTCGCCGGTCACCGGCCAGAAGATCACCTACACCTACGGCCGCATGCTGTCCGAGGTGCAGATCCTGGGCGCCATCCTCGCCGATTTCGGCATACGCAAGGGCGACACCGTCATCATCTACATGCCGATGGTGCCGGAGGCGGTGTTCGCGATGCTGGCCTGCGCGCGCATCGGCGCCGTGCATTCGGTGGTGTTCGGCGGCTTCGCGCCCAAGGAACTCGCCACCCGCATCGACGACTGCAAGCCCAAGCTCATCCTGTCGGCGAGCTGCGGCATCGAGGGCCAGCGCGTCATCGCCTACAAACCTTTGTTGGATGAGGCGATCAAGCTCGCCGCGCACAAGCCCGAGAACTGCATGATCCTGCAGCGCCCGCAATGCGAGGCGCGGCTGACGGACGGCCGCGACCACGACTGGCGCAAGACCTGGGAGAACGCCGTCAACTACGCCAAGACCAGCGACTGCGTGCCGGTGAAGGCGACCGATCCGCTGTACATCCTCTACACCTCCGGCACCACCGGCATTCCCAAGGGGGTCGTGCGCGACAATGGCGGCCACATGGTTGCGCTCAAATGGTCGATGAAGAATCTCTACAACATCGATCCCGGCGAGGTGTGGTGGTGCGCCTCCGACATCGGCTGGGTGGTCGGGCATTCCTACATCGTCTATGCGCCGCTCCTGCATGGCGCGACGTCGGTGATGTACGAGGGCAAGCCGGTGGGCACGCCGGATGCCGGCGCGTTCTGGCGCGTCGCCTCAGATCACGGCGTCGTCTCGCTGTTCACGGCGCCGACCGCGTTCCGCGCCATCCGCAAGGAAGACCCGGACGCCAAGCTGCTCGCGCAGCACGACCTGTCAAAATTCCGCGCGCTGTTTTTGGCCGGCGAGCGCGCCGATCCGCCGACGCTGGAATGGGCCGAGCAGGTGCTCGGCGTGCCGGTGATCGATCACTGGTGGCAGACCGAAACCGGCTGGTGCATCGCCGGCAATCCGCTCGGCCTCGGCCTGTTGCCGGTCAAGCACGGCTCGGCCACGGTGCCGATGCCGGGCTATCAGGTCGATGTCGTCGATGAGGCCTGCCATCCCGTGGCGGCGAACAAGATCGGCTCCATCGTCATCAAGCTGCCGATGCCGCCCGGCGCGTTCCCGACGTTGTGGCAGAACGACGAGCGCTTCAGGGAAGCCTACACCACCGAATTCCCCGGCTACTACAAGACCGCGGACGCCGGCTACAAGGACGATGACGGCTATATCTTCGTCATGGGCCGCACCGACGACATCATCAACGTCGCCGGCCACCGGCTTTCGACCGGCGGCATGGAGGAGGTGCTGGCTTCGCACAAGGACGTCGCCGAATGCGCCGTGCTCGGCGTGCGCGACAACCTCAAGGGCGAAGTGCCGTGCGGCTTCATCGTGCTCAAGGCCGGGGTGAACCGCGACCACGCGACGATCGAGAAGGAGATCGTGCAGCTCGTGCGCGACCGCATCGGCCCGGTGGCGGCGTTCAAGCTCGTCATCACCGTGCAGCGGCTGCCGAAGACGCGCTCCGGCAAGATCCTGCGCGGCACCATGAAGAAGATCGCCGACGGCGATCAGTGGACCATGCCGGCGACCATCGACGACCCCGCCGTGCTCGGCGAGATCGGCGATGCGCTCAAGGGGCACGGGGTGGGGAGTTGATGGCACGAGATTAGGCTATCGCGCTTGCTTATTACTCATGCGTCATGGCCGGGCTTGTCCCGGCCATCCACGTCTTGCTTAACTGAGTGAATGACGGGCTGGGTCTATTTCGTCACGAACAAGCCGCACGGCATTCTCTATGCCGGCGTGACGAGCGACCTACCCAAACGCGCCTACGAGCACAAAGAAGGTGCAGTCAAAGGTTTCACCAAACGCTACGGCCTGAAGCGTCTCGTGTATTACGAGCCCTTCGACGACATCCGAAACGCCATACAACGCGAGAAGACGATCAAGCATTGGCCGCGCGCTTGGAAGGTGCGCCTCATCCACGGCATGAATCCGGAATGGGATGACCTTTACGATACGCTGATCTGAAAACCGGAAAGGCGTGGATGGCCGGGACAAGCCCGGCCATGACGGAGCAGAGTGTCGTGTAGGTAGATCTCAACAGCTAGTTCATCACCGTTGGAGCGGGTTCGGGCGGCGGAGGGGGCGGCGGCGCGTGCTGGAAAGTGATGCCGCATCGCTTCTTGATCGAAGCTTGTTCGATCGCATCCATTTGACCCTTTAACCGCGCAAGCTCTGCGGTGTTTTCGTCATTACCTTTGGTGAATAGAAGCGCCGGCCAGAAGATGACAAGACCGACGCCCATGGCGACCTTGTCATTGGTCGCTTTCTGGTCTTGGACGCCGGATGACTGCGCCGCTCGTGCCGACACGCGCTGAGCTTCCTCGGCCAGTTGCGGACAGGTGTAGGCTTCGTACAACACCGGAGAGACGTAAGTTGCTCCGACCTGATTGGCCTCTTTGGCGCACGCCGTCAGAAGCAAGCTGCTCGCCAGCGCAAGACAAATTGATTTCATGTAATTCCCCCAGCAAGGCATCATCTTACACGCTCTCGCGGCCTACAACCCCCGATTTAGCCGTCGATAGTTAATTCTCGGACGGCCGGGGACAAGCCGGCCATGACGGTGCGCGACACAACCCACCTCCCGAAATCGAAAGCCCGGCGCGATGGCCGGGCTTTCGTCAGGTCGGTGGCTTCTTGTCTTGCCTGTCGTTGCGATCCCTTGCGCTCGGCTCTCCAGACGACTTTTCTTCCATTTGGCGCAGCTGATTTCGCCTTTCCTTGATGGAGGTCCGTTGGCGTTTTCCGAATGTGACATCGTCTACGCTTCAACATAGTCCGCGATGCTTGTCGCTTCCGGGACCGGGAGCCCATCTTCCTTCAATCCATCGATATGAAAGCGAATGGCCGCGCGGATCTCGGATTCCGCTTCGGCAACTGTGCTGCCGGTCGCGATGCAGCCGGGCAGGTCCGGCACATACGCCGAATAATTCCTGTCGGTTTTCTCGATGACGATGGCGTACCGCATCAGCGCTGCTCCTTGAGGCCCGCTTGCTTCAAGATACTGTTCCAAGTCCCCGGCGCAAGGTCGTCGGACGGCTTGCCGGCCACGGTGACGCGACCGGGCTTTGCCGGATGCCTGAACTGCCGGTGGCTGCCGCGCGTCGCGACCTGATACCAGCCATCTTGCTCAATCAGGCGAACAGCGTCGCGAACCTTCATGGTTCTTCAGGCCCCCGACGCCTTGGTACCACAAATCCCGCCGCGGGGCCTTCGACAGCCGGGGCCATGCCGCACGCCTTGCCGCACGCCTCCCGCGCTCCCGTGCCGTCATCTGCGCGCATGGTTAATCCGCGGCGCGTGACGTGAAATGCGCCAAGCCCTGTCAAATCAACGAATTTCGCTGCGATGGAACTTTGCGCCGGCGTCGGCGCAGGACGCGCCTGCGTTGTAGGCGCATTGTCGTTCGCCGGTAATTCGGCTACATTAACGACTTGTTAAGTATGTAGCGTAACCTGGAGTTAACGGTCATGTCCGTCGCGTCGTACGACGACCACGCCGCGCTTATCAACGAAAACCTGCACAATCAGCCGCTTCCACCGCTGCCGCGCGGCATCATCGTCGGCGGGCCGAAGGTGCGCGCCAAGCAGCGCGAGAGCATGCTGCTGTTCTTCATCTTCATGGGCGGCTCGATCGCCGGCGTGTACTGGGCGATCACGCAAGGCCTCACTTGGGTCGAGTGGTCGATGTTCGTGCTCGGCTACACCGTGACGACGCTCGGCCTCGGCATCACCGTGCATCGCATGCTGGTGCACCGCTCGTTCAAGTGCGGGCCGATCACCAAGTTCGTGCTCTGCGCCATGGGCCAGCTCACCTGCCAGGGCTCGCTGCTCAAGTGGGTCGGCAATCACCGCCGCCACCATCTCTACACCGACGACGTCGGCGATTGTCACTCGCCGCACATCGACAGCCACGGCCGCCCGTTCACCAACAAGCTGCGCGCCTGGATGTACGCCAACAATGGCTGGCTGTTCGACGACACGCTGACCGACAACGACGTGTTCGCCAAGGACATGCTCGACGACAAGATGGTGATGTTCTTTACCCGCACGCGCTGGTTCTGGTACTTCCTGTCGATGGTCGGCTTCCCGGCGCTGTGGGGCTATGCCTTCGGCGGCTGGCACGCGATGGTCGGCTGTATCCTGTTCGCCGGCTTCCTGCGCACCTATCTGTCGGTGATGGCGACGGCGACGGTGAACTCGGTTTGCCACAAGGTTGGCTATCGCCGCTTCGACGACGCCAAGGACGAGTCGACCAACAACCTGATCATGACGGCGCTCACCTTCGGCGAGGGCCTGCACAACAACCATCACCGCTTCCCGCGCGATGCCTATCTGTCGCACGCCTGGTACGAGTTCGATCTCAACGGCCTGATCATTCTCGGCCTCGAAAAGCTCGGCCTCGTTACCGACGTGTTCCACGCCTCCAAGGTGCACAAGGCGGCGCAGGATCAGACCAAGCTCGCGGCCTGATTTTCTTCACGATCGGAAACTCCAGAGACTGCGACGGCCGGGTGAAAATCCGGCCGTTTTTGCATCGTGTTCCCGTTGCGCGAAACCGCCGCATATGAGGCGGGAACGGCGGCGTGGCCCTGACGTTCACGTCAGTGAAGCCACCAGCAGGGAGGCACGATCATGGCCGATACGACAGCGGAACAACGCAAGATCATGGGCCGCGTCATGCACGAGTTCGAGCATGGCGAACTCTACAGCGGTAAGGACGGCGCGGGCGGCCGCGTCACCAATCGCCAGCAGGCAATCGCCATCGCGCTCGAGGAGGCCGGCGCCTCGAAACACGAGAGTGCTGCCGAGAACCAGCGGCAGATGAAGGAGACCGAGCACAAGCCGGCCAAGGAAGCGGGCTCGCGGAAGGGGCCGACCTATGACGAGCTCTACGAGCGGGCCAAGAAAGCCGATATTCCGGGCCGCTCCAAGATGTCGAAGCAGCAGCTCGCCAGCGCGCTGCACCAGTAGGTCCGCGATGCGTCCCACGGGCATCGCAGAGAGGAGGGAGGTCGACATGCAGGTCAGCGATCTGATGACGCGCGACGTCCGCGTCGCCAATGCTGGCGAAACGATCCAGCAGGCGGCGCGCCTGATGGTGAGCCTCGATGCGGGCGTGCTGCCGGTCGGCGAGCAGGGCCGGCTGGTCGGCATGATCACCGACCGCGACATCGCGGTCCGCGCCGTGGCGCAGGGCATGGGTCCCGAAACCAAGGTCCGCGACGTGATGACGTCGGAGCTGATGTACTGCTTCGAGGATCAGGAGATCGATGAGGTCACCGACAACATGGGCGACCTGCAATTGCGCCGGCTGCCGGTGCTCGACCGCGAGAAGAAGCTGGTCGGCATCATTTCGCTCGGCGATGTCGCCTTTGAACAAGGCGGCGGAGACGGCATCGGCAATGCGCTCGGCGCCATCTCGACGCCCGGCGGGCAGCATTCGCAATCGGGCTGATCGGCGACGATCCACGCAAAACAAAAGCGGCCGGGACATGTCATGTCCCGGCCGTTTCGTATTCCAGACCGCGAAGGCCGGCGGCTTATTCCTCGTCGTCGTCCTGGCCCTTGCCGCCGAGCTGCTTGAGCTTGGCGAACACGGCGTTGACGTCGATATCGCTGCCGGACTTGCCGCTTTCTTCGGCGGCGGTGGCGACCTCGGCTTCCTTGCGCGTCGTCTCGGCGGCCGGCAGCAGGGTCACGCCGGAAGCGGCGGCCTGCGGCTTTTCCTTGTTGGCGCGGGCGACTTCCATGTCGAGCTCGATCTGCGAAGTGAGGCCCAGCGTCACCGGATCCATCGGCGCGAGGTTGGCGGCGTTCCAGTGCGTGCGGTCGCGGATCGCGGCGATGGTCGTCTTGGTGGTGCCGACCAGACGCATGATCTGCGCGTCCTTGAGCTCGGGGTGGTTGCGCACCAGCCACAGGATGGCGTTCGGGCGGTCCTGGCGGCGCGACACCGGCGTGTAGCGCGGACCCTTCTTGCCGCCGCTCGAGGTGCCGGTCAGCGGCACCTTGGGATCGACCAGCTTCAGCGAGGCGGCCGGATCGGCTTCCGCGGCGGCGATCTGCTCGCGGGTCAACTGGCCGGTGGCGACCGGGTCGAGGCCCTTGATGCCCTGCGCGGAATCGCCGTCGGCGATGGCTTTGACCTCGAGCGGGTGCAGCTTGCAGAATTCCGCGATCTGGTCGAACGACAGCGCGGTATTGTCCAGAAGCCACACGGCCGTGGCTTTCGGCATCAGGGGGGCTGCGCTGGCCATAAGGCAAATCTCCTCTAGCGCTCCGGCCGCGACGTCCTCGCGGCCCGGAACAAAGATCATCGGCGATGATCGGAAAGTGCCGGGAATATAGGGTCATAGGCCGAGGCGCGCAACCGTTCCGGCTTGACAGGAAAGCCCCTGCAACCCCATGTCGGGGTGGGTAAACCGGCCGGAAATGCCGGGATTTTCGAGGGTCCGATGGCCGCCGCGCCGATTCATGACCGAGGGGCAGGTGCCGGGAAGCCGGCGCTCAAGGTGCTGCTGTGCTCGCCACGCGGTTTCTGCGCCGGCGTGGTTCGGGCCATCGATTCGGTCGAGCAGGCGCTCAAGATCTACGGCCCGCCGGTCTATGTCCGGCACGAGATCGTCCATAACCGCTACGTGGTCGAGAGCCTGCGCGCCAAGGGCGCGATTTTCGTCGAGGAGCTGGCCGAGGTGCCGGAAGGCACCAAGGCGCCGGTCATCTTCTCCGCCCATGGCGTGGCCAAGGCGGTGCCGGAAGAGGCAGCCTCCCGCAACCTGTTCGCGCTCGACGCCACCTGTCCCCTGGTCACCAAGGTGCACCGCGAGGCCGAGATCCACCACCGCCGCGGCCGCGAGATCGTGCTGATCGGCCATGCCGGCCACCCGGAGGTGATCGGCACCATGGGCCAGCTCCCCCCCGGCGCCGTCAGCCTGATCGAGACCCTCGACGACGCCGACCGCTTCGCGGCCCGCGACGCCAGCCAGCTCGCCTATGTTACGCAAACCACCTTGTCGGTGCAGGATACCGCGGCGATCGTCGAGCGGCTGAAGCAGCGTTTCCCGGCCATCGTCGGCCCGCACAAGGAAGACATCTGCTACGCCACCACCAACCGGCAGGAGGCGGTGCAACGCGTTGCCCCGATCGTCGATGCGCTGATCGTCGTCGGCGCGCCTAATTCGTCGAACTCGCAGCGCCTGCGCGAAGTCGCCGAACGCGCCGGCTGTCGCCACGCCGCGCTGGTGCAGCGCGCCGCCGATATCGACTGGAACGAGTTCGGCAATATTGCCAGCCTCGGCATCACCGCCGGCGCGTCGGCGCCGGAAATCCTGGTCGAGGAAATCATCGACGCCTTTGCCGCGCGCTTCGACGTCAGCGTCGAGACCGTGTCCGCCGCGGAAGAGGGCGTGTTCTTCCCGCTGCCGCGCGCGCTGCGCGAGAACCAGGCGGCGGAGTAACGCGGGCCATGGCCGTCTATACCGACGTCTCGACCGACGATCTCGCGCGGTTTCTCGCCACCTACGACATCGGCGACTTGCTCTCCTACAAGGGCATCGCCGAAGGCGTCGAGAATTCGAACTTTCTCGTGCACACGAGCAAGGGCAATTTCATCCTCACGCTCTACGAGAAGCGCGTGGCGGAAGCCGATTTGCCGTTCTTCCTGGCGCTGATGGAGCATCTCGCCGCGCGCGGGCTGAATTGTCCGCAGCCGGTGAAGAACCGTCAGGGCGTGGCGCTCGGCGTGCTCGCCGGACGGCCGGCGGCGATCGTCACCTTTCTCGAAGGCATGTGGATGCGGCGGCCGAGCGCGAAGAATTGCGCCGCGGTCGGCGAGGCGCTGGCGAAGCTGCACATTGCCGGCAGCGATTTCGGCATGAAGCGTGTCAACGCGCTGTCGGTGGCGAACTGGCGGCCGCTGTTCGAGCATGCCGGTCCGCGCGGCGACGACGTGCATCCGGGCCTGTGCGACGAAATCGTCAAGGAGCTCGCCGTTCTGGAGACGTCCTGGCCGCGCGACCTGCCGCAGGGCGTCATCCACGCCGACCTGTTTCCCGACAACGTCTTCTTCCTCGGCGACAAGCTGTCGGGGCTGATCGACTTCTATTTCGCCTGCACCGATACGCTGGCTTACGACGTCGCCATTTGCCTGAACTGCTGGTGCTTCGAACCGGACGCGTCCTACAACGTCACCAAAGGCCGGGCGTTGCTCAAAGCCTATCAGGCGGTGCGGCCCCTCTCGCAAGCCGAGCACGATGCGCTGCCGATCCTGGCGCGCGGCGCGGCGATGCGCTTCCTGCTGACGCGGCTGGTGGACTGGCTGTCGGTGCCGGAAGGTGCGCTGGTGAAGCCGAAGGATCCGCTCGAATATTTCCGCAAGCTGCGCTTTCATCAGACGGTGCGCAGCGCGAGCGATTACGGATTGGATGCGTGATGTCGGACCAGCGCGTCACCATCTACACCGACGGCGCCTGCTCGGGAAATCCTGGGCCGGGCGGCTGGGGCGCGATCCTCACTTTGGGCGAGACGCGCAAGGAAATCTTCGGCGGCGAGGAGCACACCACCAACAACCGCATGGAGCTGATGGCGGCGATCGCCGCGCTCGAAGCGTTGAAGCGGCCGTGCGCCGTCGATCTGCACACCGACAGCCAGTATCTGCGCAACGGCATCATGTCGTGGATCCACGGCTGGAAGAAGAACGGCTGGAAGACCGCCGATAAGAAGCCGGTGAAGAATGTCGATCTGTGGCAGCGCCTGGACGCGGCGCTCAAGCCGCATCATGTGCAGTGGCACTGGGTCAAGGGCCATGCCGGCCATCCGATGAACGAGCGCGCCGACGAACTGGCGCGCGAAGGCATCGTCGCCGCCCGCGCCGGCGCCAAGGGCGCGATGAGCAAGGCGTAGGGCGCGGCGCGGCGGTTGTTCCTTACTCCGCTCATTCCCGCGTAAGCGGGAATCCAGTTCTGGGTCCCCGCTTTCGCGGGGACGAGCGGGGATTGTGGCCGTTGCCCTAGTTCATCGCCACTTTTGTGCTCTCATTTCCTCAACTGATTCGTTTCGAGATTGAGAGTTCCGATGCCCTGGTTCCGCAATCACTATGTCTGCACGGTCTGCGAAGGCCACTGGCTTGCCGAGGCGGCCGCGGTGCTGGACGTCGATTGTCCGCATTGCCGGGCCTATGACGTCGTGCCTTACCGCAGCGACGACCTGACCCGCATCAAGGTGCGCACGCCGGCCGCCAAGGTGCGGGTGAAGGTTAAGCTGAAGGCCAAGGTGAAGGCCAAGGCGGCGTAGGCCGCCTAGGCCGCCTCGAACTGCAGCTTCGCCAGCCGTGCATAGAGGCCACCCGACGCCGAGAGCTGCGCGTGGGTGCCTTCCTCGACGATACGGCCCTGGTCGATCACCAGGATACGGTCGCAGGACAACACCGTCGCGAGGCGATGCGCGATGACGATCGAGGTGCGCTGCTGCATGAGCTGCGTCAGCGCCTTTTGCACCAAGGTCTCGCTTTCCGCATCGAGAGACGACGTTGCCTCGTCGAGCAGCAGCAGCGGCGCGTCGCGCAGGATGGCGCGGGCGATGGCGATGCGCTGGCGCTGGCCGCCGGATAAAGTGATGCCGCGTTCGCCGAGCTGCGTCTCGTAGCCGTTCGGCAGGCGATCGATGAACTCGGCCGCATGCGCCGCTTCCGCCGCGCGCCGCACCTGATCGTCGCTGGCGTTCGGATTGCCGAAGCGGATGTTGTCGGCAACGCTGGAGGCGAACACCACGGCATCCTGCGGCACCAGCGCGATGTGGCGACGCAGGTCGGCGGGATCGGCCTTCGGCAGATCGACGCCGTCGAAGGAGATGCGGCCGCTCGCCGGGTCGTAGAAGCGCAGCAGCAGGTGGAAGATCGTGCTCTTGCCGGCGCCCGACGGGCCAACCAACGCCAGGCGCTCGCCCGGATTCACCGCGAAGGACAGGCCGTCGAGGATGAGGCTGTCCGGCCGCGTCGGGTAGGCAAAGCGCACGCGGTCGAAAGCGACTGCGCCGCGCGCAGGCAGCGGCAGCGGGATCGGGTTTGCCGGCGCCTTGATCTCCGGCTCGACGTCGAGGATTTCGAACAGCCGTTCGGCGGCGCCGGACGCCTGCGCGATCTCGCCCCAAACCTGGCTGAGTTCGCCGAGACCGCCGGCGGCGAACACGGCGTAGAGCACGAACTGGCCGAGCCGACCGGGCGTGATGTCGCCGGACAGCACATCTTGCGCGCCGACCCACAGCACGACGACGATGCTGCCGAAAATCAGGAACAGCGCAATCGCGGTAAGGACCGAACGCGCCTTGGTCGCACCGCGCGCCGCGCCATAGGCGCCTTCGACCGCTTTTGAGAAGCGCTTGCGCGCCATGACCTCGTTGGTGAAGGCCTGCAGCGTGCGGATGGCGCCGACCAGTTCGCCGGCATAGCTCGACGCCTCAGCCAGCGTGTCCTGCGCCTCGCGGCTCTTCTTGCGCACGGCGCGGCCGTAGCCGACCAGCGGCAGCACGATGATCGGGATGGCCCCCAACACGAACAGCGACAGGCGCGGTGAGGTCACCACCATCATCGCCGCGCCGCCGAGGAACAGCACCAGGTTGCGCAGCGCGATCGACACCGAGGCGCCGACGGCGGACTTGATCTGCGTGGTGTCGGCGGTGAGCCGCGAGATCATCTCGCCGGTCTTCGCCGTATCGAAGAAGCCGGAGGACAGGCGGGTGAGGTGCAAGAAGACGTCGGCGCGCAAGTCGGCGACGATGCGCTCGCCGAGCGTGGTGACGAGGTAGTAGCGCATGGCGCTCGACACTGCGAGCACGGCGACCACGGCGATCAGCACGCTGAAATAGGAGTTGATCATCTCCACCGCCTGGGCGGAGAAGCCGAAATCGATCATCCGCCGCACGGCAATCGGCACGACGAGGGTGGTCAGCGCCGCCACGACCAGGGCGACCAGGGCGGCGGCGGCGCGGCCACGGTAGCGAAGGAGGTAAGGGGCGAGCCGCTTCAGCGGCTTGACGTTGACGCGGCGGCTGGGGGTCGGCGTTCCCGGAACTGGGGTTCCCAGACCCCGACCTTCGCTGGCAAAACTCATGAGACGTGACGCCTTTTCATTCTTTCTGGCGCAAGTTCCTGCAGGAAAACCGGTTTCCCGCCTTTCCAAACCCCGCGCTAAAACGCCTCGCCCTGGCGCCGAATGCCCCCGAATACCGCGGACCATGCCCCGAGGTCTTGTCTTGGGTCAATTCCGGCCGCTTGCCGCAGCAGGGCAGGTCATGTATAGAGCCCGGCAAATCCAGACCAATTTGACCGATTTTTCGGGACGCCGACCGGCCCCGACCCAGTTTGACGGAACCCTGACGATGAAGGCCGAAATCCATCCCGACTACCACACCATCAAGATCGTCATGACTGATGGCAGCGAATTCACCACCCGCTCGACCTGGGGCAAGGAAGGGGACACGATGAATCTCGACATCGACCCCAAGTCGCACCCGGCCTGGACTGGTGGCACGCAGCAGATCATGGATCGCGGCGGCCGCGTGTCGCGCTTCCAGAAGAAGTTCTCGGGCTTCCTCAAGGAAGACAAGAAGTAAGGCGCGCTCGCAGCGCCAAATGAAAAACCCCGGGCTCGGCCCGGGGTTTTTTATTGCCTCGGTGCGATTCGACCGCGCTCAGAAGCCGTCCTGATTGAACGCCGCCTTCAACAGGCCGAGCTGATGCTCAACCGGGTTGATCGACGGAGCCTGATCGGCCGGCAGTGTGTGAATTGTGGTGTCGAGCCGGCGCACCTGAATCTTCAGCCTCTGCGCGCGATCGATGAGCTCGCGCAGCCGGGTCGGCAGGATCGCCAGATTGTGCGGATCGTGATTGTCCATGGCGGACAACTTCACCTTGGTCTTTTCCTTGTTGGCCTGGGCGAGCGACATTTCGCCTTCCTTCACCGCGCGGTGCAGCAGCAGCCAGGACGCGATCTGCATGAGGCGCGTCGTGAGCCGCATGCTCTCGGTGGCGTAGGCCAGCGCCGCGGCGCGGCTGAGATCCTTGGATTCGGCGCGGCCCGGACCGTCGAGATAGGTCGCGGTTTCTTCGACGAGCGCCATGCCGTCGCGGAACAGGAGCGAGAACGCCTGCGAATTGGCGAGACGTTCGCCGAAGAGCACCGGTTCCGGCGGATTAACCATACTGTGTTCAGACATACGCTACGCCTCACTCAACGCTAAACGCGAACCCTGACATTCGTGTTGCGCGCGCAATTCACGTCGCCCGCGCTTTGCCGTTGCCGCTATTATCGGTTCAAACGGCGCGTTCACGATTGAGTAAGCATGCGCGTACGGGGCCGTCCTGTCCATATGCTGGCGTCACAAAGCTTGCGACATAGTTGCCGCCGCTGGTTAAACCACAGCTCAGATCGGCCCCTTGCACCAAAACGGCGCGGAAACACGGGCATTCCGGCTCATTAACCAAAATTGTGACGCGTTAACCAAAAAAAGAGCCGCCAGTTCTGGCGGCTCAGTAAGATAACAGGGAGGCGTCAAACAGAGTGGACAGGAGCCACTCAAGTCCATGAAGATGGACTGAATTGAGTAATAGTCGGGAAAGCTTAATGTGACGTTAAAAAAGCCCGTCAAAACGCAATAAACACCGGCTGTGGCCGGTTTCCGTCTATCTCTTTATAAATACTGTTGTTTATAAATTCAGCGCTTGAAAAACTGGTCGGCGGCGGCGCGCTTGTCGCGCTTGCGGACCATGTCGACCTCGAGACGCTTGATTTCATCCTGGAGCAGGGCGATCCGCGCCGTCAGTTCGTCGACGGACAGAAGGCTCAGGTCCTGGCCGATCTCGTGGCTGACCTTCTTCTTCGGCCGGTCGTCATCGTCGAATAGGGGCATTGTCCGTCTCCTGAACGGACGGAAACTAGCGTCTGCGGGCCGGGTTGTCACACCGCCGTCGCCTGCCTAAACAGAATGCGATCGTCCAGCCGCTGAAAGGATCTTCAATGTCCACGATTCCGTCCCGCATGACCGTCATCGGCATCAAATCGCCCGGCGGACCGGAGGTCCTAGTGCCGGAACAGCGCGATGTGCCGCAGCCGGCGGCGGACGAGGTGCTGATCAAGGTGGCGGCGGCCGGCGTCAACCGGCCCGACGTGGCGCAGCGTCAGGGCGTCTATCCGCCGCCGCCCGGCGCCTCGGATATTCCTGGGCTCGAATTGGCCGGCGAAATCGCCGCGATCGGCTCGGCGGTGAAGCGTTGGGCGATCGGCGACCGCGTCATGGCGCTGGTGTCCGGCGGCGGCTATGCCGAATACTGCATCGCCCATGTCACCCATATCCTGCCGGTCAGCGGCCTGCCGATGGTCGAAGCCGCGGCCGTGCCGGAAACATTCTTCACGGTGTGGCACAATGTTTTCGAGCGCGGCGCGCTGAAGGAGGGCGAGACCCTGCTGGTGCATGGCGGTTCGTCCGGCATCGG
This sequence comes from Pseudolabrys sp., assembly GCA_026125895.1. GTDB lineage: Bacteria > Pseudomonadota > Alphaproteobacteria > Rhizobiales > Xanthobacteraceae > Pseudolabrys. The sequence continues at coordinate 63,894 of JAHCKG010000021.1, read as the reverse complement.
CACCACGGCGATCCAGCTCGCCAAGCATTTCGGCGCCCGCGTCATCGTCACCGCCGGTTCCGATGACAAATGCGAGGCATGCCGCAAGCTCGGCGCCGATCTCGCCATCAACTACAAGACCCAGGACTTCGTCGCCGAGGCGAAGGCTTTCACCGAGAAGAGGGGTGTTGAACTCATCCTCGATATGGTCGGCGGCGCCTACATCGAGCGGAATTACGAGGCCGCCGCGGTCGAGGGCCGCATCGTGCAGATCGCGTTCCAGGGCTCGCCCAAGGCGACCGTCGATTTCCGCCGTCTCATGCTCAAGCGGTTGCATCACACCGGCTCGACGCTGCGCGCCCGCGCCGTCGCCGACAAGGCCGCGATCCGCGACGCCATCGAGACCCGCGTCCTGCCGTTGTTGGCGGCCGGCACGATCAAGCCCATCATCTACAAGACCTTCCCACTGCGTGAGGCCGCCGCGGCGCACGCCTTGATGGAATCGAGCTCGCACATCGGCAAGATCGTGCTGGAAACATGATCCATGCGGAAATTCGCCTGAATCGGCAGCGACCTTCGTCTAAGTTGCGTAATTCCCGTCGCTTTGGCGTTAAGCCTATTCACCGCCACAATCATGGTTAATCGCTAAATGCTTGCCCGCGACCCCGGCAGCCCGCTACTCATCATAGTGGGGTGCGGGCTGGCGGATTGGCCAGCCGGAAGGGACGGGTCTCGGTTTTGAAGCGTACCGTGCACGGATTGCTCTCAGCGCTCGTGCTCGCCGCCACGCTCGTGGCGAGCGTCACTGCGCATGCCGTGGAGGCCGTCAACGTCCGCCTCGATACCCCGGCGATCGACCTTACCGCCGCCACCCAGCGCCAGCGCACCGAGAGCGACCGTATCCAGGTGTCCACCGCTCCGGGTCCCGACGGCATCGTCCGCCGCATCGAGGTCCGCGCCCGCGAGGCCAACAACAACTGGGCGGTGTTCGCGCTCACCAATAATTCCGACGAGCAGATCGACCGCCTTATCGTCGTGCCGCATTACCGCATGGTCGGCTCCGGGCTGATCTGGCCCGACCTTGGCCTGTCGCGCGTCGTCGGCATCACACCGTCGTCCGGCGACCGCCCGGTGCGGCAGGAGAGCACGGCGGCCGACATCTTCCGCGTCACGCTCGATCCCGGCACCGTCATCACTTTCGTCGCCGAACTGCGCACCAACAAGTTGCCGCAGATCTACCTGTGGGAGCCCGACGCCTACAAGGACAAGGTCAACTCCTTCACGCTCTATCAGGGCATCGTCATCGGCATCGCCGGTCTGCTGGCCCTGTTCCTCACCATTCTGTTCGTGGTGAAGGGCTCGGTGATGTTTCCGGCCGCGGCGGCGCTCGGCTGGGCGGTGCTGATCTACATCGGCATCGATTTCGGATTCTGGGGCAAGGTGTTCGACATGTCCGCCGGCGCCGAGCGCGTCTGGCGCGCCTCGGGTGAGGCGATCCTGTCGGCAACGCTGCTCGTATTCCTGTTCGCCTATCTCAATCTTTCGCGTTGGCACGTGCGCTACGCGCACATCACCATCGCCTGGCTGGCGGCGCTCGGCGCGCTGGTCGCGGTCGCAGTGTTCGACCCGGCGATCGCCTCCGGCATCGCCCGCATTTCGCTGGCGCTCATCGCCGTGTTCGGCCTGGCACTGGTCATCTATCTCTCGACCCACGGTTTCGACCGCGCGGTGCTGCTGATCCCGACCTGGATCCTGCTTGTGGTGTGGACCTTCTCGGCCGGGCTTGCCGTGACCGGCATGGTGCAGAACGATATCATCGGCCCGGCGCTGCTCGGCGGCCTGGTGCTGATCGTCATGCTGATCGGTTTCACCGTGATGCAGCACGCTTTTGCGGGTGGCATCACCCACGGCATCGTCTCCGACGTCGAGCGTCGCGCGCTGGCGCTGACTGGGGCCGGCGACATGATCTGGGACTGGGATGTCTCCGCCGACAAGATCTTCACCAGCCCGGAGACGGAGCAGGCGCTCGGCCTGAAGCGCGGCTCGCTCGAAGGTCCGGCGGCGAATTGGCTCGACATTCTGCACTCGCTCGACCGCGACCGCTTCCGCGCCTCACTGGACAGCGTGCTGGAGCAGCGCCGCGGCCGCCTGACCCAGGATTTCCGGCTGCGCTCCAACGACGGGCACTACGTGTGGTTCACGCTGAAGGCGCGACCCGTGGTCGGGTCCGACGGCGAAGTCGTGCGCGTCGTCGGCACCTTGACCGACGTCACCGATTTCAAGAATGCCGAAGAGCGCCTGCTGTTCGACGCCGTGCATGACAACCTGACCGGCCTGCCGAACCGCGAATTGTTCATCGATCGCATGGAAGCAGCCTTCGCCTTCGCCCGCTCGGACAGCAATATCCGTCCTTCGGTGATGGTGATCGATCTCGATCGCTTCAAGCAGGTCAACGACTCGGTCGGCATCGCCGTCGGCGATTCCATCCTGCTGACCATCGCGCGCCGCCTCGGCCGTCTGCTCAAGCCGCAGGACACGCTGGCCCGGCTGTCCGGCGATCAGTTCTCCGTCATCCTGCTCTCGGAGAAGGAGCCGGCGCGCATCGTCGCCTTTGCCGAAACGCTGCGCCGTGCGCTGCGGGCGCCGATTGTGTTCAACGACCGCGAAATTTTCCTCACGGCGTCGATCGGCCTGGCGCTCGCCGAAGGCGCGCCGCATCGCACCGAGGAACTGCTCAAGGATGCCGAACTGGCGATGTACTACGCCAAGCGCATCGGCGGCGACCGCATCGAAATCTTCAAGCCGGCAATGCGTGCGCGCAAGACCGACCGCCTGACGATGGAATCCGAACTGCGCCGCGCCATCGAGCGCCAGGAAATCAAGGTGCTGTTCCAGCCGATCGTCCGGCTCGAGGATCGCGCCATTGCCGGCTTCGAGGCGCTGGCGCGCTGGGATCATCCGAAGATGGGCCGTCTGTCGCCGGCGGAGTTCATCTCCATCGCCGAGGAAATCGGCCTCATCGTCGATCTTGGCCTGTTCGTGCTCGACCACACCGCCAAGCAACTGTCGCACTGGCAGGCCGAACTGCCGAAGGGTCATGAGCCCGTGTTCGCCAGCGTCAACGTGTCATCGCGGCAATTGCTGCGCCACGACCTGATCCAGGACCTGCGGGGCGTGCTGTCGCGCACGCCGCTGACGCGCGGCACGCTCAAGCTCGAGATCACCGAAAGCCTGGTGATGGAGAACCCCGAACATGCCGCGCAGATGCTCAGCCGCATCAAGGAACTCGGCGCCGGGCTGTCGCTCGACGATTTCGGCACCGGGCATTCGTCGCTGGCCTATCTGCAGCGCTTCCCGTTTGACACGATCAAGATCGACCAGTCCTTCGTGCGCACCACCTCCCGCGGCACGCGGCCGGTGATCCTGCGCTCGATCATCGCGCTGGCTCACGACCTCGGCATGGAAGTTGTCGCGGAGGGCGCCGAGACCGACAGCGATGCGGTCGAACTCTACCAGATGGGCTGCGAATACGCGCAGGGCTTTGCCTTCGGCGAGCCGATGACGTCGCAGGAAGCGCTCGATCTGCTGATCGAAAAACCGGCTCGAGCGCGCACGCTCAAGATCGCTTCGGAATAACGGTCGAAGTCAGGCGTGTCCGGCTTCGTTCGACAGATGGCTGAGATCGATGCCGATCTTGCGCAGCGCCTTGTCGTATTTGGTGCCGGTGTCCTTGCCGAAGATCAGCTCGGGATCGGCCGGGCAATGCAGCCAGCCGTTCTGCTGAATCTCCTGCTCGAGCTGGCCTGGCGCCCAGCCGGCATAACCGAGCGCGAGGATCGCGCTCTCCGGGCCTTCGCCATGGGCGATGGCCTTGAGGATGTCGAGCGTCGCGGTGAGGCAGATCTCCTCGTCGATCGGCAGCGTCGAATTCTCGATGAAGAAATCCGCCGAGTGCAACACGAAGCCGCGGCCGGTTTCGACCGGCCCGCCCTTGAGCACCTTCACCTCGCCGGCTTCCACCGGCAACTGGATGCGCTCGGCGGCGGGAATGACTTCGAGCTGCACCAGCAGATCGGGAAACTTGATGTTGGCGGCAGGCTGATTGACGACGATGCCCATCGCGCCTTCGCTCGAATGCGCACACACATAGATGACCGCGCGGGCGAAGCGCTCGTCGCTCATCGCCGGCATCGCGATCAGCATCTGGCCGTCGAGGTAGCCGCGCGCCGACGGCGCCGCCGAGGCCGTGGAGCGGCGGGAGGCTTTGCGAGGAGCTTTGCCGGTGCGCGAAACGTTCATTGTTTAATGCTATCCGATCGGCCGTCTTTTGCCAACGAAACGGCAGCACGAAGAGCGACCGTATGACGCGCAAGTATGGCGGCAAAATGTGGCAAAAACGCCGCCGCGGCCGCGGATTTGCCTAGAACGTGTTCAGGTGTGCTCACAATGAATTCAATGGCGCAGTGCGGGCTTCTCCCATACAGGCTAGCGACATGAAACTTGATCGTTGTCATGCCGCGCTCGGCTTCGCGGCGATGCTCTTCGTCGGTCTCCAGTTTGCGCCAGCACGCGCCGAGAACGCGTCGGCGTGGAGCCAGGATTCCAAGTCCGCCGTGCGGTTGATCGGCGGCACCAACAAGAGCGGTGCCCCGCTGCGCGCCGGCATCGAGATCAAGCTGCAGCCGGGCTGGCATACCTACTGGCGCTATCCCGGCGATTCCGGCGTGCCGCCGCGCTTCGATTTTTCCGGCTCGGACAATGTGAAGTCGGCGACGGTGAGCTTTCCGGCGCCGCATCTTTTCACCGACGAGACCGGCAGTTCGATCGGCTACAAGGACGGCGTGATCTTCCCGGTCATCATCGTACCGAAGGATCCGGCCAAGCCCGTCAATGCCCGGCTCAAGATCGACTACGCGGTGTGCGAGAAAATGTGCGTGCCGGCCGAGGGCAAGGCCGAGCTGCCACTTGGGACGGGGCCTTCCACCGCCGACGCCGCGCTGACCGAAGCCGAGGCCCGCGTGCCGAAGAAGACCACCGCTGCCGAGATCGGCCTGACCGCCCGGCGCGTCAATGATGCCGCCAAGCCGATGGTCGCCGTCGATCTGACGGCCCGCGACAACGGGCCGGTGCAGATCTTCGTCGAAGGGCCGACCCCCGAATGGGCCTTGCCGGTCCCGAAGCCGGCGCCCGGCGCACCGGCCGGCCATCGTCACTTCAGTTTCGACTTCGACGGCCTGCCGCCGGGGGCGAGCCCGACGGGCTCGTACGACCTGACCTTCACGATCGTCGAAGGCGGCCGCGCCATGGAAGTGACAACCCATCTCGACTAACGGGCCCGGGCGGCCTAGGTTGCCGCCCGGTAACACAATCCGCCAAGCGAGAGGAAACCCATGGCTATCAAGGTCGGCGACAAGCTTCCATCGGCAACGTTCCGCGTCATGACCGGCGAAGGCCCGAAGCCGAAGACCACCGACGACGTGTTCAAGGGCAAGAAGGTGGCGCTGTTCGCCGTGCCCGGCGCCTTCACGCCGACCTGCTCGAACCTGCACATGCCGAGCTTCCTCAACAACCTCGCCAATTTCAAAGCCAAGGGCGTCGACAGCGTCGCCGTCGTGGCGGTCAACGATCCCTTCGTCATGAAGGCCTGGGCGGAGAAGAGCGGCGGCGACGGCAAGATCGACTTCCTCGCTGATGGCAGCGCCGAATTCACCAAGGCGGTGGGCATGGAATTCGACGGCGCCATGCCGGTGCTCGGCCTGCGCTCCAAGCGCTATTCGATGTTCGTCGAGGACGGCACGGTCAAGGCCCTCAACATCGAGGAAGGCCCCGGCAAGTGCGAACTGACCAGCGGCGACGCGCTGCTGAAGCAGATCTGACATCGGTTTGCGCCTTTTCCTGACGGGGAGGGGTGAGGTGTCGAAGAAAGGGCTCGGCGCTCGGCGCCGGGCCCATTCTTCTTTGCTCTTTCCCGAAGAGTTATTCGACCCGTCATCCTGAGGTGGCCTTGCGCAGCAAGGCCCTCGAAGGATGAACGGCCCGCAATTCGCTGGTGATTCATTGCCCGTCGTCCTTCGAGGCTCGCGCCATAGCGCGTCGAAGACGACGCGTAAACGCGCTCATGCGCGCTCGCACCTCAGGATGACGGGTTGAGGCTTGGACGTGATTCATCGCCGCATTTTTTGATCGGCCCCGGGCAGGCCGCATTCCTGAAGTCCCCGGATTTCGCTTCGCTCCATCCGGGCTACGCTCCCCCGATAACGAGGGCGCGCGGAACGCCGGGGTCCGTACGACCCCGCAGGTCTGTGCACGGTGTTGCAACTCGATGGGGCGGGATGGCTGGAAGATAAGCCTAGCCCCGCGGCGAAGTCAATAGTCCTAGGAATATTATTTTGCACTGTCGTCCCGGGCGAGCGCAGCGAGGCCCGGGACCCATAACCACCGACCGCGCCGCATCGTGAGGACGGTGGCTATGGGTCCCCGCCTTCGCGGGGACGACGAGAGAGTGCGGGATGACGAGGAACGTGGGCCCCCGCCGGAGCCTGTGATCGGGCCGCGCTTTGCGCGGACCCGTTGGCGCGGACAACGGAAAGGACGTCGGGGTGGACCGATCGCGCTCCGCCCCAACGGAGGAGAACGCGCTAGCGCCGGGCGGGCCGCGCCACGACTCCGCCGTCGATCATGATCAGATCGAGGATGAGTGCCGCGAGCAGATCGGTGGTGGTTGCGGTCCATTCCAGCCGCTCGCGCAGCGAAAAATCGCGGTAGTAGCCTCTCGCCTGCGGCGAGGCGCCGACGAAAGCCATCGACCATTCGGAGAAGCTGCGCGCCGGCGCGATGCGCGGCGGCAGCACCTCGACATCGGTGTGGCGCGCGTCGCGCCTGATGTCCGCAAGCACCTCCATCACCGGCGCCTCGTCGCCCTCGAGGACCTGCACGAAGCGGCCTTCGTTGAACAGCAGCGCGCCGGTGATGCCGAGCCGCGCATTGCGCGCCCGCGATTGCGCCAGCAACCGCTGGATCTCGGTCGCGCTGTTCAGCGTCTGCTCTTCGATGAGATTGCGGCTGTGATAGGCGATCGTGAAAACCGGCACGGAAGGGCCTCCTGACGACAGCGATCATGTCGCAATAAGCGCGCTGCGTGAAGGGAACCAAAGACGCGGGCCTTCCGCCTGGACATCGCCCGCGCCCGCGGCCTCACAATCGCGTGTGCGGCCTTGAACCGGGGCCGCGGCTCGGCGTTTTCAAGCAGAACATCAGCGGACGGAACAATCCCATGCGCGTTTCAACGGCAATGTTTTGCGGTCTCACGGTCGCCGCTGTCGTGGCGGCCGGCGGCACTGCCCAGGCCCAGCCCGTCGACAGCGGCACCAGGATCGGCGTCGGCATGATCTGCAACAGTCCGGCGCAGGCGGCGCGCTTCGTCGAACTGCGCGCGCAGGGCCGCGGCGGCCAGGCGGCGATGGATGCGGTGAACGCGGAAGCGCACGATCCGCAGGCTTGCGGCCTGGCGGCGATCGCCTTTACTCCGGAGCGGACGCTGGAGCTCAAGCCCGTGGCCAACAAGCTCGTTCAGGTGGTGCGCGTCAATATCCTCGCCGGCTTCGACGGCAATGTCTGGCAGCAGGTCACCGCTATGACGCAATATGCGGTGATGGAAGGCGAGGGCGAGTCGATCTGAGGCGAGCCCTGCCGGGTCGCTATTCACTCCGCTCGTTCCCGCGCAAGCGGGAATCCAGGATGAATGTTGGTGAGTTAGCTGGATCCCCGCTTTCGCGGGGATGAGCGGGCGATGGCGTGCGCTTACGCTGCGGCCTCGATCCTTCGAGACGCGCACTTCGTGCGCTCCTCAGGATGAGGCCGATCGGGCGCCTATCGCCCCCGCTTCTTGTTCGCCCTGAAGCCGCCGCGCTGGCCGGGCTTGCCCATGGTCGAGCGCGGGCCGCTGCCAGTTTCCTGGCCCTTGCGTGCCGGGATCGATTCAACGCCGGGGCCCATTTCGTCCAGGTTCGGCTTTCTGGGACGTCCATCCCCCGGCCGTGACGGCTTGAATTCGTGCCACGTCGCGATACCCATTTCGTCGAGCACCGGCTTGTGCGGACGCGAAAGCGGATCGACGCTCGCGGCCGCTTTGGCGGCATTCTTGTTGTGCCGCCGCAGCTTGGGATCTTGCGTCACCATGATGTTGCGCGCGGTCGGATTGTCGACCACGGCGAGTTCGGTCTGGCGCAGCCGCTTGAGTTCGTCGCGCAGGCGCGCGGCTTCCTCGAAGTCGAGATCGGCGGCCGCTTCGCGCATGCGGGTTTCGAGATCGGCCAGCACCGTCTCGAAGTTGTGGCCGATGGTGGCGGCGTCGGCGAACTCGCCTTCGCCGCCGATACCCTTGCCGCCGGTCGAAATCAGCACGTGGTCGCGCTCGTAGACCGAGTCGAGAATATCGGCGATGCCCTTCTTGACGCTTTCCGGCGTGATGCCGTTTTCGGTGTTGTAGGCGACCTGCTTCTCGCGGCGGCGGTTGGTCTCGTCGATGGCGCGCTGCATCGAGCCGGTGACCTGATCGGCGTAGAGAATGACCTTGCCGTCGACGTTGCGCGCGGCGCGGCCGATGGTCTGCACCAGCGACGTCTCCGACCGCAGGAAGCCTTCCTTGTCGGCGTCGAGAATGGCGACCAGCGCGCATTCCGGAATGTCGAGGCCTTCGCGCAGCAGGTTGATGCCGACCAGCGCGTCGAAGGCGCCAAGGCGGAGATCGCGGATGATCTCGATGCGCTCCAAAGTGTCGATGTCCGAATGCATGTAGCGCACGCGAACGCCCTGCTCGTGCAGATACTCGGTGAGGTCTTCGGCCATGCGCTTGGTCAGTACCGTGATCAGCGAGCGATAGCCCTTGCGCGCCACCTCGCGCACCTCGCCGACGAGATCGTCCACCTGCGTGCGCGCCGGACGGATCTCGACCTCCGGATCGATCAGGCCGGTTGGGCGAATGACCTGCTCGACGAAGACGCCGCCGCTTTCGTTGAGCTCCCACGCCGCCGGCGTCGCCGACACCGCGACGGTCTGCGGCCGCATGGCGTCCCATTCCTCGAAACGCAGCGGCCGGTTGTCCATGGCGGAGGGCAGGCGAAAGCCGTATTCGGCGAGCGTCGCCTTGCGCCGGAAGTCACCTTTGAACATGGCGCCGATCTGCGGCACGGTGACGTGGCTCTCGTCGGCGAAGATCAGCGCGTTGTCCGGGACGTATTCGAACAGAGTCGGTGGCGGCTCGCCGGCCTGACGGCCGGTGAGGTAGCGCGAATAGTTTTCAATGCCGGCGCAGGAGCCAGTGGCTTCCATCATTTCGAGGTCGTAGCGCGTGCGCTGCTCGAGGCGCTGCGCCTCGAGGAGCCGGCCGGCATTGTTGAGCTGGTCGAGCCGCATCTTCAGCTCGCGCTTGATGCCGTCCATCGCCTGGATCAGCGTCGGCCGCGGCGTGACGTAGTGCGAATTGGCGTAGATCTTGACGAACTCGAGCTCGTCGGTCTTCTGCCCGGTGAGCGGGTCCATCTCCTCGATCTTCTCGATCTCGTCGCCGAACAGATGCACGCGCCAGGCGCGGTCTTCATAATGCGCCGGGAAGATGTCGATGGTGTCGCCGCGCACGCGGAACGAGCCGCGGAAGAAGTCGCCTTGTGTGCGCTTGTATTGCAGCGCGATCAGGTCGGCGAGCAACTGGCGCTGCTCGACCTTGCCGCCCTGCTTGAGCGTGAAGGTCATGGCCGAATAGGTTTCGACCGAGCCGATACCGTAGATGCACGACACCGAGGCGACGATGATGACGTCGTCGCGCTCGAGCAGCGCGCGCGTCGCCGAATGGCGCATGCGGTCGATCTGCTCGTTGATCGAGGATTCCTTCTCGATATAGGTGTCGGTGCGCGGGACGTAGGCTTCCGGCTGGTAGTAGTCGTAATAGGAGACGAAATACTCCACCGCGTTGTCGGGGAAGAACGACTTGAACTCGCCGTAAAGCTGGGCGGCGAGCGTCTTGTTCGGCGCGAGGATGAGCGCGGGGCGCTGCGTTTCCTCGATCACCTTGGCCATGGTGAAGGTCTTGCCGGAGCCGGTGACGCCGAGCAGCACCTGGGTGCGGTCGTGGCGTTTGACGCCCTCGACCAGTTCCTTGATCGCCTGCGGCTGGTCGCCCTTCGGCTCGAAGGCCGACTTGATGACGAACGGCACGCCGCCTTCGGATTTCTCCGGGCGCGGCGGGCGGTGCGGCGTCCACACCTCGCCGGCGCGGGCGAATTCCGGGCGGCCCTCGCGCAGCAGGCGGTCGAGCGACTCGGCGGTGGCGGCAACGCCCATCGACGACAGGCCGCCGGGGCCGGTCGGCAGGTCGGCCTTGGGCAGGCGATATTTCGAGAGGCCTTTTTCTTCATTCTCCCTCCCCCCTTGTGGGGGAGGGTTGGGGAGGGGGGTGGACGACGTGCTCGCATCGCCATCACCCCCACCCCTAACCCCTCCCCACAACGGGGAGGGGGACTGGTCATCATTCGGGGTGAGCCCAAGTTCTTGCGCCAACTGCGGATCAAGCCCCGTGATCGGTGAAGCGCTGTAATCGGTCTGCCGCGCCTCCTCAAAGCCGCGGGTCGACTTGCGGGCGCGATGCTCAGCGGCGCCGCCGGAGCGGCGGTCCCAGGAGTTGTCCGGCGGCGGCTGCAGACCGGAACTTTCGCCCGTGCCGGAGCCGAGGCCCGCGGTGCCCTTGTTCAGCGCCGGATTGAGGATGTCGGCGAGCGCCTGCGGCACCGCCGGACTGTCCGGACGGTTGGCTTTGGCGCGGGTGGGCTTTGCCGGGTCTTTGCCCGGTTTTTTCGGGGGAGATTTGGCCATGGTCGGAATATGGGGCGAGTCCGGGGCCGAAGAAAGGGAGCAAGGCCGGCCTCTGCCGGAACCCACTGACAGTTTCCGTCAGCAGCGCACCGCCTCGCCGTGGCGGATATCACGTGGCGCGTAAGGGATTTGCTCATGATCGGTGTGGCAGGAAAGACGGCACCCGATACCAGCGGGTCGAGAATCATTTATTGTCCGCGCCATCACTCATGACTGACATGTCCGGTTCCAGCCTCGCCTCCACCGCCGCCGTGATCGCCGCCGATGCCGGCATTTTCGAGCTCGCGCCGGTGCCGCTGTGGCTGGAGGACTATTCCGGCGTCAAGGCGCTGCTCGACGGCTGGCGCGCCGCCGGCGTCACCTCGCTGCGCGAGCATCTCGCCGGCCATCCGGAGCGGGTCAAGGAATGCGCCGGCCGCATCCGCCTGCTGCGCGTCAACCGCAAGACCCTCGACCTGTTCGGCGCAACCGACGTCGAGCACCTCACCGCCAATCTCGACCGCGTGTTCCGCGACGACATGCTGACGACGCATATCGAAGAGCTGATCCAGCTCTGGAACGGCGAGCGCTCTTTCGCCAGCAACGCCGTCAACTATACGCTCGACGGCGAGCGGCTCGACATCCAGCTCAAGGCGACGATCCTGCCCGGCTTTGAGGCCGACTGGTCGCGCGTGCTGCTGTCGACCGAGGACGTCACCGACCGCGAGGACGCCCGCCGCCAGCTCGCCGGCAGCGAGAAATACGCGCGCGGGCTGTTCGCGCATTCGCCGGTGTCGCTGTGGGTCGAGGATTTCTCCGGCGTCAAGCGCCTGATCGACGAAGTGCGGATGCAGGGCATCACCGACCTGCGCGTCTTTACCGACGTGCACGAGGAGTTCGTGCAGCGCTGCATCAGCGAAATCCGCATCGTCGACGTCAACCAGCATACGCTCAGCCTGTTCGGCGCGCCCGACAAGAAGGCGCTGTTGCGCAATCTGCCGGCGATCATGCGCGACGAGATGGGGCCGCACTTCCGCGAGCAGCTCATCGACCTGTGGAACGGCAAGCTGTTCCAGCAGCGCGAGGTGATCAACTACACGCTCGACGGCACCAAGCTGAACCTGCTGCTGCAGTTCTCGGTGTTCCCCGGCCGCGAGAACGACTGGTCTCTGGTGCAGATCGCGCTCACGGACATCACGGCGCGCAAGAAGGCCGAGGCCTATCTCGAATATCTCGGCAGCCACGACGCGCTGACCAAATTGTGCAACCGCTCGTTCTTCGCCGATGAACTCAACCGCCTCGAGCGCAAGGGGCCGTGGCCGGTCACCATCATCATGGCCGACCTCAACGGGCTGAAGGCCGCCAATGACGAACTCGGCCACGCCGCCGGCGACCAGCTGCTGCGCCGCGCCGGCGAGGTGCTCAATTCCATCGTCGAACTGCCGGCGCGCGCCTCGCGCATCGGCGGCGACGAATTCGCCGTCATTTTGCCGGGCGTCGAGATCGCCGAGGGCAAGGCGATGATGAAGGTGATCAACGACCTCATCGTCATCAACAACGAGTTCTACACCGACCTGCCGCTGTCGCTGTCGATGGGCATCGCCACCAGCGAACAGGGCGAGCGGCTGGAGAATGTGGTCAAGCGCGCCGACCTCGCCATGCTGGAAGCCAAGCGCGAGCATTACGCGCAGGCCGAATACGAACGTCGCCGGCAGCAGGCGGGGTAAGGCGCGCGCCTAGCGCATCCTCTCCAGCAACAAGTAACGGTCGGTGTGGCACTGCTCGAGGCCGCACTGCACGACCACCGAGCCGAGATTGATGGCGCACAGCACGACGACGTACACGGATGCCGCCGTCGCGACGCGCTTCAGCGCCGGATAGGCGGCCAGATCCGGCCGGTGCTCGCTGTCGCCGAACACGGTGAGCTTGAGCGCGTAGCCGGCGATCAGCGCCAGCGCGATCAGCACCGACCACACCGGCATGTGCAGGCCGAGCACAGCGCTGCCGATATATTCGTGGCCGGGCCGCGGGTAGATGTCGAGCAAGGTCTGTCGCACGGCGATGACCAGCAGGAAGATCGAGATGAGCAGCCCGAGCCCGGTGGTGCGCGCGCTGTCGCCGTGGCGCAGGCCGAGGATGACGGCGAAGGCGACGCCGAACAGCGCGACGCGCTGCAGCAGGCACAGCGGGCAGGGCAGTTCGCCGAAGGCGTATTGCATGACCATGGCGGCGGTCAGGATGCCGGCGATCGTCGTCAGCATCGCCACCAGGTAGAGGTGGCCGAACAGGCCGAGCGTGCGGGCCGAGGAGGCGCTGTCCATGGCTCAGGCCTCCGGCGTGGCGACGGGCGCCGTGCGTTCGGTCTGTAGCCATGGCATGCGGAAGCCGTAGTCCGGATTGTAGATTTCAAACAGGAACAACCAGACCGACAGCGCCAGGCTGACGACAAGAATGCCGGCGGCGATGGCGCCGCGGCCGAGCCACAAGGCCAGCAGCGCCAGAAACATGGTGGCGAAAACAGCGGTCATCATCGCGAAGGCCCCCCTTGGCGGCGGCGATGATAGCCTGTTTTGTGGCCGGCGTGCGGGATTGCGCGCTGCTGGGGCGAGGCGCCCCTTACTCCGCCGCCTGCTGGTCGGCCGGATCCAGGAAGCCGCCGGACTGGCGCCGCCACAGCGCCGCGTAATGGCCGCCGGCCCGCAGCAGTTCGTCATGCGTGCCTTCCTCGACGATCCGGCCGTGGTCGAGCACGATCAGCCGGTCCATCTGCGCGATGGTCGAGAGCCGGTGGGCGATGGCGATCACGGTCTTGCCGCGCATCAGCACGCCGAGGCTGGACTGAATCGCGCTCTCGACTTCGCTGTCGAGCGCCGAGGTGGCCTCGTCGAGGATCAGCACCGGCGCATCCTTGAGGATGACGCGGGCAATCGCGATGCGCTGGCGCTGGCCGCCGGACAGTTTGACGCCGCGCTCGCCGACATGGGCGTCGTAGCCGCGGCGGCCCTTCCAGTCCTCCAAAGTGTCGATGAACTCGTCGGCATGCGCCATCGCTGCGGCGGCGCGGATCTCCGCCTCGGTGGCGTCGGGCCGGCCGTAGCGGATGTTGTCGCGGATCGAACGGTGCAGCAACGAGGTGTCCTGGGTGACGACGGAGATCTGGGTGCGCAGGCTTTCCTGCGTCACCGTGGCGATGTCCTGGCCGTCGATCAGGATGCGGCCGCCTTCGAGATCGAAGAAGCGCAGCAGCAGGTTGACCAAGGTGGACTTGCCGGCGCCGGAGCGGCCGACCAGGCCGATCTTCTCGCCGGCCTTCACCTTCAGATTGAGCCCATCGATCAGGCCGCGCTCGCTGCCATAGCCGAAGCGGATGTTGTCGAAAGCGATGTCGCCTTTGGTGATTTCGATCTCACGCGCGTCCTCGTCGTCGGGCAGCGCGATCGGCTGCGCGATGGTCATCATGCCTTCCTGCACGATGCCGATATTCTCGAAGATGCCGGTGATCTGCCATGCCACCCAGCCTGATGCCGAGACGATCTGCATCGTCATCGGCAGCGCCATGGCGACGACGCCGACCTCGACCTGGCCCTGCCGCCACAGCACCAGCGCGAAGGCGCCGGTCAGCGTGATCAGCAGCGCGTTCAGCGTCGAGAGCGTCATCGCGAACTTGGTGTTGAGCCGCAATTGCGCGTGGAAGCGTCCCGTGTGCTGATCGACGGCGTCGCGCACATAGGCGTCCTCGTCGCGGGCGCGCGAGAACAGCTTGACGGTGACGATGTTGGTGTAGGTATCGACGATGCGGCCGGTGAGCATCGAGCGCGTCTCCGACATCACCTTGGAGCCGTCGCGCATGCGCGGCACGAAATAGCGCAGCATCGCCACATAGCCGGCGAACCACAGCAGCACCGGCACCGCCAGCCACGGATTGGCCGAGGCCAGCAGCAATATGGCGCTGGTGCCGTAGATCATGATGAACCAGACGGCGGTGAGCATCGACACCAGGCTCTCGCGGATCGCCGGGCCCGTCTGCATCACGCGCGTGGCGATGCGGCCGGCGAAGTCGTTCTGGAAGAAGGCCCAGGACTGCCGGGCGACGTGCCAGTGGTTCTGCCAGCGGATGCGGTTCGACACGTTGGCGGCGATGGCCTGGTTCATCACCAGGTGCTGCGACGTGAAGACCAGTGGGCGCACGACGACGAGCACCAGCGCCATGCCGGCCAGCATCATCCAGTGTTCGGCGAACAAGGCCGCCGGGTCGGTCTTCGTCACCAAGGTGACGACGCGGCCGATGAACACCGGGATGAGGATGTCGAGCATCGCCACGACGAAACCGATGGCGAACAGCGCGATGAACAGCGCCTTCGCCTGCTGGACGAAGTGCCGATAGAACGCGATCAGCCCGGGCGGCGGCGCCTGTTCGCCGGTGGTGGCGGTCGGAGTGAGGACTTTTTCGAAACGGGCGAACATCGGCCGTGCTCAATGCGCAAAGGGCCGCCGCGCCGGAACGGCACGCGGGCCCGCTGACTATGGGAATCCTGAGGAGATAGTAGCGCTTCGTGTCCGCACCAAGGCGGCCGGCCGGCGCGATGCACCGGAAAATGCGCCGCCCGGCCGCGAGGGCCGGGCGGTGCGGCGTCGCCTATTTTACTGCTGCGGCGCGTTGAGTTCGGTGAAGAAGCCGTCGATCTGCTTCAGCCGGCCGTCCGCGGTGACCACGGCGACGTCGATGCCCTTGACGAAGACCGGACCGTCGTCCGGCCCGAGCTGCCAGTTGAACAGCGCGCGGTCGTGGTGGGCGTTCACCTCGCTGGTGCGGGAAAACTTGTAGCCGGGATACTTGGCGTGCACGGCGCCGACCATGGCGTCGATGCCGTCGTGGCCGTCGCCGGCCAGCACCGGGTCAAGATAGCGCGCGTCCGACGCGAAGGTCAGCGCGATCAGGGCCTGGCGCCGGGAGGCGTCGGTTTCGTTCCACAGCGCGATGTAGCGATCGACCAGGTCGGTGACGGCGGCGGTGTCGGGGGCGTTCATGGTGTCGTCTCCTTGGTTGCGGCCCGGCGGCGCGCCGGGTGTGCGGCTTTTGTGCGGGAGCGGAGGCCGCGGGTCGATTACCTCGGAGGTCATGGAACCGCCGCAACCCGCCCGCTAGGATTTCGCCATGACAAATATCGACACCCAGCCCCGCGACGTCGGCACCCATATCCGCGAATGGCGGCAGCGTCGCCGTATGACACAGCTCGACCTCGCGCTCGAGGCCGAAATCTCAGCGCGGCATCTGAGCTTTCTTGAAACCGGCAAGGCGCAGCCGTCTCGCGACATGGTGCTCAATCTGTGCGACCGCCTCGACGTGCCGCTGCGCGAGCGCAACACGCTGCTGCTGGCAGCGGGCTTTGCCCCGGTGTTTCCGCAGCGGCCGCTCAACGATCCGGCGGTGAAGCATGCGCGCGAGGCCATCGAGCTGATCCTCAAGGGCCACGAACCTTATCCGGCGCTGGCGATCGACCGGCACTGGACCATGGTCAGCGCCAATCGCGCGCTGGCGCCGTTGCTGCAAGGCGTCGCCGCGCATCTGATCGAGGCGCCGGTGAACGTGTTGCGGCTCAGCCTGCATCCGGCGGGGCTGGCGCCGCGCATCGCCAATCTGCCCGAATGGCGTACGCATATCTTCGAGCGGCTGCGTCACCAGATCGGCGTCACCGGCGACGAACGGCTCGCCGCGCTGCTCGAGGAACTCAAGGCCTATCCAGCGGGCGTCAGCCGTACCAAGCCGGCGCCCGACCGCTACGGCGGCTTTGTCGTGCCGCTGCAACTGCAGACGCCGAACGGCCTGCTGTCGTTCTTCTCCACCACCACCGTGCTTGGCACGCCGGTCGATGTGACTTTGTCCGAACTGGCGATCGAGTCGTTCTTTCCGGCTGACGATGCGACAGCGGCGGCCATGCGGGCGCTGACGGAACCCTGAGACCGGGCGGCTCGCCGCACCGGCCATCGATGTGGTATAAACATCGGGCTGCCGTCGCGAGGCCGCCTGCGGGTTGGCATCTTTTTATTTCAGATTGAATATTGCGAGGGGCGTCATGAGCGGTTCGGGAACGATGCGGCCGGCGCTGGCCGCAATGGTGTTTTTTGCATTTGCAGCTCTGGCCGCGCCGGCTTTGGCGCAGACCCCGGCCAAGACCTGGACGGAGCCGGCCTACAATCCGCCGGTCGGCAGCGCCTGGTCGGTGCTGTCGAAAACCGACAGCGAGGAGAACCGCCCCGGCGGCGAGCGCGTGGTGGCGCAGATCGTCAGCCGCACCGAATTCACCGTCGAGGAAAAACTGCCCGGCGGCTACCGCGTCAGTTATGTGACGCGCGACATCAAGATGACCGGCAATGCACCGGGGCGGCAGATCGTCGAGATGGCGTTCTCATCGATGAAGGACATTGTCATCCGCGGCCGCGTCGATGCCGCCGGCAAGCCGGTGGCGGTCGACAATCTCGACGAGGTCAAGACGAGCATGCGGGCCGTCATCGCCAACATGGCGCAGGCCTTCGACAAGAACCCCAAGCTTGCCGATTTCATCCGGCAGATGATGAGCGGTCTGCTCAATGTCGAAGGACCGCAGGCGGCGCCGGTCTATATGGAGGATCTCGCGACCCTGGCGGCCGGGCAGGGCACCGGTATCGCGCCCGGCGCGATCAAGCGCGCGGACGAGCCGATTTCAACCCCGCTCGGCGGCGCCATCAATTCGACGCTGGAGACGCGGCTGGAATCCTTCGACGGTGCCGCCGGCACGGCGCGCTACATCCGCAAGCGCAAGTTCGATCCGGCCAGCATGAAGGCCGTGACGCTGGCGTTGTCCGAGAAGCTGGCGGCGGCGGCCGACAGCAAGGTGCTGACGCCGGAAGTGCTCAAGCAGATGAAGGATATCGCCTTCGAGATTGAATCGGAATCGGTCATCAGCGTCGAAGGCGGCATGACACGCAACATCGACGATCGTTCGTTCACGTCTGCCCGGTTGATGGGCCAGGTCATGAGCAAGACCGAGAAGAAGATCATCACGGTAACGCCGCTGAAGTGACGGCGCGGCGTTGCGGCTGCGCCGGACAAAAAGATAACGGGAGGATTGCCGATGCTCTCTTTGCGCCCGAACTGCGAATGCTGCGACAAGGATCTGCCGCCGGAGGCGGCGGACGCCATGATCTGCACCTTCGAGTGCACGTTCTGCCGCGATTGCGTCGAGACTCGGCTTTCCGGCGTCTGCCCGAACTGCGGCGGCAATCTCGAGCGCCGCCCGGTGCGCCCGGCCGGCAAGCTCGGCAAATTCCCGCCGCAGCAGGAGCGCGTGTTCAAGCCGCAGGGCTGCGGCAAGGCGGCGTAAATTTTCCGCATGGAACGGACGCTGTGGGTCACAGCGCCCGCGATGCCAGCCCCTTGAAAAGGATGGGGCCTGTCGGCCGTCCGGTCGGCGAGCCGCCCTTCGGCTCCAGCGTGATCTCGAACAACTGATCGCTGCGCGGCGCCGGCAGGTCCTTCAGCGTCAGCGGCAAGGTGCGCGCCTGGTCCATCAGGCCGACCGAGACCGGCCCGCGCTCGCGGCTCGGCAAGGTCCACACCTGCAACGCCCGGTCCGCCGGCACGGCGATATCGGTGAGCGGCAGCAGCACCGCGCGGCCGTCATTGAACACCTGGACGACTGCGCCAGTACGGTTGCCGTCGACCAGCACGGCGATAAGCGCCGGCGTTCGCTGCGCTTCGCGCAAGGCCACGCCGAACGCGACGGCGAACAGCAGCGAAGCCGCCGAGGCGATGAGGCCGATGGCGCGCCAGGCGCGCAGGCTGTGCCAGAGCGCCGGCCGGGCCGGGCGCGAAGCCGGTGGCGGGGCGGCGATCGCCGACTCGATCCGCGACCAGACCGCCTGATCCGGCGGCAGCGGCGTCGCGCTGGCGTCGAGGTCGGCAAGACGCTCGCGCCAGCGTTCGATCTCCGCGGCAAAGCTCGCGTCGCTCGCCATCAGTGCCTCGGCCTTGGCCCGATCGGCCGCGTCGAGCACGCCGAGGACGAAGTCGGCAGCGAGAGCACGTGAGTCGTCGTTGTGCGAGGTCATCCCATGCACTCCTGCAGGGACAGCATGCCACGCCGCGTCCAGCTTTTGGCCGTGCCGAGCGGGACGTTCAGCTTGCCGGCGAGTTCGCCGTGGCTGAGGCCGTGCACATAAGAATAGACGATGGCGCTGCGATATTTGACGTCGAGCGCCTCGAGGCAGCGCCGCAGCGCGCTGTTCTCCGGCAGCCGTTCGACCACCGGCTCCTCGGCCGCCGCCGCGAGGCCCGCATCGTCGGCGCTGTCGAAGCGGCCTTCGTCGCGCAGGATGCTGAGGGCGCGGTTGCGCAGCACGGCGTAGATCCAGCCGCGCGCCGCGCCGCGCGAGGCATCGAAGCTCCGAGCGTTGCGCCAGATGCGGACGAATGCGTCCTGCGTCGCTTCCTCGGCGAGATCGCGCCGCCGCAGGATGCGAAAGGCGACGCCGGTCATACGCGCGGCCTCGGCATCGTAGATGACCCGCAGCGCGGCCTTGTCGCCGGCCGCGCAGCGCGCCAGCGCTGCGGCCAGTTGCCGTTCGCCGGCAACGTTGTCGTCCGGCATGTCCGGGGCTGCCGCAGTTTTCATCACGATAAAGGGACCGTCAGCCCGGGTTGCGAGGGAAGGCGTCATGGACTCTATACCCCGCGGCTGCCGCGGCTGGATGCAGCAGCGGCGGAATATTCCGGCCATTTTGCCGCAGGCTGCATCCAAACCGGCCGGGCGCCGAGTCCTTCCTGTAGCCGCCCATGACGGGCGGGTGCCAACAGGGAGTTACACCATGAATTTCCGCTCGATTTTGCTCGCCGGCGTCGCCGTGACGGCATTCTGCGGGGCCGCGCAGGCCGCTCAGGTCGCGGCGCTGATCGGCAACGACACGCTCGCCATCGTCGATACGGCGCAGAAGAAAGTGACGAAGACGATGAAGGTCTCGGGCCTGTCCGGCGCGCTCATCGGCATCGACGTCCGCCCGGCCGACGGCATGCTGTACGGCGTGGTCGACGATGGAACCGTGGTCACGATTGCTCCCGACGGCAAAGCGACCAAGAAATCGACGCTCGACACCATGCTCGCCAAGGGCACGGTCGCGACCGTGGACTTCAACCCGGTCGCCGATCGTTTGCGCATCATGGGCGCCGACGGCACCAACCTGCGCGCCAATGTCGACGACGGCAAGGTTACCAAGGACGGCAACCACAAATATGCCGACAGCGACATGCACAAGGGCGAGAAGCCGAATATCGTCGCCGGCGCCTACACCAACTCGGTGAAGGGCACCAAGACGACGACGCTTTACAACATCGACGCCACCATCGGCGGCCTGATCAAGCAGGCGCCGCCGAATGACGGCGTGCTCAACGCGGTCGGCAAGCTCGGCGTCAAGGCCGACACCGTCGCCTTCGACATCTGGTCGGACGGCGCCAAGAACGACGCCTGGCTGATGGTGAAGGATACGCTCTACAGCGTCGATCTCGACAGCGGCAAGGCGACCGAGGCGGCGAAAATCTCCGGCGCCAGCGGCACCGTGCGCGACATCGCCATCATGCCGGCGATGTAACCCGGCGCAACTTCGCCGCGGCGTCTCCCCGCGCCGCGGCGAAACGCGGGCTTAAAACCCCTTCACGACTTCCTGGGTGTGCTCCACCTCCGGCGGCGAAGCGAAGCAGTGGCCGACCAGCTTGCGCCATTCCTGGAAGTCGGGCGAGCCGCGGAAATCGACAGTGTGGTTCTCCAAGGTCGCCCATTTGACGAACAGCCGGTAGCGCTGCGGCTTCTCGGCCGAGCGCTCGAGCCGCATCGCGCCGCAGCCCTTGGCCCGCTTGAACAGCGGCGCGGCCTTGGCGACGCCGGCCTCGAACTCGGCTTCCATGCCGGGCTTGACCTCGATCTGAGCGATTTCAGTGACTGACATTATTGATCCTTACTTTCTTTGCGCATGATCATGCGCCTATTTCATGAGGCCGAAGCCGCGCGGCAGCCAGGCGTAGGATTCCGGCACGTAGGTGACGAAGAACAGCACCACCAGCATGCAGGCCAAGAGCGGCAGCAACGGCGGCAGCAGCTTGTCCATCGATATCTTGCCGACTTTCAGCGCGACGAACAATGCCGTGCCGACCGGCGGCGTGGTCAGGCCGAAGGACAGGTTGATGACCATGATCAGGCCGAGATGGACGAGGTCGATACCGAATTTGGCTGCCAGCGGCATCAGCATGGGCACCAGCATGATCAGCGCCGGCGTCATGTCGATGAACATGCCGACCACCAACAAGAACACGTTGAGCACCAGCAGGAACGCCCATTTCGACTGGAGCAGGTTGAAGAAGTTGTCGGCCAGCAGCGTCGGCAGGTTCTCGTAGGTGAGAATCCACGAGAACACCGAGCAGGTGGCGATCAGCAGCATGACCACCGCGTTGGTGAGGCAGCATTCCCACATGATCTCGGGCAACTCGGAGATCTTGATTTCCTTGTAGACGAACACTGTGAGGATCAGCGCGTAGACCGAGGCGGCGGCGCCGGC
This sequence comes from Pseudolabrys sp., assembly GCA_026125895.1. GTDB lineage: Bacteria > Pseudomonadota > Alphaproteobacteria > Rhizobiales > Xanthobacteraceae > Pseudolabrys. Next base: position 42,489 of record JAHCKG010000021.1, on the reverse strand, counting down.
TTCGGTGGCGGTGAAGACGCCGGAGATGATGCCGCCGAGGATGATCACCATGGTGAAGACGCCGGCCGCGCCGTCGATGACGCGCTTGATCTTCTCGCGGGTCGGGATCACCGGCAGCTGCTTCTGGTGATACAGCTTGCCGTGCACGAACGACGCCACCATCAGCGAGGCGCCGATCAGGATGCCGGGAATGACGCCGGCCATGAACAGGGCGGCGATCGACACGTTGCCGGCGACGTGGGCGAACACGATCATGCCGATCGAAGGCGGGATGATCGGGCCCATGGTCGCGGCCATCAGCACGATGGCGGTGGCGAAGCGGCGGGAATAGCCGTCTTTCTCCATCGCCGGGATCATCATGGCGCCGATGGACGACACCTCGGCGACCGCCGAACCGGTGACGCCGCCGAAGAACATCGAGGCGACGCAGACGATCTGCGCCAGCGAGCCCGGCAGCCAGCCGACCAGCACTTCGGCCATCAGCACTAGGCGGCGGGCGATGCCGCCCTTGGCCATCAGCACGCCGGCGAAGACGAAGAAGATCACGGCCAGCAGCGGGAAGGTGTTGATGGCGGTGAGCATGCGCTGCACGATCGTGGCGTTGTCCACGCCGGACAGCAGGAAAGTGGCGACGACCGAGGCGACGCCGACCGCGAACGAGATCGGCAGGCCGACGACGACGAGGACCAGGAAGGCGAGACCGAGGATGACGAGGGTCATGGCTGTTGCTCCATGCCCACGGTCTCGACCGAGGAACCGGCGAGCGCGCCGCCGCCGCCGCTGCGCAGTTCGTCGATCATCACCTTGACCGAGAACAACATGATCAGGAAGCCGGAGATCGGCATCGCCGGGTAATACCAGTAGTTGGTGTAGGGGATCGTCTCCATCAGGTCGGAGCCGAAGTCCTGCACGAAGGTGATGCCGTAGCGGAACGTCACCCAGCCGAAACCGAAGATAAGCAGGCTGAGAACGGCGCCGAGCACCTTGCGCGCGCCCTTCGGCAGCGCGTTGAACAGCACGTCGAAGCCGACATGCTCGCGGCGCAGCACGCAACTCGCGGCGGCGAGGAACGAGATCCAGATCAGGAGATAGCGTGGCACCTCTTCGGTCCACGACACCGCCTGGCCGAAGCCGTAGCGGAAGACGATGGCCGCGATGACGATGACGAAGAGTGCGGTCGCCAGCACGATGCAAACCAGACGCACCAGGGCGGCGACGAGCGCGATGAGGCGATCGAACAGGTGATAGAACGTATCCACGGATTCCCCCGAACAAGAAGGGCGGCGGTTGTCCGCCGCCCTTGAGGTGATGGCCGCTGTGCGACGGTCAGAAGTTTTTCTGGCTGTCGAGGACGAAGGCTACGGTCTTTTCGACGCCAAGGCGCTTGGCTTCTTCCTGCACCATCGGGCCGACCGCCTTGACGAAAGGCGCCTTGTCGACGGTGTTGATGCCCTTGAACTTGCCCTTGAGCTCGGCAAGGTCTTTCACTTCCGAAACGTGCCAGGCGCCGCGCATATAGGCCTGGGCGCGGGCGCCGGCTTCGGCGACGGCCTTCTGCTGATCCGGCTTGAGCTGGTTCCACAGCTTCATCGACATGATCATGACGTCGGGGATGCGCATGTGCTCGTCGAGGGTGTAGTACTTCGACACCTCGTAGAACTTCTTGGCGACGACGGACGGGTGATTGTTCTCGGCGCCATCGACGACGCCGGTCTGCAGAGCGGTGTAGAGCTCCGACCACGCCACCGGCACGCCGGTTGCGCCCAGCGCCTTCATGGTGTTGACCATGACGGGCGAGGCCATGACGCGGATCTTGGCGCCCTTGAGATCGTCCGGAGTCTTCACTTCCTTGTCGGTGAAGAAGTTGCGCGCGCCGCTATCGATGTAGCCGAGCACCTTGATGCCCTTGGCTTCCAGCGGCTTCGCCAGTTCGGCGGCTTCCGGCTGGGCCAGGAACCACCAGAAGTGGTTGGCATTCTTGAACAGGAACGGCAGCGAATACATGTCCATCGCCGGCACGACCTGGTTGAGGTTCGAGGCCGACACGGTGGTGAAGCCGATGGTGCCGTTGCGGATGCTCTGCACGTTGGCGACGGCGTCGCCGAGCTGGGTATTGTGATAAACTTCGATCTTGATCGCGCCCTTCGTGAGAAGGCCGACTTCCTCGGCGAAATACTCTTCGGTGTAGCTCGCGGGGTGATCGTTGGGCTGAATACCGGAATACTTCGTGACGATCTGCTGGGCATGAGCGGCGGTCGTCGCGAAGACCGCTGCCGTGGCCAGGACGGCTAGCCTGTTCATATTCTCCTCCCTGTATGATGTATGACGACTTATTATTGCCGCAGCCTAAGGGTGACTGCGTCAATTTGTCAAACAGGCCAAAAGACGGATAACGCTTGGCCGGGCCGGCGTTTGCGCACTTACAGAGCGCGAATTCTGCGCAACGCCCAATAACTTATCGCGCCCGCAGCAACGGCGACGAGCAGCGCCAGCCAGGTGCCGCCGTCGGTGGATTGAAACGGCATGTCCTTGGTATTCATGCCGAAGAAGCCTGTAACTAAAGTCGGAGGCAGCAGGCACGCGGTCAGAATCGACAACGTAAAAAGCCGTTTGTTGGTGATGGCGCTGACCTTGGCCGCCGCCTCGTCGAGCAGCAGGCGCGCGCGCTCGTAGATCGAGCCGATCTCGTGATCGATGGCTTCGAGCTTGTGCGCCAGCGCACCGATCGATTCCGCGGCAGCCTTGTTGTGAGCGGCAAGCCGTGGTTCGAGGCGGGCGAACATCGCCTTGAGCTGAGCCAGTTGCCGGTGTACCCGCGCCGCCTGCAGGCGCACCTTGCCGACGCGGCGCTGTTCGTCGGCCGGCTCGTCCTGCATGACGTTTTCCTCGATGACATCGAGTTCGCCGCCGAGGCGTTCGCCCATCTGCGCGATGGCGTCGGCGAAGTGGTCGATGATGGCGTCGAGGAACGAGACCACGGTTGGGAAGCGCTTGCCGCTGTCGATGGCGCGGCGGGTATGCTCGACCGAATGCACCGGCTGCTGCCGCGCCGTGATCATCATGCGTTCGGTCATGACGAAGCGCAGGCGCACCAACTCATCGCCGGCCTCGACAAAGCCCTGCTGCAGATCGGGCACCACGCCGACCACTTCGTTGCCGAGAACGTCGAGCCGCAGATGCTTCTCCGGCCCTGCCAGCACTTCGCGCGCCATCTCCGAAATCGGTGCGTATTGCGCGATCCAGCCGCGGCAGCGGGTGTCGGCCAGCGCCAGATGGACCCAGACCCAGCCGCCGGCCGGCTCACGCAGCGCGTCATCGACCTTGTCGTTGTCGATACGGGTGGCCGTGCCATCGGCGGCGAAATGAAAGGCCCAGACGATGCCGGTCGCGGGGTGGCCGGTGGCGAGATCGATGGCATGCGTGCGCGCGGACGACATGAGTCATCCTCACGCGCGTCATGTGACAGTGCGATGACGATCCTTTTCGGTCGGCCGGGCGGACTGCTCCGCCTTGGCCCGCAGGCAGGCCGGGCACAGGCAATCGCCGCCGCTCGCGGCATCGGGCATCGGCAAGCGATAGGACTCGGCCGCGCACCAGCATTCGGCGTTGCCGGTGCACGCGAAGGCGGCGCCGCATTCGGCGCAGACGAGGGCGCGCGGTGAGGAGCCCGCCATTACTGCGGCTCACCGGCGCCGATATAGCCGCCGATCTTCCAGACGCCGTTTTGCTTGACGTAGCAGAGCTGGTCGTTGCCGAAGGGTGCCAGCGAATCGACGGTGACAAAGCCGGCCTTGCCGTTTGGCATCAGCACGCGGACATAGGCGGGATTGCCAGCGCTTTCTTTGGGCATCACGCGTATGAAAGTGAGCCCGAGTTTGCCAACAACAGGCGCGCTCGCCTGCGCCGTCGCGTGCACCTCGATGCCGGCGGACATCGGGTAGCCCCATTCCGACACGTCGGTCTGGGTCTCCTTGAGCAGCGACTCGAAAGCCTTGGCATCGTAGCGCGGATCGGCCGGCGCGCAGGCCGCATTCTTGCGGCTTTGCGACGGCGCGGCACTCGGATCGTCGGCGAAGGCGCCGAGGATGTCCCAGCCGACGGCGTCCTTGCTGGTGAGGCCGAGCGCGGCGGCGAGCACATCGAGGCCGGGCTTGCCCTTGCCGGCGTCGGACTTATCGCGGTCCCAGAAGAACCCCTGTGCCACGGTGAGCGGCGCCAGCGCGGCGCGGTCGCGTTTCTTGACCGCCTCGCCGATCTTGTCGCGCAGGGCATCGAGGTCGGCATCCTTCATCTCGGCGGGCGGCGACACCATGACCGGCTTGTAAGGCTTGACCGCGGCGACCGGCGGTTGCTGCTGCGCCTGAACGGTGGCCGGCGCGGCGCTCAGGACGAGGCCGGCGGCGGCAAGCAGGAGGCGGTGACGGCGCATGACGTTTCCTGCATTGGACGGCTGGACGAGCCTAACACGGCCGCCGAACCTTGGCGCGTCCGAAAGGACGGGCCGCGGCGAGCCGGCTCAATACGCCATATTTATTCCCCCGGAAGGCAACCGGGAGCACCGTCCGGGCGTTGCGCTTTCCTGCTTCTTCGTGCCAAGCCCTGCGCCGGCGACCCCTCGCAACCAGAGACATTCATGCCGTCCCTTTCATCCTACCTCATGCCGATCGGCCTGCTGATCGGCTCCAACATTTTCATGACCACGGCCTGGTACTGGCACCTGCGCTTCAAGGAAGTGCCGATCCTGCAGGTCATCGCCATCAGCTGGGGGCTGGCGCTGATCGAATACTGTCTCGCGGTGCCGGCCAATCGCATCGGCAGCGGCGTCTACAATCCGGCGCAGCTCAAGACCATCCAGGAAGTCATTACGCTGGTGATCTTCGCCGCTTTCTCGACTCTGTATCTGAAGGAAGCCTTCACCTGGAGCCAGGGCATCGGCTTCGCCTTCATCGCGCTCGGCGCGTTTTTCGTGTTTCACAAGTTTTGAAGGCTCACGATCCAAGGCTTGCTCTCTTTACCTCGCCCATAGGGAGAGGTCGCCCGCCGCAGGCGGGCGGGTGAGGGGTTACAAGCTTTCGGCTCACTGGCCCCCTCACCCCGGCCCTCTCCCCGCAGGGGAGAGGGAGCGCGCCTTATTCCGGGCGGTGCCCGGATTCACAGAACTACTTCCCCGGGCTCACCCGCAGGATCCGCCCGGCCTCGCTGTCGGTGAGCAGATAGAGCGCGCCGTCGGGCCCCTGGCGCACGTCGCGGATGCGCTCGCCAAGATCCTGCAACAGCCGCTCTTCCTTCGCCGGCTTGCCGTCCTTGATGTCGAGGCGTGACAGCAATTGCCCGCGCAGGGCGCCGCTGAACAGGCTGCCTTTCCACTGCGGAAACAGGTCGCCGGTGTAGAAGGCGAGGCCGGACGGCGCGATCGACGGCGTCCAGTGCCACACCGGATCTTCGATGCCGTCCGCCTGCTGCTTGCCGGTGCCGACCGCGCTGCCGTCATAGTTGACGCCGTAGCTCACCAGCGGCCAGCCGTAATTCTTGCCCGCGCGGATGATGTTGATCTCGTCGCCGCCGCGGGCGCCGTGCTCCTGCTCCCACAGCGCGCCGTCGGCCGGGTTGATGGTGAGGCCTTGCGGGTTGCGATGGCCATAGGACCACACGATCGCGCGCGCGCCATCGCGGCCGACGAACGGATTGTCCTTCGGCGCCTCGCCGTCCGGCGTGATGCGGATGACCTTGCCGAGATCATTGTCGAGCGTCTGTGCGAGGTCGCGGTCGGTGAAATGCTCGCCGGTGGTGACGAACAGGTTGCCATCGCGCGCCTGCACGATGCGGCCGCCGAAGTGATTGCTGCGCGACAGCGGGCCCGCCTGACGGAAGATGACCTTGACGTCACGCAGGGCAGGGGCTTCGCCGCTGCCGAGAAGGGCACGGGCGAGCGCGGTGCGTCCGCCGCCATCAACCGGCTCGGCGTAGGAGAAATAGATGACGCGATTTTTCGCGAAGTCGCGATCGAGGATGATGTCGAGCATGCCGCCCTGACCGCGGGCGAAGACGCGCGGCACGTTTTCGACCGGCTTCGACACGTCGCCGTTTTTTGCAACGATACGAATACGCCCCGGACGCTCGGTCACGAGCATGCCCCCGTCGGGCAGGAAAGCGAGGGCCCAGGGGTGGGAGAGGCCGCGCGCCACGGTCTCGACCTTCAGCGGACCGGCGGACGACGAAAAAGTCTGCGCGCCGGCGCCCGGTGGCGCGAGGAAGACAACGGCGGCGATACAGAGGTGACGCAACGTGACGGACATGGGGGCGACCTCACAGCGGGGGTGTTGCACCCTAACGCGTCAGGCCGCCAAAGAGGGCTGCGGATTAGTGCCGCGGATGGCGGCGCCCGCCGCCGGGCATCAGCACGGCGAAGCCGCCGATGGCGATGAAGGCGAGGCCGAGCACCAGGGCGATGGCGAACACGCCGCCATCATTGCCAATGACGCCATCGCCAACGGCGGCGCGGGCCATGCCGACAGATACCGCCGTCACCGCTACCAACGTCGCAATCGACAGGCCGGCGATGGCCGTCAGTTCGGCGAGGACAACACGGCGCGACTCGACGCCGGTGCCGTGGAGGCTGGCCGGGCCGCGGAAACCTGCAGAATGTTCAAGGTTGCGCATCACGAAACCACCGGAGCGGAGTCAGAATCACTGCATCCACTGGCTAACGTTGGAACCCGGCTTCGGTTCGGCCCGAATGTGGCGAAGCCGGTCGGGAACCGGGGCGCTTTCGTGGCGGATATGGTTAACGCCGGGTTAATACCGGCGCTCCGTCCCGGACCGGCGGTGGGCCAAGCGCCAACGCGCAGGCCTTAGGACCTTAGCGGAGCGCAGGCGCAAAGGCGCGGGTCGGTCGTGCCGCGTGCCGAGTTCGCGGCCGGGGCAAGCCAGTCGCTCGCCGACGACGATGCGCACGGCATTCGACTTTAGACGAAAGCATCGCGCCATCGATTTGAAGATGCGATCGCTGTCATGACGTTGCGTGATGTATCGGCGACGTTAACACGCACATCGATCTGCGTCGGTAACAGCAATGATCCTGTCGATCATTGCATGGCTGACATTCTTATCATCGGCGCGAATGCGCTTTGCAGCGTCGCAACGATGCGCGCGTTGATCGTCGTGGCGCATCGAAGAGAACAGGCCGTCGTCAAAAAGCGCGATGGATAGGGCGTTTTGTTTCGCCGTCCCGATGCGCACGATACGAATCATCTTTCGCTCATTCACGTCGCTCGCACGCGAGCGTGATCGTCATCGCGTGCGACGTTCATCGAGCGCCTCTTGCCGAACGCGATGCGACATCTAGATGACACTCGTCTTGCCAAGAGGAGTTAATGCAATGACCAAGATGAACACCAAGATCGCTTTCGCCGCCGCGTTGCTTGCGACCGGCTTCGCCACTTCGGCCTTCGCCAGCGATGCGTCGGAAGTCCTGCACCAGGACGTCAGCGCGCCTGTCGTCCAGCAGACGGTGCGTGGCGCCCAGGCTTATGCCTACGCCCCGGTGGAGACGCAGACCCGCTTCACCGCGGCCGAACAGCGTGAGTTCGATCGCGCCACTGCTGCCGCGCTCTCGCAGTAAGCGATAGCGTCAACCATCTGCTGCCCGGAAGCCACTTCCCCCTCAGGCTTTCGGGCGGCCGATGCTTTTTCGGCGCGCGGTTCAAGGACCAGCGCGCCAAACATTCCCGGATTGTCAGCTTGAATATGCCGGCGTCACCGCCGCCGATCTACTCGGCGGCGATCGTTTCCGGCTGCCAGCTCATCGCCACGTAGTCGGGCTGCGCCTCGACGCGTTCGAGCCACCGGCGCACGGCGGCGTACGGCGCCAGATCGAAGTCGCACAGATGCGCGACGTGCGTATAGGCATAGAGCGCGATGTCGGCGATGGTGAAGCGGCCGGCGACGAAATAGTCGTGCTTCGTCAGGTGCGCCTCCATCACGCGCAGCGCGCGATTGCCGTTTTCCATCCAGTCTTCGAGCGCGTGGCTTTGCAGGTCGCGGCCGCCCTTGATCAGCGACAGCCAGAAATAGGCCGTGCCGATGTTCGGCTCGAGGCTGTGCTGCTCGAAGAACATCCATTGCAGCGCTTCGGCGCGTTCGATCGGATCTTCGGGCGCGAGCTCGGTGCCGCGCGCGACATACCAGAGAATGGCATTCGATTCGGCGAGATAGCGGTTCGGCGCGACCTCGAGCAGAGGCACCTGGCCGTTCGGATTCTTTTCGAGGAATTCCGGCGTGCGGCTCTCGCCCTGGAGAATGTCGATTTCGACCAGCGTATAGGGCGCCTGCAGCACCGACAGCGCCAGGCGAACCTTGTAGCTGTTGCCCGAGCTCTGCATCGAGTAGAGCGTGTACATCTCGAAACGTCCCGCCTGATTCCTCGCCATCTTGTCCCCGCCGCGCGATGTGCCTGCAAAGTCCGGCAAATCGAAGGCCGGCAGACGACGCTTTCTTGAGAACGTTTTCTCGTTGCGGCGTGGCGTAGAGAATACCTGCTACGAAGCGCTTCGTTACAGAAATTATACTTCGAAGGCGGGAGAAGCGACGCCGTCGACTCGCAACCTCGAACGATTGTAATCGGCACCCGCGCAAAGGCCAGCAAGCGGCCCCGCAGGTCGGCCGGACGGGCGGAGCATTGCACCCCCGCGGCGCCGGCCGGTTCATCGCCGGGCGCCCCGGCGGCCGGTCCCCGGCTGGCCGGTGTTGCCCGCCCCGGGACGCCGACCCATCGATACGGGGGAGCGATTTCAGCCATCGATTTTCTTCACCGGTCGGGCAGGCCGAACCCCTTGCTCCGCCGCCTCGCGCGCACTACCAAAGGGCCGCCAAAACAGGGCTCCGGCGCCGCGCCGGGGCCGATTTTCCGGAGAAATTCGATGGCATTCCTCGCCGACAGCCTCAAGCGCATCAAGCCGTCGCCCACCATCGCGGTGACCGACAAAGCGCGCGCGCTGAAAGCGGCCGGCCGCAACGTCATCGGGCTGGGCGCCGGCGAGCCGGATTTCGACACACCGGACAACATCAAGGAAGCCGCGATCAAGGCGATCCGCGAGGGCCGCGCCTCGAAGTACACCAATGTCGACGGCATTGCGGAGCTCAAGGCCGCGGTGGCCGCCAAGTTCAAGCGCGAGAACGGCCTCGACTACAAGCCGTCGCAGATCACCGTCGGCACCGGCGGCAAGCAGGTGCTGTACAACGCCTTCATGGCGACGCTGAATCCCGGTGACGAGGTCATCATCCCGGCGCCATACTGGGTGAGCTACCCGGACATGGTCTATCTCGCCGGCGGCACGCCGGTCGAGGTGGTGTGCTCGATGGAGTCGGGCTTCAAGATCTCGGCGGCGCAGCTCGAGAAGGCGATCACGCCGAAGACCAAATGGTTTCTCCTGAACTCGCCGTCGAACCCGACCGGCGGCGCTTATACGCAAGGAGAGCTCAAGGCGCTGACCGATGTGCTGGTCAAGCATCCGCATGTCTATGTGATGACCGACGACATGTACGAACACCTCGTCTATGACGACTTCAAGTTCTACACGCCGGCGCAGGTCGAGCCGAAGCTCTATGAGCGCACGCTCACCATCAACGGCACGTCGAAGGCCTACTGCATGACGGGCTGGCGCATCGGTTATGCCGGCGGTCCGGAGCAGCTCATCAAGGCGATGGCGATGATCCAGTCGCAGTCCACCTCGAACCCGGCGGCGGTGTCGCAATGGGCGGCGGTGGAAGCGCTCAACGGTCCGCAGGACTTCATCGCCAAGCACAACGTCATCTTCAAGGAGCGCCGCGATCTCGTCGTGTCGATGCTCAACCAGGCCAACGGCATCAAGTGCCCGACGCCGGAAGGCGCGTTCTACGTCTATCCGTCCTGCGCCGGCACCATCGGCAAGACGACGGCCTCGGGCAAGAAGATCGCGACCGACGAGGACTTCGTGACCGAGCTGCTTGAATCCGAAGGCGTTGCCGTAGTGCAGGGCTCGGCCTTCGGCCTCGGGCCGGCGTTCCGCATCTCCTACGCCACCAAGACCTCCGACCTCGAGGATGCCTGCACGCGCATCCAGCGCTTCTGCGGCAATCTGAAATAGACTTCGCGCGCGCGGCGCGCGCTGCGTCAAATGATAAAGCCGGCACACGTCACGTGTGCCGGCCTTTTTAATTCCGTGACGGCAGGAACCTTGCGGTTGCGCTCTCGTTGGCGGCAGGAGCCACTGAACCCACGGAGAGCGCGATGACCGATCTTGGCACCCAGGCCAACAAACTGCGGAACGATGTCAGCGACGAGGCGCGCCAGGGCGCATCCAGGATCGGCGCCGAGGCCGGCAATGCCCGCGACGATCTGGCCGCCGATCTGAGCAAGCTGAAGGGCGACATTGCCGCGATCCAGGAAACGCTGACCAAATTCGTTTCGAATGCCGGTTCGGAAGCCTATCGCACGGCGAGAAACGTCGGCGAAACCGTGACCGGCCAGGCGAGCCAGTTGGCGAGCGATGCTGCCGCCACGGCGCAGAACCAGGTCCGCGGCATGACCGCCGAACTCGAGGACATGGCGCGCACCAAGCCGCTCGGCACCATCTTCGGCACTCTGTTCGTGGGCATCATCATCGGCATGATGACGCGGGGCCGTAATTGATGCTGAAGGCACTGCGCCCGCTCATCAATATCGCGCTGCACGGCCAGCCCGAGCGGCTGATGCTGCTGGCGCGCGCCTATAAGGATGAGGCGATCGGTCAGGCCAAGGCTCAGGCTGCCGGCGCCGCAGTGACGGCGGCGCTCGGCCTGCTGGGGCTGATCTTCGCGGTGATTGCCGTGATCATCGGCTTTGCCGCGCTATATTATGCGGTCGCCATGCGTCACGGGCCGCTGGCCGGTTTCGCCGCTGCCGGCGGCGCCGCCGCGCTGATCGCGATCCTCATGTTCGTCGTGGTCGCGATCCGGGCGCGCAGCTCGGCCCCGCGCCCCGGCGTTACGCTTGCCCAGATCAAGGCGGAGGCGAAGGACACGCTTCGCCGGAGCGAACGCGCGACAGCCGACCTGGGCACCGAGGTGCAGCGGCAGGCCGAACTGCTCGGCCGCCGTTCCGCCGATGCCGCCGAAGACATCATGCGCAATGGCTCGCGCCAGACGGTGTTCGGCGTGATCGCGGCCGCCGCGCTCATCGGCGTATTGATAGGCCGCCGCGGCTGATTGCGGTAACCGCATGGGCATCCTGCGCGCTGAATTTAGCGAAAACCTGTTGCAACGATTTTGCAATGCAAACGGACAATCGTGACTTGCCAGTGCCGCCTGGGCCTGAAACGATCAGCGCACGGGCCGGGTAACATTGGTCCAGCTCCCGGCCAGGGAGGTTGCCATGCAACAGGCTACGCAACAGAAAGGCACGAGTTCCCCGCTGATAAGTTCCAGGGGCCCCCGCACCATCGCGCTGGTGGGCCCGTTTCAGAGCGGCAAGACCACGCTGCTTGACGCGATCCTGGCGCGCACCGGCGCCATCGCGCGGCAGGGATCGGTCGATGCGGGTTCGACCGTCGGCGACGCCTCGAAGGAAGCGCGCCAGCACAAGATGAGCGTCGAGGCGACGTTCGCCACCACCGAATTCATGGGCGACAGCTACACCTTCGTGGACTGTCCCGGTTCGATCGAATTCATCCACGACATGCGCTGCGTGCTGCCGGCGGTCGATGCCGCCGTCGTCGTCTGCGAGGCTGACGAGAAGAAGGTGCCGCAGCTTCAGCTCATCCTGCGCGAGCTGGAAGACCAGAACATTCCGCATTTCCTTTTTCTCAACAAGATCGACAAGGCCGACAAGCGCGTCCGCGAGACCATCAAGCTCTTGCAGCCGGCCTCGCGCATTCCGCTGCTGCTGCGGCAGATCCCGATCTGGAACGGCGACATCGTGTCCGGCTTCGTCGATCTGGCGCTCGAGCGCGCGCATGTCTATCGCGAATACGCCGCGTCGGAAGTGATCGAGCTTGCCGGCGAGAACAAGGACCGCGAGAAGGAAGCGCGCTTCACCATGCTGGAGACGCTCGCCGATCACGACGACGAATTGCTCGAGCAACTGCTCGGCGATATGGAGCCGCCGCGCGACCGCGTATTCGACGATCTGGCGAAGGAACTGCGCGAGCGCGAGGTTTGTCCGGTGCTGCTCGGCGCCGCGACGCGCTCGAACGGCGTGCTGCGGCTTCTCAAGGCGCTGCGTCACGAAGCGCCCGGCGTGAAGGAGACGGCGGCGCGGCTCGGGCTGAAGCCGAACGGCGATCCTGTCGCCATCGTGCTCAAGACCTTCCACACCGCGCATGGCGGCAAGATGTCGGTGGCGCGCCTGCTCAATGGCGAGGTCGCCGACGGCGCCAACTTCCTGGCGCCGCGACGCGACGCCGGCCGCGTCTCCGGCGTCTTCACGCTGATGGGAGCGACGTTCAGCAAGCGCGGCGCGGCGAAAGCCGGCGAGACCGTGGCGTTCGGCAAACTCGACGGCGCCAAGACCGGCGATACCTTGTCGGCCGGCAAGCATGCGATCGAGGCGTTGGTCTCGGTGAAGCCGTTTGCGCCGATCCTGGCCATGGCGGTGCAGGCCAAGGAGCGCAAGGACGACGTCAAGCTCGGCGTCGCTTTCACCAAGCTGACGGAAGAAGACCCGTCGCTGACGGTGATCCACAATACCGAGAACCACGAAGTGGTGTTGTGGGGGCAGGGCGAGATGCACTTGCGCGTCGCCACCGAACGATTGGCCGACCGCTATGGCGTGCCGGTGCTGATGCATCGGCCGAAAGTCGGCTATCGCGAGACCATCCGCAAATCGATCACCATCCGCGGCCGGCACAAGAAGCAATCCGGCGGTCACGGCCAGTTCGGCGACGTCGTGCTGGAGATCAAGCCGCTGCCGCGCGAGGGCGGCTTCAAGTTCAACGACATGATCACCGGCGGCGTCGTGCCGCGCAATTACATCCCGGCGGTCGAGGAGGGCGTCAAGGACGCGCTCACCCATGGGCCGCTCGGCTTCCCGGTGGTCGATATCGAAGTGTCGCTGACCGACGGCTCGTATCACACCGTCGACTCCTCCGACATGGCGTTCCGCACCGCCGGCCGCATCGCCATCGTCGAGGGCTTGCCGCAGTGCCAGCCGGTGCTGCTCGAGCCGATCCATCTGGTCGAGATCGTTTGTCCCAATGATGCGACGGCGCGCATCAACGCCATCCTGTCCGGGCGGCGCGGCCACATCCTCGGCTTCGACACGCGCGAGGGCTGGGACGGCTGGGACACGGTGCGGGCGCAGATGGCCGAAGCCGAGATCGGCGACCTCATCGTCGAGGTGCGGTCGGCGACCGCGGGCGTCGGCTCGTTCAGCTTCAAGTTCGACCACATGGCCGAGCTGACCGGCCGCCAGGCCGATCAGGTGGTGGCGGCCAAACGGGCGGCCGAGTGACCTTCTTCCCCTTCTCCGTTTCGCGGGGGGGGGACAAGCATCCGTGATTTGCGTTTGATCCCCCCGGCGCCTTACCTCGTATAATAAGGGACGAGGCCGAGAGAGGGTCATATGACGAACATCATCCGCCGCCGCGGTTGGGAAATTCCGCAGAGCCAGATCACGCCCGAACACCTGGTGTTCAGCCGCCGCAAGCTGCTCATCGGCGGCGCCGGGGCGCTGGCGCTCGCTCCGGTGCTGGCCTCCGGTCTGGCGCAGGCGCAGCGAGTCGATGACGCCGCCAATCTTCCCGACCCCAATGCGGGTTTGTATCCGGCCAAGCACAACGACAAATACACGCTCGATCGTCCGATCACCGCGGAGAAGGTGAACGCCAACTACAACAATTTCTATGAGTTCAACTCGACCAAGGATGTCGCCGAGCAGGCGCAGAAGCTGCCGATCCGGCCTTGGACGGTGAAGATCGATGGCCTCGTCGAGAAGCCGATGGAGATCGACGCCGACGATCTCATCAAGAAGATGGGGCTCGAGGAGCGCGCCTATCGCCATCGCTGCGTCGAGGCCTGGGGCATGGCGATCGCCTGGACCGGCTTTCCGCTGGCCAAGCTGGTGTCCTTCGCCAATCCGCAGGGCTCGGCGAAGTACGTCAGAATGGAAACCTTCCTCAATCCGAAGGTCGCGCCCGGCCAGCGCCAGCCCTGGTATCCGTGGCCCTATGTCGAAGGTCTGACGATGGCGGAGGCGACCAACGATCTCACCTTCATCGCCACCGGCGCCTACGGCCATCCGATGGCCAAGCAGCACGGCGCGCCGTTGCGGCTGGCGGTGCCATGGAAGTACGGCTTCAAGTCGATCAAGTCGATCGTGCGCTTCTCCTTCGTCGAGGAACGGCCGAAGGGCATGTGGGAAAAGTTGCAGGCGTCCGAGTACGGGTTCTGGGCCAACGTCAATCCCGAGGTCCCGCATCCGCGCTGGAGCCAGGCGACCGAAGAGGTGATTGGAACCGGTGAACGGCGCCCGACTTTGCTGTTCAACGGCTACGGCGAATTCGTCGCCGGCCTCTACAAAGGCCTCGAAGGCGAGCGCCTCTGGGCCTGAGCCCGAAATCTGGGCTTTTCGCGAGGACGAAACCGTTATACAAATCAAGATGGCCGGGTGACGCGTGTCAAAATGTCCCGGCCCTCACACCTATGGGCCGAAAGCGCCCGCCATTCCAGGCGGGTCAAAAGAGCCCTTCAGGAAACGCTTGGGATTGCTCATGAAAAAGTTTGTCGCGTTGATCGGTGCGGTTGCCGCACTGGCCTTGACTGCGAATGTGGCTGCCGCCCAGTCGCCCATCGTCATCAAATTCAGCCACGTCGTCGCCAACGATACGCCGAAGGGCAAAGGCGCACTGAAGTTCAAGGAACTTGCCGAGAAGTACACCAACGGCAAGGTCAAGGTCGAAGTCTATCCGAACTCCCAGTTGTACAAGGACAAGGAAGAGATCGAAGCGTTGCAGCTCGGCTCGGTGCAGATGCTGGCGCCCTCGACCGCCAAGTTCGCGCCGCTCGGCGCCAAGGAATTCGAAGCGCTCGATCTGCCCTGGCTGTTCAAGGACGACGCCGAATACGCCAAGACCATGAAGGGCGCGGTCGGCAAGTATCTGTTCTCGAAGCTCGAGGCGAAGGGCATCAAGGGCCTCGCCTATTGGGACAACGGCTTCCACATGGTCTCGTCGAACGAGCCGCTGCTGATGCCGGCCGATTTCCAGGGCAAGAAATTCCGCATCTCCGGTTCGAAGATTGCCGATCAGTACTTCCGCCTCATGGGCTCGATCCCGCAGATCATGGCCTTCTCGGAAGTCTATCAGGCGCTGCAGACCGGCGTCGTCGATGGCTGCGAGAACACGCCGTCCAACTATCTGACGCAGAAGTTCGATGAGGTGCAGAAGCACATCACCGTGGCGAACCACGCGCATCTGCAATACGCGGTGATCGTCAACTCGAAGTTCTGGGGCGGCCTGCCGGCCGACATCCGCACGCAACTCGAGAAGGCGATGGACGAGGCGACCGACTACACCAACTCGATCGCGCATGAAGAGAACGTCGACGCCCTCAAGCAGATCAAGGCCAAGGGCAAGGCCGAGCTGCACTACCTCAACGACGACCAGAAGAAGGCCTGGCGCGAAGCGATGGCGCCGACCTACAAGTGGGCGAAGGGCCGCGTCGGCCAGGAAGTGCTCGACATCATGTCGAAGGAACTCGGCGTCAAGATGAACTGATCGTCCGTTCCAGAACAATGCAAAGCGGCCGGGAATCGATATTCCCGGCCGAATTTGCTTCAACGGACGTGAAAGACTTTGGGGGGAAATGCCGTGCTGTCGCGGATTCTCAATAGACTCGAAGAGTGGATCATCGCCACGCTGATCGCGGTGGCGACCGTGCTCATTTTCTTCGCGGTGATCCACCGCTACGGCTCCGGCGCCTCGATCGATTTCGCCAAGTGGCTCACCGCCCATGGCATGCCCGGACTGGCGGCGCCGTTCCGCTCGATCTTCATGTTCCTCGCGGCGCAGGACGTGTCCTGGGCGCAGGAGCTCTGCATCTACATGTTCATCTGGATGGCCAAGTTCGGCGCCGCTTACGGCGTGCGGACCGGCATCCATGTCGGCGTCGACGTGCTGGTCAACATGCTGGCCCCGCACTCGCGCCAGCGGGTCGTGACCTTCGCGCTTTTGTGCGGCGCGCTGTTCACCGCCATCGTCGCCGCCTTCGGTTTGTCCTTCGTCATCCAGATGTGGCACACCGGGCAGCAGTCGAACGATCTCGAAGCGCCGATGTGGTTCGTCTATCTGGCGATCCCGCTCGGCTCCGGCCTGATGTGCTTCCGCTTCCTCCAGGTCGCCTGGTGGTTCTACTGGACCGGCGAACTGCCGCATCATGACGCCGGCGCCGTCGAAGGCGTCGATGCCGACGCCGCCGCGGCCGACGCCCTGCACCCGGCCGATGCCGTGCCGACCGCCGCGACGCCGGAGAAGGGGCGCATCTCGCCGCTCGGCCTCATCCTGATCCTGCTGCCGATCCTGATCGCGGCGATCTGCTTCGCGCAGTCCGCGCATGTGATCGTGTTGCCGCAGTTCATGCGCGTGATCATCGTGTTCGCGCTGCTCTTGTCGCTGATGCTGACCGGTATGCCGGTCTCGATCGCGCTCGGTCTCACCGTGCTCACCTTCATGTTCACGCTGACCGACGTGCGCACGGAATCGGTGGCGCTGAAGCTGTTCACCGGCATCGAGAATTTCGAGATCATGGCGATCCCGTTCTTCATCCTCGCCGGCAATTTCCTTACTCACGGCGGCGTGGCGCGGCGCATGATCGCCTTCGCTACGGCGATGGTCGGCCACTGGTACGGCGGCCTCGCGCTCGCCGCGGTCGTTGCCTGTGCGCTGTTCGCCGCGATCTCCGGTTCGTCGCCGGCCACCGTGGTGGCGATCGGCTCGGTGATCCTGCCGGCCATGGCGGCGCAAGGTTTCCCGAAGCGCTTCGGCGCCGGCGTCGTCACCACCTCCGGCTCGCTCGGGATTCTCATTCCGCCGTCGATTCCGATGGTGCTGTTCGCCGTGTCGACCAATTCCTCGGTCGGCAAGCTGTTCATCGCCGGCATCGTGCCGGGCCTCGTGCTCGCCTTCCTGCTCGGGTTGACGACCTGGTACCGCGCCTGGCGCAACGATTATCCGCGCATGCCGAAGGCGTCGTTTCGCGAGCGGCTGAAGGCGTTCCGCGACTCGTTCTGGGGTCTGGCTCTCATCGTCATCGTCATCGGCGGCATCTATACCGGCCTGTTCACGCCGACCGAAGCGGCCGCGGTGAGCGCGGTCTATGCGTTCATCATCGCGGTGTTTGTCTACAAGGATCTGACGCTGCGCGACGTGCCGCGCGTGCTGCTGTCATCGGCCAACCTCAGCGCGATGATCCTCTACATCATCACCAATGCGGTGCTGTTCTCGTTCCTGATGACCTACGAGAACATTCCGCACGCGCTGGCCGAATGGATGATCGCGCAGGGCTTCGGCTGGATCGGCTTCCTGCTCATCGTCAACGTGCTGCTGCTGCTGGCCGGCAATGTGATGGAGCCGTCGTCGATCATCCTGATCATGGCGCCGATCCTGTTCCCGGTCGCGGTGAAGCTCGGCATCGACCCGGTGCATTTCGGCATCCTGATGACGGTGAACATGGAGGTCGGCATGTGCCATCCGCCGGTCGGCCTCAACCTCTATGTCGCGTCGGGCATCGCCAAGATGGGCATCACCGAACTGACGGTCGCGGTCTGGCCCTGGCTGCTGACGATGCTCGGCTTCCTGGTGCTCGTCACCTACTGGGAAGGCCTCTCGACCTTCCTGCCGCGGCTGCTCGGCATGTAAGGAAAAAGCCCGCGCGTCGATGGACGCGCGGGCAGGCTTCCGCGTGGTTTCTTCTCGTTGCGCTTCTCAGGCCGCCTTGCGCGCGGCGCGGACGGTTTTCGGCCGCGGCGCCGTCGAGACCGGCGTGCCGGAGGCCGTCGTCGGCGCGCCGGCGTGGCTGAGCTTGAAGACGTCGAGAGCCTGCATGAGCTTGTTGCTGCGCCGTTCGAGCTGATCGGTCGCGACCGAGGTTTCCTCGACCTGGGCGGCGTTCTGCTGCGTCACCTGGTCCATTTCCGTCACGGCGTCGGCGATCTGGCTGATGCCGGTGCTCTGTTCGGATGAAGCGCTGGCGATATCGGCCATAAGGCCCGTCATTTTACTGACGGCGGCCAGAATATCCTTCATCGCGGCGCCCGCGTCGTTGGCGAGCACCGTACCGTGATTGACCTTGGCGACCGAGGTTTCGATCAATTGACGAATATCGGTGGCGGCCGCGGCGGAGCGTTGTGCAAGACTACGCACCTCGGTCGCGACCACGGCGAAGCCGCGGCCGGCCTCGCCGGCGCGCGCAGCCTCGACGGCGGCGTTCAGCGCCAGGAGGTTGGTCTGATAGGCGATGCCGTTGATGATGCCGACGATATCGACGATCTTGTTCGATGAATCGCTGATGTCGGCGATCGTCGAGACGACATTGCCGACGATGGCGTTGCCTTTTTCGGCGGTTTGCACGGCGTTTGCAGCAAACCGGTCGCCGTTGTGCGAGTTGTCGGCGTTCTGTTTCACCGCGGCGCTCAGTTCCTCCATGCTGGCGGCGGTCTCTTCCAGCGCGGCGGCCTGCGAGTCGGTGCGCTCGGACAGATCGCGATTGCCGCCTGCAACCTGACCGGTCGCCGCCAGAATGTCGTTGAAGGTGTTGCGGATGTCGCCCACGATCGAATGCAGATTGGTATTGAGTTGCCCCAGAGCGCGCAGCAACTGGCCGATCTCATCGGTCTGGCTTGTTTCGATCCGGCTGGTCAGATCGCCTCCCGCCATGCATTGAGTGAGATGGATCGCGGCGTTGATCGGTTTGAGGATGTTGCGCTCCAGATAGAACCAGACCGATGCGGCCAGGATCCAGGCGGCGCCGCCGGCGGCGCCGGCCCATCCGGATTGGCCCGACGTGGTTCCGGCGAGGCCGGCCGCGGCGATGGCGGCAAGGAGCGTCGCCATGATGGCGCGCGTACGTGTCGCCATCGAGAAGCCCTGGACGAAGGAGAGATCCCGCCATGACGACATCACCGGCTGGCCCTGGCACAGCTTGACGCTGCCGGCCGTGGCGGCCTCCCGAACGTAAAGCCGGGCGGCGAGGTCGATCTGCTGGCGCGTCGGTTTGGTGCGCACCGACATGTAGCCGACAGGTTTGCCGTTCTCGATTACGGGGGTCACATTCGCCATCACCCAATAATATTCACCGTTCTTGCGGCGGTTTTTGACCAGACCGCGCCACGGCAGACCGGCTTGGATGGTGGCCCACAGATTCTTGAAGGCGCTCGCCGGCATGTCCGGATGGCGCAGGATGTTCTGCGGCGCGCCGAGGAGTTCCTCCTCCGAATAGCCGCTGGCTTCGATGAAATACGTATTGGCGTAGGTGATGTTGCCTTGCAGGTCCGTCGTCGAAACGATCGTCTTGCCTTCAATGAGAGCAAACTCGGTGTCGATGACTGGCTTGTTGAGGCGCATGGCTGGTCTCTCTGCCGCGATGGGAAGCGGATCTGGCACGGCGCCGTCCGACACGGTCACTTTAGCGTTCTCGATTTAGGGTCGTGTTAAGCAAGAACCCATCCACGGATTGCAATCCAGAATGTAAAAATAGGCGAGAGAGCCGGTTACCGATCCTTCCGGACGGTACCGCCAGCGCCTATCTAAACGTCGCTCGTATCTGGCGGTGGAGGATTCCGTGGTTCGTTTCGTGATAGCGGCGCTGGCGGCGCTCTTCGTGTTCGGCGTGGCCCAGGCCGCCGATCAGCCGGACCTGATCTTCAAGAAATCGACGGTGTTCAAGTGGCTGACGCCGAACGACAAGCTCGCCACCTACGGTCTCGACGACCCGGAGGTCGAGGGCGTCGCCTGTCACTTCACCGTGCCGGAGCGCGGCGGCTTCAAGGGCTGGATCGGCGTCGCCGAGGAGGTCTCCGATATTTCGCTGGCCTGCCGGCAGATCGGGCCGATCAAGTTCAAGGCCAAGTTCGAGCAGGGCGAGGATGTCTTCCGCCAGCGCCGCTCGCTGTTCTTCAAGAAGATGCAGATCGTTCGCGGCTGCGACGCCAAGCGCAACGTGCTGGTCTACATGGTCTACAGCGATCGCATCATCGAGGGTTCGCCGAAGAACTCGACCTCGTCGGTGCCGATCATGCCGTGGGGCGGGCAGGGCGATGTGGCGAAGTGCGGGGACTGGGTGGAGAAGTAGACTCGATATAGCGGCCCGCCCCGGTATTGCGCTAAGTTCCGCCCGGAGCCGGACCCGAACCCTTCCAGGGAGTTTTGTCATGCCGACCGATCTGCCGCAGCCGCAGGCCGAAAACAGCGATGTCGCCGCCATGCAACGGGCGGTGGTCAAGGCGATCCACGAACACTGGAAGCTTTACCTCGCCGAGGGCATCGCGCTGCTCCTGCTCGGCGCCATCGCCATCCTGATCCCGCCGCTGGCGACGTTGGCGGTGACCATCCTGTTCGGCTGGCTGTTTCTGGCCAGCGGCGTCATCGGCCTGATCACGACTTTCTGGATGCGCAACGCGCCGGGCTTCTGGTGGGCGCTGGTGTCGGCGGCGCTGGCGATCCTGGCCGGCGCCTGGCTGCTCGCTCAACCGATCGCCGGGGCACTGTCGCTGACGCTGATCCTGATCGCCTTCTTCATGATCGAGGGCATCGCCTCGATCTTCTTCGCGCTCGACCACCGCCGCGAATTGTCCGGCCAGTGGGGCTGGATGCTGGCGAGCGGCGTCGTCGATCTAGTGCTCGCCGCCATGCTGCTGATGGGCCTGCCGTCGACGGCGGTCTGGGCGCTCGGCCTGCTGGTCGGCATCAACATGGTGTTTGGCGGCATCGCGCTGATCGCCATGGCGCTGCACGCCCGCAAGGAAGCGCTGTAGCGCCTAGCCCAATTTCTCCGCCAGCTTGCGGTCGTAATCGAGCACGGCCTGCAGCAGCACCTGTGCGCCGGCGGCGCATTGCTCCTTGCTCGAATATTCCGCCTCGTTGTGGCTGATGCCGTCCTTGCACGGCACGAAGATCATGGTGGTCGGCGCGACGCGGGAGACATAGACGGAGTCGTGGCCGGCGCCCGACATCAGATCCTCGGTCATGAAGCCGGCGGCCGCGGCGGCGGCGCGCACCGAGGCGATGCATTGCGGGTCGAAATGCACAGCCGGCTGCGCGAGGATGTTCTTCACGGCGACCTTCAGGCCGTGCGCGGCGCCGATCGCCTCGGCTTCCGCGGCGATCTCCTCCGCCATCCGGTCGAGCACGCTCTCGCGCGGATCGCGCAGATCGATGGTCAGGAACACCTCGCCGGGGATGACATTGGGCGAACCCGGCTTGACCTCAAGCAGACCGACGGTGCCGACGGCGCCCGGGTGACGGTGCGCGGCGGCGTTGACGGCCTGCACCAGCTTGGAAGCGCCCAGCAGCGCGTCATGGCGGCGCTGCATCGGCGTGGTGCCGGCGTGACTGTCCTGGCCGATGAAGGTCGCCTCGTACCAGCGGATGGCCTGCACGCCGGTGACGACGCCGATGTCCTTGTTCGCGGCCTCGAGCTTGGGGCCCTGCTCGATATGCACCTCGAAGAACGCCGACAGCGGATGCTCGCCGCAGCGCTGCGGCCCGCGATAGCCGATGCCGTCGAGCGCCTCGCCGAAGCTGACGCCGGCGCGGTCCTGCCGCGCCACGGCCCAGTCGCGGTCGAAGGCGCCGCCGAACACGCCGGACGCGATCATCGCCGGGGTGAAGCGCGAGCCTTCCTCGTTGGTCCAGTTCACCACCTCGATCGGCGCGAAGGTCTCGTAGCCGGCGCGATGCAAGGTGCGCAGCGCCTCGAGCGCGGCGAGGACGCCGAGCGTGCCGTCGAACTTGCCGCCGGTCGGCTGGGTGTCGAGATGGCTGCCCATGGCGATCGGCGGGATGTCGTTACGCTGGCCGGGGCGGCGGGCGAACATCGCGCCCATGTCGTCGACGGTGACGGTGCAACCGAGGCTCTCGGCGGCGGCCTTGAACCAGTCGCGCACCTGGCGGTCGAGATCGGTGAGGGTGAGGCGGCAGATGCCGCCTTTCGCGGTACCGCCGATTTTGGCGGTGTCCATGAGGTCGTCCCACAGGCGCTCGGGATCGATGCGGAGATTGGTCGCGGCGGGTTTGCTCATCGGCATGGACTCTCGGCTTGCTGCGGCGCTCTAGTCGATGATCGCGACCGCGCGGGTCCAGCCGGCCGAGCCCCCACGCACCTTCACCGGGAAGCAGCTCACCGTGAAGCCCGACGCCGGCAAGCTCTCGAGATTGTGCAGCTTCTCGATGTGGCAATAGCCGATCTCGCGTCCGGCGCGATGGCCTTCCCAGATCAGTGAAGCGTCGCCGGTCTCGGCATATTTCTTCATGGTGAAGAAGAACGGCGCGTCCCAGCTCCAGCCGTCCGTTCCGGTGACGCGAACGCCGCGCTCCAAAAGGTACATCGTCGCCTCGCGGCCCATGCCGCAGCCCTTCATCACATAGTCCGGCTGGCCGTAGGCGACGCCCGCGGAGGTATTCACCACCACGATCTCGAGCGGCGACAGCGTGTGGCCGATGCGCTTGAGTTCGGCTTCGACATCGGCCGCAGTCGCCACGTAGCCATCGGGAAAATGCCGGAAGTCGAGCTTGACGCCGGGCTGCAGGCACCAGTCGAGCGGCACCTCGTCGATCGTGAGCGCGCGTTGGCCGTGGCTCATGGTCGAGGCGAAATGATAGGGCGCGTCGAGATGCGTGGTGCAGTGGGTCGAGAGCTTGACCCATTCGAAGCCCCAGCCTTCGCCGTCCGGCAGGTCTTCCTTTTTCAGCCCGGGGAAGAACTTGAGAATGTCGGCCGCGGTCGCCTGATGGTCGAGGTACTCGATCTTCGGCCCGTAGCCCGGCGGGTCGGCCGCCACGTCGTTTTCGAGCGGCACTGAGATATCGATGACCTGACGCGGCATGTCGAAACGGCTCCGGACTTTGCTGGCGTCCATCATCGAGGACGAGGCGCCCCGCGGCAACTGTCACGCCTCTGGGCGTGCGCTGCAACATCGAAACGCGGGCATCTGCCCACCGCATCGGTCATGCGGCACTTGTGCCGCCGCCGGCGGAACGCTGTGGACCATCGCGTCCGTCGCTGGCATTATCGCAACCGGATAAAACGATAACACTCGGGAGGGATATGGATGCTGCAAAGCCTCAAATCGCGGAAGCTTGCCTTGTTCGCGGGGGTAAGCCTGACGCTCGCGGCGGCCGCCGCCTTCGGCACATCGCCGGCCAGCGCGCAAGACACCATCAAGATCGGCTTCTCGCAGTCGCTCACCGGGCCGCTGGCGCCGAACGGCAAGCAGGCGCTGCTCGGTCAGGAGATCTGGGCGGAGCGCATCAACAAGGCCGGCGGCCTGCTCGGCAAGAAGGTCGAGCTGAAATACTACGACGACAAGAGCCAGGCCTCGGAAGTGCCGGGCATCTACACCAAGCTGATCGACGTCGATAAGGTCGATCTCGTGGTCTCCGGCTATGCCTCGAACCAGATCGCGCCGGCCATGCCGGTCGTCATGAGCAAGAAGAAGACGTTCATCAGTCTCTTCGGCCTCGATATCAACGACAAGTTCAAATACGACAAGTATTTCTCGATCATTCCGACGGGCCAGGACACCAAGGGCTCGTTCACGCAAGGCTGGTTCAACGTGGCGATGGCACAGTCGCCCAAGCCCCAGACCATCGCCCTGACCTACGCCGACGCCGAGTTCTCGCAGAACGCCTGCGAAGGCGCGCGCAACACGGCCAAGAAGCTCAACCTCAAGATCGTCTACGACAAGGCCTATCCGCCGCCGCCGAAGACGACCGACTTCGCCCCGATCGTGCGCGCGATCAAGGCGGAAAATCCCGACCTGCTGATGATCTGCTCGTATCCGCTCGACTCGATCGGCCTTATCCTGGCCGCGGGCGAAGTCGACCTGAAGCCGAAGATGATGGGCGGCGCCATGGTCGGCCTGCAGGCCACGCCGTTCAAGGACCGGCTCAAGAGCAAGCTCAACGGCATCGTCAACTACGAGACCTGGGTGCCGGACAAGAAGCAGATGTATGAGGGCACCGAAGCCTTCTTCAAGGACTATCAGGCCAAGGCCGGCGCCGCCGGCGTCGATCCGCTCGGCTACTATCTCGGCGGCTGGGGCTACGCGCAGATGCAGGTGCTCGAAGCCGGCATCAAGGGCGCCAAGAGCCTCGACGACGCCAAGATTGCCGACTTCCTGAAGAAGACGACGGTGCAGACCGTGGTTGGCCCGATCAAGTTCGGCGCCAAGGGCGAATGGGCCGACAGCCGCATGATGCAGGTGCAGTATCACGGCGTGACCGACGCGGCGAACCTCGAGACCTGGCGCGGCATGAGCTACCAGACGGTGGTCGATCCGCCGAGCCTCGCCACCGGCAAGCTGGTCTATCCGTATGAGAAGGCGATGAAGTAAGTCGCCCGATCGCCGGATAAAAATAAAGCGCCGCGGAGAGCAATCTCCGCGGCGTTTTTTCTTTACTTGTCCCGGGCGCGGCGCAGCGCGTCTTCGCGGTGCGCCGCAGAACCGGGACCTTCCGAATGATTGAATTTGAAACGGCCCCGGATCTGCGGAGCAGCACTTCGTGCTGCACCGCGTCCGGGGCAAGAGACCTCATCGAGAAAAAATTCGCATCTTCACCTCCCCCCTCCAGGGGAAGGTAACAAGACTCACATCCCCAGATAAAACTGGCGGATGAGGTCGTTGTTGTTGAGCTCGTCCGCCGAGTTGCCCTCGAACTCGATCTTGCCGTGGACGATGACGTAACCGCGGTCGGCAATGCGCAGCGCCTGCGTGAAGTTCTGCTCGGCCATCAGCACCGTGAGTTTGTAGTGCTCCTTCAGCGTCTTGATGGCGTCGATGGTGCGGCCGACCAGCAGCGGCGACAGGCCGACCGACGGCTCGTCCACCAGCAGGATGCGCGGGTTGATCATCAGCGCGCGCGCCAGCGCCAGCATCTGCTGCTCGCCGCCGGACATCGAGCCGGCAAGCTGGCCGCGGCGCTCGGCAAGGCGCGGAAAGGTCTCGAAGCAGAAATCGAGATTGGTCTTGATGTGCGGCCTTGCCTTGGGCCGGCTGGCCCCGAGCAGCAGGTTTTCCTCGACGGTCTGGCGCGGGAACAGGCGGCGGCCTTCGGGCACCAGCGCGATGCCGAGATCGACGATCTCGGTGGTCGTGAGTTTGGTCAGGTCGTGCTTCTCGCCGTCGATCTCGGCGACGATGCGTCCCTTCGACGGCCGCACCCAGCCCATGATGCACTTCATCAAGGTGCTCTTGCCGTTGCCGTTGGTGCCGAGCAGCGCCACGGTCTCGCCGGAGCCGACGTGAAGCGACACGTCGTCGAGCACGCGCACCAGGCCGTAGCCGGCGTCGATGCCCTCGACGGCGATGCTGTTGGCGTTATGTGCCAAGGTAGGCCCCCACGACGTCCTTGTCCTTGATCACGTCCTCCGGCGCGCCGTCGGCGATCTTGCGACCGGACACCAACACGACGAGGCGCTGCGAGAACGCCATCACCGCGCGCATGATGTGCTCGATCATGATGATGGTGACGCCGCGCTCGTTCATGCGGATCAGCAGGGCGACGATATCCTCGACCTCGGAATGCGACAGGCCCGCCATGGATTCGTCGGCGATCAGCAGCTTCGGCTCGGCCGCCATAGCGCGGGCGAGCTCGAGCTTGCGCATCTCGACCTGAGTGAGATCGAACGGATTCTTGGCGGCCTTGTCCTGCAGCGACACGAGGCTCAGCACTTCCATGCAGCGGTCTTCGAGTTCGCTCGAGGTCAGGTGCACGCCGGCGCGGGCGCCGACGGTGTAGATCAGCGGCACGCGCACATTCTCGGCCACCGTCATGGTGCGGAACGGCCGCGGCAACTGAAAACTGCGGGCGAGGCCGAGCCTCGCGCGCCGGTGCGCCGGCAGGCCGTCGAGCCGCTCGCCGTCGAAGCTGACGCTGCCGGTCTCATTCTGCAGCGTGCCGCTGATGCAGTTGACTAGCGTGGACTTGCCGGAGCCGTTCGGCCCGATCAGGCCGAGGCGTTGGCCCCTCGGCACCTTGAGGTCGACGGTGTCGAGGGCGACGAAGCCGCCGAAGCGCTTGCCGAGCTGCTGGACCGCGAGCAGCGGCACGTCGCCGATCACATCCTCGGTCCCGGGCTGGCCCATGATCTCGCTCATGACTGCTTCCCCCTGGCCGTGAAGCTATGCCACAGGCCGACCAGGCCCTTGGGCGCGAGGATGACGAAGCCGATGAGCAGCAAACCGGTGATGAGCAGATTGGCGGCCGACGAGATCGTCACCGTAATGACCTGCTGCAAGGTCGAGAGCAGCAGCGCGCCGACCATCGGGCCGACCCAGGTCATGGTGCCGCCGATCATCGGCATGGCGATCGCGTTCACGGAGTAAGCGAGGTTGAAAGCCGAGCCCGGCTCGACATAGCCAATGTAGTAGGGGAACGGCGCGCCGGCCATGCCGAACAGCGCGCCGGACACGACGGTGGCGATCAGCTTCAGCCGCAAGGTCGGCACGCCGGAGGCTTCGGCGGCCAGTTCGTCGTCGCGGATGGTGGCAAAGCCGATGCCGAGGCTGGAGCGCTCGATGGTGCGCGCGGCGGCCAGCGACAGCACGACGAGGATCAGCATCAGCAGGAACAGGTACTGGATGAAAGCGCCGAGGATCGGGATTTCCGACGGCGGGATAATGTAGGCGCCGCGCGAGCCGCCGACGAACGACCAGTTGACGACGAATGTTTCGATCACCACCAGCAGCGCCAGCGTGGCGATCGCGAAGAACACGCCGCGCAGGCGCAACGTGAGATAGCCCATGCCGAGGCCGAGCAGCCCGGACATGGCGCCGCCGATCACCATCAGCAGCGGGATCGGCAACTGGAAATCGAACTGCTGGCCGACATTGTAGAAGAACACCGTCGAGTAGACGCCGACGGCAAAGAAGCCGGCGCTGCCGAAATTCACATAGCCGCAATAGCCGCCGAGGATGTTCCAGGCCGTGGCGATGACGACATATTGCAGCACCGTGTAGCCGGCGAAGAACAGGTAGTCGTTGCCGACGAGGCGGAAGGCGATAAACAGCACCGCGGCGACGGCAGCGAGGATGAGCGTGAACTTGGGCGTGTGCATTTAGCGACCCAGCAATCCGGAGGGCCGCACGGCCAGGGTGAGCAGGAGCAGGCCGAACGACACCGCCGGCGCCCAGGACGGGCCGTAGAAGGTCGTGGCGATACTTTCGATGACGCCGATCAGCAGCGCGGCGATCAGCGTGCCGGGCAGACTGCCGAGGCCGCCGAGCACGCAGATGGCGAAGACGCGGCCGATATATTCGCGGCCCGAGGACGGCAGCACCGGCTGGATGACGATGAGGAAGGCGCCGGCCATGGCGCAGGTCGCCATCGACAGCGAGAAGGCGATGCGCTTGATGCGCGTCGGATCGACCGCCATCAGTTCGAGCGCCTGCGGGTCCTGCGACACCGCCATCACCGCGCGGCCGATGAAGGTGCGCGACATGTAGAGCTGGAGCGCGGCGAACATGGCGATCGACACCAGCGCCGGCACCAGCATGCGCAGTGGAAATTCCATGATGCCGAGCTTGAGGCTGCCGCCGGCATAGACCGTGTCCACCGTGCGGTAGTCGACGCCGAACACCAGGATCAGCGTCACCTCGGTGACGAACAGCAGGCCGAAGAAGAAAGCGAGGCCGCGCAGCGCATCCTGTCCGCGTTTCTCGAAGGACTGGAAGTAGATTCCGTACACCCCCGTGCCGAGCGCGTAGAACACCGGCAGCGCCAGGATGGCGACGACGATCGGATCGATGCCGAAATTCGTGCTGACGATATAGGCGATGTAGGAGCCGAGAATGATGAAGCCCGGATGCGCGATATTGACGATATCGAGCATGCCGAACGAAATCGAAATACCGGCGGTGACCGCGGCGTAGAAGGCGCCGAGCATCAGGCCGGCGATGATGGCGTTGATCAGGAGATCGAATTGCATGGGCGGGTCGGCGGGCCGGAGGGATCGGTCATCACAGCGGCGGGCTCAGGAGCGGCCGCGAGACGCGCTGTCATCGGCGCCAGCGGCGCGGTCGTTCCGTTCATGCCGCGACAGGCTGCTGCAAGCCGCCATTTGACCTCCCCACGCTGATCCCTTGCCGGCCACTCACGAAGCCGCAGGTCGTTGTTTTTAGCCGGATTGCGAAAAGCCGATGCGGCTCCGCGTCCGTCCTTGCAGCCCAGTGTGCAGGAAGGCTGGCGGCTTGGCTAGCCTGTTGATCGTGCAGGCAAAGCCTTCCACACGCGACGGTATGACGCCGCGGCCCGCGGCCCACGCCGCCGTGCGCGCGTCAGGCGGCGGCCTGTGGGCGGATGCCCTCCGGCAGCGGCAACGGCGCATTGGCCGAATCCTTGAACTCGACCGTCATGAAGATCATCTCGGCGTCGCCGATATTCTGCAGGTCGTGCACCTTGTAGGCGCCCTTGGCGTAGCTCTCGTGCCGCGTCTCGCCGGGAGCGTAGGTGTATTCCACCGTGGTGCCGTCGCTGAC
This sequence comes from Pseudolabrys sp., assembly GCA_026125895.1. Classification (GTDB taxonomy): domain Bacteria; phylum Pseudomonadota; class Alphaproteobacteria; order Rhizobiales; family Xanthobacteraceae; genus Pseudolabrys. The sequence goes on along the minus strand of JAHCKG010000021.1, from coordinate 13,787 downwards.
ATGCTGACGGCCGCGGCCGCCGTTCACCGCAGTCCAGAAGTAATCGAGCACATGGCGGTGGAAGCCGAAGCGCTCGCCGGGGGCAAGGCGAATGATCCACACGCGCGTGCGCTCGTTCTCCGACAACAAGGTCGAGCCGACGCATGGATTGGGCGAGGCGGCTTCGTCGTCGAACTCGGCGGCGATGTCCGGCGTCCACTGCAAGGTGGTCTTGGTCTCCGGCGCCTTGTCGATCATCGTCAGGGTTGCACTGCCGAGGGCCATGGCATTCCTCCGCTGCCTGTTTGCCCCTAGTATAGGGCAAACGTCACGGAACAAGAAGACGGAGGACAACCGGGTGGGCAGGGAGCGCCGCGCCATCATCGTCGGCGGTTCGATGAGCGGACTGCTGATCGGCCTGCTGTTGCAGCGCAGCGGCTGGCGCGTCGATATTTACGAGCGAGCCCGCGAGGAACTGTCCGGCCGCGGCGCCGGTATCGTCGCGCAACCCGAACTGATCGCGCGGCTGAGCCGGCTCGGCCTGAAGACCGACGATCTCGGCGTGCACATTGCGCGGCGGCAGATTCTGAATGTGCGCGGCGAGGTCACCAACGCGATCGGCTGCGCCCAGGTGGCGACGGCGTGGGAGCGCGTCTTCCGTCTGCTGCGCCGGGCCTTTCCCGATGCGCATTACCACCGCGGCCGCACGCTCAAGGGCCTCACGCAGACGGCGGACGGCGTGACCGCGCAGTTTGCCGGCGGCGACGCCGCCGACGCCGACGTCCTTGTCGGCGCCGACGGCATCCGCTCCACCGTCCGCCAGCATCTCGCGCCCGACGTCATGCCGCTCTATGCCGGCTATGTCGCGTGGCGCGCGCTGATCGCGGAAGACCGCATCCCACGCGACACCCATGCGGCGATCTTCGACATCATGTCGTTCGGCCTGCCGGCGGGCGAACAATTCCTGAGCTATCCGGTCGCCGGACCGGACAACGATCTGCGCCCTGGCCATCGCCGCACCAATGTCATCTGGTACCGGCCGGCGGACGAGGCCGGCAAACTCAAGTGGCTGCTCACCGATGCGCAGGGCAGGACCCACGACATCTCCATCCCGCCGGCGCTGATCCGGGCCGAGGCGATTGCCGAGATGCACGACGCCGCCGAGCGTCTGCTGGCGCCGCCGTTTCGCGCGCTGGTGGGGCTGATGGACGAGCCGTTGCTGCAGCCGATTTACGATCTCGTCTCGCCACGCATGGCGTTCGGCCGCGTGGCGCTGATCGGCGATGCGGCTTTCGTGGCGCGGCCGCATGTCGGCGCCGGCGTGTCGAAGGCGGCGGATGACGCCGCGGCGCTGGCCGATGCGCTCGAGGTGCACAGCGACGTCGCCGCCGCCGTCGCCGCCTTCGAGGCGGCGCGGCTCCCCGAGAACCGCCGCATCATCGAGTGGGCGCGCCACCTCGGCGCCTATTTGCAGGCGACGCGCACGCAGGCCGAGCAGGCCAGCGCCGGACGCCACGCCACCGACGCCGCCGTGATCCGCGAGACGGCGACGCTCGATTTTCTCTATGCCTGATCACCGCGCGGCTTGACCGCGGCGACCTTGTCGCGCTTGAGCCGCGCCGCCTTTTCCAGCACGGCACAGACCGCGGCGGCATCCTTGGCGCCGAGGCCGGATTTTAGCGCCTTGTCGTAAACCGGCCGCGCCGCGTCGAACAGCGGCGTCGGCACGCGGGTAGCCCGAACAAAATCGGCGATCAGGTTGATGTCCTTGTCGAACATGTCGATCGTCGCGGTGACGTTGTCATAATCGTTCTTCACCATCATCGGCCCGCGCAATTCGAGAATCCGCGACTGGCCGGCGCCGGCGGAGACGAGGTCGAGGATCGCCTGCGGCGGCAGGCCGGCCTTCATGCCGAGCACCATGGCTTCGGCGCTGGCGACGTTATGGATGGCGACCATCAGATTGGCGACGTATTTCATCTTGCTGCCGTTGCCGAAGGCGCCGACATCGAAAACGGCGCGGCCGCCATCGGCGAGCAGCGGCCTCGCCCGCTTGATCGCCTTGCTGTCGCCGCTGGCATAGAACACGGCGTCGCCGCGCGCCGCCTGCGCGCCGGTGCCGCTGACCGGCACGTCGAGCATGATGTGTTTCGCCTTGCGCAGCCGGCGCTCGGCCTTCTGCTTGTCGGCGAGCGCGAAGGTGCTCAGTTCGACGAGCGTGATCGGCGGCAGTTTGGCGGTGACGAGTTCGTGCACGACGGACTCGAGCGCCCTGGGCGAGGGCAGGCTGGTCAGCACGACGGCAGCCTGCTTTGCCACCTCGGTGGCGTTGCGCACGATGGCGATGCCGCGGTCCTTGGCGGCGAGCCGCCGCGCGGCGCTGATGTCGTAGCCGACGACGCGCCAGCCGGCCTTCTTGAGGAGGCGGGCAAAGGCGCCGCCCATGATGCCGAGACCGACGATGCCGACGGTTCCCTTGCTCGCCTTCTTCGCCGTGCCGGTCTTGCGCGTCCTGGTCTTGCGCGTTGTTGTCTTGCGCGCCTTCTTCTTTGCCATGCCGTATCCGCTCCGCTGCTGCCTCATCCTGTCATACCGGAGGCCGTCGCGCCAACGCGGCGGCTTTCGCGCCGCGCCCCGATCGCCTATCGTCCCGGCACCCAAGAAGACGTCACCCGGGGGAAACATGCAGCTCGGCTTTTTCACGATGCCGATCCATCCGCTCGACAAGGACTGGCGGCAATCGTTGCGCGAGGACCGTGAGGCTTTCATACTCGCCGATGAGCTCGGCTTCACCGAGGCCTATTGCGGCGAGCACGTCACCGACCGCGCCGAGAACATCACCTCCTGCGTCGTCTTCCTCGCCAGTCTCGCCGACAGCGTCAAGCGCATGAAGCTCGGCACCGGCACCATCAACATGCCGAACACACATCCGGCGACCGCGGCAGCGCAGCTCGCGATGCTCGACCACATGCTCGACGGCCGCCTGCTGTTCGGCATCTCGCCGGGCGGGCTGCTGTCGGACGCCGAGGCCTTCGGCAATCTCGACGCCGACCGCAACGCCATGTTCCTCGAGGCGATCAACCAGGTGCTCGCCATCTGGGCCGGCGAGCCGCCCTATAATCTCAAGGGTCAGTACTGGAACATCAGCATCGAGCGCCAGTTCGTGCCGGAAATCGGCCAGGGTTTCATCGCCAAGCCGCTGCAGCGCCCGCATCCGCCGATCGTCGTCATGGCGACGGCGCCGTTCTCCAAGGGCATCACCGAGGCCGCGGCGCGCGGCTGGGATCCGGTGTCGGCCAACTTCCTGATGCCGCAATGGGTCAAGAGCCACTGGCCGAAATATGTCGAAGGCTGCGAACGCGTCGGCCGCAAGGTCGAAGCGGCCAACTGGCGCGTCGCGCGCTCGATCTTCGTCGCCGACGACGAGAAGACGGCGCGCGACTACGTCATGAACCCGGACGGGCCCTACGTTTACTATTACAAGCAGCTTCTCGCCAAGGTGAGGCGCGGCGGCCGCCTCGAACTGTTCAAGAGCCGGCGCGACCAGCCCGACGACGAGGTGACGCTGGAAAATGTCTGCAACGCGCTGATCACCTACGGCACGCCGGACAAGGTCGCTGACGAGCTGCTCAAGTTCCGCGACGACGTCGGCGATTTCGGCACGCTGCTCTATGCCGGCAAGGACTGGGCGGACCGCGAGCTCGGCCGCCGCTCCATGATCCTGCTGGCGGAGAAGGTGCTGCCGAAGGTGAACGCCGCGATCGGCAGCTAGCATTCTCCGCTCACCCTCGCGTAAGCGGGGGTCCAGTCTTGTCGCTTTCTGGATTCCCGCCATAGGCGTTCGAAGAACGCCGTCCTTTGGACGGCTATGCGCGGGAATGAGCGGAGTGTTCGGCTAGCCCTTGATCGACTTGACGATATCGATCGCGCGGCGCAGCAGCGTCTGCGATGCCTCCAGCGTGCGGAATGCGGCGTGCGAGGTCAGCGTCACGTTCGGCAACTGCGCCAGCGGCGACTTGGCGTCGAGCGGCTCGTTGTGGAAGACGTCGAGACCGGCGTGGCGGATGATGCCGCTCTTGAGCGCATCGATCAGCGCCTGTTCGTCGACCAGCGCGCCGCGCGCCGTGTTCACCAGCACCGCGCCGTGCTTCATCATGGCGATGCGCTCGGCCGACAGGAAGCCGCGCGTTTCGTCGCCGAGCGTCAGATGCATCGACACAACGTCCGACTGCTTGAGCAGGGTGTCGATATCGACCTGCTTGATGCCGAGTTCGGGCCGGGGCGTGCGGTTGTACGCAATAACGTTCATGCCGATGCCGGCGGCCATGCGCGCCATTTCGGCGCCGATGCCACCGAGGCCGATCAGGCCCAGGGTCTTGCCGAGGAGCTGCATGCCTTCCTTCGGCGCCCAGACGCCGCCACGCACTTCGCGATCCATGCGGGCAATGTCGCGGGCGCAGGCAAACAACAGCGCCATCGCGTGTTCGGCAACCGCGGTGTCGCCGTAACCCTTGATGATGTGCACCTTGATGCCACGCTCGTTCAGCTCGGCGACGTTCATGTAGCTCGCCGCGCCGGTGCCGAGAAAGACGACATGCTTGAGCTGCTTGCAGCGCTCGACCAGATCGGTCGGCATGTAGGAATGGTCATCGATGACAATGTCGTAGCCGGCGATGACCAGCGGCAACTCTTCGCGCTTGAACGGCGTCATGTTGACGTCGATCGCGGGGTCGTCGGGCCGCAAAACCTGTTCCCAGATCGGGCCGAGCTGGTCGTTGCAGTCAAAGAAGATGGATTTCATCGGGAAAACCAATGTGGAAGGTGGTGACGAGGATACGGCGTTGACGGACGGCCACGCAAAGAATAAATGCGGCGGCGCGACCGCCTATAGCATAGCGCCGGACGCAAGCGAAACATGCCGGCCGGGGGCGGGCGGACATGATTTTCGATCGTTTTGTTGAGGATTTTGGTATGTTCCTCGTTTGGCGTGGGCGGCATTGAGCATGAGCGACAGTCGCAAGGCCGCCTGCGTGGTCGGCTGGCCGGCGAGCCATTCGCGCTCGCCGCTCATTCATCAATTCTGGATGCGCAAGTACAATATCGACGCGGAGTATCGCAAGGAGGCGATTCCGCCCGATCAGCTCGCGGACTTCATCGGCCATCTGCGCGAGCGCGGCTATGTCGGCTGCAACGTCACGGTGCCGCACAAGCAGGCGGCGATGGAATTGACGATCGCCGACGATCGGGCGCGTGCGGTCGGCGCCGTCAACACGCTGTGGTTCGACGGCGACAAGCTGCGGTCGACGAACACCGACGTCGAGGGCTTCCTGGCCAATCTCGATCAGATGACGCCGGGCTGGGATCGCGGGCTGGAAAGTGCGCTGGTGCTCGGCGCCGGCGGCGGCGCGCGCGCGGTGGTGTTCGCGCTGCTGCAGCGCGAGGTGCAGCACATCCATGTCGTCAACCGTTCTCCGGAACGCGCCGAGGCCCTGCGTGAGCAGTTCGGCTCGCGCGTGCGGGTCGCGCAATGGAGCGAGATGACCGGCCTGCTGGGCGGCGCCGGGCTGCTCGTCAACACCACCTCGCTCGGCATGGTCGGGTTGCCGAAGATGGAGATCAACCTGCGCTGCCAGCCGTCGATGGTGGTCGCCGATCTCGTCTATGTGCCGCTGGAAACCGGGCTGCTCGCCACGGCGCGCGACAAGGGCCTGCGCACCGCCGACGGGCTCGGCATGCTGCTGCATCAGGCGGTGCGCGGCTTCGAGCTCTGGTTCGGCGTCAAGCCGGAGGTAACGCCGGAGCTGCGCAAGCTGATCGAGGACGATCTCATTGCCGAGGGCCTGGAGGCCACGGCCGAGGCCAAGGCCGCCAAGGCAAAGCTGAAGGCCAAGGAAAAGCCGAAAGTCAAAGGCCCGAAAACGCAACGCTCGCCGAAAAGCCAGGGATGATGTGAGCCGCCGTGGTGTTCGTGTCGGGAGGGGCGCCTCTGGAGAACAAGGACATGAAACTTCGGCACGGTGCGATCGGCGCGGCTTTCGGGGCGTTGTTGGCGGCTATCCTCGGCTGCGGCCAGGTTCTGGCGCAAATCGAGCCGCCGTTGCGGCTTCCCGGCATCATCGAGAAGGCCGACGGCGACACGATCTGGGTACGGCCCTATGAAGGCGGCGGGCTGTTCGAGATCGCGCTCGACAAGAAGCTCGCGGTCTATGCCGTCAAGCCCGGCACGCTCGCCGATCTCAAGCAGGGCGCCTTCATCGGTGTCGGCGCCATGCCGCAGGCGGACGGCAGCCAGCGCGCCATGCAAATCACGGTGTTTGCCGAGAGCCAGCGCGGGCTGGGCGAAGGCTTCCGGCCGTGGAGCCGCGCGCCGGGCAGCACGATGACCAACGCCACCATCGACACCACGGTGGCGAGCGTCGATGGGCATCGGCTGACGGTGAAGTATCAGGGCGGCGAAAAGACCATCGTGGTGCCGCTGGACGTCGTCATTCTCGACTATGTGCCGGGCGAGCGCGCCGAGCTGAAGGCCGGCGCCCATGTCGTGGTGCCGGTGGTGAAGCGCAAGCTCGACGGTTCGCTCGGCGCCGACCGCATCAATGTCGCCCGCGCCGGCGTCACGTTGAACTGACCTCGCATATCGTTTGCATTCGGATTTCCCCGGCGGCGCGGCTGCGTGCTAGCGTCGCCGGCAACCCATCACGATGCGAGTGAGACATGCCCGCGAGAAAGACATGCCTGCGCCATTGACGGTTCGCCCCATCGCCCGCGCCGACTACGAGCAATGGCTGCCGCTCTGGGACGGCTACAATGCCTTCTACGGCCGCGCCGGCGCGACCGCGCTCGATCCCGAGATCACGCGCACGACGTGGCAGCGTTTCTTCGATGCCGGCGAACCGGTGCATGCGATCGTGGCGGAGGAGGGCGGCGTGCTGCTCGGTCTCGTGCATTATCTCTATCATCGCAGCACGACGTCGATCGGGCCGAGCTGCTATCTGCAGGATCTGTTCACGCGCGACGAGGCGCGCGGCCGCGGCGTCGGCCGGGCGCTGATCGAGGCGGTCTATGCCGCGGCGCAGGCCGAAGGTTCGCCGCGCGTCTACTGGCAGACCCACGAGACCAACGCGACGGCGATGCGTCTGTACGATCAGGTGGCGGAGAAATCCGGCTTCCTGGTCTATCGCAAGCTGCTCTGAAGCCGTCTCAGCCGGCCTTGCGCGGCGGCGCCTTCGGCAAGGCCACCTGGCGCAGCGGGATATGCGCCGAGCCCGGCGCATGGACGCCGAGATCGGCGGCGAGTTCGGGCATCTCGCGCAGCAGGCGGGTCAGGCGGTTCTCGCGGCCGCCTTCGATCCGCGCTTCGCGCATTTCTTCGACCGGGCGGCGGACTTCGTCGGCGCGGGATAGCGCGTCGATATCGGCGCCCTGATCGGCCAGCCGTCCGAGCAGGAAAGTGAGGTCGTCGAGCTTCTCGGCGACGACATGGATGACGCCCGATTCCGACTGCACGCGGCCGCTCACCGCGACATAGCGCGCGCCGAGCACGATCGGCCGCACCTGCTCGAACACCTTGGGCCAGACGATGACATTGGCGACGCTGCCTTCGTCCTCCAGCGTCATGAAGACGACGCCGTTGGCCGAGCCCGGCCGCTGCCGGCAGGTGACGAGGCCGGAGATGGTGACGCGCGCGCCGGATTTGATGTCGCGCAGCGCGTCGTTGCGGACGATCTTGCGCGCGGTGAGATCGGCGCGCAGGAACTGCGCCGGATGCGCGCGCAGCGACATCCGCAGGAAGCGGTAGTCGTTGACGACTTCCTCGCCGAGCGGCATGGGCGGCAGGGCGATTTCGGGTTCGCGCGCATTTTTGATGTCATCGCCCGCGAAGGCGGGCGATCCAGCTCTTCCCTGTGCAACGCTGGATACCCCGCTTGCGCGGGGTATGACGGCTGAGTTGGCTGCCATGGAAGAGAACAACGGCAGATCGTCATTCGCATCGCCGACGCGGCCGAGCGCCTTGGTCGCCCATAGCGCGTCGCGGCGCGACAATCCCAGCGATGAAAACGCGTCGGCATCGGCCAGCCGCTCCAGCACGCGCGGCGACAGGCCGGTGCGCAGCCACAGATCGCGCACGGAGTCGTAATCTTTCTTTCCCTCCCCAGAGATGTTGTCATCGTTGCGACTTGGCTCTGAATGCTCCCTCCCCCCTTGAGGAGGAGGGTTGGGGAGGGGGGTAGATGACATATGCGGTGCTTGTGAATGACCCCCCTCCCGATCAAGGGGGGAGGTGAGAAGAAGAGCGCGGAGGGGAGAAGCACGCTTCGCCACGATCAGCCGCGCATCGTTCTCGCTCAGGCCCTTGATCTCGCGCAGGCCGAGACGGATGGCGTGCGTGGTGCGGATGTCGCCGCGCATGTCCTGGTGCAGCGCGTGCAGATGCTCGGCGGCGCGGGCGCCGGACTCCAAAGTCGAATCCCAGTCGGAGTGATTGATGTCGGGCGCACGCACCTCGACGCCGTGCTCGCGCGCTTCGCGGACGATTTGCGCCGGCGCATAGAAACCCATCGGCTGTGCGTTGAGCAGCGCCGCGGCGAACGCATCCGGATAGTGGCACTTGAACCAGGCCGAGGCATAGACCAAGAGCGCGAAGCTTGCGGCGTGGCTTTCGGGAAAGCCGTACTCGCCGAAGCCCTCGATCTGGCCGAAGCAGCGCTCGGCGAAATCGCGCGGATAGCCGCGCTCCAGCATGCCCTTGACCATCTTGTCGCGGAACGTGCCGATGGTGCCGGTGCGCTTGAAGGTCGCCATGGCGCGGCGCAGCCGGTCGGCTTCGCCCGGCGTGAAGCCGCCGGCGACGATGGCGATCTTCATCGCCTGCTCCTGGAACAGCGGCACGCCGAGCGTCTTTGACAGCACGGCTTCGAGCTCCTTCGACGGATAGGTGACCGGCTCGAGCTTCTGTCGCCGCCGCAAATAAGGATGCACCATGTCGCCCTGGATCGGGCCGGGGCGGACGATCGCGACCTCGATGACGAGATCGTAGAATGTCTTCGGTTTCAGTCGCGGCAGCATGGTCATCTGCGCGCGGCTTTCGACCTGGAACACGCCGAGCGAATCGGCGCGGCACAGCATGCGGTAGACGGCGTCTTCCTCGGCCGGGATGGTGGAAAGACTTAACCTGTCATTCCGGGACGCGCCGACAGGCGCGGGCCCGGAATCCATAGCCCCGGTGGTGGTTATGGATTCCGGGCTCGCTCGGCCTGCGCCTCGCGCCCCGGAATGACGCTGAGGATAATGCCGCTCCACCAGATCGATCGCCTTGCGCACGCAGGACAGCATGCCGAGGCCGAGCACGTCGATCTTGAGAATGCCGAGCGCGTCGAGATCGTCCTTGTCCCATTCGACGAAGGTGCGATCGTCCATCGCGCCATTGCCGATCGGCATCACCTCGTCGAGCCGGCTGCGCGTGATGACGAAGCCGCCGACATGCTGCGACAGATGCCGCGGGAATCCGGCAATCTCTTGCGCCAGCGCAGCGACCTGCTTCATGCGGAAGCTGTCGGGGTCGAGGCCGGTGCGCTTGACGCTGGCCTCCGACACCTTGCCGCCGCCGCCACCCCAGATCGAGGACGACAGCGCGCCGATCGTGTCCTCACTCAGGCCAAAGGCCTTGCCGACTTCGCGGATCGCCGAGCGGCCGCGATAGGAGATCACGGTGGCGGCGATGCCGGCGCGCTCGCGGCCGTATTTGCGGTAGATGTACTGGATGACCTCCTCGCGGCGCTCGTGCTCGAAATCGACGTCGATGTCGGGCGGCTCCTGACGCTCGGTGGAGATGAAGCGCTCGAACAGCAGCCCGCCGCGCACCGGATCGACCTCGGTGATACCGAGGCAATAGCAGACCGTGGAATTGGCGGCCGAGCCGCGGCCCTGGCACAGGATGCCTTGCGAGCGCGCGTAACGCACGATGTCATGCACGGTGAGGAAGTAGGGCGCGTATTGCCGCTGCGCGATCAGCGCGAATTCGTGCCGAATGCTTTGCCGGGTGGCTTCGTCGATGCCGTCCGGATAGCGCTTCGCCGCGCCCTCCCAGGTGAGATGCTCGAGCGCCTCCTGCGGCGAGGCAAAGCCCGCGAGCTGCTCGTCGGGATATTCGTATTTGAGTTCGTCGAGCGAGAAGGTGAGCGCGTCGGAGAGGGCCAGCGTCTCCTCGATCGCTTCCGGCGCGTCGCGGAACAGCCGCGCCATTTCGTCAGGCGGTTTCAGGAAGCGTTCGGCATTGGCGGCGAGCCGGCGGCCGGCGCGGTCGATCGTTACCTTGTCGCGGATGCAGGTCAGCACGTCGGCGAGCATGCGCCGATCGGGATGATGGAAATGTACGTCGTTGACGGCGATCAGCGGCACCTCGGCTTCGCGCGCCATCGTCTTGAGATGGGCGAGCCGCGCGCGATCCTGGCCGCGATAAAGCATCGAGGCGGCGAGGCGAACGCGGCCCGGCGCGATGCCGTGCAACTGCTTCAGCGCCGCCAGCGTCGCATTCGCCGGCGCGGCGCGGCCGGGCTCCAGCGTCTTCATGAAGCCTGATCCAGCGGCCGCCGCGCGCGGCGCGCGGGCGACGCGCGTGTCCATGACGATCATCTCCAGCCCGAAGGCGTGCGCGATCAGGTCGCCAAGCGTGAGGATGCAATCGCCTTTCTTCGCCTTGAGATTGCCGCGCGTGAGCAGCCGCGTCAGCCGGCCCCAGGCGGCGCGGTCGCGCGGATAAACGAGGATGTCGGGCGTGCCATCGGCAAACACCAGCCGCGCACCGGGGTGATAGCGCAGCGACAGGTTCTGCTCGCGTTTGGCCAGATGCGCGCGCACCACGCCGGCCACCGAATTGCGGTCGCAGACGCCGAGGCCGGTGAGCCCGACCGCCTGCGCCTGCAGCATCAGCTCTTCGGGATGCGAAGCGCCGCGCAGGAAGGAGAAGTTGGTCGCGGTGGCGAATTCGACGTAACGCATCTAACCCTCTCCCCTTGTGGGAGAGGGTGGCGCGCGCAGCGCGCCGGGTGAGGGGGAATTTTCAAGCTCGCTCAGGATCGCCTCAAGCACTCCATTCGTGTTGAACAAAATGTCGTTGTTCCAGAAACGCAGAATCCGAAAACCTCGGTTCTGCAAATCGAGGTCGCGATTTCTGTCGCGATCGCTTTCAGCATGCTGACTGCCGTCAGCTTCGACAATCAATCGACTTTCAAATGAAACAAAGTCGATAATCCACGGTCCGAAAGGCGCCTGGCGACGAAACTTGACGTGATTCAATTGTCTTGAGCGGAGGAGTCGCCAAAGCCTGGCTTCGGCATCGGTCGATGCGTGACGCAACGCCTTGGCCTGATCACGTTTGAACTCACTCACTCGATACTTGGGCATTTCCCCCTCACCCGGTCCTCGCCATGACGCGCGTAAACGCGCTCATGGCTCGGACCACCCTCTCCCACAAGGGGAGAGGGTAAAAGCAAACTCACCCGAACATCCCGTGCACGAACCAGGCCGGCGTGGCGGCGGCGCCCTGCGCGACATCGGCGCGCGTCAGGTCGCGATACAGCCCGGCGCGAAACAGCCAGAAGCGATGGCCGCTTCTGTCTTCGACGCGGAAGTAATCGCGCGCGCGCGCGTCATCTTGTTCGTGCCACCACACGCCTTCGATGCGCTCGGGGCCGTCGGCGGCGGCGACGTCGTGCAGCGCGCGCCGCCACTTGAAGCGCAAGGGCGGGCCGTCCGGCACTTCGGCCACCACCTCGATCGGCTCGGGCTGCGACAGCAGCCGCAGCGGCCGCGGCGCCAGCTCGACCTCGGCGCGGTAGCGGTCGAACGCGGCCCAGCCGTCGTCGGTGCCGGTCATCTGCGCCGGCAGCGATACCGACGCCACCTCGGGGATATGACTGTCCTGCGCCACGGCACGCCGCACGCGTTGCGCGCCGAGCCGAGCGCTCAGCCGGTCGATCAGCCGCACCATTTCACCGGCATCCTCGGCGGCGCCGATGCCGATCTGTTCGGGCACCGCCGGTTCGGCCACCAGCACCGACAGCCGCGCCATGTCGAAGCCGAAACCGGGATCGAGCTCGTCGGCGAGCGCAGTCAGCCGCTCGGCAAACAGCGCGCGCATGTCGGAAGGGTCGCGCAGCGGCCGTGCCGTGCCGGCGGCGATGCGGCGCAGCGCGCCGTCGGTGCGGAACAGCGTGAGTTCGATGCGGCGGGCGCCGTCGCCGCGCCGCTCCAGCGCGGCGGACAATTGCACGGCGAGCATCTCGACGGTGCCGAGCACGTCTTCCTCGCGCGCGATCGGATCGTGAAAGCGTTTTTCGGCGACATAAGGCGCGACCGGCAGACGCGGCGTCAGCGGTTCGTGCTCGCGGCCGAGCGCGCGGTCGAGCTGGCGCAGCAATCCGGCGCCGAAGCGCGCGGCGAGCGGCGCGCGCGGCAGGTCGATGATGTCGCCGATGCATTTGAGGCCGACGCGGCCGAGCGAAGCGACCATCGGCGGCGGCAGGCGCAAGGCGCCGAGCGGCAGCGGGCAAAGGATGTCGCGCTCCGCGCCATTGGCATAGGCATCGGGCCGGCCGTCACGCGCAGCCGCGAAGGCCGCGCCGATGGTGCCGGCAATGGCGATGCGATAGGCAAAGCCGGCGTCGGCGAGACGGCGGCCGAGATCGGCGACGAGCCGGCGCTCGCCGCCATAGAGATGCGCGCAGCCGGAAATATCGAGCAGCAATCCGTCGGGCGCGTCGCAGGCGATCAGCGGCGTATAGCGCAGGCACCAGTCGGCGATGTTCTCGAGCAGTTCGGCATCGGCGGCCGCGTCTTCCGGCACGACATCGAGCGCCGGATGCATGGCGCGCGCCTGCGCCAGCGCCAGACCCGGCAGCAGGCCAAGCCGTTCGGCGGTGTCATCCACTGCGATCAGCACATCGGCATTGCCGCGCTTGCCGGCGACGACGAGGGGGAGCTCTTCTTCATCCCTCCCCCGCAGGGGGAGGGTGGCCGGCGAAGCCGGCCGGGTGGGGAGCGACGTTCGAAAGTGAGTAACCCCACCCCGGTTCGCTTCGCTCACCGACCCTCCCCTAAAGGGGAGGGATAAGGAAGACTCACGCAACCTTCTGATGCGATCGGTGGCGAAGCGGGGCAGCCACAGGCTCAGCATGCGCGGCGAAGAAGAAGCGCTCATCGGTCGGTCTCCATTCCAGAATCCAGGACGCGGCCGGGCCGCGGCGATTGCGAGTGAGGTGAGCGGCAAAGCGCGGCGCGCCGGGGTCGCTGTCATTCCGGGACGCGGACGTCAGTCCGCGGGCCCGGAATCCATACGCCGCAGCCGGGCTTATGGATTCCGGGCTCGCCGCTTCGCGGCGCCCCGGAATGACGGAAGGTGCCGTCCCCACCGTCCAGCGCGTCACCGCGGTGGAAGCGTCGTGCGCCGGCTGCGCGCGCAGCAGGAAAGCGAGTGCGCCGCTGTCGCCGGCCGCCAGCGACAGCCGGCGCACGGCGACGGAATCGAGTGCGCCATGACGCAATTCACCGATCACGGCGCCGACGGCGCGGGAGCGCAGCGCCTCTTCCATCGTCCACATCAGATCCTGACGATGGGCGACGGCGACGGTGAGCAGCCGTTGCGGCGACACACTGAAAGCATCGAGGCCGGCGCCATGCGGGGCGCCGCTTTCGGCCAGCGCCATGTCCTCGGCGATCCAGACGAGGTGCTTTTTGTTTTCACCTCTCCCCGTGTACGGGGAGAGGTCGCCCGCCGAAGCGAAGCGACGGCGGGCGGGTGAGGGGGCGTT
>JAHCKG010000020.1 GCA_026125895.1 Pseudolabrys sp. | reverse complement strand
TCGCCGGCACGGCATCGACGATGGTCGCGGCGACCGCGTACCAGATGTTCTTCTCCATCGCGATCGGTTCGGCGAAGCCCGGATCGACCTCTTCCACAACAGCACCCAACTCGGCAAACACTTGGGCCGCCTGTCGTGCCGCCGTCTCGATTTCGGCATCGAGCGTTTTCACGTAGCCGAGCCGCGGCGAATAGGCGATGCGCAGGCCGCCCACGCCGTCATCGAGACCGACGCGATAATCCGGCGCCGGCGTATTCCACGCCGTGGTGTCGCGCATGTCGGGCTGGCCGATGATGCTGAGCATCAGCGCTGCGTCGCTGACGGTGCGCGTCAGCGGGCCCTGATGCGCCAGCACCGTGAAGGCGGACGCCGGATAGGCCGGCACGCGGCCGTAGCTCGGCTTGATGCCGAAGGTGCCGCAGAATGCTGCCGGAATGCGGATCGAGCCGGCGCCGTCGGTGCCGAGATGCAAGACGCCGAGATTGAGCAGCGCTGCCGCGACCGCGCCACCGGACGAGCCGCCAGTGGTGCGCGTCTGGTCCCACGGATTACGCGTGATGCCGGTGAGCGGCGAATGGCAGGCGCCGATCCAGCCGAATTCCGGCGTCGTTGTCTTGCCGAGGATGACGGCGCCTTGCTCCTTCAGCCGCGCCACCGCCGGCGCGTCGTGCAGCGCCGGCGTGTCCGGCGTGGTCAGCGAACCTTTGCGGGTCGGCCAGCCCTTGACGTCGATGATGTCCTTGATGGTCGCGGGCAGGCCATCGGCGAGACCCATCGGCTCGCCTTTCGCCCAGCGCGCCTCGGAGGCGCTCGCCGCGGCGAGCGCGCCGTCCCGATCGAGAAGCACGAAGGCATTGATCGCCGGCTCGAAGCGTTCGATGCGCTCGAAGGCGTCGCGCACGACCTCGACCGGCGATACGTCGCGCCGCCGATAGAGGCGCGTGAGGTCGGCGGCATTGAGTTCGGAAACAGCCGCCATGTCTTTCGCCTCCCGCCTAGAGCCGTTCGATGAGCGCCATCGCCGCCGCCGGCATCTTAACCTTGGCCTCGTGGATGAAATAGATGAAGACGTCGCGCGGCTTCTTGTCGGTCGCCTTCTTGTCGATGCGCGGCAGGTCCGCCGGCGCGCCGCCCTTTACCCAGGTCTCGGCGCGCTTCGCCCATGCATCGAGCGCCTTCGGCGGATAGCCGGCCTTGAGCTTCTCGTCGCCCTTCTGCAGGCGGGCATAGACAAAGTCCGTTGTGACGTCGGCGATCTCGGTGTAACTCTCGTGCTCGGCGTAGCAGATGGCGACGTCCCTCTTGCGCACGAGCGCGATGAACTCCGGCGTCTTGAAGGTGTCGTTGCGCACCTCGACGACGTGGCGCAGAGTCTTGCCCTCGAATTTCGCCGGCAAGAGATCGAGGAAAGCGCCGAAGTCGGCGGCGTCGAATTTCTTGTGCGGCGCGAACTGCCAGAGCAGGGGGCCGAGCTTGGGCCCGAGCTCGGTGATGCCGGATTCGAGAAAACGCTGGATCGAAGGGCCGGCCTCGGCCAGCACGCGGCGATTGACCGCATAGCGCGGCCCCTTCAGCGAAAACACGAAATCGTCCGGAACTTCCGAGGCCCATTTGCGGAAGCTCGCCGGCTTCATGGTCGAATAGAACGTGCCGTTGACCTCGATCGACGTCAGATGCTGGCCGGCATATTCGAGTTCGCGGGCATGCGGCAAGCCTTTCGGATAGAAAACGCCGCGCCACGGCTCGTATGTCCAGCCGCCGACACCGACGTGCACGCGCGGAGAGTAGGTTTTCGTTAAGGTTTTCGTCATGTTATTTTCACAATGCGAGATTACAGATCATCACAAGGGGCGGCCGGATCGCGTTTCGTATGATCTCCGCCCGACGGCCACGATGAGATAAGCGACGGCGGATGTACCCGCGCTTCATCTTGTCGATGGTCGTTTTTTTATGCCGTCAGCCTAGCTCGCCTGCCGGCGCCCCTCCACCCGTTTTCTTCGCTATCGCCCGGCCACGGCGGCCGCGCCCAGTCGCGCCACCTCGGCGCGCAAGGCGGCGTTCTCGCCCTCCAGGCCGTTGATGGTGTTGAACAGCCGTGCCGTGGACAGTTGCAGGAAGTAAAAGCCGAAGGTCGGGTTCTGGAAATAGAGCTGCATGACGTGATCGTAGGAAACCGCCAGCGTTTCGCCGCTCTCGATGCATTCGATAGTCGCGGTGCGCGTCTTGCCCGGTTCGAGCAGGCCCAGTTCGCCGATGATGCTGCCGGCGCTGAGTTCGACGTTGCGCTCCACCACGCGGAAACGGCCGGACATGATAAAGTGCAATTCGGTCGCTTCATCGCCCTTGTTGAACAGCACGGTGCCCGCCGTGAAACTGCGGCTGGTGGTGAAGGGCTTGAGCCAATCCATGTTGAGGTCGCCATTGGCGGCTTCGTTGACCTGGCGGATCAGTTTCTTCATCTGGCCGAAGCGCATGGCGTTGATCGGCAGCAGGATGCAGTTGAGGATCAGCGTCGGGTAAACCGCCGCCATCGACGACCACAGGATGAACAGGCAGTTGGTCGTCATCGCCACGATGCGCAGCGGGATCATCGTCTTCATCAGATAGCCGATGATGTTGAGGATGACGGCGGCGGCGGAGACGAGCATGACGAAGTCGATGTCGCTCAGCGAAGTGGGAAAGTGCATGAAAAGTTCCGGGCGTGTCTTGAGTCCGTCCGCAAGGTAGCGAAGCGCGTCGGCGCCGCAATAGACAAAGGCCCGGGATTGCTCCCGGGCCTTCGCTTCTTTTCACAGATGGGAAGTGGAGTTCGTTAGAAGTCCATGCCGCCCATGCCGCCCGGCATGCCGCCCGGCGCGCCACCGGCACCGGCGCCCTTCTTCGGCGGCAGTTCGGCGACCATCGCTTCGGTGGTGATCAGGAGGCCCGCGACCGAAGCCGCGTTCTGGATCGCCGCACGCACGACCTTCGTCGGGTCGATGATGCCCTTGGACATCATGTTCCCGTATTCGCCGTTCTGCGCGTCGAAGCCGTAGGAGTACTGATCCTTCTCGAGCACCTTGCCGACGATGACCGAACCGTCTTCACCCGCGTTGAGCGCGATCTGACGGGCCGGGGCCTGGATCGCCTTGCGGACGATGTCGACACCGTGCTTCTGGTCTTCGTTCTGGGTCTTCACCTTCTTCAGCGCCTCGGTGGCGCGGAGCAGGGCGATGCCGCCGCCCGGCAGGATGCCTTCCTCGACCGCGGCTCTCGTCGCGTGCATCGCGTCGTCGACGCGATCCTTGCGCTCCTTCACTTCGATCTCGGTCGCGCCGCCGACGCGGATCACCGCGACGCCGCCGGCGAGCTTGGCCAGACGCTCCTGGAGCTTCTCACGGTCGTAGTCCGAGGTGGTCTCCTCGATCTGCGCCTTGATCTGCGCCACGCGCGCCTCGATGTCGGCCTTCTTGCCCGAACCATTGACGATGGTGGTGTTCTCCTTGTCGATCGACACCTTCTTGGCGCGGCCGAGCATGGAGAGGGTGACGTTCTCGAGCTTGATGCCGAGATCTTCCGAGATCGCCTGGCCGCCGGTCAGGATCGCGATGTCCTGCAGCATGGCCTTGCGGCGATCGCCGAAGCCCGGCGCCTTGACGGCCGCGACCTTGAGGCCGCCGCGCAGCTTGTTGACGACGAGGGTGGCGAGCGCTTCGCCTTCGATGTCCTCGGCGACGATGAGCAGCGGCTTGCCGGTCTGCACGACCGCTTCGAGCAGCGGCAGCAGTTCCTGAAGACCCGACAGCTTCTTCTCGTAGATGAGGATGTAGGGGTCGTCCATCTCAACGCGCATCTTGTCGGCGTTGGTGACGAAGTAGGGCGAGATGTAGCCGCGGTCGAACTGCATGCCCTCGACGACGTCGAGTTCGGTGTCGAGCGACTTGGCTTCCTCGACGGTGATGACGCCCTCGTTGCCGACCTTCTTCATGGCTTCGGCGAGGAACTTGCCGATCTCCACGTCGCCGTTGGCCGAGATGGTGCCGACCTGGGCGATTTCGTCGTTCGAGGTGACCTTCTTGGAGTTGGCCTTGAGGTGCTCGACGATCGCTTCGACGGCGAGATCGACGCCGCGCTTGAGATCCATCGGGTTCATGCCGGCGGCAACCGCCTTCGAACCTTCCTTGACGATCGCCTGGGCGAGCACGGTCGCGGTCGTGGTGCCGTCGCCGGCGAAGTCGGCCGACTTCGAAGCGACTTCACGCACCATCTGCGCGCCCATGTTCTCGAACTTGTCCTCGAGCTCGATTTCCTTGGCGACGGTGACGCCGTCCTTGGTGATGCGCGGAGCGCCGAACGACTTGTCGAGCACGACGTTGCGGCCCTTGGGGCCGAGCGTCACGCGCACCGCGTTGGCGAGAATGTCCACGCCGCGCAGCATGCGGTCGCGGGCGTCGACGGAGAATTTGACGTCTTTGGCAGCCATGTGAGTTTATCCTCTTGCTCGTCATCCTGAGGAGCGAGCCGCGGATGCGGCGAGCCTCGAAGGATGACCTTCATTGTGGCTGTCATCCTTCGAGGCGCGCTCGTTTCGAGCGCGCACCTCAGGATGACGGGTTGGTGTTTAGGCGGCCTTCTTCTTCGAGGCGGAGACGCCTTCGAGAACGCCCATGATGTCGCTTTCCTTCATGATCAGGAGATCCTGACCGTCAATCTTGACCTCGGTGCCCGACCACTTGCCGAACAGCACGACGTCGCCGACCTTGACGTCGATCGGGGTGAGCTTGCCGTTTTCGTCACGGCCGCCGGGGCCGACGGCGATGATCTCGCCCTGGCTCGGCTTTTCCTGCGCGGTATCGGGAATGATGATGCCGCCAGCAGTCTTCTGCTCGGCGTCGATGCGCTTGACGACGACACGGTCGTGAAGCGGGCGGAACTTCATGGCAGTCCTCCTAAATAATTGGGTTATCTGACGTTTCCGGTAGCCGGTGAAACTCCCCTCCGGCACCTTGCAGGGCGAGATGGGAGGGATGTTTTTGACCCGCAAGGGGCTTCCGGAAATTTTTTAGCACTCATCGGGGGAGAGTGCCAGCAACGTCTCTAAGCCCCTGGACCCGTATGGTTAATTTGACCATGGGCGGGACGCCGGCCCCGGCTTGTAGCACAGGCGAGGGACGTGCGGCGGGTTTGTTAGCCGCCGCCGCACATTGCTGCTAACGCATTGATTTTAAACAGTTTGTTCACCGATTCAGCTTGCAATGAACCGCGTCGCGACTGGAAACTTATCGTCCGCTTCACCAACGGAGGACGGAATGAGTTCGACGGTTTCGAAGGACTTCGAGAAGCAGGTTCAGGGCTACGGGCTGACCACGGCGCACATTCTTTACCGCCGGCCGGACCACCGCTGGCTGCTGCAATCCTATGTCTGGCAGGCCTACGACCTGTTTCCGAAATTCCCCGAGCTGCAGAAGTTTCTCGATTTCTGGCAAGAGCGCCTCGAAGGCCCGCTGCATTCCGTCCAGGTGGCGCATTGCAAGCTGATCAAGCCGGCGGAGATGAAGGCGATCAACGGCGAGTACGTGCTGCATTAGTTTTCTTCTTATCCCTCCCCCGCAGGGGGAGGGTGGACGCGAGCACTTGCGCCCCAGCATCTGTAGACGCTGATCAGACACCCCTCGCTCGATGGGGCGGGATGGCTGGAAGATAAGCCTAGCCTGCGGCAAAGTCAATAGTCCTAGGAATATTAGTTTTGTGCTTGTTGCCGCCCCCGCGCAGGCGGGGGCCCTTACGCCATGACCTCTCGATGGCGCTGGGGCTATGGGTCCCCGCCTTCGCGGGGACGACGAGGGAGAGTGCGGGATGACGAGGAACGTGGGTCTCCGCCTTCGCGGGGACGACCTTGTGCACGTGGCGTCGCGGCGTCATGTCGGCGACGACGTTCTCTCGCCGTAGCCCGGGTGGAGCGAAGCGTAACCCGGGGATGATCGACGGCTGTTCCCGGATTTCGCTGCGCTTCATCCGGGCTACAAAAACGCCGATGCTCCATGTGGCGAGGGTAAGAGAGAGAGAGACAGAGAAACAGGGAAACCACACCCATCAACAATCGTCATTGAAACCATTCGCAGAATTCGGGCGGTGCCGCGCCATGCGGACTTGTCGGAGGACGGGCCGCCCACCATGTGATTGAGTCCTTCGCCACGCCCGGCCGATCGTCGCCGGATCCATTCGTTCTTCTTCATTTCGCGGACGTCTTTCTTGCATCAACAATTGTCTCGCTACGGGCTGCTGCTCGGCAATTTCGCCACCGGCCTGTCGGTGCTGGCGCCGGCCGGCATGCTGGCGATCCTCGCCGAAGGTCTCAATGTCGGCATCCGCGAAGCCGGGCTGCTGGTGACATTCGGCGCCATCATTCTGTGCATCGGCTCGCCGGTGGTCGCCTGGCTGACGACGCGCATCGAACGCCGCGTGCTGCTGGTGACGACGCTCGCGGTGATGGCCGCGGGGCAGGCGGCGATGGCGCTGGCGCCGAACTACAGCGTCGTGCTGGTGTTGCGGCTGCTGACGCTCGCCATTGCCGCCGTGTTCACGCCGCAGGCCGCCAGCACCATCGGCCTTCTGGTGTCAGCCCGCGCGCGCTCCGGCGCCATCACCTTCATCTTCCTCGGCTGGTCGCTGGCCGTTGCCGCCGGCCTGCCGCTCATCGCCTTCATCGCCGCCTATGCCGGATGGCGCGGCGCCTTCGCCTTCTCGGCTTTCGCGTCCTTCGTGCCGGCGATCCTGCTCGCCGTCGGCCTGCCGGGCAAACTGTTCGGCCCGCCTTTGTCGCTCGGCAGCTTCGCCGGACTGTTGCGCAATCCGAAGATCCTCATGCTGCTGTCCATCACCATCCTGTTCATCGGCGGACAGTTCATGGTGTTCGTCTATCTCGGACCCATCCTCAGCCGGCTCGCCGGCGCCAGCCACGAAACCATCGGCCTGATGTTCGCGCTTTACGGCGTCATGGGCTTCATCGGCAATGTCACGGCGACGCGCATCGTCGGCAGCCTCGGCGGCTGGAAGACGTCGGTGATCTTCCTCGCCTGCAATTTCGCCGGTCTTGCCCTGTGGACCGCCGGCGCCGGCGTGCTGGCGCTGATGGCGGCGGGCATCACTTTCCTCGGTCTCGGTTTTGCCGCCACCAATTCGATTCAGCAGGCGCGGCTGGTGCAGGCCGCGCCCGAACTGGCCAGCGCCTCGGTCGCGCTCAACACCAGCAGCGTCTATGTCGGGCAGGCGATCGGCTCCGGCCTCGGCGGCGTCATGTATGCGGCCGGCATGCTGCGGGAGCTGAGCATGGTCGGCGTCGCCTTCGTCGCCGTGGCGATCGCCATCTGGACGCTGACGCGCGACCGCGCGCCTCGGCCGGCGTCGTGATCACGGCCGCCGGCGTTTGAGCAGCGTCTCGACCGCCGGCAGCATCTGGCCGACGACGATACGATAGCCTTCGGCGTCGTAGTGCGCGCCGTCGCGGGCGCGATGCCGGCCCGGCGCGACATGCCACGCCACATAAAGCGTGGCGTGGCGCGAGGCGACCCGCGACAGATCAAGCCCGCCATAGCCGACCAAGAGCACGTCGATCTGCCGCCGCTTGAGCGTGTCGATAATCGTGCCCAGCCGCTTTTCCATGTCGGCGCGCGGCACCCGCAGCCGGCGATCGTTGACGCCGAACTCGACGATGGCGATCGCGGTGCCGGGATCGATGGCGAGATCGAGCCGCTTCAAGGCGCCGAGCGTGGTGTCGCCGGCGACGCCGGCATTCTTCACGGTGACGTCGTAGCCCCTGGCGCGCAGCGCGCGCTGCAATTGCGCAGGGTAGGCATCCTGCCGCGGTATGAGATACCCGGACGTGGCGCTGTCGCCGAAGGCGACGATGCCGGCCGGTTCGGCCTGCGCGGCAAAAACCGCGGCGCACCACAGCACGATACCGGTGACGATGGCCGACATCGCATTCGTCATATCGCGATACCGCAGTGCGCATGCCGCCCGCCTCCGGCCGCGACGGCTCGGTAAGCGACATATGAATCAAATGCCCAATACATCGCCGGTTGTTTCATCGTGATTTAAGCGGTTTGCGATCATATGCGGTGAGTTGGAAGTGGGTAATGACATGCCTGACGACGCCGCGCCGGAAGAATCGCTCGCTACGCTCGCTCAGGATCTCGCTCGCCTCGCGGCCGAGCGTTCGGCGGACAAGCGCGTCGAACTGTTGCGGCGCGTCTCCAGTGTCTATGCGGCGCGCGCCGACCTGGCCCCGACCGCGGAGCGCTATCTGTTCAACGACGTCGTCTCGACCTTGATCGGGAAGATCTCCGGCGCGGATCGCGCGTCCGCGTCCGGCGCGCTTGCCGCCATGCCGCAACTGCCCGAGACACTGGTGCGCAATCTCGCGAGCGACGCCGATATCGCGGTCGCCGGACCGATGATCCGCGATTACAAGGCGATGCCCGAGGCCATGCTGGTCGAGGTCGCACAGAGCGGCTCGCAGGACCATCTGCGCATGATCGCGGCGCGGAACGACGTCACGCCGCCGGTCAGCGACGTCGTCGCCGAGCGAGGCGACATCAGCGTCGTGCGCATTCTGGCGGGAAACGGCGGCGCGCGATTTTCCGATGCCGGCATGCGCCGCATGATCGCCAAGGCCGAACACGATCCCCAACTCCAGGCGCTGCTGGTCGAGCGCAAGGATCTGTCGTTCGCCGCGGTCGAATACCTGTTGCCGATGATCTCCGACGAACTGGCGAGCCGGCTCGGCGGCAAGGCCGGCGCGGTCAACGATGCGACGGTGGTCACCCATCTCGCGCAGTGGCTGGAGGATCGCAAGCGGAACGTGGAGCGGACGCATGCTTATATTGTCGGCCTTCGCAACGGCGATCTCAATGCCGGCGATGTGTTCCGCGACCTGTTCGGCGCGGGGCGGCTGTTCGATGCGGCGACGGTGCTGGCGTCGGTGCTGACGATCGACGGCGGCTACGCGTTCGGCGTGCTGGCTGGGCAGAGCCTGCAATCGGCCTTGCTGCTGTTGCGCGCCGCCGGCTTGCCCTGGCCGGTGGCCGAACTGTTCCTGAAGCTGCGCAAGGCCAAGGCCGCGCATTACGAATTCGGCTCGATGCCGACGCGCGCCGAATATCTCGTGCTCGATGCCGGCGCGGCGCAGCGCGTCGTCCGCTTTGCCAGGGTCCGGCAGACGGCCGCCGCCCCGGTCTCGCCCGGCGGCGCGGCGGCGTCCTGATCCGGCGGCAGCTTTAGCCGCGGCCGACGAACGGCATGGTGTTGGCCATCACCGTCATGAACAGCACGTTGGCGTCGAGCGGCATGTTGGCCATGGTGACGACGGCGGCGCCGACATTGTCGGCGCTCATGCGCGGCTCGTGGATCGACGTGCCGTTCGGCTGCAGCACGCCTTCACCTTCCACCATGCGCGCGGTCATCGGCGTGATGGCGTTGCCGATATCGACCTGGCCGCAGCAGATGTTGTACTTGCGGGTGTCGAGCGAGGTGGATTTGGTCAGGCCCGTCACCGCGTGCTTGGTCGCGGTGTAGGCGACCGAGAAGGGCCGCGGCGCGTGCGCCGAGATCGAGCCGTTGTTGATGATCCGGCCGCCCTGCGGGTTCTGCGCCTTCATGATCTTGATGGCTTCCTGGGTGCACAGGAACATGCCGGTGAGGTTGGTATTGACGACGTTCTGCCAGGTCTCGAACGGCAGATCTTCCAGCGGCACCGGCGGCGCGCCGACGCCGGCATTGTTGAACAGCACGTCGAGGCGGCCGAAGCTCGCCTTGGTCTTGGCGAAGAGGTCGAGGATCGACTGGCGCTGCGACACGTCGGTCGGCACGGCGAGCGCCTGCTGGCCGATGGCGTTGATCTCGGCGGCGACCGCATCGAGCGGCTCCTTGCGCCGGCCCGCCAGCACCAGGTTGTAGCCGGCCTTGGCGAGCGCCGTGGCGACGGCCTTGCCGACCCCCGTGCCGGCGCCGGTGACGAGAGCGATCTTGGCGGTCATTGGTCCTTCCCTTCGCATGTTCTTCATAGGCACGCGAGCCGTGCGGCCCGAGGCCATAGCACAACCGTCATAGCGCCACAGCCCCGCAAAGTGCGCATGCTGCACTGCGGCGCGAAGGCGCTGGAAATCCGGGGAGGGCCGTGGTTCAGCCGGCGAGCGAGGCGGGGTGATCGCCGTGCCGATAGGCTTCCGGCGCGTTGAGGCGCGCGGCGATGCGGTCGGCCGTGGTCGGACGGCCGAAGCGATAGCCCTGCATCTGGTGCACGCCGGCGGCGCGCAGGAACAGGTGCTGATCGGCGGTCTCGACGCCTTCGGCGGTGACCTTCATGCCGAGGCCGCGGCCGAGCGACACCACGGCGTGAACGATGGCGGCGGCGTCGGCGGCCTTTTCGATCGACAGCACGAAGCTGCGGTCGATCTTGAGCTTGTCGAACGGGAAGCGGCGCAGATAGAGCAGCGAGGAATAGCCGGTGCCGAAATCGTCGAGGGCGAGGCGCACGCCGAAGGCCTTGAGCCGGCGCATGGCGGCTTCGGTGGTGTCGACATTGCCGATCAGCACGCTCTCGGTGATCTCGAGCTCGAGGCGGGTCGGATCGAAGCCGGTTTCCTTGAGCGTGTGCTCGACCGTGTCGGCGAAGTCGGCGCGCCGGAATTGCAGCGGCGAGACGTTGACGGCGACCGTCAGGTTCGGCCAGGCGAGCCCGTCGGTCATCGCCTTGCGCAGCACCCAGGCGCCGAGTTCGACGATGAGGCCGGAGTGCTCGGCGAGCGCGATGAACTCCATCGGCGAGATTTCGCCGCGCGTCGGATGCGTCCAGCGGCACAAGGCCTCGACGCCGAGCATGTTGTCGCCGCTCTTGTCGACGATCGGTTGATACACGAGGCGGAGCTGGTTGTTCTCGATGGCTTCGCGCAGGTCGCCTTCGAGCAATTTGCGCTTCGACAGGTCGGCATCCATCGCGGCGTCGTAGATGCAGGCGCGGTTGCGGCCTTCGTTCTTGGCGCGGTACAGCGCCATGTCGGCGTAGCGCATGACGTCGGCGGCGCCGGCGCAATGCTGGTCGATGACGGCGATGCCGATCGAGGCGCCGATGACGATGTTCTGGCCGCCGATATTGTAGGGCGCGCAGATCGAGGCGATGATGCGCTGCGCCAGCGCCATCATCACCGGCGCGTCGCCGCCGATCGTGGACAGCACGGCGAATTCGTCGCCGCCGAGCCGCGCTACGAGATCGCCGCCGCGCAGGGTGTGCGACAGCCGCAACGTCACGTTGCGGATCAGTTCGTCGCCGACCGGGTGGCCGAGCGTGTCGTTGACGTCCTTGAAGTGGTCGAGGTCGATATAGAACAGCGCCGCCGGAATGTTGGTGACCGACACCTCGTCGATCACCGCTTCGAGGCGCTCGGAGAAAAAGATGCGGTTCGGCAGGCCGCACAACGGGTCGTGCATCGCGAGGTGCCGCAGACGATTTTCGCCGGCGGCGATCGCCACCGCGGTGCGGCGCATGTAGCGCAGCACGAAGGCGCCGAGCAGGGCAAAGCCGGCGAGCGCCACGGCAATGAAGGGCACGACGCTGTGCACGATCTCGGCGCCGGGCTGGGCCGGCGTCCACACCAGCCGCGCGATGCGCGAACCATCGGGCGCCGACACATCGTAGGCGATGTCGCCTTCCGGCACCGCACCGTTATCGACGATGCGCAGCCGTTCGAGCCCGAGCTGGTTGGCGAGCGTGCCGAGCGTTTCGGCGTTGAGAAGTTTCACCGTCAGCACCAGCGGCGCCTCGGTGTCGAGCGAGGCCGCGGCGCGGGAATCGCCGACGGCGGCGATGGCGACCGCGGCCGGCTGACCCGTCACCAGGCGCAGCACCGCAACGCGGGCGTGGGCGCCGCCCTCGGTCTGGTGGCCGTCGGTCAACTGGATCGCGCTCGACATCGAGGCGCGGCGGCCGCGCGCGTAATCGATGATCTCGGCGAACTCGGCCATGCCCCCGGCGAGCGAGGTGCGGTCCACCATGTAGCGTCCGACCCGCGAATAGACCGGGTGGTCGTTCTTATCGAGGACGAAAACGTAGTCCTGCTTGAAGAAGGTGGTGAGCCAGGCGCCGGCGCGCTCGACCCAGGCCGCATCGTAGTTCTGCCGGATATTGGTCTGTGCGCCCTGCGAGGAGGCGACGCTCTCGGTTTCGCTCAGGGTGCGGCGGCCGAAATTCTGCAACGCCGTCGACAGCAATTGCCGCTCCTGCGCGGCCGCCACCTCGTCCGCGCGCTGCGCCGACGACAGCACGGCGACGACGATGCAGACGATCGCGACAGCGACGATGACCCCGATCGGGACGACGACGCTCAGGCGCGCGCGGTCCCAATTGCTGAAGGTCGGGTCGTCGGTGTGTCTCGGGTGAGCCGGCGACTGCAAACAGATACCCCTAAAAACCACTTGTCCGCAGGACAGTCGGAGCGGACGGTAGGAGCTAAAGCTTGCCAATCGCTTTCATTTTACCGTTTTTGCGGCGCCGCCGGCGGTGACCCGCGGAATTCAGCCAACGGCCTTAATCGGAGGTAAAGGGGTCTCCAATACTCCGAGAATATACGGAACTTTCCTGTGGAATCAGCCGCTCGGCGTCCGGTAAGGCGGCCGCGGGATGGCGATGTGCGCCGCGCGCAGCGCGCCGGACCAGCGCTCGCGCAGATCCTGGAAATAGGGCTCGCCCGGCTCGATGCGGTAATTGACCTCGGAGTCGCAGGCGTCGCGCCGCGCCACCATGAGGTCGATCGGCAGGCCGACGCCGAGATTGGAGCGCATCGTCGAGTCCATCGAGATCAGGCCGATCTTGAGCGCGTCGTACAGATCGGTGTCGTAGGAAATGGCGCGGTCGAGCACCGGCTTGCCGTATTTGTGCTCGCCGATCTGCAGATAGGGCGTGTCGGTCGTGCACTCGATGAAGTTGCCGGCCGAGTAGATCATGAACAGGCGCAATCTGCCGCCCTTGATCTGGCCGCCGAACAGGAAGGCGACGTCGTGATCGACCGCCGCCTCGGCCAGCGCCTTGCCGTCGATGCCCTGCACGAGGCGCACCGCCTTGCCGATGCGCTGCGCCGCCTTGAACATGGTCGGCGCGTTCATCAGCGTTTCCATCTCGCCGGTCTCCGCGTTCTCGATGCCCTCGGTGAGCATCGAGCGCACGGTCTGCGACAGCGACAGGTTGCCGGAAGAGGCCAGCGCCATGATGCGCTCGCCGGGCTCCGAGTAGACGTGCAGCTTGCGGAAGGTCGAGACGTTGTCGAGGCCGGCATTGGTGCGGGTGTCGGCGATCATGACGAGGCCGTCGCGCACGAGAATTCCGCAGCAGTAGGTCATGGGGTCTGTCTTTTGAGGCTTGGAAGGCGGGGCCGCCGCCGGGCGGTCTTGCCGACTATTCAGGGAACTCGTTTGCGGTCAATAGCGCCGGCGCCGTCACGATTGCGATTGTGATTGCGACTGCATCTGCCGCAGCGCCGGCGTGACATGAACCGAGACTTTCATGGTCTCGTGGCCGCCGCCGTGGCGCGTGCCGCGGACGGGCGCAGCGCCGAGGTAATCGAGGCCGACGGCGACGCGAACATGCGCTTCGGTCGGCGACAGGCCGTGGGTCGGGTCGAAGCCGACCCAGCCGAGCTTGTCGATATAGGCCTCCGCCCAGGCGTGACCGGCGTCCTGCGGGCCGTCCTCATCGGTGCGGCAGTAGTGGCCGCCGATATAGCGCGCCGGGATGCCGAGATGCCGCGCGGCGGCGATGAAGATGTGGGTGCCGTCCTGGCAGACGCCGCGCTTGAGCTTGAACGCCTCGGCGGCCGTGGTGCCGACGTGGGTCGGCTCGGTGTCGAAGGCGAAGCTGTCGTTCAGATCGGCCATCAGCGTGTGCAGCAGCGTCAGCGTATCGCCGCCGGCCTTGGCGCGCGTCGCCTCGGCGAAATCGATAATGGCGGTGTCGGCCTCGGTCAGTTGGGTGTCGCGCAGGAATAGCGCCGGCGGAAAGCGCTCGACCGCGCCGCGGACGATGCCGCTGGTGTCCTGGGTATCGACCTCGCCCTCGACCGACACCGACAGTTCGTCGAACGGTCCTTCGGCGGTGAAGGAGTGGCTGATGTTGCCGAAGGCCCCGTCACGCTGGTGCAATTGGCAGTCTCGCGACAGGTCGATGCGCCAGTTCACGACATACTGGCCGTCGTGGTTGCGCGGCGTCAGCCGCAGCACCTGCGTCACCGTCTTCGGCGGGGCGTCGTAGGTGTAGGTCGTGGTGTGGGCGATCCGGATTCGCATGAGGCCTTCAGCGCGCGCGTTCGTCGAGGCGAAAGCCTAACCCAGCGGCGGGGAGCCGAACAGGGTGCCTCACTGCAGGAACTGCTCGGTGATGGCGAGGCCGAGGCGGTTGTTCTCGGTGATGAATTCGCCAATGAATTCATGCAGGCCGCGCTGGAAAATACCGTCCATCTTGCTGTTCTGCAGGCGGGTGCGGATGCCGCGCGCCTGGCGCTGCGCCGGACCCTGCCGGCCGTAATGGGTGGCGATGGCGTCGAGGTTGCGCACGATCGCCTCGTAGCAGGAGGCGAGCGAGCGCGGCATCTCCTCTTTCAGGATCAGGAGGTCGGCGACCAGCCAGGGCTTGAGGCTCTCGCGATAGACCCAGTGATAGGCGGTCAGCGCCGACACCGAGCGCAGGATCGCCGCCCACTGGAAGTAATCGAGCGGGCCGCCGACGCGCTCGTTGTCGGGCAGCAGCAGGTGATATTTGACGTCGAGGATGCGCGCGGTGTTGTCGGCACGCTCCATGTAGACGCCGAGCCGCGAGAACCAGTAGGCGTCGTTGCGCAGCATGGTGCGGTAGGCCGAGCCGTCGAAGCGCAGCGAACTTTCCTGCACCCAGCGCAGGAAGCGCGACGTCTCCTCGCGCGAGCCCGGACCGTTGCCGAAGCGCTTGAGCTCGAGCCAGGTGCCGTTGATGGCGTCCCACATCTCGCCGGTCAGCGCCGTGCGCACGGCGCGGGCGTTGCCGCGCGCCATCTCGAAACAGTTGCGGATCGATGACGGATTGGCGGTGGAGAAGGCAAGATAGTCGGTGACGTTCTCCTCGGTCGCGGTCTCGTAGGTCTTGAAAAAGCTGGTGGCGCAGCCGGCCGTGAGCACGGCGGATTCCCACTCGTTGCCGGTGCCGACATAAGCGAGCGGCAAGGCGGAGAGACGCTGCGTGGCGTCGAGAATGCGCGCCAGGTACTCGGCGCGTTCAACATAACGCGACAGCCAGTAGAGGTTATCGGCGGTGCGTGAGAGCATTTATGGCCTCGTGTCCCGGGCGCGGCGCAGCGTGCAGCGAAGCGGAACGGTGCGACGCAGAACCGGGACCTTCAAGGTCTCGGCGTTTGGCGATCCCGGGTCTGCAGCGCACCGCGAAGACGCGCTGCGCTGCGCCCGGGACAAGTCGAAGGGCTTGTTCTCGACCCTCATTTATCCAGCACCCACGTATCCTTCGTGCCGCCGCCCTGGCTCGAATTGACCACCAGCGAGCCTTCCTTGAGCGCGACGCGGGTGAGCCCGCCCGGCACGATGCGCACGCCGTTCTTGCCGGTGAGCACGAAGGGCCGCAGATCGACGTGACGCGGCGCGACGCCGCTCTCGACGCAGGTCGGCGAGGTGGACAGCGCCAGCGTCGGCTGGGCGATGAAATTCTCCGGCGCCGTCTTGAGTTTGGCGCGGAACTGCTCGATCGCCACCTTGCTGGCCGATGGTCCGATCAGCATGCCGTAGCCGCCGGAGCCGTGCACTTCCTTGACCACCAGCTCGGGCAGGTGATCGAGCACGTAGGAGAGGTGCTCCGGCTCGCGGCAGCGCCAGGTCGGCACGTTCTTCAGCAGCGGTTCTTCGCCGAGATAGAACTTCACGATGTCCGGCATGAAGGAATAGATCGCCTTGTCGTCGGCGATGCCGGTGCCGACGGCGTTGGCGAGCGTGACGTTGCCGGCCGAGTAGGCCGACATCAGGCCGGGCACGCCGAGAATGGAGTCGGGGCGGAAGGCCAGCGGATCGATGAAGTCGTCATCGACGCGGCGGTAGATGACATCGACACGCTGTGGCCCCTGTGTCGTGCGCATGTAGACGACCTCGTCCTTGACGAAGAGGTCGCGGCCCTCGACGAGCTCGACGCCGAGCTTGTCGGCGAGGAACGAGTGCTCGTAATAGGCGGAGTTGTAAACGCCGGGCGTCAGCAGCACGACGTTCGGCTCGCGCGACGTCGACAGCGGCGCCGCCGAGCGCAAGGTCGCGAGCAATTCGTCGGGATAGTTCTCGACCGGCGCGATGCGGTGGCGCGAGAACAATTCCGGGAACAGCCGCATCATGATCTCGCGGTTCTCCAGCATGTAGGAGACGCCGGACGGCGTGCGCGCATTGTCCTCGAGCACATAGAAGGTATCGGCATCGACGCGGATGATGTCGATGCCGGCGATGTGGACATAGATGTCGTGCGGTACGGTCTGGCCATTCATCTCCGGGCGGAAGGCCGGGTTGCGGAAGATCATGTCTTCCGGCACGACGCCGGCGCGCAGGATGTCGCGCGCGCCGTAGACGTCCTTGATGAACAGGTTGAGCGCGTTGACGCGCTGGGTGAGGCCCTTCTCCAGCCGCCGCCACTCGTCGGCCGACATGATGCGCGGGATGACGTCGAACGGGATCAGACGCTCGGTGGCGTCGGCCTCGCCATAGACGGCGAAGGTGATGCCGATGCGGCGGAAGATCAGCTCGGCCTCGCGGCGGCGATAGTCGAGGACGTCCGGCGGCACCTCCTTGAGCCAGCGGTCGAGTTCGCCATAGGCCGGGCGGACGGCCGTGCCGTCATGGCCCTTCATCTCGTCGAAGGCGGAACCCATCCCAACATCCCCCAGCTTCCGGCCCGCGCCGCGGGCTTGCCTCCGGTTGGAGCAAAGTTCGCGCCAACCCGGCCGGAGCGCTCAATAACGCGCCGGGCCGCCTGCGGTTGCCCAGCTTTTGGGCGATCTGATCAGCAAGCAGGCGCCCATCACAAGCCTACACCACGGCCCGGCTTTTGACGCGCCAGGAGGAGCCGCTAGCGCGACGGGAGCCGAAACTACCGAAATACCACCTCAGGTTGCAGCCGGTGCGTGGGGTTGCTAGGCTCCGCGCGCGCGGATCGACGCCGCGCGTTCGCGACAAGGAGGCGTTCATGGCCGTGACATTGATGCGGGTCATCGCATGCTTGACCGTGCTGATCAGCGTGCCGGTGACGGCCTCCGCCCAGGCGGAAACCAAATTCGCCGCCGGCCTGAGCTTCATCGCCGATGACGGCACCGTGCTGGCGATCACCGCGATAGCGCCGAACGGGCAACTGACCGGCACCGTCACCACGCCAGCCGGCTGCGACGCCAAGAAACCGCAGCCGATGACCGGCTGGTACTACCCCGCCGGCGCCGGCGGCGCGCTGGCCTTCTCGGTCAATTGGGAAAGCTGCAATTCGGTGACGACGTGGTCGGCCCAGTACAGCAACGCCACCGGCAGCTTCCGCGCGCTCTGGCATCTGGCCATCGCCTCAGCGCCGGTGTGGAACGGCATCGTGGCCGGGGCGCACTTCTTCGTGGTGCAGAAGAAGTAGGACGCCGCTCTCGCGGCGCGGGTCCGCCATTCGGCGCGGCGCTTCCGGTCGCCGCCGGATCATGCTTTATACGGGCCCGCCGCCGCGGCGATGCCAGGTCCGCGGCGCATAGGGAGCCGCCATGACCGCCGAGATCGTCACCGCTGCCGTTCTGGTCATTGGCGATGAAATCCTCTCCGGGCGGACCAAGGACAAGAACATCGGCTACATCGCCGACTACTGCACGGCGATCGGCATCGACCTCAAGGAAGTGCGCGTCGTCTCCGATGACGAGAGCGCCATCGTCGATGCGCTGAACGCCTTGCGCGCCAAGTTCACCTATGTGTTCACCACCGGCGGCATCGGGCCGACGCATGACGACATCACCGCCGACTGTGTCGCCAAGGCCTTCGGCGTCGAACTCGAATTCCATCCCGACGCGGTGGCGATCCTGAAGGAGCGCCTGGCCAAGACCGGCGGCGAACTCAACGAGGCGCGCATGCGCATGGCGCGCATCCCGAAGGGCGGCGCGCTGGTCGCCAACAAGGTGTCGGGCGCGCCCGGCTTCTGGATCGGCAATGTCATCACCATGGCCGGCATTCCCTCGGTGATGCAGGCGATGCTCGACGAGGTGGCGCCGAAGCTGAAGACCGGCGTCAAGATGCTGTCGGCCTCGATCCGCGCCGACGCCAAGGAGGGAGATGTCGGCACCGAACTTGCCGCCGTCGCCAAGGCGCATCCCGATGTGATCATCGGCAGCTATCCGTTCATCGACGAGAACAACGGGCCGAACACCAACATCGTCATGCGCTCGCGCGATGCCGCGCGTCTGGAGGAGGCGCGCGTCGCGGTGGCGGCGATGCTGGCGGCGGTGCGGGCGCGGCTCGCCGCCTCGGCCTGAGCCAGCCCGGCTCCGAAACACCACGCCGACGCCGACTTTTAGCCTCGCGATGCCCCGCAGCAGGACTATATTGCGGGGGAGGAGAGTCGCATGGGCACTCTTGTACTGCTCGACCTGATGGGTGGCGTCGCCTTGCTGCTCTGGGGCCTGCACATGGTCCAGAGCGGCATCACGCGCGCCTTCGGCCCCGACCTGCGGCGGCTGCTGTCCACCGCGCTCGCCAACCGCTTCGCGGCCTTCGGCGCCGGCCTCGGTCTTACCGCGCTTCTGCAAAGCAGCACCGCGACCGGGCTGATGACCGCGTCCTTCGCGAGCGAGGGCACGGTGAGCCTCGTCGCCGCGCTCGCCATCATGCTCGGCGCCAATGTCGGCACCACATTGATCGTGCAGGTGCTCGCCTTCAACGTCACCGCCGTGGCGCCGGTGCTGTTCGTCATCGGCCTTGTCGCCTTCCGCAGCGGCGGCCGCGGCTGGATCAAGGATCTCGGCCGCGTCTCGATCGGCCTCGGCCTGATGCTGCTGGCGTTGCACATCCTGATCGACGGCCTCGCGCCGGCGGAGAACGCGCCGGCGGCCCGCGCGGTGCTGGCCGCCATCACCGGCGATCCGGTGCTGTGCGTCTTGATCGGCGCGGCGCTGACCTGGGCCGCGCATTCCAGCGTTGCCACCGTGCTGCTGGTGATGTCGCTCGCTTATTCGAGCTTCGTCACGCCGCCGGCGGCACTGGCGCTGGTGCTCGGCGCCAATCTCGGCAGCGCCATCAATCCGGTGTTCGAGGGCGGCCGCCGCGACGACCGCGCCAGCTACCGCCTGCCGGTCGGCAATCTCATCAATCGTCTGGCCGGCGTGGCGCTGGCGCTGCCGTTCCTGCCGGCGATCGCCGCGGCGATGATGGCGTGGCAGCCGGACATGGCGAAGCTGACGGCGCAATTCCACATCGCCTTCAACGTCGTGCTCGCCATCGTGTTTCTTGGGCTGCTCGATCCCCTGGCGGCGCTGCTGACGCGGCTTTTTCCATCGCCGCCGCGGACCGCCGATCCGTCGGCGCCGCGCTATCTCGACGAGGGCGCGCTCGACACGCCGTCGCTGGCGCTCGCCGATTCCGCGCGCGAGACCTTGCGCATGGGCGACTTCGTCGAGGTGATGCTGCGCCAGGTCATGCAGGCGATGATGACCGGCGACCGCGCGCTGGTCACCGAAGTGAGCCGCACCGACAACATCGTTGATCGGCTCGACGAGGCGATCCGGCTCTACGTCACCAAGCTGACGCGCAGCCAGCTCGACGACGCCGAGGCGCGGCGCGCGATGGAGATCATCTCCTTCGCCATCAATCTCGAGCATATCGGCGACATCATCGACAAAAACCTCAGCGAGCTTGCCGCCAAGAAGATCAAGCGGCGCATCGAATTCTCCGCCGACGGCGCCGCGGAGCTTGCGGCGTTCCACGCCCGCATCCTTGACAGCCTCAAGCTCGCCTTCAGCGTCTTCATGTCCGGCGACCGCGGCCAGGCCGAACGCCTGATCGAGGAGAAGGCCAAGATCCGCAATGCCGAGCTTGCCGCCGCCGAGCGGCATTTCGAGCGGCTGCGCGAGGGCCGGCCGGAGACCATCGAGACCACCTCGCTGCACCTCGACGTGCTGCGCGACCTCAAGCGCATCCACTCGCACATCTGCTCGGTCGCCTATGCGGTGCTGGAGGAGGGTGGGGCGGCGGCCGCCGCGGTGGCGGAAAGCGACCCGATCACCCTGCTGCCGCCCGGCGGCCGGCCGCAGCCCTTGTAGGCGGCGCGCGGCCGCCCCGGGTTCCGACGAAGCATGGGGATGGCGCGCCGCGCCCGTTCGACTTCGCGGCAAAGTGGGCTAGAACCGGCATCTGCCCGTCATCAACAAAGCGATGCCAAGAGCGAAGCATGAGCGACGCCCCGCGACCTGAGAAAGTCTTCCCCGTCTCCTGGGACCAGTTTCACCGCGACACCCGCGCCTTGACCTGGCGGCTGCACGAGGCCGGGCCGTTCGAGGCCATCGTCTGCATCACCCGCGGCGGCCTGGTGCCGGCGGCGATCGTGGCGCGCGAGCTCAATGTGCGCATCATCGAGACCGTGTGTATCGCCAGCTATCACGACTACAAGAACCAGGGCGACATCCGGGTGATGAAGGGCGTCGGCCCGGAGATCACGTCGATGCGCGCGCAGGGCAAGGGCGTGCTGATCATCGACGACCTCGTCGATACCGGAAAGACCGCGCGCATGGTGCGCGACATCCTGCCGGCGGCGCATTTCGCCACCGTCTACGCCAAGCCGATGGGCCGGCCGCTGGTCGATACCTTCATCACCGAGGTGTCGCAGGACACCTGGATCTACTTCCCGTGGGACACCGCGCTGTCCTATGCGCCGCCGATCCGCGCCGGCGGCGACTGAGCGCCGCTTACTTGACGACGCGCACGGCGCCGCGTGCGGCGCTGGTGGCGAAAGCCGCATAGGCACGCAGCGCCGTCGTCACCTTGCGCGGACGCTTGGCCGCCGGCTGCCATGCCGCCGCACCCCGCGCCTCCATCGCCGCGCGGCGCTTCGTCAGTTCGGCTTCCGGCACGTCGAGATGCACGCGGCGGTTTGGGATATCGAACTGGATGATGTCGCCGTCCTCGACGAGACCGATCAGACCGCCTTCGGCGGCTTCCGGCGAGACGTGGCCGATCGACAGACCCGATGAGCCACCGGAGAAACGGCCGTCGGTGATCAGGGCGCAGGCTTTGCCAAGGCCCTTCGATTTCAGATAGCTGGTCGGATACAGCATCTCCTGCATGCCGGGCCCGCCCTTGGGGCCTTCGTAACGGATCAGCACGACATCGCCGGCGACGATCTTGCCGCCGAGAATGCCATCGACCGCGGCATCCTGGCTTTCGAAAATGCGCGCCGGGCCGGAGAAGGTCATCAGGCCTTCATCGACACCCGCGGTTTTGACGATGCAGCCGTCAGTGGCGAGGTTGCCGTAGAGCACGGCGAGGCCGCCGTCCTGCGAGAAGGCATGCGCGACGTCACGGATGCAGCCTGTCTCGCGGTTCGTGTCGATGTCGTCGTAGCGCTCGGCCTGGCTGAACGCCGTCTGCGTCGGCACGCCGCCCGGCGCCGCGCGGTAGAACTCGCGCACACTGTCGCTCGATGCGGTGACGACATCCCAGCGCGCCAGCGCGCTCTTCAGGCTCTCGGCGTGGACGGAGCCGACCTTGGGATGAATGAGGCCGCCGCGATTGAGTTCGCCGAGAATGCCCATGACGCCACCGGCGCGGTGCACATCTTCCAGATGTACGTTGGCGACGGAGGGCGCGACCTTGCACAGCACCGGCACGCGGCGCGACAGCCGGTCGATATCCTTCATGGTGAACGGCACTTCGCCTTCATGCGCGGCGGCGAGCAGATGCAGCACGGTATTGGTCGAACCGCCCATGGCGATGTCGAGCGTCATGGCGTTCTCGAAGGCGTCGAAATTGGCGATGGCACGCGGCAGCACGCTGGCATCGTCCTGCTCGTAGTGACGGCGGGCCAGATCGACGATGAGATGGCCGGCCTCGACGAACAGGCGCTTGCGGTCGGCATGGGTGGCGAGCACCGAGCCGTTGCCCGGCAGCGCGAGGCCGAGCGCCTCGGTCAGGCAGTTCATCGAGTTGGCGGTGAACATGCCGGAGCAGGAGCCGCAGGTCGGGCAGGCCGAGCGCTCGATCGCCGCGACATCGGCGTCGCTGTACGAACTGTCGGCGGCGACCACCATGGCGTCGACCAGATCGACGGCGCGGGCCTTGCCCTTCAGCGTCACCTTGCCGGCTTCCATCGGACCGCCGGAGACGAAGACCGTCGGGATGTTGAGGCGCAAGGCGGCCATCAGCATGCCGGGCGTGATCTTGTCGCAGTTGGAGATGCAGACCAGCGCGTCGGCGCAATGCGCGTTGACCATGTATTCGACGCTGTCGGCGATCAGTTCGCGCGACGGCAGGCTGTAGAGCATGCCGTCATGGCCCATGGCGATGCCGTCGTCGACGGCGATGGTGTTGAACTCCTTGGCGACCCCGCCGGCGGACTCGATTTCGCGCGCCACGAGCTGCCCGAGATCCTTGAGGTGGACATGACCGGGCACGAACTGGGTGAAGGAATTGGCGACCGCGATGATCGGCTTGCCGAAGTCCTCGTTCTTCATGCCGGTGGCGCGCCAGAGGCCGCGGGCGCCTGCCATGTTGCGGCCGTGCGTCGTGGTGCGGGAGCGGTAGGTCGGCATGTCGTTTCCTCGAATAGGCAGAGTTATGGGCGCGCTTTTCGCTCCTGAATCCGGGACTTCATGCAGCACTTCCGTGAGGCTTGGCAAGTCTTTGGCAAGGCCATCCGGGCAGAGCTGCCGGGCGTCCCACGCACCGCAGATCGGCGCTGGCGGCGCTGGCGTTCGCGCGCTAGGATCGTGCACCCGTTTCACCAGGACGCTGGCCATGGCTGCCGCCGCCCAAAAGCTCCCTCAGGATCTCGCCTCGCGCGTCGTCACTCCCAAGGACATGGCGTGGCAGCCGACGCGCTTTCCCGGCTGCTACACCAAGCCGCTGATGGTGGACAAGCAGAGCGGGCTGGCGACGCTGCTGTTCAAGATGGACCCCGGCGCCGAACTGCCCGACCACGAGCATGTGCTGATCGAACAGACCTACATTCTCGATGGCTCGCTTGCCGACAAGGAAGGCCCCGACGCCGGCATCGAGGTGAAGGCCGGCGAATTCGTCTGGCGCCCGGCCGGCAGCCGGCATTCGGCGTGGTCGCCGAACGGCGGCACCTTCGTCGCCATCTTCCAGATCCCGAACAAGTTCTACGAGAAGGACGGGCGCGTGACCGATCCCTCCGGCAAGGACTGGGACGAACTGTGGGGCGATTTATTACTGAAGTGAGTTGATGTCGCCGTCCGCGCCGGAGTGATCCGCCGTGACGGCGGATGACGAGATGTGCGGACGTGCTGGAACCGGTAGACAGACCGGACTTAAAATCCGTTGGGCGTAAGCCCGTGAGGGTTCGACTCCCTCCGTCCGCACCACCACCTTGAAGGCGCCGCTTTTGGCGTCTTTATCGCTTCGGGCTTCTCATGACCAACATCGGATCGACACGCGTGACCGAACGACCGCTGCGCAGAAAGACCGCGACCCTTCTCACCGTGCCGGCGCTGGCGCTGCTGCTGTCGGCCTGCGGCTCGAGCAATCCGCAGGAGGACAAGCTCGGCACCTTCCTCGTCGCGCCGGGCAAGTATTTCCTGTTCGACTGTCAGCAGCTCAACACCGCCGCCGCCAACTATGTGAACCGCCGCGAGGTGCTGCGCCAGGCCATGGCCGACGCCGAGAAGTCGCCGGGCGGCGGCGTGGTGTCGCTGCTCGCCTATCGCGGCGAATACGGCCAGGTGCAGGGCAATCTGGCCGAGATCAATCGCGAGGCGGCCGGCAAAAACTGCACGATCAAGCCGCCCGCGCCGGCGGCCCCGGCCGCCGCCCCGCCGCCGCCCCCGAAGCGCCGCGGGCGCTAGCCGCCACTCCGGACGGGAACTTTTCTCGCGGCTGGAACTTGTTGGCCCGACGCCGCACTGCCGCGGCTTGGAACGGGGGCCATTATGGGCATCAGCCTGCTCATCAGCATCCTGATCACCTTCCTGGTGATCGTGCTGGTACTTTATCTCATCAACATGCTGCCGATCGACGGGCGGGCGAAGCAGATCGCGCGCATCATCATCATCATCATCGGCGTGCTGTCGCTGCTGAAATATCTCGCGGTGTTCTGACGCCGGCGTTTAATCGCGGCGGATCACGACGAGCGAACCGTCGGCGAGACCGGCCAGCACGGCCGGCGCGGTGCCGTCACGCTTGATGACGCCGAGATCGGTGCGCGCATCGGACGGCAGCTTGATGCTGGCGATCTCCTGCGGCACCGGCTTGAAGGCGACGATGCGCAGGCTCGCGTGATCGCGCGATGGCAGCACGAGATCGGGCGTTCCGTCGCCGTCGAAATCGGCGACGGCGCTCAATCCGAGCGCACGCGATCCGGCGATGTGATTGCTGAAGCCGTCGAGCGAAGGGCCGCGTTGCAGGCGGCCGTCGGCGTAAGTCCACACTTCGAGAGCGCCGACGGCATGCGGCTGGCGCAACACGGCGATGTCCATCTTGCCGTCGCCGTTGAAGTCGGCGATGCCGGCCGGATTTTCCCACCGGTGCGGACCGCCGAGCGGCGGTGTCTCGGCAACGACGCTGTAGCGGCCGTCGCGCCAGGCAACGACCGCGATCGCCGAACCGCGATCGAGATAGGATTTCACGACGACGATCTCGTCACGGCCGTCGCCGTCGAGATCGGCGAGCCGCGGCGTCAGGTCCTCGAACACGGCGTCGTCGCCAAGCGCGACACTGTGACTCGCGCCATCGGCAGTGACGATCATCAGGCT
Organism: Pseudolabrys sp.; assembly: GCA_026125895.1. Classification (GTDB taxonomy): domain Bacteria; phylum Pseudomonadota; class Alphaproteobacteria; order Rhizobiales; family Xanthobacteraceae; genus Pseudolabrys. Next base: position 64,975 of record JAHCKG010000020.1, on the reverse strand, counting down.
GCCAGCTTCAATGGCGTCACCGAGCACGTTGTGATCGTAACGCTTGGTCGGCGCGGCGAGCCAGACGCGGGCAATGTCGCGCGTGCCGGTAACAACACGGCCGTCGGGCAGGGCATTCTCCGGCGGCGGCTGCCGCCGCGGCGTGTCGATGAAGGTGAGCTTGGCCTTCGGGCCGGAGAGATCGATGCTGTACCACAGGCCGCCGGCATCGACGCGCGGCGCGCCGTCAACGGTCTCGATGGCGGTGACGCGCGCCGGCGTGTCGATATGCTCGACGCGCCATTCGGCGGCCTGCGCCGCCGGAGACAGCGCCAGCAGCGCCACAGCCATCCATCGCATTCAGCAATCCCTATAATTGCGGCGCACTCTATAATTTGAGCGCGCGCAGCCGCAAGGCATTGCCGACGACGCTGACCGAAGAAAGCGCCATTGCTGTGGCGGCGATGATCGGCGACAGCAGCAAACCGAAAACCGGATAAAGAATGCCGGCCGCAATCGGTACGCCCGCGGAATTATAGAGGAAGGCGAAGAACAGGTTCTGCCGGATATTCGACATCACCGCGGCGGAAAGTGTCCGCGCCTTGACGATTCCAAGGAGATCGCCCTTGAGCAGTGTGACGCCGGCGCTCTCGATGGCGACGTCTGAGCCGGTGCCCATGGCGATGCCGACCTGCGCGGCGGCAAGCGCAGGGGCATCGTTGACGCCATCGCCCGCCATGGCGACGTGGCGGCCCTCGCGCGTCAGCTTCTCGATCACCGCGCTCTTCTGATCGGGCAACACTTCGGCCTCGACTTCCGTGATGCCGAGCCGCCGGGCGACCGCCTGCGCGGTGGTGCGGTTGTCGCCGGTCAGCATGACGACGCGGATGTTGTCTTCGGCGAGCGCCTTGAGCGCCTCGGCGGTGGTCGCCTTCACCGGATCGGCAATGGCGATGACGCCGGCGACCTTGCCGTTGACGGCGAGAAAGATGGCGGTGGCGCCGTCATTGCGCTGCTCTTCGGCGGCCTCGTGCAGCGACGAACTGTCGATGTTGAGCTCTTTGAGGAACGCCGGCGAGCCGAGCGCGACGCGCTTGCCGCTCACCATGCCGATGACGCCCTTGCCGGCGGGCGCATCGAAGCCGCGCACCGGGGCGAGCTCGAGGTTCTTCTCGGCGGCCGCCTTGGCGATCGCCGCGGCGAGCGGATGCTCGCTGCCGCGCTCGACGGAAGCGGCGATGCCCAGCACCTGCGCCTCGTCGAAGCCCTCGGCCGGGATCACGGCGACGACCTTCGGCTTGCCTTCGGTCAGCGTGCCGGTCTTGTCGATCACCAGCGTGTCGATCTTCTCCAGCCGCTCCAGCGCTTCGGCGTTCTTGATGAGAATGCCGGCCTGCGCGCCGCGACCGACGCCGACCATGATCGACATCGGCGTGGCAAGACCCAGCGCACAGGGGCAGGCGATGATCAGCACGCTCACGGCGGCGACGAGGCCGTAGGACAGCCGCGGCTCGGGCCCGAACATCGCCCAGGCGCCGAAGGCGATGAGCGCCACGGCGATCACCGTCGGCACGAAATACCCGGCCACCTGATCGGCGAGGCGCTGGATCGGCGCGCGCGAGCGCTGGGCTGTCGCCACCATTTGCACGATCTGCGACAGCAGGGTTTCGCGGCCGACCTTGTCGGCGCGCATGACGAAAGAGCCGGAGGTGTTGATGGTGCCGCCGATGACGCGCGCGTCCTTCTGCTTGCTCACCGGCATGGATTCGCCGGTGACCATGGACTCGTCGACCGAGGAGTGGCCCTCGAGCACGGTGCCGTCCACGGGCACCTTGTCGCCGGGGCGCACGCGCAATTTGTCGCCGGACTGCACGGCATCGAGCGAGACTTCTTCGTCGCTGCCATCGTCCTTGATGCGCCGCGCATTCTTCGGCGCCAGGCCGAGCAGCGCCTTGATGGCGCCGGAGGTCGCGTCACGCGCGCGCAGTTCGAGCACCTGGCCGAACAGCACCAGCACGGTGATGACCGCCGCGGATTCGAAGTAGACAGCGACGGTGCCGCCGTGGCCACGGAACGCCGCCGGGAAGACGCCCGGCGCGAAAGTGGCGACGAGGCTGTAGACATAGGCGACGCCGGTGCCGAGCGCGATCAGGGTGAACATGTTGAGGTTGCGCGTCACCAGCGACTGCCAGCCGCGCACGAAGAACGGCCAGCCGGCCCACAGCACGACCGGCGTGGCGAAAGCGAACTGGATGTAGCTTGACAGTTTCGGATCGACCCAACCGTGACCGCCGACGATATGCGCGCCCATCTCGAGGGCGAACACGGGCAGCGTCAGCGCGAGGCCGATCCAGAAGCGCCGCGACATGTCGGCGAGTTCGGGATTGGGGCCGCTCTCGGCAGTGGCGATTTCGGGCTCGAGCGCCATGCCGCAGATCGGGCAGGAGCCGGGGCCGTCCTGGCGGATCTCCGGATGCATCGGGCAGGTGTAGATCGCGCCTTCGACGACAGGCTCCGGCGCACGCTCGCCGAGATATTTCATCGGATCAGCGATGAATTTGGTGCGGCAGCTCGGGTTGCAGAAATAATAGGTGTGCCCCTGGTAATCGGCGCGCAATGTCGAGGTGTGCGGATCGACCGTCATGCCGCACACGGGATCGATGATGCCGCCACCGGCCGCGCCATGCGCATGATCGTGTGAGCCATGATCGTGGTGGCTGTGATCGTGGCCAGCATGGCTGTGCTCGTGGCCGTGGTGGTGCGTGTGGTCGGTCATTTTATCGGTCCTGGCGCGGCTTCGCGTTTCGACTTGCAACTAATACCCTAGGGGGGTATATAGACCCTATGGCAAAGGACAGCAAGCCCGATCCCGCTACCAGCCGCACAGCGGCGCACAAGGCCGATACGCTCAGGCGTCTCGGCCGGCTCGAGGGCCAGGTGCGCGGCATCGCGCGCATGGTCGAGGAAGACCGCTACTGCATCGACATCGTCACGCAGATCGCGGCGGCGCGCGCCGCCCTGCGCAAGGTGGAAGAGGAAATCCTGCGCGAGCACGTCGCGCATTGTGTCGAACACGCCATCGCCTCCGGCGACAAGGCGGACCAGCGCCGGAAGGTCGCGGAGTTGATGGATGTGATGGGACGGGCGGGGCGATAGAGCGAGGCCGTAGCCCGGGTGGAGCGAAGCGTAACCCGGGACTACCGTTCCCGGATTTCGCTGCGCTCATCCGGGCTACAAGCGATCGAGCCTACTTCGTCGAACAACCTACCATGCTGTACAGCGGGCAGGTGCCGAACACCGCGGTGAGCAGCGGCACCACGCCGATCCAGCCGACCCAGGCCCAGCTTGTGCCCGGCGCGATATAGCCGAGCGCGAAGGCAATCAGCGCGATGCCGACGACGATACGCGCGACGCGGTCCAGCATTCCAACATTGGCGGTCATGATTGGCTCCTCGACGAGTGACGCGAGGAGGCTATGACGGGTGCGCGCCGGGTTATTGATGTGGATCAAGGGGCTGTCGCGCCGCCTTCGCGGGAACGACGCTAGGCGAATTTCTGCCTTGCCAGCTTGGCGCCGTCGCCCAGCGCCTTGAGCTTGGCCTCGGCGATGTGGCGATGCATCGGCGCCATGCCGCAATTGGTCGAGCAGACGATGCGCTCCTTCGGCACGTATTTCATGACGTCGGCGATGACCGAAGCCACCTTGTCCGGCGTCTCGACGATGTCGGTGGCTACGTCGATGACGCCGACCAGCAGATCCTTGCCCTCGAGCAGCGACAACAGGTTGAGCGGCACCCGCGAATTGATGGCCTCGAGAGAGATCTGATCGACGCGGCTTTTCGCCAGAGCGGGGAAGATCTTTTCGTACTGCCGCCATTCTTCGCCGAGCGAGTTCTTCCAATCAATATTGGCCTTGATGCCGTAGCCATAGCAGATGTGCACGGCGGTGGTGCACTTCAGGCCGTCGATGGCGCGATGCAGCGCCTCGATGCCCCAGGTCGACACTTCGTCCATGAAGACGTTGAAAGCCGGTTCGTCGATCTGGATGACATCGACGCCGTCCTTCTCCAGCGCCCTGGCTTCCTGATTCAGGAGATCGGCGAAGGCGAAAGCCATTTTCACCTTGTCGCCGTAATGCGCATCCGCAATCGTGTCGGAAATCGTCATCGGGCCGGGCATGGTGATCTTCAACTGGTGCTTTGTATGGGCGCGGGCAAAGCGGGCTTCCGCCTCGTGGACGCGGCCCTTCAAGGTCAGCTTGCCGCGCACCACCGGCACCATCGCCTTATAGCGGTCGGCGCGGATGCCCATTTCGACCTTGTTCTGGGTGTCGATGCCGTCGACATATTCGAGAAAGCCGTGGACGAAATGCTGGCGCGACATCTCGCCGTCGCACACGACGTCGATGCCGGCGTCTTCCTGCAGCTTGAGCATCAGCAGCGTCGCGTCGAGCTTGCCCTGCGCGAGGTCGGCGCCGTCGAGCCGCCACTTCGGCCACAGCTTGTCGGGCTCGGCGAGCCAGGACGGCTTGGGCAGGCTGCCCGCGATGGTCGCTGGAAACAACATGAATCCTCCCGGTACTTTTTGGCGCATGATCCGACCGGCCATGCGACTCCGCGCCTCTTCAATCGGGCGCTGGCTTCATCAACTGCGCCGCCAGTTATAGACCCAATCGTAGCGCTTGAGCAGCCTTTCGCCGCCCATCATGCGCATGACGAAGTTTCGTGCCGCGGCTTCCGGGCCGGTGCGGCCGTAGATCGAGCCTTGCTTTCGCGCGGTCGCCTGCGCGCGCGCGGTGCGGGCCCGGCGAACCTTCTCATAGGCGCGCAGGCCGCGTTCGGGATCGTCGCCGTGCGCCTTGAGTTTGTCGGCGAGCACGGCGGCGTCCTCGATCGCCATACCTGCGCCCTGAGCGAGGAACGGCAGCATCGGATGCGCGGCATCGCCGATCAACGTCACCGGGCCGCTGCCGCCGGAGAACGGCGTCGCGCGGTCGAGCAGCGCCCATTTGAGCCAGCGGTCGGGAATGCGGATGAGATCGCGCACCGCCTCGCTCCAGGTGAAGGGCGCGAAGTGGCGGAGAATTTCGTCGCGGCTGCCCGGCGCGTTCCAGCCGGCCTGGTTCCAGTCGTCGTGCACGATGCCGACGATGTTGATGAGCTTGCCGGCTTTGACCGGATAGGCGACCAGATGCGCGTCGAGACCGAGGAACAGGTGCACGACCGGCGCGCGGATCGGCTCCGGCGCTGCGTCGGCGGGGATGAGCGCCCGCCAGGCGGTGCGATGCGAGAAGGTCGGCTTGCGCTGCGCACGCCATCGCTCGCCGACCGCGGACCAGATGCCGTCGGCGCCAATCAGCACCGCGCCGCGCTCATCGACCACCTGCTTGCCGCGATAGGCCTGCACGGTGATGCCGTTCGAATGCGTGGCGAAGTCATCGAAGCGGTGGCCGAGCTTGATTTCGATGTCGATCATGTCGGCCGCGGCGTCGGCCAGCGCGGCCTGCAAATCGCCGCGATGCATGACCCAGAAAGGCGCGCCGTAGCGGCGCTCGGCGATATCGCCGAGCGGAATGCGTGTGATCTCGCGGGCCGAGCCGCCGGACATGACGCGGATCATCTGCGGCTTGACGGCGAAAGGTTCGAGCCGGTCGCGCAAGCCGAGTTCGAACAAGATGCGCGTGGCGTTGGGAGAGAGCTGCAGGCCGGCGCCGGTCTCTTCCAGCTTGGGCGATTGCTCGAGGACGCTGGCGCGGAAGCCGGCGCGGGAGAGGGTCATGGCCGCGGAAAGCCCGGCAATCCCGGCACCTGCGACAATAACGTGACGCGAGGGCGCCAAGGTGCGGCCCCGGCCTTAGGCCGCGGCCAGCCGATAGGCGCATTCCGCGGGGATGGCGGCGTGCGGATCGAGTGTCGCGTTGAAACGGTAGAGGGTCGAGCAATAGCTACAGATGATCTCGTTCTCGTCGCCCATGTCGCAGAAAATGTGCGGATGGTCATAGGGCGGCGTCGCGCCGACGCACATGAACTCCTTGGCGCCGATCTCAATGACCGGCACGCCCGGATCGTTCTGGAAATGGGGGACGACGTGTTCCGCCATGGCCGCTTCTGCCTTCGTCTGATGACACCGATTTGCCGGGCACCATAGCGACAGGCTCGCCATATATCTAGCGCTCATCATTCGTTAGTCTTGGCCGGAGAATCGCCGGAACCGCGTTGATTCGGCTGAGTTTTTCCCTTGTCGAAGGGCCGCGCGCGGGACTGCGCGGCCGTTATCCCCAGGCGGGCGCGTGACCGCCGAGGAGGCGAGCAGGACGCATGCGCGACGCCGAAGGATTCGCTCCCGAACGGGTACAGCTGCGCGTCGCGCGCCAGCATCGGCTGGCGCCGGTGCTGCTGCTTGCCGCGCTGCTGGCGATCGGCGCCGCCATCGCCGTGCCGCGCGGCTTCGAGGCCGGCCACCTGTTCGCCATCGAGGACGACCCGGCGGCGATCGCCGACCGCGCGCTCGACCAGAGCTTCAACAGCACGGTGGCCACCCGCGAGATCGAGGCGGCGCTGGCGGCCAAGGACTCGGACCTCGCCCAGAGCTTTGTCGATCTCGCCGCCGAGCGGAAGGTCGCGGTCGATCAGGCGCTGATCGACAAGACCAAGGCCGCCGTCGCCGAGGATGCCACGGCGACGCACGCGGCGCAGAGCTTTGCCTACGGCCTCGTCACCGGCGAGCCCGACGACATGGCCGGTTTCGCCGGCACCGCACTCGGCGATCTTTTCGTGTTCGGCGACATCCGCGACGCGGTGCGCGAAGGCTCGCGGCTGGCGACCGGGCAGGAGGCCGACGAACTGATCCTCGGCCTCGCCTGTGTCGGCCTTGCCATTACTGCCGGCACCTACGCCACGATGGGCGCCACGGCGCCGGTGCGTGTCGGCCTGACGGTGGCCAAGGTCGCGCGCAAGACCGAGCGATTGAGCGCCGGAATGATCGCGCGCGTCTCGCGCATGCTGCGCGGCGTGGTCGATGGCCCGGCGCTGCGCCGCGCCGCAAGCAGCTTCTCGATCACCGAGCCGCAGGTCGCGGCGCGCGCCGCGCGCGACGCGGTCAAGCTCGAGCGCGCCGGCGGCCTTCTCGATCTCGGCCGCGACATCGGCCGCGTCCAGGGCAAGGCCGGCACGCGCGCCGCGCTCGACGGCTTGAAGATTGCCGAAAGCCCGGCCGAGATGGCGCGCGTCGCCAAGCTCGCCGAGAAATCCGGCAGCCGCACCCGCGCCATTCTCAAGACGGCGGGCCGCGGCGCCATCGCGCTGTCACTCGCCACCTTCAACCTGACGAGTTGGATGGTGTCGGCGCTGTTCACGCTTCTCATGTTCGTCGCCTCGCTCAAGAGCATGACCGAGCGCGGCGCGCGGCGTTATTTCCGCTGGCGCAAGCGGCGGCGCATGGACCGCGAGGCGGCGGCGACGTTTCCGGCGTGAGGTTAGGGCATTTGCCTCGGCCGATAGAGCGGTTTATTGCAACGTCATGGCCGGACTAGTTCCGGCCATCCACGTCTTTGCCCGCAGCAAGGCGTAGATGCCCGGGACAAGCCCGGGCATGACGATGAGTGTGCTGAAAGGTTTAGCAATGCCCAGCTTCAAAAACGGCAATGTCGAAATCGCCTATCTCGATCAGGGTGAGGGCGATCCGATCATCCTGGTGCACGGCTTTGCCTCCACCAAGGAAATCAACTGGGTCAATCCGTCGTGGTTCACGACGCTGACGCGCGCCGGCTATCGCGTCATCGCGCTTGACGATCGCGGCCATGGCGCCTCCGCCAAACTCTACGACCCGGCCGATTACGACACCAGCAAGATGGCCGACGATGTGCGCGCGCTGATGGATCATCTCGGCATTCAGCGCGCCGATGTCATGGGCTATTCGATGGGCGCGCGCATCACCGCTTTCCTCGCGCTCAAGCATCCGGAGCGCGTGCGCTCGGCGATCCTCGGCGGCCTCGGCATGCATCTGATCGACGGCGTCGGCCTGCCGACGACGATCGCCGATGCGCTGGAGGCGCCGTCGCTCGCCGATGTCACCGACAAACAGGGCCGCGTCTTCCGCGCCTTCGCCGATCAGACCAAGTCCGATCTGCGCGCGCTTGCTGCCTGCATCCGCGGCTCCCGCCAGGTCATGAGCCGCGAGGAGTTCTCCTCACTCAAGCCACCGGTGCTGATCGCCATCGGCACCAAGGACGACGTCGCCGGCTCGGCGCATGACCTCGCGGCACTGATCCCAGGCGCGCAGGCCCTCGATATCCCGGACCGCGACCACATGCTGGCGGTCGGGGACCGGGTTTATAAAGCCGGCGTGCTGGATTTCCTTAACCAGCGCCCGTGATTCAGGGGGGCGCCGCCGCTCCCGCAAAAAAGCCTAGCTGTTCTTCGCGTGTCCTCTGGCAGCATTTGTGCTAAGGATTATGTGAGGGGTTGAGAGGCATTCGGAGAATAATATTCTATGGCGCTGCATCAGACCCGGGCGAAAGCCCTGAACACCGTCGATCCCGTCTGGACCCGCATCCGCACCGAAGCCGAAGACATCGTGCGCCGCGAGCCTGAGCTCGCGAGCTTCATCTACGAGACCATCCTGCATCACGACACGCTGGAAACCGCGGTGGCGCATCGCGTCAGCCAGCGGCTCGAGCATGCCGACGTGTCGAGCGACCTGATCCGCCAGGCCTTCAGCGACGCCATCAGCGACCAGCCGTCGATGGGCGAGGATTTCCGCGCCGACATCGTCGCCACCATCGATCGCGATCCGGCCGCCAACCGGCTCATTGAGCCGGTTCTGTATTTCAAGGGCTTCCACGCCATCCAGACCTATCGTCTGGCGCACTGGCTGCTCGGCAAGGGCCGCAAGGATTTCGCGCTCTACCTGCAGAGCCGCTCGTCGGCGGCGTTCCAGTGCGACATCAATCCGGCGGCGAAGATCGGTCGCGGCATCTTCCTCGACCACGCCACCGGCCTCGTCGTCGGCGAGACCGCGGTGATCGAAGACAACGTTTCCATCCTGCATGGCGTCACGCTCGGCGGCACCGGCAAGGAACACGAAGACCGGCACCCGAAGATCCGCCAGGGCGTGATGATCGGCGCCGGCGCCAGCATTCTCGGCAACATCGAAGTCGGCCGCTGCGCCCGCGTCGCCGCCGGTTCGGTGGTCATCAAGCCCGTGCCGAACAACGTCACGGTGGCCGGCGTTCCCGCCAAGGTGGTCGGCGAGGCCGGCTGCTCCGAGCCATCGCGGTCGATGGACCAGATGCTGTCCGGTATTCTCCTCGACGGCTAAAAGGAGAGCCCTGACGGGTTGCTTTGCAGCGTCCAATCGGGCAACTAGCCCGGACACCCTTTTCGCCGATTTGTCAGGGAGCGCTCCGGTGGACGTCCAGGAAGTTTCGAAACTCGACGCCTATCTGAAGAAGATCTTCGGCAATCAGACCATTCGCGTCGTGCCGAAGTCCGACGACATGGCCGAAGTCTTTGCCGGTGAGGACGATCTCGGCGAACTCACGTCCGACGAGGACGAGGGCGAGAAGTCGTACAACTTCCGCATGGTCATTCAGGTGTCGAACGATCCGGCGATGCAGCCGGTGCCGACGCTGAATGCCTACCTGCGCAAGAAGTTCGACAACGACAAGATCCGCGTCGTGACGCGGCCGAAGAAGATGGACTCGCTCGAGGTCTATATCGGCGACGACTTCCTCGGCGTCCTGTTCCTCGAGGCGGAACGCGGCCGCAAGTCGTACATCTTCGAACTGCCGATCCTCGATTTCGATCTCGAAGATACCGGCGAGTAATCCTCAGCCGTTCGGCCGCCAGCGCGCGATCAGCTTGTCGATGCCGGCGGCGACGGAGCGCCAGTCGCCCAGCCATTCGCGCGGAAAGCGGAACGTCACGTCGGCGGCGCCAACGCGCTTCTCCATGAGACAGATGCCGGAATTGCCGATGCCGTGACGCGAGCAGCGCGCCACGAAGCGATCCGGCGCGGCGCGCTCGAACACCAGGTCTTCGCCGGCATAAGGCGTATCGCCGCGGAACGGATGCACCACCAGGCCTTCCGGCGCATCGGCCTCCGGCGCCCTCGCCAGATAGCGCGGATAGATCGAGCGCACACGCTCGGCAACGGGCAGGGCGCCGTCATCGACCAGGATCAGCGCGAACAGCCGCTCGTTGGGATTGACCGGCTGACCGTCAATGACCTTGAGCGACGGATCGGGCGGCATCAGCGACGGCCACAGATAGGCGACGTCGACGCGGCTCTGCGAGCCGGCGTGACGCTCGCTCGGAATGCGGATGGCGGCGGGCTCGATGTTGAACACCGTGCCGCCGACCGTGATCGGCATCGACGGCGCATCGGTCGCGACCGGCGCGTCCGGCCAGCGCGGCCACAGCACATAGGCGACATAGACGGCGGCGGCGATGCACACCGCCGCAAAGACGATGACCGGCGCGACCAGCGGCCCGGCATGGCCGCGGCGCCGGCGGCCGTGGCGGCGCGAAGCGGGATGATGCGCGATGGTGGCCATGGGCAGGTCTCGGCGGGATTTCGGCGGCGAACGGGCTCAATTCCTTCCACTGCCACGCCTTCGTTAACGATCCGTGAAAGTGGTTAACCATCCGTTAAGGATTGGCTGGCGCGACCGCGGCGCAACGGGTTACTTGCCGTCCGGTCATGCGTTGAGGCCCTCATGAGTGCGCATTCGCTGCAGATGTTGATCGTGCTCGCGTTCGGCTTCGCCATGGCGGGGCTGTTGAGCTCGGCCTACCAGCTCGTCACCAGCCGGATGCCGAGTTTCGCGCTGTTGACCACCGGCCCCAGCGTCGGCGCGTTCGCCGCCGTGCCGCTGCTCATCGTCGCCGCGCCCTTCCTGATCATGCGCAACACGCTTCTGGGCGCGCGCCAAGAGGGCCGCCGTTTCCAGTTCGTGTTCTTCGCCACCATGATCGCCGGCTTCTGGAGCCTGATGTCGGGCCAGGTGCTGGTCATGAGCCTGCGCGCCTGCGGCGTCGTCTAGCGGGCCCTGCGCGTTCCGGCAGCGCGAACGCGAAATCCTTTGCCGGCGCTCTTCCATTTTCCGGTCGCGGCGGGCTAACTCGCGCTCCGAACAGGGAGCGCGACATGCCGATTTACGAACTCAACGGACAGGGCCCGGAATTTCCCGGCGCGGACGATTACTGGGTGGCCGAGACCGCGGTGCTGATCGGCCGCATTCGTCTCAAGCGGCAGACCAGTGTCTGGTTCGGCGCCGTGCTGCGCGGCGACAACGAATGGATCGAGCTCGGCGAGGGCTCGCAGATCCAGGACAACTGCACCCTGCACACCGATCCCGGCTATCCGATGGTCATCGGCAAGAATTGCGTCATCGGCCACCAGGTCATGCTGCATGGCTGCACCATCGGCGACAATTCGCTGATCGGCATGAACGCCGTCGTGCTCAACGGCGCCAAGATCGGCAACAACTGTCTGGTCGGCGCCGGCGCGCTGGTGACGGAAGGCAAGAGCTTCCCCGACAATTCGATGATCGTCGGGTCGCCGGCCCGCGCCATCCGCACGCTGGACGAGCGGCTGATCGCCATGATCAGCGGCGCCGCCAACCATTACGTCAAGCGCTCGCAGGAATACGCCAAGGGGCTGAAGCGGATCGGGTGAGCGCCTGACGGTGCGCCGGCGTTAACGTGATAACTTCATCCGGGCATCATTGGGCGAATGCCTTTCAGAGCCCGGCCGCCGAAGGTTGCGGCTGGTGGCCCTGACCTTGGTCCCACCATATCCGCCCCGAAAGGGATGTGGCGTTTTAGGGTCTCATTCCGGGGCGCGCGACGGCGGTTCCGTTGTGAGTTGCGATGAAGGACTCGATAAGTCGGCCCCTTCGCTCACCAGATATACCGGGCGAGATTTCAGCAACGGGATTTCAAATAAGACATGAAAAGACGTGCAGAAAAGCGTGAGCACTACGACATACTTGAAAACACCGACGTCGGGGCCGAGGAGTGCGAGGACCAGCAGGTGAAATAAATACACTGGATACGATATTCGCCCGAACCAATCTGCGACTGCTGCGGCGGGCTGCGAGAGATCGCGTTGTGACAAAAGAATAACCGCGCTAGTGCCGGCGACGGTCGCCAGGTCGACGAAAATGAACTGCCACGCGTGCGAGGCCGGGTTAGAAATGATTTCCGAGGTCGCGACCAGGAGACCGACAGCCGAGATCGGCAAAAAGTACTTCGCCAGCGGCCGGAGCTGGTCGAGCAGGACGTAGGCAACAAACCCCGCGGCAATCGCGTCCAGGCGTAATGGCGTAAAAATGCGCATATGGTCGCCGGGGGCCACGACTTTAGCAATCTGGGCAATGGCGATAACCGCAAGCGCAGCGGTGAGTGGGGTTACCCGAATTCGCGCGCCGGCAATCATGATGACCGGCATCAGCAGATAGAACCATTCCTCAACAGCCAGGCTCCAAGCAATGGCGTAAAACGAACGATCTCTAATGTCCGGGATAATGCTCTGTGTGAACGTTGCGTGCGCGAGCCATTCGATAGGGTGTCCGTTGAACAGAATGGCTGCCGCTGACATGGCGACGAGATATGGCGGAAGCGTTCGCAGCCAGCGCCGCAGATAGAAAACTCGTATGGCGCTTGCATCCCTGGACACCAGCAGCAACTGGCTGGCCAAGACAAAACCGCTCAGCGGAAAAAAGAGTTCGACGCAAATCGCTGATAGGGCCTCAGCGGTTGTGCTGCCGGTGGTGACGTACACGAAATGTGCGAGAGCGACGCCAAAGGCGGCGGCACCTCTCAACAAATCGAGAGATGCTATCCGATGGGGCGCCGTGCTCGGCAGCCGATCCATCATTCGCACCTAACTTCCGGCGCCGCGATGATGGTCGAGACCGACTTTGCCAGCATGCAGTAACCGCGCGGGGTGTAGTGGGCCCTCTGACCCATTGGGAAGGTCTCGTTCACAGTGCCCTGACTTTCTGGAACGAACGTGTCGATCCCCATTTCCTTGGCAATCTTCAGGTTCTCGGCGGTGATGCGAAAATTGGCATTCTCCAACCCCTTGATCTTCTCCCATGAAGGTAAAACGATCAGCGCAGCGGTGGCTTGGTTCGCCTCGGCAATTTCGGTGATGCGATTAGCAATCGTCCGGAACTCACCGTAGCGGGTCCAGCCTCCATTCGAGTAGCATGGCGCCGTCGATAGATTGTTATGCGGGGGGCTGTCGCCGTTGGCGCGCCCCAGGTAGCGACGAAGATGGCCAAGTGTAACAAGGTCAAAAAGCTCGCGAGGACGCGTCAAGTGAGCAGCAAGAGTTCCACTTCCCCATTCGTCCTTGAGAGGTTTGACACGCTCTTTGTAGGCAGCATCGATCTCTGCTTGGTGACCGATCACATCCTGAATGAATTGCGGCTCTAAGTAGCGAGAAAGTTGTTTCGAGCTGATCTCGTTGCATAGTGCGCCTGGATCGTGGTCCTCATCGTAGAGCCAGATGATATGCCCGCCGGGTCGGAGAAAGCGGGCATACTCGGCGGCCTGGGCGAGGGCGAATAATGGGCCGCTTCCACCCGTTCCAAGCGTAACGACATTTTTTCCGGTATCCGCGATCAAGGAGGGAATTGTTTGTTCATCGGTAAGGCCACTGCCAAAAGCAAAGGAATTCCCGATAATAACAGCGTCAATGGGGCGGTCCCATGCGGCATCGTCATTGCGGAAGCCATGGCGGTCAGTTCTGGTCGCAAAAGCACCGCCATTGTCGCTTCGAACCACGTATTCGGTCGTTGACGCGAGAGAAATCGGGACGATGCGCCCATCCGACGTGCCTATCCCGTCGGTCAAAAGGAACATGACTGGTCCGACGATTGGATAGGGATCATGTCCGGCAGCGCGAAGGCGTGAGACAACGTCCCACTCCGTGGTGCGATCCCACGGCACGTGACGCTGTTCCGCCACAGCCGCAATAGTGTCGATCTTGGGTCTATGCTCGATAGTAGCGGCTGTGATTTCAATCAGCCCGAGCGAGGCGACCAAGGTCATTAGTGCCGCGAGGAGCCTCACGATCAGAATACTTTGTAATTGAACACATTCAGTTTTGTGGAGTCATTCGTGAAGAGCATCACAGCAATGATGATGGCGGCAACAGCGAGCGGTGAAAGCCAGTAATACTTCCGCAAAAAATGCAGCATTGAGCACCTTTGACGACGCCAGCGTCCGGGCGTTCGGGTAGCACAGTCCCAATACCACTACCAAGGAGAATCGAAAAAGCCCGATAAGACGAGGCGCGAGCGACGACTAACGCAGCCACCGTCGCCGTAGTGACCGCGAAAAAAGGTGCGGCCGGCGTTGGGGGACGCCGGCCGCGCGCGAACCCGGTCTGGGGACGGGGAGGGTGGGGACGTGACCGGGGACGCGTATCCCTACCAAGTTCGTTTCATCGACGGCGAAGCTCCCCGCTTCGCCGTCGGGGTGTTCGCCGTCAGCGTGCCGACACCGTGGCCGGGGCGTTGCGCGGTTCGCCGAGCGCGACCCAAATGTTCTGGTCGGACTGCGACTGACGCTTGATGAATTTGTAGCCGGTCTGCGTCCACGGCAGGATCTGCGCTTCCTGATTGTCGAGGACGAATTCGCCGCGATCGGTTTTCACCGTCAGCACGGCGTGGCCGTCGTCGTTCTTGTCGCGGACCACGGTGATGAGCAGCGCTTCGCGCGGCCAGCCGGCCTGCATCAGCATGTGGCGCTTGAGCAGGACATAGTCCTCGCAATCGCCGTAGCCGTCCTCGCCCATGTTCCAGCGCTCGACCACGCCCCAGTGTTCGATATCGGTCACCGGCTTGATCGACTGGTTGACCCAGTTGTTGACCTTGACGAGATCGTCCCAGGTCTTGCCCGTCATGACGATGTCGCGCGGCGCCGATGCCTTGGTGACGCACTCGGTCCTGTATTCGTGGCAGTAGTCGATCCAGCCGATCGGCGCGCGGGTGGCGGGGCCGACGGCGGCATAGACCGGACGCTGCGCCGAGGCGCCGGCGTTGAGCGAAGCGAGCCGCTCCCCAGCGGCGCTCGTCAACGTCGACAAAGCCAGCGCGGCCGCGGCGATCGCCAAAGTATTGGCGAGTCGAAAGACGCGTTTACTCGAGGTATTCATGGTGTTGTCCCTTCCCATTCCGTCCGGGAACAACACTCGCAAAGATGATTTGCGCCGCCGCTAAGTAGAACGGCGCAGTTTAAGTCGCTCTGTAGTAAAACAAGATGCGAATACTTATAAAACTGGCGTCGAATTCGACTAAAATCCGAGACTTCACGATTTGATTAAAAGTCGATGCGTTAGGCGCATTTGGCCCGATAAACCGCGCTTAAAGGCCTCGTTGGTTGAAGGCGCTTAACCCTGCTGACGCGGTCGCGCGCGCCGCCATTCGCGCTTTCGCCAGTCAAATCAGGGCCGCGTGCGGGCTCGAAATCCGCGCAAGTTTAGCGATCACCGTGAAGACGAATTCACCATGCCCCGACATCGCCTTGCGCGCGCCGCGGCGGCGAACGCTTTGCGCCACGCGGCCGGCCGCGGTCGGCCAACGAAAAACGCCGCGGCGCGGGCCACGGCGTCTATGAATTCAGGATGTAGAGGAAGACGTCAGTCGCCGGTGACGTTGTCTTCGATGAAGTCGGGGTGCTGCAGGCGTGAGAACTCGATGGCGAAGCCGTCGTCGATGTGACGGACGACGCGGCCCGGCGTCTTGCCGATGGTCACGGCGGAGCCAACCGGCGGCAGCAAGTCGCGCGGCAGCGCCACCGCGGCGCCGGAGGCCGACAGGTCGATGACGCGGACGCCGATATTCTGGCCGTTCGGCAGGATCAGGCGGGCGCGCGGGATCTTCGGCGTGAAGCGGCCGTGACGGCGGTCTTCCGGCAGGTTGAGCATCTGCCGGTTGGCGAGCCAGGTGAGCTGGGCGGCGAGCTTGTCGCGCTTGCGCGAGGTCGCCGCGATGGTCATGGCGAAGCCGTTGTCGATGAGCCGCGCGATCTGGCCTTCGAGCCGGCCGAGGTGATCGACATAGGCAATGACGCGTTCGCCGGGCTGACCGACGACGGGCGCCACCAGCGCCATGCCGCCCGGCGACATGTTCACGACCTGGCAGGGATATTCATTGCGGTCCGACAGCATATAGCGGCCGAGCAGGCTCACCTTGACGCGCTGATGCCGCCGGCGCTCTTCGGCCAGCGGCAGAATTCTCACTTTGGTCAGTGGCAGCGCCATGGGCGGGCACGCTCTTGATAGAGCCGGTATCCGGGAGCCTCCGAACCTATGGCTGTAATGTTAAGGGTTCGTTATCCGACTTTTTCCGGTGGAACTTCGAGTCCGCCGTTGTAGACGACGAAGCCGTGGCGGCGGCGGCCGCCGTCCTGGCGTTCGGGCATCGACTCCATCCCAGCCTGCGCCGGCGCAAGCGTCAGGCCGGCGCCGAAGCCATCGAGCTCGGGTCCGATGTGACGCAGGGCGGTGAGGCGCAGTTCGGTCACCGGCTTGCTGCCGAGCCAGTAGGGCGGCGACAGCGGCGCGAGCACGCCAAGGCCGCGGATGCGGGCGTGGCCCGTATGAGCCAGCGGCAGCATCAGCATTTCGAGATCGGCTTCGGCGCCATCCTCGGCGCGGCCGACAACCCCCATGACGGCGCCGATGTGTTCGCTGGCGATGGTTTCGGTCAGCGCGGCCAGCGTCTTCTGGTCCTCCTCGCGCCACAGCGCCGCCAGCGGCTCGCCTTTGATCTCGCGGTTGAACAGGGCGCAGACGCGGGTGCCGGCAAGGCGGAAGCGCCAGCTCTCGACGAAGTCGGCGGCGAGAATGATGGTATCGCCGAGCGCGCGGCGGATCGCCGCCGGGTCGATGTCGGCGCGCTCCGGCGCCGCTCGCGCGCCGCGCCGCTCGTTCCAGTGCGCGAAGACGGCTTGCGAGGACGGATGTTTCATGGCGCGGCACCCTGTTCCGTCGCGAGACGCTTGCCGCGCTGCCCTGTGCCCGATCGGGACAGCGACGGCGGCAATTCGCTGCGACAGGGTGTGTTCAGCAGGGCGCGTGCCGCGGCGGCTGGGGCCGCCGATCGCCGCCGTATTAGCGTTAAAATCGCGCAAGGTGCGCTTGCGGCGTACCGGCTAAGGCCTTAACTCCCTTTCTGGTCCTCGAAAGTTCCCCCGGTGCAACGCGAACCGCTGTTCAATCTTCCCGCCGTCATCGTCGCCTTGCTCGGCGTGCTGGCGTTCATCCACGGCGTGCGTGAATGGGTGCTGACGCAGGACCAGGACATTCACGTCCTCATCGATTTCGCCTTCATTCCGGCGCGCTACGATTCATCGCCGGTGGTCGGCGGCGTCGTGCCGGGCGGGACGGGCGCGGCGATCTGGAGTTTCGTCACTTATTCATTCCTGCACGGCAGCTGGATGCATCTCGGCATCAATGCCGTGTGGCTCATGGCCTTCGGCACGCCGGTGGCGCGGCGCTTCGGCACCATGCGCTTTCTCGCGTTCTGGGTCGTGACGGCCGCGGCCGGCGCGGCCATGCATCTGCTCACCAATGCCGGCTCGGTGGCGCCGATGATCGGCGCTTCGGCCTCGATCTCCGGCGCGATGGCGGCATCGATGCGCTTCGCCTTTCAGCGCGGCGGGCCGCTCGGTGGCATGTGGCGCCGCGGCAGCGATGACGATGCCTACCGCGTGCCGGCGCTGCCGCTGTCCGGCGTTTTGAGCGACGCGCGCGTGCTGCTGTTCGTCGGCGTCTGGTTCGGCATCAACATCATCTTCGGTCTGTGGTCCTCACCGGTATTGGGCGGCGAGGATCAGCTCGTCGCCTGGCAGGCGCATATCGGCGGGTTCCTTGCGGGGCTGCTGCTGTTCTCCTGGTTCGATCCGGTGCGCCACGATATTCAGCCGCGCGAAGATATCGCACTGCATTGAAGATTGCCGCGCTGCAGCGGCACGCATGCGACAAATTCAAACCTGACAGTCACCCGCCAAGTTCACGCTTGACGGAACAGCCGTGCCGGATTGATCGTTGCATCAGACCCGGGACTCAAGCGTCGCGCGAGGTCGTTTAAGCTTCCGGGCTAGTCAGGAGGCTGTCATGAACGTCAAGACGATCCTGGCCGCAAAGGGCGGCGACATCATCGGCATCGAGCCGACAGCGACGCTCGCCGCGGCGGCGAAGCTGCTCAACAAACATCGCATCGGCGCGGTGGTGATCCGCGGCGCCGGCGGGCGTCTCTCCGGCATTCTCTCGGAGCGCGACATCGTGCGCGCGATGGCCGAGCACGGTGCCGCCGCGCTCGATATCCCAGTCGGTCAAGTGATGACGCGCAACGTCATGACCTGCGGCGAGAACGATTCCATCGCGGAACTGATGGAGCGCATGACGTCGGGCAAATTCCGTCATCTGCCGGTACTCAATGCCGAGCAACTGGTCGGCGTCATCTCGATCGGCGACGTCGTCAAGATGCGCGTGCAGGAGATCGAAACCGACGCCGCGGCGATGCGCGATTACATCCAGACCGCGTAACGAAACGGCGGACGCGGCGCCACTCAGTGTATTACTTGCCGCCGCCGACATTGCCGGCGGAGTCGCCGGGTTGCGACAGACTGTCGATCGCCTCGTTGACGGTTTCGAGGGCCTTTTCGGCCGCCTCGACGCCAACGGTGATCGCGTCCTTGTTGCGGTGAAAATCGAACCAGCCGATGGTGCCGAGCCGCGGGCTGATCAGCACGTCCGGCGGATCGCCGGCGAGTCGCGCCCGCGTGATGCGATCCTGCATGACGTTGAAGGCTTCGACCATCACCGTCGGAATCCCGGGGCGGCCGTGATCGCCGAACAGCTTGCGGCGCAGCGATTTCTCGCGGCCGAACACCGCGCGCAGGCCGTGCAGCTGATCGCCCGGCGGCGGCGGTTCGTCGGTCTGATCCGAGCCGTGATCGGCGATGATGGTGCCGCGGCCGAACAAATCGGCGTTGAGATTGACGGCGATGACGACGCGGGCGCCGAGCGCGCGCGCCGCCGACACCGGCACCGGATTGACCAGCGCGCCATCGACCAGCCAGCGGCCGCCGATCTTCACCGGCGGGAAGATGCCGGGCAGGGCGTAGGACGCGCGCAAGGCGTCGGCGAGACGGCCGCGCGTCAGCCAGATCTCGTGGCCGGTGTTGAATTCGGTGGCGATGGCGGCAAAGCGCATCGGCAACGTTTCGATGCGCGTGTCCTGGAGCTGCTCGCTCATCTTGCTCGCCAGACGGCCACCGCCGATCAGGCCGGAGCCCGACAGGCTGATGTCGAGATAGCTGAGGATCGAGCGCACGGACAGGCTGCGTGCCCAGTCCTCGAGATTGTCGAGTTGGCCCGCCGCATAGCAGCCGCCGACCACGGCGCCGATCGAGGTGCCGACGATGACGTCGGGCACAATGCCGTGCGCCGCCAGCGTCCGGATGACGCCGATGTGTGCAAAACCGCGGGCCGCGCCGCCGCCGAGCGCCAGGCCGATGCTCGGCCGCACCCGCTCCGGCTTGTCCGGCGGCGCGTTGGCGTCCGCCTCGCGATCCCCGCCGTTCTTGCGCGAGAAAAAACCTTCAAACACCAAGCCAGATCTCCTTCGGGCCCGGTCCCATTGTCGGGCCGGGCAAGCGACGGCAACAAGGAATTCGCTGCGGCATGGTGAAGACCGGAGTCGTGTGACCGTCCCGTGACACGCTCAGCGTGCGCCTCGGCGATTACCGTAAGGTTAAGGCCCCGTTGAGGGCAACTCTCCAATCGTTTGGGAGTTCAATACCTTAAGATGATGTGCCGCGTTCATTTCGTGGGCCGGATCATCGAAAACATCGTGTCGGCAACGGCATATTGGTCATAGCCGCAGCGAGCGATCGGGCGCATGGCTGCCGTGTCGAGAATGCCATCCTTGATGAAGCGGTCCTCGATATGGACGCCGACCACCTGCCCGAACACGACGTGACAATCGGCGGGCGTGCCGTCGAGCGCGTCCAGCGCGATGATCTTCAACATCTTGCATTCGAGTGCGCACGGGCTGGCGGCAACCCGTGGCGGCTTGACGATGCGGCAGGGCGCCGGCGCCAGCCCGGCGCGCTGCATCTCGTTGACGCCGCGCATCACCGGCGCCGAAGTGTCGTTCATCTGCTCGCGCAGGTCCCAGGTCGCGAGATTGCAGACGAACTCGCCGGTTTCTTCGATGAAGACGACAGAGTCCTTGCGCTTTTCGCTGGCGAACATCACCAGGTTGGGCCGGCTGTTGATGCCGTTGAAGAACGAGTAGGGCGCGAGATTGACTTCACCCTTGGCGCTCATCGACGTGATCCAGCCGATCGGGCGCGGCGCGACGATGGCCTTGAACGGGTCGTGCGGCAGGATAGCGCGGTCGCGCTTCTCCGGTTCATAGAACATCAGCGGCCGGCTCCATCGAAATGCGTGACGACGGCATCGAGCTTCGGCCGTTCGCGATCCTCCGGCGCCCTGGCCGCATTGCCGATATAGACGAAACCGGCGATGCGCTCCTGCTCGGCGAGCCCGAGCGCGGTCATGGCGGCGCGGTCATAGGCCGGCCATTCGGTGAGCCAGCTTGCGAAATAGCCCATGGCATGCGCGGCTGTGACGAGGTTCATGCAGGCGGCGCCCGCGGAGAGCTGCTGCTCCCATTCCGGGATCTTCACATGCGGGGCAGCACGGCTGACGACGGCGATGACGAGCGGCGCGCGGCCAAAGCGGCCGCGTTCGAAGGCGAGCTGGTCCGCGGTGGCCTCCGGATGCGCGGCGGCGAACACCGCGGCGATCCGCTCGCCCGCGGCGCGGCGGCCATCGCCGCTGAAAACAATGAAGCGCCACGGCGCCAGCTTGCCGTGGTCCGGCACGCGGGACGCGACCGTCAGCAAGGTCTTGATATCGGCATCGGCCGGGCCGGGGCCGGTCATCTCGATCGGCTTCACCGAGCGGCGGGTTTTGAGCAGTTCTAAAGCGTCGGGCATTGGGGACTTTCGCAGGCGCGGCAGCGCGTGGGAAACAGCCGCACACGGACGGGCGGCCGGATGATGCAGCAAATAATGGTGAAGCGACGCTAACGCAATCCGCCAGCCCCGGCAAAAGCGGTTGGCCGGGCGGCGCCGTCGGGGCGTGGTCGCACCGCCGGCAGGCAGGGCAAGGACAGTCGCCGCGACACGCCGCGTGCTGCTGCCGCAATGATCGAGGCGACGCGCACGCTCGAAAGACCTTCCTCTGCGGAGGCGTCATTCAATCGCGGTGCATCAGGACGAGATGGAATCGCCGGGGCACGATTCGGCGAACCACGCGGACTCCCGCCTGCTACTCAGACGTGTTGCATGCATCGCGGCGTTGTATCGTCGCTGGCGCATCGAACTCGTATGCGGTTACCGATCCGAGTTGTGCTCCCGTCGGGCGCGAAGTCGCCCATTGATTATTATAAACAAAATACGGGCGACACGAACGTCGCGGTTGAAATGGAAGCCAGCACAGTAAACGCAACGTCATCCCAGGCGATGTGGAATTTAAACATATTCTACAGAACTCGCTGATAATTTTATCGATGGGTCGCAATCGATCCGGCGTACCGGGCTTGCGTCAACAAATCCCATCGAGGCCATCTCATGAGAGAAGTCGAGTCGTCTCCCGAACTATCAGGCGTAACGCCCAATGTCTGGGGCGGCTCTGACGCGCCCGATGCCGTGACCGGCACGATCCAGACCCAGTTCATCAGCTTCGCCATTGGCGACGATCAGTACGGCGTCGACATCATGGCGGTGCGCGAGATCAAAGGCTGGAGCGATATAACGCATCTGCCGAAGCAGCCGGACTATGTGCGCGGCGTGCTCAATCTGCGCGGCGCCATCGTTCCGATCGTCGATCTGCGCTGCCGTTTCGGCCAGGGACTGACCGAAACGACGCCGCTGCATATCGTCATCATCGTGCAGATCGACGGCCGCCAGGTCGGGCTCATCGGCGACCGCGTGCTCGATATCGTGTCCGTCGATGCGGCGCAGATTCAGAAGGTGCCGCGCACCGGAGACGGTCCGCAAAGCAATTTTCTGTCCGGCATCGTGTCGCATGACAACGTGATGATTGCGCTGATCGACCTGCCGAATCTTCTGCCGGGGGGAGACGGCGATTAGTCGCGCCAACCGGCCCGCGGCCTGTAATCCATCGCCACAAGACGACGATCTTAAGGGGGAAACATTATGTTGCGGCTCTCGAATATCAGCATCGGCCTGAAGCTCGCACTCATGTCCGGGCTGAGCATTCTGCTGGTGCTTGGAATTCTGGCGACGCAGTTGGCCGGCAACCGTTCCGTACGCGGCGCGCACGAGATCGCGGATTTGCAGCAGACCATTGTCGCCGACACGATGACCATTGAGAAATTGGAAGCGCGGATGCAACTGGGAGTGCGGGATATTCGCTTGTCACGCACAACGCAGATGCTCGAGGGGGCGGTCGCCGGCGTCGAGGAGATGGCCAAGTCGGCGCTGCCGCTGGTCGAAAGCTCGCTCAAGGTGCTTCGCGTTCCAGCCAATCGTGAGCGCATGCAGAAAGTGGGAGGGCTCATCGAGCAGTATGCCGCGGGCGCCAGGAAGATCGCCGCGATGCAGGCCGGCATCATCACGAACACTGCATCCGGAACTGCCGACGGGGCGGGCCGCGCTGCGACGCTGCTCGAGGAAAGAGAGAAATTTGCGCGCGAAGTGACGTTGCCAATCGCTGCAGAGCTCAATCGCCTGGTCGAAGAGATTTCGAAGAACGCGCGGAATTTGGCGAATACCGAAAATGAACATGCGGCGGAGGCCATGACGCGCGCCGAGCAGGTCTCGATGATCGTGGGCTTGGCCGCGATCCTCGTTCTTATCGCGTCGGTCGTCTTCGCGGCGAGGACCATTGCACGCCCGCTTAAGGCCATGGTCAAACCGCTGGAAGAGATCGCCGCCGGCAATTTCACCGTCGCGATCCCCGGCACCGGCCGCAAGGACGAGGTCGGCCAGATCGCCGAGGCTGTGCACGGTATGGCACAGAAGATGAGTCAGACGATCGCCGAGATCAAAGCCTCGGGCCGCGAAGTCACCAACGCTTCGGCCGAGATTGCGACTTCGACCACCGACCTGTCGCAGCGCACCGAGGAGCAGGCGGCGAGCCTGGAAGAGACCTCCGCCGCCATGGAAGAGCTGGCCGCCACCGTGCGCAAGAATGCGGAGAATGCCCAGCTCGCCAATCAGGATGCGGCAACAACCCGCGAAGTCGCCGATCGCGGCGGTCAGGTCGTCGCCAAGGCGGTCGATGCGATGGCGCGGATCGAAGAGTCCTCGCGCAAGATCTCCGACATCATCGGCGTCATCGACGAGATCGCGCGGCAGACCAACCTCCTGGCGCTCAACGCCGCGGTCGAAGCGGCGCGCGCCGGTGAAGCCGGCCGCGGCTTCGCGGTTGTGGCGTCCGAAGTTCGGAGCCTGGCGCAGCGTTCGTCGCAAGCCGCCAAGGACATCAAGGATCTCATCACCAACTCCAATGGTCAGGTGAAGGACGGCGTCGACCTGGTTAATCGGGCAGGCCGGTCGCTCAATGAGATCGTCGAGTCGATCAACAAGGTCGCCGCAGTGGTCGCGGATATCGCCAATGCCTCGGCCGAGCAGGCGACCGGCATCGACCAGATCAATAAGGCGCTGACCCAGATGGACGAGGTCACGCAGCAGAACTCGGCGCTGGTCGAAGAAAACGCGGCGACCGCCAAGACGCTCGAGCATCAGGCCAAGGCGATGGACGAGCAGGTCGCGGTCTTCCAAATCGGGGACGCTGTGGCAATTGACGCAGCGGTGATGAAGCCCACGGCGGCAAAGCCGGCCGTTGCCAAGGCCGCTACCGCGCGGCCGGCGACGAAGCCCGCCATCAAGCCGAGCGCCAATGCCCGCGAGATGCAGACCGTACTGGCGACGGCGGTTGGGCAGGACTGGAAAGAGTTCTAGGGCGACAGTGGCTGAGCACCGGGGATCGCTCCACCCCGAGACATCAGAACGGGCAGCGGGCTCCGCCGGCTGCCCGTTCTGCCGTTTCATGCGGCTTGAAATCGCCTCGATTCCGGCCGAAAACCCGCAGCATGAACGGCGAAATTCAATCGGGCCGGGGCGCCGGGCAAACGATGCCATATTTGCGCGCTTTTGCGCTGGTTCTGGCGCTTGCCGGAGCGGTCGCGCCGGATCGCGTGCTCGCGCAGGCCGGTAATTCCAGTTCGCTGTTTTCCGCGTCTCCTTCGCTCGGCGCTTTTCCGCCGGCGCCCGGGCCTGGCCGCGGCGGCGGTGGCGACGGCTTCGGCTCGAGCGGCATGCTGGCACCGCCGATGCGCGGTCCGCCGGCCATCGCACCGACGCCGATGGTGCCGGCCGGGCAGGTGGCGCTGGCGCTGTCGGCCAAGTTCGGCTCCGACGCCGCGCCGATTACCGGCGGCCTTACCTGGCGCGTCTACGCCGCCAAGCCGCAACCCGACGGCAATTTCCCGCTGCTGCGCGAGGACAAGTCGCCGGCGCCGACGATCGTGCTGCCGGCCGGCGCGTACATCGTTCATGTCGGGTTTGGTCTGGCCAATGCCGTCAAGCCGGTGACCTTGCGCAGCGCCACCGTGCGCGAGGAATTCGATTTGCCGGCGGGCGGCCTGCGCATGGAAGGCAAGGTCGGCGATGCGCGAATTCCCGCGGCGCAGATTTCGTTCGACGTCTTCAAGGGCAGCCAGTTCGAACCGAGCGATCGCCGGCCGATTGCCGAGCATATCGCCAGCGGCGCCGTGGTCGTGGTGCCGGACGGCACCTATTACATCGTGTCGAACTATGGCGACGCCAACTCGGTGGTCCGCTCCGACATTCGCGTCCAGGCCGGCAAGCTCACCGATGTCGTCGTCAACCACCGCGCCGCCGTCATCACGCTCAAGCTGGTGAACGAGAAGGGCGGTGAAGCGTTGGCTAATACGGCTTGGTCGGTGCTGACGCCGGGCGGCGACGTGATCAAGGAGTCGATCGGCGCCTTTCCGCGCGTGGTCCTGGCCGAAGGCGAGTATCGCGCCATTGCGCGCAACGAGGGCAATGTCTTCGAGCGCGAGTTCAAGGTCGTCACCGGCGTCGACGGCGATGTCGAGGTGCTGGCCAAGTAGGGCGGCCGCCGGTGGGTAAGTGGAAGGAGCGTCGTGAATTCATCGAACGGCAATGACCCCAACCGGCACGATGCCAATGCGGCGGCCTTACGCTCCTTCGCCGCGCTCGACCTCGACGCCATCGCGCTGCTGCTCGACGTCGATGGCACGTTGATCGATATCGGGCCGTCGCCGTTCGAGGTTGACGTCCCCGACAGCCTGAAAACGTCGCTCGAGCGTCTCTACAGCCTCACGAATGGCGCGCTGGCGCTGGTCAGCGGCCGGCCGATCCGCGATCTCGACAAGCTGTTCACGCCGCTCAAGCTGCCGGCGGTCGGCGGTCACGGCGCCGAGATGCGGCTGGCCGAAGGCGCGGCGGTCGCGCGGGTCGAGGATTTGCCGCAGGCCTTGCGCACGCGTCTGATCGCCGCGGCAGATCCGGCAGCCGGCGTCGAGTTCGAAGACAAGGGTTATTCGGTGGCGCTGCATTATCGCAAGGCGCCCGCGCACGCCGATCGTTTGCGTGCCCATGTCAGCGAAAGCCGCGCCGCGTTTCCGGACGAGGCGACGGAAGTGCTGCCCGGCAAGATGATGATCGAGATCAAGCGTCCCGGCATCGACAAGGGCGGCGGCGTGCGCGAATTGATGCGCCATAAGCCGTTTCATGACCGAATGCCGGTTTTCATCGGTGACGATGTGACCGATGAAGCGGCATTTGCCGCATT
Organism: Pseudolabrys sp.; assembly: GCA_026125895.1. Lineage (GTDB taxonomy): Bacteria > Pseudomonadota > Alphaproteobacteria > Rhizobiales > Xanthobacteraceae > Pseudolabrys. The sequence continues at coordinate 39,094 of JAHCKG010000020.1, read as the reverse complement.
ACCGGGCTTTGGCGGCAAGGGATACTCGGTCAGCCGCGAATTCGACGGCCTCAGCGGCATTTTCTCGGCGCCGGATGACGTTCGCCGCGCGCTGAAACAACTTGCAACAATCGAGTGAACTTATTGCGCCGCCGAACGTTATTGCCCTGACGTTAGCAGAACATGGTTGTATCTTTCGCATAAACTTGCCTACGCGGACGTCAAGCGGTGGGGGAGGTTAGGGCTTTGGCGCGACTCGTTGTGGTATCCAACCGTGTCGGCATTCCGGACGGCACCGCGCGAGCCGGCGGGCTGGAAGTCGCCATCAGGCCGGCGCTCAAGAAGCGCGGCGGCGTGTGGTTCGGCTGGAGCGGCAAGGTCGCCGAGGGCACGCCCGGTCCGGCCAAGACGGTCACTCAGGACAAGGTTGATTACGTCACGGTCGATCTGCCGCAGGACGATTACGACGAGTTCTACAACGGCTTCGCCAATCGCGTGCTGTGGCCGATCCTGCACTACCGGCTCGACCTTGCCGAATTCACGCGCCGCGATCTCGGTGGCTATTTCCGCGTCAACCAGTTTTTCGCCGACAATCTCGAGAAGCTGCTGCGCCCGGACGACATCATCTGGGTGCACGACTATCATTTGATGCCGCTGGCGCAAATCCTGCGCGAGCGCGGCCACAAGAACCGGCTCGGCTTCTTCCTGCACATTCCGTGTCCGCCGCCGGAAATCCTCACCGGCCTGCCGAATCACGAGCGCGTGGTTGCCGGTCTGTGCGGCTACGATCTGGTCGGTTTCCAGACGGAGAACGATGCCAACAATTTCTCGCGCTATCTCGCCAACGAGGTGGGCCTGAAACGCGCCAGCGACACCGGCTTCCGCTACGAGGACCGCGTCGTCGAGGTCGGCATCTTCCCGGTCGGCGTCGAGACCGAACCTTTCGAGCGAATGGCGCGCCGTGCCGCTGCCTCGCAATTCGTCAGCAAGGTGATGGCGAGCATGGCCGGGCGGGCGCTGATCATCGGCGTCGACCGGCTCGATTACAGCAAGGGCATTCCCGAACGCCTCCATGCCTTCGAGCGCTTTCTCGGCAATTTCCAGGAATGGCGCGGGCTGGTGACCTATCTCCAGATCACGCCCACCAGCCGCACCGACATCCGGGAATATGCCGATATCGGCCGTCTGGTCGGCGAGGCGGTGGGGCGCATCAACGGCACCTTCGGCGAGGCGTCGTGGACGCCGCTGCGTTACATCAACAAGGCGCACAGCCGCACCGCGCTGGCCGGCCTCTACCGTTCGGCTCGCGTCGGTCTGGTGACGCCGCTGCGTGACGGCATGAACCTCGTCGCCAAGGAATTCACTGCGGCCCAGGATCCGGACGATCCCGGCGTGCTGGTGCTGTCCCGCTTCGCCGGCGCGGCGCGCGAGTGCGGCGCGGCGCTGCTGGTCAACCCCTATGATTCCGAGGGCGTCGCCATCGCCATCAACCGCGCGCTCGACATGCCGATCGAGGAGCGGCGGATGCGTCACCAGGCCAATTTCGCCACGCTGGTGAAGAACGATCTCGGCCACTGGGCTGAGCGCTTCCTCGGGCTGCTGGACGGCGAGGCGAGTAGCGCGGCGGCGGCGGGGTTCGCCGAGCCCATGCCGCGGCGGGCTGCCCGCTAGAGGCTGCTTGCACGCCATCATTGACATAAGTCAGAGGCGGCGCCGCCCGGTGGGTTAGCATTCGGTGCGAATCCACCGAAGGCTCCACCGATGCCTAAACTCTTCGCGACGCTTCTTTTGGCGCTCCTTGCTTCGGCCGCGGCCGGGCAAGTCGCTGCTGCCGCAGATGCGGCGAATGGTGAGACGCTCGCCAGGCGCTGGTGCGCTGCTTGCCACATCGTGTCAGCCGACCAGACCAGCGGCAGCACGCAGACCGCGCCGTTTTCGGCTATCGGCCGCCGTTCGAATTTCGACGCGGCACAGCTCGCGCTTTTCCTGCTGGCGCCGCATCCCGCGATGCCCGACATGGGGCTATCGCGCGGCGAGGCCGCCGATATCGCTGCCTATATCGCGACGCTGAAATAGCTCCCGGCCGCGCGCCGGCGCGGCAGTGGAAATTTTGCGAAGACCCTGCTTTATCTCTCCTCAGCGTTGAGGGGCGATACCATGGTGCCTGATTTAGCACCGGGGCCGGGCGGAGAAAGTTTCGCGTCGGCTCAGGCGATCGATGCAGTTCGGAGCGATGCGCGGTTCGCGCAGGCCTTGCGCGCGACCGCGACCGGCCTGTCGTCGATGTATCACAGCCGTCATCTGCTGAATTGGCTAATGGACGATCGTGGCCGCCTGCTCATCGGCTATCTGGCGATCTATCTGCACGCCACGCGCGATCCTCGCGATCCAACGTCCGGCCTGACGCCGACGCGCGTCAAGACACTCTGCACGGAATTCGATGTCTGCAGCCCCGGCCGCGCCGGCGCCATGCTGTCGCTGATGCGCTTCTCGGGATATCTCACGCCTGACATCGACATCGCCGACCGCCGCCAGCGCCGTCTGATCGCGACCGACAAGCTCTATGCGTTGCTGCGCTCGCGTCTGAAGATGCATTACACGGCGATGGCGCCGCTGTTTGACGACGGCCAAGCCATGCTCGCGGCGCTCGACGACAAGTTCGTCGATGGCGCGCTGGTGCAGGCGATGGTGAAGCGCTACCGGGCCGGCTTTCGTTTGCTGACTGCGGCGCCCGAGGTCGCCCTGTTCGGCGAGCGCAACGGCGGCATGCTCATCCTGATGAGCCTGGTCGCCGCCGGCGATGCCGATGACACCGTGCCGCCGTCGCGGCCGGTGCCGGTCTCGATCGCGGGGCTGGCGCGGCGCTTCGCCGTGTCGCGGCCGCATGTTCTCAAACTGATGCGCGAGGCGGAAGAGCAGGGGCTGCTCGAGCGTCCGCATGACCTGCCGGGACAGGTGCTGCTCAAGCCGACTCTCAACGACGCCGTGCGGCGCTTGCTGGCGTCGTCTTACCTGTTCCTCGCCGACTGCATGCGCGAGGCCATGGCGCTGAGCGAGCGCCGCCGGGCGGCCGGCTAATTGCGAATACCGCAAGGGCGGTAGAAATTTACAGCAATCTTCTGCATTTCATGACGTAAAAGAAATTGCGCGTCCACGCCCGGCAATTGCGAGGCGACCGATGCTCATAAAAGCGATGATGGTCGCGGCAGCGGCAGCTCCGGTTCTCGCCGGTGTCGCGTGGGCGGCGGATGCAGGGCGAGGCAGGGCGCTCGCACAGCAGCGTTGCGCCGGTTGTCACAACATCGATGGCGGCGCGCGCAGCGCGCGGCGATCGGCGCCGTCCTTCAGCGAGATCGCCCGGCAATCGGGCTTCAGCGCCGATCAGCTCTCGATCACGCTGACGTACGGCCACGTCCCGATGGGAGACGGTCGCGTCGGCCCCGGCGAGGCGGGTGATCTTGCCGCCTACATCGTTTCTCTGCGGCGCCGGTGAGCCGGGCGCCGCATTCGCCTGCCACAGGTCAGCCCGCCGCCTTCTCCCGCTTCACGTCGGGCGGCAGCGCTTCCTCGGTGAGCATCTTGAGCGCGTCGTCGAGGCTCATCACCTGGCTCTTGTCGGAGCCGAGGCGGCGGATCGAGACCTGCCGCGTCTCGGCTTCCTTCTTGCCGACGACGAGCAGCGCCGGGACCTTGGTCAGCGAGTGTTCGCGGACCTTGTAGTTGATCTTCTCGTTACGCAGATCGGCATCGACGCGAAGCCCGGCCTTGCGCGCCGCGGCCGCGACTTCCGCCGCATAGGCATCGGCATCCGAGGTGATGGTGCAGACGATGGCCTGCTTCGGCGCCAGCCACAACGGCAGGTGCCCGGCATAATGCTCGAGCACGACGCCGAGGAAGCGTTCGAGCGAGCCGCAGATCGCGCGGTGCACCATCACCGGCGTCTTCTTCGAACCGTCCGGCGCGATGTAGAAGGCATCGAAGCGCTCCGGTAGATTGAAGTCGACTTGCGTCGTGCCGCACTGCCAGTCGCGGCCGATGGCGTCGCGCAGCACATATTCGAACTTCGGCCCGTAGAACGCGCCTTCGCCTGGATTGACCGCGGTCTTGATGCGGTTGTTGCTCTTGGCGATGGTTTGCAGCACGTTTTGCATCACGCTCTCGGCGTGATCCCACGCGGCGTCCGAGCCGACGCGCTTTTCCGGCCGCGTCGACAACTTGACGACCAGATCGCCCTCGAAGCCGAAATCGGAATAGGTGGAGAGGATCAGATCGTTGATCTTGAGGCATTCCTCGGCGAGCTGATCCTCGGTGCAGAAGATATGCGCGTCGTCCTGCGTGAAGGCGCGCACGCGCAGCAGGCCGTGCATCGCGCCTGACGCCTCATAGCGGTGCACGATGCCGAATTCGGCGAGCCGGATCGGCAGTTCGCGATAGCTCTTGAGGCCGTGCTTGTAGATCTGCACGTGGCCGGGGCAGTTCATCGGCTTGATGGCGAACCAGCGCTTGTCCTCGGCCTCGTCGCCCGCCGACTGCGCCGCGAACATGCTCTCGCGATACCACTGCCAGTGGCCGGAGGTCTCCCACAGCGACTTGTCGAGCATCTGCGGCGCGTTGACTTCCTGATAGTCGGCCTTCAGGCGCCGCCGCATATAGGCGATGATCTCCTGGAAGATGGTCCAGCCATTGGCGTGCCAGAACACCGTGCCGGGGCCTTCCTCCTGGAAGTGGAACAGGTCCATCTCGCGGCCCAGCTTGCGGTGGTCGCGCTTCTCGGCCTCCTCCATCTGCTTGAGATAGGCGTCGAGCTCTTCCTGCTTGGCGAAGGCGGTGCCGTAGATGCGCGACAGCATCGGATTGTTGCTATCGCCGCGCCAATAGGCGCCGGCGACGCGCATCAGCTTGAAGGCGCCGCCGATCTTGCCGGTCGAGGTCATGTGCGGACCGCGGCACAGGTCGAACCAGTCGCCCTGCTTGTAGATCTTGATCGACTGGTCTTCCGGAATGGCATCGACCAGCTCGACCTTGAACAGTTCGCCCTTGTCGTTGAAGACCTGCTTGGCCTTGTCGCGCGACCACACTTCCTTGGTGAAGGGTTTGTCGCGGGCGATGATCTCCTTCATCTTCTTTTCGATGACGGGCAGGTCGTCGGGCGTGAACGGCTCGTTGCGCGCGAAGTCGTAATAGAAGCCGTTCTCGATCACCGGGCCGATGGTCACCTGGGTGCCGGGCCACAATTCCTGTACCGCTTCGGCCAGCACGTGCGCTGCGTCATGGCGGATCAATTCGAGCGCGCGCGGATCGTCGCGCGACACGAATTCGATGCGCGCATCCTTCTCGATCGGGTCGGCGAGGTCGGCAAGCACGCCGTCGAGCGCCATCGCCACGGTACGCTTGGCCAGCGAGGGCGAGATGCCCTTGGCGATGTCGAGGCCGGTGATGTTGTCGGGATAGTCGCGGCGCGCGCCGTCGGGAAAGGTCAGGGCGACCATAGGTATTCTCCTGTTGCTCACTCCCGCGAACGAGCGCGGGTAAGCGGATGTGGCGCCGGGGAGGCGCAAGAAGCCCGATATAGCAGGCGAATCGGGCCGTGCAAGCGGCCTCAGGCCGGGAAGGCCCGCCGCCGCAGCCAGGTTAGCACGCGGCCATCGATGACCAGGAGCGAGGCGGCGATGATGAGCGCGCCGATGATCTCGTTGGCGGTGAACGGTTCATCGAGGATGAAGACGCCGAGCAGGATGGTCGTCACCGGGATCAGCAGGGTGACCAGGACGACATTGACCGCGCCGGAGCGGTTGAGGATGCGGAAGAACAGGATGTAGGCGAGCGCCGTGGACAACGTGGCGAGGCCGGCCAGCGCCGCCCAGGTGGCAAGCCCGGGCACGGGCAGCGTCCACGGCCGGTCGATGAACGCGGCCGCAACCGCCATCACCGGCGTCGAGCAGATGAGCTGGCCGGTGGCCGAGGTGATCGGCGGCACGCCCTTGAGCGCACGGCGGCCCCAATAGCCGGCAAAGCCATAGCTCAGCGCAGCGCCAAGGCAGAGCACGATGCCGAGCATCTGATCGGAGGCGCTCAGGCCCGGCGCGCGGAGCAGCGCCACGCCGCCGATGCCGATCAGCACGCCGGCGATGCGCTGTCCGGTCAGGCGCTCCTCGCCGGCCGCCGCCATCACCAGCACCGCGAACAGCGGCGTCGTCGCGTTGAGCACCGCGGCCAGCCCGCTCGAGATCACGGTCTGCGCGATCAGAAACAGCGAGAACGGGATGACATTGTTCACGAGTCCCATGATGGCGAAGGGCAACCAGTCGGCCGCGCGCTTCGGCAGCGAACCGCCGAGCGGACGAATGACGATGAGCAGGCAGAGCGCGCCGAGCGCGACGCGGGCCAGCGCCACAGTCAGCGGCGGCAGTTCACGCAGCGCCACGCCGTTGAAGAAGAACGAGCCGCCCCACAGCACCGACAAAACAACGAGCAGCAGCCAGTCCTGCCGGTGCATCGGGATCGGGTCGCTGGCCGTTCGCATGCTCGTTCTCTCGTGTCCAACGTGATCCGTGTGCCGCGAACCCGTGCGATGCGGCCACCCGGTTCCTGTTGTCTAGGGCTCGGAGCGCGTACCGTGCCAGCGCCCGTAGCGCCAGGGCGCCCACCAGTGGGCGTCGGAAGGCAGGGCAGGCGGCACGAAATCGAGGCCGTGCGTGCCCCATGGATGACAACGCAGGATTCGCGCGAGGGCCATCCATCCACCGGCCCATAGCCCGAAGCGGCTAATGGCCTCGTCGGCATATTCCGAGCAACTCGGCAGATGCCGGCACCGCGGACCGAGGAGTGGTGACAATGTATAGCGGTAGACGGCGACGAGGCCGCGACCGAACGCGCGCGGAATCTGCGCCGGTCCGGGGCGATCGGGAATTGGTTTCTTGTCGCTCAATCGAAAGCCTTCGCAGCCGATACCGATCCGACGCTCTTAGCAAAGTTCCCGCGCTGAGTTCCATGGCATTGAGTTCCATGGCGTTGGAACTGCTCAGCTTTCAAGCAAATTGGGGCAGGGATAGCGACCTTTTTGCACTAGCGGGAATCTGAGCGCCGATATTAAATAAGACAATCGGGGGTTCTGTGTCGGACATTTGACGAGGCGCAAACAAGCGCTCTCGCACAGCGTTTACGCTGCCGTTGCGACCGCGGGCCTTCAACTGCGATAGAATCCTCCGCTGCTTCAATGCGGCAAAAGGGTTCCGGTTCCGCGCCGTACGAAATATTTTCGTCGGAGGCGGCAAAAGGGGAAAGATGCGAAGTTCCCTCAAGCTGATTGGCACCCTTTCCGGCGCGCTTGGCGTCGCTGCCCTGTTCGCCGCCGGCGTGACGACGCCCGCCGGAGCCGACAACCGCACACTGCCGATGCGCTTCGAGTTGCGCATGGAAGGGCCGGGGGCGCAGTGCGGGGCAGGATGCAGCCTCTATGTCTCGGCTGCCGGCGCTATCACCGCGGACAGCCCGCGCGATTTCAAGAGCTTCATGCAGACCGTGGTGGCCCAGGGGCACGATCTCGGCAATGCCACCGTGGTGATGGATTCCGACGGAGGTTCGGTGCTCGGCGCCATCGCGCTCGGCCGCGAAATCCGCGCCGCCCGGCTGTCGACGATGGTCGGCCGCGTCGTCGATCTCGCCGACCAGCCCCGAAGCGCGAAAGTTCCGCGCGCGAAACTGTCGCCTTATGCCGATTGCGAGTCGATGTGTGCCTTCGTCATGCTCGGCGGCATCAAGCGCACCGTGCCCGCCGAAGCCCGCGTCATGGTGCATCAGATCTGGCTCGGCGATCGCCGCGAGGATCCGACGGCGGCGAATTATTCGGCGGAAGACCTGGTGCTGGTGCAACGCGATATCGGCCGCCTGGCGCGCTTCACCGAGGACATGGGCGCGTCGATGGATCTGCTCGACCTCGCGCTGCGCATCCCGCCGTGGGAGCCGCTGCATGTCATGTCGCGGGACGAACTGACCCATACACGCCTTGCCACCGAAGGCCCGGCGATGCCGGAAGTGACTGCGATGACGACGGCGCCGACGGCGGCGACGTCCCCGACGACGCGCACGCCGGCCCGTCCCGACCGGCCGATGACCAATGGCGCCAAGCTGGCCGCCAAAGCCATGCCGATCAGCGAACGGAGCTGGGCCCTGCTCAATCGCGACGGCGGCATGATGCTGGCGCGCCGCCATCCGCTGACGGTGGAGGGCGACCAGATCGGCAGCTTCGATCTGATTCTGTCATGCGGCGCGGGCGATAAATTCGAGATGAGCTATGTCGAGCGCCGCTATGCCGGCGACGGGCTGGCGCTGCCGCCGCAGCTCGACGGCGTCACGCTGCGCATCGGCAAGAACCGCGCGCCGTTGAAGATCGTTGCCAGCGGCCGCGACGATGACGACCGGATGTTGCGGACCCTGGCCGTCGGCTCGGTGTCGGCCGATGTCGTCCGTCATTTCTCGGCGGGATTCCGCTCAGTGGTTGTCGAGACCAGCAGCGACGACGCGCTCACCGTCATCAGGATCGGCAACACCGGCGCACCGCAGAACTTCCCCCAACTGGCGGCTGCCTGTGCCAAACCGCTCGGCGAACGGGCCGACGCCGCAGTGGTGCAGAAGACCGGCGGCATGGCGCCGGCGCAGTAGCCGGATAGGCGCGCGGGTAAACTCTTTATAAATTCGTTACGTGCCGTGCGCGCTTCGCTGCGGAAACCTTTTGGCTGCAGTTTACAGCCCTAGGGGGCTCGCGCCATGGTCGCCCGATCTTCTTTCGGGGGCAAACATGAAACGATCTTTGATCGCGTTGGCGATCACTCTGAGCTTGTGCGTCATGCTGCCGGTCGCGGCGCATGCGGAAGCCAAACAGGATTTCGAACTCGTCAACCGTACCGGCTACGCCATCAGCGAAGTCTACGTCTCGCCGAGCAAGGCGGACGACTGGCAGGACGACCTGCTCGAGAACAGCGACAACAATTTCGAGGACGGCGAGAAGCGAAGCGTGCATTTCACGCGCGCCGGCAAGACCTGCAAGTGGGATCTCAAAGTCGTCTATGACGACGACGATTCATCGGCGGTCTGGCACGACATCGACCTTTGCGAGGTGTCGCGCATCACCCTGCGCTACAACCGCAAGACCGACACCACATCGGCCTCGTTCGACTGAGACGTTGCCGCGGCGGCGCTGCGGCCGGGCAGGCAGGGCCTACTCGGCCGCCTGCTTGGCGCCTTTTTTAGCCTCGATCTCATCGACCGCCTTCACCACGGCATCGAAGGTCAGCAGGGTCGAGGCGTGGCGGGCCTTGTAGTCGCGGACCGGCTCGAGGAACGCGACGTCGGCCCATTTGCCCTGGGGCGGCGGGCCGTTCTCCTTGAGCATCTTGCGCACGGTCTCGCGCAGCCCCCGCAACTCGTCGGGGGTCGCGCCGATCACGTGGCGGGCCATGATCGAGGACGAGGCCTGGCCGAGAGCGCAGGCTTTGACGTCATGGGCGAAATCCGTGACCGCGCCGGCATCCATCTTCACGTCCACGGTGACGGTCGAGCCGCACAACTTGGAATGGGCGGTCGCCGTGGCGTCCGGCGCCTCCAGGCGGCCGAGGCGCGGGATATGCGCGGCCAGATCGAGGATTTTCGCGTTATAGACGTCGTTTAGCATGGAATTGGACCTGAAAGCCATGCAATCCGGCCGGTCATCCGGCACGTTGCCTGGTACGTACAAAGCAATATATAGGGGGCGGCCCGCCGGTACGAGAAGGGTTCTCGGCCTCGGAGCCCATGGTCCCTTGCTATAAGGGCCATGCAGAATGGGATTGCGGCGTCCGACCGCCTGAGCTGGGCGGAAAAGCGCGGCCACCCCGGTGACACTCCCGGTGCTGCCCCTTGAAGGCATGCCCCGGTCGAACGGAGACCGTTATGGACGCCAAGAGCAAGATCATTAAGCCCTGGGACAAGCAGGGCCTGTCCGACCATGTCAGCGCCGCGCCGACCCCTCCGGGGCCCCGCCCGTCGCGCGAGGAGGCCGAGGCCGCCGTCCGCGTGCTCATCGCCTATGCCGGCGACGACGCCAAACGCGAGGGCGTGCTCGACACGCCGAAGCGCGTGGTCGATGCCTATGATGAGCTGTTTCAGGGCTACCGCGAATGCCCGGCCGAGGCGCTCGACCGCACCTTCTCCGAAACCTCCGGCTATGCCGACTTCGTTCTGGTCAAGGACATTACCTTCAACTCGCACTGCGAGCACCACATGATGCCGTTCTTCGGCAAGGCGCATGTCGCCTACAAGCCGACCGAGCGCGTGGTGGGGCTCTCGAAGCTGGCGCGGCTGGTCGATGTCTACGCCAAGCGCCTGCAGACGCAGGAAAACATGACGGCGCAGATCGCCACGGCGCTGGAAGAGGTGCTCAAGCCCAAGGGCGTCGCGGTGATGCTCGAAGCCGAGCATACCTGCATGTCGCTGCGCGGCGTCACCAAGCCGGGCTCGATGACACTGACCACGCATTTCTCCGGCACGTTCCGCGACGATCCGAACGAACTCGTCCGCTTCATGTCGCTGGTGCGCGAGAAGTAGCCAGACCGTCATCCTGAGGTGCGCGCCGTAAGGCGCGCCTCGAAGGATGGCAGCCCGTTCTTCACGTTTTGCCCGTCGCCCTTCGAGGCTCGCCATAGCGCGTGTTCACGCACTATGGCTCGCGCCTCAGGGTGACGGAGATAGTTTGGAGCGCGCCTTGTCCACACATTCACACGACATCGAAGAAGGCCTCGCGCTTCTTCCCAAATTCGACGCCGACGGTCTCGTCACGGCAGTGGTGACCGACGCCGGCAACGGCGACGTGCTCATGGTCGCGCACATGAACGCCGAGGCGCTGGCAAAGACTATCGAGACCGGCGAGGCCTGGTACTTCAGCCGCTCGCGCAAGAAGCTCTGGAAGAAGGGCGAGACCTCCGGTCACGTCCAGCGCGTCCGCGAATTGCGCGTCGATTGCGATCAGGATGCGCTCTGGCTCAAGGTCGATCAGGAAGGCGAGGGAGCCTGCCACACCGGCCGCCGCTCCTGCTTCTATCGCGCCGCGCCGCTCGGCCAGCGCGGGGCGGTGAAGCTGGAATTCCGCGACGCCGAGCGGAAGTTCGACCCGGCGGCTGTGTATACGCCGAAAGGTTAGGCCGGCTGCCGCCGTTGGTGGGTCGACTCCTATCGGTGAATCGGTTATTTCTATCAATGAACGGGAGAGACTGGCTCGAGCGATCGAGCTGGCGCCGAAGGAGCAACCGCCCCGGAATCTCTCAGGCAAAAGGACCGTTCGCCAGGACTTCGACCTCTGAAGAAGGAGCCACAAGCTCCTGCCGACGGTGCAAGTCGTATTCGGCAATGACGCCGGACGATGAAGCTCTCAGGCCAATGACAGAGGGGGCACGCGAGACGTCTGCGGACGCTTGCGCGCGCCTGTCAGAAGGACCTGAGCCAAATGCTTCAAGCAAATCTGCCTCAAGCCACCAGCGCTATCAGCAACGATTTCGACGTCATCGTCCTCGGCGGCGGTGTCGTCGGCATCAACACGGCCTATTTCAATCTCAAGAACGGCAAGTCGGTCTGCGTCATCGACCGCCAGCCGCAAGCCGGTCTCGAAACCAGCTTTGCCAATGGCGGTCAGGTGTCGGTCAGCCATGCCGAGCCCTGGGCCAATCCGTCGGCGCCGCTGAAGGTGCTCAAGTGGCTGTTCAAGAGCGACGCGCCGCTGCTGTTTCGGCCGCGCATGGACGTCCATCAGTGGCTCTGGATCGCCAAATTCCTGGTCGACTGCCTGCCGCAGCGCGCCAGCCGCCACACCGCGGAGATCGTCAAGCTGGCGACGCAGAGCCGCTCGCTGATCCAGTCCATCCGTCATGAAGAAGGCTTCCATTACGACGAACGAACCAAGGGCATCCTGCATTTCTATCGCGATGCCAGAGAGTTCGAGGCGGCGGTGCCGGTGGCCGAACTGATGCGGCGATATGGCTGCAACCGCACCGTCATCGACGCCGACAAGGTGGTCGAGATCGAGCCCGCTTTCGCCGACCGCCGCGGCGACATCGCCGGCGCGACCTATACGGCCGAAGATGAAAGCGGCGACGCGCTCAAGTTCACGCAAAACCTGGCGCAGGTCTGCGAGCGGATGGGTGGCGCCTTCCTGTACAGCACGCAGGTTACGGCGCTCCAGGCCGATCGCGGCACCGGGCAGGTGTCGAGCGTCGAGGTCGTCGGGCCGGAAGGTTACAGGACGTTGGGCGCCCGCGACGTTGTCGTCAGCCTCGGTTCGTGGTCGGCGCCATTCTTGCGGCCCTATGGCGTCAGCCTCAACATCCAGCCGGCCAAGGGCTATTCGGTGACGATCCCGACCGGCGGCTCCAACAGGGCGCCGGTGACGAGCCTTACCGACGACGAATACAAGCTTGTTTATTCGAACCTCGGCGACCGGCTGCGCGTCGCCGGCACCGCGGAACTCGCCGGCTATTCGCGCGACCTCAACCGGACGCGCTGCCGGGCGATCATCGACAATGTCCGCAAGCTGTTTCCGCACGCGGGCAATTTCGACGCCGCGACATTCTGGAGCGGCTTGCGGCCGACCACGCCATCCAACATTCCTTACGTGGGACGCACGCGCTACCGCAATCTGTGGCTCAATACCGGACACGGCACGCTGGGCTGGACGCTCGGCGCGGGTTCCGGTTTCCGCGTCGCCAACATGATCGCCGAAGGCAAAGGGCCGCTGGCGGCCTGAATTGAACGGCCACTTTGACAAACAGCCGGTATTCTACGCGTTACCGGCTGTTTTTTCGTGGGCGCGCGTCTTCGGCAGCGCGAAAGAACGGCGGTTCGGTAGTATCTTTTTGCCACTATGGCCCGAGAATGCTTGCCGGCCTGCCTCAGGCTGTTAAGCTGATTTAATGGCGACGGATCATGTCCACGCTTTCAAATCCGGCGGTGCGTCTCGGCGCTTCTGCCTGGTGCTCGTAAAACCGTCGCATTACGACGATGACGGTTACGTCATCCAATGGCTGCGCTCGCCGATCCCATCGAACTCACTCGCCTCGCTTTACGGCCTGGCGAAGGATTGCGCCGAGCGGCGCATCCTCGGTGACGACGTCTCGATCGACATCCATGCCTTCGACGAAACCAATACCCGCATCCGGCCGCAACGCATCGCGGCGATGATCGAGGAAGCCGGCGCAGGCATGGTCATGCTCGCCGGCGTTCAATCGAACCAGTTCCCGCGCGCGCTCGATCTGGCGAAGCCGCTGCGCGACCGCGGCATTCAGGTCGGCATCGGTGGCTTCCACGTTTCCGGCGTGCTGGCGATGCTGAACGGCGTCGATGCCGATCTTGACCGCGCCAAGGCGATGGGCGTGTCGCTGTTCGCCGGCGAAGCGGAAGGCCGACTGGAACAGACCTTGCGCGACGCTTACGCCGGCGCGCTCAAGCCGCTCTACAATTACATGGATGATCTGCCCGGCATCGAGGGCACGCCGATCCCGCTGATGGCGGCCGAGCGTGCGCAGCGCACCGCCGGGCGTACGACGTCGTTCGATGCGGGCCGGGGCTGTCCCTACCAGTGCTCGTTCTGCACCATCATCAACGTGCAGGGCCGCAAGTCACGCCGCCGCTCGCCCGACGACATCGAGCACATCGTGCGCGTCAACTATGCGCAGGGTCTGCGCTCCTTCTTCATCACCGACGACAACTTCGCCCGCAACAAGGACTGGGAGGCGATCCTCGATCGCATCATTTATCTGCGCGAGGTCGAGAAGTTCAATCTGGGCTTCATCATCCAGGTCGATACGCTGTGCCACAAGCTGCCGAACTTCGTCGAGAAGGCGGCGCGCGCCGGCGTGCGGCGCGTCTTCATCGGGCTGGAGAACATCAACCCGGATAACCTGCTCGGCGCCAAGAAGCGGCAGAACAAGATCACCGAGTACCGCACCATGCTGCTCGCCTGGAAGAAGGCGGGTGTCATCACCTATGCGGGTTATATCCTCGGCTTCCCCGGCGACACTTACGACTCGATCATGCACGATATCGACGTGATCAAGCGCGAACTGCCGGTCGATCTCCTGGAGTTCTTCTATCTGACGCCGCTGCCGGGCTCGGAGGATCACCTCAAGCTGCAGCGGGCTGGCGCCTGGCTCGACCCCGATCTCAACAAATACGATCTCAACCACATCTGTACACCGCATCCGAAGATGTCGCGTGAGGACTGGGACCGCGCCTACAAGGATGCCTGGCAGCGCTACTACACCATCGACCATATCGAGACGATCCTGCGGCGGGTGGCCTCGACCAAGGCCAACGCCTCGAACGCGCTGTTCCTGATCTCGTGGTTCACGGGCTCGATCAATATCGAGCACATTCATCCGCTCGAGGGTGGCTTCCTGCGCCGCCGCTACCGGCGCGACCGTCGCCCCGGCATGCCGATCGAGCCGGCCATCCTGTTCTATCCGAAATACTACGCCAGCGTGGTGAGCCGCCTGGCGCGCTGGACCGCGCTTTATCTCAAGCTGCGCCGCATCTATCTGCGCATCAAGAAAGACCCGCAGCGCTACGCCTACACCGACCTTGCCATGACGCCGGTGATGGACGACGAGCTCGAGACGCACGAATTGTTCAATACCGGCGCGGCTCAGGCCTATGTGGCGCGGGCCAAGCACATCAAGGACGCGCAGGATGGGCACCTTCACGAGCCGGCCGCGGCAGCCGCGGAGTAACGTCTGCCGCGAATGGCCCGTTGCGATTCTCCGCTCGTCCCCGCAAAAGCGGGGACCCAGTCCTTACCAGCCTAGGCGCCAGCTCACTTCTGGATTCCCGCTTTCGCGGGAATGAGCGGAGTTTGTGGCGAGGCGCTTTGCTATTTCAGACGCCCAACCCTTGCCAGCAGCGCCTGTGCGCGCACGAGATGCGGCCGATCGAACATCTTGCCGTCGATGCCGACGGCGCCGGCGCCGGGATTGGCGGCGAAGGCGGCGATGATCGCCTTGGCCTTGTCGATCTGCTCGGCCGACGGCGTGAACACCTCGTTGATCACCGGCACCTGCGCCGGGTGGATGGCGAGGCGGCCGACGAAGCCGTCGCGGCGCGCCGCGATGGTGTCCTGGCGCAGGCCTTCCGAATTGCGGAAATCGACATAGACGGTTTCGATCGCCGGCAGCTTGGCGGCGGCGGCGCCGAACAGGCAGACCGAGCGGGCGAAGCGGTACGGTTCGGTGAGGAAGCCGTTGTCGTCGCGATTGGACTCCGCGCCGAGCTCGGCCGACAGATCCTCCGGCCCCCACGTCATGCCGATCAGCCGCTTGCTCACGTCCTTGAAGGTGCCGGCGAGAAACAGGCCCGCGGCGGACTCGACGTTCTGCGCCAGCACCTTGACGGCGCCCTCGGCGAGACCGGCGATCGCTTCCTGCGCGCTGAGCTTGGCGTCGAGATGCACGACGCTGGCGCCGCCTTCGGCCTTGGGAAACAGCACGGCGTCCGGCTTGCCCGGCACGATGGCCTCGAGGTCGGCATCGGTCATGCCGGTGTCGAGGCCGTTGATGCGCACGAACAGCCGCGGCCGCTTGGCGTCGGCGTTGTGCGCCGTCAGATATTCACGCGCCGCCTGGCGCGCGGCCGGCTTGCGCTCCGGCGTGATGGAATCTTCCAGATCGATGATGACGACGTCGGCGCCGGAGGCCATCGCCTTGTCGAGCTTGGCGCCGGCATCGGCGGGGACGAAGAGGAGGGAACGCATGGTCGGCTTTTCCTTGGAGGTCATGATCTCTCCGTTCGTCCCCGCGCATCGCCGTTCGAAGAACGGCGTTCTTTCAGAACACCTATGAGCGGGGGGCCGGTTCTGGTTTCCAGCTTTCGCGGGAATGAACGGAGTTTGACCGACCGTCTGGTGTGGATGAAGTGTTATTTCGGCCGCTTGATGATGAAGGCGTTGCGGTGGCACTCGGCGACGAGCTTGCCGTCCTGCTTGAACGCCTTGTGGTGGAATTCGACGATGCCGGCGTTGGGCCGCGACTTCGATTCGCGCTTGCTCACCACCACGGTGGTACAGTTGATGGTGTCGCCCTCGAACAACGGGTTGGGGAATTTGACGCCGTCCATGCCGAGATTGGCGATGGTGGTGCCGACCGTCATGTCGGAGACCTGGATGCCGATCATCAGGCCGAGCGTGAACAGCGAGTTCATCAGCGGCTGACCCCACTCGGTCTCGGTCTCGCAGAAGTGGCGGTCGATGTGCAGCGGCTGCGGGTTGAGCGACATGTTGGAGAACAACATGTTGTCCATCTGGGTGACGGTGCGGGTGTAGCGGTGCTCGTAGAGCTTGCCGACTTCCATGTCCTCGAAATAGAGGCCACCGCGCTTGTGCCGTTGGACTGTTTCCGCCATTGCCGTTCTCCGTCTTGAGGCGCGGCGCCGGGGCGCCGTTAACCCTTCGTTTACCATAATTACCCAAGGTCTGCTGGTCCCGTTCCCGCCCTGTCGGCCGTGCAGAACCGGTGCCGCTCATAGGCCCCGGCCAACCCCGAGGCAAGTCAATGGCCGTCGATCGCGCCGCCAATGGCCTCGCACCGCAGATCAGCGGCGCGATACGGCAGGCTGCGCAGTCCACCGGCATCAGCTTCCAGTATCTGCTGACCACCGCGCAGATCGAGTCGAACCTGAACCCGGCGGCGCAGGCGCCGACGTCCTCGGCCAAGGGTCTCTATCAGTTCATCGACCAGACCTGGCTCGGCACCGTCAAGCAGAGCGGCGCCGCTTACGGCATGGGCCAGTATGCCGATGCCATCACGCAGACCGGCGAGGGGCAGTACCAGGTCGCCGACCCGGCGATGCGGTCGGCGATCATGAAGCTGCGCACCGACCCGGCCGCCAGCGCCATGATGGCCGGCGTGCTGGCGCGCAACAATGCCGAGCATCTGTCGGCCACGATCGGCCGGGCGCCGACGGAAGGTGAACTCTATACGGCTCACTTTCTCGGGCCGGATGGCGCCGGCCGCCTGATCAACGCCGCCAGCGCCAGCCCGAATGCTAATGCGGCGGCGATGTTTCCGGCGGCGGCGGGCGCCAATCGGCCGATCTTCTACCACCGCGACGGCTCGGCCAAGACCGTGGCCGAGGTCTACGACCGGCTCACGGGGAAATTCGACAGCGCTCGGGTCGCGGTGATGCGGCCGCCGGCCGAGATTCCCAACGTCACGAATGTCACCGCCGCCACGTTGCGCTCGCTGTCGTCGCCGGTGCCGGACACCGCCGGTGTCACACAGGCGCTGGCCTCTGCCGACAACCGGCCGCCGCCGCAAATCGCGCGGCCGATGTTCCAGGACATGTTCAGCGATCCGGCGCGCGGCGCGGTAACACGCACCGTCGCGTCGCTGTGGACCGATACGAGCCAGACCGCCGTGGCGGCATCCTCGCTTCCGACCGGCCTGCCTGTCTCCTCGCCAGCCGCGACGAACGCCGGGCAGGGGCCGGTGCGGCCGCTCGAGTTCTTCACCGACGGCGCCGCCAATGTGCGCGGCATGTTCACCGGCCGCGGTTAGGGCCTCGCGCTGATCGCACTGCGCTTTCCGGCCGATCGTCGTTAACGTCTGCTCAAGGTCTATGGTGAACGCTTTGTTAAGTGTCGCCGTCTAGACTTCACCCGTCACCGATGTGTCCCGGTGATTGTTGTAGCGTCTGGTCGTGTCATGATTGTACGTCAGTTTCTCCAGTGGGTGCGCCATGCATCGCCCGGCGAACGCGCCGAAGCGACTTCCGCGCTGGCCCGCGCTTATCTCCACTCCGATCTGTCATCCAGCGATCTCGCCGCCGCCGAAGGCGCGATGATCATGCTGCTCGACGATCCGTCGCCGCTGGTGCGCGGCGCGCTCTCGCAGGTGTTCGCCTCGGCGCAGAAGGCGCCGCCGGTCGTCGTCCACGCGCTGGCCGCCGATCAGCCGGACGTCGCGATCCCCGTCCTGTCGCGCTCGCCGCTCCTGAGCGACGAAGACCTCGTCGATCTGTTCGCCGCGGCATCGCCCGATGCGCAGGTGGCGATCGCGAGCCGGGCGATGCTGTCGTCGCCGCTCGCCGCCGCCATTGCCGAAGTCGGCAGCGCGCAGGCTTGCCTCACGCTGCTCGAAAATCCCGACGCCAGCATCGCCATCTTCTCCGTCGATCGCATCGTCGAACGTTTCGGCCATCTGTCGGCGATCCGCGAGATCCTCATGGATCGCGACGATCTGCCGATGGCGACGCGCCAGGCGCTGCTGGCCAAGCTGTCGCAGACTTTGGCTGGCTTCGTCACGGCGCGGCACTGGCTCGGTTCGGAGCACGCCGAGTACGCCGCGCGCGAAGCCTGCGAGAAGGCGACAGTCGCGCTCGCCGCCGATACGCCTTACGAAGAAATCGCCGAGCTGATGCGGCACCTGCGACAAAGCGGCCAGCTCACCGCCGGCATGGTGCTGCGCGCGCTGTTGTCGGGCAACGTCGTGCTGTTCGAGGAGGCGCTCGCCGAACTCACCGGCATGCCGATCGACCGCGTGTCGGCCTACATCCACGACAAGCACATCTCGGGTTTCCGCGCTATCTACGCCAAGGCCGGGCTGCCCGACACGGCGTATCCGGCGTTCCGCGAGGCCATCGCGGCGCTGCGCGACGGCATCCTGCTCGGTGAAACCGGCGGCGTCTCGCATCTCAAGCGACGCATGGTCGAGCGCGTGCTCGAGGCTTGTGCCGCCGAACGGCGCGACGACATGGCTTCGCTGCTGGCGCTGCTGCGCCGCTTCGCGGTCGAGGCCGCGCGCGAGGAAGCGCGCATGTTCTGCGACGATCTGGTGGCAAACGACCAGGTGGCCTACATGCCGCACGTCGACGAGCCGCGGCTGGTGGCATAGCCTCGTAGACATCCGACGAGAGCGCGGCGCCTAATTGATCCGCTCGTCCCCGCGAAGGCGGGGACCCAGGGCCAAGATCGAAGATCCAACGAGGTCCGCTTTCTGGATTCTCGCTTTCGCGGGAATGAGCGGCGTTGAGGGCCCCTGGCGAGGAGCGATGAAGAGGCGTCTCAGCCTCTGATCTGCTCGATGATGTCGGGCCGGCCCTTGTTTTCCTCGATGAGGAAATGGTCGGTGACCTCGCGCAGCTTGCGGTTCAACTGCGACGCCAGATCGACCGCGTCGGAACGGGCATATTCGCGGTGAATCGCGCGCACCGCATCGACATGCTGATTGATCAGCGTCAGCGGCATGCGCTCCGGCTGCGGCGTGAATTCGATGAGCCGGCACAGACTGTCGGCGACCGCGGCGACCGCGGGAAAGCCGAGCGTGGCGGCCTGGCCCTTGATGTCGTGGGCGGCATGGAACAGCGCTGTCTTGCTGAGCTCCGACATGCCGCTGCGCGTGATCTCTTGGCGCGCCTTGTCGAGGCGCTCGCATTCCTCTGTCATCCAGCTGCCGAAGTCGCCGGACAGTTCGGCGAGCGCGCGCTCGGCGCGTGCCACTGCGTCGTCTTCACCAGGTTCCGCCGGTGTGTCGGATGCGTAACCGCGCAACCTGTTTTCCGGCCGGATGACCTCGTGGTCGCCATAGGTGGCGATCGCAGCCCTGATCTTTTTCGCCGGCATCTGGGTTTGCCTTTGTCAGCCCGTGGACCGAATTTTCTCAGACAGGATCGAGTTCTTGACGGTATCGGCCTTGCTGCTCTTGCGACGCTCCGGGCCGGCATAGGTCGAGACGGGGCTGCGGCGCCGGTCAGGGCCGAAGTAGGTCTTGGTTCTGATGAAAGGCCGTGGATTGACGATGACGTTGACGATGCGCTCGTACAGGCCCTTGGCCGACACCGGCTTGGCGAGGAATTCGGTGACGCCGGCATCGCGCGCCGCGGTCACCCGGCGCTTTTCCGAATGGCCGGTCATCATGATGATGGGGACGTAAGGATTGGCGTTGCCGTCCGGCTGCCTGATCATCTGCGTGAGCTCGAGGCCGCTGAAGATGGGCATCGCCCAGTCGGTGATGATGATGTCCGGCAGGAAATGGTTGAACGCCTCCAGGCCCGAGGCACCGTCCTCCGCCTCGTGGACCTCGCGGGCGCCGAAGCCATGCAGCAGCGTGCGCAGGATGCGCCGCATGTGCGCGTTGTCGTCGATGACGAGGAAACGCAGGCTGTTGAAGTCGATGCGAAGCATGAAATCCTGCGGTCACGGGCGCCGTCGGCCCGCTTCCCAGCGGCGGTCCAAGGTACGGATTCAGGGTTAATGGATAGTTGCGGCGGCCGGCGCGGACGACCGTCGCGGGCGGCCGTCCGGCCTTGAAGACCTTGTGCATCAAGCCCTTGAAGGGGGCTGGTCAATACCGCTGAGCGGTCTAAGCTTGGTCGGGGTCGTCCATGCCGGGCGAACCAAGCTCAACCGCTGCAACCGACGGTCCTGCCATGAAGACAATCCTCATCCCGACCGAAGATCACGATGCCATGCCGGCGGTGCTCGAAGGAGCGCGGCTGATCGCCCGGATCTTCGACAGCTACATGGAGGGTTTCGCCGTGCGGCCGTCGCCGGGCACCTATGTCACGGTGGAGCCGGTGTCGAGCTTGGCCATATCCGGCGTGTTCGAGGCGGACACGGCCAAAGCCAAGGCTGAGTTCGAGAAATTCATGGCGGCGAAGAACGTGCCGCAGGGCGGAACGGAAGCGCCGGCGGTCTATTCCTATGGCTGGCCGCGCACCGACGCGCTCGAGGATGCCTTCATCGGCAGCTATGGCCGGGTGTTCGACCTGGTTGCTCTCGGCCGGCCCGGTTCGGCGCCCGAGAACCCGCGCATGCCGCCGCTCGAGGCGGCGCTGTTCGACAGCGGCAAGCCGGTGCTCATCGTGCCGAAACAGGTGCCGGCGGTGATCGGCAAGAACGTCCTGATTGCCTGGAATGGCTCGACCGAGCAGGCACACACCAATGAGTTCGCCATGCCGCTCCTGCAGCGGGCCGAGAAGGTGACGGTGCTCTGGGTGTCGGGCGGCTCGACCGACGGTCCGTCGGTCGAGGAGGCGACGCAGCACCTGCGCCGCAACGGCGTCAAGGCGGAAGCCATCGCGCTCAAGCGCGGCGATCGCACCTCGGGAGAGGCGATCGGCGAACTCACCCTTGAGCATGCTGCAAAGCTGGGTTGCGATTTGGTCGTGAAGAGCGCCTATACGCAGAGCAGATTGCGGCAAATGATCTTTGGCGGCGCCACGCGTCATATTCTCGCCAAGGCGACGATCCCTGTGTTGATGGCGCACTAGACCATTTCACTGTTTCTTGAAGTGGCGGGTGCTCTAGCTTCGCCCCATATTGGCGTTTACGGACAAACCGGATTTCTCATCGTCCGGAACGTTTGAGCGGACGGATAGGCAGTACGGAATTTGTCGTCACAAGATCCTCATCAAGACGGCAACGTGCCCGCACCGGCCGCAAAACCTCCCACGCCGCCCGCCAAATCGCCCGCCTTCTTCGCCATCTTCCCCTCCATCATGCTGCCGATGTTTCTGGCGGTGCTGGATCAGACCATCATCGCCACGGCACTGCCGACCATCGTCGCGGCCATGGGGGAGGTGGAGCGTGCCTCCTGGATCGTCATTTCGTATCTGATCGCGGCGACGATCGCGGCGCCGATCTACGGCCGGCTCGGCGACTCCTTCGGCCGCCGCAAACTCATGTACTACGCGCTCGGCATTTTCATCGTCGCCTCGGTGCTGTGTGCGCTGGCGACCAGCGTGCTCACGCTGACCGCGGCGCGCGTGTTGCAAGGGCTCGGCGGCGGGGGCCTGATGACCTTGTCGCAGGCGCTGGTCGGCGAGGCCATTCCGCCGCGCGAGCGCGCGCGCTATCAGGGCTATCTCGCCGCGATCGCGGTCTGCGCCAACAGCTTCGGCCCGGTGGCCGGCGGCTTTCTCACCGAGTCGCTCGGCTGGCAGTCTATCTTTCTGATCAACGTGCCGATCGGCATCGTGGCGCTCTACCTCGTCACCCGGTTGCCGCAGCCGACGCGCGATCATCTGCCGTGGCGCGCCGACCCGGGCGGCGCGGTGCTGTTCGCGATCTTCGTCGCCACCACGCTATTGGCGCTTGAGCAGGTGCAGCGCGCCGAATTGTCGAGCCTGCCGCTCGGCGGCATCATGCTGGCGGTCGGCATCGCCGCGCTGGTGATCCTGGTGTGGCACGAGAACCGGGCCACGTCGCCGCTGATCCCGCTGTCGCTGCTGCGCCAGTCGGCGATCTGGCATAGCGACGCGCTGGCTGCCTGTCACGGCGCGGCACTGGTGTCGCTCATCACCTTCATTCCGGTCTATCTCGAGGTCGTGCGCGGCTTTTCGCCATCGACCACCGGCGCCGTGCTGGTGCCGCTGACCATTGGCATCGGCATCGGTTCGCTGCTGACCGGACGGCTCGTCAATTCGACCGGGCGCCTGACGATCTTCCCGGCGGTCGGGCTTGTCATAGCGACGCTGAATTTCCTGACGCTGGCGCTGTTTGCCGAGCGCTTCGGCCTTGTGGCCCTGTCGTCGCTGCTGCTGGTCAATGGCCTCGCCATGGGCACCGTCATGGGTGTGGTGCAGGTGAGTGTGCAGAACGCCGCCGGTCAATTGCGCCTGGGCGAGGCGGCGGCATCGGTGCAGTTCTCGCGATCGATCGGCGCCGCCTTCGGCACCGCGCTTGTTGCCACCGTGCTGTTCGCCGTGCTGACGATACTCAATCCGGAAGCGGCGCGGGTTTTCGCCGCGATGTTCGAACATGCCAAGAGCGCCGGCGCCGGCCTGTCGATCGATCAGCGCTTCGCGATCCAGGGCGACATCACGACCGCCTTCAGCGCCGCGTTCATGACGATGGCGATGTTCACGACAATCGGTCTTTTGCTGACGCTGACCAATCCGCAGAAGAAAATCTAGAAGCCGAACTGTTCAGTGAGGATGCGTTCGTCGAGATTGTGGCCGGGATCGAACAGCATGTAGAGCGAGATTGCGTGGTCCATGCTGACATCGACGCGGCGTACCGAGCGCACTTCGTCGTGATCGGCGACCGCGGCCACGGGGCGCTTTTCGGCTTCCATGACTTCGATCGTGACCTTCGCCTTGTCCGGCAACAGTGCGCCGCGCCAGCGCCGCGGCCGGAACGGCGAGATCGGCGTCAGCGCCAGGAGCGGCGCGTTGATCGGGATGATCGGGCCCTGTGCCGACAGGTTATAGGCGGTAGAGCCAGCCGGCGTCGCGACCAGCACGCCGTCGGCGACGAGTTCGGGCAGGCGCTCCTTGCCGTCGATGAGAATGCGCAGGCGTGCGGCCTGCGCGCTCTGGCGGAACAGCGACACCTCGTTGATGGCGCGATGTTCGTGGATGCCGCCATTGTGATCATAGGCCTGCATCACCAAAGGGTGGATGGTGGTGCGATGCGCGGCGGCGAGACGCTCGTGCAGACCGTCGACGGAAAACTCGTTCATCAGAAAGCCGACGGTGCCGCGGTGCATGCCGTAGATCGGCTTGCCCGACTTCATGAAGCGGTGCAGCGTTTGCAGCATTAGACCGTCGCCGCCGAGCGCGACGACGACATCGGCCTCTGCCGGATCGGCGTTGTCGTAGCGCGCTTCGAGCTGGGCAATGGCGGCGCGCGCTTCCGGCGTCGGGCTGGCCACGAAGGCAATGCGCTTGACGTTCTGGGCCGGCGGATTCATCGGTGGCTCTTGGTCGGACGGTTTGCGCCAGGACTTGGACTATAAGGGCTTGGACTATATGGGCTTGGTATAAGGCCTTGGCGGCTATCGGTTTTCCGGCGTCCCTTTATACGATATGGGCGGGCCTTGTCGAGGCGGCCCGGCGCGGCGCTAAAAGCAGAATCGCCGGGGCGCGGCCCCGGCGATCGCTAATTACCGAACGCGAGTGAACGGGCGCGTCAGTACGTCCCCGTGCCGTCGATCACTGCTTTGAGTTCGACATATTCCTTGCAGGTCGTGTTGCCGCACAGCGTGTTGACCTTGGTGAGGAAGTCCTTGGCCTTGAGGCGATTGCCCTGTTCGGCCTGCCACATGCCGTAATACGACCAGGTGCGGGTGTGGTTCGGGTCGGCCTTCAGCGCCGCCTCGTACCAGATCTTGGACTGCTCATAGCGGCCCATGCGGCGGTTGGCGTAGCCGATGTAGTTGGCGACGTCGGCATTGTCGTCGCGGCCGAGCGCATGCATCGCCGAGATGCCTTTCTCGTACTGGCCGGCGAGGATCATGTCGCGCGCATCGCGGTAGCCTTTGAGGAAGCGCGCCTGCGCGAGCTGGCGATCCTGCTCTTCGATGGCGCTGCCTTTCTTTTCCTTCTTCTTGTCGTCGGTCGGCGTGTCGGTGCCGGCGGCAACGACGGGCTTAAGGCCGACCGCGGTCACGATCAGCGCGGCGGAAGCGATCACGGAGAACTGGCGGAGGAGGTGGGAGAGCGTCATGGTCAGAACCTCATGGGTGGGCCGGGGCGCGGGGGTAACGATACGACGAATCCCGGGCCTTCGTGAAAAACACTTCGTGAGCGCTAATAGTCCCGGCCGGATCCGAAAATCGGGAGGGCCGCGCCCGGAACTCTCCGGCCAAGCTGAACAATGGATAACAGCCGGCCTCAGATCGCATTCAGTGGCAAAGGCTTACGACAGCGCTCATGTGCCGGTCTCCCGCCGGTATGCCGCGCCACCGCCGGTGGGCGGCCAGCCCCGCCACAGGATCACGTCCATGTTCAAGACCATCAGCGCCGCCGCCATCGCCCTCAGCCTCATCGCCGCCCCGGCCCTGGCGCAGGGCGCCGGCCCGGCGACCACGACCACCACGCAGACCGTCAAGCCGGTCGTGCACAAGTCCCAGAAGCACGCCGCCAAGCACAAAGTGCGCAAGCACATCGCGCACAAGCATGCGGTCAAGAAGCACATCGTTAAGAAGCACGCGGCGAAAAAGCACGTCGTGAAGAAGCATGTGAAGCTGAAGTCGGCCAAGGCGATCAAGACCGTCAAGCCGAAGGCCGCGATCTAACGCCGGCTCGAGCGACAGAGCAAAGCGGCGCGGCTCCTCGCGGGCGGCGCCGCTTGACTCGTGTCGTGGTTCCAGTGAAGACTTTCCGCCGTGCTGGTTTCCCGGGTTGCACCGGGGACGAAAGAGGGAACACGGTCCGTCACGTATTCGAACGTGATGATCCGTGGCTGCCCCCGCAACTGTGAGCGGCGAGCCCGCGTCCAGATGGCCACTGGGATGCTTCTGCGGAGAGCGTTTCTCCGTCGAGCGCCTGGGAAGGCCGGACGCACCAAAGCGCTTTTCAAGCGCCAGGCGATGACCCGCAAGCCAGGAGACCTGCCAGCACAGTCACCCAACCGGTGGACGGGCGGTCCATACGGAGCGGCACTTCGCAGCGGTGACGTCAATACCGGTGCGATGGTCTGTTGGACGTTCAAACTTCAACGACATCGGCAGGTGAACGTCGCGGGCGTCGCGTAGCCTCTCAGCGTTCTCATGTCCTTCGCGCCGGGTTTGGTCTCACCCGGAGCGTCCGTTCACGAAACGGACGCCATCGAAGGAATGTGCGTTATGGGGGTTCGTTTTCATCTTGCCGCCGCCACGGCTCTGGCGGCCATCATCGCGGCTCAGTCCGCGCGCGCTCAATCGCAAGCCGAGCCGGTGCAACTGCCTCAGGTTTCGGTGAGCGCCACCGGCATCGCCACGCCGCTCGACCAGATCGGCAGTTCGGTCACCGTCATCACCGCCGACGACATCGCCCGCACCCAGCGCCGCACGCTGCCGGACGTGCTCAACAGCGTGCCGGGCGTCAATGTCGTGCAGACCGGCGGTCCCGGCGGCCAGACCGCCATCTTCATGCGCGGCACCGCAGCCCAGCACGTCAAGGTGCTGCTCGACGGCATCGACATTTCCGATCCGAACACGCCGAACGGCGCCGTTGATCTCGCCCATATCGTGACCAGCGACATCGATCGCGTCGAGGTGCTTCGCGGGCCGCAGAGCAGCCTGTACGGCGCCAACGCCATCGGCGGCGTCATCTCGATCACCACCAAGCGCGGCCAGGGACCTGCCAAGGCGACGGCGACGCTGGAAGGCGGCTCGATGGGCACCTTCAATCAGTCGGCGGCGGTGAGCGGCTCGAAGGACCGCATCGACTACGCCTTCAACCTCACGCATCTGCGCTCGACGATGATCAACGTGACGCCGAGCTATGTGCTGCCGCCGGGGCAAGCGGCCAATCCGAACTCCTACGACAACATGAGCTACGCGACGCGGCTCGGCGCGCAGCTCAACGACGACCTGCGCGTCAATTTCAGCGGCCGTTACGTCGACGCGAAGCTCCTGTATTCGAATGACGACTTCAGCGTGTTTCCGTCGGCGCCTTTCGCGCAGCGCTCCGATTACCGCAGTAAGGCGTTCTATGGGCGCGCCGAGGCGGTGTGGGCGACGCTGAACGACCGCGTCACGCACACCTTCGGCTTCAACGTCACCGACAGCCGCCGCACCAATCAGGATCCGAACGGCACGCCGCCGCAGACCTACAACGGTACGCGAACGGCGGTGGATTGGCGCGGCAACATCAAACTGGCGCCCGGTCACACCTTATTGCTTGGCGCCGAGCGTTCCGACGAGCGTGCCGACGGTGCGACCACCGGCACGTTCCCGGCGGGGCCGCTGAACTTCTCCGGCCGCAACGGCAACACCGCCGGCTATATCGAATTGCAGTCCCAGATCGCCGAGCGCTTCTCCATCGCCGCCAATGCGCGCATTGACGACGACGACCAGTTCGGCAGCTATTCGACCTGGCGCATCGCGCCGGCCTTTCTGGTGCCGGGGACCGAGACCAAGCTGAAGGCGACCTATGGCACGGCGTTCAAGGCGCCGACCTTGTACGAGCTCTACGGCGTCGGCGACTTCGGCTATGTCGGCAACCCGAACCTTCGCCCAGAGACGAGCAAGGGCTACGATATCGGCTTCGAGCAGCCTCTGTTCGGCGGACGGCTGCGCTTCGGCGCCACCTATTTCCGCAATGACATCACCGATCTGATCAACAACGTGTTCTTGCCGGTCAATACTTACGTCAATGTCGGCAAGGCCAAGACCGCCGGCGTCGAGACCTTCGTCGAGTTGAAGGTCAACGAGCAGTGGCGCTTCCACGCCGACTACACCCGCACCGATGCAACCGACGAGATCACGCACAGCCAGTTGCTGCGGCGGCCGAAGCACAAAGCCGATTTCACTGTGTTCTATCAGCCGACCGAGGCCTTCGGCGTTTCGGCGACGGTGGTCTATGTCGGTCCGTGGGACGACTTCGATCGCCAGGGGCTACTGACGGCGCCGCAGACGACGCCAGGCTACACGGTGGTCAATCTCGCCGCCAATTATGTGGTCAACCCGAAGGTCACGATCTTCGGCCGCGTCGATAACCTGTTCGACAAGCGCTACGAGGTGCCGGTCGGCTGGCAGGCGCCCGGCGCCGGCATCTTCGGCGGCGTCAGGGTGACGACCAACTAGAGGCTGCAAATCGCCCGACGACGCGCGGCGCGATGCCGCGCGCCGTCGCCGGCCATTTGCTAGAATCGCCCGTCGATTCCATGGGGGCGAAACCATGACCAAGTTCCTGCTCGTCGCGGGCACGTTATTCCTTGCGGCTGCGGCCATGCCGGCGCACGCCGACGATATCCTCGACGCCATCGACCAAAGCCGCAAAGCCTATCAGGCCGGTGACATGGCGACGGCCAAGCAGTCGCTCGATCTGGCGTCGCAATTGATCGGGCAGAAGAACGCCGAAAGTTTTGCCGCGATGCTGCCCGAGCCGCTGGCTGGCTGGAAGGCGGAGAAGGCGCAGACCAATGCGCTGGGAAGCGCGGTGTTCGGCGGCGTCTCGGCGGCGTCGCGCAGCTACACCAACGCCAACGGGGATAGCGTGGAAGTTTCGATCAGCGGCGATTCCGCGCTGCTGATGCAGTTCGCGCCGATGTTGAGCAACCCGGCACTGGCCGGCGCGCTCGGTAAGCTGATCCGCGTCGGCGAGCAGCGCGCGGTGCAGAACCAGGAAGGCGACATCATGATGGTGATCGGCAACAAGGTGCTGATCAACGTCCAGGGGTCGGCCGATGCCGCCAGCAAGCTGGCTTACGCCAAGGCGATCGACGCCGCGAAGCTGTCGAAGCTGTAGCGCCCGCGGTTACGGCGACGGCGCCCACATCACCGGCACGAGTTCGTAGCCGCTGCCGTCGCGCGTGAGGTGACCGCAGGCCGGAAACGGGAAATGATAGGCCGAGATCAGCATCCGGTCGGCCGCCGCGCGGTCGAGCATGCGACGGCGCGTCTGCACCGCGAGCGCGCCGTCCATGTCGAAGGTCGGCTGCCAGTCCGGGTGCCGCGCGAACAGATACGGATTGCGCACCGTGTCGCTCATCACCAGCATCGACTGTCCGTTCGAATGCAGCGCGAATGCGGTGTGGCCGGGCGTATGGCCATACGCCGGGATCGACACGATGCCGGGCAACAGCTCGGCGCCGGGCTTGTAGCGATGCACCTCGCCGGCGATGTCCTTGAAAATGCGGCCGGCATTGAGAAAGTATTTGTGCACGGTGCCGGTGGCGCGCGCCAGATTGGCGTCGTTCATCCAGAACGCCCATTCCGGCTCCGGCACCATGATCTCGGCCTTGGTGAAGACCTTGTCGCCGTCCTTGGTCTTGATGCCGTTGATGTGGTCGGGATGGAAGTGCGAGATGACGACGACGTCAACGGCGTCGGGCTTGATGCCGGCGGCGTCGAGATTGGCGCTCATCAGGCCGGCGGTCTCGGTGATCTGGCCGGCGCTGCCGGTATCGATCAGCACGAGCTTCGTCCCGGTATTGACCAGCAGCGCCGTGATCGAGATCGGCAGTACATCGGGCTTGAGGAAGGCTCGGTTGAGGGCGCGGTTGACGGCGCGGCGGCCGGCATTACGAACGAAGCCGTCTTTGATCGGTGAGTACCAGATGCCGTCGTACAGGGCCGTCAGTTCGAAACCGCCGAGATTGTAGCGGTAGACGCCGGGTCCTTGGGCGCGGGCGAAGGGCGCTGCGGCTCGGGCAAGGTTCGGCAAAGTCGCCGCGCCCACTCCCGCCGCCGCGGCCGCCGCTGCATGCTGGATGAAGCTGCGCCGCGTCGAAGGGGTCACGATAGCCATGTGGCGATATCCGGATGGAAAGACACGGCGGACGACCGCCAGCACCGATTGACAGGTTACAAGCCGCTATGGTCGAAACCAAGGGCGCGACGATCGGGGAGGAATCACGAATGCGTTGGCTGTTCTTGCTCGCAGCGCTGTTTGTGGCGGGCTGCGCCAGCGACGATGTCGGGCCGAGCCCGGCAGAACTCAAGGCGCGCTGGGAAGCGCAGAACGTCGTCCCGCAGAACTACAAGAGCGACCTCGTCGCTTTCATGCGCACCTATCTCAAGGACCCGGAGCATGTGCGCAACGCGCAAGCGTCGAAGCCGGTGCTCAAGACGCTGACGGACAGCGACCGCCAGCGCTTCATCGTCTGCGTGCGCTATCGCGAACGCAGGTCGAATGGAGCTTATGCGGCGGCGAAAGACGGTTTCGCGACCTTCGTTTCCGGCAAGCTCGATCGCTTCGTGGACGTGCAGAAGGAGGTTGTCGCGTCGTGCAAGGACGTACCGCTCGAGCCGTTTCCCGAGATGGAAAAATTGCCGCGTTGAGGCGGCCGTCATGCGCGCGCCTGTCGCGCCGGTGTCGATTGCGAGCGAATAAATGTTTATAACCGCCGGGCATAGCAAAGCCCGACGGTCCGAATTTCAGATTGGCGGTCGAAAGAGGCCTCGGGCTACGAGGTCACTTTACCTTGAGGTTTTCCGCAGACGTCTTGCCGCGGTTCTCGACGAGTTCAAACTGAACGCTCTGACCTTCGTTCAGCGTGCTAAGTCCGGCGCGTTCGACCGCCGAGATGTGTACGAACACATCCTTCCCGCCTTCTTGGGGCTGGATGAAGCCATAGCCCTTCGTCGGATTAAACCACTTTACGGTGCCCTGAGGCATGCTAGATCTCCGAGGTATTACGAAGTAACGCTTCAGTCTGGCACAGTCCGCAACCAGCGAACAAGGTCTTCGGATGCCCGAAGGCCGTGCCGGTTGCGATATTTTTGGGCTGGAGCGGGCCGGTATCAACTGCGTGGTGCCGGATGAGAGGATTGAACTCCCGACCTTCGGTTTACAAAACCGCTGCTCTACCGCTGAGCTAATCCGGCGATTTCCGGTCGCGCTGCCCGGATAGCGGAATCGTGCTGACAAATCAATTGTATGGTCGCTCACTGCGATCGCTTATGGCCCCCGACGCCGTGGCTATGAGCGATCCGAGGCCCATCCGCTAAAATTAACGGCAAAGTGCCGGGATACGGCAGCCTGCGACAATTTTGCTGCCTGCCGATGGCGTCCCTTAAGGAAAAAGGCCCCGCAGCGATGCCGCTGCGGGGCCTTCGTCATTGCGGAAACCGGCATGCCGGCCCGTTCGCTTACATCTGAGTGATGTCGCGGTCCTTGGTCTCGGGCAGGAAGATCAGGGCCACGACGAAGCTCATCGCCGCAACCGCGATCGGGTACCAGAGGCCGGAGTAGATGTTGCCGGTGGCCGCCACGATGGCGAACACGGTGGCCGGCAGGAAGCCGCCGAACCAGCCGTTGCCGATGTGGTAGGGCAGCGACAGGCCGGAGTAGCGGATCCGCGTCGGGAACAGTTCCACCAGCCAGGCGGCGATCGGGCCGTAGACCATGGTCACGTAGATGACCAGGATCGTCAGCAAGAGCACCGTCATCGGATAGTTGATGTCGTTCGGATCGGCGGCGGCCGGATAGCCGTGCGACTTCACCGCGGCGGCGATTGCCGCGGGCAAATTCGGCGTTTCAGCCGTGAGCTGGGTGTCGCCGATCTTGACGCTCGCGCGGGTGCCGGCCGGGGCCGCCACGTTGCTGTAGTTCACCGACAGATTGACCAGCGTCGACTTGATGACGTCGCAAGCCGTGGTGAAGGTCTCGGTTCCGGTCGCCTTGAACTGGAACGAGCACTGTTTGGGATCGGCCGTCACGGTGACCGGGGAGGCCGCCAGCGCCGCTTCAAGCTTCGGGTTGGCGAAGTGCGTCAGCCCCTGGAACAAGGGGAAGTAGGTGATGACCGCAAGCGCGAAGCCGGCGAGCATGATCGGCTTGCGGCCGATCTTGTCAGACAGCCAGCCGAACAGGATGAAGCCCGGCGTGCCGATCGCCAGCGCGATGACGATCATGATCTGCGCTGTGACCGCGGGAACCTTGATGGTCTGGGTCAGGAAGAACAGCGCATAGAACTGGCCGCCGTACCACACCACGGCTTCGCCGGCGGTGGCGCCGAGCAACGCCAGGATGGCGATCTTGGCGTTCGACCACTGGCCGAAGGCTTCGGACAGCGGCCGCTTCGAGGCCTTGCCTTCCGCCTTCATCTTCTGGAACAGCGGCGACTCGTTGAGCGACAGCCGGATCCAGATCGACACGATCAACAGGACGGCCGACAGCAGGAACGGGATACGCCAGCCCCAGTCACCGAAAGCCTGCTCGCCCATCGCGGTGCGGATGCCGAGGATCAGCAGCAGCGCCATGAACAGACCGAGCGTGGCGGTGGTCTGAATCCAGGAGGTGTAATAGCCGCGCTTGCCGGGAGGGGCATGTTCGGCGACGTAGATCGCCGCGCCGCCGTATTCGCCGCCGAGCGCCAGGCCCTGGACGAGGCGGAAGGCGATCAGCAGCACCGGCGCCATGATGCCGAGGGTGGCGTAGCCCGGCAGCAGGCCGATGAAGAAGGTGCCGACGCCCATCAGCGTCATGGTGACGAGGAAGGTGTATTTGCGGCCGATCATGTCGCCGAGGCGGCCGAAGATCAGGGCGCCGAACGGGCGCACGGCGAAGCCGGCGGCGAAGGCGAGCAGGGCGAAGATGAAGCCGACATTCGGCGGCACATTGGCGAAAAAGTACTTCGCCAGAAACACGCCGAGCGTGCCGTAGATGTAGAAATCGTACCACTCGAACACGGTGCCGAGGGACGAAGCGAAAATGACCTTGCGTTCTTCCGCGGTCATGCCGCGGTCCGTAAAGCCGGTTGCGGTCGTCGTTGTCATAGGCGTTTCCCCAATTGACGCGTGATGCGTCGGTCATCGGGCGGCGCCGTTTGTTGTTTAATTTCTTCTCTGAAGCCGCCCGGGGCGTATCGATACGCCCGCGTCGGGAACACCGTCTTTCCGTCTCAGGTCTTACGCCGAAAGACTAAAGCTAATCTTATAAGTATCTGATACTAAACAATAAAACATACGTTACGGTATTGTAATCTCCGTCATATTTTACGGGGAATTTATGGGCAACGCACAGCCCATTGGCATTCGTCAAAGCGTCAGCGTCAGCCGCTCGAGAATATCGATGAGCCAGGAGGCTGCCTGGAGCACCGCCAGCCGCTGCGCGAGTTTGGATTTGCGAAACGTTTCGTTGAGCAGCTTGAGGGCGCGCTTGTATCCGGGATGCGCGCGTGTCCCCTGATCGAGACTGTTCAGCCGCGCGATGAGTTCTTCGCGCCGGCTTTCGATCTCGTCATACCGCTGTCTGAAATCGCCGCGAACGGGATCCGTCGGACGACTGCTGGAAAAGTTCCGGTTCGGCATCGGGATTAACTTTAACGAAGAAGCGCGCGTCGCACCACAGCTTTCTAGGCGGAACGGGGTGTCGAAACCATGGCGCGTCGCGTGATCCACGGCTTGCTGCGATTAATGTTACCCGCCGATAGCACGAGGCATCGTAAAGCGTTCGTATAAAATCCAGCGAGAAACACCGCTCGATTGGATCATTTGCGATGCGCGCATTGCTGGCCATTGCCGCTCTGGCTGCCTTCGGAACCGCAGGCCTCGATAGCGCATGCGCGTCTGAATGGCAGCGCCGCCATGTCGCCTATTATCCTTCGCATTCGATCCGCGCGCCGCACGTCGTTTTTTATGATGTCGAGCCCGACACCGGACTGCGCGCCTACTGGGCGAGGCCGTGGCGCGGCCGTCACTATTACCCGTTCACCGGCAAGAAACCGAAGGTCGGCCGGCTCGAAAATCCGCACGCGAAGTATCCAGCGCCGAAGCCGGCGCCGAGTTACTACCGCGAATGGTCGACACTTTCGCTTTATCCGCCGCACGCCGTGATGCCGCCGGCTGATGTGGTGTCGCCGCTCGTGCCCCTCATGCCGCCGAAGTAATGTCCATGTTGTCGCGTTCCAAAATCGCCGTGCTCGTCGTGACCGCCGCCATTCTCGTGATGGGCCCGGCGCAAGCGCAATATTACAGCTCGGTGCAGCAAAGCCCGCCGCCGCTCTATCCCTATCAACAGCAGCCGCGCGCAGCGCAGCCTTATGCAATCGAAGTCGCGCCCGGCACTTACGTCATTCAGCGTCCGGGCGAGGCGCGGGCGCATGGCCGCCGCGTTCATCGTCCGGCGCCGGCCGTCCGCTCGCAGGCGAAAGCGGTGCGCAAGAACGATCCGCGGCTCATCGACGAACTAAAGCAGCGCGCCGCCGGGACGAAGACCAGCACCATCAACACGACCAAGATCGTCCGCCTCAAGCCGAAGGTCGTCGAGACGACGCGTTACGTGGACGATCCGCCGCGGGTGGTTGAGCGCTACACGGTCGTCGACGATGCGAATGGCGAGAAAAAGGTCGTTGTCGATCTCCCGCCGCACGACCGGCGTGGCGCCGGCAAAAATGCGGGCGGCCGGGGTGACATCGGCAAGAATGAGAAGCGCGTCATTCAGGCCGATGCCGAGATCACCGTCCTCGGTCCCGACCGCATGACCATTCAGCTCTATCGCAAGGGTGAGCGCGGCAAGCCGAGCGCGCGGCTGAACTGATGTCTTGCAACAGTTAGTGGGCGGCGGCGGCGGGCTGGGGGGCCCGCCGTTTGCTTTTCAGCGCTGCCGCCCGATGCGGCTGGCGATGTAGAGCGACAGCACGGCGGCGTTCGAGACGTTGAGGCTCTTGATCTCGCCCGGCATGTCGATGCGCGCGACATGATCGCAGGTCTCGCGCGTCAATTGCCGCAACCCTTTGCCCTCGGCGCCGAGCACCAGCGCCAGCGGCTGGCGCAACTTGATCTCCGACAGGTCGGCTTCGCCGTCGGAGTCGAGGCCGACGATCTGGAAGCCGCGCTCCTTAAGGGCTTGGAGTCCGCGCGCCAGGTTCTGCACGGCGATCAGCGGCACGTATTCGAGCGCGCCGGAGGCGGCCTTGGCCAGCGCCGCGGTGGCATCCGGCGAATGGCGCTGCGTGGTGACGATGGCGGTAGTGGCGAAGGCGGCGGCCGAGCGGAAGATGGCGCCGACATTGTGCGGATCGGTGATGTGATCGAGCACCAGCACCGTGCCGCGCGGCGGCACGTCCTCGATCGGCGGCGAGGGCAGGGGATCCGTCTCGAGGTAGAGGCCGTTATGGACGGCGTCGGGCAACAGCCGCTCGTCGATGGCCGAAGGCCGCACGATTTCCGGGGCGATGGCGCCTTCGACGCCTTCCTCGGTGAGGCGGCGGGCAGCGTTGTCGGTGGCCAGGAACTTGC
This sequence comes from Pseudolabrys sp., assembly GCA_026125895.1. GTDB lineage: Bacteria > Pseudomonadota > Alphaproteobacteria > Rhizobiales > Xanthobacteraceae > Pseudolabrys. The sequence goes on along the minus strand of JAHCKG010000020.1, from coordinate 4,493 downwards.
GGAAGCGGCGAGCCGGGTTGCGCAGCGCCGCGGTCACCGTATGCCAGCCATAGAGGATCACCGGTTCGTCGCCCTCGGAGGCAGCGCGCAGATCCTCGCGGCGCGCGCGGGTGAATCGCTCGCGGCGATCGACCTGCTCGTGGGTGGCGCCGGGTTTCTTTCCGAATTTGCTGGGGCGTGAGTTCATGGCACGGAGCTTTAGAGGATCGGGGGCGGCCCGAACAGCGCCCGATGGCAACTTTCGGCGCCCCGTCCATTGACTTCCCGGCTGCCCCTGCCCATAACCCCTGCCATTCCATCACCACTCGGTGCGGAATCCCCGTTTTGCTATGGGGATCAAGGCACTAGGGCGGTGCAGGGCTCCAGCCCGATGGAATTCGAGCTTGGGGGAGAGTGTCCCGAGCGGCAAAGGGGGCGGACTGTAAATCCGCTGGCTATGCCTTCGTAGGTTCGAGTCCTACCTCTCCCACCATCTCCTTCCTTCCCACGGACAGTCCGAGTGCGCGGGTCGCGATAGTCCGGTCCTCCTCCGCGCGCCGGTCAGGTCAGGAAGGACTGCAGCGCCCGATTGAAGGCTTCCGGCTGCGCGATGCCGGGGATGTGTCCGGCATCGGCGATCGCCACGAGCTGAGCGCCGGAAATCGCATCGCGCATGCGCGCCATCGTCTCCGGCATCTTGCCGTCGTCCTTGCCGGCGATCAGCAGCGTCGGCACCGTGATGCGCGGCAACACGTCGGCATAGGCGTAGTTCTGCAACGCGCGGGCGCAGGCCTCGAACCCGCCAAAAGGCGTTGTTGCGATCATCTTGCGCACGCCGTCGGCGCGGCCGTCTTTAACCTGATTCGCCGAAAACCAGCGGCTGACCGTGGCGTTTGCAAAAGCTTCCATGCCGTCGCGGCGCGCCATTTCGATGCGCTCCTCCCAACCGGCGGCGCCGCCCGGCGCCGTCGCGGCCTGGCCGTCGCAGAGGATCAGCCGTTCGATGCGCTGCGGCTGCCTGGAATAGAGGTAGAGACCGGTCGGCACGCCCATCGACAGGCCGACGAAGGTGCAGCGTGTAATGCCGAGATGATCGAGCAAAGCGGAAACGTCGCCGCCGAGTTGCTCGAAGGTGCACGGTGCCGACGGCACGGTCGAGCCGCCATGGCCGCGCTGGTCGTAGCGTAGCACCCGGAAATCCGCCGCGAGGAACGCGGCTTGGCCGCCCCATAAGGTGAGGTCGGTGCAGATCGAATTGCTGAACACGATCCACGGCGCGCCGTCGTGGCCGTCGATCGCGTAGCGGAGCGAAACGTGATCTCGCGTGAAGGTATGGGTCTCGCTCATTCCTGAACTCCGGCATGCGATTTCGCTGTTTGACAGAACATCGCCGACGGTCAAAAATCAATGACCTAGTTTATGAGATTATCGAGTCCGTCTCGTCGAAGGCGCGACCGGGGAGGATGGAATGACTTTTGGATCCAAAGGGTTGGTTATTGCCTGCGCGCTTGCCGCTGCCGTCACCGCTGCGCCGGCGCGGGCCGATAATGTGGTGGTGAAGTCCGTCACCAATGGCGACGCGACCATCAGCTATCGCGCGCAGGGCAAGGGCCCGCTGATCCTGTTCATCGCTTCGACCGGCCGCGGCACCGAAGAGTTCGACGATCTGGCCAAGGATCTGGCCGAACGCGGCTATCGCGTGCTGCGCCCCGAGCCGCGCGGCATCGGCGCCAGCAAGGGACCGATGACCGGCGTGACCTTCCATGACTTTGCTAACGACTTTGCCGCTGTGATCCGCAACGAAGGCGGCCATGCCATTGTCGCCGGCCACGCCTATGGCGGCTGGATCGCGCGAACCTTGGCGACCGATCGTCCGGACCTGACGCGCGGCGTCGTCCTGGTGGCGGCCGGCGCCAGCAAGTGGCCGAAGGAATTGAGCGACGCCATCACCATGATCAACGATCCGGCTTCGACGCGCGAGCAGCGCCTCGCCGGCTTGCGCCTCGCGTTCTTCGCCAAAGGCAACGATCCGACGGCGTGGCTCGACGGCTGGCATCAGGATGTCACGAAGAGCCAGCGCGCGGCCGGCAAGGCGACCAAGCGCGCCGACTGGTGGGCGGCGGGCAAGGCACCTATCCTCGATCTGCAGGGCGGTGCCGATCCGTTCCGCCCCGCTGAATCGCGCAACGAACTCAAATCCGAGTTCGGCGACCGCGTTACAGTCGCCGTCATCGACAATGCCAGCCACGCGCTGCCGGCGGAGAAGCCGGCCGAAACGGCCAAGGCGATTGCCGACTGGGCCGATCGTCTCGGCAAGTAACACAGGCGCGGCCGCGTCAGCGGCCGACGAACACCGGCTTGCGCTTCTCGACGACGGCGCGCGTCGCTTCGCGCGCGTCTTCGGTGCCCATGAGGCGCGTGCTGTATTGCTGTTCGCGGGCATAGCCGTCTTCCACCGGCATGAACTCGACTTCGTTGAGCGCCTGCTTGCCGAGGCGCAGACCGAGCGGCGCCTTCTGCGCGATGACCTTGGCGAGGCGATCGACGGCGGCGCCGAGTTCGGCGGCTGGCACGACTTCCTCGACCAGGCCGACGCGATAGGCTTCCGCGGCGGTGATCGGCTGGCCGGTGAAGAACATGCGGCGCAACATGCCTTGCGGAATGAGACGGCCGATATGCGCGCCCCCGCCGCAGCGGCCGACATTGATTTCCGGCAGGCCGAAGGTCGCGGTCTCGCTGGCGATGCGCATGTCGCACAGCGAGGCAATGACGCAGCCGGCGCCAAGGGCAGGGCCGTTGACGGCGGCGATCACCGGCACGGCGGCATGGCGGATGGCGCTGAAGCAGCGGCGGATGATGGCGGCGCGCTTGGGGTCTTCTTCCACCGTCGCGGCGAGGAATTCGTTGAGATCGAGGCCGGCGCAGAACGCGCGCGTGCCCGCCGCGCTAAAGATGATACAGCTGATATCGTGCCATTCGCTGGTGCTCTCGAACAAATCGGCGATCTCGCCATAGAGCTGTAGCGTCAACGCGTTGACGGGCGGACGGTCGAGGGTGACGCGGGCGATGCGGTCGGCTTTCTCGATTTTCAGTGTCATCCTCGGTGTTTCCCTTGGCTGCGCCGCGACGGGGCGGCTGTTGGCGCTTCTACACAAAAAGCGGACGTTGCGCACAGCAAAAAACTAGGTCTATGATTTTTTCCAGGTGCCGATATTGCGTGGTTGTGGGTAGCTGTGGTTCAAGGAACGAGCGACAAAAGCTAATAAGCTATGCTTTACAACAATTAGAGGAAGCATGCCCACGAAGGAAGACGACGCGGCCGAAAATGTCCGCATGATCCGCGACAGCACCCGCGCCGTCGTCGGCGCCGATCTTCGCCGCATTCGCGCACGGCGCTTTCAGGAGCCCGGTTTCGATCCCACCATACTCGCGACCATGGCGGAGATGGGGTGGCTGACGCTGCGTCTGAAGGAAGAGGCGGGCGGGCTCGGCCTCGGCACGGCGGAATATTGCGCGCTGACGCAGGAGCTCGGCGCCGCGCTGTTGCCGGAGCCGCTGATCGGCGCGGCGCTGGCCTATCGCATGACGAACGTCGATTTGTCCGATGCCGGAATTTGCATCGGCGCGTGGCAGGACCAGCCGAACAGCCTCGGCTGGCGCAAGCTGCGTCTGCCAGGTGACCGCATCACCGGCAGCAAGCATTTCATTCCGAACGCCATCGGCGCCGACAGCTTTGCCGTCGCGACCGCGGATGGTGTCGCCATCGTGGCGAAAGATGCATCCGGCGTTCGCGTCACGTCCGAATGGACGCAGGACGGCTGCGGGCTCGGCACGCTGGAGATGACTGGCGTGGCGCCGTTGGCGGTCCATGCCGCCGACGCGGTCGATGATGCGCTCGACGAGGCGGCGCTCGCCACCGCGTCCTATCTGTTCGGCCTGTCGGAGCGTGTTTTCGTCATGACCGTCGACTATCTGAAGACCCGCCAGCAATTCGGTCAGCCGATCGGCAGTTTCCAGGCGCTGCAGCACCGCGCCACCGATATCAAGATCCAGCTCGAGCTGACGCGCGCCTCGATCGCTTCGGCGGCGGCGGTGCTCGATGCCGGCGCGCGGCCGGCGGCGCGCGCCGCCGCGGTGTCGCGCGCCAAATGCCGCGCCAACGACACGGCGCTGCTGGCATCGCGCGAGGCGATCCAGATGCACGGCGCCATCGGCTTCACCGACGAATATGACGCCGGGCTGTTCGTGCGCAAGGCGATGACCTTGTGCAACCAGTTCGGCTCCTCGGCCGTACACCGCAGGCGCTTCGCCGCGTTGCTGAAGGAGGCGGCGTGATGACCTTCGCCCCCGCCGAAGATCTGCGCGACATGCCGGACGGCGACTTCCGCATACTGGTGCGCCGCTTTGCCGACGAGAATTACCCGAAGGACATGCCGCGGCATTCGCAGCGCCGGCTGCACTGGCGCGAGGTCAAGCCGTGGTATCTGGCGCTGTCGAAGCGCGGCTGGCTGTGC
>JAHCKG010000002.1 GCA_026125895.1 Pseudolabrys sp. | reverse complement strand
GGGGCGATTCGCGCGCCGGGGGGGGGGTAGCTGCGATGCGCGCCAACCCCAACCCGTCATCCTGAGGTGCGCGCTCTTACGCGCCTCGAAGGATGAACGGGCAGGGCGCGTGCATCGGGCTGTCGCCCTTCGAGGCTCGGCCTACAGGCTCGCACCTCAGGGTGACGGGTGCGGCGCGGGCGCCGCCGCATGCCCGCCCGAATGCGCGGGCTAGAATGCGCCGCCCGATTCACGCAACGCGAGGTCGCCGCCATGTTTCGTCTTTACGCTTCCGCGCTGCTGCTGACGCTGGCCGCGCCGGCCGCCGCCTTCCAAGGCGAGAACCTGCTGGTGTCGATGCCGGACGGTTACAAGGTCGATTTCCAGAAGCGACAGGGCAACACGCAGATCACCGAGATGGTGCCGAAGGCCGAGAGCGTGAATGCCTGGACCGAGATGGTCACGGTGCAGGTGTTTCACCAGCTCAAAGCGAAGCCCGAAGAGTTTCGCGATCGCATCATCGGGCTGTGGCGCAAGTCGTGCCCGGAAGCGGAAAGCGCGCCGATCATGAGCGCGGCCGAGAATGGATACGCGGTGACGATGTGGCTGTCGTCGTGCCCGCATAACAAGGAGACCGGCAAGCCGGAGTTCACCTTCATGAAGGCGATCGCCGGCAAGGACAGCTTTTACGTCGTGCAGAAGGCATTCAAGCAGACGCCGTCGAAGGAGCAGACCGCGATCTGGACGCAATATCTCAAGAAGGTCGGCGTCTGCGATACGCGCCTGCCGGACAGAGCTTGTCCCGCCGGTATAAAATGAGCTGTAGCCCGGATGGAGCGAAGCGAAATCCGGGGAATGGTCCAGGGTTACGCTTGCGCTTCACCCGGGCTACGGGTTCACGAATGGCCTCACGCCGTCTTCAACCTGGGCACCAGCTTCAGCGCGTTGTCGCGCTCGATCATCTTGACTTCGTCCGGCTTGAAGAAGCCCTCGATCGGCTTGATGTATTCGGCGGCGCGGCGATAGGGATAATCCGTGCCGAACACGATCTGCGAGGCCGGCACCATTTTGGCGAGCGCGGCCATTGTCACGTCGTTGGGGATCGCCGCGGTGTCGTAATAGAAGCGGCCGATCTGCTTGTCGATCTGGGCGCGCGTCACCTTGCCGGCGTAAGGCGGCCGCGCGATCGACTGTACGGTGAAGCGCTCGTAGAACGCGGTGATCGAGCCGCCGCCATGCGACCAGATCCAGTTGATGTCGGGATATTTCTCGCCGAAGCCGGAGAAGATCACGGTGAAGATCGAGCGCGTCGTGTCGGTGCCGAATTCGATCAGCGCCGGGTCGATGTCGCGCACCAGGTTGACGCAGCAATTGGCTGCGGTCGGGTGGGTGTAGACGGTGGCCTTGCGGCGGTTGAGCTCGGCCCATACCGGCTCGAATTCGGCATAGCCGAGCCACTTGTCGCCATAGCTCGTCATCACGCCAACGCCGTCCACCTTGAGCGTATCGAAGGCGTATTCGATTTCCTTGAGGCTCTCATCGACATGCGGCAGCGGCAGCATCGCCCAGGTGCCGAAGCGGCCGGGATGCTGGCTCTCCAGCTTCTTGGCGAATTCGTTGCTCTCGCGGGCGATGCGCGAAGCGGTCGGCGCGTCGAAGGGCGAGGCCTGCGGCGTGGTCGGCGAGGTGATGGCGACGCCGACGCCGCCTTTGTCCATGTCCTCGAGCGTCTTCTCCACCGACCAGTTGTTCACTGGCGGCGAGTCCTGCTTGACGCTCTTGAGACCCGCGACCCAGGTCGGCGGCGAGATGTGGTGATGCACGTCGATGATGTTGCCTTTGGCCTGGGCGTAGGCCTTCGGCAGGAAGCCGGCGAGCGGCGCTGCCGCGGTGCAGGCGAAGGCCGCGGCGCCGCCGGCGAGCAGCGTGCGGCGGCTGATGGAGCGGCCGTGCGGCAATCCGCACGAACAGAGCGACGACAGGCGCGTAGACGCAGTCATGGCGACATCTCCCTGATGCGGCACGTTGGCCGCTTTTGTCTTTATGAAAGCAGGTTAGCCGACCGGCGGGTTACTGGGAATGGCCCTGCGCTTCGCGCTACACTGCCCACCCGAGTCTTTTCCGCCGTCATGTTGTGAACCATGCCCAGAACCTTGTCGAAGTCCCGCGCTGCCCAACGCGACAGGAGTTCCTCCGGTTCGCGCCGGCAGCCCATGCGCATGCCCACCGGCCGCGGGCTTGGCGCCGTGCTCCGCGCCGAGCTGCCGATGATCTGCGGTCTCATCGTCACCGTCGGGATTCACGTCGGCGGGCACAACCTGACGCACGATTTTTCCAATCTCGTCGTCACCTCCGCGGTCTTCGCCGTGCTGTTTGCGGTGATGATCTGGTGCGCCTTCGGCGTCGTCCGCCATGCCGAGATGCTGGCGCATTACTGCGGCGAGCCGTACGGCACCTTGATCCTCACGTTGTCGGCGGTCGCGATCGAGGTGACCATCATGGCGACCGTGATGCTGAGGGGCGATCCCAATCCGACCCTGCCGCGCGACACCGTCTACGCGGTCCTGATGATCGTGCTCAACGTCATGATCGGCCTCTCGATCATCGTCGGCGCGCTGCGTCACCGCCAGCAGCAGTATTCGCTGCAGGGCGCCGTCGCCTTCCTCGCCGTCATCACGACGCTCGCGGTCATTTCGCTGATCATTCCGACCTTCACCCGCTCGACGCCGGACAGTTCGGTCACGCCGTTCCAGGCGGTATCCTTCGCCATCCTGACGGCATTGCTCTACGGTGGCTTCCTCCTGATTCAGACCATGCGGCACCGCGCCTTCTTCACAGAGGCCGATGGCGGCACAGATGACGCGCACGAGGGCAGCGCTCCGGTCTATCCCGCCTGGGTGCACGCGCTGCTGCTGCTGCTGACGCTGCTGCCGGTGGTGCTGCTCGCGGAATCGCTGGCGCTGATCGTCGATTTCGCGCTCGACAAGATGCATGCGCCGGCGACGATCGGCGGCATCGTCATCGCCATCCTGGTGCTGGCGCCGGAAGGCCTGTCGTCGTTCAGGGCGGCCGCGCAGAACCGGCTGCAACGCTCGGTCAATCTGTCGCTCGGCTCGGCGCTGTCGACGATCGGCCTCACCATCCCGGCCATGCTGGTCATCAGCCTGTTCACCGGCACGCCGCTGCAGCTCGGCCTGGCGCCGGCCGACGCCATCCTGCTCGGCCTCACGCTGGTGATCGCGCAGATGACGTTTTCCGGCGCGCCGACCAATATTCTGCTTGGCGGCGTGCACCTCGTTCTGTTCGTGACCTTCGTGGTGCTGATCTTCAGCCCGTGAGGGAAGGCCGGTTCAGCGGAAGCCGCCGCCGCCGTTCACGTAGACCGTGTCCGCCGTCATGTATTCGCAGGCATCGGAGCACATGAAGAGGACGAGTTCGCCGATCTCTTCGGGTAGGCCAAAGCGCTTCATCGGCACGTCGGCGAGCATCTGCGCCTTGAGTTCGGCCGAGGTTTGCGACGTCATCTGGAAGTTGGTGTCGAGCGGCCCGGGCGAGATCGACAGCGCGCGGATGCCCTGGGTGGCGAATTCGCGGGCGACGCCCATGGTCATGGTCACCACCGCGCCTTTGGCGGAGGCGTAATGTACGCTGGAGTCGCCGCCGCCGCGCCGATGCGCCATGCTGCCGACATTGACAATGACGCCGAAGCGGTTGGCGAGCATATGCGGCAGCACCGCCTGCATCGTGTAGAACGTGCCCTTGACGTTGAGGTCGAAGGTGGCGTCGAGCAACTCATCGTCGATGTCGAGGAATTTGGCGCGGCGCACGGCGGAGCCGGCGGAATTGAACAGGAATTGCACGCTGCCGAAATCGTCGATCGCCAGTTCGACCATGTTCTTGACCGCGGCGCGCTCGGTGACGTCAATGGCCAGCGCCAGCGAGTTGCCCTTGTAGGCGGCATCGATCATCTCGACGGTCTGCGCGACCGCCGCCTCGTCGATGTCGGCGCAGACGACGTTGGCGCCTTCGCGGGCGAAGATCAGCGCGGTCGCCCGGCCGATGCCGCTGCCCGCGCCTGTGATGACGATGGTCTTGCCCTTGAAGTACTCGGGCGTTTTGGGCATGGCATGGCGCTCCACGGCTCGGGTTGCGGGCGGCCATTCTCGGCAATGCGGCGAGCGGTAACAAGCCTGCGCGGACAAAGGGCCCGTGCTAGACTTCCGTCAGGGGGCAGGGGGTTCGGTAATGGATCGTTCGATGATCAGCAAAGTGATCTGCGTTCTTCTGGTCGCGGCCGTCATGATGCCCGTCGGGCGCTGGGTCTATCCGCATATCAGCGATGCACTCAGCGGCGTGCAGTTCGAGACCCTCGAGGCGCTGGTCAGCGCGAGCCTCGGCTTCGGTATATCCGGCTTCTTCGGCTGATGTTGGAACGCGTGAAGCCCCGGCCGACGGGCCGGGGCTTCTGCTCATTCGTTGGACCCGACGTTACTGCGCGTTCGGCGCGGCAGGAGCCGGCGTCGCGGGGCGCGCAGGAGCCGGAGCGGGCGAGGTGCCGCCGGCGCCCGTGGTGCTCGGCGCCGCGCCCGGCGCGGTCACGGCCGGATTGCTCGCGGTCGGCGGCGTACCGGTGTCGGTTCCGGTGTGCCAGTTACCCAGCACGAGAATGGCAATCAGAATCACGGCCGCAATGCCGCCGATCCAGGCCCAGGTGGTGCCTGCGGACGCGGCGGCGCGGTTGCGTTGCAACACCGGATCATTCAGCCGCGTTTCGAAACGCGGATCGTCAAGGCGCGGATCGCTCATGGCTATCTCCTTGGTTTCCTGCGGCGAAAGAAGTCGCCCACGTAGAAAACGTTTGCGCCCGGCGAAGGTTTCAAACGAATGGTTGCGGGAACTCGCAGGTGCTATGCATGGCTGAAGGTGCTACAGCGCCGTCGCCATTTCGGTTCCCTCCCAGTCGATTCTCTCAATCATCAAGACACACATGCGCCTGACCAATGTGGCGATCGCGGCCGCGCCGATCCTGTTCGTTTTGTTATGGAGCACCGGTTTCATCGGCGCGCGCTACGGCTTGCCTTACATCGAGCCAATGACATTCCTCGCCGTGCGCATGAGTTTCGTCGTGCTCGCCATGCTGCCGATCGCGCTCATCAGCGGCGCGCGCTGGCCGGATGCGACGCAGGCCGGTCATAGCCTCGCCATCGGCATTCTGGTGCATGGCATCTATCTTGGCGGCGTCTTCATCGCGATTTCGCAAGGCGTGCCGGCGGGCATCTCGGCGCTGATTCCGGGCCTGCAGCCGATCCTCACCTCGACCATCGCCAACCGTTTCATGGGCGAGAAGGTGACGCGGCTGCAATGGCTCGGCCTGCTGCTCGGTCTTGGCGGCGTGGCGCTGGTGCTGCACGACCGGCAGATGATCGCCGAAGCGAGCGCGCTCGGCTGGGCGGCGAGCGTGGTGTCGCTCATCGGCATCACGCTCGGCACGCTGTACCAGAAGCGGCACAGCGGCAATATCGACTGGCGCACCGGCAACGTGCTGCAATATCTCGCCGTCGCCGTGTTCTTCTGGATCCTCAGCTTCGGCTTCGAGACGCGCGTCATCCACTGGACCGGCGAACTCGTGTTCGCCATGTCCTGGCTCGTGCTGGTGCTCTCGGTGGCGACCGTGGCGCTGATGTACTGGCTGATCCGCCGTTCGCCGGCGACCGGCTTCGCCAGCCTGTTCTATCTGGTGCCGGCGACCACGGCGCTGTTCGCATACGCCTTGTTCGGCGAGAAACTCGATGTCGTCTCGGTCATCGGCATGCTGGTCTGCGCCGCCGGCGTGCTGATCGTCAATCGCGGCGGCGCAAAGCCCGCCGCCGCCAAAACGTCTCCGGTCAACGATTGAACGGCTACTTCCGCTCCAGCACCATCTGTGTCTGCGTCACCAGCGCGCAGAGCCGGCCGTCGCCGCGCGTGATGCGTGTCTGCCAGACCATCGTGGTGCGGCCCCGGTGCAGCGGCGTGCATTCGGCGTAAGCGACGTCGCCGATCGGCACGGCGGCGAAGAAGTTGGTCTTGCTCTCGATCGTCGTGGTGGACTGGCCGGGCTTGAGATTGGCCGCGGTGGCGGTGCCGCCGAGATTGTCGGCTAGCGCCATGATCGCTCCGCCATGCATGATGTTGAAGCGGTTGTTGAGATCCTCGCGCACCGGCAGTTCGGCGGTCACTTTCTCCGGCGAGATGTGCGTGATCTTGACGCCGAGAAATTTGGCGAAGGCCGGCTGGGTGAGGGCGGCTTCATTGATGTCGGACATGGCGTTTGCTCCGGGCCGGATCGCCGGCTTGAAGGCCGGGCGCACAAGAAAAGGGCGCGGCTCCCGATGAAGCCGCGCCCCTCTATACTCAGACTCAAATCGTCCTGTCGCGGCCTATTTCGGCTGCGGCGCGATGCGGATGTAGGGCCGCGGCTGCTTGTAGCCGCCGGGCCAGATCTTCTTGGCCTCTTCATCGCTCACCGCGCCGGTGATGATGATGTCGTCGCCCTGTTTCCAGTCCGCCGGCGTTGCCACGCGATGCTTGGCGTTAAGCTGGAGACTGTCGATGACGCGCAGGATTTCGTTGAAGTTGCGGCCCGTGGTCATCGGGTAGACGAGGATGAGCTTGATCTTCTTGTCCGGGCCGATGACGAAGACGTTGCGGACGGTCTGGTTGTCGGCCGGCGTGCGGCCTTCCGACGAGCCCGAGGTCGAGGCCGGCAGCATGCCGTAGGCCTTGGCGACCTTGAGATCGGTGTCGCCGATCATCGGATAGTTCGGGGCAAAGCCGACGATCTCCTTGATGTCCTCCGACCAGGTCTTGTGGTTTTCGACCGGATCGACCGACAGGCCGATGATCTTGGTGTTGCGCTTGTCGAACTCCGGCTTCAGGCGCGCCATGGTGCCGAGTTCGGTGGTGCAGACCGGCGTGAAGTCCTTCGGGTGCGAGAACAGGACCGCCCAGGAGTCGCCAAGCCATTCGTGAAAGCGGATCTTGCCTTCGGTGGTTTCTGCTTCGAAATCGGGCGCGATGTCGCCAATCGCCAATGTCATGGTGAGCCTCCAAATAAGCGGGGTCGGTGTTCCTGCTTCTAATATAGGGCGCTCGGCGGGCGGGGAAGGGGCGGTTCCGCAAATAGCACAGCGCCGCTCCCGCGGTGCGCGCCTGGAGCATAAAGCGGTGGCCGGCTTTGCTTCACCGGCAATGTTATTTTCAGTTGGCGAGGGGGGTAATCCTCGCCATTCCATCCGCCGGCGGTACGGCATGCCGAAGTGCGGCGAGGCGCTGCGCGGTTTGCCGCATCGGTGTTCAGCGCCTAGATTGGCGCAGTTCCGGGAAGGCGCGCGCCACCATGAATGTCGATCATCTTCTCTATCGGCTGGCGCTGGCGTTCGGTATCGGCCTGCTGGTCGGTCTCGAGCGCGGCTGGAAGACGCGGGATATGGTGCCCGGCACGCGCGCCGCCGGCGTGCGCACCTTCACGCTGTGCGGTCTGCTCGGCGGTATCGTCGCGGCGCTGGCGCAGGCGATGGCTTCGCCGGTCGCGGCCGGACTCGTGCTCGGCTTCGGCTTTGCTGTCTATGCCGCGATCTTCGCCGTGATGGAGCGCGATGCCGATCGCGCCGCGGGCAGCTATTCGGCAACCACCATAATCGCGGGACTGGTGACCTTCATCCTCGGCGCCTACGCGGTCGTCGGCGACGTGCGGATTGCCGCCGCGGTGGCGGTGGCCGCGACCGGCGTGCTGGCGATCCGCGCCGAGATCCACGGCTGGATCAAGCGCATCACCTGGCCGGAATTGCGCTCGGCTCTGGTGCTGCTGGCGATGACTTGCATCATCCTGCCGATCGTTCCGGATACGACCATCGGCGGCGCGGACGGCGTCAATCCCCGCGAGGTGTGGCTCATCGCCATCGTGCTCGCCGGCGTGTCATTCGCCGGTTACGTCGCGGTCAAGGCGCTCGGCTCCGAGCGCGGCATCCTGTTCGGCGCCATCGCCGGCGGCCTCGTGTCATCGACCGCGGTGACGGTCACCAGCGCGCGGCGCGCTGTCGCCGGCGAAGCGACGCCCGCGCTACTGGCCGCAGGGGTCGCGTTGGCGACGGCGGTATCGTTTCTCCGTGTCATCGCCATCGCCGCGGCGCTGCAGCCGTTGCTGCTGCCGCTCATCGTTCCCGCTTTGGCGCTCGCGGCGCTGGTGGCGGCCGGCTACGCCGTTGTCACCCTTTATTGGCGTGGCGGCGCGGATCGCGCGCAGGCGCGGAGCGACGGTTTCAGCAACCCGTTCAGCTTCTGGCCGGTGGTCGGCTTTGCCGTGCTGCTCGGTGCGGTCATGGTGCTCGGTCGCGCCGTCGCCGAAACCTTCGGCACCGGCGGCGCGCTGGTCGGCGCGGCGGCGATCGGCCTGGCCGACGTCGATACCGTCACGGTGGCGATGAGCCGGCTGGTGCCGGCGCCGCTCGATACGCTCAGCGCCAGCGGCGCGATCCTCATCGCCGTGGTCAGCAACACTGTGAGCAAACTGGCGCTGGCAATTTCCCTGGGGCGAGGGCGGTTTGCCACGGAAGTGGCGGTCATGACGGGGCTGTGCTGGATCGCGGGTGCAGCCGGCCTCTGGGCGGCCGTGGCGTGGGGTTTTTCGGTCCCGCATTGACATTTTATTGCAGTGCCGCAGAGTGCTTCGGTTCTGCTCGGCCGGGGGAAATTCGGTTACATGTTCAAGCGCATACTGATCGCCAACCGCGGCGAAATCGCCTGCCGGATCATCAAGACCGCCCGCAAGATGGGGATCGAGACGGTCGCCGTCTATTCCGAGGCCGACAAGGACGCGCTCCATGTCGAGATGGCCGATACCGCGGTGCTGATCGGGCCGCCGCCGGCGGCGCAGAGCTATCTGATCATCGAGAAGATCATCGCGGCCTGCAAGGAGACCGGCGCCGAGGCCGTGCATCCCGGCTACGGCTTCCTGTCCGAACGCGAAGCCTTTCCCAAGGCGCTGCAGGACGCCGGCATCGTCTTCATCGGTCCGAACCCCAAGGCCATCGCCGCCATGGGCGACAAGATCGAGTCGAAGAAAGCGGCGGCCGCCGCCAAGGTCTCGACCGTGCCCGGCTATCTCGGCGTCATCGAGGACGAGAAGGAAGCGGTCACGATCGCCAACGAGATCGGCTACCCGGTGATGATCAAGGCCTCCGCCGGCGGCGGCGGCAAGGGCATGCGCATCGCCTGGTCGGAGAAGGAAGTCGCCGAAGGCTTCGCGCGCTCGCGCTCGGAAGCCAAGTCGTCGTTCGGCGACGACCGCATGTTCATCGAGAAGTTCATCACCGATCCGCGCCACATCGAAATCCAGGTGCTCGGCGACAAGCACGGCAACGTCATCTATCTCGGCGAACGCGAATGCTCGATCCAGCGCCGCAATCAGAAGGTCATCGAGGAGGCGCCATCACCGCTGCTCGACGAGGCAACGCGCAAGAAGATGGGCGAGCAGGCGGTCGCGCTCGCCAAAGCCGTCGGTTACGATTCTGCCGGCACCGTCGAATTCGTCGCCGGCCAGGACAAGAGCTTCTTCTTCCTCGAAATGAATACCCGGCTTCAGGTCGAGCATCCGGTGACCGAACTGATCACCGGCATCGACCTCGTCGAGCAGATGATCCGCGTCGCCGCCGGCGAGAAGCTCGCCATCAGCCAAGCCGACGTGAAGCTCAAGGGCTGGGCGGTCGAATCCAGAGTCTACGCCGAAGACCCGTATCGCAACTTCCTGCCGTCCACCGGCCGCCTGACGCGCTACCGCCCGCCGGCCGAACGCGTGTCGGACGGCATCACCGTGCGCAACGACACCGGCGTCTATGAAGGCGGCGAGATCTCGCTGTTCTACGATCCGATGATCGCCAAGCTGGTGACGCATGGCCCGACGCGCGCCGAGGCCATCGCCGCGCAGGGCAATGCGCTCGATGCCTTCGTCGTCGATGGCATCCGCCACAACATTCCGTTTCTGTCGGCGCTGATGGCGCATCCGCGCTGGAAGTCCGGCAACCTGTCGACCGGCTTCATCGCCGAGGAATTCCCCGAAGGCTTCCACGCCCAGACGCCGGACGGAGAGCGCGCCGAGGTGCTGGCCGCGGTCGCCGCCGCCATCGATCACGTCTATGGCGAGCGCAAGCGCCAGATTTCCGGACAGATGAACGGCCGCACCGTGACGCGCGACAGTCAGCGCGCCGTGTGGCTTGGCGATCAGGAGATGCGCCTCGAGGTCAAGCGCGAGAACGGCACCATCGGCGTCAAGATCGGCGGCAAGCTTCTTCATCTCGAATCCGACTGGAAGCCCGGCGAACCGCTGTGGGGCGGCACCATCGATTCCAAGCCGGTCGCCGTGCAGGTGCGCACCATCGCCAACGGCTTTGCGCTGTCCTATCAGGGCGTCGAAACCAAGGCCTATGTCTACACCGAGCGCGAAGCCGGCTACGCGCGGCTGATGCCGGTGAAGCAGGCGGCCGACACCGGCAAACTGGTGCTATGTCCGATGCCGGGTCTTGTCGTCTCCATCGCCGTCAAGGAAGGCCAGGAAGTGAAG
Source organism: Pseudolabrys sp. (assembly GCA_026125895.1). Lineage (GTDB taxonomy): Bacteria > Pseudomonadota > Alphaproteobacteria > Rhizobiales > Xanthobacteraceae > Pseudolabrys. The sequence goes on along the minus strand of JAHCKG010000002.1, from coordinate 333,457 downwards.
GCCGGCGAGACCGTGGCGGTGGTCGAGGCGATGAAGATGGAGAATGTGCTGCGCGCTGAGATCGACGGCACGGTGAAGAAGATCAACGCCAAGCCCGGCGACAGCCTCGCGGTGGACGCGGTCATTCTGGAGTTTGCCTAGCGGGCGTCTTCGCCATCTCCGCGCGGATGAAGCCGCGGGCCAGCGCGTGGTAGATGCCCTCGGGGCAGACGAGCCGCGAGCAGGCATAGGCGATGATCGACGCCGTCATCACCGGCACCACCATGGCGTGGTTGTCGGTCATCTCGGTCACGATGACGAAGGCGGTGATCGGCGCCTGCACGACGCCGGCGAAATACGCCACCATGCCGAGGATCATGATCGGCGCGATCGGCGCGCCGTGGAAGAACTGCGCGACGTCGCTGCCGATGCCGGCGCCGACCGCGAGCGACGGCGCGAAGATGCCGCCGGGAATGCCGCTCACCGCGGTCAGCGCGGTGGCGAGAAATTTGAGAACGCCGAAGCTGTGCGGCAGCGCGGTGCCGCTTTCCAGAGCCGCTTTCACCTGCGCATAGCCGGTGCCGTACACCAGATCGCCCGACACGATCCCGCACAGTGCGACGCCGAGCCCGCACAGGCCGGCGAGCAGCAGCGGCTGCTTCTTGAAGGCGCTGCCGACGACGCCGGGCAGGCCGCGCGCCATAAGGATGACGAAGCGGCTGAACAGTCCGCCGGCCAGCCCGCCGACCACGCCGCAGATCGGCACCGCCAGCCAGTCGGTGCCGTGTTGAAGCATCGTCTGCGTGCGGCCGAAATAAGTGTAGTCGCCGACGAGGGCGAGGGTGGTCAGACCGCCGGCGATCACCGCGGCGATGATCAGCCCGCTGGCCCGCGTTTCGAACGAGCGGCTCATTTCCTCGATGGCGAAGACGATGCCGGCGAGCGGCGTGTTGAAGGCGGCGGCAACGCCGGCGGCGGCGCCGGCAAGCACGAGGCCGCGCTGTCGCCGCGGCGACATACCGCCGACGGCGAACATGATCGAGGCGCCGACCTGTACGGTCGGGCCTTCGCGACCGGACGACGCGCCGCAGAGCAGGCCGAGCAACGTGAGCAGGATCTTGCCGGCTGCCACCCGCAGCGACACCAGCCGCTTGCGCGCGGCATGGTCACTGAGCTGACGCGCGGCGATGGCCTGCGGAATGCCGCTGCCTTGTGAGTTGGGGAAATAGCGGTTTGTCAGGAACACCGCGAGCACGAAGCCGAGCGGCGTCACCGCCAGCGATGCATAGCGCCAGTGGGCGATCAGCAGCGCGAAATAATGCTGCACCTGGTCGGCGAGATAGGCGAGCAGCACCGCCGCGGCGCCGACCATGATGCCGCCGGCCAGAAACATGAAGCGACGCTGCCAGTGCCCCGACATGACCTTCATGCGGCGAAGGTGGCGGTTGGAGCGGATGAGCTGCATCGTGTGAAATCTTGTTCAGGCGGCAGAATGGGCCGCGCAACGCGGCAAAACGGGCGGCACGAGGCCCTGCGCAACAAAAAATGCTCTAGGTCACCCACCGCAGCGTTGCAATAGCCGATTGCCGCCACGCGCCCCGGAACCGCGTTTGCCGTCTCCGCATTGATCACAAAGCCGCGTCCGCAACGGAGAAGTCCATGCCCCCGAAACGCCAGCCCCGTCCTGCGCCCGATCTCGAAACCAACACGGCGCCCGACCTGCTCGATGAAGACCGCCGCCGCGATCTGCCGGAGACGCGCCCGCAGGAGCTCGACGAGCGCGCGGCGCGCGGCGAGGAGATTCCCGCCGGCGGCGGCTTTTCGCCGACCGAGGACGGCGGCAATCCGCAGCATCCGGTCCATGACGAGGACGAAGAGGACCTCATGCCCGAGGATTACGAGCGCGAGATCGACAGCCTCAACGGCGCCGTCGATAAAGGAATCCGGTAAACGCTGCCGTTCGGCGAGGGCGGTCCGGGTCTGCTATACTGACCATGTGACGCTCTATTTCGCCTATGGCTCGAACATGCACCGCGCCGCCATGCAGGCGCGGTGCCCGGCCGCGCGCGCCATCGGTCCGGCGCGGCTCGACGGTTATGAATTCTTCATCGGCGTCGATGGCTGGGGCTCGGTGCGGCCGGCGCCGGGGCAGGTGGTGCACGGCGTGTTATGGCGGCTGACGCCGCGCGACATGGCGGCGCTTCACGCTTACGAGCTGCTGCACAAGGGCATCTATACCGTGCGCATGTTGCCGGTGCGCGCGCGCAGCCGCACGGCGCGGGCGATGGTCTATCTGTTGCGCCGCGCCGCCCCGGGACAGCCGAAGCCGGGTTATGCCGAGATGTGTGCCAGCGCCGCGCGTCATTGGGGTTTGCCGGAGCGTCATGCCCGTGACATCGGCCGTTGGTCTGTGTCGCGCTGGACCGGCAGCCGGGTGATGGCGCAGGGAGACGCATGAGCATGACGGCGGAGGCGGTGGTTCATCTCATCGTGCATGGCCGCGTCCAGGGCGTCGGCTACCGCGCCTTCGTCGAGCACGAGGCCAAGAAGCGCGACCTGCGCGGCTGGGTGCGCAATTGTGGCGACGGCACGGTGGAAGCTCTGCTTTCCGGCGATGCTGCGACGATCGAAGACATGATCGCCATCTGCCGGCGCGGCCCGTTCGGCGCGCGCGTCGATGCCATCGACCGCAATCCGGGCCATGCCTCCGGCCTGAAGGAGCGCCGGCCCGGTCAGGCGTTCTCGGTGCTGCCGACGATCTGAACGCGCGCGGGGCGCGGCTGGCGGCGGCGCAATTGCCGGCGGCCCCACAGCCACAAGCCCGTGGTCAACAGGATCATCAGCGCGGCCGAGACGATGACGTTGAGCAGCGGCGCGACGATGCCGCTCCAGTTGCCCTCGTGGATGAGCCGCGGCCAGTTGCGCTCGAACGGCTTGAGGCCGTCGCGCGTCACGGCAAAGACGCGCATCTCGCCATTATCGTTGACCCGCGCGGCGAGCGTGCCGCCCAGCGGCCGGACCCAGGTCACGCGGGCGAGATCGTATTGCGCGCCGACGATGCGCAGCGCGTCAGTCAACGCGACCGGCGGGCCCGAGGGACGCACCGCGGGCGCTGCAAAGGTGACGCCGAATGCGAGCGCGAGACCGGTCAGCGGCGACAGGATCAGCAGCGGCAGCACGAACCAGCCGGCGCCCTTGTGCCAGCCGGATACGCTGTTGCGGATGCGCGGCCAGCCCATCAGCACGCCGAGTACGATCATGACCAGCATGCCGATGGTCGAGACGGTGACGACCCAGCGCAGGTCGTAGATGAAATGCTCGTGGAGGCGCCGCGCTGTGCCGAAGGTCGAAGCCAGGACGCCGGCCGCGGCAGCAGGTTCATTGTTGGCGAGGTCGATGGCGGTCTGCTGTCCGCGCTGTGCGCCGCCGATCGACAGCGTGCCGTCATAAGAGCGGATGGAGATGGAGCGCGCCTTGGCGTCCGGATCGTGCCTGGCGAGCGCGGCTGTGATCGCCTCGGCCGTGACCGCCGGATGCTTGACGCCTAGCACCATCGGCTCGAAGGACAGGATCAGCCCGGTCACGATGACGACGGCGAACGGTATCGAGAGCACCAGCGCGATCCAGCGGTGCAGGCGCAACAACCATTGTCTGAGCATGTCGGCGGGCTCCGGAAATTCGAGTCTCCGGATAAGCAACGGCCGGCGCCGCCGTTTCCTTTGGTCATCGAGCCGGCGGCATGGATGCCATGCGCCAAATCAGCGGGATACCCCGCGTCCGCTGAGGCCGCGAAACGCCGCGGCAAGCGCGCGCAGCGATGCGCCGGTCCGTGCATCGGCGGCGCGGGCGTAAAGCACGACAGGCGATTTGCCGAGCGCTGGCAGCTTGAAAGCGGGGCCGATGTCGATCAGCCCCGGCGGCGCGATACGCCGCGCCAGTGGTGTGATGGCAAGGCCGGCCTCCGCCGCAGCGGCGATCGCGGTGACGCCGCCGCCGGTAAAGGCCTCGGCCCATGCGACCTTGGCCTTGTCGAGCGTGCGGATGGCGTGATTGCGCACGCCGCAGGGCGCCGCGAGCATGGCGAGCCGCAGCGGTTCGCCGGGCGGCTGGCGGTAGCCGGGCGCGGCGAACCAGCCGAAGGCGTCGTCGGCGAGCGTCTCGCCGCCGCGCCGGTGCCGCTCGCGCCGCACCACCACGGCGTCGAGCTTGCCGGCCTCGAAGGCATCGACGAGATCGCCGGACAAGCCGATGCGGACGTCGAGTCGCAGGCCGGGATCGAAGCCGGCCATGCGCGCCATCAGCGGCGTCAGGTCGGGACCGGCGACGTGATCGCTGAAGCCGATGACGAGTCGCCGCGCCGGCGCCTCGTCCGGCCCGAGCGCCCGGTCGTGCGCGGCGAGGAGGTCGCGCGCCCGCGTCAGAAACGAAGCGCCGTGCTCGGTCAGCCGCACCGAGCGCGGCGTACGCTCGACCAGCTTGAGGCCGAGGCGGTCTTCCAGGCGCTTGAGCTTCAGGCTGATCGCCGACTGCGTCATGCCGACCGTCTGCGCGGCGCGCGTGAAGCTCGATAGTTCCGCGACCAGCGCGAAGGCGCGCACGGCGTCGATATCGAGGGCCGGGGCATGATTTGACATCGTTATCACTGTTATCATGGGCGATGAGATTTATAAATCATAGCGGCCGCGCTAGCTTGCGTCCATCGCATTCAAGGGAGAACGCCCATGCCGCTGATCACCGTGACCTTGTCGAGCCCGCACGCCGAAATGCCCGACAAGGCGGCGGTGGCCGCCGAGGTCAGCCGTCTGTCATCGACCATCCTCGGCAAGGATCCGAAGGTGACCGCCATCATCGTCACCACGGTGCCGCCGGAGGACTGGTTCTGCGGCGGCCGCTCGCTCGCCGAGCAGAAGCTCGCCAGCGTCTGGCTCGACATCCACATCACCGACGGCACCAACACCAAGGACGAGAAGGCGGCGTTCATCGCCGAGACCTATGCGGCGTTCGGCCGGCTGCTCGGGCCGCTGCATGAGGAGAGCTACGTGCACGTCCACGACGTCCACGACGACGCCTACGGCTTCGGCGGGTTGACGCAAGGGAGGCGCTATATCGCGCGTCAGCTCGCGGTGCCGGCCTCTTCGCGCGCCGCCTGAGCGCCGGCGGTCGCGCCGAACAGCTCCTCGAACGCCTGCCGGAAGCTGACGTCGAATTCCGGCAGGCTCACCATCTGGCCGAGATCGGCGAGGCTGGTGACGCCGTAGCGCTGCACGGACACGCCGCAGGGCACGATGCCGCCGAAGTGGGAGAGATCGGGTTCGACATTGACGGCGACGCCGTGCAGCGTCACCCAGCGCGACACCCGGATGCCGAGGGCGGCGATCTTGTCCTCGAAGCCGTCGCCTTTATCGGGCCGCTTCACCCAGACACCGATGCGATCCTCGCGCCGCTCGCCGCGCACGTTGAAGGCGGCGAGCGTGCGGATGATCCATTCCTCGAGCGTGGCGACGAAGCGGCGCACGTCCGGCCCGCGCCGGCGCAGGTCGAGCATGACGTAGCCGACCCGCTGGCCGGGGCCGTGATAGGTCATCTGGCCGCCGCGGCCCGAATCGAACACCGGAAAGCGAGCCTCCAGCACATCGGCGCGGTCGGCCGAGGTGCCGGCGGTATAAAGTGGCGGGTGTTCCACCAGCCAGACGAGTTCCGGGGCCTCGCCGCGGGCAATCGCCGCTGCGCGGGCCTCCATGAAGGCCACGGCCTCGGGATAGGGCGTCAAACCCTCCGAAATGCGCCATTCCACGGGAGGTGCGCCGGCTGGCGCCGGCATTCCGGTTTTGAGCTCGTCGCGCACGTTAATCACCGGTTAACCATAGCATGGTGACTTGAGGGGGCCCGGCCATTGGGGGGCGGGCATTCTGAGGAATTTGGGAACTTGGCCACATTCGACAAGGTTTCGGTCGACATAACGGTCGTGCTCGGCACGACCACCATGCCGGTCCATCAGGTGCTCCGGCTCGGCCGCGGCGCCATCATCGAACTCGACGCCACCGAGGACGACGCCGTCAAGGTGCTGGCCAACAACATGCCCGTGGCGCAGGGGACCGTGGTCGTCAATGGCAACCGCATCGCCGTCGAAGTCGGCGAATTGCTGCCGCGCTCGCCGGACATGCGCTGATTTCCGGCTGTCTGCCTAACGGCTTGACGGCCTGAGGAAAATCCGCCCCACCGGGGCCGGAAAGGCGCCACGGCCCTTGTATGGCCAATTCCTATTTGATAGACGGTCCGCGCCGAGAGCAGCCGGTTGGCGCTCTTTTACGGATGCGGCCGTGGCGGAATTGGTAGACGCACTGCCTTGAGGTGGCAGCGGGTAAAACCGTGGAAGTTCGAGTCTTCTCGGCCGCACCAAATTTGACCGGTTTTTCTCAAACCGGTGACATGCCTGAAATCCCGATCCTGCAGCAGCCGGCTCAGCTTCGTGCCGCCGGCCGGCTCGGCTTGAGCCGCTCGTAGCCGGCTCTGATCTGCTGCCGCAGCCAGTTCTGCCGCGCGTCGCGGTCGTTGCGCGCGTGCCAGACCATGTAGGTCGAGATCGTCCCGACATCGAGCGGCACCGGCCGCTTCATCAGCTTGTAGGACGAGGTGAAGGCATCCGCCGCGAGCTGGGTGAAGACGCCGATCATGTCGCTCGACGCCAGGAGCTGCGGCACCGCCGAAAAACTCGAGACGATGGTCTGGGCGCGGCGTTTCTTGCCGTGGCGCTGCAACAGGTCGTCGAAGATCGCCGAGGTACGGCCGCGGCCGGTGACGACGAGGTGCGGATAAGCGAGCACGTTGTCGATGGTGAATTTCGACTGCCGCACCGGATGATCGTGGCGAAACACGCAGAACAGCTGTTCCTCGCGCAGCACCTCGTGGCGGCAGTGCCGGGGGATATCGTCGAACCAGCCGAGTCCGACATCGACGTCTTCGGTATCGAGGAGGCGGATGGCCTCCGATCGCGCGGCGGTGATGATCTGCACGTCCATCGCCGGCGCCGACTTGCGGATGCGCTCGAGCAGCGGCGGCAGGATCGCCAGGTTGAGGCGGTCCGGCATGCTGATGCGGAACATGCCCCGGTCCACCATCGGATCGAAGCCGTCCTGGTGGAACAGCGACTTCGCCGTCAGCGCCAGCACCTCCTGCACCGAGGCGCGCAGCATCTCGGCGCGCGGCGTCGGCATCATGCCCTTGCCGGTCGGCACCAGCAGGTCGTCGCCGAGCAGCTTGCGCAGCCGCGACAGCGAATTGCTCACGGCCGGCTGCGTGCGGCCCAATCGCTTGGCAGCGCGGGTGACGCTGCGCTCGTCGATCAGCACTTCCAGAACGCGCAGCAGGTTGAGGTCGAAGGATTGCAGGGACATTGCCGGCCCGTGGCGCTTAAGGTATTCATTGAATTTATGCGTTCTATTTACACTATCGATTAGGAAAATGGCTAGTCCTCGGCTTAGTGAAGGTCCTGCGGCAGCGCACCCGTATCCGCGGTCGCTTGCCGCAGTCGTCGGTGTGTCCTTCGCCCAAAGGCGGAATCGCGGCCGCCGAGGCAAAGATGTAGTGTGGCAAGACGCAAGATCTGACGGGGCTTGAATACGCAGGCTGTGCCGCGTAGGCGAAAGCACCGCAAAAGACACCAAGGGGTAAGAGGAGGAAACGTATGAGGACGTTCGTAAAATTCGCAGTCGGTACGGCGATCGCGGGCCTGATGGCCGGCGGCGCTTACGCGCAGGATACCGTCAAGGTCGGTCTCGTGATCTCGATGACCGGTTCGCAGGCTTCCACCGGCAAGCAGATCAAGGCCGCCGTGGACCTGTACATGAAGGAGCACGGCGACACCGTCGCCGGCAAGAAGATCCAGGTCATCCTGCGCGACACCGGCAGCGTTCCGGATAACGCCAAGCGCCTGTCGCAGGAACTGATCGTCAACGACAAGGTCAGCGTGGTGGCCGGCTTCGAAGTGACGCCCGCGGCGCTCGCCGTGGCGCCGCTGTCGGCCGAGGCCAAGGTGGTCGAACTCGTCATGGCGGCCGGCACCTCGATCATCACCGAGAAGTCGCCGTACATCGTGCGCACCAGCTTCACGCTGCCGCAGTCGTCGGTGATCGTCGCCGACTGGGCCGCCAAGAACAACATCAAGAAGGTCGTGACCATCGTCTCCGACTACGCGCCGGGCGCCGACGCGGAGAAGTGGTTCATCGACACCTTCAAGAAGGACGGCGGTCAGGTCGTCGAGACCATCAAGGCGCCGCTCGCCAACCCGGACTTCGCGCCGTTCCTGCAGCGCGCGGCCGACGCCAAGCCGGACGCGATCTTCGTGTTCGTGCCGTCGGGGCAGGGCGCGACCTTCATGAAGCAGTACACCGAGCGCGGCCTCGACAAGGCCGGCATCAAGGTCATCGGACCGGGCGACGTCACCGACGACGACCTGCTGCCGCAGATGGGCGATGCCGTAATCGGCGCCGTCACCGCGCACATGTATTCGGCCGACCACGACTCCGCGATGAACAAGAAGTACGTCGCGGACTTCACCAAGGCCGCGGGCTTCCGTCCGAACTTCATGTCGGTCGGCGGCTATGACGGCATGCACCTCATCTACGAAGCGCTCAAGAAGACCGGCGGCAAGGCCGACGGCGACTCGCTGATCGCGGCGATGAAGGGCATGAAGTGGGAAAGCCCGCGCGGCCCGATCTCGATCGATCCGGAAACCCGCGACATCGTGCAGAACATCTATATGCGCAAGGTCGAGAAGAAGAACGGTCAGCTCTACAATGTCGAATTCGAGACGTTCAAGGACGTCAAGGATCCGGCGAAGATCAAGAAGTAGACGCCGTTACCGGAAAAGGGCGCACGAATAGGGCTTCGTGCGCCCATTTTCCAGAAACGATTTCCTGACCCGCTCCCCCGCGAAAGCGCTCTCATTTCATGCTGACGATCCTGTTCGACGGAATTGCCTACGGCATGCTGCTGTTCGTGCTGGCATGCGGGCTGTCCGTCACCCTCGGCCTGATGAACCTCGTGAACCTCGCCCACGGCGCCTTTGCCATGGCCGGCGGTTACGCGCTCGTCATCCTGGTCAACAATCTCGGCGTGCCGTTCTGGGTGTCGGTCATCTGCGCGTTCTTCGTCAGCGCGATCATCGGCTTCGTGATGGAGAAGGCGTTCTACGTCCACATCTACCGCAAGCCGCATCTCGACCAGGTACTGTTCACCATCGGTCTCGTCTTCATGGCGGTCGCGGCCGCCGACTATGCGATGGGCTCGTCGCAGGTCTTCGCCCGGATCCCCGACGCCCTGCAGGGCCAAATCCACGTCTTCGGCATCGGCATGGGCCGCTACCGGCTGATGATCATCGTCATCTGCGGCGCGCTGGCGCTCGCTTTGCAATATGTCCTCGTCTACACCCGCTTCGGCAGCCGCCTGCGCGCCGCGGTCGATGACCAGCGCGTCGCGCGCGGTCTCGGCATCAATGTCGGCAACATCTTCGCGCTGACCTTCGCCTTCGGCTCGGGGCTGGCCGGGCTCGGCGGCGCGCTCGGCACCGAAATCCTCGGTCTCGATCCGACCTTTCCGCTGAAATACATGATCTACTTCCTCATCGTCGTCACCGTCGGCGGCACCTCGAGCATTACCGGGCCGTTCCTCGCCTCGCTCCTGCTCGGCATCGCCGATGTCGCCGGCAAATACTACGTGCCGAAGCTCGGGGCCTTCGTCATCTACACCATCATGATCGTCGTTCTGATCTGGCGGCCGCAGGGCCTCTTCGCGCGGGCGGGCAGCAAATGAGCGAACAGACGCCCACCGCCAAGCGCGCCGCGCAGGGCATTCTCGCCCGCGCGCGATGGCACCCGCTCGAATTCGTTTTCTGGGCGATCGCCTTCGGCATGATCTGGCTGCTGCCGAACAAGCATCTCATTCTGACCGAGATCGCCTGGCTGGCGCTGTTCGCGCTGTCACTCGATCTCATCCTTGGCTACGCCGGCATTCTCTCGCTGGGGCATGCCGCGTTCTTCGGCGTCGGCTCCTACGCGGCGGCGCTGCTCGCCAAGCACGGCATCATCACCGAACCGGTGCTGGCGCTGGTGGCGGCCGGCCTGATCGCCGCCGTGGTCGGCTTCGCCACCAGCTTCCTGATGCTGCGCGGCGCCGATCTGACGCGGCTCATGGTTTCGCTCGGCGTCGCTCTGGTGCTGCGCGAACTCGCCAACAAGTTCAGCGAACTGACCGGCGGCGCCGACGGCCTGCAGGGCGTGACCATGGAGCCGATCCTCGGCCGCTTCCGCTTCGACATGTTCGGCCATAACGGCTTCGTCTACAGCCTCGTCGTGCTGTTCGTGCTGTTCCTCATCGCGCGGCGCCTGATGGCGTCGCCCTTCGGCCTGTCGCTCCAGGCGGTCAAGGACAATCCGCTGCGCTCGCGCGCCATCGGCATCAGCGTCGATGCGCGGCTGGTGGCGATCTATACGATCGGCGCGTTCTATGCCGGCGTCGCCGGCGGCCTGCTGGCGCAGACCACGGCGTTCTCCTCGCTCGACGTGTTCTCGTTCGACCGCTCGGCCGACCTGCTGCTGGTGCTGATCATCGGCGGCACCGGCTATCTCTACGGCGGCCTGATCGGCGCCGTTGTGTTCAAGGTCATGCAGGACTATCTGGCGCTGCTGACGCCGCAGTACTGGCCGTTCTGGATCGGCCTGGTGCTGGTCGTGCTGGTGATGGTCGGCCGCGACCGCATGCTGCGCTGGACCGAGCCGGTGCGGGCGCTCGCCAACCGGCTCGACTGGCGGGCGAAAGGGCAGGCGTCATGACGATTGCCCTCGAGACCACCAATCTCGTCAAGCAGTTCGGCGGCTTGACCGCGACCGACAACGTCTCGATCAAGTTCGAGGCCGGCGCGCGGCATGCGCTGATCGGCCCGAACGGCGCCGGCAAGACGACGCTGATCAATCTGCTGACCGGCATGCTCAAGCCGACCTCCGGGCGCATCGTGCTCAACGGCGAAGACATCACCAGCCTGTCGCCGCAGAAGCGCGTGCGGCTCGGCATGGTGCGCACGTTCCAGATCAACCAGTTGTTTCCCGATCTGACGCCGCTCGAGACTGTCGGTCTCGCCATCTCCGAGCGGCGCGGTGACGGCGCCGATTTCTGGCGTGTTGCCGGCACCAAGCCCGGCCTCAACCAGGAAATCGCCGACATCCTCGACCGCTTCCGGCTTGCCGACGTGATGAACACGCGCACCTCGATCCTGCCTTACGGCAAGCAGCGGCTGCTGGAAATCGCCGTCGCCATCGCCTGCCGGCCGAAGGTGCTGCTGCTCGACGAGCCGGCCGCCGGCGTGCCGGACGAGGAGCGTCACGAAATTCTCAGCAGCATCGCCGCGCTGCCGAAGGACGTCACCGTCGTGCTGATCGAGCACGACATGGACATCGTCTTCTCGTTCTCGGAAACGATTTCGGTGCTGGTCAATGGCGGGCTGTTCACCGAAGGGCCTGCCGCCGAGGTGGCGCGCGATCCCCGCGTCAAGGCCGTCTATCTCGGGGAGAGCCTCGATGCCTGACGTCCTCAAGGTCGACAACCTGTCCGCCGGCTACGACCAGGCGCTGGTGCTGCGCGGCATCTCGTTCAGCATTCCCGAGGGCCAGTCGATGGCGCTGCTCGGGCGCAACGGTGCCGGCAAGACGACGCTGATCAATTCGATTGTCGGCGTCACGCGCTATCGCGGCGGCAGCATCGCGCTCGATGGCCGCGACGTCACGCGGCTGCGGCCCGATCAGCGCGCGCTCGCCGGCGTCGGCTGGGTGCCGCAGGAGCGCAACATCTTCAAGTCGCTCACCGTCGAGGAAAACCTCACTGCCATCGCCAAGCAGGGGCCGTGGACGCTGGAGAGCATCTACGCGATGTTCCCGCGGTTGAAAGAACGCCGTGCCAATATGGGCGGCCAGCTCTCCGGCGGCGAGCAGCAGATGCTGGCGATCGGCCGCGCGCTCATCCTCAACCCGCGCATCATCCTGCTCGACGAACCGATGGAAGGTCTGGCGCCGATCCTGGTCGAGGAGCTTCTTCGTGCTTTGCAGCGGATCATCCGCGAGGAGAAGATTTCGGCCATTCTGGTCGAGCAGAACGCCAAGAAGATTCTCGGCATCGTCGATCACGCCGTCATCCTCGAGCGCGGCCAGATCGTCCACGCCGGCACCAGCGAAGCGCTGCGCAACGATCCCGCGACGCTTGAGGCATACCTCGGCGTGGCGAAGGCGGAAGCGGTCGCCGGCTGACGCTGCGTTCTCAGACCGCTTCGATGCGGATCGGCTTGGCGCCTTCGTAGAGCACGGCGCGGCCGAACTCGTAGAGCTTGTCCATGCCGGACGTCAGCGTGATGAAGTGGTTGCCGGCGAGCTGGCCGAGCTTCGAGGCGAAGTGCACCGCGCCGTAGGCGAGCAGGATCTCGGTCTCGCTGATGCCGCCCGGATAAACGATCATCTGCCCCGGATGTGGATAGCTGGTGTGGTTCTCGTAAGTGAGGCCGAGGTCGGTCTCGCCGAGCGGCACCCAGACGCCTTCGCCGCTCCAGCGCACGTGGATGACCTTCTGCTCGTAGGGCAGGAGCTTCTTGAACACCGCCACCGTCTTCGGCGCCAGTTCGGTCTCGAACTTGGCGTCGAACACATAGGAACCGGCGGTGATGCGAAGCTTGTCCATTCGAAACTCCTGATTTCCTGAAGCGTGAAATGACGACGCCCGGCGCGCGGCCGGAATCCTGCACCGGCCCGCGGCGTCTGACAATCGCAAGCGTGGCGGGGTCAGCGGTCGAACAGCCCATCCGCCTTGTGGGCGGCGGCCAGCGTGTGCCTCTTCTTGCCGGCCAGTTTGCCGAGGAAAGAGTCGCCAGCCTCGTCGGCCGCGGCGTCCTTATGGTCGCGGCTGTGATGACCCTTCAAGCTCGCCTTGATGACGCGCGGCCAGCCCTGGGCACGCGCCGCCGCGATCTCGTCCGGGGTGCGTTCCGGCACCGAGGCGGGGCGCTCGCCGGCCGGCACCGCCTGCACGATCTTGTAGCCCTTGGCCTTGAGCTCCTTGAGCAGCATCGGCACGGCCATCGCGGTGGCCGGGTGGATGTCGTGCAGCAGCAGGACGCCGCGATGGCCCTTGGCCTCGATGCGCCGCATGGCGCGCTCGACGATCTGCGCCGGCTTGATGCCGTGGTGCCAGTCGTCGGCCACTTCGTCGGCGCTCCAAACGGCCAGCGTTTGCGCGGCGGCGAAGTTCTCGAGCGTGCGCGATCGCGCCAGGCCCGGCACGCGGAAGAACGGCGCAACCGCGCGGTCGTCGCCGATGGCGGCTTTCACCGCGGCAATGCCGCCGTCGATCTCGCTCGTGAGCTGCGCGGCATCCATGCGGTCCATCGAGAATGGATGATGCATGCTGTGCGTGCCGATGACATGGCCCGCATTGTAGATGCGGCGCAGCGTGTCCGGATAGGCGCGCGCCATCTGCCCGACGATGAAGTAGGTGACCTTGACGCATTCGGCATCGAGCGCGGCGAGCACGCGGTCGGTGTAGGGCGGCAGCGGGCCGTCGTCGAAGGTGATGACGACCTCGTGGTCGTTGAGCGGCAGGCTGTTGCGATACTGCATGGTGCCGATGCGCGGGAAGGCATCGGCGGCGACCGTAATAGTGCGGCTGGTGCCGAGCGCGCCGGGATGGGCGCAGGGGAGGGTGCTTGTCGCAGGCTCGGCCTTCTTCGGCTGTTCGGGAGCCGCTTGCGGCGCCGGTGTCTTGTCCTGCGGTCGGAACAGCAAAGCCTGGACGGCGGCGGGCTTCGCAGGCGGCATCGCCTGCATGTGTTCGCTCGCCGGCTCTTCGGCGCGTACCGACGACGATGCGCCCGCCAGCCCGACGGCCAGCGTCAACGCGACAACAGATCTGAACATGAACCCCGCCTTTAACCCTTGTCCGCATCCTCGCGCTCTGATGGCGCGTTGGCTGCGGGCGATACGTAGCTACGCTAGCGGGCGGCGTATGAACCGAAAATTAACCCTTGAGAATGTCCACAGGCTTGTTTTGCCGAGGAATTTTTGGCGATGCGGCAAAAAGGAAACACCGGCAGGGCGGTTGTCTCAATTTGTGACGGCCGTGGCGGGCGGCACGATGTGGACGATCCGATAGCCGCGGACTTTCAGCTCGCGCAGCAGCTTCGGCAGCATATGGGCGGTCTGCGCCTTGGTGTCGTGCAGTAGGACGATACCGCGGCCGACATGGTCGATGCGCTTGAGCAGAAGCTGGAGCTGCGCCTCCGGGGTCATCGGATTCCAGTCGCTGGCCCAGACATCGGCGCCGAACACGACGATGCCGCGATCCTGGAGGCGGTCGAGCAGCGGCTGGTTCGAGGCAAAACCCGGAAAGCGGAAGAACGGCGTCGACGGTTCGCGGCGCGCAACGCCGCCAAGCGCCAGTTCGTCGCGGGCGATGCCGCGATCGATCGCGGCCTCGGCCTTGGCGAGCGGCATGTGCGCCAGCAGCGGATGCGAATAGGTGTGATGACCGATCGAGTGACCTTCGGCCTGTTCGCGGCGGACCAGCTGCGGGTGGGCGTCGGCGTTGCGGCCGAGCAGGAAGAACGTGGCGCGCACGCATTCGGCCTTGAGCGCGTCGAGCACCTTCGGCGTCGTCGTCGGCCACGGTCCGTCGTCGAAGGTCAGCACCAGCTCCTTGTCGGCGAGCGGCAAGGTGTCGGGAAAATGCTTGCGGCCGACCCGCGGCGTGGTGGCGGCGCTGACCACCAATGTGCGTTCTGTGCGGAGCGCGTCCGGCCGGCCGGGACAGTCTGCCGCCGTGGCGGCAACGAGACCGCCCGACCCGAGAGAGACTGCCGCCAGAAGAAAGCCGACGATCGCGCGCATGACGTTGAGACCATACAACGACCGATGCGGCGCGGCAGCCTTGCCGCGGCATGGGTCGCACGCCTGTAGGGCGGGGCGGCCCGCCGCGTCAACCATTCGTTCACCCTGTTCGCTGACCCGCCATTAACGTTGCCAGTTTATTGGTGGTGCGGGGATGCCGCGAAGTCGCGCGGGGAGTATTGCGTTTTGGGCGACGTCGACGTGGGCGCGCCGGGTTCGAGCCCGGCTGGCCGTCAATCTGGCTGGTTCACAGCTCGCGCGCCGCGGGCCGGACAACGCGTGCACGCCGCCGGGGCGGTGCGCCGCTGGCTGTCGGCGCCCCGCGGCGTCGTCGTCCTGGCGCTGCTGACCCTCGGGGTCGCCCTGGTCAGCTCCGTCGTCGGCTACGAGATCGCTCGCCACAGCGACGAGAAGCTCTGGAACGAGCAACGTCTGGCGTTGCGTAATGCCACCAGCGAAATCCGCACGATGTTCGCGCATGGCCGCGACATCGATCCTCGTTTCGTGCGGATGATCGAACACAGCGCCCGGCTCAAGGATCTGAAATTCGAAATCGCGCCGGGCGAAGGCGATCGCGAGATACAGCCGGTGCTCGATGGCGAAGGCCGGATCGCCGGCTTCTTCACCTGGGAAAAGATCGCGCCGACCACGGCGGCGATGCGCGCATTGGCGCCCTATATCGCGGTTCTGCTCATTGTTCTCATGGCCTTCGCCGGCTATTCGCTGTGGCATCTCAAGCGCGCCGCCCGCGACTTGAGCGAAACCGAGGCGATGGCGCGCCGCGCCGCCGATCAGGACAAGCTGACCGGTATGCCCAACCACGCCAAGATGGTCGAACTGCTCGATCTTGCCTTGGCCGAGCGCGCGCCCGGCGAGACCACGACCTTCGCGGTGTTCGAACTCGACGGCATGGCGGACGTCACCGCCAATTTCGGCGTGCTCGGCAGCGACGAGCTCATCGTCGCCGTCGCCGACCGCATCCGAGAGGCCGCGCCGCCGGAGGCGATTTGCGGACGCATCGGCAGCGACGAGTTCGCCATGCTGCTGACCACGGCGGACGGCGCCGACATCGACGCCATGGTCGCGGCGATAATCGAAAGCATCGGCCGGCCGCATTGGTTCGACACCGTGGTCCGCGTCAGTGCCCATGCCGGCTTCGCCCAGGCGCCGCATCATGCGGCAACGCGCGGCGAACTCACGCGCCGCGCCGAACTGGCGCTGCGCGCCGCGGCCGGGAAGGGGCCGGGCAGCCGCGTCGCATTCGATGCGCCGCTCGACAAGGTCTCCACCGATCAGAAATTCATCCAGCGCGAATTGCCGCGCGCCGTCAGCGCCAACGAACTCGAACTGCACTATCAGCCGATCATCTCCGCCCATGGCGGCCGCATCGTCGGCGTCGAGGCGCTGCTGCGCTGGACCCACGCGCAGCGCGGCCCTATCGGCCCGGCGGTGTTCATTCCGATCGCCGAGCAGATGGGTCTGATGGATACGATCGGCGCCTTCGTGTTGCGCCGCGCCTTGCGGGAAGCCAAGCGCTGGCCCGATCTCTATGTCGCCGTCAATCTGTCGCCGCTCCAGGTGCGCGACGGTTCGATCGTCGAGGTGGTGCGCGCCGCGCTCGTCGACAGCGGCGTGCCGCCTTCGCGGCTGATGCTGGAGATCACCGAAGGCGTGCTGGTCGACAATCCGGACGAGATGGTGCGCCGCATCGAGGATCTGCATGCGCTCGGCGTGCGCGTCGCGCTCGACGATTTCGGCTCGGGTTATTCCAACCTCGGCTATCTGCAACGCTTCCCGCTCGACAAGTTGAAGATCGACCGCAGCTTCGTCACCGCGCTCGGCGCCACCGCCAATGGCGGCGTCATCATCCAGGCCATCGTCGCGCTCGGCCGCGCGCTGGGCTTGTCGATCCTGGTGGAAGGCGTCGAGACCGAGCAGCAGCGCGTGCTGCTGCGGCTGGCCGGCTGCGACGAGATGCAGGGCTATCTGTTCGCCAAGCCGGCGCCGGCCGCCGCGGTCGACCGCTTGCTCGCCCAGCAGAAGCAGTCCGGCGGCAAGCTCATACCGGACACGGTCAACGCTCCCGCGCTGGCAGGGTGATTTTCTGTCGCGGCGGTGAGCCCAGGCGCAACGAGACGCCGGCTTTACCGCGGCGCCGGGACGGAAAAAATCGTGCTCCATTCTTCGTTTCGCCGCGGCGGTGAATGTGGCTAGAGTTGCCGCCACAAACACCGCGGAGGCAACCCCATGATTTCCAATGCCTGGTCGGGCTTCGATTTCGGCCTCGGCGAAGATGCCGACATGCTGCGCGAGTCGGTCGCCTCCTTCGCGCACGACCGGATCGCGCCGCGCGCCGACGAGATCGACCGCACCAACACCTTTCCGCGCGACCTGTGGCCGGAGATGGGGGCGCTCGGGCTGCACGGCATTACGGTTGCCGAGGAATATGGCGGCTCGGCCCTCGGTTATCTGGCGCATTGCGTGGCGATGGAGGAGGTGTCGCGCGCATCGGCCGCCGTCGGGCTGTCCTACGGCGCGCATTCCAATCTCTGCGTCAACCAGATCAACCGCAACGGCAGCGACGCGCAGAAGCGGAAGTATCTGCCCAAGCTGATATCCGGCGAACAGGTCGGCGCGCTGGCCATGTCGGAGCCGGGCGCCGGCTCGGACGTCGTGTCGATGAAGACACGCGCCGACAAGGTCGGCGACCGCTACGTGCTCAATGGCTCGAAGATGTGGATCACCAACGGCCCGGTGGCCGATACGCTTGTGATCTACGCCAAGACCGACCGCACCGCCGGCGCGCGCGGCATTACCGCCTTCATCGTCGAGAAGGGCTTCAAGGGTTTCGCCCCGGCGCAGAAACTCGACAAGCTCGGCATGCGCGGCTCCGATACGTCGGAACTGGTGTTCACCGATTGCGAGGTGCCGGAGGAGAACGTGCTCGGCGCCGTCGGCAACGGCGTCAACGTGCTGATGTCCGGCCTCGATTATGAGCGCGTCGTGCTGGCGGCGGGCCCGCTCGGCATCATGCAGGCCTGTATGGATGTCGTGATCCCTTACGTGCACGACCGTCAGCAGTTCGGCCAGTCCATCGGCCGCTTCCAGTTGATCCAGGGCAAGCTCGCCGACATGTATGTGACGATGAATGCCGCCAAGGCGTACGTCTATGCCGTGGCGAAGGCCTGCGACGACGGCCGTACCACGCGCGAGGACGCCGCCGGCGCCATCCTCTATGCCGCCGAGCGCGCCACGTGGATGGCGCTGGAAGCGATCCAGTGCCTGGGCGGCAACGGCTACATCAACGATTTCCCGACCGGCCGCTTGCTGCGCGACGCCAAGCTGTACGAGATCGGCGCCGGGACGTCGGAAATCCGCCGCATGCTGATCGGGAGAGAGATTTTCGAGAAGACGCGCTAGGCTTGACAGGATGACCTAGTTACTATCAAATTAGTACCTAGATAGAGTTCTAGGGAGTAATTACTCATGCTTGATAGCCGGGAAATGGACAGGCTGACCAAGGGCTTGGACAGCAAGTCCGACAAGATGCGGGCTCTGGCGAAGGCCGGTTATCCTCGGTCGGAAATCGCGAAATATCTCGACGTTAGATATCAATTCGTTCGCAATGTCTTGGTGCGGGAGGAGGAAAAGCAGGCGAAGCCTGCTGTTGGCGAGGTCGCGCTCGCGTCGGCACCCGACAGTCCGAACAGGATCAAGCTTGAAGCAGACGGCCGTATCAAACTTCCGGAAAGAGCAATCGCCAAACTAGGTTTGAAGACCGGCGAGGTTCTCACCGTAACGGTTGACGATGGTGAAATCCGACTGATGACCATTCCAACGGCGGTGCGGAAGGCTCAAGCGCTCATTCGACAGCATGTTCCTGAAGGTATCAGTTTGGTCGACGAGTTGCTGGAAGATCGCCGTCGGGAGGCAGTGCTCGAGAGTGACAAATGATCGTCCTCGATGCTTCCGCAGTTCTCGCCGCTGTCAACAACGAGAGGGGAGCGGACCGCGTTATTGCTGCGCTCGAAGTCGCGTCGATCTCGACTGTCAACTATGCCGAAGTCGTGACACGGATGATCGACTGGGGCTTTACGGCCGACGAAGCCAGAATGTCGATCGAGGCAATGGGAGTCGCAATCTTCCCTTATGACGAAGAATTGGCGCTGCGAACGGGTGAGCTGCGGATGAGCACGAAACGTTTTGGTCTTTCATTGGCAGATCGCGCCTGTCTGGCACTCGCCGAGCGCGAGCGCGCCGTGGTGCTGACCGCCGATCGGCAATGGTCGGGGCTCGATCTCGAAATCGATATCCAGCTCATTCGCTAACACCTATTGAGTTGACGGTTGTCGGAGGTCGCCATGCAGATGAAAGTGCAGCCGTTCCTGATGTTCGAGGGAAGGGCCGAAGAGGCGATGAATTTCTACGTCTCGATCTTTCCCGAGGGCTGGATCACCGACATCAGCCGTTACGGCCCGGGCGAGCAGGGCAAGGAAGGCACCGTCAAGGTCGCGCGGTTTACGCTCGCCGGGCAAAGCGTCATGTGCATCGACAGCCCGGTGAAGCATGCCTTCACCTTCACGCCGGCGTTCTCGTTCTTCGTCGATGTCACCTCGGAGGCCGAGTTGCGTCGCCTCGCCACCGTGCTGGGCGAGGGCGGCGGCGTCATGATGCCGCTCGCCAATTACGGCTTCAGCAAGCTCTTCACCTGGCTGAACGACCGCTACGGCGTGTCCTGGCAGCTCAACTGGCCGTAAGGCCGCTCTGCCTCTAACGATGCACCGACACGGCCTGCGCGCGCTTGTGCCGCGCCAGCGCGTGCTCGATCAGGACGTCCATCAGCTTGCCCTGCGGCAGGCCGCTCGCCTCCCAAAGCTTGGGATACATGCTGATATTGGTGAAGCCGGGCAGGGTGTTGGCCTCGTTGACGAAGATGCGGTCGCCGCTGAGGAAGAAGTCGATGCGCGCCATGCCCGCGCAGCACAAGGTCTTGAAGGTCTTGATCGCCAGCGCCTTGAAGGTCTCGCTCATCTGCGGCGTGAGCCGCGCCGGCACCACCAGCGAAGCGCCGGCGGCGTCGGTGTATTTGGCGGTGTACGAGTAGAAGCCGTGCTTGCTGTCGGGCACGATCTCGCCGAGCTCGGAGGCGCGGATATCGCCCTGGCCGTCTTCGAGTACCGAGCACTCGATCTCGCGCACGTCCGGCACGCTCTCCTCGATGAGGATCTTGCGATCGAAGCGGAAGGCCTGCTCGCAGGCGGCCTGGTATTCCTCGGCGTTGCGCGCCTTGGAGACGCCGACCGACGAGCCCATGTTCGCCGGCTTGACGAAGACCTCCGCCGTACCGACCGCGCGGACAGCGTCCTCATAGGACAGCGGCGCGCCCTGGATCACGGTGGCGAAGCGGGAGGTCGGCAGGCCGGCATCGCGGATCAGCCGCTTGGCGACGTCCTTGTCCATCGCCGCCGCCGAGCCGATGACGCCGGAGCCGACGTAAGGCACATCGGCGAGTTCGAGCGCGCCCTGGACCGTGCCGTCCTCGCCATGCGGGCCGTGCAGCACCGGGAACACCGCGTCGAACGCCGGCACCTCGCGCGTCTCGCCCGCGGCCGCGTTGGCCAGCACCGCGCGGCCGTGGCCGCCGGGGAGGAGGGCAAGCTGCGGCCCGTCCTCGGGAACCGTGAGTTCCGTGGCCCCGGTTCCGGCGCCGTTGCCGGCATCGGCCGGCAGCCAGCGGCCAGCGCGCGTAATGCCGACCAGAACGGGTTCGTAGCGCTCGGGGTCGAGTGAGCGCAGCACATTGGCCGCCGACGCGCGCGAGACGTCATGCTCGGCCGACCGTCCGCCGAAAAGAATGGCCACTCTGAGTTTCCGGCGTTGCATAGGGTCAAATCTCCGCGTCGCGGCGGACCTTTAGCCAGACGATCCGAAAGCGCAAGGCCGCCGGCCGAGCTGCGGCATTAACCTTTCGCTTCCGCGAATCGCTCATCCATTGGCCGACAAACTCAGCCGATGGAGGCCCGCATGATGCGCGTGCGATTGAAAGCCGACGGCAGGATCGTGGAAATTGCCGCGGACGGCAGCGAGGTCACGCTCGAGCACAAGGACCCGGCCGCCTTTGTCCGTCAGGTGCGGGCGCGCTGCGGGCTGACCCAGGCGGCTTTCGCCGAAAAGATCGAGGTTCCGATCGAGACGGTGCGGAACTGGGAGCAGGGCAAGCGCAATCCGCGCGGGCCCGCGCGGGCGCTCCTCAAGTTGATCGACAAGGCGCCGGAGACGGCCTTCGCCGCGCTCGGCGGCCGGCGCTAGGCGGCAGACGTCAGACGCTGACCGGCCGCGCTTGCGGCCGGTAGCGGGCAATGCGCATCAGCACATACATCGCCAGCAGCGTGCCGATATAGGCGACGAGCTGGAGCGCCGTCGGCTGCGACACGTAGCCGATCAGCGTGTGCATGAGCTGGCCAAACAGGCTGCTCTCGCTGAGCAGCCACGACGTATCCCACACCGTGTCGCCCATGCGGTTGATGATGCCGGCGTTGTAGAGGAATTGCGCCGACTGCGCGGCCATGCCGGCGGCGAGCAGCGCGATCAGCCAGCTCGTCACCGAGAAGATGTAGCGCTGCGGAATGGTCAGCAGGCCGGCATAGGTCAGGCCGGTGAAGGCAGCGCCGGCGACGATCCCGAGCACGCCGCCGGTCAGCAGCGACAGGCCGGAGGTGCCTTGCGCGAAGATGCCGTAGAGGAACAGCACCACTTCCGAGCCTTCGCGCAGCACGGCGAGGCCGACCACCACCGCGAGCGCGGTCAGCGGCTTGGCGCCTTCACTGACGTCGTTGCCGATCTGGCGCATTTCGGCGGCGATCTCGCGGCCGTGCCGCGCCATCCAGGCGTTGTGCCACATCAGCATGACGACGGCGACGCCGAGAATGCAGGCGTTGAACAGTTCCTGGCCGGCGCCTTCGAAGGCCTCCGAGATCGCACCGGCAAAGATGGCCACCACCGCTGCGCCGAGAACGCCAGCACCGACGCCGATTGTCACCCAGCGACCGCGGCCAACAACGCCGCGCGTCGCCGCCATCACGATGCCGATGATGAGGCCGGCCTCGAGGACTTCACGAAAGACGATGATCAGGGCGCCGAGCATGGGGGTTCAACTGCGTAAGTTACATCTTATTCGGCGATGACGACGCCCTTGGCGGTATCCTCGTGGAATTCGCCGAAGAAATCGTAACGGCCGGGCTTGAGGGGGCCGATACGCACCGTGGCCTTGGCGCCGCCGGGAATGATCTTCTCGACCTTGAGCGAATGGCTCTCGAACTCTTCCGGCGTCGAGTCGCTGTTGACCACGGTGATGGCGACGCGTTTGTTGGCCGGTACCTTGAGCTCGGCCGGAGTGAACTTGTGGTCCTTGATGGTCAGCGTGTAGTCGTCGGCCGCCTGGGCGAGGGCAGGCGCGAGCGCCACGGCGGCGGCAAAGGTGATAGCGGTGATCAAGGTGCGCATGGTTTTCCCGGATTTTGCTCTGTCCGGCTCACAAAACCATTAAAGCCTCCCGATGCAAGTCCTTATTTTCACTCTTGAATTATTCCAATGTGAGAAGCGGGCGCAATTGCTTGGCCGGCCGAACAATGTCCGCCGGCCGGCGAAACATTAAAAATCCTGCATCTTCGAAAGGCCGGCGCCGGGCCGCCCTGCGCTAACTGCGGTTGGCAGGGGGCCGGCAGGCGGTAATCTGGCGCTCCGCCGCCCCCGGAGTACCGCTCATGCAATACGTCGATGCCCATGGCGCCCATATCCCTCAGATAGGCCTCGGGACCATGCAACTGACCGGCGAGGCCGGCACCAAAGCGATCAGGACTGCGCTCGACCTCGGCTACCGGCACCTCGATACGGCAGCCTTTTACGGCAACGAGAAGGAGAACGGCGACGCGCTGCGGGCCTCAGGGGTCAGGCGCGGCGATGTCTTCATCACCACCAAGGTGCGCGAGAGCGAGGCCCGGCCCGACGCCTTCGCCCGCAAGGTCGATGAGTGCCTCGCCAACCTGCAACTGCCTTATGTCGATCTGTTGTTGATTCACTGGCCGAGCAAGGAGGTGCCGATCGCCGACACCATCGGTGCGTTGTGCAAGGCGAAGAAGGAGGGCAAGGCCCGGCACATCGGCGTCTCCAACTTCACCGTCGCGCTGCTCGACGAGGCGTGGGCGGCGACCAGCGAGCCCTTGGTTTGCAACCAGATCGAGGTTCATCCCTTCATCAACCAGGACAAGGTGGTTGCCGCCTGCAAGCGGCACGGCATGGCGGTGGTCGCCTATGTGCCGATCGCGCGCGGCAAGGTGCAAGGTTCTAAGGAATTGGCGCCGAGGCGCTGGAGCGCATCGGCAAGGCGCATGGCAAGAGCGCGGCGCAGGTGTCGCTGCGATACCTTGTCGAGCGCGGCATGATCGCCATTCCGCGCTCGTCCAATCCCGAGCATCTCAAGGCTAATCTCGATGTGTTCGATTTCAGGCTCACGGCCGCCGAGATGGCGGAGCTGACCAAGCTCAACGACACCAACATGCGCGTGGTCAGCCCGCCGATCGCGCCGCAATGGGATACGCCGTGACGATGACAGCCGTGCAGCGCGCCGGAATCGCCTCGCGCGGTGCGACCTGCTGGGACCAATTCCTGGGGCAGCATGGCGAGGCCGATGTCGGCGTCCTGTGCTAAGAGGGAGACGGCCCGGTGCCGCTGTTGCTGCTGGAATTCCTGCAGGACGCGGAAGGCGGCCAATAGCCGGAGTGGACCATGCAGACCGTCGAAGCCAAAGGTTTCAAGATCCCGATCGTCGGGCTCGGTACATGGGAATTGCGCGGACGCGATTGCGCGCGGCTCGTCGAACAGGCGATCCGGCTCGGCTATCGCCACATCGATACGGCGCAGATGTATGCCAACGAAACCGAGGTGGGCGAGGGCGTGCGCGCCTCGGGCAAGCGCGCCGAAGTGATGGTGACGACCAAGGTCGCGCATACCATGATGGCGCCGCAGGACGTCGAGCGTTCGGTCAAGGAGAGCCTCGGCAAGCTGCGCATCGACGAGATCGATCTGTTGCTCATCCACTGGCCGAACGAGCGCATTCCGCTCGCCGAGACCCTCGGCGCGATGGCGAAATTGAAGCAGGCTGGCTACGTCAAGCAACTCGGCGTGTCGAACTTCACTGTCAAGCTGCTCGACGAGGCGACGCAGGTTTGTGATGAGCCGCTGGTCTGCAATCAGATCGAGTATCATCCGTTTCTCGACCAGTCGAAGGTGATTGCCGCCTGCAAGCGTCATGGTATCGCGGTCGTCGCCTACAGCCCGATCGCCCGTGGCTCGGCCAAAGGCAACGAGGTGCTCGAGCGCATCGGCAAGGCGCACGGCAAGAGCGGCGCGCAGGTGTCATTGCGCTGGCTTGTCCAACAAAATGTCGTCGTCATTCCGCGCACCAGCAAGCTCGAGCGGCTTGAGGAGAACCTCGCCATCTTCGATTTCAAACTGTCGGATGCCGAGATGGCGGAGATCGCCGGCCTGTCGGGCGCGGCCAAGCGCATCGTCAATCTGGCGTGGTCGCCGGCGTGGGATTGAAGCGGCCGTGTGTGTGGCAGACGGCGCAGATATACATGCCGCCGTCATGGTCCGCGCATGCGGACCATCCAGCCCTTGGCAACAAACGCTGGATCGCCCGCTTTCGCGGACGATGACATCTGAGGATTGCGGCTCATGACCACCGCCAACGACGTCGCGCTCGTCCTGTTCTCGGGCGGGCAGGACTCGACGACCTGTCTCGGCTGGGCGCTCGAGCGTTTCGCGCGCGTCGAGACCGTCGGCTTTCACTACGGCCAGCGTCATGCCGTCGAGCTCGAGGTGCGGCCGCGGCTGCGCGAGGCGATCGGCGCGCTCAAGCCGGCCTGGCGCGAGCGGCTGGGCGAGGACCACATGATCGCGCTCGATGCGCTCGCGACGATGTCCGAGACGGCGCTGACTCGCGAGACGGCGATTGCCTATGCCGACAGCGGCCTGCCGAATACCTTCGTGCCGGCGCGCAACCTGATCTTCTTCACCTTCGCCGGCGCGCTCGCCTACCGGCGCGGCGCCCGCCACATCGTCGCCGGCATGTGCGAGACCGATTATTCCGGCTACCCGGACTGCCGCGACGACACCGTCAAGGCGATGCAGGTCGCGCTCAGCCTCGGCCTCGACCGCCGCGTCACGATCCATACGCCGCTGATGTGGGTCGACAAGGCGGGAACCTTCGCCATGGCGCGAGATTTGGCCAAGGAGATCGCGGGGCAGGCATTCCTCGACCTCATTGTCGAGGAAACTCATACCTGCTACGTCGGCGACCGCGCGCACCGGCACCCTTGGGGGTACGGCTGCGGCGCCTGTCCGGCCTGCGAATTGCGCGCCCAAGGCTACGCCAAATTCCTCGCCGACAGCCCCGCCTGACCGGTCCGCGCCGGTTATCGATTCGAATGCCGCCGAGCTGCCATGTCGATTGAAAAGCGAAAGAATATCGAAGGCGCGATCTTCCTCGCGCTGTTCTGTCTCACCGTTCCCGCCGCCAACTGGATGATCGGCAATGCCGGCACGGTGTGCCCAGCCAACGGCCCGTGCCTGGTGCCGGTGGCGCCCGGGCTGATGGCGCCGTCCGGCGTGCTGATGATCGGCGCGGCGCTGGTGCTGCGCGATCTGGTGCAGCGCCGCCTCGGCGTTGAGTTCGGCGTCGGCGCCATCGTCGCCGGCGCGCTGCTCTCGGCCGCGATCGCGCCGCCGGCGCTGGTCACGGCGTCGGCCTTCGCCTTCCTGCTGTCGGAAGCGGCCGACTTCGCCGTCTACACGCCGCTGGCGCGCCGCCGCCTGGTGCTGGCGGTTGTCGCCTCCGGCGTCGTTGGCCTGGTGATCGACTCCATCGTTTTCCTCTATCTCGCCTTCGGCTCGCTCGACTTCCTCGCCGGGCAGGTCGTCGGCAAGGCCTGGATGGTGCTACTCTCCATCCCGCTGGTGGCGTACATGCGCCGCCGCGACGCGCGCCTCGGCCTGGCTCCGGCTTAATCTGACACGGACACACCCATGACCACGACCTCGATCACGCCGATGACCATGACCGCGTCGCCCGTCGCGGCGAACCCTGCGACGCTCGACGTGCTGCGCACCGTCACCACCGGCACCGTCACGACGATGCTGCTGAAGGAGGGCATTCGTCACGCCTGGATGAAGGGCGCCATGCCGTTCGGCCATACCGGCAAGCGCATCGTCGGCCCGGCCTTCACCTTGCGCTTCGTGCCGGTGCGCGAGGATCTGGCGACGCCGGCGAGCTGGCTCAACCCCATCTCGACGCGCTCCGCCATCGAGGCCATGCCGGAAGGCTGCATCTGCGTCGCCGACGCCATGGGCGTCACCGGCGCCGGCATCTTCGGCGATATCCTCTGCATGCGCATGGTCAAGCGCAAGGTTGCGGCGCTGATCACCGACGGCGTCATGCGCGACAAGCACGGCGTGCTCGGCACTGGCCTGCCGGTCTGGTGTCAGGGCGTCGCCGCGCCGGCCTCCGTCAACCAGCTCACCTTCGTCGGCTGGAACGAGCCGATCGGCTGCGGCGGCGCGGCCATCTTCCCCGGCGACATCATCGTCGCCGATGACGACGGCGCCGTGGTGATCCCGCACGACCTCGTCGAGTTCGTCACCCATGAGGGCGCCGAGCACGAGCTGATGGAAAGCTGGCTGGTGCAGGAAGTGGAGAAGGGCGAGAAGCTGCCGGGCCTCTATCCGCCCAACGAGGCGAACAAGGCGCGCTACGAAGCCTGGAAGAAGTCGCGCTGATCGCGCCGCCACCGATGTGATAGGCTCCGGCGCGCGACCTCCGCCCGGGGCCTCATGTTCTTTATCCTGTCCAAGACCGTCACCGTTCTGCTGCTGCCGACGAGCCTGATGCTGCTCGCCGGTATCGCCGGCATCGTCCTGGCGATGACGCGGTGGCGCCGCGCCGGAATCCGCCTGATGATGGTGAGTATCGTCCTGCTGGCGATCGGCGGCGTGTCGCCGCTCGGCACGCTGCTGACGCAAAGCCTCGAGAGCCGCTTCCCGCCCTGGGAGAAGACCGACGGTCCGGCGCGCGGCGCGCCGGCCGGCATCGTCGTGCTCGGGGGAGGCATCTCCTCTGGCCTGTCGCGCCAGATCGGCACGTCGATGGTCAGCGCCGATGGCGGCCGCATTGTCGCGCTGGCGCACCTGGCGCGGCGCTATCCGAATGCCCGCATCGTCTATGCCGGCGGCGACGCCTCGCTCTCCGGCAACCGGCCGCCGGAGACCGACTATCTCGGGCCGCTGCTCGACGACTTCGGCATCCCGCGTTCGCGCGTCGATCTCGAGACGCGCTCGCGCAACACCGCGGAGAACGCCGCCTTCGCCAAGGCCATCGCCAATCCCAAACCGGGCGAGCGCTGGCTGCTGGTGACGTCGGCGCAGCATATGCCGCGCGCGGTCGGCTGTTTCCGCGCCGTGGGATTTCCAGTCGAGGCGTACCCGGCGGCCTGGCGCGCCGATCCCGAACCGCCGACCGTGCCGAGCCTCGCCATCGGCCGCAGCCTCGAGCGCCTCGACAGCGCGTCGCGGGAATGGCTGGGTCTCATCGTCTACCGCCTGACCGGCAAGATACCGGCGCTGTTTCCCGCGCCGTGAGCGTCGCTCGCCCGGCACTAAAGATTGTCGAGGCGGTAAACCAGCGGTAGCATTTTTCCGTCAGGGCGATTCGTGCGCCCGAGTCCGCGTCAGCGTTCTCGCGCACCATCCGCGTCGTTGCTTCCACGCGTGATGCCTTTTCTTAGAAAAAGGGGATTGGAGCCATGGCTTCCAACAACGTCCCCGCGCGCCGGCCGTCCGATGCCGATGCCGCGGATTTCAACGCCGATTTCGGCTTGAGCGAGCACTGGGGCGAGCGCGTCATCACCACGGTCGCCGCGGTGCTGGCGCTCACCATCGTCGGCGCCGTTGCGCTGCTGATGGGCATGTCCTGAGACAGCATTTCAGGAGGCGTCGACGATCTCGGTGTCGAAGGCGCGGCGCGAGGCCGAGGCGAACTGCCGCCGCCACATCACGATGAGCACCGCGATCGTCGTGAACGCGAAGACGAGCGGGCCGAGGAACCAGCCGAGATAGCCGAGCGCGAAAAAGAAGGCGCGCTGGCCGCGATTGAAATGCAGGCCGGCTTCCTCGCACAGCCGCGCGGCGCGGTAGATGAAGCTGCGCGCCGCCGCGGTGTGGCGGTCGGCCGGCGGCGGCGCCGCGCCGATCATGATGGCAAGATAGTTGAAAAGCCGGTACGACCAGGCGAACTTGAAGAAGGCATAGACCATGATCACGGCGAGGCCGATGATCTTGGCCTCCCACATCTCCGGCGTGTTGGCCACGCTGAACGGCAACAGCCCCATCACCTGCAGGATCTGGTCGCCGGCGCGCAGCATCGACAGCGCGCCGCCAATGGCGATGAGGCTGGTCGAGGCGAAGAAGGCGGTGCCGTTCTGCAGGGCGGCGGTGACCTGGGAATCGACGATGCGCACTTCGCGGCCGATCATCTGGTCGATCCACTGCTCGCGGTAGGTGTGCATCAGCGCGTTCAGGCTCTTCTTGCCGCGCGCGGTCTTTTCGATGGCGATCGAGTAGCCGAGCCAGGCGAGCAGAAACAGCGCGAGGGCTAGGGCATCCGGCAGGCTGAACGAGAGCATGGCGCGAAGGTCCTTGAACTTTGCGGCGGTTGTCACGTTGCCGCCGGTCTGCCACACCGGCTAGTCTAGAGCTTCACCCGGAACAAGGCGCGAGGAAAGTCAGCCGATGCCGCAGAATATCACCGTCACCTACAAGGAATTGTGCGCGGCGGCCGAGCGCGAGATCGAGACCCTGGAGACCGGCGACGCCATCAAGCTCGCCGGCCGCGACGACGTGGTGCTGGTCGATATCCGCGACATCCGCGAGCTGCAGCGCGACGGCAAGATTCCCGGCGCCTTTCATTGCCCGCGCGGCATGCTGGAGTTCTGGATCGACCCGACGGGCTCCTATCACAAACCGGTTTTCGCGCAGGACAAGAAGTTCGTGTTCTTCTGCGCCGGCGGCATGCGCTCGGCGCTGGCGGCGCAGACCGCGCACCGCATGGGCCTCAAACCGGTCGCCCATATCCGCGGCGGCTTCGGCGCCTGGAAGAAAGCGGGCGGCCCCGTCGAGGTGCCGGAGCCCAAAGCAGGGTAGCGCGGCGCGCCGGAATGATCAGCGCCGCTGCTGGCGTGCATTTGCAAAATT
Organism: Pseudolabrys sp.; assembly: GCA_026125895.1. GTDB lineage: Bacteria > Pseudomonadota > Alphaproteobacteria > Rhizobiales > Xanthobacteraceae > Pseudolabrys. The sequence goes on along the minus strand of JAHCKG010000002.1, from coordinate 304,256 downwards.
CATTTGTCCATACCGGCCGGCTTCCGCACCATGCCGCGACTCGGACAAAGGGAGCCCTGCTTTTGAAGCTGATCATCGGCAACAAGAACTATTCGAGTTGGTCGCTGCGGCCGTGGATCGCCATGACCGTTGCCGGCATTCCGTTCGAGGAAGTGCTGATCCCGTTCGAGACCGATGAATTCAAGAAGACGGTCGCCGACGTTTCCGGCACTGGCAAGGTGCCGGTCCTCATCGATGGCGACATCCGAGTCTGGGAGTCGCTGGCGATCCTCGAATACCTCGCCGACAAATTTCCCGCCGCCGGGCTGTGGCCAAAGGACGCTGCGGCGCGCGCGCACGCCCGCGTCGTCGCCAACGAGATGCATGCCGGCTTCCAGCCGCTGCGCAACCATCTGCCGGTCAACTTCGCCCGCAAGATCATCAAGCGCGATCTTCCGCCACCGGTTCAGGGCAATGTCCACCGCATCGAGGCGTTGTGGGCCGATTGCCGCGCGCGCTTCGGCGCTACGGCGGAGCGCGCCGGGCCGTTTCTCTTCGGCGCATTCGGCAACGCCGACGCCATGTATGTGCCGGTGGTGTCGCGCTTTCATACGTATGATGTCGAGGTGACGCCCGAGACGCGCGCCTACATGGACGCGGTGATGGCGCTGCCGGCTTTCAAGGCCTGGGAAGCGGCCGGTATCGCCGAGCCCTGGCTGTTTGCGGAAGACGAAGTCGATTGGCCGGTGGTGCATCGCGCCGACGGCAAGTGATTCAACACGCTAAGACAAGCGAAGGAACGCCATGTCTCTCACTCTGGTCATCGGCAACAAAAATTACTCATCATGGTCGCTGCGGCCGTGGATCGCCATGAAGGCCGCCGCCATTCCCTTCAAGGAAGTGCTCATCCCGCTCTATGCCGAAGGCAGCGCCGAGGCGATCCTGAAATACTCGCCGGCCGGCAAGGTGCCGATCCTGCACGACGACGATCTTCATATCTGGGACTCGCTGTCGATCCTCGAATACCTCGCCGAGAAATACCCCGATGCCGGTCTGTGGCCGAAGGACCCCGCCGCCCGCGCGCTCGCCCGTTCGGTGTCGGCCGAAATGCATTCCGGCTTCCAGCCTCTGCGCCAGCACTGCACCATGAACCTGTGGCTGCCGCCCAAGCCGCGACCGATGCCGCAGGAAGTCTATGACAACATGAAGCGCATCGAGACCATCTGGAGCGACTGCCGAGGGCGCTACGGCAAAAGCGGGCCGTTCCTGTTCGGCGAGCGCTTCGGCAATGCCGACGCCATGTACGCGCCGGTGGTGGCGCGCTTCCACAATTACGGCCTGCCGGTCTCGGCCGGAACCAAGGCGTATATGGACGCCGTGATGGCGAGCCCGGCGTGGAAGGAATGGGCTGGCGCCGCCATGAAGGAATCCTGGGTGCTCAAGCACAACGAGCCGGATTGGCCTTTGGTGCGCGGCGTCAAGGTCGAGTGAACCGCACCGCAACCAAAGTTCCATTCATGCGTTGATCTGCCATAGGGGCGGGAATCGGCGTTGCGCCGGTTGTCCGTCTTTGGGCGGATCGGATGCATGCTGCTGAAACCGGAGCACAACGTCTGGCGCATCGCGCGCGCCGATCGCGCCGCGATGCTGATCGACGGCGCGAACTATTTTGCCGCCGTGCGCAGCGCCATGATCAAGGCCGAGAAGTCGATCCTGGTCGCCGGCTGGGACATCCATAGCCGGACGCGGCTGGTTGGTCCCTCCGGCCGTGCCGATGACGGCTACCCCGAAACCTTTGCCGAGTTCCTCGTCGCTCTTGTGACGAAGAACCCGCAACTCGAGGTGCGGCTCCTGCTGTGGGACTTCTCGGTTCTCTACGCCACCGAGCGCGACCCGTTCCCCACCGCGACGCTGCAATGGGCGACGCCGCACAACATCCATTTCTGCCTCGACGATTGCGTGCCGGTCGGCTCCTCGCAGCATCAGAAGCTGGTGACGATCGACGACCGGATCGCGTTTTCCGGCGGCCTCGATCTTACGGTGCGGCGCTGGGACACCAATGCCCACGCCGTCAACGATCCCAACCGCGTCGATCCGGCCGGCAAGGCCTATGGCGCCTTCCACGACGTGCAGATGGTGGTCGATGGCGCCGCGGCCGAGGCGCTGGGCGACCTGCTGCGCGGCCGCTGGGCCTGCGCGGCGCTGGAGAAAGTGCCGGTGGTCAAAGGCGAGGGCGATCCGTGGCCGGACGGCGTCGAGCCGGATTTCCGGAACACCGACATCGGCATTGCCCGAACCGAACCGCGCTTCGACGGCCGCGAGGAGGCGCGCGAGGTCGAGCGGCTGTTCTTCGACATGATCGATGCGGCGGAGCGCACGATCTACATCGAGAACCAGTTTCTCACGACGCTGCCGGTGGCCGAGCGCCTGGCCAAGCGCCTTCGCGAGAAGCCCGAGCTCGAGGTGCTGATCGTGTCGCCGCAGACGCATGTGTCGTGGCTCGAGGCGCAGAGCATGCGCGTCGGCCGCGCACGCTTTGCCGCGGTGCTCGACGAGTTCGTGGGCGAGCGCGTCGCGCTGCTGCATCCGGAAGTCGAGGCCGGCGGCCAATCCTGCAACACCATGGTGCATGCCAAGGTGATGATCGTGGACGACCGCATTCTGCGCGTCGGCTCCGCCAACCTGAACAACCGCTCGATGGGCACCGACACCGAGTGCGATCTGGTGGTCGTCGCCGACAGCGAAGATGAGCGCGAAGCGGTGCGGCGGCTGCGCGACACGCTGCTCGGCGATCACTGCGGCGCCGATGCCGCGGAGGTGGCGGCGGCGCTCGAGGCTGACAAGGGCTCGCTGGTCGCTGTCGCCCGCGACCTGTCGCGCAACGGCCACCGCCTGGCGCCGATCACCGACGATCCGACGCTGCCGCACGAGGCCTTTACCTTGATCCAGAACGTCGCCGATCCGGAACAGCCGATCGGCGCCGAGGAGTTCGTCAGCAACATGTTCGGAGGTTATGTGCCGCCCCGCAATTTCTCGACCGTGGTCAAGGCCATTGCCGCCGGTCTCGTCATCGTCGCGCTGGCGCTGGTCTGGCACTTCGTGCCGCTCGCCGACCCGCAGGAGGTCAAGGCGACGTTCTCCGAGCTCTCCGACAGCCGGTGGGCGCCGGTCGCGGTGATCGGCGCCTTCGTCATCGCCGGCTCGTTGATGTTCCCCGTCACGGTGCTGATCGCGGCGACGGCGGCCGCCTTCGGCCCGTGGCTCGGCTTTGCCTATGCCGTGGTCGGCGCGCTCGCGAGCGCGCTCGTCACCTACGGCGTCGGCGCCGCCATCGGCAAGAAGACCGTGCAGGATCTGCTCGGGCCGCGGCTCAACCGCGTGCGCGAGAAGATCGCGCGCCGCGGCGTACTGGCAGTCGCCACCATTCGCCTGGTGCCGGTCGCGCCGTTCGCCGTAGTCAATCTGGCGGCGGGCGCCAGCGCCATCCCGGTGTTCGACTACATGGCCGGCACGGTGCTCGGCATGCTGCCGGGCATGATCATGATCTCGGCGGTCGGCAACCAGTTCGCCCGTATCCTGACGTCTCCGTCGGCGAGCGACATCGCCATTCTGGCGGTCGCGGTGATGGCCTGGGTCGGCCTGTCGATCGGCGTGCAGGCGGCGGTGTCGCGGTTCTGGAGCGGCGGGCGGTGAGGGGGGCGGAGAAGCTTCCCGATTGCGTACGGGTGATGACGTGGAATATCCACGGCACCTTCGGCAGCAATCCGCGCTTCGATCTCGTGCGCGTCGCCGACCTGATCCGCCGCTGGGACCCCGACATCGTCGCGCTTCAGGAAGTCGACTCCCGGCGCGCGCTGGCCGATGCCGCCAATCCGTTCGAGTATCTGCCCGGCGCGGTCGGCGTTTACGGCATCGGCGCCATCTCGATGACCGGCGCCGACGGCGATTACGGTCAGATGTTGATCTCGCGCTTTCCGGTCAGCCAGCATGAGGTGCGCGACATCTCGTTCGGCGAGCACGAGCCGCGCCGCGCCATCCGCGCCGAGATCGCGACGCCGCTCGGGCCGCTGACGGTGGTGGCGACGCATCTGGGCTTGAGCATCAGCGAGCGCCGACAGCAGGCCGCGGTGCTGATCGAGCTTGCCGCCGGCGATGCGCCGGCGGTCGTGGTCGGCGATTTCAACGACTGGTTCTGGCCGGGGTCGGTGCGCTCGGTGCTGTCGCGCATCCTCGCCGGCCGCACGCGCTTCCGCACCTTTCCCGCGATGTTTCCGCTGCTGCGCCTCGACCGCATTTATTGCCGGCCGCGCGTGGCACTGATCCGCAGCTTCGTCGATCGCAGCGCGCGGGCGCTGTCCGATCATCTGCCGGTGATCGCCGATCTGCGGCCCGGTGTTTGAGGCAGGCAAAAACAAAGGCCCGGCGGGGGAGGCGCCGGACCTTTGTCAGTCTTAGGAGGTCTTCAGAAAATCTTTAGCGGTCGAGGGCTTCCTTGATCTTGTCCTTGGCGCCGCCGACGGCGTTCTGCACCTTGCCTTCAACCTGATCGGCCTTGCCTTCGCCCTGGAGCTTGGCGTCGCCGGTCACTTCGCCGGCAACTTCCTTCACCTTGCCCTTGGCCTGCTTGAAGCTGCCTTCAACACGGTCCTTGTTCATCTCTCACCTCGCAGGTTGGTGTGAATTCGACGGGACAACGCGCGAGAACCGCGCGGCGTTCCGGGGATCAGCTATGCGCATTCACCGAGCGATACCCGCGGCGGGGAACCGCCGCGGGCCGTTGAACGCGCGCGCTTACTTGGCGAGATCCTTGGCCTTGACCTTGCCGTTATCCGTCGACTTGTCGTTGGGGTTCACGGTGCTCGACGCGCCGCTGCCGGTCGTGGCCGACGGCGTCTTGGCCGAGCCCGAACCCATCGTCTTGGTCGAGTTCGACTGCATGCCGCTCTTCGGCGCCATGCCGCTGTCGGTCGGCTTCTTGTTGATGTCGGCGTTGTTCTCCGACTGCGCCTGCTGACCCGGCTTCACGGTGGCCGCGCCCTTCATGTCGGCCGAGCCCTTGGTCTGCATGCCGCTCTTGCCGGTGTTGCCTTCACCAGTCGGCGCGGCATTGACGCTGCCGGAATTGGTGGTGGTGCCTTGCGGGGCGGTCTGCGCGTTCGCAATCGACATGCCGGCGATCAGCGCGGCGGCCGCGGTCAGTGTGGTCAGCGTTTTCATATTCATCCTCCTGTTTAGATTTATAAGGTGCCAAACGGACACGTGTAGACAACGACCGACGGAACCGCGATGTTCCGGGAACCTTGCTAATTTCCGAAAGCGCGGACGACAAAAACGTCGCAGCGCGAAATTCGAAATTCCGCGCTGCGACATGTCATTTGACTTAATCGATCGTCAGGCGTCGAGCACCGCGACGATCTCGCGCGTGCCGGGATCGATAACGATGATGGTGTCGCCAACCACGATGTAATCGAAGCCGCGCCACTGCGGATAAATCGTCACCACTTCCGCAGGCAGCGGATAGTAGCGCACATGTTGCGGGATGCGCGTGCCGACCCGCACCTCGATGTCCAGCTTCACCGGTTCGACCTTCTGCTTCTTGATCACCGTGGTGATCTTGCTGCGCTGTTCCGTGGTCAGGTTGGCGCGCGCGCCGGCCGCGCCCTGGCCGGTGGTGGTTGCCGGCCGCGAATTCTTGTCCGGCTCGTTGGCGGCATTGGTTGGCCCGGAGCGGTTGCCGTTGCCGTTCGCGTCGGTGGCGTTGCCCTCATGCGCCTTGGAATCCTTGGCGCGCGCATTGTTGGCGTGCGGGTTGCCGGACTGCGTATCGGTCTGGTTGGTGCCTTTCTCCATACCCTTGGTGCCGCCGCCGGCCGCCGGAGCCTGACCGGTCGTCGCGCTGTCCGGTTTGGCGCTGGCGCCGTGGTCGGGCGCGAGGCTGGACGGCGCCTGGCCGGTGGTCTCCGGTTTGCCGGCGTTGTGCTGGCCGGCCTTCATCGGCGGCGCGGTCTTCTCGGCCGGCGCATTCTGCTGTGCGGAGGGGGCGGGCTGCGCCGCGGGAGCCTGGGCGGAGGCGGCGCCGATACCGAGAGCAAGAATGGCGGCGGCGCTGCATAACAGTCGGGACTTCGTCATCTGGCGTTCCTCTCTGGTCACCCCCCGACGTCTCGAGCGACGCCCTAGGAACGCCCGGTGGCCGGACCCGTTCCGCAAAGAGGGGCGGCCGCCATTGAAATGCCGGTTCCGCCGGGGCACCTTGGCCGCTCATCGAATGCGGCGGCGATTCCGCCGTCCGGGAGGCTTCATCTTGACTATCCTGTCGTCGTCGATCGACGCGTCATCGGCGGAATTTGCCAGCAACGCCCAGCGCATGCGCGGGCTGATCGAGGAACTGCGGCAGCGCCGCGCACAGGTCGCCATGGGCGGCAACGAGAAGGCGAGGGCGCGCCATGTGTCGCGCGGTAAACTCCTGCCGCGCGACCGCGTCATGAACCTGATCGACCCCGGCTCGCCGTTCCTCGAGATCGGCGCGCTCGCCGCCTACGGCATGTATGACGACGCCATCCACGGCGCCGGCATGATCGTCGGCATCGGCCGCGTCGAGGGCCGCGAGGTGATGGTGGTGTGCAACGATAGCACCATCAAGGGCGGCACCTATTACCCGATGACGGTGAAGAAGCATCTGCGCGCCCAGGAGATCGCGCGCGAGAACCGGCTGCCGTGCATCTACCTCGTCGATTCAGGCGGCGCCAACCTGCCGCACCAGACCGAGGTGTTTCCCGACCGCGAGCATTTCGGCCGCATTTTCTACAATCAGGCGACGCTCTCCAGTTTACGCATTCCGCAGATCGCGGTGGTGATGGGCTCCTGCACCGCGGGCGGCGCCTATGTGCCGGCGATGTCGGACGAGACCATCATCGTCAAGAATCAGGGCACCATCTTCCTCGGCGGCCCGCCGCTGGTGAAGGCGGCGACCGGCGAGGTGGTGAGCGCCGAAGATCTCGGCGGCGGCGACCTGCACGCGCGCAAGTCCGGCGTCGCCGATCATCTGGCGCAGGACGATCATCATGCGCTCAGCCTCGCGCGGCGCATCGTCGCCAATCTCAACACGCGCAAGGACGTCGATATCGCGCTGACGAGCCCGCGCGATCCGCTCTACGACGCGGCCGAGCTCGACGGCCTGGTGCCGGTCGATCTCAAGAAGCAGTACGACATCCGCGACGTCATCGCGCGGCTGGTGGACGGCTCGGAGTTCGACGAGTTCAAGGCGCTCTACGGCACCACTTTGGTGTGCGGCTTTGCCCGCATCCACGGCATGCCGGTCGGCGTCATCGGCAACAACGGCATCCTGTTCTCGGAAAGCGCGCTCAAGGGCGCGCACTTCATCGAGCTGTGCTGTCAGCGCCGCATTCCGCTGCTGTTCCTGCAGAACATCGTCGGCTTCATGGTTGGCCGCGATTATGAGGCCGGTGGCATCGCCAAGGACGGCGCCAAGCTCGTCACCGCGGTCGCCTGCGCGCAGGTGCCGAAGATTACGGTGATCGTCGGCGGCTCCTATGGCGCCGGCAACTACGGCATGTGCGGGCGCGCTTACTCGCCGCGCTTTTTGTTTACCTGGCCGAATGCGCGCATCTCGGTGATGGGCGGCGAGCAGGCGGCCTCCGTGCTCGCCACCGTCAAGCGCGACAACATCGAAGCCGGCGGCGGCGCCTGGTCACAGGTCGAGGAAGAGGAGTTCAAGGCGCCGATCCGCGACCAGTACGAGGAAGAGGGCAATCCTTATTACGCGACGGCGCGGCTGTGGGACGACGGCATCATCGCGCCCAGCGAAACGCGCCGCGTGCTGGCCTTGGCCTTTTCCGCCGCGCTCAACGCGCCGGTGCCGGAGACGAAGTTTGGGGTGTTCAGGATGTGAGGGGGCGAGGATGGATATAGTTGATTTTAGAGGTGTTTCAAATCAGCATGAGCTTGAGAAGCGGTTTGTTGAAATCGCAGAACAATTAATGTCTCGCTACGAAATCGAATTGCGCCATCGACCGGATCGACCCAGGTTGCAGATATCGGCGCTAGAACTCTATTATTACAATGAGAAAGTTTGGAAGGATAATTCATGTCACTTTAAAAAATTTCACGCTGATGTTCAGAGTAGGCCATGGTGTTGGTATGTGCATCACGATGCCAATCGTTACCCCACACGAATCGGCATCGACATCACGGTCGGCGCAGGCGATGAAACCATAGGCGCAAGCCTTTTAGTTCGTGCCGTGAATGAATTTGATGGTCCCGGCTACGCTTTGAACACGATGCTTTTCGGGCCTCATTCTGGCGGTGCCAAACGCAATTGGGCCTACAAGGATACGATGGACGCAACGTTCGGTAACAAGAGCGCCAAGGACTTTCTGAAGAAACTTAACGCGACGTCCGCCGTTTCAATCGATGGCCCTCTTGGGCTCGTGCCCTCGCGCGGGGTTGCACCCAAGGATTTTTTCATCGGTCGGCGTATTGGATTGGGGCGATCCGAAGCGGTGCATAAGAATGCCCACCTTAGGCTAACGACATTTAAAGCGGCGAAAGACTTAAGCGGTGACCGAACGCTTGTCGAGTTGGACAAATGGCGACTAGCCCGTGGGGCTGATTAGCGAGGCGTAATCCGCCATTGTCTGCGCTGTTACTGCGCGTTACGCCTGCGGCTGACGCGCCCTACGGATTGCTCCATGCCCTCCCGCCCTAAAAAACCACCCGGCCACGATTGGGAAGTCTTCATCCGCTATCTCGAGGATGGCGACGACGACAGTCTTCAGGTCGAAGGCGCCTGGACGGCGGAGGAGGCGATCGCCAGGGCGCGCGACGAGCTCAACGCCTATGCCAAGTCCGACGACGACAAGGACCAGTTCGAGATCATCGCCGTCGTGCGCGCGGATGCGGAGATTTAGGGGGGCCTCGCTGGCGCTCGGTCGCCCGGGACGACGGTTCGTCTCAAGCTTTCTTCACCGCCGGCAGTTTCGCTGCTTTACGCAGCGTTTCGTTGATGCGGCCCTGCCAGCCGCGGCCCGTGCCGCGATAATGGGCGATGACGTCTTGATCAAGCCGCAGGCTCACAGCGCTCTTCGGCGCCGCCGACTTCGGGCGTCCGCGCGGCACCGGCACGCCGCCGATATGCCAGGTACCCCGCGCGAAGTCCGCCTCGGTCAATTCGGGAATCTCGTCGTAATCAGCCTTGGTGAGTACATAGGCATCAACCTTCTTCAGTTCGCTTCCGATACGCCGCGAGCGCCTTGCCGTAACGGTTTTTTTCCCGGCCATTTGTCTTCCTCATCGAAATGATGTGCCGCGCATCGCCTCGTGGCGTCCAGCAGATGATCAGCATTCGTCCGTTGAGATAGCCAATAGTGTTGATCCGGAATTCGCCGTAATCATGCCGCGTGTCCGGAATGTCATAAGTCTCGCCGTCAAACACCAACGGCGCGTCAAGAAAATCGAGCTTGCGCTCACGTAAGGTCCGCTCACGCTTGGCCGGGTCGAATGTGATTTTCCACGGCATTTAATGTATATACAAAAAATAGCGCTGGCAAGTAGCGGCCATCCGGCATTTTGACATAGGATGAGGTCATGAAACACAACTCAGCCCTCATCGTCGGCGCCGGCTCCGGGCTGTCCGCGTCGCTCGCCAAACTCATGCTCAAGGACGGCATGCAGGTCGCGCTCGCCGCGCGCTCGACGGCAAAGCTCAAGGAGTTCACGGACGCGACCGGCGCGCGCACCTTCGAATGCGACGCGGCGCAGGCCTATGACATCGAAAAGCTGTTTGACGATCTCGACGCCGCCAACCTCACGCCCGATGTCGTCGTCTACAACCCGAGCTACCGCGTGCGCGGCCCGTTCATCGATCTCGATCCCGCCGAGGTCGAGAAGACGCTGGCGATCACCGCCTTTGGCGGCTTCCTCGTGGCGCAGCAGGCGGTCCGTCGCATGCTGCCGAAAGGCGAGGGCGCTTTGCTCTTCACCGGCGCCTCGGCCTCGGTGAAGGGCTATGCGCAGTCGGCGCCCTTCGCCATGGGCAAGTTCGCGTTGCGCGGCCTGGCGCAAAGCCTTGCCCGCGAGCTCGGGCCGCAGGGCATCCACGTCGCGCATTTCGTTATCGATGGCGGCATCGCCAGTGCGCGCCGGCCGCCCGATGCGGCCAAGCCGGACGCGCTGCTCGATCCGGACGCCATCGCCGAGACCTACATGCAGACGCTCAAGCAGCCGCGCAGCGCCTGGAGCTTCGAGGTCGAGTTGCGCCCCTGGGTCGAGAAGTTCTAGGAACGGCCCATGCTTCGCTCGCTGATCGCCGCTGTCACCCTGGGCGCGCTCGCACCGCTCGTCGCGCTGGCGCAAACGCCGGCGGCGCCGCCAATGCCGGCCGACAGCAAGCCCGCCGACACCAAGGCCGCGCCGCCGCGCGCCTATATCCCGGGCCTCGAGCAGTTCATGAACGTCATCCTCACCGAGCACAACAAGCTGTGGTTTGCCGGCCGCGCCGGCAACTGGCCGCTGGCGGCCTATGAGCTCGGCGAGATCAAGGAGGTCATGAGCGACGTGCAGGAGCTTGTCCCGGTGTTCAAGAGCCTGCCGCTCGCCGACATGATGGACGCGGTCATCGTCAAGGAGATCGCCGATCTGGAGAAGGCGATCGATGCCAAGGATGCCCGGCAATTCGCCGCCGGTTTCGACCGGCTCACCGCGGCCTGCAACGCCTGTCATCAAGGCACCGAAAACGGCTTCATCGTCATCAAGCGGCCGACGCGGTCGCTGTTCACCAACCAGGACTATCGCCCGCATGACCGACCGCGACGCACTCGTTGAACTCGCCCCCTCCGGCGCCCTGCGCGGTGGCGTGGTCGTGGCGCCGGCCAAATCCGTTTCCTTCGCCGCCAGGGACGACGACGGCGTGGTAAGCGGCGTGCCGGTCGATCTGCTGCGCGGTTTTGCCGAGAGCCTCGGCGTGCCGCTGACGCTCACGGAGTTTGCAAATTCCGGCCAGCTCACCGACGCCATCGCGGAGGGCGCTTGCGACGTCGGCTTCATGCCGCGCGACGCGGCGCGCGAGGTCCGCGTCGCCTTCGGACCGTCTTTCTATCTGATGGGCAGCACCTACCTGGTGCCGGCCGGATCGGACATCCACACCATCGAGCAGGTCAATCGCGACGGTATCCGCATCGTCGCCATCGCCAACACCACGACGGCGCGGGCCGCGCGGCGTACCGCGCCGCTCGCCACAGTCGAAGAGGTTGCCGGCGTCGATATCATGACGGCGATGGCGCAGCGCGGCGATGGCGACGCCTTCGCGCTGTCGCATGATTCCTTCCTCGGCCTGCTGCCGCGTCTGCCGGGCGCGCGCATTCTGCCCGGTCAGTTCCAGCAGACCGGTATCGCGGTCGCGGTTCCGCCGGGGCGGCCGCAGGCTCTGTCGCTCGCGAGCCGGCTGATCGAGGATGCGAAAACATCCGGCCTGGCGCGGCGCGCGTTCGATGCCGCGGGCTTCGCCGATCTGGCGGTGGCGCCGCGCGAAAGCTGACGTTCTGACTGCGCAATTTTCGGCGGTGCGATCGTAACACCCGTCGTCAGCGGGCATCTGCCTTGCGGAACTGACGCGTGTGCGCGCGCATTGGTTTGGTACTGTCCCATGGAGTAGGGGGCGAAAACCATTGCAGGAAGCGCAAGGAGTTTAGCCATGACTTATCGCGTTTATAGCGGCCCGAAGGGCGCGCCCGATCCTTCGCCGATCGAAAAGCAGAAGATGCTCTACAAGGAATTCGTCTCGCTCGATGAGGCGCTGTGGTGGGCCAATCACCTGTCGCGCCGCGATCGCGTGGCGCTGTCGATCGAAGGCGACGACGGTACGCGGCTCGATCGCCGCGCCATCGGCGCCGCGATCGGATCGTCCGGTCTGCACGCGCGCTCGGCGTAACGGCTCGCGCGAGTCTCGAAGGCAAAAAGCCCCGCCGGTCGGCGGGGCTTTTTAGTTTGTCGAAGCCGTTTGTCCGGTTGGATCAGCTGCGCGGCTCTGCCGGACGCACCGCGCGGTCGGCCTGCACATTGGCGGTCACGCGATCCCACTGATGGCGCGCGCCTTCGGTCAAGGCGTGCCATTTCACGCTGACCACGTCCCAGTTCACCATCGGGCGCTGGGCGGAGACGGTGGTTCCCGTCGTCACATCGGCGGCGGCGTTGCTGTGGCCGCTGTCGTAGATATAGGCACCACCTATCGTCAGCAGCACGCCCAGAATCATACCCAACAACAGTCGCATTTCGTCCACTCCCGCGGGTTGTTCGTCCGTCGCAATCGAACGTCCGGCAGGCTTGCAAAGTTCCTTCAAATTGTACCCGGGCGGCGCGGGAAAAGGGCTGGAACGCGAGCCCGGGGCATTTGCATAGAAACAACATGCATAGCCGCTGGTACGATTTTAAGCTTTTGAAATATATGGAGATTTGCTAAAAAAAACTTCCCCCGTTCCGAGGAAATACTGCTATATTACAAATATGGGTACACAGTCGCAGAAGGCCGCCCGGCGGCCAGCCAAGCCCTCCCGGGGCACCGTCAAGAAAGTCACTAAAATGGCGCGGACTTCCGAAAAGAAGTCCAAATCGTCCCGCGCGCGGGCGACTGCCCGGACGTCGCGCGCCGGCGCGGTTGGTTCGGCGAAATCGGCGCGCAAGAACGGCGCCAAGCTGACCGCAGTCACTAAATCGACGGCGAAGCCAGCCACCGACAAGACCTTGGCGAAAACCGTTTCCAAGACCGCGACGAGCAAAACGGCGTCGAAACCCGTCGAAAAGCCGGCGGCGAAGGCCGTCGCCAAGCACGTATCGCGGATCGCCGCCAATATTGCGGCCAAGGCCGCCGCCAAGGAAGCGCTCAAGGCGCGTCAGGCGGAAAAGGAAGCCCTGTCGGAAAGCGCCCTGGTCGCGCTGACCATGATGCGCACCTTCTCGCCGCCGGTGCAGCCGGTTCAGGCGCCGGAAGCCGCGCCCACCAACGCCGCCTACAAGTACAAGGTCGGCGACAACGTCTATTTCACGTCGCCGAGCTTCGGCCGCGCCGCCGCCAGCGGCGCCTATACGGTGATCAAGGTGCTGCCGTCCGATGGCGAGGATCGCCAGTACCGGATCAAGAGTTCCGTCGAGGCCTTCGAGCGCGTCGCCAAAGAGAGCCAGCTCGAGCGCATCTGACGGCCAGCCCCGTCCGACGCATTCCGGAAATATCCGCAGCAACATCCTTCGCTAAAGGCGAGGTGCGCGCTGCTGTGCCGTCGCCGCTTTCGGCTATACTCGCCCATCGATTGAATCGCGGGGAGGGGTGCCGATGCCGATCTACATCACGCAGGGGCGTTATACGCGCGACGCCATCAAGGGCATGCTGATCAAGCCCGAGGATCGCGCCGACGCGGTGTCGCGCCTGCTGGCCAAGGTCGGCGGCAAGCTGATCGGCTATTACGTCACCTTCGGCGACTATGATTTCCTGCTCATCGCCGATGTGCCCGACAACACGCAAATGGCGGCGGCGCTGCTGGCGGCCGGTTCCGGCGCCGGCGTCACCGATCTCAAGACCACCGTGGCGATGACCTCGATCGAGGCCAAGGGCGCGTTCGCCGCCGCGTCCGATGTGGCGCCCGGTTTCAAATCCGCCGGCGGCGTCTAAAAGAAAAACCTGACATCCGGCGCCGGCGCGACCTAGAATTCGCGGCAGCGGCGTACGAGTCACGCCGCCCATAACAAGCGATGGGAGGATCTTTCGATGCGCGCCATGTTGCGCCTGCTCGCGCTGGCCGTTCTGGCCATCAGCGCGGCTCCGGCTTCGGCCGACACCTATCCGAGCCGGGTCGTGAAGATCATCGTGCCGTTCGGCGCCGGCGGCCCCGCCGACGTCTATGCGCGCGTGCTGGCCAAACATCTCTCCGATGAAACCGGCCAGTCCTTCGTGGTCGAGGATCGCCCCGGCGCCGGCTCGCTGATCGGCACCGACGTCGTCGCCAAGTCGCCGCCCGACGGCTACACGCTGCTTTTGATGTCGAACACCCACACCACCAATGAATCGCTGATCCCGAACAAGCCGTTCAAGCTGATGCGCGACTTCGTGCCGGTCGCCAGCATCAACTATTCCGACCTCATCATGGTGGTGCCGCCGTCGGTGCCGGCGAACAATGTCGCCGAATTCATCGCGCTGGCGAAGAAGGAACCGGGCAAGCTGAACTATGCCTCGTCGGGCCCCGGCACGCCGTATCACATGGCCGGCGAGCTGTTCAAAGCCATGAGCAAAACCGACATCGTCCACGTGCCGCACCGCGCCTCGGGCGACGCGCGCAACAGCGTGCTCGCCGGCACGGTGCAGATGATGTTCGACGCCGTCACGACGATGACGGCGCTCGCCAAGGACGGCAAGGTCAAGGCGCTGGCCACCACCGGCCTCAAGCGCAACCCGCTGACGCCGGACCTGCCGACCGTGGCCGAAACCGTGCCCGGCTACGAGGCCACCATCTGGCTCGGCCTGATGGCGCCGAAGGGCACGCCGCCGGACGTCATCGCCTTCCTCAACAAGACGGTGAACAAGACCATCGAACTGCCGGCGGTGAAGGAGGCCTGGCTGAAGCAGGGCGCCATCCCGATGCCGATGTCGGCGACCGAGTTCGAGGCCTATCTCAACAAGGATATCGAGAAATGGGCCGAAGTCGTGAAGGTCTCCGGCGCCACGGTGCGCTGACCTCCCGGCTTTTGCAGGTATCGCGTCGCGAAATTGCCTGTTCCTGGCCGCAATTTGAGGGCAGGAGGGGCTTCCGGCTATGATGCGCCGGAAGCGGGCGAGGAGTGCCGATACCACCATGACTATCCTTTATCGGCTCATCGTGCCGGGCGTGCTGCTGGCGGTCGGTCTGGCCGGCCTGTTCGTCGTCACCGATGCGCTCAGCCGTAGCGACAAGGCCGCCGACCGCCGCGCGATTATGGCGCGCAGCGACGATCTCACCGCGCGGGCGCTCGGCGCCGGCTCGGCGCTCGCCTGCCTCGACGCCGCCGCCGGCGACACCACCGAGACCGCCTGCGAGGCGGCCGTGTTCGCCTCGCCGCAGGCGACCGCCGCGGCCGTCGCCTATATCGGCGCGCGGCTCGACCTGCTGGCCGATGCGCAAACGATGCCCGCGCTCGCGCCGCGGCTCGCCGCCAGCCGCCGCGCCATCGAGCTCGACCGCTTCGGCATCGCCGCCCATGTGCTGAGCCAGCGCGACGGCTGCACCGCGGCGCAATGCTCCGGCTTCGCCCTGGTCGCCGACGCCAACATGCTCAAGTCGAACATGAAGGCGCAGACCTTCGACCAGTACGTCTCGCGCCACGCCGGCGCCTGGAACGCTCCGCCGCCGCCGGCCCAGCCCGCCGGGCCGCAGACGTCGCAGGCTCCTGTGCAGCCGGTGCTGCCGCAGACCGCCTCGGCGCAGCCGGAGGCGCGTGCGGTGTCGTCGAAATACGATTTCCCCTCGGCCGCCTCGATCCCGCCGGTCAGCATCATGAATTCCGAGCCGCCTTTGTCGAAGGAGGCTGCCGAGGCCAAGGCCGCGGCCGTCACGCAGGGCGCCCCGGGCGACAAGACGCCGCCGGTGCCGGTCGAGCCGTCCAAAACCCCGGTGCCGCCAAAGCGTCCACAGGTGCCGAACGAATCCCAATAATCGTCATGGCCGGGCTTGTCCCGGCCATCCACGTCTTGCTTTGTTACTGGCAAGAAAGACGTGGATGCCCGGCATAAAGCCGGGCATGACGGTGAGATAGCCCGGGTCCGCCAGCCGCATGTTCAAATCCGTTCTCATCGCCAATCGCGGCGAAATCGCAGCCCGCATCATGCGCACCGCCAAGCGGATGGGCATGCGCACCATCGCCGTCCATTCGCAGGCCGACGCGCAGGCGCTGCACGTCAAGCTCGCCGACGAGGCGCATCTGATCGGCCCGGCGCCGGCGGCGCAGAGCTACCTCGTCATCGACAACATCATCGCCGCCGCCAAGGCCGCGAAGGCCGAGTGCATCCACCCCGGCTACGGCTTCCTGTCGGAGAACACCGCCTTCGCCAAGGCCTGCGCTGAGGCCGGCATCGTCTTCGTCGGTCCGCCGCCCGCTGCGATCGAGGCCATGGGACTCAAGGACCGCGCCAAGGCGCTGATGGAGAAGGCCGGCGTGCCGGTCGTGCCGGGCTATCATGGCGACAAGCAGGACCCGCCGTTCCTCAAGCGCAAGGCTTACGAGATCGGCTACCCGGTGCTGATCAAGGCGGTGGCCGGCGGCGGCGGCAAGGGCATGCGCCGTGTCGACAAGCACGCCGATTTCGACGACGCGCTGGAAGGCGCGATGCGCGAGGCGCAGAACGCCTTCGGCGACGCCCGCGTGCTGATCGAGAAATACATCACGGCGCCGCGCCACATCGAGATGCAGGTCTTCGCCGACAGCCACGGCAACGCCATCCATCTCAACGAGCGCGACTGCTCCTTGCAGCGCCGCCATCAGAAGGTGATCGAGGAAGCCCCCGCGCCGGGCATGAGCGCCGCCTTGCGCGCCGAGATGGGCGCGGCGGCCGTCGCCGCGGCGAAGGCGGCCTCCTATGTCGGCGCCGGCACCATCGAGTTCATCGCCGACGGCGCCGGTGGTCTCAAGAGCGGCGGCTTCTGGTTCATGGAAATGAACACGCGCCTGCAGGTCGAGCATCCGGTGACCGAGGCGATCACCGGCCTCGACCTCGTCGAGTGGCAGTTCCGCATCGCCAATGGCGAGGCGCTGCCGCTGAAGCAGGATCAGGTGCCGCTCGAAGGCCACGCCGTCGAGGCGCGGCTTTATGCCGAGGATCCGGAGAAGTCGTTCCTGCCGTCCACCGGCCGGCTGATCGCGCTCGACTTCCCCAAGGCGGACGGACTGCGTGTCGATACCGGCGTCGAGGCCGGCGACGAGGTGACGCCGTTCTACGATCCGATGATCGCCAAGCTCATTGCCCATGCGCCAACGCGCGGCGAGGCGCTCGACATCCTCGCCGATGCGCTCGACGCCACCGTCGTCATCGGCCCGCGCAGCAATGCCGGCTTTCTCAGCCAGCTCGCCCGCGCGCCGGATTTCCGCAACGGTGACTTCGACACCGGCTTCATCGACGCGCATTTGAGCGAGCTCGGCGCCGGGCCGCAGCCGCTCGACCACGCGGCGGTCGCCTTCGGCGCGCTGGCACTGATCGAGCGCGAGCGCGAACTGCTCAGCGAACGCACCGCCAGTTTCGACTCGCCGTGGGACGCCGATGACGGCTTCCAGCTCTCTGGGACGCGGCGCCTGATCGTGCCGCTCACCGCCGAGGGTCACAACCTCAACGCCGAGGTGGCCTATGAGGACGGCGAGGCTGTGTTGCGCGTCGAAGGCTCAAGTGCGGCCGACGATGCCACCGCGATCGCCACCCCGGAGGCGGTCTTTGTGCTGCGCCGCGGCCGTCAGACCAAACTCTCCTTGCGCGATCTGAGCCTCGAGGAGGGCGCCGGCAATGGCGGCGGCGGGCTGGTGCGTGCGCCGATGCACGGCAAGGTGCTGGCCGTGCTGGTGGAGCAGGGCGCTGCGGTGGCGCGCGGCCAGCGACTTGCCATCATCGAGGCGATGAAGATGGAGCACACGCTCACCGCATCGATCGACGGCACGGTCGCCGAGATCGCCGCCACGGCAGGCAGCCAGATCGCCGAGGGCGCCAAGGTGATGGTGATCGCGCCGGGTGAGGGCGGATGATTTTTTCCGTCACCCTGAGGTGCTCACGCGCAGCGTGAGCCTCGAAGGGCGACGGCCCGTGAACCCCGGGCGTTCATCCTTCGAGGCTCCCTCCGCTTTCGCGGAGGTCGCACCTCAGGATGGCGGTTCGGATTTGGATCGACGAAGATATGAATGTGATAGAGATAGCAGGCGCGGCCAGCGCGGGGGAATGAGCACATGACGACCGTCGCCATCGCTCCGGACCATCCGCCTTCACTGATCCGGCTGCATTATCTTTGGTATGTCGCCGTGGCGCTCGCCGTCATGGTTGCCGCCATCGTCAGCCGTAACATCTGGTTCCTCAACTGGGTGCATGTGATGGCCGGCGTGCTGTGGACCGGCATCGATCTGTTCATGGGCTTTGTGCTCGGGCCCATCATGCGCACGCTCGACATCTCCGTGCGCAAGCAGATCCTGCTCAAGCTGACGCCGCGCACCTTGTTCCTCATGCCGACCTTGTCGATCATCACCGGCACGGCCGGCTGGTTTCTGGCCGTCGAGCTCGGCTTTACCGCGCTGGAGTGGCCGCAGATCGCCTGGGTTTATGGCGCGCTTATCCTGGTCACATTGATGACGATCCAGGGCCTCGGCTATCTGCTGCCGACCAATTTGCGCGTCTGTTTCGAATTGCAGAAGGCCGAGCCGGACCGCGCCAAGATCGGCCGCCTGATGAGCGGATACTTCTACGCCGTCGCCGCGCAGGGCGTCATGCAGATTGCCATCATTGTCATCATGGCGAAATTCGTTTCCGGGATTTGACGACTGACATGCCGCTGCATTTGATCAAACTCTCGGTCGGCACCGATAGCATCGCCGACCTGCAAGGCTGGATCGACGACAAGATCAAGGCGCAGAAGAAGCGCGGCGTGAAGAAGCCGGAGCGCATTCATACGACGCGCATGGTGCCTAAGCGCGCCGACGAACTGAAGGACGGCGGCTCGATCTACTGGGTGATCAAGGGCCAGATCCTGTGCCGCGAGGTGATTCTCGATATCCGGCCGTTCACCGACAAGGACGGCATCCACCGCTGCAAGCTGGTGCTCGATCCCAAATGCGTGCCCGTCGAGCCGCGCCCGCGCTCGGCCTTCCAGGGCTGGCGCTACCTCGATGCCAAGGAAGCGCCGCGCGACCTCACCAAGGCGGCCAAGGGCGCCGTGAACATGCCCGAAGAGATGCGGCGCGAACTGATGCAGCTTGGCTTGTTATAGGCCGCGATAACCGGCTGGCAGGCCGCCGCCGCGTGATGGACGTCACATTCACGGCGCAGCCGCTGTGGAATTCTTCCGGGGCTTTCGGAATCCCTCCCAAGCTCCGGAGAAACCGCGATGCTGCGCTCGCTGACGCTGGCCGTCACCCTCGCCACCCTTCTGCCGCTTGCTGTACAGGCCGCGCCCGATGAGCGGGTGATGGCGTTTTTGTCGAAAGACCTGCCCAGTGCCGGCGATCACCCGCTGGTCGGCCGCTACACCGGCTCGGCGCTGCTCGCCAAAACGGAAAAGGCCTTCGACGAACTCAAGCTGCCGAGCGGCCCGGCGCAGGGCAAGAGCTACGCGTCCGACAAACAGTTCTCGGCCATGGTGACCGCCCAAGGCAAGGTGACGCGGATGATCTATGTGGCGCCGGCCGGCCGTTCGTCGCTGGAGGTGACGACGAACTTTACCGACAGCGTTGCCGCACGCGGCTTCGAACCGGTCTATCGCTGCGCGGGGAATGATTGCGGCGAGAGCTTCGTCGTCCTGAAATATCGCTGGGACCGGCCGGAGACCAAGGTGGTCGGCCCGAACTACGAGCGGTTGCGCCGGCTGCTGATCGATGCCTCGTTCGATCAACTGCTCGACCCGCGCTACACGTTGTTCAAGAAGAGCGGCCCGGCGGGCGACACCTATGTCGCCGTCTATGGCGGCACCCACACGGGCGGTTCGTTCGGCACCTATTCGGAGGCCTTGCGCGACCGCGTCGGTGTGCTGGTCGAGGTCATCGAGCCGCGTGCCATGGAAAAGCGCATGGAGATGGTCAGCGCCGAGCAGATCACCGGCGATATCGCCAGTCAGGGCAAGGCGGTGTTCTACGGTATCCTGTTCGACTTCGACAAAGCCGACATCAAGCCGGAATCCGAGCCGCAACTGGCCGAGATGGCCAAGTTCCTCAAGGCCAACCCGGCCCTGCGCGCCTTCGTGATCGGCCATACCGACAACAAGGGGACGCTCGACTACAACGTCAGCCTGTCGAACCGCCGCGCCGACGCGGTGGTCAAGGCGCTGGCCGCGCGCCACGGCATCGATGCCAAGCGCCTGGTGCCGCGCGGGCTGGGGCCGATGTCGCCGGTCGCGACCAACCGTTCCGACGAGGGCAGGGCCAAGAACCGCCGCGTCGAGCTGGTCGAGCAATAGGACCTAGCATTTAGTCCTTGACACTTATTCGCACTTATGTACTTAACAAAAGAGTTTTAAATCCTAATGACGAGGGCTGCCGAAGCGCCGTTAGAAAGTTGCAGAGAAAGGTGAATTCTGCTGAAAGTGGTGTCCCGGGCAAATAGAGGGGACGCCATGGCGGAGCTTAAGGTTGAATACGAGCAGAGCAACTTTTATCGCGTTGTTGCTGCCGACGGCGCTTACGGCGGTGTGACGCCCCGAGGGCGCCTTCAATTCTCATTTTACAATGAGAGAGGCGCTGGTCCTCTGTCGTCCGTCCTTACTGTTGGGCCTGATGGCTCGGCAAAGGAGTCGCCGGAGCCGGTGGGGCAGGTCATCGTGAGGGAGCTGGAGGTCAATGTGACCATGGATCTCTCTTCTGCGATCAATTTTTCAACTTGGCTGGCCGGCAAGATTGCTGAGCTTCGATCTGTTCTCAAGGTGACAGACGCTGAGTGGGCGAAATACGTTCAAGAAATCAACGAATCTCTTAAGAGATAACAAGGAGAGGATCATGGGCCAGCGCCCTGGTACTCTCATCAGGACAACTGCGCTGACGACGACAGCGTTGTCGAGGCTGGACACTTTTCTACTGGCAGACGATACGGTTTCTCATATCGAGGGCAGCCACCCCGAATTTACGACCTATCCCTTCCTCGGGACCGCAGATTCTATCAGTCGCGCCTTACAGTACCCCACATCCGTCTATAGAAGCGCGACGAGGCCGCTGGACTCTTTAGTGTTCGTTGACCATGACACGACAAGTACTTCCGGGAACCCGCTTCGAGTAGCGGTCGGTTTCGATAGTTCCAGCAATGTCGGTTGGGTTCGGAGTTCCTATTTCAACGATTCTACGTCGCATGGCGTCCTGCTGTGGAGTAATCAAGATGACAAATCTTAAAAGGTTTGAAGTCGTTTACGACGCAGATAACGACGTTCTTTATATTTCCGCCCCCGGCGAGTCCGCCGGCCGGGGCGCCGAAGATCGCCCCGGTGTGGTTTGGCGTTACGATAGACTAGGCCATCCAGTTGGTGTGACAATCATCGACTTCGCACATTATTGGTACCAGCGCCGGTCAACGTTGGTCCCTGAAATCTCCGAAAGGCTGGAGGTTCCTGCGGCGCAGGTAGAGACCATCTTGGATCATGTCAGGGACTAAATGGGAAAAGACAAAGACATCGAATCTACCAAGCGCCTAATGGGCGCTCTTGTACGTATGAAGCCAAAGCCCCATGATGAATTGAAGGCTGGCGGGAAGAAGAAAAAGGTCACCGCTTCCCGAAAGAAAAAGACATGAAACTTAAGTCTCCCTCGGCCAGCGCTCTTTCAGGTAAGCAAGGGCACGGGGTGGGTAACTCTCGAAAAGAGAAATCATTAGGTGCTGCAGTTGATCGTCGCTACATGGCACATCAATTGTGGTCCATTCTTCAAATTCAGACGGAGAATGGCTTTTGATCCGGTTAGCTGCGGACCGAAATGCTCCAGATATTCAAAGTCCGCCGCCAAGTAGTTCGTTTCGGTTGATAGCGGCGGGAGCGGTCTGCGTTCATTTAGAATGCTAGGTTTTTTCGGCATGGCGTTTCCTCCACCGGAGGAATTTAGCGGCCTTCTGCCTAAGAGTCTTGGCTTCAGTTAGTCGGCCGGTACGTCAGGCGCTTGCCCTCAATGCCCTTGAGAGCCTTCGCCGTCCGTTCCCCATCGCTAACGCCAAGGCCGGAGCGGTTGTTATAACGGAATTGGAATTCCGCAACGTAACGCTGTAAATGCTTTTCGTCGCAATGCGTATAGGTGCCGCGCATACCGCGCTTGAGGACGCCAAAGAAGTTTTCAACGTGGTTCGTCGTAAAGCCTGCCTCGTTGACGTATTTCTTCGCGGTGTGCAGCACGGTTTGATGGTCCGCAAATTCAGTACCGGCTTTCGTGTAGAGGCGGCTTTCATCGGTCACGAGCGTGGTGGCCTTGCGGACAACGTTCGTAAACAGGATTTCGGAAACTTGGTGGGCGCTGGTGCCCTTCATAACGAAGGCGCGGGCTTGGCCGGTGGCAGGTTCAACAAGCGCGACAACGCTAGACTTGCCGCCAAAGCCTTTGACGTAGCCTTTGGCGCGCTTGGACGTGCCGCCATAGTAGGTTTCGTCGGCTTGAACAGGACCGCCAGTGCCGCCCATGGGGGCAGAGGCGACCTCGCTCATGGCTTCGCGAAGGCGATGCATCATGAACCAAGCGGTCTTGTAGGTAACGCCGATAGTCCGGTGAATTTCGTGGGCGGAAACGCCGTTCTTGCCTGAGTTCATCAGGTGAGCGGCCATCCACCACTTGGTTAGAGGGACCTTGGACTTTTCAAAGACGGTCCCGACCGTAACCGTGAACTGGCCCTTGCACTCGTTGCAGTAGTACAGGCCGGGGCGGTGAGACTGCTTTTTGCCTTCGATTTTGGCGATCTTTTCGGGGTCCGAGTTGCCGCAGTGAGGGCAATAGGGGCCTTCAGGCCAGCGCACGGCTTCCAGAGCCTCACGTGCCTTGGTTTCGTCCTGAAAGATGGGGTTTTGGAACACTGCGGTCATCGGAAGCTCCTATGACCGTGAATTTAAACATCTGCGCGCTTTTGTCAAGTATATAAGTGCGCACTTATTCCTACAATAGGATAACGTTGCTCCGTCCGATCCGGCCGGGGGCGCTGTCATGAGGCGTCTTGTCAGTGGGAAAGGATGCGGTGCCCGCGGGCCTGGGGATTACGCATCCCAGGCGCTCGGGCGGCGCCGGGGCTCCGCCCGCCGGCACTAGGACCGGCTGCAAGGAGCTTGCTGATGGTGAGCGCTACCCGTCGCAAGATGGATCAGCCGCCAGAAGCGCGGCCCGGCGTCGTCAAGACACCGCGATGGAGCGCCGCGGGGCGCAGGCCTTCTCCGATCGCAAGGAGGGGCCGTGCACCGCAAGGTGCACACTTTGGGCGCTTCGCGGCGCTCCATTCCCTCGGCATGTCCGGAGGGGAAAGGGAATACGGCGTGACCCGCGCCGCACAAAGAACAGGGCCAGCGGAGCGTTGGCTGTTTAGGACCGGGCTGTTTGAAAATTGAATCCTGAGAAATGTGAACGCAGCGGCGATCACACTTTACCCTCCCCCTTGTGGGGAGGGTCGCGAGCGATAGCGAGCGGGGTGGGGGTGATCGCGGTCGTCATCGACCCCCACCCCGACCGCACTCGCTTCGCTCGGCGGTCGACCCTCCCCACAAGGGGGAGGGCGGGAGAGAGAGCGTGCCTCACACCCCCAGATTATCGATCAATCGCGTCTTGCCGATCTTCGCCGCCACGAGCAAACGAATGGGACCGTCCTTCACAGAGGCGATTGGCTTGAGGTTCAAGGCATGACGCGCTTCGAGATAATCGAGCGCGAAGCCGGCGTGACGGATCTCGCCGGCGCCTTCCTCCATCACCATCTCGATCGGCTCGCCGCGCTTGATGCGTTGGGCGCTCGCCTTGAGCACGCGATAGAGCGTCGGCGCGATGGCGCGTTCGGCCTCCGACAAATAGACATTGCGCGACGAGAGGGCGAGGCCATCCTTCTCGCGCACCGTCGGAATACCGACGACCTTGAGCGGCAGATCGAGATCGCTCGCCATCTGCGTGACGACGCGAAGCTGCTGGTAGTCCTTCTGGCCGAACATGGCGAAGTCCGGCTGAACCTGCGTGAACAGCTTGGTCACCACGGTGGCGACGCCGCCGAAGAAGTGCGGGCGGAACTTGTCCTCGAGCCCGGCCAGGGCCGCGCCCTCCGGCGCCACCCGGGTGGCGAAGCCTTCCGGGTACATCTCGGCCGCCGTCGGCGCCCACACCGCATCGACCTTGAGCGCGGCGAGCGCCGTCATGTCGGCGTCGAAGGTCCGCGGGTAGCTGCCGAAGTCTTCGGTCGGCGCGAACTGGGTGGGGTTAACGAAGATCGACACCACGACGCGGCGCGCGCGCTTCCTCGCCTCGGCCACCAGCTTGAGGTGGCCGGCATGGAGCGCGCCCATGGTCGGAACCAGGGCAACACCGCGGCCGGTTTTCCGGTAGGGCGCCATGGCCCGGCGCAGGGCGGCGACGGTGCGGAGGACTTGAGGACGGTCGGTCATGCTTAATGGTTCCGGCGGCGGCGAGCCTTATGGCCCCGCCGGCGCGCGCCCGTCAATTCCGGGGGCAGCCGGCGCGCGAATGGTGAATAAGCTCGCCCGCGATTAATGGTAAAACCGCGCCAAACTTGACTAAAGCCCGGCATTTCATCGAGAATTGGCGATATCCCAAGGACGCGTCATGTTGGTCCAACCGATCTCGCAGAGCCCACAATCCGCTCATGTCGTCGTGCTCGGCAACGAGAAGGGCGGCTCGGGCAAATCGACCACCGCGCTGCATATCGCCGTCGCGCTGATGAAGGCGGGGCAGAAGGTCGCGACCATCGATCTCGACTCGCGCCAGCAGAGTTTCACGCATTACATCCAGAACCGCCGTGCCTGGGCCGAGCGCGCGCGTATCAAGCTTGAGCTGCCGACGCATTACTGCGTGCCGCGCGCCGACACCAATTCGGTCGATGCCAATGAGGCGGCCGAGTTTGCCGGCTTCTCGCGCGCCATCAGCGCCATCGAGCACACGCACGACGTCGTCGTCATCGACACGCCCGGCAACGACACCTATCTGATGCGGCTCGCGCATTCGATGGCCGACACGCTGGTCACGCCGCTCAACGATTCATTCGTCGATTTCGACGTGCTGGCCAAGATCGACCAGACCAACTTCGCCGTCACCGGCGAAAGCCATTACGCCGAGATGGTGCGCGAGGCGCGACGTCAGCGCCGCCTGGTCGATGGCAAGCTCACCGACTGGATCGTCGTGCGCAATCGCCTTTCCGCGCTCGGCTCGCGTAACAAGAAGCTGGTCGGCGAGGGCATCCAGGAGCTCGCCCGCCGCATGGGCTTCCGCGCCGTCGATGGTTTTGCCGAACGCGTCGTCTATCGCGAGTTCTTCCCGCGCGGCCTCACGGCGTTCGACGATCTCGACGAGCAGACGCTGGGCATGCGGCCCAACATGTCGCACCTCACCGCGCGCGAGGAAGTCATCGCGCTCCTCAACGCGCTGCGCCTACCGGTGTCGGAGAACGGCCGCCGCCGCGCCGCGGCGCGGGCCGAGTGGTTCTCGGTCATGGACCAGCCGCTCCAGGTCCACGATCTGCTGGCGTAGGGCGGTTCAGTTCACTCCGCTCGTCCCCGCGCAGGCGGGGACCCAGAGCAGCGCAAACCGATAGCCACCGCAATTTGCCGCACTGGACCCCCGCTTTCGCGGGGGTGAGCGGATGATTATGTGTGGTCGGCGTTTCCAACCAAATCGGTGTAATCTGAATTTATGACCACGCCGACCCGCAAAGGCCCCGACCAGGCGCCAGCGAAATCCTCGCGCGACGAGATCGATCGCTTTCTCGACCGCGTGAAGGAGCTTGGCCCGGCCGTGACCGCCGGCAAGCGCGGCCGTCTCGTCTTCGCCCTCGACGCCACCATGAGCCGTCAGCCCACCTGGGACACGGCGCAGCGGCTGACGGCCGACATGTTCCGCGAGGCGGCAAATATCGGCGGCCTCGACATCCAACTCATGTATTTCCGCGGCGTCAATGAATGCCGCGCGTCGTCCTGGGTGGCCGACGCCGGCAAGCTTTCGGAACTGATGAGCCGCATCGACTGCCGCGGCGGCCATACCCAGATCGGCAAGGTGCTGGGCCACGTTCGCAAGGAGCATAAAGGGCAGGCGGTGCAGGCGCTGGTCTTCGTCGGCGACGCCATGGAGGAGGCGATCGACGATCTCTCGGCCTCCGCCGGCGAACTCGGTCTGCTCGGCGTGCCGGTGTTCATGTTTCAGGAGGGTAACGATCCCGTTGCCGACAAGGCGTTTCGCGAGATCGCGCGGCTGTCCCGCGGCGCCTATTGCCGCTTCGATACCGGCGCGGCGCATCAACTCGCCGAGCTGCTGCGCGCGGTGGCGGCCTATGCCGCCGGCGGGCTCAAGGCGCTCGCGGCGCTGTCCAACAACCAGTCGAACGGCGCGCGCCTGCTGCTCGCCCAGTTGCGCGGCTGAGCGATGCCGACACTCATCTTTGGCGTTCTGATCTTGTTGGCGGCGATTTGGGTCGTCGGCGTCATCTCCCGCATCGACCCGAAGGTCGGCGCCCGCGTGCTCAAGGCGGCGGGCGGCATTCTCGCCATCGGGCTGGCGGCGTTTCTCGGGCTGCGCGGCGAACTCTATATCGCCATACCGCTGGGCATGTTCGGTCTGGGCTTGTTGGGGTGGATGCCGTTCGGTCCGGCCGGCTTCTCGTCGCGCACCGGCAAATCGAGCGGGCAGGCGTCGCGCGTGCGCACGACCTATATCGAGATGACGCTTGATCACGACAGCGGCGCCATGACGGGGCAGGTGCTGGCGGGGCGCTTCGCCGGCCGCTCGCTCGACGATCTCGATACCGAGGGGCTGGTGGCGCTGCTGCGCGAAGCGGACGACGAAAGCCGCTCGCTACTGGTGCCGTATCTTGACCGCCGGGATCCCCGCTGGCGTGAACACGCGCAAGGTGACGCGGCAACGGGGCGGGCTGCGCCGGGCGGCGCCAAAATGACGGATGAGGAGGCCTATCAGATCCTTGGCCTGCAGCGAGGAGCGAGCGAGCGCGACATCACGCGCGCCCATCGGGCGCTGATGAAGAAATTCCATCCCGATCAGGGGGGATCGACGTATCTCGCGGCCCGGATTAACGAGGCCAAGGAAAAGCTGCTTCGCCAACATCGCTGAAGAACTCCAGTACGCAACGCCATCACTGGCGGCTCCCGTCGTTCAACGCATCCCTGTCACGTCGAGCGTTATCGCTCTTGTTTGAACCGCCCGTCACGTGACCGAACCGGGCGGCGATATCCGCTAGTTGCGGATTAGCATGCAGGGGATTTCGCTTTGCTTAAGATGCTTGCAGGCGGCTTCCGCCTGCGGCTTGTCGAGCCCGGCGAAACGGGCGCGGTACAGCGAGCGCTCGCCCTTGGCGACCTTTTCGGTAAAGGGCGCGGCCTCGCCGAGCTGCTGCTTGGCCTTGGTCTGCGCCGCCGAAAGGCGCTCCTTGGCCGACTTCTCTTCCGGGAAGGCGCCGACCTGGATCATCCAGCCGCTGCGCGCCTTGGCCGGCGGGGCGGATGCCGGCTCGACGGGAGCCGGGGCGCTGCCGACCGGAACGGTGGCGGCGGCGGAGGCGACCTTGGTACCGCTGCTGACGTCGGCCTTGGCCGGCAGAACGCCCAGCACACCGGGGCCGGCGCCGGGCGGGGGCGGCGGCAGATCGCTCTTCACCGTGGCGATGAGGCTGACGCTGGCGGTGTGGGCCGGCGGCATCATCTTGCGCGAGCTCGGCGGCAGTTCGGACAAGGCGGCAAGCTGGGTCTTGCCGGGACGCACCATCAGCGTCTTGACCGCGTTCGGCTTGATCGGATCGGTCGAGCCCGGCTCCGGGGCATCGACGGCGGCGACGGCGGTCTGAGCGCGCGGATCGGCGGCGGGCGCGGGCGGCGCCGCGGGCAGCTTGGTTTCGGCCACCGCGGTGCCTTCGCTGACCGGCGGCGTGGTGCGGCGGACGGCGGCGACCTTGATCGTGTCGTCGATCAGGTTGCGCACGACCGCGTCGCGGGCGCGTGCGGTGCGGCCGCCGAATACGACGGCCACGATGTGGCGGTTGTCGCGGTTGACCGACGTGACGATGTTGAAGCCGGACGCGCGAATGTAGCCGGTCTTGATGCCATCAACGCCGTCGACGCTGCCGAGCAAGCGGTTATGCCCGCGCACGGTGCGGCCCTGATAGGTGAAGGAACGCGTCGCGAAATAGGCGAAATAGTTGGGGAACCGGTCCTGCAGCGCGCGGCCGAGCAACGCCTGGTCGCGCGCGGTGGTGACCTGTTCGTCATTGGGCAGACCGGAGGCGTTGCGGTACGTGGTGCGCATCATGCCGAGCGAGCGCGCCTTTGCCGTCATCATGCGGGCGAAGCTGGGCTCGTCACCGCCGAGATACTCGCCTATGACCACGGCGACGTCGTTGGCCGACTTGGTAACGATCGCCTTGATCGCGGTTTCGACCTTGATGGTTTCGCCCGGCTTGAGACCCATCTTCGAGGGAGCCTGAGCGGCGGCATGGGAGGAGACCGGCATCTCGCTGGTCAGCTTGACCTTGCCGGAATCGAGACGCTCGAACAGCATATAGAGCGTCATCATCTTGGTCAGCGACGCAGGGTGCCGCTCGGCGTCGGCATTGCTCGCCTGAAGGACCTTGCCCGAGTTCCCGTCAACGACGATGGACGCGGTTGGCGGATTGTAGGAGCTCGCGGCTGCAGCTTTGTGGTGACGGGCGCGCCGGGACCGCGCATCCGCATCGCTCGACATGGCGGCGACCGCTATGACAACGGCCAGCCCGAGACAGCCCCACCGAAGATAGGGTTGGACATGGCTTCCCCGCCCCGACATCGAACCTCCAAGCCAACGAAAACAAGACGGCCCTACGTCCCCATAGTGGCCAATTTATAGCGCGGTCTGTGCACCAGAGGATTCGACGCTAGGGAAACTCGGTTACCAAAATCCTAATCTATACCACTGATTTTGTGGTAAATTTCGCGTTGCAACATAAGCGTTGACAAATTTGTGCACTGCACTATAAGGAACCTCAAGCCCGGCGGTCATATCCGGGTCATCCATTGAGTGCAGAGTGCCGCCACGGCGGCCGGGGAAAGGAATTACCATGGTCAAGAACTTTGAGGAATTCCAGCAAGCCAGCAAAGAGAACATCGACCTCGCCATGAAGTCGGTGACCAACGTGCAGAAGAGTGCGCAGGCGATTGCTGCCGAGATCGCGGACTACTCGAAGAAGTCGTTCGAGGAGAGCACCGCGTTGATGGAGAAGCTGTTCGGCGCCAAGTCGTTCGAAAAGGCGATCGAAGTGCAGACCGAATATGCCAAGGCGGCCTATGAAGGTCTCGTCGCCGAAACCAACAAGCTCGGCGAAATGTATTCGGCCCTCGCCAAGGAAACCTACAAGCCGTTCGAAAGCATGATCGCGAAGGCCAAGTAAGGCCCGCGCTTCCTGTAAGCGTCGCGTACCGTAACGCCGCGTAGAGGGCGAAACGGAGAGTAGCGTTGGAATGATCAGCCCGGCAGTTGCGCCGGGCTATTTTTTTGCCGATGCGCCACGGGCGCGCCGCTCTACTTGGCGACGCGCAGTTGCGTCAGGGCAGTGCCGATCTGGCTGAACACGGTACCGATGCCGCTTGCGGTCGTGACCATGAAGAATTTGTCCGGGTCGTAGAGTTTAGTCTTGGTGCCGGCGCAGTTCTTCAGCAGCGTCGACGTCGGATCGCCGCCGGTGTTGACCTGGATTGTGTAAATCGTGACGCCCGCGTTCTTGATGTTGGCGCAGGTGCCGGAGCCATTGCCGGTCTGATACATGCGGTTGTCGACCGCCGTGCTGGTATTGGAGCCGTTGCCGTACCAGCGGTCCTGCGTGTTCAGGCCATCCGACATCAGGATGATGATGTCGGAGTAGTTGTAATTGGAATCCTTTGCCGGCGCCGTCAGTGGCCCGCCGCCGACCAGCGACTGCCAGCCCCAGACGAGGCCGATCGGCTGGTTGGTGGCGCCATTTGGTTGCATCTGGTCGACCAGACTGTTCATCGACGTCCAGTCGTAGGACAGGCCCTTCATGGCGACGGGGCAGGCGTCGTATTGCTCCGCCGGCCACTTCGAATTAGCGGTGCCGTCCGGTGCCGTAACGACCTGATCCCACGTCGAAGTTCCGGGCGCGCTTGACGGGCCTCGGTCGGTGACGCAACCGTTCCAGGTGTTGTGGTTGGCCGCGGAGCAATTGCTGCCGCTGCCCCAATTTCCCCAGTTCCAGTTGCCGCCCCAGCCGCCCCAACCGCCGCCGCCGCTGCATGTCTGATTGTCGCTGTTCCAGTCGGTCCAATCGATGTAGCTGGCATTGTAGTTGGTCGCGCCGATGTTGACGTCCTTGGCGAAGGGGATGATCGAGACATAGACATCGCCGTTCACCGTCGCCGCGTTCTTGAGCTGCGTCAGCAGATCCTTGGTCGCCGCCTTGAGCGCCGTCATCTTGCCGTCGGAGGCCATCGAACCGGTGTTGTCGAGCGCCAGGGCGACGCGCAGCCGCGTCGTGCCCCACGCGGTCGTCGACGACCCGCTGACAGTGATGTTGTTGTAGCCCATGATGCCGAGGAAGGTGGTTGGCACGGCCGCCGAACCGTTGACGACAACCTTGGAGCCGCCGCTGGTCGTATAGGTGGCGGTCACCGCGACGTTGCCGGCTTCCGGCCGATCGAACATCGCCTTGAAATAGGTGAGCGCCTTGGCGTTGAGATCGGACGCGCTCAGTTCGGAAGCGTCGCGCGCCAGCATCAGCGCGGTCGAGTCGAGCGCGGCCTGAAGCGCAGCTTTCACATTGTTGGCATGGCTATAGTCGACCGCCGCGCCGGCGGTACCGACGATCGGCAGCGTCGCCAGCGCGAAGGTGAGGGCGACATTGCCGCCGGTTTCGCGACCAAAACGCGACAAACCGTGGAGGAATTTGCAAGCGAGTGCGTGCCAGTAACGGGTCATGACTGCCACCGGAAGGAGCTGCTACCGGTCGCCTTCATACAGAATGCTATTAAAGCAGCAGTATATAGAGCGATGGAAAACCGGGGGCGGCCGCTAAGGGTTGAGGCGGGTCAGCCCCGACAAACCCCGGCGGAACAAAGGCTTGCCTGGTAAACAGCATCTGCCTTTCGCGGCGCGAATGCCGAATAGTTCTTAGAGGACATCCTTAACGGCGCCTTGCGGATCGGCCACGAGGCGACCGCGCGATACCTCCGGCACCTGTAACGCAGCGTTGATGCCATCAGGGGCCCGTCTTCGCCAGCGGGGCTGCATAGACCGGCGGCCCTCACGGCCCGGCGATTTGCCGGGCAGGCGGCTTGTGAACGCGCCGACAGTGGCTATCTGAGGGCTAAGCCCTCTGACCATCGCGCGAAATCGCCGCAGGCGAGGTTGGCTGGGGACCGATTTCGCCGGTTGGAAGGATGGCGCCGACGTCCTTATGATAGTGAATAACCGACCGGGTGGGGTGACGGCGGGGCCTTGGGATGCAACGCTTGAACTGGCGTTTCGGGCCCTCGGTTCGGTTCTTGGCGTCAAACTTGCCTGGCTTGAACGACATTCGACTGACCATGAAGAAGAAGACGACGCCTGCCTCCCATTCGCCCGCGGCCGCCGCGGCGCGCCGCGCCGCCGCGCGCGCCCCTGTCATGGCCGGCCGTGCCGCCTATATGGCGGACGATGACCGCAAGAAGCAGACCCCGCCAACGCCGGGCGAGCCGAACGTCGCGGTCATCACCAAGACCAAGCCGCAGACCAAGCGGCCAAACCTGTATCGCGTGCTTATATTGAACGACGACTACACGCCGATGGAGTTCGTCG
Source organism: Pseudolabrys sp. (assembly GCA_026125895.1). Taxonomy (GTDB): domain Bacteria; phylum Pseudomonadota; class Alphaproteobacteria; order Rhizobiales; family Xanthobacteraceae; genus Pseudolabrys. The sequence continues at coordinate 272,576 of JAHCKG010000002.1, read as the reverse complement.
TCCATGTGATCGAGCGATTCTTCGGCAAGGATCACGAGGCCGCCACACGCATCATGCTGCACGTGCATCACCATGGCATGGGAGAGTGCGGCATTTATACTTACGAAGTCGCGGAGACCAAGGTTACACAGGTCATGGACTTCGCGCGAAAACATCAGCATCCTTTGCAGTGCGTGATGGAGAAAAAGTAGATTCGGGGTGGGGGACGCTTCGATCGGAACTTATCGATAACTGGGACTGGAACACGGAATGCCGACATTCTCCCGCAGCCTGGAACAATCGCTTCATCGAGCGCTCGCGCTCGCGAATGAGCGGCATCACGAATACGCTACGCTGGAACACTTGCTGCTGGCGATGATCGACGATCAGGACGCCTCGGCCGTGATGCGGGCGTGCAACGTCGATCTCGAGAAGCTGCGCCGAAGCCTCGTCTCCTATCTCGAGTCGGAACTCGAAAACCTCATCACCGACGGCAGCGAAGATTCCAAACCGACGGCCGGGTTCCAGCGCGTGATTCAGCGCGCAGTGATCCACGTGCAGTCGTCGGGTCGCGAGGAAGTCACCGGCGCCAACGTGCTGGTCGCGATCTTCGCCGAGCGCGAGAGCCACGCCGCCTATTTCCTGCAAGAGCAGGACATGACGCGCTACGACGCCGTCAACTACATCAGCCACGGCATCGCCAAGCGTCCGGGTCTGACCGAGCAGCGTCCGGTGCGCGGCGCTGACGAAGAGGCCGACGCCAAGGGCGGCAGCAGCGACGAGCCGAAGAAAAAGGGCGACGCACTCGAGGCTTATTGCGTCAACCTCAACAAGAAGGCGAAGGAAGGCAAGATCGATCCGCTGATCGGCCGCGACAGCGAGATCAGCCGCACCATCCAGGTGCTGTGCCGCCGTTCCAAGAACAATCCGCTGTTCGTCGGCGAAGCCGGCGTCGGCAAGACCGCGATCGCCGAAGGTCTCGCGCGCCGCATCATTCATGGCGAAGTGCCGGACGTGCTCAAGGGCGCGACCGTGTTCGCGCTCGACATGGGCACGCTGCTCGCCGGCACGCGCTACCGCGGCGACTTCGAGGAGCGGCTCAAGCAGGTGATCAAGGAGATCGAGGCCTATCCGGGCGCGATCATGTTCATCGACGAGATCCATACCGTGATCGGCGCCGGCGCCACGTCCGGTGGCGCGATGGACGCCTCTAACCTGCTCAAGCCGGCTTTGTCCTCCGGGACGATCCGCTGCATCGGCTCGACGACCTACAAGGAGTACCGCCAGTACTTCGAGAAGGATCGCGCGCTGGTGCGCCGTTTCCAGAAGATCGACGTCAACGAGCCGTCGGTGCCGGATGCGATTGAGATCCTCAAGGGCCTCAAGCCATATTTCGAAGACTATCACAAGCTCAAATACACCAACGACGCCATCAAGGCGGCGGTGGAACTGTCGTCTCGTTACATCCACGACCGCAAGCTGCCGGACAAGGCCATCGACGTGATCGATGAATCCGGCGCGGCGCAGATGCTGCTGCCGGAGAACCGGCGCAAGAAGACGATCGGCGTCAAGGAAATCGAGACCACGATTTCGACCATGGCTCGCATCCCGCCTAAGACGGTGTCGAAGGACGACGCCGAGGTGCTCAAGCATCTCGAGCAGACGCTCAAGACGGTGGTCTATGGCCAGGACAAGGCGATCGAGTCGCTGTCGGCTTCGATCAAGCTCGCTCGTGCGGGCCTGCGTGAGCCGGAGAAACCGATTGGCTGCTACCTGTTCTCGGGACCCACCGGCGTCGGCAAGACCGAAGTCGCCAAGCAGCTCGCGGCCTCACTCGGCGTCGAGCTCATCCGCTTCGACATGTCCGAGTACATGGAGCGACACACGATCTCGCGTCTGATCGGCGCGCCTCCGGGCTATGTCGGCTTCGATCAGGGCGGGCTGTTGACCGACGGCGTCGATCAGCATCCGCACTCGGTGCTGTTGCTCGACGAAATCGAGAAGGCGCATCCGGACCTGTTCAACGTGCTGCTGCAGGTCATGGATCATGGCAAGCTCACCGACCACAACGGCAAGCAGGTCGATTTCCGCAACGTCATCCTGATCATGACGACCAATGCGGGCGCGTCTGACATGGCCAAGGCCGCCTACGGCTTCACGCGCACCAAGCGGGAAGGCGAGGACCAGGATGCGATCAACCGGCTGTTCACGCCGGAATTCCGCAACCGGCTCGACGCCACCGTTACCTTCGGTCATCTGCCGCAGGCGGTGATTGCGCAGGTGGTCGAGAAGTTCGTGCTGCAGCTCGAGGCCCAGTTGGGCGACCGCAACGTCACCATCGAGCTGTCGGAGGAAGCCTCGCGCTGGCTGATCGCCAACGGCTACGACGAACTGATGGGCGCGCGGCCGATGGCCCGCGTGATCCAGGAGCACATCAAGAAGCCGCTGGCCGACGAGGTGCTGTTCGGTCATCTCAAGAACGGCGGCCATGTGCGCGTCGTCGTCGAGAAGGACGAGAACGGCCGCGACAAGCTCGGCTTCCAGTTCCTCGACGGCCCGGTCACGCCGAAGCCCGAGAAGCTGCCGGCGGTGCGGCCGAAGGCCAAGCGTCGCGCGTCGCCCAAGCCGCGCTCGCCTAAGCCGAAAGGCGATGGCGGCGACGGTGGCGGCAAGAAGGGGTCGGTGCCGAAGGTGCCGCTGCTCAAGGCGTAACGGGGCTTCCCCGAACAATGCGACAAGGCCGGGCCTCGCGCCCGGCCTTTTCATTTTGCAGGGGCCGCATGCGCCGACGCGGACACTGAGGGTGCAATCGCGGTTGCGGCGGAACCGGCCCTATGACAAACCGAATGGCCCATGCCGGAATCCACGACCTTCGAGACCTCCGCCGCCGCGTTCCGGGGCGGCATCAAGCACGCCGCCACGTCGGTGTTCTTTCCGGTAATGGCCGGCACCTATCTCGGGCTCGGCGCGCTGGCGCATGACTTCGGCCTGTCGGCCTGGTGGCTGACGTTATCGACGCTGTTCGTCTGGGCGGCGCCGGCGCAGGTCATCCTCATCTCCGGCATCGGCACCGGCGCGGCGATGATCGAACTCGCCATCGCGGTGACGCTGAGCGCGATCCGGCTGTTTCCGATGGTCGTGGCGCTGCTGCCGCTACTGCGCACGCGCACGACGCGCACCAGCGATCTGGTGCTGCCCGCGCATTTCACCTCGGTCAGCATGTGGATCGAGTCGCTGCGCATGCTGCCGGGCATCGCGCCGGAACATCGCATCGCCTTTTGCAACGGCCTGTCGGTGACATTTCTCGGCACGGCGGCGACGTTCGGCCTGGTCGGCTTCTATCTCGCCGCCGGCCTGCCGTCACTGTTCGCCGCGGCGCTCCTGTTCATCACGCCGATGTCATTCCTGATCTCGACCGCACGCAGCGCCACGACGATGCTCGACCGTGTCGCGCTGGGGCTCGGCCTCGTGCTCGGCACGGCGCTCGCGGCGCTGCATGTCGAACTCGACCTTATGTGGACCGGCGTCGGCGGCGGCACCATCGCCTATCTGCTGCACCGCTTCGTCAAGGCGCGGATCCACGGATGAGCATGACCGCCGAGCTCTGGCCTTATCTCGTGCTCATCGTCGTCGGCTTCCTGCCGAACGAAGTGTGGCGGCTCCTCGGCCTGGTGCTGGCGCGCGGCCTGAACGAAGAGTCGCAGATCGTGCTGTGGTCGCGTGCGGTGGCGACGGCGATCCTCGCCGGCGTGGTCGCCAAGCTGATCGTGTTTTCGAACGGCGCGCTCGCCAATATCCCGCTCGAGGTCCGCATGGGCGCGGTGCTGGTCGGCTTCGCGGCCTTCCTGCTGATCCGCCGCTCGGCGCTGGCCGGCGTCGTCGCCGGCGAGGCGACCTTGCTGCTGGGCGGCTACCTGTTCACGCCGTAACGGCGGCGCTCAAGCCAGCGCCGCGGACAGCTTCTTGGCCATCTCGGCGAGCGCCTCCGGCTTTTCCTTTTCGGCGGCGGGCGGCTTCATTGGCACGCCGGTCTTGCGCGGAATGACGTGGACGTGGAGGTGGAACACCACCTGGCCGCCGGCGCTTTCGTTGAACTGCTGCACCGTGACGCCGTCGGCGCCGAGCGCCGTCATCGCGGCCTGCGCGATCTTCTGCGCCACCCTGGCGACATGGGCGAGGTCCTCGGCCGGGCAGTCGAGGAGGTTGCGGGCCGGCGCCTTCGGCAGCACCAGGGTATGGCCCGGCGCGCGCGGCATGATGTCGAGGAAAGCCAGCGCCTTGTCGTCCTCGTAGACTTTGTAGCAGGGCAGTTCGCCGCGCATGATCTTGGCGAAGATGTTGTTCGGATCGTAGCTCGGCATCGGCAAATCCCCAGCGGTTGACGTCATTCCTGCTCGGCCAAATCCTTGCGGAATGGCGCGGCCGCCGCAAGCTCTTCGGAGGCGGCTTCGACATAAGCGCGCTCGCGCTCGAGGTAGTCGGCGATGGCGCGGCGCAGGCCCGGATTGGCGATGTAGTGGGCGGAGTAGGTGGTGTGCGGCAGGTAGCCCCGCGCCAGCTTGTGTTCGCCCTGTGCTCCAGCCTCGACCCAGCGCAGCTTGTGCCGGATGGCATAATCGATGGCCTGGTAGTAGCAGACCTCGAAATGCAGAAACGGGTGGTGCTCGATGGCGCCCCAGTTGCGCCCGTACAGCGTGTCGGCGCCGAGAAAGTTGATGGCGCCGGCGATGTAGCGCCCGGCGCGCCGGGCCATGATGAGGACGATGCGATCGGCCATGCGCTCGCCGATCAGCGAGAAGAATTCGCGCGTGAGGTACGGGCTGCCCCATTTGCGCGACCCGGTGTCCATGTAGAAGGCGAAAAAGGCGTCCCAGGCGTCCTCGGTCAGGTCCTTGCCGGTCAGACAGACGATGTCGATTCCGGGCGGATGGGCTTCCTTGCGCTCGCGACGAATGGTCTTGCGCTTGCGCGAGGACAACTGGGCGAGGAAGTCGTCGAAGTTGGCGTAGCCCGGGTTCTCAAAATGGAACTGCTGGTCGGTGCGTTGCAGATAGCCGCGCTCTCCGAGCATCCGCCATTCCGGCTCGGTGCAGAAGGTGACATGGGCCGAGGAGAGATCGTTGGCGTCGGTCAGCTTGGCCAGCGCCTCGGCCAGCGCATCGCGGATGTGGCCCGCCTGAGGGCCGGGGCGGGCGAGCAGCCGCGGTCCGGTCACCGGCGTGAAGGGCACCGAGACCTGGAGCTTGGGGTAGTAGTCGCCGCCGGCCCGTTCGAAGGCGTCTGCCCAGCCATGGTCGAAGACGTACTCGCCGCGCGAATGGCTCTTCACGTAACAGGGCGCAGCCCCGAGCAGCCGCCCCTGCGGCGTCTCGGCGATCAGGTAGCGCGGCTGCCAGCCGATCCGGCCGCCGACGCAATGCGACTGTTCAAGGGACAATAGAAAATCGTGTGAAACAAATGGGTTATCTCGATATCCTCGTGTTGATGATTCCGGGGATAAATCGTCCTCAGATTTTACATGAACCGGCGAGTTATCCTCATCCGGATTGTGGATCATCGGCCGGCGGTCGCCGGCTGTTGAAAACCCGTCGTCCACAGCCTGTGAAGATGTGGATACATCGCGCGAGCGCTCGTTTGACTGCCCGGCGCAAGCATCCCAATCCTCAGCGGAAATCTCCGCCAGACTGGGCACCATGCGGATCCGGATATCGTGGTCGGCCATTGCTGAAAGACGGGTGCGTTGAATGGAGCCTGTGGATGGCGAGGCCGCCCCTGTGGATGACGGAGCGCGAGCCTCCGTGAAGCCGGGCCGCCCGGACTTACGGGCAGATGACGATCGCGTAGCCGGTCGGACCTTCCCAGGTTTCTTCGTTCACAGCATGGCAACCCGGTGGCAGCGGCCGGCAGCCCGCCTTGGTGCAGACGATGTCGCCGGGCCGGTATTGCTCCCGCGCGTCACCGCGGCTGCGTTCGACCGGCGGCTTGCCGCGCGGCCCGTGAGAGGTTTGCGCGATGGCGACGCTCAACGGCAAGGCGACGCCGGCGAGAAAAAGGCAGCCAAGGCTGGGCAAGCAAAGGCGCATGAGCGTTCCTTGAACAGGGGGCGGTGTCGTCGTCCAGAAGAGTGAGCGCATCTCGCTGGCGCAGTCTAGGCCGTCCCGGCGGTTTCCGCGATCACCGAGCCGTCAGGACTGCCACGGTCGTCCGGGCACCACCGCGCCGGTGGCGCGGCCGAGGAACGGCGCGCCACCGGTCTTGTCATTATCGCGATGTCAGTTGCTGCTTCGCGATGCCGGCCGCCTCACGGACAGACTATGACCGAGTAGCCAGGTTCGGTGCCGCCCTGCGGCGCGCTGTGACAGGACGACGGCATCGGTTTGCAGCCGGCCTTGGTGCAGGCGACCCCGTCGGTGGACTCGGCAGGAGCCTGCGCGCGGGCCTGCACCGCGGTGTGACGGGCATGGTGCGTCTTCGCCGACGCGGCGAGGGCGGAGTGTGCGGGGAAGGCCAGGGCTGCTGCCACGGCAAGAGCATACAAGGCGACAGCGTCAGCGCTGACAGCACGGCGATACACGTTCTGCATTTCACGTCTCATGTTTTTGAAAGTTGAACGCACACCACGTTTTCGGCGTAGTGCGGTCTTGCCCCTGCCTTGGAGCTAGGGGCTCACGCCGATTTGACCATGTCGAATTCGGAAGGGCAGGTCCGCTTAATCAGCGGCAGACGACAACGTCGTATCCGCTCGGCAAACCGTCCCAGCGATAGCCGGTTTGCGGACGGCAATTGCGCGGAATAGGGCGGCATCCGAACTCGGTACAGGCGATCTGCCCGCCGCCGCCGCGCCGGGGGCGATAGTGCTTTACGGGCTTTTTCTTTTTATGCACGGAGCGTTGATGCGATGTTTGCGCGCTCGCGCTGTCGAGCGGAATTGCGACGGCGGCCGCAATGCCGATTGCAAGTGCTGCAGTGATGGTCTGACGCCAGCGCATATCGCGACAACTTTCATCTCAACCTTGAGTTCCGGATTTTGTCATCGGGCGGTCGCCAGCGCCGGACAATCTGGAGGGTCATGTCGGACGAAAGCCCTCGAAAATCATCTGATCGGCATGGCGGGCGGCGCGCTCGCGGTCTGCGGCGCTGCGCACCGTCCAGGTCAGCAGCGGCAGGCCGCACAGGTGCCGCGCCAGCCACGGCGCCGCCGCCGGCACGTCCTTGACCGAATAGGCGACGAACTGCGGCCGGCTCGACGGCGCATGCAGGAAGTAGGCGAGACGGCGTTTCATCGCCGGCGTCAGGGCGTCCCATTCGTGATGGGTGTAATGCCGCTCGGCAACGATGCCGCGGGTGAGGTCGGGCGCAAGGCTGCGCAAGGCGGTGACAGGCGCCGGATCGAACGACATCGCCGCGACCGGACCGCGATAGCCGGTGAGGACGTTCGCGACGCGGCGGGTGAGCCGCAGGTCGCCGTCGAAGCGGCTCTTGATCTCGATCAGCAGCGGCACGCGGCCACCGACCAGATCGCAGAGTTCGCCCAGCGTCAGCATGCGGTCCGTGGTGGCCGTGAAGGCCACGGCCTTGAGCGCCGCCGCGGTTTGGCTTGCGAGCGGAGCGGAGCCCTCGGTGAGGCGGCCGAGCGCGTCATCGTGATGCACGATGGCTTCGCCGTCGGCGCTCACCTGCACGTCGCACTCGATACCGTAATAGCCGGCGATGGCGGCTGTGAAAGCGGACGCCGTGTTCTCGATGACTCCGGCCGCGGCGTCATGCAGGCCGCGATGTGCGATCGGCCGTTCGGTGAGCCAATCGAGCCGGGCCATGGCCGTCAGCCGACTTCGAACAGGCCTTCGACCTCGACCGCGGCATTGGCCGGCAGCGCCGAGACGCCGACGGTGGAGCGGGCGTGGCGGCCTTTGTCGCCGAATACCTCCACCATAAGGTCGGAGGCGCCGTTCATCACCTTCGGGCCGTCCGCATAGCCCGGCGCCGAATTGATGAAGCCGCCGAGGCGGATCACGCGGACCACCTTGTCGAGATCGCCGACGGCGGCCTTGAGCTGGGCGATGAGGTTGACGGCGCAGGCCCGCGCCGCCTTCTGGCCGTCCTCCAGCGAGACGCCGCCGCCGAGCTGGCCGGTCGCTACCAGCTTGCCTTCGTCGCCAAAGCAGAGCTGGCCCGACACGGTGATCAGATTGCCGCTACGAACTGTCGCAACATAGTTGGCGATCGGCGCCGCCGGCGTCGGCAAGGTGATTCCGAGATCGGTGAGCTTCTTGTCGATGGCGCCGGCCATAAGGTCTTCCTTTCGCGAAGGGCATGGTATGAGCCGCGAAGTCTTGGCCGATTGGCCGCCGGGGCGCAAGGCGGCCCGGGAAGCCGGGGATCGGCCGAAGGGGGCAGGGGACGCGCCTCGATCTTGCCCCTATCATCGCGCCTGATCGCGCCGCATTTGCCGCCAAGGTTGAGCATGAAAACCAGTCCCTACGCCATTGCCCTTCCGATCCTGGCCGTTGTCGCGGCGCTTTGTGCGGGTGTTCTCGAACACCCGGCAGACGCTGCCCCGATCGCGGCGCCGGTGCCGAACAGCGAGGCGGCCAAGCCCGTCGTGCTGGCCTCGCACCGCGCCGTCTACGACCTCAAGCTGGCGCAATCGAGTGGCGCCCGCGGCGTCCAGGCGGTGCGCGGCCGCATCCTCTACGACTTCTCCGGCAGCGCCTGCGAAGGTTATGAGCTGAATTTCCGCCAGGTCTCCGAGCTCGACTCCGGCGAGGGCAAGACCGTGCTGAGCGACCTGCGTTCGACCACCTGGGAAAACAACGACGCCAGCAAATTCCGATTCAATTCAGAGAACTTGATCAACGACAAGACCACCGACACGGTCGACGGCAGCGCCGAGCGCAAGGCGTCCGCGGTTTCGGTCGATCTCAAGCAGCCGAAGGACAAGACCTTCACGGTGCCGGCCGATGTGGTGTTTCCGACCGAGCACATGCGCCGCATTGTCGAAGCGGCGCGCGCCGGCAAGACCATCCTTGAGTTTCCGGTCTATGACGGGTCCGAGTCCGGCGAGAAGCTCTACAACACGCTGACCGTGATCGGGCAGCCGATCGATCCGGCTAAGAGCCCGGTCAACGACGCCGGCGCGAAGATACCGGCGCTCGCCGGCATGACGCGCTGGCCGGTGACGATCAGCTATTTCGACAAGAAGAGCGAGGAAGCCGAGCAGAAGGGCGAGCAGACGCCGGTCTATTCCATCGCCTTCGAGCTTTACGAGAACGGCATCTCGCGGGCGCTGACGCTGTATTACAGCGACTTCTCCATCAAGGGTGACCTGACCTCGCTGGAGTTGAAGAAGGAGAAGGCGTGTAAGTGACGGACTTGTCCCGGACGCAATGCAGCGCGAAGCGGTGCATTGCGAGCCGGGACCGTTACGCTTCGCTCCACGTTGCGCCGCGCCCGGGACAAGGCAAACTCACTCCTCCTCGATCGCCAGACCCTTCACCACCGCGGCCTTGCCAAACTTCTCTCGCAGTTTATCGACCGCGTGTTCGGCGAGCGCGCCGCGGCGGTCGATGAGATCGGCCATGTCCTCGCCGACCGCATCCTCGAGGCTGCTGACGCCGATGCCGATCAGCCGGTAACGCGTGCCGCCGACCTCATTGCGCAGCATGTCGCGGCCGGCGGCGAAGATACGGCCGGCGAGCTGGGTCGGCGCGGACAGCGAGCGGGCGCGGGTGCGGATCTTGAAGTCAGCGCTCTTGAGCTTCAGCGTTACGGTGGAACCCGCCAGATGTGAGGCCTTGAGCCGGGCCGACACCTTCTCGGTCAGCTCCCACAGGGTCAGCTCCAGCGGACGAAAGTCGCTGATGTCGGTGTTGAACGTCGTCTCCGACGACACGCTCTTGGTCTCGCGTTCGGGATCGACTTTGCGTGTATCGATGCCGCGCGCCAGGCGCGACAGCCGCAAGCCTTCCTCGCCATAGCGCCGCATCAGGTCGCGCTCGTCGGCGCGCTGCAGGTCGGCGATGGTGCGGAAGCCGTCGGAGGCGAGCTTGGCGGCGCTGACCGCGCCGACGCCGTAGATGAAACCGACAGGGCGGGGCGCCAGAAACGCTGCCGCCTCGGCCGGGCTGATGACGGCAAAGCCCCGCGGCTTGTCGAGATCGGAGGCGATCTTGGCAAGGAACTTGTTGGCCGACAGACCGATCGAGACGGTGATGCCGATGTCGCGCTCGATGTCGCGGGCAAGGCGCGCCAGTACCTTGGCGGCGCTCATGCCGTGCAGGCGCTCGGTGCCGGTGAGGTCGAGAAAGGCTTCGTCGATCGACAGCGGCTCGACCAGCGGCGTCAGCGCCAGCATTGCGGCGCGCACCTGGCGGCCGACCGCGACATACTTCGCCATGTTCGGCTTGAGCACGGTGGCGTGCGGGCACAAGCTCATTGCCTGGAACATCGGCATCGCCGAGCGCACGCCGTAAGTGCGGGCGATGTAACAACAGGTCGATACCACGCCGCGCTTGCCGCCGCCGATGATCAGCGGCTTGTCGGCGAGCGAAGGATCGTCGCGTTTTTCGATCGTGGCGTAGAAGGCGTCGCAATCGATATGCGCGACCGTCAGCGTCGCCAGATCCGCATGACGCAGGAGCCGCGGCGAGCCGCAGGCCGGACAGCGCAGGGAACGTCCCTTGGCTGTCTCGGCCGTGTCGGTCAGGCAATCGCGGCAGAACGCGGTCACGGGATTTCGCGCTCCCAGGGCTGACCGCCGAGCGCGGTATGGGCGCGGAAGATGTCGTCCGGCGCGCAGGACGCGGCGGCCGTGAATTCCCGGGCCATCGCCTCGTCGGAGGCAAGATAAGCGAGCACGCCGGCAAGGAAGCCGGGCGCGCCCGCCGCCTCGCGAATCCCGTCCGGATCGAGCCCGGTGACGGAGAAGAAACGGGTTAACCTTTCGGAATCCTCAGCCAGGAAGCCAAGTGCTTGAATTGCAAGCGCTTCTGCGGCTTCCGGGGACATGCCGCGGGGGCCTTTCATCGATCGGGTTTGCCTTTCCGTAACAAATCGAGACTAACGTCGAAGGTGGATCATAGCCCACCGGCGCGGCCGACCGGATGCCGCGACAACGAGGGCTTGGCGCTTCCTGGGGACAACGGGGCGGAACATGGCGAAGACCGTCCTGATCGTCGAGGACAACGAACTGAACATGAAGCTCTTCCACGACCTTCTGGAAGCGCATGGCTACGACGTGGTGGGCACCCGCAGCGGCATCGACGCGCTGGATCTGGCCCGCCAGCACCGGCCCGATCTGATCCTGATGGATATCCAGTTGCCCGAGGTCTCCGGCCTCGAAGTCACCAAGTGGCTCAAGGACGACCCCGAGCTGAAGACCATTCCGGTGGTCGCCGTCACCGCCTTCGCGATGAAGGGCGACGAAGAGCGCATCCGCGAGGGCGGCTGCGAAGCCTACCTGTCGAAGCCGATTTCGGTCGGCAAGTTCATCGAGACCGTCCGGCACTTTCTCGGCCCGGCCTGACGTCGCTCGTATCCGTACCATGGTGTTGCAATGACTGCCCGCGTACTCGTCGTCGATGACATTCCGGCCAATGTGAAGCTGCTGGAGGCGCGGCTGTCGGCGGAGTATTTCGACGTCGCCACCGCCTTCAGCGGCATCGAGGCGCTGGCTTTGTGCGAGCGCGCCGAATGCGACATCGTGCTGCTCGACGTCATGATGCCGGACATGGACGGCTTCGAGGTGTGCCGCCGGCTCAAGTCGAACCCGGCGACGCATCATATCCCGGTGGTGATGGTCACCGCGCTCGACCAGCCGTCCGACCGCATCAAGGGCCTGGAGGCGGGCGCCGACGATTTCCTGACCAAGCCGGTGAGCGACGTGGCGCTGATCTCGCGCGTGCGCTCGCTGACGCGGCTGAAGATGGTGACGGACGAATTGCGCATGCGCGCGCTCACCTCGCGCGAGATCGGCATCGAGAGCCCGGAGCGCGAGGCGGTGGCCGACACCGGCCGCAAGGGCCGCATCCTCATCATCGACGACCGCGCCTCGTCCTATGAGCGCATCGCGACGACGCTCGGGCTCGAGCACACCGTCGATGTGCAGACCGACCCGAAGGAGGCGCTGTTCCGCGCCGCCGAGGGCGATTACGAACTGCTGCTCGTGTCGCTCGGCATGGCCGATTTCGACGGCCTGCGCCTGTGCAGCCAGGTGCGCTCGCTCGAGCGCACGCGCAGCATCCCGATCCTCGCCATCGCCGAGCCCGACAACAACGCCAAGCTGGTGCGCGGGCTGGAGATCGGCGTCAACGACTACCTGATCCGGCCGATCGACAAAAACGAGATGCTGGCGCGTGTGCGCACGCAGATCAAGCGCAAGCGCTACACCGACCGGCTGCGCGACAACGTCGCCATGTCGATCGAGATGGCGATCACCGACGCGCTGACCGGCCTGCATAACCGGCGCTACATGGAGACGCATCTCGGCGCGCTGACCGAGCAGGCGAGCCAGCGCGGCAAGCCGCTGGCGGTGCTGATCCTCGACATCGACTTCTTCAAGTCGATCAATGACGGCCACGGCCACGACGCCGGCGACGACGTGCTGCGCGAATTCGCGGTGCGCATCCGCAAGTCGATCCGCAACATCGATCTGGCGTGCCGCTACGGCGGCGAGGAATTCGTCATCGTCATGCCGGAGACCGACATCGCGGTGGCCGGCATGGTGGCCGAGCGCATCCGCCGCAAGATCGCGTCCGAGCCCTTCGCCATCCAGCAGGGCGAGAAGCATCTCAACGTCACCTTGTCGATCGGCATCGCGGCGCTCGGCGGGACGGGCGACACCGCCGCCACCATGCTCAAGCGCGCCGACCAGGCGCTGTACCGCGCCAAGCGCGACGGCCGCAACCGCGTCGTGCAGGAAGCGGCGTAGGCTCTTCCTAATCCCTCCCCGAAAACGGGGAGGGATAAGGAAGAGGAATACGGACGCGCATCATCGCCCGTATTGTTTGATCGGCCCCGGGCAGGCCGCATTCCCAGTTCGCATTTCCAGCACCCTTTGAAGAACGAGGGCGCGCGGAACGCCGGGGTCCTAGCGACCCCGCAGGTCTGTGCACGGTGTTGCAACAAGAAGTGCACAGGGTATCCACGGAGGGCCGGTTTCCCCGGCGTCCCGCGCGCGATGTTTATAGGTTTGCTCCGCGCCGTTTCCCGGTGATCGACCGTTCGTCATCGCCCCGTTTTCCAGAACGACAACACTCCACCGTAGAGGCCAAGGCACTCGGCCCGAGCCCGTCTGACGCGGGCTTTTTGGGGCCTACCGGCCGTCAGGGGCCCCGGCACGCGGCGAGGCGTGCTGGAATCCCGGCGCGGCTTGGACCGCCGGGAGGGAAATTCGCGCCGCATCTCCGACGCCCCGTCCCGGCCACCGCTCCCCGCCCCGCATCTGAAGATGCTGCACAGACACCCCTCGCTAGCAGGGGCGGGATAGGTGGAAGATAAGCCTAGCCGGCTGATGAAGTCAATAGTCCTAGGAATATTATTTTTATTCTGCCGTCCCGGGCGAGCGCAGCGAGGCCCGGGACCCATAACCACCGTCCGTGCCGTATCGCGGACACAGGGGTTATGGGTCCCCGCCTTCGCGGGGACGACGGATCGTAACGCTGTCGTTCCGGGCGAGCGCAGCGAGGCCCGGGACCCATAGCCACCGACCGAGTCGTATCGTGAGGCCGGGGGTTATGGGTCCCCGCCGGAGCCTGTCATCGGGCCGCGCTTTGCGCGGACCCGTTGGCGGGGATGACGCTCGAGTATGGCGCGGCGTCCTCAGTCTTTACCCTCCCTTGGAGGGGGAGGGTAAGAAGTAGCTTCACACCACCGAGGTCATGACCGCGCCGTAGTGGCAGGCGGCCGCCAGCAGGACGAAGCCATGCCAGATGGCGTTCTGGAAGCGCAGGTTCTCCCAGACGTGGAAGACGACGCCTACGGAATACAGCACGCCGCCGATGGCGATCAGGACGAGCGTGACCGGCGCCAGCGCCGCCGCCATCGGGCCGATGACGAACAGCCCGCTCCAGCCCATGACGAGATAGAGCGCGATCGCGGCGCGGTCGAAGCGGCCGGGGAACAGAAGCTTGAGCGCGATGCCGGCCGCGGCCGAGACCCATTGCACGATGAGGATGGCGTCGAGCGCGTCGCCCTTGAGTGGCAGCACGAAGGCGGTGTAGGTCGCGGCGATCAGGAGATAGATGGCGGAATGATCGAGCCGGCGCAGCCACCATTTGACCGGCGTCAGCGGCCACAGATTGTAGGCGGCCGACAGGCCGATCATGGCGGCGAGGCCGGCGGTGTAGATTGACACCGCGGCGACCTGCGAGACGTCGGCATACAGCGCGGCGACGATGATCAGCGCCGCGCCGCCGGCGACCGCGAAGGCAATGCCGAGGCCATGCACGACGGCATCGGCAATGGTCTCGGCGCGGTCGTAGTTCCACGGGATAGGCGGTGTCATGCCGGCACTCTGGCGCGGCAATGGGGCAGGGGGATGACATGCGGGTGACGAGGTGAGGTGATGTCACAAACACCGCTCGTCCCCGCCAATAGCCGTTCGAAGAACGGCGTTCTTTCAGAACGCCTATGACGGGGACCCAGTCTTTGCGGCGCGCTCCGAAGGAAGGCCCAGCCTCCGCTTTCGCGGGGTGAGCGGAGGATGCGTAGCCCGCTTGGAGCGCCGTCGGATTTCGATGCGGTTCATCCGGGCTTACGGCGTCTCGTCGAATGGCTGCCGCGCGACATGGTGGATGTGCAATATCTCCACCGTATCGGCGGTGACGCGATAGAAGATTCTGTACGGATAGCGGCCGAGCGGGGCGACGCGTACGCCGGGCCGATGAGCGGAGGCACGCATGCTCTCCGGCCAGCGGCCGATATGGGCGACAATGGTGCGCAGCCTTTGCTCAAGCGCGGCGCCGAGCCCTGGATAGTGTTGCGAAAGCCAAAGCGTAATGTCGTCGAGATCGCGAAGCGCGGCGGGGGTATAGACGACCTTCACGCGCGCCGAAGCTTGGCGAAGGCCGCATCGACCTCCGCCGCGCTGGCGAAGCGGCCCGCTTCGGCGTCACGCAAGCCGCGGTCGATGCCGGCCAGTTCCTCCGGCGTCGGCACGTAGTCGCCTTGCGTCAGGCTGGTGTCGATGTCGCGCGCGATGTCGGCGAGCGCATCCTGCGCGTCGGCGGGCCAGGACTCGATGCGTTCGAGGACTTCGGTCAGGCGCTTGGTTTTCATGACCGGAATATAGCGATTTCGGCGCGATTTGTCATGGCCGGGCTTGTCCCGGCCATCCCGCTAAGGCGGGCACGGTGCGTTCCCAAGCGGGATCACCGGGTCAAGCCCGGTGATGACGAAGGATGCGTCTCGGCGTAGGGCGGGTTAGGCGAAGCTGTAACCCGCCGAGGATTCTCGCCGTTGAATGATAATGGCGGATTGCGCTGCGCTCATCCGTCCCGCGGGCTGCATTACTGTTGGTGATTGGCCTCAGTGCCGCGTGAAAGCATTGCGCGATATGGGCCCTCAATGAATTGATTAGGTCGCCAACCCTTAATCAGTTTGTCGAGGTAAAAAGCATCTAATGCGCCGACACTAACGCCTGCTGCCGTCCCGATTCCTGTCGGCAAGGCAAGGTCGGCAGCGATACCGAGGCCGGTAGCCAATACGAATCTAATTGACTTGGTCGGTATCTTGTCCGCCCACGTTTTCTCGGTGGCATCCTTAATATATCGATTGACCATTCCGACATCGGTATTTGTTGAATGAATCCAGTTTCGAAATCGGTCCGCCTGGTCGAGTAGCCTGAGAAAGTCAGAAACATTGACCTCTCTGGCGTTTATAGATTCGCGAAGCGAAGGCATGTCGCTTAGTATATGCTCGTAAAAAATTTCTATTTCCTTTTTGTTGATTTCCCGGCGGCGCAAAAAATCAAAGTGCTTCAATCTTATAATATCGCTGTAGATCGGCGCGGTGACGATCTCAGCCATGTAATTTGAGGCAAAGTAGCTGTCGCTTCGAGCGTCGATTATGTGCCTCAGCATGAATTCAGACGACAGTGAGCTGTGAGTAGGCGGTGTCGTCTGATGGTAGATTTTGTTGAGGGCATCATAGTCTAAATTTGTGTCGACCGCGTACCCTTGTCCGGTGTCAAATATTTCAAATCGAAAGTCTGATGTTGGAATGTAAGTGGGTACGAGATGTTTTAAAATTGAAAGCACGGCAGCGCGAATAAATCCTTTATCTGACACGTCGTTTTGGGAAAGGTCCGTAATGATTGTTTCTTTGAGCGGGGTTCTTTAAATCGATGAAGGGCGACCCGATTGATTATCGCTTTTGTTAGCTTTCTTGTTTCTGCGCTTTTGCCTTTTGTTCGTTCGAGAATTAATTCTATCTCATCTTTGTAATTTGACGCCGTTCTATTTGGTGATTTTACAAGATGTATTGCAACGAATTGGTGTGTTCTTGGTAGTCCGGCTGAAACTACGCCGAAATTTGGCTTTACATGGCTCAATTTTAGATCTGCCCGATTCATTAGTGCGATAAAATCGCCTGCGGACAGTTGCTGTGCTAGTGCGCCTAGGGATGCCTGGTTGAGGACGATGTGGACAGAGCGATAGAAAAACAAAGTTTCCGCAAGGAGGCCGAGGTCGGTTTCCTTCTGTATGCCGGCACGAGTAATTAACGCGTTCTCAAACATGAGTTTTGCGATCGCATGCGTTGCGCAATATCGGTGAGTTGCCTCAAAAAAATCTGGAATTCGCTAGCTATTTAAAAGAGGCAGCCCACCGGGCCGCCTTGTTTATTCGTGGATGGCCGGGACAAGCCCGGCCATGACGCGTGTGATCTAAACAGCAGTGCAGCGCGCCTTACCTCACTCCACCTTCTTCTTGCTCTTCTTCTTCGGCGGCTCGGGCGGCGCATCGGCCGCTTCCTTGGCGTCCTTGGCTTCCTTCGCCAGGCGCAGCGCGCGCAGCTTGGCCGTCTTCTCGCGCATGGCGACCGCGGCGGCTTCGTATTCCGCCGCGGCCTTCAGCCCGTCACGCGCCTGGTCCGCACGCCGTTTCTCGCGCAGGGTCGCGTCCGGGGACGATGCTTTAATGGATTTACTCAAAATGTACTCCTGTTGGGTGCCTGCTCACGAGCACCCGCTGGTCGCTCCGCAGGTATCGCACTTCATGCAAGTGCCGTTGCGCACGAGGGTGAAGTTGCCGCATTCGCCGCACATCTCGCCTTCGTAGCCCTTGGCTTTCGCTTCGGCGCGGCGCTCGGACGCGATCGCTTTGGCCGAAGGCTGCGCCACGGCCGCGGCCGGTGAGGCGTGGCCGATTTCGAGCTGCTGGGCCGGCGACAGTTTCGCCTCCGGCTCGGCCTTGAGCGCGGTGGCGGCATGACCGCCGCCGAACGCCGTGACCTTGGCCGTCGCGACCGACGACGAGGCGCCGGTCGAAGCCGGGGAGGCCACCACCTGGAGCTTGTCGGCGCGCGAGCGCGTCAGGCCCTTGGAGATGAAGTTCGGCGCCGCCTTGCCTTCGCTCTCGCCGGCACCCAGCGCGTCGAACGAGCCCTGGCTCGGATCGACATGGGCGAGGTCGTAGCGCTCGAGATACGACACCGCCAGTTCGCGGAACACGTAATCGAGGATCGAGGTGGCGTATTTGATCGAGTCGTTGCCCTGCACCGGGCCCTGCGGCTCGAAGCGGGTGAAGGTGAAGGCATCGACATATTCCTCGAGCGGCACGCCGTATTGCAGGCCGAGCGAAATGGCGATGGCGAAGTTGTTGAGCAACGACCGGAGAGCCGCGCCTTCCTTGTGCATGTCGACGAAGATCTCGCCGAGACGGCCGTCGTCATATTCGCCGGTGCGCAGATACACCTTGTGGCCGCCGACCACGGCCTTCTGCGTGTAGCCCTTGCGGCGCGAGGGCAGCTTCTCGCGCTCGCGCAGAACCGTGACGCGCTCGACGATCTTCTCGACCACCTTTTCGGCCAGACCCGTGGCGCGGGCCGCGGCCGACTTGTCGAGGAAGGCTTCGACGGCGTCGTCCTCGTCCTCTTCATCGGCGATGAGCTGCGCGTTGAGCGGCTGCGACAGCTTCGAGCCGTCGCGGTACAGCGCGTTGGCCTTGAGCGCCAGGCGCCAGGACTGCATGTAGGCGTCCTTGCAGTCCTCGACCGTGGCGTCGTTCGGCATGTTGATGGTCTTGGAGATCGCGCCCGAGATGAAGGGCTGCGCCGCCGCCATCATCTTGATGTGGCTCTCGACAGACAGATAGCGCTTGCCGATCTTGCCGCACGGATTGGCGCAGTCGAACACCGGATAGTGCTCGAGCTTGAGGTGCGGCGCGCCTTCCACGGTCATCGCGCCGGCGACGTGGATGTTGGCGGCCTCGATCTCGCGCTTGCCGAAGCCGATGGCGCCGAGCAGGTCGAAGGCCGGCTGGGCGAGCTGATCGGCGGACAGGCCGAGCACGTCGCGGCAGAACGCCTCTCCAATGGTCCACTTGTTGAAGACGAACTTGATGTCGAACGCGGTCGGCAGCGCCTTCTCGATCTTGGCGATGATCTCGTCGGTGAAGCCCTTGGCCTTCAAGGTGGTGTGGTTGATGCCGGGGGCCTGCGCCAGCGAGCCGTGGCCCACGGCATAGACCTCGATCTCGGCGATCTGCGCTTCCGAGTAGCCGAGCGTGCGCAGGGCTTCCGGCACGGCGCGGTTGATGATCTTGAAGTAGCCGCCGCCGGCCAGCTTCTTGAACTTCACCAGCGCGAAGTCGGGCTCGATGCCGGTGGTGTCGCAATCCATGACGAGGCCGATCGTGCCGGTCGGCGCGATCACGGTGGCCTGCGCGTTGCGGTAGCCGTGCTTCTCGCCGAGCTCGATGGCGCGGTCCCACGCCGCCTTGGCGTGCGTGACCAGCTTGGCGTCGGGGCAGGCGGCGTGATCGAGCGGGACGGGGGCCTGCGAGAGCTTCTCATAGCCCTGGCGCTCGCCATACGCGGCGCGGCGATGGTTGCGCATGACGCGCAGCATGTGCTCGCGGTTCTTCTTGTAGCCGGGGAACGGACCCTGCTTCTCGGCCATTTCGGCCGAGGTCGCATAGGACACGCCGGTCATGATCGCAGTCAGCGCGCCGGCATAAGCGCGGCCTTCGTCCGAGTCATACGACATGCCGGAGGTCATCAGGAGGCCGCCGATGTTGGCGTAGCCGAGGCCGAGCGTGCGGAATTCGTAAGACAGCTGGGCGATTTCCTTGGACGGGAATTGCGCCATCAGCACCGAGATTTCCAGCACTACGGTCCACAGACGAACCGCGTGCTCGTAGCTCTCGACCTCGAAGGCGCCGGTCTTGCCGTCGCGGAAGGTGAGGAGGTTGAGCGAGGCGAGGTTACAGGCCGTGTCGTCGAGGAACATGTACTCGGAGCACGGATTGGAGCCGCGGATGTCGCCGGACGCCGGGCAAGTGTGCCAGTCATTGACGGTGGTGTGGAACTGCAGGCCCGGATCGGCGCAGGCCCAGGCGGCGTAGCCGATCTTTTCCCACAATTCGCGCGCCTGCACGGTCTTGGCGACCTTGCCGTTCTTGCGGAACGTCAGGTCCCACTTGCCGTCGGCTTCGACCGCTTTGAGGAACTGGTCGTCGACGCGCACCGAGTTGTTCGAGTTCTGGCCCGACACGGTGAGATAGGCGTCCGAATCCCAGTCGGTGTCGTAGGTCGGGAAGTCGATGTCGGTGTAGCCCTGCTTGGCGAACTGGATGACGCGCTTGATGAAGTTGTCCGGCACATAGGCCTTGCGGGCGAGCTTGATCTCGCGCTTCAGCGCCGGGTTCTTCTCCGGGTTGAAGCAGTCGTCGTCCGAGCCCTCGCAATTGACGCAGGCCTTCATCACGGCCTTGAGGTGCTTCTGGTTGATCTTGGAGCCGGTGACGAGCGCCGCCACCTTCTGCTCTTCCTGCACCTTCCAGTCGATGTACTTCTCGATATCCGGATGGTCGGCATCGACGATCACCATCTTCGCCGCGCGGCGGGTGGTGCCGCCCGACTTGATGGCGCCGGCGGCTCTGTCGCCGATCTTCAAGAATGACATCAGGCCCGACGACTTGCCGCCGCCGGACAGGCGCTCGCCTTCGCCGCGCAGGTTGGAGAAGTTGGTGCCGGTGCCGGAGCCGTACTTGAACAGGCGGGCTTCACGCACCCACAGGTCCATGATGCCGCCTTCGTTCACCAGGTCGTCGGAGATCGACTGGATGAAGCAGGCGTGCGGCTGCGGATGCTCGTAGGACGACTTCGACTTGGTCAGCTTACCGGTGGCGTAATCGACGTAATAGTGGCCCTGGCCGGGGCCGTCGATGCCGTAGGCCCAGTGCAGGCCGGTGTTGAACCACTGCGGCGAGTTCGGCGCGCACATCTGGTTGGCCAGCATGTAGCGCAGCTCGTCGAAGAAAGCGTGGGCGTCTTCTTCATTGTCGAAGTAGCCGCCTTTCCAGCCCCAATAGGTCCAGGTGCCGGCCAGACGATCGAACACCTGCTTGGACGAGGTCTCGCCGATGTAGCGCTCCTTCTCGGGCAGCGCCGCGAGCGCGTCCATGTCGGCGACCGAGCGCCACAGGAAGGAGGGGACGGAGTTCTCTTCGACCTTCTTCAGGCGGGCGGGCACGCCCGCTTTACGGAAATACTTCTGCGCGAGGACATCGGACGCCACCTGCGACCAGAATTCGGGCACCTCGACATTGTCCAGCTTGAAGACAATGGAGCCATCCGGATTCTTGATCTCGGACGTGGTCAGTCGGAAGTCGATGCCCGCATAGGCCTGACCCGCATCCTTGGTGTAGCGCCGTTCGATCCGCATCGTCTTAGTCCCCAAATTCCAGGCGACCAGCGGCCGCCGATTATCTCAGACGGACCTGTCCTTGTCCGCCGTCGCGTTCACTCAAACCCTGCCTGACGCCCTGCATCCTGGCGGCCCGGGGCTCGTAAACCGGCACCCGATACCGCCGGGCCCGACCGGGCCCGTTTACGCAAACTGATCCCGCTCCCTGACAACGCCTGCGAGGGCTGTCGGGGCTCAAAAACCTGACATCGCGTCGGTTTGGAGGTTCCGGCGGGAACTCATGGTACGCATCACCCACACCGTACTGTCACAAAGCTATATGGTACTCGTCGCCGTCGTCAACAACAGATAGTGGGTACGAGTAACTAAATCCCTAAGTCTTGTGTCAGTCCAGTGAAAAGCGAGGAAAACCCCCGGTGAAGTCGCGGGCAGTATGACCCTCCGGCCCCGACATTGAAGCCCGTTTTTTTGTGCCGGCCCTTTGGGTTTTGATGCCTAGAGCGGTGAAGAAAAAATGACGAAAAATGGGGGTTTGCCGACAACCCACAGCTTCTTTTCCGCCCCGGCGGAAGCGGGGATAAGCGCGGGATAAACAAGGGGGAACCCGGCCGGGAGTCCCTGATTCTCGTTTTTTCCTCAGCCGGTTAGCCTGTGGGCGGCGGCCGCCGATGAGCGGTATGAAGTGTCCCACCCCTGTTGATGACGCAACAGGTTGTGTTCTTGAGGCTTTGCAAAGGAATCGCGCGGGGCCCGGACCGGCCCCCAAAGAGAAAAAGGCGGGCCCCGCAAGGAGCCCGCCTTCTCATTACCCGGCACTGTCATTTCGTCGTCAGCGCAATGCCCAAACAACAGCGGCCATTGCCGAATTCGCAGGCACCATAGCTGCAGATTCCGGGCCATGGCAATGGCGGGCGGGCGAGGCGCCGGGAGGCCTTTCCGCAAATTCGGCCGCATTCGGCCGCTACCGCGGATAGGATTACCGCTCTTCTGGTCGAGGTGCTTTCACACGATGTCTCAAGCCGGTGTCTTTTCGCAGTCGTATTTCCACGGGACCAAGGCCGATCTTCGCCCCGGCGATTTCATCGAGGTCGGCCGCGCCTCCAATTTCGCGACAGACCGGCCGTTGTCGTGGGTTTATTTCTCGAGCACGCTCGATGCGGCGATCTGGGGCGCTGAACTCGCGACCGGCGGTGAGCGGCAACGGATCTACGTCGTCGAGCCGACTGGGCCGGTGTTCGACGACCCCAATCTCACGGACAAGAAATTCCCCGGCAACCCGACAATGTCCTATCGCTCGCGCGAGCCGCTCAAGATCATTGCCGAGGTGACCCGCTGGCAGGGGCATGCCCCGGATCAGTTGAAGGCGATGAAGGAGGGGCTTGCCCGCCTCGCGCAGGAGGGGCGCAATACGATCATCGACTGATCGTCAGGCAAGGCTTGTCAGGCAAGGCTTGTCAGACAAGGCTCGCACCCGCCAGCGCCACGTCCGTCCGCTGGCGCGGCAGCGCCTCGGGATGCTCCCGCTGCAGGAAATCGACGAGCTTCTCGCGCACCTCGCAGCGCAGCTCGAAGGCCTTGCCGACAGAGGGCGCGCTGATCAGGCAGCGCGCCTCGATCGTCTCTTGCTTGCAGTCGGTGATCTGGAGATTGACGACCTGGCCGTCCCAGGCCGGAGAGGCTTCGGCAATTTCCTTGAGCTTGTCGCGGATGATGCCGACCGGGGCGCGGTAGTCGAGATACAGCATGGCGACGCCGATCAGCGCCGAATTCTCCCGCGTCCAGTTCTGGAACGGCTTTTCGATGAAATAGGTCAGTGGCACGATCAGCCGGCGCCAGTCCCAGATTTTCACCACCACGTAAGTCGAGGTGATCTCCTCGACCGTGCCCCATTCGCCTTCGACGATGACAGCGTCGTCGAGGCGGATCGGCTGCGTCATGGCGAGCTGCACGCCGGCGAACAGGTTCGACAGCACCGGCCGCGCCGCGAGGCCTGCGACGAGACCGGCGACGCCGGCCGAGGCGAAGAGGCTGACGCCGTATTGGCGCACCGGCTCGAAGGTCATCAGCGCCGCGCTGATGGTGATGAGGACGATCAGGACATCGAGCGTGCGCATCAACACGCGCACCTGGGTGTAATGTTTGCGCGCCAGCAGATTGTCCGCGGTATCGATGCGGAATTGCAGCAGATAGAGATCCGCGGCGATCTTCAGAGCGGTCAGCGCCCCCCAGCCGATCATGGCGATGATGGCGATCAGCAACAGCCTGGATATCCAGGCCGCCGTGACCGGATCGAACGGCGCCACCGGCACGACGACGATCAGCGCCAGAACGATCAGGCCGAGCCGCGTCAGACCGCGCATCTTCTGCACCACCGTGAGCGCATAGGGGTAGCGCTTCGCCAGCGTTAGGCGCAGCAGGCGGCGCACCGTTTTGTGCAGCGACAGCGCGATGATGACGGCGAGGGCGACGATGACGACCGCGACCAGCGGCCGGGGCAGCCAGGCGAGCCAGAAAGCGAGGGTGGACAATGCCGATCTGACCGAATCCATGAGTGATTTGCGCTCTCGATTAGGTTGGGAAAACGGGTGATCGGGCGCGCCGGCTGCGCTGGACACGGCGGCGGCGAGGTGGCACAACGCGCCCGTCGCAACGGAAATGCGCATCGGCGATGAAAAGTTTCCTGCTGAAGATCTTTACCTGGTGGAACTCCTCCACCTTCGGGACCGATTTGTGGACCTGGCTCCACGGCGAGAAGGTCGGCACCGACGAATTCGGCAACACCTATTATCGGACCCGTGGCGGCAAGGTGGACAAGCGGCTGCTCTTCGAGCGCCGCTGGGTGATCTACAACGGCTATGCCGAAGCGAGCACGGTGCCGCCGTCGTGGCACGGCTGGCTGCATCATACCGTCGATGTGCCGCCGACCGACGAGGTCTACACGCCGCGCGAATGGCAGAAGCCGCACCGGCCGAACATGACGGGCACCCCGGGCGCCTACCGCCCGCAGGGCTCGACGCTGGCCGCCGGCCGCCGCCCCAAGGCGACGGGCGATTACAACGCGTGGTCGCCGGAAGCCTAAAAGCGGTTGCCTTACGGCCCTTCCGCCGCCGCATTCACCGTGTTAACCGGACCGCTGAGGGCGCGCGCGAATCCGCGCGTGCGGTGGCCTGAAAACCCCGAATAAGCGACGTCCATGGCCCGGCTCCGGCTTCCTGCAATTGCGATGATGGTGTTGCTCGGGGCCGCTCCCGCGGCCGCGCAGTTCACCAACATCTTCAGCGATCCGCCGCCGCGGCCGCCGGGCAGTGTGCCGCGCGGTCAGCAGCCGGTGCAGCCGCAGTCCGTGCCGCCGGCCGATCTCGGCCGCGGCCGCGATGTGCAAAGCGGCGCCACGGCCACGCAGTCGGGCAACTGGGTCAACCCGGATCTGCCACCGTCGCAGCCGCTGCCGGCGCCGATGAATCTGCCGCCGCAGAATCGTCCCGGTCGCGGCACCATCCAGTCCAATGAGCTGGCGCCGCCGCCGGGTACCGCGACGCCGTCGCAGGACCTGACGCCGGTGACCCCGGTCGCGCCCGGTGCGCCAGCCGGCCAGCAGCCGCAGAACAACGCCACCACCAATCCGCCGCAGACCTTGCCGGGATTGCCGCCCGGTGTGCGCCAGCCGCCCGGCACGCCGCAGCAGCCCGCCAACGCCAATGCCGCGCCGCAGACCGGCGACGAAGTCGTGGTCGAGCCGCCGCCGCAGCGCATCGCCAATCCGACGGCGATCTTCTCCGGCCTCGACAAGATCACCGGACGCATCACCAAGTTCGACGTCGCCATCAACGAGACGGTGCAGTTCGGTGCGCTGCGGGTGACGCCGCGCGTCTGCTATTCGCGGCCGCCGACGGAGACGCCGAACACCGACGCCTTCGTGCAGGTGGACGAGGTCACGCTCAACGGCGAGATCAAGCGCATCTTCTCCGGCTGGATGTTCGCCGCGAGCCCGGGTCTGCACGCCGTCGAGCATCCGATCTACGACGTCTGGCTGACCGAATGTAAGGGCGGCGGCAATCCCGACGTCGCCGATGCCGCCGACGCCCAAGCCGACGACAAGAAGCCGGCGGTGCGCACGCCGCCGCAGCGGCCGCCGCGACCGGCGCAAGCGCGCCCGCTGCCGTCGGGCGGCTTCCAGCCGATTCGTTAGTTCACGCGCTGTCGAGAATGGCGAGCGCTTCGTCGCCGCTCACGGGCGGCTCGTCACGCAGCGCGAAGAAATCCGCTTCGCCCATGAGCGCTTCCTCGAGCAGCCGCTGATAGCGCTTCTTCGGCACCTCGACGGCGCCGAAGGTGCGCAGGTGCTCCGTGACATATTGCGTGTCGCACAAGGTGTAGCCGCCGGCCTTGAGCCGGGCCATCAGATGCACCAGCGCAATCTTCGACGCGTCACGCACGCGGTGAAACATGCTCTCGCCGAAGAAGGCGCGGCCGAGCGAGACGCCGTAGAGCCCGCCGACCAAAGCCTCGCCGTCATAGACCTCGACGGTGTGGCAATGGCCGCGCTCGAACAGCCCGCGATAGAGCTTGCGGATGCGCGTGTTGATCCAGGTGCGGTCGCGATCGGCGGCGGGCGCCGCGCAGCCGTCGATGACGCCGTTGAAATCGCGATCGACGTGGACGGTGAGGTGGGTGCTGCGAACGGTGCGGGCAAGCCGCGCCGGAACGTGGAACCCGGAGAAGGGCAGGATGCCCCGCTGTTCCGGTTCGATCCAGTACAGCGCCGGATCGTCGGCGTTCTCGGCCATCGGAAAGATGCCGCAGGCATAGGCCTTGAGCAGCACGTCCGGGGTGATTTCGAAGTGGGTGTTGTCGCGGCCGGCCATCGCCCGTGACCTTACCGGCTCGCGCCGCGGCGCGCCATGTTCACGATCCGCTTACCATAAGTCATTCAACTTTTAGGCGTTTGAACAATACCACGGAGCCGGCGTTGACTCCGCGACACGCTGTTGAATGGAACCCGATCGCCGAATCGCCTCAAGCCAAGCCCGCAGGATTTGTCATGCCGGACCGTCGACACGAGACCCATGTGCTGCTGGTGGAAGACGAAGCGCTCATCAGCATGATCGTGGCGGACGAATTGCGCGATCGCGGTTTTGTCGTCGAGGAGGTCGGCAGCGGCGAGGACGCGCTGCGGCATCTGCAAAGCGGCGCGCCGGTCGATATCATTTTCACCGACGTCAATCTGCCGGGCAGCATCGACGGCGGCGAACTGGCGAAGCGGGCGCGCGCCATGCGGCCCGAACTGCCGATCGTCTACGCGTCCGGCCGCTATGCCGAGTTCGGTCTGAAGGGGATGGTAGCGCGCTCGCTGTTTGTGCCGAAGCCATACAGCCCGGCGGAAGTCTGCACGCTGATCGAGCGGCTGTCGGCGCAGGCGTAGATTACGCCGCGGGTTTGGCCGTCGCCGTCTTCAGCGCCGGCGCTCCGAACAGATCGAAGGCGACCGTGACGCGCGTGCCGTGCGGGCTGCTGTCGTGCTCGATGCGCGCGCGCAGCTTGTCGCCCATGGCGTGGACGATGCGCTGGCCGAGCCCGGTCGAGGTCGCCTTGGCGTGCGCGGCGGCGCCGAAGGAATTGCCGACGCCGTCGTCTTCGACGCTGAGCACCGCGCGATTGTCGCCATCGCGTTTCAGGATGACGCGGATCGCGCCTTTCTCGTCCGGGTAGGCGTATTTCAACGCATTGGTGACGAGTTCGTTGACGATCATGCCGAGCGCGACGGCATGATCGGGAGCGGCCGCCATCGGCTCGGCCTGCAGCGTCAATTGCGCGAGGCCGCCGCCTTCGGCGGACGTGGAGCGGCGCAGATCCTCGACCAGCGCCTCGAGATAGAGATCGACCGCGACCGACTGCACATCGTCCGACGTGTAGAGACGGCGGTGCACCTGCGCGACCGCCATGACGCGGCCGGTGGCGTCGCTGAGCGCTTCCTTGACCTCGGCATTGGCGGCGGCATTGGACTGGATGGTGAGGAGCGAGGCGATCAGCTGAAGACTGTTGCCGACGCGGTGATTGACCTCGCGCATCAGCAGCGCGCGCTCGGCCGCCAGCGCCTCGAAACGGTCGCGCGCGGCGCGCACTTCTTCTTCCGCGGCTTCCTTGGCGCGGCGCATGCGCATGGCGGCGGCGGCGGCCTGGAACGAGGCCTTGAGCAGGTACGTGAAGTCGCCCTGGACGTCCTTGACGACATAATCGAAGGCGCCGGCCTTGAGCGCCGCGACCGCCATGCGCGAATCCTGCGCGCCGGTGACGACGATAACCGGCGGATGGTTGGGCATGGCGTTGACGCGTTCGGTCAGTTCCATGCCGCCGAGGCCGGGCATGTAGAGATCGACCGCGACGATATCGACGTCGGGGTTGTCGCCGAGCACCTTGAGGCCGCTCTCGCCGTCGGTGGCGGTCACGACTTCGATGCCCTCGCGGCCAAGGCTGCGCTTGACCAGCGCACAGAGGCCGGCGTCGTCGTCGATGTAGAGAACCTTGCGCGGCATGTACTGGGTATCAGTCAGGTGAGGGGACCTGGATGACGGAGAAAAACAGACCGAGCTGACGGATCGCGTTGGCGAAGTTGTCGTAGTTCACCGGTTTGGTGATGTAGACGTTGCAGCCCAGATCGTAGCACCGCTGTATTTCGACGGCGTCGTCCGTGGTGGTCAGCACCACCACCGGCACGCGCTTGAGATGCTCGTTCGACTTGATGCGGCCGAGGATCTCGACGCCGGTCATGTCGGGCAGGTTGAGGTCGAGCAGCACCAGCAGCGGCTTGCCCTTGCTCGGCAGCCCGGAGCCGTCCTTGCCGAACAGATAGCTGACGGCGTCGGTGCCGTTGCCGAAGGGCGTGATCGGATTGTTGACGCCGGCGCGGCGGATATTCTTCTCGATCAGGCGGGCATGTCCCTGGTCGTCCTCGATCATGACGATCTCGACGGGAAGCTCCGACATTCGGCTATTCAAGCTGCGCTCCTTTTATCAACCGACCAACGCCGCGGCAGGGTCACGGTGAAGGTGCTGCCTTTACCCAGTTCCGAAGTCAAACCCATGGTTCCGCCCAGCCGCCGCACCAGGGCCCGCACGTGGGCGAGCCCGATACCTTCGCCGGGGCGATCCTGCTTGCCGGCCCGCCGGAACAGCTCGAAAACGCGCTGAAAATCGGCCCGGTCGATACCGCGGCCGTTGTCCTGGACTTCATAGATGGCGTGCGTGGCAGTGAGATGGCCCCTTATCTCGATCTGCAATTTTTCGTCATTACGTCCATATTTCAAAGCGTTATCTATCAAATTGCTGAATATTTGCTGAGCCGCCAGGGGGTCGGTCTCTACCGACGGCAAGTCTCCAACGCGCAAGGTCGCCTCGAGTTCCGCCGCGCGGTGGGTAACCGTCTCAACCAGGCTGGCGATCAGTTTGTCCATATCCACAGATTCGGGATGGAATTGCCGGCGGCCTTCCCGGGACAGCTTGAGGACGGCGTTGATCAGCCGGTCCATGTTGCCGATCGAGGTCTTGATGAAGCCGATGGCCTCGTCGAAGTCGGCGCCGAGTTGGTCCACCGCCCCCTCGGCCTCGGCCGGCTGGGCGGCGCCATTGAGCTCCAGGATCTGGCCGCGGAGCTGGCCGATCTCGTTGAAGATGTCCTGGCGCAGGGCCTCGAGCTCCGAGGTGAAGCCCATGATGTTCACGAGCGGCGAGCGCAGGTCGTGGCTGACGATATAGGCGAAGCGCTGGATTTCCTCGTTGGCCTCGGTGAGGTCCTCGGTGCGGTAGGCAACGATGCGCTCGAGATTGGAATTGGTCGCGGCGAGCTCGGAGCGCGCCGCCTCGGCGCGGCGGTAATTGCGTTGCACGAGCATGACGGAGAGGCCGCCGATGGCGACGATCAGTGCCGCACCAAAGAGCGAGACGAACAGCAGCCGGTTGCTGGTATCGAGCGAGGCCTGGGTACGGACATCCGCCAGGTCATTCTCGGCATCAATCGCCTTCTCGATAACGTCGCGCAGGTCGACCATGATGCGCCGGCCGTCGCCCTGGCGGACCTGCGCCAGCGCTTCGGCGCGGCGGCCGCTCTCGTTGAGTTCGATGATGCGCTTCATCTCGCGAAACTTGCCGGTCACGAGCTCATCGACGCGGTCGACCGTCGATTTGCGCGTGGCGCTGGTGCCGGCGAGCTCGCGGACTTCCGCGAGGGTGTCCAATGTCTCCGGCTCGGCTTCCCGGAAGTCGTCGAGATAGGTGGGATCGTTCGTCAGCAGATAGCCGCGCTGGCTGCTTTCGGCGCGGCGTACGGTCAACAGGATGTCGGACAGCTTGTCCTCGACGCTGAGCGTGTCGGCGAGCTGTTTGCTGTCGGAAGCGGCGCGTTCGACGAGATAGACGGTCGCGGCGCTGATGCCGACCAGCACGCAGAAACCGATGCCGAGCAGCAGCGCCTGCAAATTGAGGAACCGCCAGCGGGGCAGAGTCCAGGGCAAGGGAGGTCCTTTCGTCCCGCACGCGGCGGGAATTGCTCCATGAGGGGCGAAGACGATCTATACCGGATTCGGGCTTTCACGAACGAATGGCCCGTAAGCTGCCGCCGCGGCGGCGATTACTGATTGATCTCCGGCTCGACCAGACGGGCGAGATTGCGCAGCGACTCCTGCCAGCCGAGATAGCAGGCTTCCACCGGGATGGCGTCCGGGATACCTTCTTGCACGATGCTGACCTCGGTGCCGACGAGCACTTTCTTGAGTTCCACGGTCACGCGGATTTCGCCTGGCAGGTTGGGGTCTTCGAACTTGTCGGTGTAGCGAACGCGCGTCCCGGGCACGAGTTCCAAAAATTCGCCGCCAAAGGCGTGGCTGTGGCCGGTCGTGAAGTTGCGGAACGACATGCGGAAGGTGCCGCCGACCTTCGGCTCGAGCGAGTGCACGGTACAGGCAAAGCCGTTGGGCGGCAGCCACTTCGCCAGCGCATCGGCCTCGATGAAGGCGCGGTAGACCTTGTCGGGCTTGGTCGTGAAGACGCGGTGCAGACGGACGGTGCCGGGCATCACTATTCCTCCAATACGGGCGCGCCATCCTTGCGGCGGCGCGCTGGTCCGTCAGGAGGATAGCGGCTGGCTTTCTTCCATTCCACCCTGGGCCAGGAACTGTTCCAGCCAGTGGATGTGATAGTCGCCGTTGATGATGTCGTTCTCACGCACCAGCGCGCGGAACAACGGCAGCGTCGTTTCGATGCCGTCGACCACGACCTCGTCGAGCGCGCGCTTGAGACGCATCAGGCATTCCTGGCGCGTCTTGCCGTGCACGATCAGCTTGCCGACCAGCGAGTCGTAATAAGGCGGGATCGAGTAGCCCTGATAGACCGCACTGTCGATGCGCACGCCGAGACCACCGGGCGGATGATAGTGCAGAATCCTGCCGGGCGAGGGGCGGAATGACACCGGGTTTTCCGCATTGATGCGGCACTCGATGGCATGGCCGTGGAAGCGGATGTCGCTCTGCTTGATCGTCAGGTCGGCGCCGGCGGCGACGCGGATCTGTTCGAAGATCAGGTCGATGTCGGTGATCATCTCGGTCACCGGATGCTCGACCTGGATGCGCGTGTTCATTTCGATGAAATAGAACTGGCCGTCCTCGTAGAGGAATTCGACGGTGCCGACGCCGAGATACTGGATCTCGCGCATCGCCTTGGCGACCGTCTCGCCGATCTTGTCGCGCGCCGCGACGTTGAGCGCGGGCGAGGGGCTTTCCTCGAGCACCTTCTGGTGGCGGCGCTGCAGCGAGCAGTCGCGCTCGCCGAGATGGATGGCGTTGCCCTTGCCGTCGCCGAGCACCTGGATCTCGATGTGACGCGGCTTGCCGAGATACTTCTCGATGTAGACGGCGTCGCTGCCGAAATTCGCCTTGGCTTCCGCGCGCGCGGTGGACAGCGCAGTGCCGAGTTCTTCGGCAGAGCGCGCGACGCGCATGCCCTTGCCGCCGCCGCCGGCCGCCGCCTTGATCAGCACCGGGAAGCCGATCTCCTTGGCGACGCGCGCCGCCTCGGCGTCGTCGGAAACGCCGCCGTCGGAGCCGGGCACGACGGGAATGCCGAGGCGCTTGGCGGTGCGCTTGGCTTCGATCTTGTCGCCCATGATGCGGATGTGCTCGGCCTTGGGGCCGATGAAGTGCAGGCCGTGGTCGGCGAGGATTTCGGCGAAGCGGGCGTTCTCGGACAGGAAGCCGTAGCCCGGATGCACGGCGTCGGCGCCGGTGATCTCGCAGGCGGCGAGGATCGCCGGGATGTTGAGGTAGGAGTCTTTTGCTGCGGGCGGACCGATGCAGACGCTCTCGTCGGCAAAGCGCACATGCATGGCGTCGGCGTCGGCGGTGGAGTGCACCGCGACGGTCTTGATGCCGAGCTCCTTGCAGGCGCGCAGCACGCGAAGCGCGATCTCGCCGCGATTGGCAATGAGGATTTTATCGAACATGGGCGTCGCTCATTCCCGAGCCGTCATGGACGGGCTTGTCCCGGCCATCCACGTCTTGGACAAAAGGGAAGTCGTGGATGCCCGGCACAAGGCCGGGCATGACGGCGGTGAGGCCGTGCACCACCTCACTCAATAATCACCAGCGGCTCGCCGAACTCGACCGGCTGGCCGTCTTCGCACAGGATCTGCGTCACGGTGCCGCCGCGCGGCGCCGGGATCTGGTTCATGGTCTTCATCGCTTCGATGATCAGCAGCGTGTCGCCGGCCTTCACCTTGGTGCCGACCTCGATGAAGGGACGGGCGCCGGGCTCCGGCGCCATATAGGCGGTGCCGACCATCGGCGAGTTGACGACGCCGGGATGCTTGGCGGCATCCATCGGCTTCGACGTGGATTCGCCGACCGGCTGCGGCGCGGCAGCGGCGCGCGCGACCGGCGCCGGCGCTGCGGCCACCGCGACGCTGCCGCGGGCGACGCGAATGCGCTGGCCGTCCTGCTCGATTTCGATCTCGGTCAGGCCGGTCTCGTCGAGGAGCTTGGACAGCTCCTGAATGAGTTCGCGGTCGACGAGGGTGGGTTTCGGCGGTTTTGCCATTCAAACGGTTCCGACGTTGTGTGCGCGATGCCGGCGCGGCCGGGCAGACGCATAGCGTGAGATGTCTTACTTTTCTTTTGCGCCGATGATGTCGGCGAGGCCTTCGATCGCCAGCGCATAGCCTTTGACGCCGAAGCCGGCGAGGACCGCCTTGGCGGCCTTCGACACATAGGAGTGGTGCCGGAAGGGTTCGCGCTGGTGGACGTTGGTGATGTGGATCTCGATCACCGGCAGTTCGGTGAGCGTCAGCGCATCGAGGATGGCGACCGAGGTGTGCGTATAGGCGGCCGGGTTGATGACGATGCCGGCGGCCTTCTTCAGGCGCGCTTCCTGAATGATGGTGACCAGCTCGCCTTCGATATTCGACTGCCT
The DNA here is from genome assembly GCA_026125895.1 of Pseudolabrys sp. GTDB lineage: Bacteria > Pseudomonadota > Alphaproteobacteria > Rhizobiales > Xanthobacteraceae > Pseudolabrys. The sequence continues at coordinate 240,277 of JAHCKG010000002.1, read as the reverse complement.
GAACACCATGTCGAGGCCGAAGCGCTTGGCTGTCTCGCCGCACAGCTTCTCGACGTCGGCCAGCGTCGCCGCGCCGTATTTCTCCGGCTCGCGCACGCCCAGCATGTTGAGATTGGGTCCGTTGAGGACGTAGATGGTCTGGGCCATTGCGTTAGGTGGTCCGGCAGGGCTGATGGTGCAGTCGGTGTCGAGGCCGTCGCAAGGCGTTTACTCGACAGGCAGGCTTTATAGGTGGCCCAAGCCGCCGTGGGAAGCCCGCCGTCGCCGCGCTTGGGGATGATTTAAGCTATTGATGAGGCGGAAGAAATCCGGCCGGACGTGGTCGCGGCGGTGCGCATCTGAACGGCGCAGGCGACCAGGAACGGGATCAGCGGCACGAAGATGCGCGGCTCGTAGACGATGCCGAAGGCCAGCGTCGCCGCGATCAGCGCCAGTTCGACCGCGAACAGCGGCAGCCCGCGCTCTGGATCGCGCCGCGCCGAGGCCGCGCCGAGCCAGACGGTGACGGCGAGGAAGCTCAGCACCATCAGCGCCGTCGGGCTGAACAGCGAGTGCCGCAGGTACTCGATATTGATCGGCAGCACGAAGTTATAGCGGTGGCCGGCCACCACCGGATTGTCCGGGAAGTATTTCGGCGCCATCTCCTCGACCAGCAGGTTGCGTCGGAGCAACTCGGCGATGATCAGCCCCGCGGCGATGCAGGCGAGACCGGCCAGCATGCGCCGCCCGTCGAGCGCCGGCATGACGCCGTCCTTGAGGCGATGGCGCAGAGCGCGCAGCACCGGCTCGGCCATGAGCCAGAGCGCGATGAAGTTGGCGCTGTCGCGATTGAAGGTGGCGACGGCGAACAGGCCGATGAACCATGACAGCGGGCGGTTCGACAGCACGAAGTCGATGAACAACGTGAAGACGATGAGATCGACGAAGTCCCAGCTATAGAGGCAGGGCGGGCGCAGCAGCGCGATGAAACTCATGACGAACAGCGCCAGTGCGAAGACGCCGCTCTGTTCGTTGCCCCCGATCTTGCGGCCGAGCCGCCACAACAGGAAGGCGGCGAGGGCGACGGCGATGAACTGGAACGCCATGTGCGCCGCGACGTAATAAGCCGGCGACCCCAAGGCCATCGCCTTGATGAAATAAGGCGCGAGCACGCGGCCCTGGAACGTCTTCCATACCGGATGGCCGGTGGTGACGCCCCAGGAAGCATCGACCGATTGCAGATAGTCCGCGCGGTCGAAGACCACCATGACGATGGCGAACAGCGCGGCCGAGACGATTGCGGCGAGCGCGGCGCCGGTCATCGTCGAACGGATCGCCGGGGCCGGCCGCAGGCGGCCGAGGTCCTGCACGGTCATGAGGGGCCCGCCGGGCTTGCAAGGGGCGCGGCCGCGCGAGGGCGCGCCGCTTCAGCCCGTGTCTAGCGCGGCTGTCGTAAACCCCTCGTTAAGGGATGACGCCCGAACCGGCGTTTCAGGCGGCGCTGGCGAGATCGTCGGCGGCCAAGGTCTCGGCCGCGGCCCAGTCGATGACGTCCTTGATGGCGCTGAGGCGGCGGCGTCCGGCGCCGGTCGCCTGCTTGAAGATCTCGATCTGGCGGTCGGCGCTGGTGCCGCTGGCGACGATGTGGGCCAGATGGTCGATCTCGCTCTGGCAGCCGAAGGCCTCGACTTCCGGTTCGATCATGTCGCGGACCTGGTCGAGCCACTGGTCGATCGTGAGCGGCGCGCGCGAGAACGGATCGACGAAGGTGGCGCCGATGCCGTAGCGCTGCGCATGCCACTTGTTCTCGACGGTGATGGCGCGGCCGACGCGATCGAAGCCGGCATTGAGATCGCGGTTGCGGTCGAGCGCGCGCACCAGACAACGGAACAGCGCGGCGATGGCGATGGCGTCCTCGACGCGCGTGCAACTGTCGGCGACGCGCAATTCGATGGTCGGATGGCCGACCGACGGACGGATCGCCCACCAGATGTAGCTGGCGTCGGGAATGATGCCGGCGCCGACCAGCGCGGCGATGTATTCGTCGTAATCCTCATTGGTACGGAACAGCTCGGGCAAACCGGTGCGCGGTAGTTCGTCGTAAGCGGCGAGCCGATAGGCGGCGAGGCCGGTGAGGTGACCCTGCCAGAACGGCGAGGACGCCGACAGCGCGAGGATGAGCGGCAGGTAGGCCGTCAGCCGCATCATCAGATCGACGCGCTGGTCGAGATCCGGCACCGCGACATGGACGTGCATGCCGCACATCATGTTGCGCGAGCCGATCATCTGCAGATCGTCCATGATGGCGCCGTAGCGCGCCTTCTCGGTCGGCATCATCTCCGGCCAGAAGGCGAGCGGAAACGTGCCCATCGCCGCGACGCCGAGGCCGCGCGCCGCGGCGGCATCGCCGACGGTCTGGCGCAGGCGGCGCAGATGGGCGCGCGCCTCGATCATGGTCTCGCAAGGCGGCGTGACGATCTCGATCTGCGACTGCAGCATTTCAGTCGAGATGCTGTCGCCGAGCGTTTCGGTCAGCCGCGCCAGAAAGCGCTTGTCCAGCCGGCGCACGGCGCGGCGGGTCGCGGCGTCGAAAACGAAGAATTCCTCTTCCAGTCCGATCGTATACATGCGCCCGATAACCCCTTCAGGTGCCCCGGGTTCCCGCGCGAAGTATATGCAAAATTGCCGGCCGCGGTGCCGCGCGGTCCGGTTGTGCACGAGCCGATTGCCGCAGCGCGGCGGCTGCCCGCGTCAGAATCGCGCGGAAAACACGTAGGCGCGGATGGGGCCTTCGATCGCTCCGGCGCCGAATTCGCGCTGCAAGGCCGCTTCCGCGGTGTTTGTCGCACGGCCAAGACCATCCGGATCGCGCGCTTCGATCTCGTTGCGCAGCGGCGTGCCGTGGCAATAGGCGATGGCCGGATCGCGTGCCGACGCGGACCGGCTGATCGCATCGACGGCATCGCACCGCAGGTCGTCGAAGCCGGCGGCGCGCAATTCGCGCTCGATCTGTGCCGTGTCGTGATAGCCGTGGGGCGTGCGCGCCAGAAAGCGCGGCGGATCGCCGGGATAGACGGTGGCCAGCGCGTTGGTGATGACATCGGCGAAGGCGTTTTCCTCGATGCGGTCCCACACGTTGAACAAGTAAACTCCGCCGGGCCGAAGCACGCGGCGCGCCTCGCGATAGCCCTTGACCTTATCGGGGAAGAACATCGCGCCGAACTGGCAGACGACGACGTCGAAGCTGCGGTCGTCGAACGGCAAGGCGAGCGCATCGGCTTGTCGCCATGCAATGCGATCGGCCTGCGGATGATGCGCGCGGGCGAAATCCAGCATAGGTTGATTGAGGTCCGTGGCGACGATGCGCGCCTCGCCAAGAGTCCGGCTGAGCGCTCGCGTCACCGCGCCGGTGCCGGCGGCAATTTCGAGAACGGCCTCGGGCCGCGCCTGCGCCGCCCGCCGTGCGACATCTTCAGCGTAGGGCTGGAAGATGAGCGGCACCATCAGGCGGTCGTACATGTCGGGGATCGAACCGGAAAAGACGGCGTCGCTGCCAGCCATGGCTGCGCTCCCTGTCGGCACTCCGTCGCCCCGCGGCGATCAGACGCCAGGTCGCGGTGGCATTCAAGGCTGCTTATTCGGTCCCCAGCTACAAAAAAAGAGGCGCACGGCCTGTGCGCCTCTTTCCTGATGACGGGCGTTGCGGACGGCTCAGCAGGTCGCCTTGCCGCAGCGCGCGGTGTTGACCTTCTGCTTGAGCGCATCGAGGCCAACGGCGCCGACGACGACGGCGTCGCCGATCACGTAGCTCGGCGTGCCGTTCATGCCGAGCGCCTCAGCGAGCTTGAAGTTCTCCTGCAAGGTGGTCTTCACCTCGGGGCTCGCCATATCCTTCTCCAGTCGCGCCATATCGAGACCGGCGGCCTTCGCGGCGGCCATGGCGTGCGACTTGTCGGCCTGGCCGCGGCCGCCGAGCAGCTTCTGGTGGAAGTCGAGATACTTCTGGCCGGTCGGATCCTGCATGCGCACGGCGACGGCGACCTGCGCGGCTTCGACGGAGCCCGGCCCGAGCACCGGGAATTCCTTGAGCACCACTTTCAGGTTCGGATCCTTGAGCAGCGCCAGCATGTCGTTCATGGCGTGCTTGCAGTAGCCGCAGTTGTAATCGAAGAACTCGACGAAGGTGACGTCACCCTTCGGATTGCCGAGCGTCACCTGGTTGGGCGAGGAGAACAGCGCCTTCGCGTTGTCCTTCACCGCGGCCTGATGCTTCTCGCTCTCGGCGGCCTGCTGGCGCTTGTCGAGTTCGGCCATCGCCTCCTGCAGCACTTCAGGGTGGGCGATGAGATACTCGCGGACGATGGTGCCGATCTCGTCGCGCTGGGTGGACGAGAACTCGGCCGCCGAGGCGCTTTGCATCAGCGCCGAAGCCATGAGGGCGGCGCCGACGGCGGCGATGCGCAGTTTGGTGGTCATGGGAAAGCGTCCTTGTCGGTGTTCAGTTGCGGGCATTAGCGGGTTGCGGTTTGTCGGTGATGTCGTTGGCCTGCACCCAGGGCGGCGAGCCGACCGGCAGGCGTCCCTTGGCGCGCGCGGCGATCTGCCGGGCTGTCATTAAATCACCGCGGTTAAGGGCAGCTTGCGCCGCGGCAAGATCGGCCCGGCCGAGGTCGCCCTGGCGGCCATAGGCCATGGCAAGCTGGTCATAAGCTTCCGGAATGTTCGGCTCCCGGGCCAGCGCCGAATTGAGCAGGCCGACGGCTTCTTCGGCGCCTTGCTTGCCGCTGCTGTTGATCAGCGCCTGCGCCAGCATGACCTGGATCAGCGGCGCGCTGTTGGACAGGCGGGCGGCATGGCGCAACGGGCCGATCGCCTCGCTGGCGCGGCCGGCCTCGAGCAAGGCCTGACCCTTGAGCTCCTGGAAATAGGGATTGCCCGGCTGCGTCTGGATCAGGCCGTCGATCTGGGCGATGGCGTTGCGGATGTCGGCGCGGCGATAGGCGACGATGGCGCGGGCGTAGCGCGCGGGCAGGCTGCTGTCGCTGGCCGGATAGCGGCGGGCCACGGTTTCGGGCCGGTCGAGGAAGCCGGCGAGCTTGGCGCGCATCATGTCGTGGCGCGCCTGCAGCGCCGGCGGATCCTTGGCGTCGAAATAGGGGCTCGTCTTGGCGACTTGCTCCAGCGCCGCGATGCGCTCGGCCGGCATCGGATGGGTTTGCAGGTAGGGATCGACATAGCGCGAGTTGAACAGCGACTCGTTGCTCAGCCGCTTGAACAGTTCGAGCATGCCGCGCGCCGACTGATGGGTGGCGGTGAGAAATTTCACGCCGGCATGGTCGGCCTGATCTTCCTGCGTGCGCACGTAAGCCAGCAGCGAGCGCTGGATCGCGGCCTGCGGCGCCATGATCGCGGCGGCACCGGCATTGGCGCCGCCGGCGACCGCCGCGCCGGCGCCCAGCAACAGGCCGATGATCGAGGCGGTCTGCGCGCGCGACAATTGTTCGCGCAGGCGCTGCAGGTGACCGCCGGCGAGATGGCCGGTCTCGTGGGCGAACACGCCGATGATCTCGTTCGGCGTCTTGGCGTCGAACAGCGCGCCGGCATTGATGAAGATGTGGCGACCGTCCATGACGAAGGCGTTGAAGGCGCGGTCGTTGAGTACGACGACGCGGACGTTCTGCTTGGCAAGGCCGGCGGCGCGCAGCACCGGCGTCGCGTAGTCGCGCAGCAGGCTCTCGATCTCGGTGTCGCGGATGACCGGCAGGCCGCGGTTCTGTGCCTGCGCCGGCGCCAGCGGGCCGACGAGCAGGGCGGCGGTCGCCGCGGCGACGAAGCCGAGCGCGCGGACGAATCCGCGCCGGCCCGTGGCTGGCGTCGCGCAGTCGCTCCTGTTAGGTAGGCCCGTCAATTCCATGGTCAAAACGTTGCTCGTCGCCGGTTCGGCGCATCCCCGTGGCTGGCGCGGAACTTAGGAGAGGCCGGCAAGCGCGGTCAACGCGAACCCGGCCGTTCCCGGCGGCTATGGGCCATCACGAATTGGCGAGATGGGCACGCGAGTCGCCGCCAAGCTCGCGATCCACGCAACCCTTTGAATGCGGCAGCAGCGGGGCGGGGCGGCCCCGGCAAGACGTCTCAGGAATACCGACATGCTCGACAAGGCCAAACTGCTGCTTTCTCCCTCCCGGCGCAGCGACGTGCCGCCCTTCATCGTCATGGATGTCATGGCGGCGGCGGCGCGGGCCGAGGCGGAAGGGCGCCACGTCATCCATATGGAGGTCGGGCAGCCGTTCCAGCCGGCGCCGAAAACCGCGTTAGACGCGGCACGGGCGGCACTGAAAAATCGGATCGCCTATACCGAAGCGCTCGGCATGCCCTCGCTGCGCGCCCGCATCGCGCGGCATTACGCCGACACCTACGGGCTCGACCTCGATCCGGGGCGGGTGGTCGTCACGACCGGCTCGTCCGGCGGCTTCATGCTGGCGTTCCTGACGCTGTTTGAACCTGGCGACCGGGTGGCGCTCGCCAATCCGGGTTATCCGCCATACCGGCACATCCTGACCGCACTCGGCTGCGAGCCGGTGCTGATCGAAACTTCGGCGGAAACGCGCTGGGTGATCTCGCCAGAGGCGCTGATCGAGGCGCACCGCAAGGCGCCGCTGAAAGGCCTCTTGGTGGCGAGCCCGGCCAATCCGACCGGCACCATGATGGATGCGCAATCGCTGGCGCGGCTGATCGCGACGGCGGAAGCCGAAGGCATCAAGGTGATCTCCGACGAGATCTATCACGGGCTCGACTATGCCTTCGCCGCGGAGACGGCGGCGAAACTGTCGGACCGCGCGGTGATTATCAACTCGTTCTCGAAGTACTTCTGCATGACCGGCTGGCGCGTCGGCTGGCTGGTGATGCCGGAGGCGCTGACGCGCTCGGTCGAGCGACTGCAACAGAACTTCGCCATCTCGGTGCCGGCGCTGTCGCAGATCGCGGCGGAAGCCGCCTTCGACGGCCGCGCCGAGATGGAGGCGGTCAAGCACGCCTATGAGGAGAACCGCCGCATCCTCACCGAAGGTTTGCCGCAAGCCGGGCTCGACAAATTCCTGCCCGTCGATGGCGGGTTCTATCTCTATGCCGACATCTCGCGCTTCTCCAACGACAGCCTCGACTTCGCCAAGCGCATGCTGAGCGAAGCCGATGTCGCGGCGACGCCGGGCATCGATTTCGATCCGGTCAACGGCCACAACTTCGTGCGCTTCTGCTACGCTGGCTCCGCCGCCGAGATGCAGGAAGCCGTGAAGCGCATCGGAGCGTGGCTCAAGGGCTGATCAGCCGACCGGGCGCAGGAAGGTGCGCTCCTCGCTGAGAATGAAACGTTCGCGCTCGGCGAAGGCGAAATTCGCCAGCGCCTCGGCATCGACTTTCAGTCTGGCGCGGTAGCTCTCGTAGGCGGCAAGGCTCTCGAATGAGACCAGCGCGATCGCGATATTGTTGGTGCCTTCGTGCGGCATGAAATAGCCGATCAGATTGCCGCCGCTCTGCGGAATGATGGTGAGCCAGCGGCGGGCATATTCCTCGAACGCATCCCGTTTGAACGGATCGAGCACGTATCGAATGCAGCAGGTGACTGTCATGGCGCCATCTCCATTTGGCGCAGGACAGCACGGGGCCGCAGCGAGATGTTTCGGTCAGCGCCGAAGCGTCGGCGGCGCGGAGCCTGACAGGCGTTTCGCCGCGGTGACGATCGCGAAAGCGGCAAACACCATCCAGTAGACATCGAGATGGACGCGGTGACTGGTTTGCGCGGAGAACACGGCGGCGACACCGACGAAGGCGATGAACAGCGCAGTGACCAGCCAGGTGGCCTTGCGCCGCCACGCCAGGGTCATGCCGGCGATGCCGAGCAGCGCGACCGGCAGATAGCTTGCCGCGTAGGCCCATTGTGCGACCCCGGTGCGGTGCGGCGTGATGCGCCAGGAAAACGCGATGGCGATCTTGCGCGCGGCATTGCGCGCGAACTCGAGTGGATGGCTGACAATGTAGTCGCGAGCGCGCGCGCCGTACCAGCCGTCGGCGGCGCGCGGGTTGGTTGGCGATGCGCGCAAGGCTTCGCGCTCTTCCGGCGTGAAGCGCGCGCGGGCGACGGCGGTGCTGGCGTCGATCGATTCAGCCGGGAAGCGCGAGAAGGTGTCGGGATTGTTGCCGGCCCATAATTCGTAGCCGACATCGGTGCTCAATGCCGCCTTGCCGGTGTGCAGCGCCGTCGTGGCGAGCCATGGCGACAGCAGCGCGAAACAGGTGAGCGTCGCGGTGAGCGCGCCGCGCAGACGGTCGCGCGCCACCGGTGTGGCGCCGGCGACGGCGATCCAGATGACGACGAGGGCGACGGCCGGCGCCAGCGAGGCGCGGGTGAGCAGCGTCGCGCCCAAAGCAAGACCAGCGAGCAGCCAGTCGGCGGTGCGGCCGCGGCGGTCGGCGCGCAAGGTCAACCATACCGACAGCGCCAGCGTGAAGGTCGTGAAGGTGGTGTCCTGCAGCGCCGTGTCGTGAAAGACGTAATACGGATAGAAGGCGGCGATGGCGCAGGCGATGAGTCCGGCGCGGGCGCCGAACATCTCGCGGCCGATCAGGAAAGCCATGAGCGCGGTGCCGGCGCCGATCAGCGCCTGCGGGACGACGATCAGCAGGTAGTTCTTGGCGATCAGCGCGGTGAGGGCGAGGAAGCCCGGATAGAGCGGCGGCCGCGGGCAACGGTCGCCGTCGCAAAAGGCGCCCGTCGCGGCGATGCGTTCGGCGAGTCGGTAGAAGGACGTGTAGCCCTGGGTCCAGAAGCTCGCTTCCCCGAGCGCGATGCGCACGCCCAGCCGTGCGGCGAAGGCGGCGGCGAGCAGGCCGGCGAGGATCAGATAGAGGGTGCGGCCGGTCGGGAAGGAGGCGGGTGAATCGCTTGTCGCTGATGGCGGCATGCCGCGATGCTAGCACCGCGGCGCGACGTTCGCGAAATCGGCTGACGTCAGAATTCGACGTCGAGTTCGACAACCTCGTCGGGCTCGGCCAGGGCGCCGTCGATCCATTCCTTCACCGCCGGCAGGTTCATGATCGCCTGGCAATATGCGGCGCAATCGGAGTCGAGCTTGACGTCATAGGTGACGAAGCGCGTCACCACCGGCGCGAACATGGCGTCGGCCATGCCCGGCGTTGCCCCGAACAGATAAGGTCCGCCGCTGGTGGCGAGGCATTCGCGCCAGATCGAGAGGACACGGTCGATGTCGGCTTGCGCGCCGGCCCACACCTTGAAGCCGGGATGGCGCGCCTTCAGGTTCATCGGCAGCGCGGAGCGCAAGTTGGTGAAGCCGGAATGCATCTCGCCGCAGATCGAGCGGCAGTGCGCGCGCGCGGCGCGCTCCTTCGGCAGCAGGCCGCAATCCGGAAAGGTCTCGACGAGATATTGCGCGATCGCCAGCGTGTCCCAGACCTTGACGCCGTCATGCGTCAGGCACGGCACCAGGAAAGAGGGCGATAGCAGCAGCAGTTCGGCGCGGGTGGAGGGGTCGTCGCTGGCGACCTGCTGCTCCTCGAAGTCGAGGCCGGCGAGCTTGCACAGCAGCCAGCCGCGCATCGACCAAGAGCCGTAGTTCTTGCTGGCGATGGTGAGAGAAGCCTTGGCCGGGGCGAGCGAGTCCATGAGATGAGCATCCCTTCGACGCAGCCCGGCGTCGTCAGCTTAGACGAAAGCCGAGAGCGATCAATCGTTTCCCGCCGCCGACGGCAATACCGGCGGCGGCCATCCCTGGCCTCCCGGCAGGCCAAGAATTATCTCGCAGTGCAGCATGAGTTGGGTTAGCGTTGCAACAGGGTTCGCCGGGACCCACCGGGGATTGGATGCTCTATCAGGCCTATCAGGCGCATTCGGATTTCTTCGATCCGTTGCGCCAGTTCGCCTCCTTGGCGGCCGGCGGCGTCGGCGCGCGCCTCAACGGCGCGGCGCGGCCCTCCATGCTCGGCAATATGACGGCGGCTTACGAGCTGCTGGCGCGCGCCAGGCTGACGCATACGCGGCCGGGCTACGGCATCGACAGCGTCATGGTCGGCAACCAGCAGGTCGCCGTCACCGAAGAGGCGGCCGACGTTACCCCGTTCGGCACGCTGCTGCATTTCAGGAAGGACACCGATCAGGCGCAGCCGCGCGTTCTCATCATCGCGCCGCTGTCGGGCCATTTTGCCACGCTGCTGCGCGCCACCGTGCGCACGATGCTGGCCGAGCACGATGTTTATATCACCGACTGGCACAATGCCCGCGACGTGCCGGTCTCGGCCGGGCGCTTCGGCTTCGACGACTATACGAGCCATCTCATCCGCTTTCTCGACAAGATCGGCCCCGGCGCGCACATGGTCGCGGTGTGCCAGCCTTGCGTGTCGGCGCTGGTGGCGGCGAGCGTGATGGCGCAGGGCGATCATCCGGCGCAGCCGCGCTCGATGACGCTGATGGCCGGGCCGATCGACACAAGGGTGCAGCCGACCAAGGTCAACGAGCTTGCCAAGAGCAAGTCGATCGAGTGGTTCGAGAAGAACATGATCGCCACGGTGCCGGCCCGCTACGAGGGCGCCGGCCGGCGCGTCTATCCGGGCTTCGTGCAGCTCATGGCCTTCATGTCGATGAACATGGATCGCCACGTCAAGGCGCATCGCGAGCTCTATATCAACATCGCCAGCGGCAACACCGAGAAGGCCGAGCAGACCAAGGCGTTCTACGACGAGTACTTCGCCGTGCTCGATCTGGCCGCCGAGTTCTATCTCGAGACGGTGCGGCTGGTGTTCCAGGAGCACGCGCTGCCGCTCGGCGAACTCACCTATGAGGGCCGCAAGGTCGAGCCGGCGGCGATCCGGCGCACCATGCTGTTCACGGTCGAGGGTGAGAAAGACGACATCTGCGCCGTCGGCCAGACGCTCGCCGCGCACGATCTCTGCACATCGCTGCGGCCGTATCGCAAGCGCCACCACATGCAGGCCGGCGTCGGCCATTACGGTGTGTTCTCCGGCAAGACCTGGCAGAACCAGATCTATCCGCAGGTCAAGAACGTCATCCTACAGAGCGACTGACGGCGGCTCAGCGCACCCCGAGCAGGCGCTGGAACAAGGTGCCGCCGAGAAAGCGCGAGAACACGACGAAGTACAGGATCACGACGGCGAACAGAACGAAAGCCGGTCCACCTTTGAGTTCGAAGCCTTCTTCGGTGACGCCGCCGGTCAGCCGGGCGACCACATAACCGGCGATGATGAAGACGAACAGGAAGTCGAGGATCGCTGCGAACACCTTGCGGGCGGTCGAGACCGGTTTCGGCTGGGCGACGTCGGGTTGCGACATGGGTTTTTCCTCGGCGTGTTCGTGAAGGAAAGGCGATGCGCGGCTACTTCTCCGAGGCTGGCCGCACCCGGACGTTGATCGAAATCGGCTTCCACTCTTCCTCGGAGACCAGGAAATCGAGTTCATAGTGCACGCGGCTCGGCTGCGTGTCGAAATAGCCGCGCAGTTGCAGCACGCCGCGGTCGTCGATCTTGCTCGGCGTCGAGGCGACGGGCGTTTTGATGGCCACGACCGAGAGATCAATCTGCTGGTCGGCGAAGCCCTTGAAACCGGCCTTCAGCTTGTCGGGGTTGAACTGCGTGCGGAACGGCTTGGCGAGCTTGGCGTGCAGCACCGTGTAGTTTCCGGTGAGATTGGCGTCGTTGAGCGTCAAGATGCAGGTCTTGATCAGCTTTTCCTGCACCGCCTCGCTCGGCAGCGCCGGCTCAGCGGCCGCCGAGCCCGCCCAGACCGTGCCGACAATGAGCAGGGCGCCCAGCAGGGCGTGTAGAAAGCGCAGACGCATCGAAGCCTCCCGGTCTGAAGAGCGGGAGGACATCTCGCAGCAAAGCGCGGGCCGGGCTTTGCGCTAGATCAAGCGGCTGGGGCGCGGGCAAAGGAAAGCCCGCCGCGTCTTTCGACGGGCGGGCCTTGCCTTGGTCGCCTTGGTTTAGGCGGCGCCGAGCAGCATCAGCACGAGGATGAGGCTGACCGGTACGCCGAGGAGCCACAACAGAATAGGCATGATCGTCTCCCTGGTTGGTGTTGGTGTTTATTCGGCGGGGGTCGTGCGCACGACCCGGTTGCCGGCGGGCAGCCACCATTCGCGATTGCGCAGGTTGCCACCCTCGATCGCCGCCAGCGACGCCGAGAGCGCACCGGCGAGCATGGCGAAGGCGAGCCAGAAGGCGAAAGCCGCCGAGGATTTGCGCGCCTTGTCGGCGGCCGCCTTCGCCTGGTTGATGACCTCATCGACGCGCTGCTGCGCCTGGGCCTGCGGCATGCCGGTTCGGGCCGACACGACCTGAGCGAGGTAAGTGCGGTCGGGCTCGCTGACGCTGCCGCCCTTGATCATGGCGGGGGCCAGAATGCGGGCGATCGAGGCGCGCTCGACCGGCTGCACGGTCCGCGGGTTGGGCAACTGTCCACCCTGCAGCACCGGGGCGTTCTCGGTGGTCGACGCCGGAGCGGTGGCCGCATCCGCTGCATTCGGCGCGGCAGGGGCCGGGGCGGCCTGGGCGGCCGGCGAGGTGGTACGCAGCAGGGTGTCGACATAAACATCGGCCGGCTGCGAACCGGCGGCGACGACGCCTGCGCCGGTGGCGCCGATTAGCGCGGTCATGGCGGTGCCCAGCACAGTGATGACGAGACCGGTCGCCAGCGCCCAGGTCACGAGGCCATGGGCGGAATCGCGGAAGTAGCGCTCATGCTCATGGACGCTCGACCACAGCGGGCGCAGACGGCCGGCGAGATAGCCGCCGATGGTGGACGACAGCATCGCCACGACGATGAGATAGATGCCGCCGGCGATGGTGAAGGTGGTCGCCGAAACGCCTTCGCCGCTCCACGGCGAAATCACCGAGAAGCCGACACCGACGCCGAAGGCGACGAGAATGAGGGTGACAGCGGCGGACGTCACCGCGCCGGCAATGATTGCTCTCCAACTCACCGCCGATTCAGCATCGCCCGCGGTTACAATATCGATTTCCGTCATAGACATGACCCAGCCTCCATGCACGCGGACGCGTGTCCGTGTTATGGCGCGTCAACCCGACCTTGGCTGAATAGTTCCGACACGGAACGGCTGCGCGCTCAGCCCGCGCGCCGGTCTGTGTCATTTGATAAGCGGGCGCTCGCCGCTAGCGGCGGAAGCCCTCGACCACGCTGCGCACCCGCTCGGCCGCGTTCTGGGTCTGGCTCTTCTGCATCGCAGCGAGCCGCGCATCGCAATCGACGTCACTCTTGTACTGGATGTTGCCGGTCCAGTTATCGAAGGCGTAATCGGTGCAGGAGTCCGGATCGACGATCAGGATCGAACCCTGACGGTACGCGGAGCGCGCCCGCAGGTTCTCCCGATGGATGTTGGCGGCGACCTCTTCGGCGGTGGGCTCGCGGTGCGTCGGCTGGAACTTCGGTCCAAATACGACGAGCGCCGCCAGCACGCCGACCAGCAGCGCCGCGCCGACTGCCAAGCCGACGACATCCGACATCCGCAATGGGCGGCGCTCATGCGCCGGCGGACGCCGTCTCGTATATGTCGCAGTTCTGGCCACGGCGGTGCAATTCCGGACGTCGACGAAGTCTGAGCCATGGACCATAGACGCGCCGCGCTTGCAGGCGCTTGAAGAACTCCGGTCAAACTTTAGCGGACCGGGGTAAGGCCCCGGTAACCACGACCGGGCGCTACAGGGTGTAGGCGGTGCGGAAGCCGCCCCATTTCTTGCCGAAAACGCGGATCGGCGCGCCGATTTCCCACATCATGACGATCTTGTCGCCCATGTCGCGCGGATAGTTCTGGATGATGTAGGGCCGCACCACGCGGCCCGCGGACAGGCCAGCGCGGTCGTCGAAGATGCGGCGGTTGCGCGAATTCGCCGCGTTCCAGATCGGATCGTCCGGCCGTTGCGGCTGCGAATAGACCGCGTTGTGCACCGGCAGATAGCCGTTGCGATCGACGGCGGCGCAGAACACCAGCCTCGGGTCGCTGGCGAGCAGCGGCTCCTGAACGGTCGGCAGGATGTCTTCGCACAGCGGCAGGAACTTGGTGCGGTGCTGCGGCGGGTTGGTGCCGGGGATCGGCACGTAATTATTGTCGAACAGGTCCTCGATCGCGATGCGGCCGGAATTCACAGCCTGCTCGAACAGGCCCGATATGCGGTCGGCGGCGCCGATGGCGCGCGCGATGAATTCCTTGTTGGCCGAACGGATGGCTTCCAGGCGGCCATGCAGATGCGCCTTGGTATCCGGCGTCAGCGGGCCGAATTGCAGGTGCAGACCGAGTGGCGACTGATTGACGAGGTGCAGCTCGCACGGGCCGATGCCGTTGATCTCGGCAGGCATCACGGCGCCGGTGTTGAGCGCGTGCGGCTCGCGCAGGCGCACCAGCAGCCCGCCTTCGGATATGTCGGCGGTCTGGCCGCGCAATGGCACCCCGCTGATCTGCAACGTGACGTCGAGTTCGCAGGGCAGGCGTTCGTGGCGGCGGCGGTCGCCGATATCGGTGAGACGCAGGAAGATGACGCAGCGCGTCTTGAGGCGTTCGGCGAGGCGGCCGGCCTCGCGGCCCGACTGATCGACCTTTTCACCGTGCGCGGTGGCGTCGGCAGCGGCGTTCTTGATCTCGCTGGCGCCGTCGGCGACGGCACCGATGAAGACCGAGGTCTCGGTCGCGTTCTGCGACAGGCCGTCGGTGGTGCGCACCTGGGCCTGCACCGCCTCGGCGATCGACGAGAACACCGGACGCACCGCCTGGGTCGCTTCGGAAATACGGTGCACGGCGGCGATCGAAACCGCCGCGGCTTTTTGCAGCGTCTCGATCTTGCGCGTGATCTCCTCGGTCGCGGTCTGCGTGCGCACCGACAATTCCTTGACCTCGGCGGCGACCACCGCGAAGCCGCGGCCGGCGGCACCGGCACGCGCCGCCTCGATGGTGGCGTTGAGCGCGAGCAGGTTGGTCTGGCGCGCGACATTGGCGATCAGGTTGACCACCTTGCTGATGTCGCCGATCGACGTCTTGAGCTCATCGACGCTGCGGTTGGCGGCTGACGCCGCGGCTTCGGCGTCGTCGGTGAGGGCGCCGGCGGCGCGGACGCGCTGGTCGATCTCGCCGGCCGACTGGGCCAGTTCGGTGGTGGCGGAGGCGACCTGACCGGCGTCGCGCCGCGCATCCTGCGACTGGCCGACGAGCGTTTCGCCGCGGGCGCGGATCGCGGCTAATGCCTGCGCCGAGGCCGAGGTGCCGCTGTGGACAGCTTCGGCGGCCTGGGCGACGTCGCGAATCATGGCGGAAAGGTCGAGTTCGAGAAGGTCGATGGTCTCGCGCACCGAGGCGGTGGCGCCGGAATCGATTGTCGGCTCGGCTGGCGGCGCGAGAGCAGGCGGCGCTTCAGGCAAAGCTGAAGCGTCTCGCGGCTGCGATTTCCTGAAGAACGATGACCCCGACATCGCGGCCAGCATTAAGCAAGGTGGTTAATTTCGCTTTAACCTCGGTTCCACGCTACCGCATCGCGTAGGAAAACCGGGCCTTCGGCGCGGGCCCGGGCGGGCTCTTCCATTAACCGAAGTGGATACCTACATCCGGTTCCAATCGTCACAACAAGACAACATACAATGCTCGACTTCACGTCTCCTTCCGAACCGGAAGATGAGGGCGTGGGTGCGGCCGCGGCCGCCCTCGCGTCCGACCAGGACTTCGCCGCCGACGCGGAGATCCTCGATGCCTATTCCCGCGCGGTGACTTCGGTCGCCGACGCGGTGGGCCCCGCCGTGCTGCGCGTGGAAACACGCAGCGCCGGCGGGCGCCCAGGTTCTACGAGACCTGCGGGTACCGGCTCCGGCGTCACTATCGCGCCGGACGGTCTGGTGCTGACTAACTGCCACGTCGTCGAAGGCGCCAAGGACATCCGGCTGCTCGATACCGAAGGCCGCGTCATGGAAGCGCGCATTATCGGCGTCGATCCCGACACCGACCTGGCGCTGCTGCGCGCCGGCGCGGTGCGCGACCTGCCGCATGCGCCGCTCGGCGATTCCAAGGCGCTGCGCCGCGGCCAATTGGTCGTCGCCATCGGCAATCCGCTCGGCTTTGAATCGACGGTCACCGCCGGCGTCATCTCGGCGCTCGGCCGGTCGTTGCGCGCGCGCAACGGCCGGCTGATCGAGGATGTTATCCAGACCGACGCCGCGCTCAACCCGGGCAATTCCGGCGGGCCGCTGGTGTCGTCGCGCGGCGAGGTCATCGGCATCAACACGGCGGTGATCCGCGGCGCGCAGGGCATCTGCTTCGCGGTCGCCGCCAACACCGCGCAGTTCGTGCTGAGCGAATTGATCCAGCACGGCCGCGTGCGGCGCGGTTATATCGGCGTGTCCGGGCAGACCGTCGAGGTGCCGCGGCGTCATGCGCGCTTCGCCGGAATCGACAACGCGACGGGTGCGATGGTTTCAGGCCTCGAGGCGAACGGTCCGGCGGCCAAGGCCGGGCTGATGTCGTTCGACATCATCGTGCGCGCGGACGGCGTCGCAGTGACCGGGGTCGACGATCTGATCCGGCTGCTCAACAGCGAACGCATCGGACGCGCGATCACGATCGATGTGCTGCGGCGCGGCACCTTGCGCAGCTTCGACGTCACGCCGCTGGAGCGGCCGGCGCTGAAGGCTGCGTAACGCCTATGGCGGAAAGGCCGCGTCGCACAGGGCGCGGTCGGCCGGCGGCAGGATGAACACGCGGTCGTCCGAGCCGCGGCCGCCGAAGCTGCCGAAATCCTTCTCGCCCTCGGCACCGATTTCACCTTCGGGGCCGCCCGCCACTTCGAGGCGCAGGTCCTTGCCGCGCGCGGTCAGCGTCAGCCGGCCGCCGTCGGCCTCCAGATAACATTCGACGCGATCGGCAATGGTCTTGCAGGACAAGGCCTGTCCGTACCATTCGTCCGACCGCTTGAGCATGAAGCCGATGCCGGCCTCGAAATTGTCGGGGCCGTTCTTGCGGGTCTCGTCGGAGCGGACATTGACGTCGAAGTCGACGAGGATGCGGCGGACGGTCTGCCTGGGATGGCCCTTGAGATGCGCGTCGTCATAGACGCGCAGATAACAGGGCCGTCCATTGGCCGCGCCGGCGAAATAGCGGCCGTAGATATCGTCAGCCGCCGCGGCCGGAGAAAGTGCGGCCATCACTGCAAAAAAAGAGACGATGCGCCAATTCATAAAATCAAGATGGTGGAAACGGCGAGAGCCGTCTTTGATGCAGGTCACAATTTGCAGCTCTGAAACGCGAGAAGCGCGGCCTGGTCGGGCCGCGCTTCAAAATTTCGGTCCGGAAATCTCCGGGCGGTTACTGGGCCTTCTCTTCGGTCTCGTCGTCGGCGGCCGGAGCGGGCGCGGCGGCGGCAGGCGTTGCGGCTGGCTTCTTACCCTTGGCTTGCTTGAGCGCGTCCTTGCGGGCCTGCGGCTCGTAATTGCCGGTGCCCATACACTTCTTGATGAATGTGTTGCGCTTGGCGCCGGTCAGATTGTCGTTGTCCGCGGCGAATTTGCAGGTCTCCATCTTCTGGTCCTTGGTCGCGGCGGCGGCGGGCTGTGCGGCCAGCACCACCGGCAGGAGACCGGCGAGCGCGAGTGCGGTGACCTTGAGATGCGGCATAGGTGTCGTCCCTTTGGCTTCCATTGGGCTCCGCGGATCGGCGGCGCCGAGTCAATCTACCACGTTCCCGTCCGCGATGCGCGGCAGGCTGCGGCGCTCATGCCGCAGTTTTTTCTGCTCGCCAATTGCGGCTAGCTCTTGTCGCCAAGGAGGCGCTTGGCCCACCAGCCGCGCTTCGGCGGCTCCGGCGCCGCCTCTGGCGCGGTCGAGGATACGACCGGAGCCGAATTCGCGGGCGGCGCTACCGGAACCGCGGCGACCGGCTCGCCGGTCGCGATGGGCGCGGGTTCGCGTACCGTCGAGCGGCGGCGCGGCGCCGGTTCCATCGGCGTTTCGGCCGCGGCCGGCGGGCTCGCTGGACTCGGGGAAGGCGCGGGAGCGGCTTCGTGTACCGGCGTCGGCTGCGGGAAGGGCGGGGCCATCAGCCCGGCGTCCTCATCGCTCAGCACGGGATGTGGCGCACCCTCCGACGTCTCGTGGACGCCTTCTTCGAACGCTGTGCTTTGCTCGGCGCCTGCCTCGTGACTGCTGCCGTTGGCGTCGCCTTCGCGGTGACGGTTGCGCCGGCCGCCACGGCGGCCACGGCGCCGGCGACGGCGCGGTTCGCCGTTCTCCTCCGTCCCGTCGGCGGCTGCTGCGCCTTCGCCGTCCTGATCCTGCGCGCCGAGACCTTCTTCCTCGGGCGAGCCGCCGTCGTGATCCTCGTGCGCGATCTCGTGCTCGCCGAGATTGCCCTGCGCCTGCTGCGGCTGTGCCTCGTCGCGCGGACCGCCGCGACCGCGGCCACGGCCGCGGCCACGCCGCCTGCGGCGGCGCCGGCCGTTGTCCTGTTCGCCATCGCCGTCGCCGTCGGCGGCTTCGGCTTCGGCTTCGCTTGCTGCTTCCTCGCCGGATTCGGTGGCGGGCGCTTCGCTGTCTTCCTCGTCATCGGCCTCGATCTCGGGCTCGATGTATTCTTCTTCCTCGACGGTGATCGCCAGCGGCGGCGCGGCGGCGGCGATCGCCTTGGCCTGGTCGGCGCTGTGCATCTGCTCGCCGCGCTCGACCATGTACGACACCTGCGGCGCCACCGTGGAATCCGCGGAGATGGTGATGGTGATGTGGAAGCGCTCTTCAAGCGCACGCAAGTGAGCGCGCTTGTGGTTGAGCACATAGAGCGCGACTTCCGAGCGCGTGCGCACGACGAGATTATGCGTGGCGCCCTTGTTCAGCGTCTCTTCGATGGCGCGCAGCAACTGTAGCGCGACCGACGACACCGAGCGCACATGGCCGAGGCCGCCGCACAGCGGACACTTCTCGGTCGACGATTCCAGCACCGAGGTGCGGATGCGCTGACGCGACATCTCGAGCAGGCCGAAATGCGAGATGCGGCCGACCTGGATGCGCGCGCGATCGTGCTTGAGCGCTTCCTTCATGCGCCGCTCGACCGTGCGGTTGTTGCGGCCTTCATCCATGTCGATGAAGTCGATGACGATGAGGCCGGCGAGGTCGCGCAGGCGAAGCTGGCGCGCGACTTCGTCGGCGGCTTCGCAGTTGGTCTTGAGCGCGGTGTCCTCGATGTGGTGCTCGCGCGTGGCGCGGCCGGAGTTGACGTCGATCGCCACCAGCGCTTCGGTCTGGTTGATGACGATATAGCCGCCGGAGCGCAGTTGCACGGTCGGCTGGAACATGGCGTCGAGCTGGCTCTCGATGCCGTAGCGCGTGAACAAAGGCTGCGCATCCGAATAGAGCTTCACGTTCTTGACGTGGCTCGGCATCAGCATGCGCATGAAGTCGCGCGCTTCCTTGTAGCCCGCTTCGCCGGCGACGATGATCTCGTCGATGTCCTTGGAATAGAGGTCGCGGATCGAGCGCTTGACCAGCGAGCCTTCCTCATAGACGAGGGTGGGGGCCATCGACTTGAGCGTCAGGTCGCGCACCGTCTCCCACAGCCGCAGCAGATATTCGAAGTCGCGCTTGACCTCCATCTTGGTGCGGGCGGCGCCGGCGGTGC
Organism: Pseudolabrys sp.; assembly: GCA_026125895.1. Classification (GTDB taxonomy): domain Bacteria; phylum Pseudomonadota; class Alphaproteobacteria; order Rhizobiales; family Xanthobacteraceae; genus Pseudolabrys. The sequence continues at coordinate 220,618 of JAHCKG010000002.1, read as the reverse complement.
GCAGGATCACACCCATGCCTTCCGGCACTTCGAGCTCCTGGGCGATTTCCTTGAGGCGGTTGCGGTCTTCGCCGGACGTGATCTTGCGGGAGATGCCGCCGCCGCGCGCGGTGTTCGGCATCAGCACCGAATAGCGGCCGGCGAGCGAGAGATACGTGGTCAGCGCCGCGCCCTTGGAGCCGCGCTCTTCCTTGACCACCTGCACCAGCATCACTTGGCGGCGCTTGATGACTTCCTGGATCTTGTAGTTGCGGCGGAAGCGCGGCGCGCGCTCCTGCGCTTCCTCGAGCGCGTCGGCGCCGCCGACCGATTCCACCGTCTCGTCTTCGTGGTGCTCGTCACCATTGCCGTTTTCGTCGTCGTCGTCCGGCGCGGCGCGGCCTTCGGCCGGTTCGCTTTCCTCACCGGCGGTCTCGCCGCCGGACAGCGACTGGGCGTCGGGCATAAGGACTTCGTCGCCGGTCTCGGCGTGATCGTCGCCGCCTTCCGGCTGAACCGCGACCGGTTGATCGGCAGCCGGCTCGCCGGCGGCCGGTTCGGCCTCGGCGCGGCTTTCGAGAATCGCGGGAATATCGACGGGTTCTGACGGCGCTGCTTCTTCGGCCGCAGCTTCTGCTTCGGCCGGCGCCGCTGCCATCACATCGCTGTCGGCGATCGGCGCCTCGGCAGAGGCGAGCGGGGTCTCCGTGCGATCGGCTTCTTCCGGCGGCAGGCCGCCGAGCGCGGCCTCGCCGGCGACTTCGGACGGCGTCTCGGTCGCTTCCGGCGCGACCGCCTCGGAGCGGCTGGCGTCGCGCGAGCGATCCGAACGGCGATGCCGGTGCCGGCCGCGACCGCCGCGGGAGGAGCGATTCTCGTGTTCCGCTTCAGCCTGACGGGCGTCGTGCTCTTCCTGGGCGAGCAGCGCCTGCCGGTCGGCGACCGGTATCTGGTAGTAATCCGGGTGGATTTCGGAGAAGGCGAGGAAGCCGTGGCGGTTGCCGCCGTAATCGACGAAGGCCGCCTGAAGCGACGGTTCGACGCGCGTGACCTTGGCGAGATAGATATTACCGCGGAGTTGCTTGCGGTTAGCGGACTCGAAGTCGAATTCCTCGACGCGATTGCCGCGGAGCACGACCACCCGCGTCTCTTCCGGGTGGGTCGCGTCGATCAACATTTTGTCGGGCATAGGAACGTCTCACTGAGGCCGTGCGGCCCGCATGCTCGCGCCATGGCAAGGGCCATGACGGCGCAAGCCCGCGCCCGGAACGATTGTTCTGGCGGCGGAGCGGGGAAGCGGCCTGATTGGGTTTCAGGGAATGGGGCGCGTTTTCACGCCGAGGCAGGCCGAGGCCCATAGCAAAGCGCGCTGTCACGATGGCTTCGCGAAAGCGAGGGACCTCGAATGGCTTTTGCTGCAACCTCGGCAGCATAAATTGCGACCCGTAGCGCTACGGCCGCGCCAAGAAACGGCGCTGCCGAATTGTCATGTGCTGATGGTCGAATGCGAATGGCCGGGATGGCCAGGCGCTGTTCCGGATGTCCTTCACACCGAAGTTCATCAAACGGGTTTCGGCTCGCTTCGCCGTCCGTTCGGCCTGCCTCCTCGAGGGACCGATCCTGGACTGGCGGGCCGGGATGCCCGAACGCGGCAAACCGGAACTATAACCGTCAGCAATCTCTATGTACGGCCGGAATCTCGGGATGGCAAGCAAACGCTTGCCGGTGGTTCCCGGGTAGGGCGCACGCGCGACCGCGACCTTATCGTCACAGTTTGGCACGGAACTCCGTGGAATCAGCGCGAATCATCAACTTCCGTTAACCGACGCACCCCGTAATGGGGTAGAACCCGCGTCCGAAAGGGTTGGAATCGGTGACAGGTCGGACACTGGCCATATTTGCGGTGCTGGCCGCCCTGGTGGGCGGCGCGCTCCCGGCTGGCCAGGCGCTGGCGCAGAATGGTGTCGCGACCCTGCCGTCCGTCACCGCGGTCCGAGTCGGCGGCGACGGCCAGAAGACCCGCTTCATCATGGACCTGTCGCGGAAAATGGATTTCGCGGCTTTTGCGCTCGCCAATCCGTATCGGATCGTGCTCGACCTGCCGCAAGTGGCCTTTCAGCTTCCCGACAAGATCGGCGATCAGGGGCGGGGCCTGGTCAAGGCATTTCGCTACGGGCTGATCATGCAGGGCGGCTCTCGGGTGGTGCTCGATACCACCGGCCCTGTGAAGATCGAGAAGGCCTTTACGCTCGACGCTACCGCCGACCAACCGGCGCGCCTGGTGGTCGATCTGGCAACGACCGACCGCGCCAGTTTCATGCAGGCCTTGACGCTCGACAGCGGGCCGGAGCGCCGCGTGACCGCGAAGATGCCCGAGGTGCCGAAGGCGCCCGACGACGCCCGGCCGCTGATTGTGCTCGACCCCGGCCATGGCGGCATCGACCAGGGCGCGCGGGCGCAAAGCGGTGAACTGGAAAAGGACATCGTCCTGCAATTCGCCGCGACGCTGCGGGCGCGGCTGGAGCAGAGCGGCAAGTACCGCGTCGCCATGACCCGCACCGACGACACCTTCATACCGCTGTCCGAGCGCGTGCGCTTCGGCCGCTCGCACGGCGCCGCGCTGTTCATCTCGATCCACTGCGACAGTCTGCCCAAGAGCGAAGGGCAGGCGGAAGGTGCCACCGTCTATACCCTGTCGGAGAACGCCTCCGACGCCGAAGCCGCGCGGCTGGCTGAGGCCGAAAACAAGGCCGACGCCATCGCCGGCGTCGATCTGACCGCCGAGCCGGACGACGTCGCCAACATCCTGTTCGATCTGGCGCAGCGCGAGACCAAAACCTATTCGGCGCAGTTCGCCCGTTCCGTGGTTGGCGAGATGAAATCGACCGCGCGGCTGCATAAGCATCCGCTCAAGTCGGCGGGGTTCAAGGTGCTCACGGCGCCGGATGTGCCTTCGGTGCTGATCGAGCTCGGTTATCTGTCGACCAAGCAGGACCTCAAGATGTTGACCAACGGCAACTGGCAGGCCAAGACCGCAACGGCGGTGGGGCAGGCGGTCGATCAGTTCTTTGCCCCGCGCCTGGCGCGCGGCTCGGCGAGGGCCAATTGATGCCCGCAGCCCGTTGTTTTGCCGCTGAAAAGCGGCCTCAGTTTCAACATAAAAGCGGGCGATCAGTAAGCTCCGCCATGACCTTACGGGACAGCGCCGCCATGGGCGGACGTTGCATCACTTGCCCATGAGATTTCTTCTGCGCTTCCTCGGCTTCCTGTTTGCGGCGGGCACCATCGTGTTCGTCGTGGGCGTTGCCGCGGTCTCCGGCCTGCTGTGGCACTACTCGAAGGACCTGCCGGATTATTCGCAGCTCCAGGACTACGAGCCGCCGGTGATGACGCGCGTGCACGCGGCCGACGGATCGCTGGTCGCCGAATACGCCCGCGAGCGCCGGCTGTACCTGCCGATCCAGGCGGTGCCGAAGCTCGTCATCCACGCTTTCCTCGCCGCCGAAGACAAGAACTTCTACGAGCACGGCGGCCTCGATTTCATCGGCATCACCCGCGCGGCGCTGAGCTACGTGCAGAACCTCGGCTCGAACCGCCGGCCGCAGGGCGCCTCGACCATCACGCAGCAGGTGGCGAAGAACTTCCTCCTGACCAACGAGGTGTCGTTCTCGCGCAAGATCAAGGAAGCGCTGCTCGCGCTCAAGATCGAACGCACTTACTCGAAGGACAAGATCCTCGAACTGTACCTCAACGAAATCTACCTCGGTCTTGGCGCCTACGGTGTCGCCTCGGCCTCGCTCGCCTACTACGACAAGAGCGTCAACGAGCTGACGATCCCCGAGGCGGCCTATCTCGCCTCGCTGCCGAAAGGTCCGGCGCTGTTCCATCCGTTCCGCCAGCGCGAGCGCGCGCTCGAGCGCCGCAACTGGGTCATCGACCGCATGGCCGAAGCCGGCTGGATCAAGTCGGCCGACGCGGAAGCTGCCAAGAAGACCGGCCTCGGCGTGTCGACCAAGCCGACCGTCGCTCATACTTTCTCGGCCGAATATTTCGCGGAGGAAGTGCGCCGTGAGCTGTACGACCGCTACGGCGAGAAAAAGCTCTACGAGGGCGGCCTGTCGGTGCGCACCACGCTCGACACCAAAATGCAGGCGATCGCCCGCAAGACGCTGACCGAAGGCCTCGTCAAATACGACGAGGCGCATGGCTGGCGCGGTCCGGCCGGCAAGATCGACATCGCCGGCGACTGGGGCATCAAACTCGCCGAGGTGAAGACGCTCAACGACGTCGCGCCGTGGCGCGGCGCGGTCGTGCTCGAAGTCACCGATCAGTCGGCGCGCGTCGGCTTGCAGCCGGCGCACGATCTCGCCGGCCGCGTCGATCGCGCGCGCGACATCGGCATCGTGCCGCTCGAGAACATGAAGTGGGCGAAGGTCTCCGGCAAGGCGCCGACCAAGGTCGGTCAGGTGCTGTCGCCCGGCGACGTCGTCTATGTCGAAGCCGACGACAAGAAGGACGGCCAGTATCGCCTGCGTCAGGTGCCGGAAGTTTCCGGCGCCATGGTGGTGGAAGACCCGCAGACCGGCCGCGTGCTCGCGATGGTCGGCGGCTTCTCCTACGACCAGAGCCAGTTCAACCGCGCGACGCAGGCACTGCGCCAGCCGGGTTCTTCCTTCAAGCCGATCGTCTACGCCACCGCGCTCGACAACGGCTACACGCCGTCGTCACTCGTGCTCGACGCGCCGATCGAACTCGACCAGGGCCCGGGCCTCGGCGTCTGGAAGCCGGAGAACTACGAGCAGAACTTCTTCGGTCCCTCGACCTTGCGCTTCGGCATCGAGCATTCGCGCAACGTCATGACGGTGCGCCTCGCGCAGGACATCGGCATGCCGCTGATCGCCGATTATTCGCGGCGCTTCGGTGTTTATGACAGCCTGCCGCCGTACCTTTCGTTCTCGCTCGGCGCCGGCGAAACCACGCTGCTGCGCATGGTCACGGCCTACGGCATGATCGACAATGGCGGCCGCAAGGTGAAGCCGACTTTGATCGACCGCATCCAGGACCGCTACGGCCACACCGTCTATCGTCACGACGAGCGCGAGTGCATCGGCTGCGACGCGGCGAAGTGGGACAACCAGCCCGAGCCATCGCTGATCGACCGCCGCGAGCAGGTGATCGATCCGATGACCGCCTATCAGATCACCTCGATCATGGAAGGCGTCGTGACGCGCGGCACCGCGGGCGGCGTCGGCTTCCAGAAGGAAGTCGCCAAGCCCGTCGCCGGCAAGACCGGCACTACCAACGATTACAAGGACGCCTGGTTCATCGGTTTCACGCCCGATGTCGTGGTCGGTGTTTATTTCGGTTACGACAAGCCGCGCTCGCTCGGCCGCGGCGAGACCGGCGGCCGTCTGGCCGCGCCGGTGGTCAAGAACTTCATGAAGACCGCGCTCGCCGACAAGCCGGCCGCGCCGTTCCGCGTGCCGCCGGGCATCAAGCTGATCCGCGTCGATCTCAAGACCGGCATGCGCGCCGGTCCCGATACGCAGAAGGCGGTCCTTGAGGCGTTCAAGCCCGGCACCGCGCCGCCCGACAACTATTCGGTGGTTGGTTACGATGGCGGCCAGCAGGGTGGCGGCCCTGGCGCACCGCCGCCGCCGTATTACAGCCCCGGCGTGTCGCCGGACTCCGGCCGTGCCGTGCGGTCGGGCACGGGCGGGCTGTACTGAGCCTATCCTCAAAGGAATGAATTACGCGGCCGGCGCTTGCGCCGGCCGTCGCGTTATGGCGCGCCACAGATTGCCGATAAGCGAGCGCAACGTCACCGGCGCATCGGTCGCCAGAATCGCCGCGGCGAAGACAATGGCGATCGCCGCCGACTCGCTGCGATAGGTGAAGTGCGAGTGCGTCTGCGTGTGGTTATTGAGGATCTCGAACCACGCCATCGATACCAGGGTCGGCGAACTCAAAAGCAGGAAGCGTCGCCACGCGAAGGCCTGCCAGTGCGTGCGCAGGAACACCGCCATCGCGGCCGCGAGCGCGGCGACGACGACGCTGCCGACCGAGATGAACGATTGCAGAATCATCGTCAGCGTCGGGATGAGCGGATACATCGGCACGACGGAGTCGGCCTCGACGCCGTACAGCCGCAGCGTAATCTGCTTGATGATCGACAGGCCTTGCTGCTGCGCGTCAGGCGACATCCAGACGGCGAGACCCCATTCTGTTGCCCAGGTCAGGCCGTAGCCGCCGAACCAGGCGAGCGAGGTGACGCCGGCGGCGATTAACGCCGGCACGACGGTCTGCCGCGCGATCGGGACAGGCCGCGACAGCTCGGTCGCCATGACGATGAAGGCGAACAGCATCGGCATCAGCGGCGGGTTGATGAGGAAATCGACGTAATTGAAGACGGCGCCGAACAGCGCGGCGACGACGATCGCCTCAGTCAGGCTGCGCCGCCGCGGATAGAGGCGGGCGAACAGCGCAGCGCCGCCGAGGATCAGGACCGTGCTCAGCGCGTGGGTGGTGATGTTCCACATGCGCCAGATGTCGGTGAGGCTCAACAGCACGAGAAAGAACAGGGCGGCCGGGGTCGAGCCGATGGCGCGGCGCAGGCTGACGAAGAAGGCGAGCGTGGCGGCGAACAGCAGCACGGCGTTGGCAAAGCGCATCTCGCCGAGGCTGAAGACGCTCAGCATCGGCCACAGGTAGACGCGGTAGCCGTGCCAGTAACGCGCGTAATCGGTGCGGTCGCCGGTATCGATGCCGGCGGCGAGCTTCTCGACTTCGCCGCAGGGGCCGACATAGCGCGAATGCATCACCGGCCGCACCGCCGCCTTGAGCGGATCGGGCTCCGGGTCGATCGCCACCAATAGCCCGGTGCATTCGGTGAACTGGTGGCCGCCGCCCTGCATGAAGCGACGCGGCTTCTCGTCATTCGCCAGGTAGCCACCGGCGAAGCCTTGCGTGATATGGGCGCGGATCGCCGGCAGATCGGCATGCTGCCGCGTGAAGACGAGGGCGCCGACGAACAGCGGTTGCAGCGCCAGGACGGCGGCGATTGCCAGGATCGAGGCGACGAGCACCCGCCGAAGCAATGTCTTAACGGGCAAGGGGCGCGCTTCCGTTTTGGGCCTGCGGGGCCCGGGGGCCAAAGCGGCGGGACTGTTGACCGGTTTGCCGGATGGCGTCAATCGGCCGGCGGGTTGCGAAATCGAGGCGATGCCGCTACATGCTGCGGCAAGAGACAGGACCAAAAATGCGTGCAGAAACCCAGAATCTCGTCGATGAGATCAAGCAGTCGGTCGGGCTGCTGAGGAGGCATCTTTGACGTCGATGCCGCGACACGGCGTCTGGCCGAACTGAACAAGGCTGCCGAAGACCCCAATCTCTGGAACGACCCGCTCAAGGCCCAGAAGGCCATGCGCGAGCGCGACGCGCTGGAAGACCAGCTCAAGGCGCTGGCCCGCATCGAGCAGGACCTCGAAGACAATCTGACGCTGATCGAGCTTGGCGAGGCCGAGGGCGACAGCGCGACCGTGGGCGACGCCGAGGTGGCCCTCAAGGGTCTCAAGGGCGAGGTGGCGCGGCGCGAGCTCGAAGCCTTGCTGTCGGGCGAAGCCGACGCCAATGACTGCTATCTCGAAGTCCATGCCGGCGCCGGCGGCACCGAGAGCAACGACTGGGCCGGCATGCTGCTGCGCATGTATGTGCGCTGGGCCGAGAAGAAGGGCTACAAGGTCGACTGGCTGGAAGAGAGCGAAGGCGAGGGCGCCGGCATCAAGTCGGCGACGGTCCAGATCAAGGGCCACAACGCTTATGGCTGGCTCAAGAGCGAGAACGGCGTCCACCGTCTGGTGCGCATCTCGCCGTTCGACGCCAATGCGCGGCGGCACACTTCATTCGCCAGCGTCGTCGTCTATCCGGTGGTCGACGACAACATCAAGATCGAGATCAACGAGAAGGACGTGCGCACCGACGTGATGCGCTCAGGCGGCGCCGGCGGCCAGCACGTCAACAAGACGGAGTCGGCCGTGCGCCTGACGCACGAGCCGTCTGGTATCGTGGTGAAGTGCCAGCAGGACCGCTCGCAGCATCGCAACCGCGCTATGGCGTGGGACATGCTGCGCGCCAAATTGTTCGAGCGCGAAGTGAAAAAGCGCGAGGCCAAGGCGGAGGCTGAACAGGACGCCAAGACCGACATCGGCTGGGGGCACCAGATCCGCTCTTACGTGCTGCAGCCCTATCAGATGGTGAAGGACCTGCGCACCGGGGTGTCCACGTCCGATTCCTCGGGCGTGCTCGACGGCGACCTCGATCCCTTCATGCAGGCGGCGCTGGCCCAGAAGGCCTTCGGCGGCGGGCCTCTCGAAGTCGAGGACGTGGAGTAAACTTGCCGGCGGAAGCCGATTCGTGACCGGCGCTCGGGGGCGCCGGCGGACCCGACCGCCGCGCGATGAGAACCTACCCCAAGGCCCGCATCGACGCCTTGACCGACGGCATCTTCGCCTTCGCGATGACGCTGCTCGTGCTCGAAATACGGCTGCCGACGGACGTGGCGATCAACGACGGCGCCGAACTCATGGCGCGGCTGCGCGCACTCGTCCCCGAATACATCGTCTATATCATCAGCTTCTTCGTGCTTGCCGCGCAGTGGCGCGCGGAGATCGCCTTGCGGCGCGTCGAGGACGTGCCGCCGGAGGCGATGACGTGGTCGCTCATCCATCTGTTCTTCATCACCTCGGTGCCGTTTTCGAGCGGCATCGTCGGCCGCTACGGCGACCTGGCGCCGGCCGTATGGCTATACGCGGCCAACATGATCGTCGTGGCGGCCTTGTCGCTGCGCATTCGCGCCATCGAGGTGGTGCCGGAGCATCGCAGCCAGGCGAAATCTCACAATATCGGCACCGCGGTGTTTATCGCGTCCGCGCTGTTGTCGGTCGCGCTGACCTTCATCGAGCCGCGCCACGCGATGTACGGTTACTTTCTCAATTTCCTGGCCGGCCCGCTGACGCGCTGGCGCGGCGGAGAGACTTAGCGAACCGCGGTGGGATCGGCCGACAGTTCTTCCAGCAGCGGCCCCAGCCATTTTTCGTAGACCCGCCAGCGTCCGACCGACTGGCGATAGATCGGCTGGCGCACCTGTGAGGCGCTGGCGGTCTGCACCGGCCGGGCCGTCTTGTCGAAGGCGAGGCAGCGGTCGTCCCAGGGCAGGCCGCAATAAGCGAGCAGGCGCCGGGCCTGGCCTTCGAGGTCGCCCACGACGTCTTCATAAGCGACCTCGAGCATGGCGTCCGGCGGCAGAACCTTGCGCCAGTGCGCCATGAGGTTGCGGTATCGCGCGTAGAAGCGGCCGAGCTCGCGCAGGTCGTAGGTGAAGTCCTGACCGTTGACGAACAGGTTGGAATAGCACGACAGGCAGGTATCGACCGGGTCGCGCACCGTGTGGATGATGCGGGCTTTCGGCAGGATGAGATGGATCATGCCGGCATAGAAGAAGTTGGCCGGCAGCTTGTCCGTCACGCGCGCCGCCTGCGGTGCGAGCTGCTGCAAGGCGCTCGCATAGCGCGCGCCGAGCGCGCCAAGCGCCGAACCATCCAGTCCGGCAACATTCCGCGGATATTCCGGCGGCCGAACCGAAACGCCCGGGGGTGCCTCGTGCAGCACGCGATCGAGCAGAAGCAGTTCGCCGGCGCCGTGCACCTGCGGATGACTGGCGAGAATCTGTTCGACCAGCGTGGTGCCGGATCGCGGCATGCCGAGGATGAAAATCGGCAATGACGACGGATCGCCCTGGCCGCTCTTCGCCGCGATCAGGGCCTGCGTGAAGACATCCTCGATGGCGCGGAATTGGGCGGCCGCGCGGGCGTCGTCGTAATCGACCTGGCCGCGCTTCAGCGCGTTGCCGGTTTGCCAATGGGCGAAGGCGCGCTCATGGTCGCCGATATCGGCATAGGCTTTGCCCAGCGCGAAATTCGCAAAGACGCGATCGGTGACCGTCGCGCCGTCCTCGCCGGCGAGCGTGGCCATGGCGTCGATCAACGGATCGCCGGCCGCCACCTTCTTCACATTTGCGTAGTCATAGTAAAGCTCGCCGTTGGCGGGTTCGAGGCCGATGGCCTCGCGACTTTCGGCGAGCGCTTCGTCGAGGCGCCCCAACTCGCGCAGTTTCGCCGCGATGCCCGACCGGGCGGCGGCACGCGACGGATCGAGAGCGAGCGCCTGTCGATAGGCGGCGAGCGCTTCGTCGTGGCGGTTGAGCGAAGCGAGCAGGGCACCGCGTGCGACGTAGGCTCTGGCCAAGCGCGGTTCGAGCGCGATGGCCCGGTCATTGGCCGTCAGCGCTTCGTCGAAGCGCTGCAACGCCGCCAGCGCCTGGCCTTTGTCGAGGTAGGCGGCGGCGAGCTTCGGATTGAGCGCGATCGCCCGGTCGAAGTCGGCAAGTGCGCGGCCGTAATGGCCGACATCGTTGAGCACGGCGCCGCGGTTGTTCCAGGTGTCGGCGACCTTGTCGTTCAAGGCGAGGGCGCGATCGAACTGCTCGAGCGCCTCCTTCAGCTTGCCGCGCTGCTTCAGGATCAGGCCGTAGTTGTAATACGACACGTCCGAGCTCTGGTTGAGTGCGATCGCCCGCGCGATGACCGGCTCGGCCTCGGCGAAACGCTGCAGGTTGAGCAGCGCAATGGTCAGCAGATTGAGCGCGCCGACGTGGTCCGGATGGCCTTTCAGAAAGCGGCTGAACTGTCGTTCGGCATCGGCGAAGCGGCCCTGCTGCAAGGCGGTCAGGGCGTCACGGTATTGTGTTTCGGCGGCATTCATCAGTGGTCGCGCTGTCTTTGGGAAGCTCACGGCGGATCGACCGGCGGCCGGAATCCGCCGGCAACCTATTGTATTCGGCCCTTTTTTGCCAATCGCCCCGCGATTGCAGGGCGCGGGTGACAACCGGCTGATTCGTGACGGCCAGCACAGCCGGCGACGGCCGGCCGACCTAGTCTCGAAACCAATCAAGGCCGCTCGCGTTGATGGGCAGCGGTCGACACAGACAAGACATACAAGAGACAGGAGAGTGTCGTGTTTAAAAAAGTGACCCCCGCCATTTTCGTTGCGGCCGTCATTGCCGGCATTTTCACCGCCGTGACGGGTTCGAGCGGCAAGCTCGATGCCAGTCCGATCGCCGAGCCGGCGCAGACCGTGCTGAAGTCCTGCACACAGCAGTCCTGGCCTTACCTGAACTGCGTCGGCACGCAGTTCGGCGAGCCGAACGTGCGCGTCATCAAGATGAACTGATCCTCGCGCGATCAGTGCCAAGTCTAACGGCGCCGTTTCCGGCGCCGTTTGTATTTTCAGCCTGATGTTTGGCGCGTCAGGTATCGGCGCCGAGCACGCTGGGACCGAGGCGTAAACCGGCGCGCAGGAACTTCTGCGGGTTGGTCGGCTTGTCGTCGATGCGCACTTCGTAATGCAGATGTGGACCGGTGGAACGGCCGGTCGAGCCGATGCGGCCGATCGTCTGGCCCATGGTGACGTGCTGGCCGACCTTGACCTCGATCTTCGACATGTGGCCGTAGCGGGTCGTGATGCCGTTGCCGTGATCGACCTCGACCATGTTGCCGTAGCCGCCGGCCCATGCGGCGCGGGTGACACGGCCATTGGCGGTGACGCGCACCGGATCGCCGGTGTCGCCGCGCAGATCGACGCCGGTGTGGATCGCGGCGCCGCCGAGGAAGGGGTCCATGCGCATGCCGAAGGGCGAGCTCTGCTCGACCTCGCCATAGACCGGCTTGCGCAGCGGCACAGTGGCGAGTGCCTGCGTGTAGCGATTGAGCTGGGCGCGCGCGACATTGATGCGCCAGATCTGGCGCTCGAACGGCCCGGAGTCGCCGCGCGGCGCCTTCAGCGCCACGTAAGGCCCGCCGGTGCCGCCTGAACCCTTACCGACACTGATGCCGAGATCGCCGAGCACGCCGCCGATGGCGCGCGCCTTGCTGTCGGCTTTTTCTTCCATGTTCGTCAGCGCCGCAATCTGCCGCTGATCGACCTTCTCAAGCGACAGCGACACGCGCGACAGGATGCCGTCGAAGCTGCCATTGCCGCCGCTGTCGGCAAAGCGCGTACTGGAATTGGCCGGCTCGCGCGATTGCAGCCGGGCTTCGCGGTCGGGCGGCGCGGTGAAGATCACGGTGTCGCTGATCGGCGAGGGCTTGATCGGCCGCGCGCCGCGCAGTTCGGGCAGCTTCGACGGCTTGATCGATCCGGTGACGCCGACATCGCCGGCGATCGCCGAGGTGCGCTGTTCGAGCAGGGACTGACGGCGGAGCAGCGCCTGGAGCTTCTGCTCGACCTGCTCCTGATCGAGCATCTGCCGGCTGGTGATACGATCGACCTGCGCGCGCAGTTCGGCGATGCGGTCTTCGTAAGCGAACTGCATCGAGGCCTGCCGGCCGATCAGGCTCTTGAGGACGTCATCCTTGAAGGCGAAATAGGTGCCGGTGCCGAGGGACCAGACGGCCATCACCACCAGGGTGCCGACCACGATCCAGAACGCCACCGGGCCGAGCCGCACCTGACGGCCGTGATGCACCAGGGTGTAATCGTGAGCGTGGGCCTTGTTGGCCGCGTGCGCCCGGTTGATGTGGCGCGAGACGCTGGCGGCCGAAGGCGTGCGGGCGGCGGACGAGGGCTGGTCGTATTGGGAGTAGGCGACTTGGGACATGAACACTCCGCGCGGGATCGCCGCCGCGCGGACGGGACCACAGTCCCGATATCAGCCCCATATGGTTAAGAATGTTGTAAGCCGGTCGGGCCATGGGCCGAATTTCGCTGCCTTCCCATACCTTTGCAGGCGCGACCCGATGTCCCCGGCCATGGCCGCCGTTCAGAGCGCGCGGGCGGCTTCCAGGACCTCCTCGGCGTGGCCGGGCACCTTGACGTTCGGCCAGACGCGGACGATGCGGCCCTTGCCGTCGATCAGAAAGGTCTTGCGAATGACCCCCAGGAACTTGCGGCCATACATCGATTTCTCGCCCCAGGCACCGTAGACTTCCAGCATCGCCGTCGACTCGTCGGAGGCGAGGTCGATCTTGAGTTTGTGCTTGGTCTTGAACTTGGTCTGCGCCGCCACAGGGTCGGTCGAGACGCCGAGAATTTCCGTGTCCGCCTTGGTGAAAGCCGCGCGCAGGCGCGAAAAATCGATCGCTTCCTTGGTGCAGCCCGGGGTATCGGCCCGCGGGTAGAAATAGAGGACAAGATTGCGGTCCTTGAAGTCTTTCAGCGCTACGCTGGTGCCGTCGTCGCGAGTCAGCTTGAAGGAGGGGGCCTTGGCGCCGGTGGCGAGTTCTGAGGCCTTTCCAGTGGGTTTAGCCGGGGACATGTGCCTTCCTTTCGTCGCTTTCGCGCGGTCAATCTCGCCCATGCCATTTGCATCGGGCGGACGCAACCGGCTTTGCGTTCCGAGGGGACCGAGTCCGTGCCGGGCAGGCCGCTTGACCTACAGACGGGCTTACCGCAACGGCGGTGCCGGGGCCGGCGCGTGGTGACGTCGTCGAGGCCCCGCGCGCCCCTATCAATCGCGAGGGCATGACCAGCAAGCCGCACCATTCCGGCCCGCGGGCCGCGCACCATACCGAGGCGCACCCATCCGCCGCGCATGACGCGGCGCGCCATGAGCATGGTCACGAGCCGCACCGCGCCCATCACGAGGCGCATCATCATGACCATGGCGCGCATGAAACGGCAGCCCACGATCGGTCGCATGCGCGGTCGAAACGCCACGCCGCGCGCCGGCGCGCGCACAAGAGATCCGCACGCAGGCGCTGGCTCCGGCTGCGCCGGCGCGCCGCGCAGGTTCTGCGCCACCGCGGCGTCAAGCGGCTATTCCTCAGCCTGACGCTGACGGCGCTGGTGCTCACCGTCGCCGCCGGCGGCCTGTGGTGGCGGCTCAACAGCGGCCCCATCGAACTCGACATCGCGACGCCCTGGCTGAAGCAGGCGATCGAGGAGAACTTCGGCGCCGGCGACAAGGTGACCGTCGGCGGTACGCAGATCGAGCGTGACGAGAGGGGGCGGACGTCGCTGCGCCTTCGCGATATCGAGGTTCGCGACGCCGAAGGCACGGTGGTGGCAAGCGCGCCGAAGGCCGAAGTCGGGCTCTCCGGCCTCGGGCTTCTCTATGGCCGCGTGCGGGCGCAGAGCCTCAACCTCGTCGGCGCGGCGATGTCCATCCGCATCGAGACCGACGGCCGCGTTACGGTCTTCGCCGGCGGCAACAACCGGCCGATCGCCACGGCGCCGCCGACGCTGGCGCCCAAGCCCAAAGACGATGCGCCGGCACCGCCGGATACGCCGCTCGATGCGCCGCCCGCCGCGGTTGCCGGTCTGGCCGGGCTGATGAGCTGGATCGACAATGTCGGCGCCACCGGTCTCGACGGTCACGATCTGCGCGAGATCGGTCTCAAGGACGGCAGCCTGACGGTCGATGACCGGCGCAACGGCAAGCGCTGGATGTTCGATCGCATCAACGCCAGCCTGACGCGCCCGGCCCAGGGCGGGGTCGTCTTCCGCCTGGAGTCAGTCAATCCGAACCGGCCCTGGATCCTGAGCGCGGCGATGCGGCCGTTGCCGGACGGCACCCGCGCCCTCGGCATCGAGGCGCGCAAGGTATCGACCCGCGACGTGCTGCTGGCGACGCGCCTCGACAGCGCGGATGTCGACGTCGATCTGCCGGTTTCGGCGTCGGTGCGCGCCGAAGTGGCGGCCGACGGCCAGTTGCGCATGGTGCAGGGCGAGGTGTTCGCCGATTCCGGCGCCATCACCGACCGCGGCGGCAAGGAGCCCATCCGCTACGACATCGACCGTATCGACGCGCGGTTCAACTGGGATGGGCGGCGCGGCAACCTGATCGTGCCGTTCCAGATTCATGCCGGGCCCAACCAGTTCACCTTGCGCGCCACGCTGGAGCCGCCGGCCGCCGGCGCCACCGCCTGGCAGCTCAACCTGACGCGCGGCGATCCTGTCATCGATCCGGTCATCCTCGGCACGACCACGGCCAAGGACGACAGCGGGCTCGCCCTCAATCGGGTCAACATCCGCGTCCGCATCGATCCGACGAGAAAGCGCATCGATATCGATCAGGGCGACCTGAGCCGCGTCGACAACCGGCCACTGTTCAACGTCGCGGTGGCGCTGACAGGCAGCCTCGACTTTTCCGGCGAGCCGCATATCGCGTTCGGCGTCGCCGGCACGCGCATGCCGATGCCGACCTTGATGAAGTTCTGGCCTGCTTTTGCCGCGACCGGCGTGCGGCGCTGGGTTGAAGAGCACATCAGCGACGGCATCGTCGAGCGTGCGGTGGTCGCCGGCAACGCGCCTTTGATCAACTTCAAGGACGGCGGGCCGCCGACGCCGGAGGACGGGCTGTCGGTGGACATCGAAACCAGCGGCACAACGATCAAGCCGGTCGATCATCTGCCGGAAATCCGTGACGCCGACCTCAACGTGCGCGTCACCGGCGGCACCGCCACCGTCAATCTCGGCCGCGGCACGGTCGAGGTCGCGGCCGGGCGCAAACTCAACATCGCCGGCGGCGTGTTCTCGATTCCCGATACCCATCGCAAGCCGTCCGCGTCGGTGACGACATTCCGCGTTGACGGCACCGTGCCGGCGGCGGCGGCCTTGCTGGCGAGCGACGGACTGCGCGACAAGATGGGCCTGACGATCGACCCGGCGTCGAGCCGCGGCACGCTCTCGGCCCAGGTGACGGTGCAGCAGCTCCTCGGCAAGGACGTGCCGGCGGATGCGACGCGTTATTCGATCGATGCCGACCTCACCGGCTTTGCCGCCGACAAGCTGCTGCTCGGCCAGAAGATCGAAGCGCAGACGCTGCGCGTCGCCGCGACCAACACCGGCTACCAGATCAAAGGCGACGTCAAGATCAACGGCACGGCGGCCAAGATCGACCTGCGCCGCGGCAAGGGCGACGACGCGGCGCAGCTGACGATGTCGGCGACGATCGACGAAGCGGCGCGCAAAAAGCTCGGGCTCGATTTCGGCCGCGGCATCGTCGGCTCGATCCCGATGAAGGCAACGGGTGCGATCGGCGATAACGTCAAGGACGAGAAGCTGAACGTCGAGGCCGATCTCACGTCGGTGAAGATCGAAAACGTGCTGCCGGGCTGGGTCAAGCCGGCCGGCAAGAGCGCGCGCGCCACCTACACCATGATCAAGTCGGCCAACCGGACGCGCTTCGACGACATCGTGATTGAAGGCGGCGGCGCCAGCGTCAAGGGTTCGGTCGAACTCGACGCCAACAACACGCTGAGTTCGGCGAACTTCCCGACCTTCAGCCTGTCGGATGGCGACAAGGCTTCGGTGCGTGCCGATCGCGGCGACGGCGGCGTGCTCAAGGTGACGATCCGCGGCGATGTCTTCGACGGCCGCACCTTCGTCAAGTCGTCGCTCGCCGGCACCGACGAAGAGGCGCGGGAGAAGCAGAGCGATCTCGACCTCGACGTCAAGCTCGGCGCCGTGGTCGGTCACAACGGCGAAACCTTGCGCGGGCTCACCCTGAAGCTGGCGCGGCGCAGCGGCCGCATCCGCAGCTTCAACATGAGCGGCAAGATCGGCCGCGACACGCCCCTGATCGGCGATCTGCGGCTGCGCGCGCGCGACAACCATCAGGTCGTCTATCTGGAAACCGACGACGCCGGCGCGCTGTTCCGCTTTACCGACACTTATCCGCGCATGTATGGCGGGCGCATGTGGATCGCCATGGATCCGCCGACGCAGGAACAGACCCCGCAGGTCGGCACCATCGTCATCCGCGATTTCGTCGTGCGCGGCGAGGCCGCTCTCGATCGTGTGGTGGCATCGAGCGGCGCCAGCGGCCAGCAGGGCGTCAACTTTGCCGAGATGAGCGCCGGCTTCACCAAGACGCCGGGCCGCATGTCGGTGCGCGACGGCGTGGTGCGTGGGCCGCTGGTCGGTGCCACGGTGGAAGGGCAGGTCGATTTCGCCCGCAGCGAAATGCACCTGCGTGGCACCTTCGTGCCGCTCTACGGCCTCAACAACATCTTCGGGCTCGGCCAGATTCCGATCGTCGGCCTGTTCCTCGGCGGCAGCAACGAAGGCCTGCTCGGCATCACCTATGAGGCGACCGGCGCACCGGGCGCGCCGCGCATCACCGTCAATCCGGTGAGCGCCATCGCGCCGGGCCTGTTGCGCAAGTTCATCCCGTCGCCGGGCTCGTTCGATCCGAAGTTCATGCCGGTGCCGCAGTAGGTACTTCGTCGTCCCGGGCGACTGAGCGATAGCGAAGGAGACCCGGGACCCATAGCCACCGCGCTATCGAGAGCGCACAGCGTATGGGTCCCCGCCTTCGCGGGGACGACATAAGATCACACCGGCTTGAGCAGCACGTGCTTCTTCTTGCCGAGCGATAGCTTGATCACGCCTTCGGGCGTCAGGTCCTTCGCCGACAATGACATCTTGTCGTCGGTCACCGTGGCGTCATTGACTTTGAGGCCGCCGGCCTTGATCTGACGCCGCGCATCGCCGTTCGACGAGACGAGGCCGGTCTTCTCGGCGAAAGCCACCAGCACGCCGACGCCGCCTTCAAGATCGCCGCGCGGGATTTCCACGGTCGGCAGGCTTTCGGCCAGCGCGCCTTCCTCGAAGGTCTTGCGCGCCGTCTCCGCTGCTTCGTCCGCGGCAGCACGTCCGTGCATCAGCGCCGTCGCCTCGGTGGCGAGGATCTTCTTGGCTTCGTTGAGTTCGGCGCCCTTGAGCGCGCCCAGCCGCGCGATCTCGTCCATGGGCATGATGGTGAACAGCTTGAGGAAGCGCGTGACGTCGCCGTCCTCGGTGTTGCGCCAGAACTGCCAGTAGCCGTAAGGCGCCAGCAGGTCGGCATTGAGCCACACGGCGCCGGCCGCGGTCTTGCCCATCTTGGCGCCGGACGACGTGGTGATCAGCGGCGCGGTCAGCGCGAACAGATGCGCGTTGTTGAGGCGGCGGCCGAGATCGATGCCGTTGACGATATTGCCCCACTGATCCGAGCCGCCCATTTGCAACGTGCAGCCGTAGCGCTTGTTGAGTTCGGCGAAGTCGTAGGCCTGCAGGATCATGTAATTGAATTCGAGGAACGACAGTTCGTGCTGGCGCTCGAGCCGCAGCTTGACGCTGTCGAAGGACAGCATGCGGTTGACCGAAAAGTGCCGGCCGACGTCGCGCAGGAAGTCGATGTAGTTGAGCGTGTTCAGCCAGTCGGCGTTGTTCGCCATGATGGCGTTGCCGCCGTCGCCCTCGAACTTCAGGAACTTGGAGAAGGTTTTGCGGATCGAGGCGAGGTTCTCGTTGATGACCTCGTTGGTCAGCACCTTGCGGCTCTCGTCCTTGCCGGACGGATCGCCGACACGGGTGGTGCCGCCCCCCATCAGCGCGATCGGCCGGTGGCCGGTCTGCTGCAGCCAGTACAGCATCATGGTCGGGAGCAGGTGGCCGATGTGCAGCGACGGCGCGGTGCAGTCATAGCCGATATAGGCCGTGATCTGGCCCTCGGCCGCCTTGGCGTCGAGGACGTCGGCCTCGGAGACCTGGTGGATGAAGCCGCGTTCGCTGAGAATGTTAAGGAAATCAGACTTATAGGTGCTCATCGGGGACCTGTTGGCGCATCGATCGGGCGTGGTGTAACAGGTCCGGCGGCCGATTCAACTCGGCGCGGGCAGGCGGGACAGGTGGCAATGCGGGGGCTGGCGATCGGGTTGATGAGCGGCACCTCGCTCGACGGCGTCGATGTGGCGGCGATCGACAGCGACGGCGAGCGCGTGTTCCGCTTCGGGCCGACCGGCTACCGGCCGTATTCCGATGACGAGCGAACCCTGTTGCGGCAGGCGCTGACGGACGCCAAGCGCCTGACCGACCGCACGGCGCGGCCGGGCGTGCTGGCCGAGGCCGAGGCCTTCATCACCCGCGCCCATGCCGAAGCGGTCGAGGCCTTCCTCGACGCCGAAGGCATTGCCCGCGGCGATGTCGCCACCGTCGGCTTCCACGGCCAGACCGTGCTGCACCGGCCGGGCGACCGGCTCACCGTGCAGATCGGCGACGGCGCGGCTCTGGCGAAACGCCTCGGCCTCACCGTCGCCTACGACTTCCGCGCCGCCGACGTCGCCGCCGGCGGGCAGGGCGCACCGCTGGTGCCCATTTTCCATCAGGCGCTGGCGCGCGATCTCGACCGGCCGCATCCGATCGCCGTGCTCAATATCGGTGGCGTCGCCAATGTCACCTTCGTCGATGGCGGCGATCCGATCGCCTGCGACACCGGGCCGGGCAATGCGCTGATCGACGACTTCATGCGCATGAAGACCGGCGCACCGCTCGACCGCGACGGCGATCAGGCCGCGCGCGGCAAAATTGATGAAGCCTTCGTCGCGGGCGTGCTGGCTCATCCGTTCTTCGATCTGCCGTGTCCGAAGTCGCTCGACCGCAACGATTTCGCGCTCGCCAATATCGGACTGCCGGACATGGCCGTGGCGAATGGCGCGGCGACCTTGTCGGCGCTGACGGCGGCGTCGGTGGCCCGCGTCGTGGCGCGGCTGCCGGAAGCGCCGAAGGCCTGGATCGTCGCCGGCGGCGGCGCGCGCAACCCGACTTTGATGAAGATGCTGGCGGCACGGCTCGCGCCGGCGACGGTCGAGACCGCCGACGCCGTTGGCTGGTCGTCGCAGTCGATCGAGGCGCAGGCTTTCGCGTATCTCGCGATGCGCACGGTCAACGCGCTGCCGATCACCTTTCCGCAGACCACCGGCGTTGCGGAAGCGATGACGGGCGGGGTGGTGGTGAGGGCGTAGCTATCGTCGTCCCCGCGAAGGCGGGGACCCATACGCCGCAGTCTCAGCGAAGAGAATTCGGCGCTTGATCGCGCAGCAACAACGTCAGGGGTTATGGGTCCCCGCCTTCGCGGGGACGACAAATTACGCCGCCGGCTTGCGCTCGGGGGTCTTGAGGCGCTTGTCGAGATACTGCTCGACCGAGCCGAGCAAAGTGTCGACCTTGCCGTCGAAGAAGTGGTTGGCGCCGGGCACGACCTTCTGCTCGATGACGATGCCCTTCTGGGTCTTCAGTTTCTCGACCAGCGTGTTGACGTCCTTGGCCGGCACCACCGCATCCTTGTCGCCATGGATGATCAGGCCCGAGGACGGGCAGGGCGCCAGGAACGAGAAGTCGTACAGGTTGGCCGGCGGGCAGATCGAGATGAAGCCTTCGATCTCCGGGCGGCGCATCAAGAGCTGCATGCCGATCCAGGCGCCGAACGAGAAGCCGGCGATCCAGCACGACTTGGCTTCCGGATTGATGGTCTGCGCCCAGTCGAGCGCCGCCGCCGCATCCGACAGCTCGCCGGTGCCGTGGTCGAAGGAACCCTGCGAGCGGCCTACGCCGCGAAAATTGAAGCGCAGCGCCGAGAAGCCGCGGTGCACGAACGCGTAGTAGAGTTGGTAGATGATCGCGTGGTTCATCGTGCCGCCGAACTGCGGGTGCGGGTGCAGGATGATGGCGATCGGCGCGTTCTTCTGCCGCGCCGGGTGGTATCGGCCTTCAATGCGGCCGGCCGGACCGGAGAAAATGACCTCTGGCATGGGGGTCTACCTCTTCAAACTAAGACAGCGTTCCAAGCTATTGTGCCGAAACGTGTTTTTTGGCGCTCGGAAACGAACAATCCCTCTTTAGAATTGTTCTAATTATATGGTTTTCGCTGGTCAGCGCCGCAACAATGGCTATAAGTGGCCAGTCCGCCGGCATTCGGCAGATGGCGGCTTCTACCACAGGCGCTAGGGCGAAAAGCAAGCTTTTTGCGAGGCCTAGCGCCAATGGCGCGGTCGCATCGGTATCTCCATACTTGAAGGTTTCATGAGCGCGCGCGCTTATTTCGACTGGAATGCGACGGCGCCGCTGCGGGACGAAGCTCGCGCGGCGCTGGTGGCTGCGCTGGATGCGGCCGGCGCGGCGTCGTCCGTGCATTCCGAAGGGCGCGCCGCCCGCGCCCTGGTCGAGAAGGCGCGCGGCCAGGTGGCGGATTTGGTGGGGGCCGAGGCGAAGGAAGTCGTCTTCATCTCCGGCGCGACGGAAGCCAATGCGCTGGCGCTGACGCCGGAACTCGTCGCTCTCGGACGGCAGGTTGCCTGCGACCGCCTGCTGGTGTCCGCCATCGAGCATGCTTCCGTGCTGAGCGGCGGGCGCTTTGCCGCCGACAAGATCGAGCGGCTCCCGGTGACGGCCGACGGCGTCGTCGATCTTGGCGCGTTGCGCGCGGCGCTGGCGAAGGGCGGCCGTCCGCTGGTGTCGGTGATGCACGCCAACAACGAGACCGGGGTGATCCAGCCGATCGCCGAAATCGCCGCCATCGTTCATGCAGCCGGCGGCTTTCTTCACGTCGATGCCGCGCAGACGGCCGGCCGCATCGCCTGCGACATGATGGCGCTCGGCGCCGACATGCTGACGCTCTCGTCGCACAAGATGGGCGGCCCGCAAGGCGCGGGCGCGCTGATCATGCGCGGCGCGCAGCCGGCGACGCCGCTGATCAAGGGCGGCGGCCAGGAGCGCGGGTTCCGCGCCGGAACCGAGAACGTCGCCGCCATTGCCGGATTCGGCGCTGCTGCGGCAGCTGCGGCTGCGACATATGAGGCGGCCGGCGACCGCATGGCATCGCTCCGCGACCGTTTCGAGACGCTGCTGAAGCTCACATCGCCTGACGTGGTGATTTTCGGCGCAGCCGTTCCGCGCCTGCCGAACACGACCTGTTTCGCGGTTCCCGGCCTGAAGGCGGAGACCGCGGTAATCTCCTTTGATCTCAATGGCGTAGCGGTGTCGTCCGGTTCCGCCTGTTCGTCCGGCAAGGTGACGGCGTCGCACGTCCTGGCCGCCATGGGCGCCGACCCGGCGCTCAGCGCCGGCGCGGTCCGCGTCAGCCTCGGCTGGACGACCACCGAACCCGATATCGACCGGCTGCTCATTGCTTGGAAGCGGGTGGCCGCCGCACTACTTAAGAGACAGGCACACGCCGCCTGAACCGTATGAACACAGGGACGATCGCGACGGCACACGCGAGACGACCATAACCGACTTAATCCAACCCGCGGTCCTTGAAACCGTGAGCGGAGGGAAGAATGCCGGCCGTACAAGAGACCGTCGATCGGGTCCGCCAGATCGACGTTGACCAATACAAGTATGGATTCGTCACGGACATCGAATCCGAAAAGGCCCCCAAGGGTCTGAACGAAGACACCGTCCGTTTCATCTCGGGCAAGAAGAACGAGCCGCAGTGGATGCTGGACTGGCGCCTCGAGGCGTTCCGTCGCTGGCAGACCATGCGCGAGCCGACCTGGGCGCGCGTCCACTATCCGAAGATCGACTATCAAGATGCCTACTATTACGCGGCGCCGAAGGCGTTCAAGGCGCCGAAGTCGCTGGCCGATGTCGATCCCGAATTGCTGCGCACCTACGAGAAGCTCGGCATTCCGCTGAAGGAGCAGGAGATCCTCGCCGGCGTTCGCAAGCAGGGCGAGCCGAGCCAGCTCGACGGCGACATGATGGAGGGCATGCGTTCCTCCGGCCGCGTGGCGGTCGACGCCGTGTTCGACTCGGTGTCGGTGGCGACCACCTTCAAGGAAGAGCTCAAGCGCGCCGGCGTGATCTTCATGCCGATATCCGAAGCGATCCAGGAGCACCCGGAGCTCATCAAGAAATATCTGGGTTCGGTGGTGCCGACCTCGGACAACTTCTTCGCCACGCTGAACTCGGCGGTGTTCTCCGACGGTTCGTTCGTCTACGTGCCGAAGGGCGTGCGCTGCCCGATGGAGCTGTCGACCTATTTCCGCATCAACGAGCAGAACACCGGCCAGTTCGAGCGCACGCTGATCATCGCCGACGAGGGCGCCTACGTATCGTATCTCGAAGGCTGCACCGCGCCGATGCGCGACGAGAACCAGTTGCACGCCGCCGTGGTCGAACTGGTCGCGCTGGACGATGCCGAAATCAAATATTCGACGGTGCAGAACTGGTATCCGGGCGACGCCGAGGGCAAGGGCGGCATCTTCAACTTCGTCACCAAGCGCGGCGACTGCCGCGGCAAGAACTCGAAGATCTCCTGGACCCAGGTCGAGACCGGTTCGGCGATCACCTGGAAATATCCAAGCTGCATCCTGCGCGGCGACAATTCGCGCGGCGAGTTCTATTCGATCGCCATCTCCAACGGCTATCAGCAGGTCGATAGCGGCACCAAGATGATCCATCTCGGCAAGAACACCGTGAGCCGGATCATCTCCAAGGGCATCTCGGCCGGCAAGTCGCAGAACACCTATCGCGGTCTCGTCACCGCGCATCGCCGGGCGGAAGGCGCGCGCAACTTCACCAACTGCGACTCGCTATTGATCGGCGACAAATGCGGCGCGCATACCGTGCCGTATATGGAAGCCAAGAACTCGTCGGCCGTATTCGAGCACGAAGCCTCCACCTCGAAGATCTCCGAGGACATGCTGTTCTACTGCCAGAGCCGCGGCATGTCGGCGGAAGAGGCGACCGCGCTCGTGGTCAACGGCTTCGTCAAGGACGTGCTGCAGCAGTTGCCGATGGAGTTCGCGGTGGAAGCGCAGAAGCTGATTTCGATCTCGCTCGAGGGATCGGTTGGATAGGCGCCTTGTCGTCATCCTGAGGTGGCCGCGCAGCGGCCCTCGAAGGATGACAGGTATTTGGTTAACGGGCCGTCGCCCTTCGAGGCGCGCAAGAGCGCGCACCTCAGGGTGACGGACCACGGTTCGGAGAAAGAGACTCGTTATGTCACTGCTTGAGATCAAGAACCTGCACGTCGAGATCGAGGATGAGGGCAAGAAGATCCTCAACGGTCTCACGCTGACCATCGAGAAGGGCCAGGTCGCCGCCATCATGGGCCCGAACGGCTCCGGCAAATCGACGCTGGCTTATGTGCTGGCCGGCCGGCCCGGCTACGCCGTCACCGAAGGCGATATCCTGCTCGATGGCGAAAGCATCCTCGACATGGCGCCGAACGAGCGCGCGGCCAAGGGCGTGTTCCTCGCCTTCCAGTATCCGGTCGAAGTGCCGGGCGTCGCCACGATGACCTTCCTGCGCACCGCGCTCAACGCCCAGCGCAAGCTGCGCGGCGAGGGCGAAGTCTCGACGCCGGATTTCATCAAGCTGGTGCGCGAGCGCTCCGGCGAACTCGGCATCAACCAGGACATGCTCCGCCGCGGCGTCAATGTCGGCTTCTCCGGTGGCGAGAAGAAGCGCGCCGAGATCCTGCAGATGGCGATCTTGCAGCCGCGCATCGCCGTGCTCGACGAAACCGACTCGGGCCTCGACATCGACGCGCTGCGCATCGTGTCGGAAGGCGTCAATCGCCTGCGCTCGCCGGAGCGCTCGATGATCGTCATCACGCACTATCAGCGCCTGCTGAACTACATCGTGCCGGATGTCGTGCACGTGCTGGCCAAGGGCCGCGTCGTGCGTACCGGCGGCAAGGAGCTGGCGCTCGAGCTCGAGGCCAAGGGCTATGCGCAATATACGGACGAGGCGGCGTAAGGTTTGACGATGGCTGACGTAACTCCCATCAAGACTGCCGCCGAGCAGGCGCTGGCCGCCGCTTACGACGGCGCGCGCGGCAAGCTGCCGGGACAGGGCGCCATCGCCGCGCTGCGCGAGGATGCCTTCAAGCGTTTCGACGCCAAGGGCCTGCCGCATCGCCGCGTCGAGGAATGGAAATACACCGACCTGCGCACGCTGCTGCGCGACGCGCTGCCGCTGGCGGCGCCGCCGGATGCGGAAGCCAAAAAAACCGCGAAGGATTCCGGCGCCGCATTCGCCGCGCTCAATCCACGCAGGCTGGTGTTTGTCGATGGCGCCTTCGTCCCGGACATGTCCGACCTGACGCCGGAGCCGGGCCTGACGATCGGCTCGCTGGCCGAGGCGCTGCTCAAGGGCGACCCGCTGGTGACGGCGCATCTCGGCAAGACCTTCGAGAGCGACGACGCGGCGCTGGCGCTCAACGCGGCGATGATGGGCGACGGCGCGGTCATTCGCGTTGCCGCCGGCACGGCGCTGACACGGCCGCTGCAACTCGTCTATTTCACCGCCACCGAAACCTCGAACTACACGCGCTCGCTCATCGTGATCGAGAAGGGTGCCCATGCGGCGATCGCCGAGACGCATGACGGCTGCGCCGCGCAGGTCAACACCGCGCTCGAACTCGTCGTCGGCGACGAGGCGCAGGTCGACTACTTCAAGATCGTGGCGGCGCGCGGCATCCATGTCGGCAGCCTGATGATGAGCGTCGGCAAGAAGGCGCGTTTCGACACCTTCGTGCTCAACCAGGAAGTCGGCGTCGTGCGCAACCAGAGCTTCATCCGCTTCGCCGGCGAGCATTCGACCGGCGCGGTGCGCGGCGTCAATCTGCTGCGCGGCGAGGAGCACGTCGACAACACGCTGCTGATCGAGCATGCGGCGGCGCATTGCGCCGGCCGCGAGCAGTTCAAGGCGGTGCTCGACGGTGAAAGCCGTTCGGTGTTCCAGGGCAAGATCGTGGTCAATCCCGGCGCGCAGAAGACCGACTCCAAGATGATGACGCGGGCGCTCTTGCTGTCCGACAAAGCCGAAGCCGACAACAAGCCGGAATTGGAAATCTTCGCCGACGACGTCGTCTGCGGCCACGGCGCCACCGCCGGCGCGCTCGATCCGACGCTGAAGTTCTATCTGATGTCGCGCGGCATCGACGAGGCGCAGGCCGAAACGCTACTGATCCAGGCCTTCATCGGCGAGACCATCGAGGAAATTCCGCATGAGGGTTTCCGCGACGCCATCATGAATGCGGCGCTGGGCTGGATGGCGACGCGCGAGGTCAAGCCATGAGCATGTTGCTTGTCCCGGGCGCGCGGCGGCGCGCAGTGCCGCTGCGCAGACCCGGAACCGTTACGGGTGCGGCGTTTGCGAAGGTCCCGGCTCAGCGATGCAGCATTTCATGCCGCATCGCGTCCGGGACAAGAGGTGAGTGATGCATCCGGCAGTGAGCAACGGCGCCTACGACGTCGACAAGATCCGCGCCGATTTTCCGGCGCTGGCGATGCAGGTCTACGGCAAGCCGCTCGTCTATCTCGATAACGCCGCCTCGGCGCAAAAGCCGCAAGCCGTGCTCGACCGCCTGATGAAGGCCTATACGCGCGAGTACGCCAACGTGCATCGTGGCCTGCATTACCTCGCCAATGAGGCGACCGAGGCCTACGAGGGCGCGCGCGAGAAGGTGCAGAAGTTCATCAACGCGCCGCGCAAGGAAGACATCATCTTCGCGCGCAACGCCACCGAGGCGATCAACCTGGTGGCGTCGAGCTTCGGCGCCGGCCGGATCGGCGAGGGCGACGAGATCGTGCTCTCGATCATGGAGCATCACTCCAATATCGTGCCGTGGCACTTCTACCGCGAGCGCCATGGCGCCGTGCTCAAATTCGCGCCGGTCGATGACGACGGCAACTTCCTGCTCGACGAGTTCGAGAAGCTGCTCACGCCGCGCACCAAGATGGTGGCGATGACGCAGATGTCGAACGCGCTCGGCACCGTGGTGCCGGTCAAGGAAGTCATCAAGATCGCGCATAATCGCGGCATTCCGGTGCTGGTCGATGGCGCGCAGAGCTCCGTGCACATGGATATCGACGTGCAGGACCTCGACTGCGATTTCTTCGTGCTGACAGGCCACAAGCTCTATGGCCCGACCGGTATCGGCGCGCTCTACGGCAAGGCCCAGCACCTCGAAGCGATGCGCCCGTATAACGGCGGCGGCGAGATGATCCGCGAAGTCTTCGAGGATCGCGTCACCTACGGCGAGCCGCCGCACAAGTTCGAGGCCGGCACGCCGGCCATCGTGCAGGCGATCGGGCTGGGCGCCGCGCTCGATTACATCCAATCGGTCGGCAAGAGCCGCATCCGCGCGCATGAGAATGAGCTCGTCAAATACGCGCATGAGAAGCTCGGCGCCATCAATTCGCTGCGCATCATCGGCACGGCCAGGGACAAGGGAGCGATCGTCTCCTTCGAGATGAAGGGCGCGCATGCCCACGACATCGCCACCGTGATCGACCGCGCCGGCGTCGCCGTGCGCGCCGGCACCCATTGCACCATGCCGCTGCTGGCGCGCTTCGGCGTCACCGCCACCTGCCGCGCCTCGTTCGGCATGTACAACACCAAGGCCGAGGTCGACACCCTGGCGACGGCCCTGATCAAGGCTCAGGAGTTTTTCGCGTGACCGACAATCCCACCGACGACACCGTGCAGCACGCCGCCGCCGCGACCGCGGTGGCTGAGAAGGCGCCTGAGATCAGCGATCCGAACGCTGCCGTCACCGGCGCCTCGGCGCTGCCGCAAGAAGAGCTCAACCGCCTGACCGACGAGATCATCGCCGGGCTCAAGACCGTGTACGACCCGGAAATCCCGGCCGACATCTATGAACTGGGACTGATCTACAAGATCGATATCGCCGACGACCGCACCGTCAATGTCGACATGTCGCTGACCTCGCCGAACTGTCCGTCGGCGCAGGAACTGCCGATCATGGTCGAGAACGCCGTGTCGGCGGTGCCGGGCGTGAAGGAGACCAAGGTCGCGGTGGTCTGGGATCCGCCGTGGGACCCGAGCCGCATGTCGGACGAGGCGCGCCTCGTCCTCAATATGTGGTGAGCGGAATGCCCAAGCTGGCGCGCGTGCTCGAAACCTGCCTCTACGTCGATGATATCGAGCGCGCATCGCGATTCTACGAGGACGTGCTCGATTTGCCGCGTATCGGCGGCGATGAAAGCCGGTTTCGCGCTTACGACGTCGGCGGCCAGAGCGTGCTGCTGCTGTTTCTGCGCGGCGGCACGCTGGAGCCGGTCGAATTGCCCGGCGGCGTGATTCCGCCGCATGACGGCAGCGGGCCGCAGCATTTTGCCTTTGCCGTCGAGGCTGCGGAACTGCCGGCCTGGGAACGGCGGCTAAGCGAGCGCGGCATCCCGCTGGACGGCGACGTGAAATGGCCGCGGGGCGGGCGCAGCATCTATTTCCGCGACCCGGACGCCCATGTGATCGAACTGGCGACGCCAGGGCTGTGGACGACCTACTGACGGAGCGCCGCGGTTAAGGACTTAAAGACGGGAAATCCGTCATTATCTATAGGGTTGCGATCCGCCGGGTCTTGCCCCCGGCCGGAGATGGAGAGCGGAATGGCCACGGCACGACCGAGACCCCAGGTGATGCGGCTGACCGAAGCGGCCGCGACGCGCATCAAGGCCGTCATGGCCAATGCCGACAAGCCGGTCGCCGGCTTGCGCGTCGGCGTCAAGAACGGCGGCTGCGCCGGAATGGAATACACCATGGAATACGCCGACGCGGTCAAGCCGACCGACGAGGTGATCGAGGACAAGGGCGTCAAGATCCTGGTCGATCCCAAGGCCGTGCTGTTCCTGCTCGGCACCGAGATGGACTTCAAGACCGAGAAGCTGTCGTCGCAGTTCGTGTTCAACAATCCGAACCAGACCTCGGCCTGCGGCTGCGGCGAGAGCGTCCAGCTCACGCCGGCGCAGCTTTCCGGCGACGAGAAGGCCGCGCACTAAAGCGGAGGCCTGCCTTGGACCGTGACGACCTCGCCGAGTTCTTCGCGGCCTACGGTCCGGTCAGCGTCAAGCGCATGTTCTCCGGCTTCGGCGTCTATGCCGAGGATGTCTGTTTTGCCGTCTTCCTGCGCGGCGAGGTGTTCCTCAAGGCCGATCCGTCTTCCGTCGCGCGTTTCGAGGCCGAGGGCTCGACGCCGTTCAGTTACAGCCAGACCAAAAGCGGCAAGGTCATCAACGTCAATTCGTGGTGGCGACTGCCGGCGCGGCTGTATGACGAGCCGGACGAACTCGCCGAGTGGACCCGCGCCGCGGTCGCCGTGGCGCATGCGTTGAAGGCGCGCAAGAAATCGGCGAAGCCGAAATCCAGCCAAAAAAATCCACCCGGGCCGCATCTCCCAAGCGGAAACTCAACAGGAAGAAGCGCTGAGCCGCGTCCCTGCGCCTTGACTCGCATCGGGCTTTGCGAGCGAATGAGGCCGGTTGCAGGGGCGGGGAAGTCATGGCGTCGCGTTGGGTTGTGGGGGCCTGCGCCCGGATCGTGTGCCTGTTGCTGATTCTGGCGGTTCCGTTCGCCGGCGCCGCCTGGGCGGCGCCCAAGGGCAAAAGCGGCGCATCCTGCCAGGCCGCGCAGAACGACGGCGACGACGGCGAAGACGATGACGACGACGAAGGCGTGCGCTTCGCCGTCGGCGATGGCTGCGTCAAGGTGACCGGCGGCGTCTCGTACACCTATCAGCACACCAAGCAGATCGCCGGCGTGCCGCGCATCGTCAACCGCAACGGCACGGTGACGCAGAACACCATGTCGCAATCGGTGACCGCGAGCAGCGGGCTGGAATACACCCGGCAGACGTCGCTCGGCGAGTTCAAGTCCACCATCGGCGGCGAATGGTCGAAGTCGACCGACGACGGCACCACCAATGGCAGCGCTTATTTCACCGGCTGGAGCGTCGGGCTCGGCGGCCTCACGGTCGGCTACACCGGCTCGCTGATGAGCTTCTGGGAAGGCAATTTCCTCACCAGCGCCAGTTCGCCCGGCCGATCGGCGACCACCATTGTCTATGAGCACGAGCTCGATGCCGCCAACAAGCTGGCGGTCGGCGTCGAGTCGAACCTGCCGACGTCGCCGAATGCCGACACGAACATCTGGGAGTTCGACTTCTCCAACCCGATCTATTCCCTGCGCTGGCGGCGCGAAACCGATGCGCTCACCACGCATGTCTCCGGCGTGGTGCGCCGCGCCGATTTCACCAATTCGCCGATCCTGCCGCTATTGCCGAATACCGCGACCGAGCGCACCGGCTGGGCGGCGTCGGTCGGCCTGAAGGTGCCGGTCAAGTTCATCGCCGATGGCGACGAGGTGAGCATGCAGGCGACTTACGCGGTCGATGCCTCATCCTATCTCGGCACGACCAACGACCTCGTCGTCTACCAGAGCATCGTGCGCTCGATCGGGGCGACCAAAGGCTGGAGCGCGGTGGCGTCTTATCACCACGAGTGGTCGGACGAATGGGAGTCGAACATCTTCGCCAGCTTCGTGTCGGTGAAGGCCGACCTGCTGCTGGCCGATCCGGAGAGCGAGACGTTCCGCACCGCCGTCAATCTGTACTGGAAGCCGGTCAAGCACCTGAAGTTCGGCGTCGAGCTCGGCTATGTCGACCTGAAGATCGCGCCCAACGGCGTCCTCGGCTTCTTCAACGGCAATAGCGGCCGCGCCTATATCGGCACGTTCTCGGTATCGGCGGAATTGTAGGAGCGGCGCAACCGTTGTCGCTACGGTCAATGCACTGTGGCGGGCAGGGCTCGCCGCGCTCAGGCGACCTGCATCGCTTCGTCCGGCGTGACCTCCGGATCGGCCTCGCAGATCACGCGGTTGCGGCCGTTGCGCTTGGCAGCATAGAGGCAGGCGTCGGCGCGGTCGATCAGCATGGCGGCCGTATCGCCTGGCTGCAACGCGGCAACGCCGATCGAAATGGTGACGCGGCCGAGATGCTCGCCGGTCGAGCGCTTCATCAATTCCTTGGTCATCACCGCGCGGCGAATATGATCGGCGACAGTGATCGCCGAGCGCAGAGCGGTGTTCGGCAGGATCACGGCGAACTCCTCGCCGCCGTAGCGCGCCGCGGTGTCCTGGCCTTTGACGTTCTGCTTAACCGACATGGCGACGAGACGCAGCACCTGGTCGCCGGTCAGGTGCCCGAAGGTGTCGTTGAACTTCTTGAAGTGATCGATGTCGGTCATCATCAGCGCCAGCGGCTCGTTGCTGTCGCGGGCAATGCCGATCGCTTCGTCGAGGGTGCTGTCGAAGAACTTGCGGTTGGCAAGCTGCGTCAGCGGATCGGTCAGGCTTTCGGTGCGCACCGCCTCGAGATTGACCTGAAGCTCGTTGATCTCCTGTTTGGAGGCGCTCAGGCGCTCTTCCAGCTTGTGGTTCGACTCTTCCATTTCCTTGGCGGTCGCCACCAGGCCCTCGACGATGGCGCGCAGACCTTCGCGGTCGGAGGCGCCGATCTTCTCGCTCATGCCGGCGAGGCTTTCGGTGTAGCTCGAGGCGCTGCCGGCGGCGGCGTCGATCATCGCCATGACCTGCTCGATCTCGCCCATGACCTTGGAGCCGACGGTGTCGATGCGGTCGGTGAGGCGGTTCGGCGCGAGATAGGTTTCGTAGATGCTGTCGAGATCGGCGTCGGTGAGCGTGCCGGTCTGACTCAGCGTCTCGTTGATCTTCTGATTGAGCGAGGGATGATAGCCAGTCGCGTAGGAGTACCAGATCTCGTAATTGCGCGGAGTCGCAGGATGACGCAGCGCCTTGATCTGGCCAAGCGCGATCTCGCAGAACGCCATCGTGCGTTCATGTTCGTCGCTTTCGCCGCTCATCCGAAAAACCTCCTTGAGGCCTTCTGCCCGTGGGTCTCCAGTCGCGGGCCAACATGGCCGCGTTACGTCCCCGGCGCGAACGGTATTCCAGGTATATGAATGGGGGGTAAATGCGGAACCGGTTGCAGGAGGCAAATTGCCACCTGAACGCGCGACGTTACGATGCTACCTTTAGGCCTTGATATTCACTGGCCTGAGCAGGAAGGCGGGAAGGTGGCTGGTGTCCGGTTCGACAGTCTCACGCGGTGCGCGGTCGCGATAAGGTTGTGATTCCCGGGCACGCACCGGGGCCGCTTTTTCGGCGTGCGGTGCAGGATGTTCGGCGCGTGGCGCCGGCTGCTCGCGGCGCGGCTTGGGCTCGCGGCTGCGGCCTTCCTGAGAACGCTGACCACGCGGTTGCCGGCTCCGACCGCCACTACGGCCACTGCGTTCGCCAGACCGCGCAGGGCGTTCGCCCG
The DNA here is from genome assembly GCA_026125895.1 of Pseudolabrys sp. Lineage (GTDB taxonomy): Bacteria > Pseudomonadota > Alphaproteobacteria > Rhizobiales > Xanthobacteraceae > Pseudolabrys. The sequence continues at coordinate 188,673 of JAHCKG010000002.1, read as the reverse complement.
GCTCGGCGGCGGCCACCGGCTCGCCCATCCACGGTATGGTCATGCCCATCAGTTTTTCGATGGTTGCGACCGACTTGGTATCGAACGGCGCCACCAGCGAGATCGCGGTGCCGGTGAGGCCGGCGCGGCCGGTGCGGCCGATGCGGTGCACGTAATCGTCGGGATGATGCGGCACGTCGAAATTGAAAACGTGGCTCACGGCCGGAATGTCGAGCCCGCGCGCCGCGACGTCGGACGCGATCAGGAGCTTGGCCTCGCCCTTGCGGAAGGCATCGAGCGCGGCGGTGCGCGAAGTCTGGTCGAGATCGCCATGCAGCGCCACGGCGTTGTATCCGTGCTTGACCAGCGACTTGTGCAGCACCGCGACTTCGCGCTTGCGGTTGCAGAAGATGATGGCGTTCTTGAAATTTTCGGCGCTGTCGATGAGGTGGCGCAAGGTAGCGCGCTTCTCGAAATCCTCGCGGCCGACGGCGACCTGCAATTGCGTGATGGTGCTGGCGGCGGTGGCCGGTTTCGACACTTCGACGCGCACCGGATTGTGCAGGAAGTTGTCGGCGATGCGCTGAATTTCCGGCGGCATGGTCGCCGTGAAGAACAAGGTCTGGCGCGTGAACGGCACCAGCTTGCCGATGCGTTCGATGTCCGGGATGAAGCCCATGTCGAGCATGCGGTCGGCTTCGTCGATGATCAGCAGTTCGCAGCCCGACAGCAGCAGGCGTCCGCGCTCGGAGTGATCGAGCAGGCGGCCCGGAGTCGCGATCAGCACGTCGACGCCGCGCAGCAGTTTGGCATCCTGATCGCCGAACGACACGCCGCCGATGATGAGGGCGACGTTGAGTTTGTGGTTCTTGCCGTATTTCTCGAAGCTTTCCGCCACCTGGGCGGCAAGCTCGCGGGTCGGCTCGAGGATCAGCGTGCGCGGCATGCGGGCCCGCGCGCGGCCCTTCTCGAGCATGGTCAGCATGGGCAGGACGAAGGCGGCGGTCTTGCCGGTGCCCGTCTGCGCGATGCCGAGGACATCGCGGCGGGCGAGAACGTGCGGGATGGCTTGTTCTTGGATGGGGGTCGGGGTCTTGTAACCGGCAGCGTCAATCGCGCCGATGACCTTGTCGGACAAACCGAGTTCGGAAAAGCTCATGAATCCTCGAGCTGCGACCGTCTATCGTCTGATAGGGTCCGCGCGGGACATGATGGCAAGGTGCCGAAACCGGTTACTTCTGCGCGGAGAGCGGTCGAATCTTTGTACATTCGCACCGGTTGCCGGGAACATAGGGGCGAACGGGCCAAAGTCAATGCTCCGGCGCCGCTATAGTGCCCATTAAGGCTTATTTTTCTGCGTTTTTCGAGGTTCTGGAGGTCGAAAATGCCATCATCCTTACCATTGGTCCTTGTTCCGGGGCTGCTGTGCAGCGCCAGGCTCTACGCCCCGCAGGTCGAGGCCCTGTGGCCGGCCGGGCCGGTGATGGTCGCCGACCACCGCCGCGACGCCGACGTCGGCTCGATCGCCGCCCGTATCCTCGCCGACGCGCCGCCCAAATTCGCGCTCGCCGGGCTGTCGATGGGCGGCTACATCGCCTTCGCCATGCTGCGCCTGGCGCCGGAGCGAATCGGAAAGCTGGTGCTGCTCGACACCTCGGCGCGGCCGGACACGCCCGAGCAGAGCGCGGGCCGCGAGAAATTCATCGCCATGGCCGAGGCTGGCAAGCTGATGGACATCGTCGAGACGCTCACGCCCAAGTTCCTGCACCGGAACCACGGCGGCGACGAGCGGTTGAAGGGCATCGTCCGCGCCATGGCGCGCGAGACCGGGGCCGAGGCCTTCGTCAAACAGGAGCGGGCGATCATGGGACGGCCGGATTCGCGGCCGTTGCTCGGCGCCATCAAATGCCCGACTCTGGTGATCGTCGGCGACGGCGATGAACTGACGCCGCCGGATCTGGCGAGGGAAATCGCCGCCGGCATCCAGCATGCGAAGCTCACGATCGTGCCGGACTGCGGGCACCTCTCAACCATCGAAAAGCCGGAGGCCGTCAATGCCGCGATGGCTGAATTTCTCAGCGCCTGACGATCCGGCGACGGCCGACGTCGCCGGCGTTATCGCGCCGCCGCCGGCGCTGCTGCTGATCGCCGTGCTGCTCGGCCTCGTGCTCGACTGGCTGCTGCCGGCCTACATGCTCAGCGTGCTGCTGTCGTGGGGCACGCGGATTCTGCTCGGCGTCGAGCTCATGGTGGCCGGCGTCGCGCTGGCGAGCTTCGCCGAACGCGCCTTCCGCGGCGCCGGCACCGAGGTGCGGCCGTGGCGGCCGTCGAGCGCGGTCGTGACCACCGGCGTCTTCGCCTACATGCGCAACCCGATGTATGTCGGCGGCATCGTCGCCTTGCTCGGCCTCGCCATCCTGCTGGCGTCGGACTGGATGGTGGTGATGACCGTCGTCACGGCCGTCGTCCTGCACTTCGGCGTGGTCAAGCGCGAGGAGCGCTATCTCACGGCGAAGTTCGGCGAACCCTATGTGCGTTACCTGCGCACCGTGCCGCGTTACGGCCTGATCTGAGCCGCCGCACAAAAAACCTGCGACTTTGACCTATCGCAGATTGTCGCGACCGTGCCCGTTGCTATGGTGGCGTGGGGTGTGGGATCGGGAGCAGAAGCTTGTTGTTGCAGCGTTTCGCGGTATGCGGGCTGTTGGCCGCCTTGTCCGTCATGCCGGCTGTCGCCGCCACCGATCCCGGGCCCGACAATGCGGACCTGACGCAGCCGTCCTTCACCGCCGAGCCGGTGTTCCGCGACCTGAACCTGCTCGGCAACTGGGCGCTCGATTGCGGCGCGCCGGCGAGCCCGCGGAACCCGCATGTGGCCACCACCGCGCCGGGCGACGGCCGCGTGTTCGAAACGCACGATGTCGGCGCCGAATACGCCGCCAACCTCTATCACTTCGTCGCCGCGCGCCGGCTCGACAAGGACAGCGTCGAAGCGCAGGCGCTGTTCCGCCCGGGCGGCGAAGGCGAGGAGGCGCAGACACTGGTGATGCGCATCGCGCGCGATGCCAAGGGCACCGACACGCGGCGCACGATCTACAATCGCGGCAGCGATGGCGTGCGCGTGAAGAACGGCGTGGCGCTCGGCAGCGGATTGAAGACGCCGGTGTTGCGACGTTGTTCGTAGCCCGTAGCCCGGCTGAAGCGAAGCGCAAGCCGGGGCGGCGCTAAACCCGGGTTACGCTTCGCTTCACCCGGGCTTCAGGAGGCGTGCAACCTCAAACGTCCAGCAACTCCTCGCTCGCGAACTCCGCTTTCTCCTGAATGAACTCGAAGCGCGCTTCGGCCTTGTTGCCCATCAGCCGCTCGACGGATTTCGCCGCGGCCTTTTCGTCGGCCTCCGCCAGCGTCACCTTGAGCAAGGTGCGCTTGTTCGGGTCCATCGTCGTTTCCTTGAGCTGCGCCGCCATCATCTCGCCGAGGCCCTTGAAGCGCGAGACTTCGACCTTGGCGTTGGCGTTGAACTGCGTCTTGAGCAGGTGATCTTTGTGCGCGTCGTTGCGGGCGTAGGCGATCTTGCCGCCGTGCTGCAGCCGGTACAGCGGCGGCACCGCGAGATAGAGCCGGCCGAGATCGATCAGCTTCGGCATCTGCCGGTAGAAGAACGTGATCAACAATGACGCGATGTGGGCGCCGTCGACGTCGGCGTCGGTCATGATGATGATCTTCTCGTAGCGCAGATCCTTCTCGTGGAAATGCGAGCCGGTGCCGGCGCCGAGCGCCTGGATCAAATCGGCGAGCTGCTGGTTTTGCGCCAGCTTGTCCTTGCCGGCGGAAGCGACGTTGAGGATCTTGCCGCGCAAGGGAAGAACGGCCTGCGTGCGGCGGTCGCGCGCCTGCTTGGCCGAGCCGCCGGCCGAGTCGCCTTCGACGATGAACAGTTCGGAGCCTTGTTCGGCCGAGTTCGAACAGTCGGCGAGCTTGCCGGGCAGGCGAAGCTTGCGCACCGCGGTCTTGCGGGCGACGTCCTTCTCGGCGCGGCGGCGCAGGCGGTCCTCGGCGCGCTCGATGACGAAGTCGAGCAGCTTGTTGGCCTGGATCGGATTGCCCGAGAGCCAGTGATCGAACGGATCCTTGATCGCGCCTTCGACGATCTTCTGCGCCGAGGCGGTGGCGAGGCGGTCCTTGGTCTGGCCCTGGAATTCCGGCTCGCGGATATAGACCGACAGCATCGAGCCGGAGCCGACCATGATGTCTTCGCTGGTCACCGGGGCGACGCGCTTTTCCTGGCCGATGCGCGCGGCGTGATCTTTCAGGCCGCGGAGCAGGGCGGAGCGCAGCCCCGACTCGTGCGTGCCGCCGTCCGGCGTCGGGATGGTGTTGCAGTAGGAGTTGCTGAAGCCGTCGGCGTCCGCCGTCCAGGCCACCGCCCATTCCACGGCGCCATGCTTGCCGCTCTTGCCGGCCGAGCCGGAGAAGATGTCCGGATGCACGAAGGTCGCGCCTTCGAGATTGGTGCGCAGATAGTCGGACAGGCCGTTGGCGAAATGGAACGTGGCCTTGTCAGGAATGTCGGTGCCTTCGACCAGTTCGGGCGCGCAGGACCAGCGGATCTCGACGCCGCCGTAGAGATAGGCCTTGGAGCGCGCCATCTTGAAGACGCGAGCCGGATCGAACGCCGCCTTCTTGCCGAAGATTTCCGGGTCCGGCTTGAAGCGCACGCGGGTGCCGCGCTTGTTCGGGGCGCGACCGACCTTCTCGAGCTTGCCTTTCGGCTTACCGCGCTCGAAGGCCATGTGGTACTGCGTCTGCTCGCGCCAGACATCGACTTCGAGCCGTTCCGACAGCGCATTGGTGACGGAGACGCCGACGCCATGCAGGCCGCCCGAGGTCTCATAGACCTCGGAGTCGAACTTGCCGCCGGCGTGGAGCGTGCACATGATCACTTCCAGCGCCGACTTGTTCTTGAACTTGGGGTGGTTATCGACCGGCATGCCGCGGCCGTTGTCGGTGATGGCGATGAAACCGTCGGCGTCGAGTTCGACCTCGATCCAGTCGGCGTGGCCGGCCAAAGCCTCGTCCATCGAGTTGTCGATGACTTCGGCGAACAGGTGGTGCAGCGCCTTTTCGTCGGTGCCGCCGATGTACATGCCGGGCCGGCGGCGCACCGGTTCCAGACCCTCGAGAACCTCGATGTGCTTGGCGCTGTAGCCGCCGTCGCCGCCGCCGGACTTCGACGCTTTGCGCGCCGCTTCCTTGGGCGCGGGGCGGGACGCTGCCTGGCGGGCCGGGGCGGCGAACAGGTCATCCTGCTTGCCGGTCTTCTTGGTCGTCGCGGATTTGGCCATAGTTACAAGAGGTTCTTTTCAGGACTTCAGACGATGATGGAGGAGGATTGCGACCGACAGGTAAGCTGCGGACGAATCGTTTGCCAGTGACTATGCCACGATCAGGCCGAAACCGAGACCGCCCCAACCCGCTACCGGCGGGCCGCGACGGGCGCAAGATCGGCGCTCATGCCGCACTGGCGGGTTCCGGAGCGGCAGGCTAGATCGACCTTCCAATGGACATGCAAGGCACCGTCGACCAGATCATCGCCTTCACGCGGGAGAATGCCGCCTGGGCGCCGCCGATCATGTTCGCGCTGGCTTTCGGTGAATCGCTCGCCTTCATCTCGCTCCTGTTGCCGGCCTGGGGCGCGCTGGTCGCGCTCGGCGCGCTGGTTGGCTCGAGCGGCATCAGCTTCTGGCCGATCTGGGTGGCGGCGGCGATCGGCGCGGCGCTCGGCGACTGGCTGTCCTACTGGATTGGCCGCAAGCTCGAATACGGCGTGCAGCACATCTGGCCGCTGTCGCGGCATCCCGATCTCATCCCGCGCGGCGAGGCCTTCGTGAAGAAGTGGGGCGTGGCCGGCATCTTCATCGGACGTTTCTTCGGGCCGTTGCGCGCCTCGGTTCCCCTGATCGCCGGCATCTTCGAGATGCCGTTCTGGTCTTTCCAATTGGCGAACTTCGCCTCCGCCTTTGTCTGGGCCGCGGTGTTGCTGACGCTCGGCGACGGCGTCTCGCGGGTGCTGGCCGCCTGGCCGTGGTAACGCGGCCGTGACCGGGGTGCGGCCTTCCGTCCCGGAATTTGTCCCAAATCCCGATGTTAGCTTCACGACCTTCGCCGGCCTCATGTCGGGGCCGGGCAGGGCAGTGTCATACGGGAGACGAGGATGGTTGAAGTTTCACGCCGCAACATGATTGCCGGCACGGCCGCGGCGGCGGTTGCCACCGTCAATCCGGCGACGATCAGCGCCAGCCGCGCGCAGGGCGCCGTGGTGGCGCCGATGACCGGCGTCTACAGCTACAAGCTCGGCGATGTCGAACTGATCCAGGTCTATGACGGATCGCGCACCTTCCCGATGCCGGACGGCTTTGTCGTCAACGCGTCGAAGGAAGAGACGGCCAAGGCCTATCAGGCGCTGCACATGCCGCCGGGCCAGCTCACCATTTCGTTCAGCCCGCTGGTGATCAAGAGTGCTGGCAAGATCATCGCCATCGACACCGGCAACGGCCTCGGTGCCAACGCCGCGTCCAAGGGCGCGGTCGGCAATGCCCGGCACAGCATGACCGCGGCCAGCATCGACCCCAAGGCGGTCGATATCGTTCTGATCTCGCACTTCCACGGCGATCACATCAACGGCCTGAAGAATGCCGACGGCACGCCGGCCTATCCGAATGCACAGATCCTGGTTCCTGCGACCGAGTGGGCGTTCTGGACCGACGAGAGCAATGCGTCGAAGGCCAATGCGTCCAACAAAGGCAACTTTGCCAACGTCAAGAAGGTGTTCGATGGACTGAAGCCGACGCCCTTCGAGGCTGGCAAGGAAGTGGCCCCCGGCATCACCTCGATGGCGACGCCGGGCCATACACCGGGCCACACCTCGTTCATCGTCGCCTCGGGCGGCAAGAGCCTTGCGGTGCAAGGTGACGTCACCAACCACCCCGGCGTCTTCATGCCGAACCCGGGTTGGCATGCCGTGTTCGACAATGATGGCGCTCTCGCCGAGCAGACGCGCCGCAAGTTCTTCGACATGGCGTCCGCCGATAAGCTACCTGTTGTCGGCTATCACTTCCCGTTCCCGTCGGCCGGCTATGTCGAGAAGAACGGCAACGGCTATCGCCTGGTCCAGGTGCATGCGCTGACCTGATCCATCGTCATTTGACGGCAAAGGCCGCCCTTGGGGCGGCCTTTTTGCATTGGACAGCTCCGTTCGGCCGGGATTGACCGGTTCCCCCGGTAGCCTTATATCGCGCCGCATGATGACGATTTGCACCAGCTTCGGACCGCGCCGACGCCGCCGTACCTCTACGGCACGGGCGCGCTTCGGCGTGTAAGATCGCTCCCGTGCCGCCGGATTGGCCCGCGGCACCCCGTCTCCCCAGACCGCTTGCCTTCCGCCCCTTAAAACCGCTTCCTGTCAGGAGCATCCGTAGTCCTCTGCCGTTCAGGCAGGGTATGAAGATAAAGGCATAAGATCATGGCGACAAAGGCAAAGATCGGCGTTCTCGGCGCCTCGGGCTACACCGGTTCGGAACTGGTGCGGATGCTGCTGCGTCACCCGCGCGCGGAGATCGTGCTGCTGACGGCGGAGCGTTCGGCCGGCAAGGCGATGCGAGAGGTGTTCCCGCAGTTCTCGCCCTATGAGCTGCCGACTTTGGTCGCCATCGAAGGCCTCGACTGGAAGGCGCTGGCGCTCGACGTCGTGTTCTGCGCGCTGCCGCATGCCACGACGCAGAAGGTGCTCAAGGATCTGCTCGCCGCGGCGCCCGACACCAAGGTGGTCGATCTGTCGGCCGACTTCCGGCTGGCGGACACGGCCGCTTACGCCAAGTGGTATGGCCACGAGCATCATGCGCCGGAACTCCAGAAGGAAGCCGTCTACGGCCTCGTCGAAATTCATCGGCGCGACATCAAGAAGGCGCGGCTGGTCGCCAATCCGGGCTGCTACACCTCCGGTGCGCAACTGCCGCTGACGCCGCTGATCAGGGCCAAGGCGATCGATCTCGACGAGATCGTCATCGACGCCAAGTCCGGCATGACCGGCGCCGGCCGCTCGGCGAAGGAGGCGATGCTGTTCTCGGAAGTGTCCGAGGGCTTCAACGCCTATGGTGTCGGCAAACACCGGCACATGGCCGAACTCGATCAGGAATTCTCGCTGGCCGCCGGACGGCCGGTGACGGTGACGTTCACGCCGCATCTGCTGCCGCAGAACCGCGGCATCCTCTCGACGATCTATGTACGTGGCCGACGGGGACGAACGGCGCAGGATCTGCACGACATCCTGGTGAAGTTCTACGCGAAGGAACCCTTCGTACACGTTCTGCCGTTTGGCGAAACGCCGCACACGCGGCATGTGCGTGGCTCCAACATGACATTCATCGGAGTCGCCGCCGACCGCATCGAGGGCCGCGCGATCATCATCTCGGCGCTCGACAATCTGGTGAAGGGGGCTTCCGGTCAGGCGATCCAGAACATGAACCTGATCATGGGCTATCCCGAGACCATGGGCATCGATCAGGTCGCGCTGTTTCCTTAGACACGCCACATCGAATAAGGTCGGGCGTCCTTGCCGGGAGGCCCGACCATGTTCGAGGTCGCAAACCAGCCGCCGCCGCTGGAGCCGTATAACCTCTTCGCCAGCGACGCCGTGCTGCGCGAGGCGGTGCGGCGCGAACAGGCCGCATGGGCCGAAGGTGGCCTCAACGCGCTCGGCGCCACGTTCGGCAAGCCGGAAACCGTGAAGCTCGGCTTCGACGCCAACAAGTTCACGCCGCAACTCAAAACGCTCGACCGCTACGGCCACCGCCTCGACGAGGTCGAGTTTCACCCGGCCTGGCACGAACTGATGGCGATCGCGGTGCGCGCTGGGCTGCATTCGAGCCCGTGGGCGCATCCGCAGCCGGGCGCGCATGTCGCTCGCGCGGCGGGCACCTACATGCTCAACCAGATCGAGAGCGGCGTCTATTGCCCGGTCGCCATGACTTACGGCTCGGTGCCGACCCTGCGGCATGCGCCCGATGTCGCCGCCGACTGGCTGCCGAAGATCTATGGTCGCGACTACGACAAGCGCTTCGCTCCGGTGAAGGAAAAGACCGCCGCGCTCATCGGCATGGGCATGACGGAGAACCAGGGCGGCTCGGATCTGCGCACCAACACGACACGCGCCGAAGCGGCCGGCGACGGCTCGTTCCGCCTGTTCGGCCACAAGTGGTTCATGTCGGCGCCGATGTGCGACGCCTTCCTGATCCTGGCGCAGACCGAAAAGGGCCTGAGCTGTTTCCTCATGCCGCGGTTCACGCCGGACGGCGAGCGTAACGCCATCCGCATCGTCCGCCTCAAGGACAAGCTCGGCAACCGCTCGAACGCCTCGAGCGAGGTCGAGTTCGAGGGCGCCTATGCGCATCTCATCGGCGAGGAGGGGCGCGGCATCCCGACCATCATCGAGATGGGCAACCACACCCGGCTCGATTGCGCCATCGGCTCGTCGTCGCTGATGCGCGCCGCGGTGGCGCAGGCGGTGCACCATGCGCGCTATCGCACCGTGTTCCAGAAGAAGCTGATCGACCAGCCGCTGATGACCAACGTGCTCGCCGACCTGGCGCTCGAATGCGAGGCGGCGACGACGCTGACCTTCCGCCTGGCGCGGGGCTATGACGAGGAAGACGAGGTGGCCACCGTGGTCCGCCGTATCATCACGCCGGCGGCGAAGTTCTGGATCTGCAAGCGCACGCCGTTCGTCACGCTGGAGGCGATGGAGGTGCTGGGCGGCTCCGGCTACATCGAGGAAAGCGTGATGCCTCGGCTGTACCGCGAGGCGCCGGTCAATTCGATCTGGGAAGGCTCCGGCAACGTCATGTGCCTCGACGTGCTGCGCGCGCTCGGCCGCACCGCCAACGCGGCGGACATTCTTCACGCCGAACTGAGTGTGCCGGGCGAGCCGCGCCTGAAGGCCTTTGCCGGCGCGCTCGAACAGCGATTGCTCGGCGCCGAGCGCAATGACGAGGGGCAGGCGCGGGCGCTGACGCGCGATCTCGTCCTGGCGCTGCAGGCAGCGCTGCTGATCAAGCACGCGCCGCCTTACGTGGCCGACGCCTTCTGCGCGTCACGCCTGAGCAGCGAGGGTGGCGGCGCCTTCGGCACGCTGCCGCGCGGTGCCGATGCACGCGCCATCGCGGCGCGAGCGGCGCCGTTACATTAGAGCTTGCCGAAAATCGCCAGCACCAGCGCCGCCTGCGCCAGGAAGCCGACGGCGAAAGTCAGCGTGCGCAGCACCGGAACGCCAAGCGCGTAGACGATGGCATGTGCCAGCCGCGCCCAGAAGTACACGGCGCAGGCGATCACCGTGCCGCGCGACGAGTAGCCGACATTATCGAGGATCAGCACCAACGGCGCGAACACAACGAGATTGTCGACGGCGTTGGTGTGGGCGAAATACAGGCGCTGCGCCCAGGCGCTTTGCGGCTTGTCGTCGCGCGAGGGATTGGCAAGGGTGCTCCAGAGGCCGCGCACCTTGATGCGGTCGAGGACATAGGGAATCCAAAGCAACCCGGTCAGGATGACCGTGAAGGTGAGCCACATCAGTTCGCGCGACATCCTTGCCTCCGTGTCACAGACCGGCCTGAGCCGGCGGCGCGGAGCCTAGCCGATCGGCGGGGCGGCGGCCATCAACGCTGCGTGACGGTGGATAATCAGCCGAGCAGCGAGCGGGCGATCACATAGACCCCGACGACGATGACGATACCTGAAAAGATGCGTGTCAGCGCGTGCTTGTGGCCGGCGAGGTGGCGGGCCAGTCGCGTGCCGATGAGGCCGCCTGCGGCCCCGCCGGCGATGAACATAAAGGCCAGCGGCCAGTCGACCAGCCCGGACCAGGCATAGCTCGCCGCGGTGGTGGCGCCGAAGGCCGTCACCGAGACCAGAGAGGAACCGATGGCGTTGATCAGCGGCATCGCGGTGGCGGCGATCAAACCCGGCACGATGACGAAGCCGCCGCCGATGCCGAAGAAACCGGACAGGGCACCGACGACGAGACCGCCGCCGATCAGCCAGGGCAGCAGCGTCGCGCTTGTCTCCGCGTTGAGCCTGACATCGGGGTCGCTGCCGCCGTGGCGCGGTTTCAGCATCAGGACACCGATGACGACCATCAACGCGCCGAACAGCGCCAGCAGCCGTCCGCCGTCGATCATCTTGCCGACCTGAGCGCCGAGCGCGGCGCCGGCCATGCCGGAGACGGCGAAAACAAGGGCGCAGCCCCATTTCACCGTGCGGGCTCGGGCGTGGCTGGCGAGATTGGCCGCCGCGCTCGCCGCCACGGCAATGGCGCTCGTGCCGATGGCGACATGCGGCGAGTGCACGCCGACAACGTAGACCAGCAACGGCACGGCCAGAATGGAACCGCCGCCGCCAATCAGGCCGAGCGTGAAGCCGACGAGTCCGCCGGAGGCGATGGCCAGCAAATGATGCAGCATTGCATCTCCGGTTCTTGCGTCAATTCCTTAGCCGCGGAAGATGGAGGTGAGCCGCTCCAGCAATCCGCTCTGTCGGTTGTCGGCGCCGGACTCGCGGGCCGGCCGCGCCGAGGTGGCAAAGCCGGCGCATTTCCACGCTTCGATGCCGCCGCCCATGACATAGACGTCGCAGTTGCCTGCCGCGTCGGCGAGCCGTCCGGCGTTCATGGTGGTGCGGCCGCCTGACTTGCAGTGATAGATCAACACGGTGTCGCCGGCACGAAGAACGGAGGTGGGACCGATCTGCGACAGCGCGTGGTGGCGGGCGCCGGGGATATTCTCGTGGGCGTATTCGTTGTTTTCACGAATGTCGATCAGGGTGGCGCCGGCCTTGACGAGTTCAGCGGCGCGCTCGGGTGTGATGGTCTTCATCCCTACTATCCTTCAAATGACGCGAGGGGCCGGCTGTTGTCCGCTCAGGGGCAATAGATGTCCTTGAGCAGCGTCAGCAGGCGCGCGGCGTTGTCATCGGCGATTCTGTAATAGACGGTCTGGCCGTCGCGCCGCGTGGCGACGAGGCCGTCTTCACGCATCCTGGCGAGATGCTGCGAGAGCGCCGACTGGCTTAGGTCGGCGGCCGCCGTGAGCGCGCCGACCGACGCTTCGCCGGACGCGGCAAGACGACACAGGATCAGCAACCGGCTTTCGTTGGCCAGGAGCTTCAACAGCCCGGCCGCTTCCGTGGCCTTGCGTTCAAGCTGGCTCATGGTTTTATCGGCGGGCAGGGCCTTGGCGAGAGATGACCGCATCGGGGAACCTTAATATTAGATATTGCTAAATTAGGTACGCCTAATATATCCGTCAAGAAGGGTCTCGACCCGGGTGCGAACAGGAAGGAGCGGTCTGATGTCAGCCGCGATAGCGACGAAGAAACCGCAGATCGAGGCGTTTTTCGACGAGCCGACCAACACGGTCAGCTATCTGGTCTGGGACGGCGACACGATGGACGGCGCGGTGATCGACCCCGTGCTGGACTACGACTTCCGGACCGGCAACTGTTCGACCGCTTCCGCGGACAGAATCGTGGCACGGGCGAACGAACTCGGCGTCAGGATCGGGCAGGTGCTCGAGACCCACGCCCATGCCGATCATCTGTCCGGCGCGCCCTACATCAAACTCAAGACCGGCGCCAAGGTGGCGATCGGCGAGCATATCCGCGACGTGCAGCGCATCTTCCGCCCGGTGTTCAACGCCATCGACGTCTCCGGCGACGGCTCGGAATTCGATCATCTGTTCAAGGATGGCGAGCGCTTCAAGATCGGCACCGTCGACGCCGAAGTGATGCATACGCCAGGCCATACGCCGGCCTGTGTCTCCTACAGGATCGGCGACGCCGTATTCGTCGGCGATACCATGTTCATGCCGGATTACGGCACGGCGCGCGCCGACTTCCCCGGCGGCAATGCCCGCGATCTCTATCGCTCGATCCAGCGCGTGCTGTCGCTGCCTCCCGAGACCCGGCTGTTCATGTGCCACGACTACAAGGCGCCGGGACGCGATCAATATGCCTGGGAGACCACCGTCGCTGAAGAGCGCGCCCGCAATGTGCATGTGCACGAGGGGGTGACGGAGGATGCGTTCGTCAAGATGCGCGAAGCGCGCGATGCGACGCTGGCCGCGCCGCTGTTGTTGCTGCCGTCAATTCAGGTGAACATCCGTGCCGGCAAATTCCCGCCGGCCGAGGTCGATGGCGTGCACTACCTGAAAGTGCCGATCAAGCTCGCCTCCTGAAAGGCGTCTTTTCAGCTTCGCATTTTCACGTAAGACCCGGGCGCGTCCTCGATCGGCGTCAGCTTGCCGCCGCCGATCGTGCGCGCCGGCACGCGCTCTTCGTCCAGGCTCTTGATCCAGTCGAGCCAGTCCGGCCACCACGAACCCGGGTGCTCGGTCGCCGTCTCCAGCCATTTGTCGACGTCGTCGCCGCTCGGCGGATGACCGACCCAGTACTGATACTTGATCTTCGGACCCGGCGGATTGATGACGCCGGCGATATGTCCCGAACCGGCCAGCACATAGCGCACCGGTCCACCGAAGAATTGCGAGCCGTGCAGCACCGATTTGGCCGGCGCGATGTGATCCTCGCGCGTGGCCAGATTGTAGATCGGCACCTTCACCTTGTTCAGTTTCAGCTTGGCACCGGCGAGCTCGATCTCGCCCTTGGTCAGGCGGTTATTGAGGTAGCAGTTGCGCAGGTAAAAGGAATGGTTGGCCGCCGGCATGCGCGTGGCGTCCGAATTCCAGTACAAAAGGTCGAACGGGTAGGGCTTCTTGCCCTTCAGGTAGTTGTTGACGACATAGGGCCAGATCAGGTCGTTCGAGCGCAGCATGTTGAACGTGTTGGCCATGCGCGAGGCCTCGAGATAGCCCGTCTCCTGCATGCGCGCCTCGAGCTGCTTGACGCGCTCCTCGTCGACGAAAATCTTGAGGTCGCCGGCATAGGTGAAATCGACCTGCGCCGCGAACATGGTTGCGGACACGACGGCGTCGCGCTTGTTGGCGGCGAGGTAAGCCAGCGTCACCGCGAGCAATGTGCCGCCGACGCAATAGCCGATGGTGTGGACCTTCTTCTCGCCGGTGACCTGCTCGACGATGTCGAGCGCGGTCAGCGGGCCTTCCTTCATGTATTCTTCGAAGCTCTTCTTCGCCAACGCCGCGTCCGGGTTGACCCACGAGATCACGAAGACGGTGAAGCCGCGATCGACGCACCACTTGATGAAGGATTTTTCCGGCGTCAGGTCGAGGATGTAGAACTTGTTGATCCAAGGCGGCACGATCAGCAGCGGCACCTTGAAGACCTGTTCGGTCGCCGGCTCGTACTGGATGAGCTGCATCAGGTCGTTCTGGTAGATGACCTTGCCCGGCGTCAGCGCCAGGTTCTTGCCGACGGCGAAGTTGGCCGGGTCGGTCTGGCGGATGCGCAGATTGCCTTCGCCGGCCGCGATATCCTCGCCCAGCATCGCCATGCCGCGAGCCAGATTCTCGGCGTTCGACGTCATCGTCTCGCGCATCAGTTCGGGATTGGTGAGCACGAAGTTCGACGGCGAGATCGCGTTGGCGAACTGCTTGACGTAGAACTCGGCCTTCTGCCGGGTGTGATCGTCGATGCCTTCGGCGCCCTGGACCAGCTTTTCGCTCCACTGCACCGTGAGCAAATAGAGCTGCTTGAGGAAGTCGTAGAACTGGTTCTGTGACCATTCCGGATCGGCGAACCTCTTGTCGCGCGGGTCGGCGGCGATCACCGGCGCGAATTCCTCACCGGACATCCGGCGCATCGCGGTGCCCCAGAGATCGAGATAAGAGCGGCCGACGCTGGTCTGCAGTTCCAGCGTGCGCTGCGGGTCGGACAGCCAGAATTCCAGCACCTTGGCGATGGTGCGGACGATGTCGGCGACGTCCTCGTTGAACTCGTCTCGGACCTTGCCCTCTTCGCGCGGCTTCATGTAGGCGGCGAGGGCCTTGCCGCCATTCTCGATGACGCGGGCCAGGTTGCGGGAGAGAGCCTCGATATCGACGCTGCCGAACGGGGGCGCGTCGCTGGCTGCCGGCGGGGTTCCGCGTCGGGCCGATCCGGACGCGGTCTTGAGCTGCTCATTGGAAGCGACAAGCTTCAGCTCGCCCGGGGCGGCTGTTCCCCTGGCTTCCCCAGTCGTCGTGCCTTTGGACGTTTCCATCGTCATTTTTAGTGTCCCCGAGTCAGACTTGGCCCGGAGTGATCGCCATCGCAAGGCGCCTTTTGCGGCAATTCTGCGCCAATTGTTCGCAGAACCGCCAGCGCCGGGGAGACCTTGCTGCCGCCATATTAGCCCGGTAGCGCAAATACGCTATAATTCATTGAGTCTACACTAATTTTTGAGGACGGCCGGGGCTCTGAGCATTCCGGTAGTGATGGGCGGCGAGGTTGATGAGGGACGGCTTGAGACGGCGGCGGATGAGATGTGTCGTTCTGACGGCGGTGGTGCCGATCGCCGCACAACTGGCGCTGTCCGGCTGCGCCCAGGGCGGCATGGGCGACGCCCTGCCGCACGCGCTCGGCGGCCTGCCCGACGGGGCGCCCAAGCCGCCGGCCAAGGACTACAAGTATCCCAACGTCTACGACACGCCGACGCCCCGGGCCAATGCGCCGCTCGACGATCAAGGGCAGTTGGACCTGCAGAAGGACCTGCAAAACCTCCGGGATCAACAGGGCAAGCTTTCGGCCGATCCCGAATTGCCGCCGCCACAGGCGCCGGCCGCGGCTCCAGCCAAAAAGAAGCCTGCCGCCCCGAAAACCGGGCAGGCCACTGGCGCAAAAACGAACCCATGATAAAAGCCAGCCGGGGTTTTGAAGGCCAGCCGGAGAGGGCGGCCGAGGCTCCAGCCAAGGTCTGAAACGATGGAAGAATTCTACCGCATCCGCCGCCTGCCGCCCTACGTGTTCGAAGAGGTGAACCGCGCCAAGGCCAAGGCGAGGAACGCCGGTGCGGACATCATCGACCTCGGCATGGGCAACCCGGACCTGCCGGCGCCTCAGCACGTCATCGACAAGCTGAAGGAAACGCTCGGCAAGCCGCGCACCGACCGTTACTCGGCGTCGCGCGGTATCCCGGGTCTGCGCCGCGCCCAGGCCGCCTATTACGGGCGCCGCTTCGGCGTGAAGCTAAACCCCGATACCCAGGTGGTCGCCACCTTGGGATCGAAGGAAGGCTTCGCCAACATGGCGCAGGCGATCACGGCGCCGGGCGACGTCATCATCGTCCCCGACCCGAGCTACCCGATCCACGCCTTCGGCTTCCTGATGGCCGGCGGCGTCATCCGCTCGGTCTCGTCGGACCCGACGCCGGACTTCTTCGCTCAAGTCGAGCGCGCCATCCGTCATTCGATCCCGAAGCCGATCGCCATCGTCGTCTGCTATCCGTCGAACCCGACCGCCTTCGTCGCCAGCCTCGATTTCTACAAGGACCTCGTCGCTTTCGCGAAGAAGCACGAGATCTTCATCCTGTCGGATCTGGCTTACGCCGAGGTCTATTTCGACAACGATCCGCCGCCTTCGGTGCTGCAGGTGCCGGGCGCGATCGACGTCACCGTCGAGTTCACCTCGATGTCGAAGACCTTCTCGATGGCCGGCTGGCGCATGGGCTTTGCCGTCGGTAATGACCGGCTGATCGCCGCGCTCGGCCGCGTCAAATCCTATCTCGACTACGGCGCTTTCACGCCGGTGCAGGTGGCCGCGACCGCGGCGCTCAACGGCCCGGACGACTGCGTGCGTGAAATGCGCGACATCTACACCAAGCGCCGGGACGTCATGATCGACAGCTTTTCGCGCGCTGGCTGGAATGTGCCGGCGCCCAGCGCGTCGATGTTCGCCTGGTCGCCGATCCCGGAGCCGTTCCGCGAGATGGGCTCAGTCGAGTTCTCCAAGCTCCTCGTCGAGAAGGCCGAGGTCGCGGTGTCGCCCGGCACGGGCTTCGGCGAGCGTGGCGAGGGCTACGTGCGCATCGCGCTCGTCGAAAATGAGCAGCGCATCCGTCAGGCCGCGCGCAACATCAAGCGCTTCCTTGAGACGGCGCCGGCCCAGCTTCACAACGTCGTCCCGCTGGCGAACCGGCGCTAAGCAGATGACAGAACCATTGAGAGTAGGTGTCGCCGGCCTCGGCACGGTGGGCGCCGCCCTGATCGCCCAGATCGCCGAGCAGCGCGGCGCGCTTGCCGCGCGCTGCGGCCGCGCCATCGAAGTCGTCGCCGTCTCGGCGCGATCGCGCAACAAGAACCGCGGCATCGACCTGAAGAAGATGAAGTGGTTCTCCGATCCGGTCGAACTTGCCGGTTTCGAAGGCATCGACGTGTTCGTCGAGCTGATGGGCGGTTCGGGCGATCCGGCCAAGAGCGCTGTCGAATACGCGCTCGCTTCCGGAAAGTCGGTTGTGACGGCTAACAAGGCACTGCTCGCCAAGCACGGCTTCAAGCTGGCGCAGCTTGCAGAGAAGGCCGATGTCTCGCTCAATTACGAGGCCGCGGTCGCTGCCGCCATTCCAGTCGTCAAGACCTTAAGAGAGGGCCTTGCCGGCAATGCCATCAACCGCATCTACGGCATCCTCAACGGCACCTGCAATTACATCCTGACGCGGATGGAGCAGGAAGGCTTGTCTTATGCCGACTGCTTGGCCGACGCGCAGCGTCTCGGTTATGCCGAAGCCGATCCGACCTTCGACGTCGAAGGCCATGACACGGCGCAGAAGCTGGCGCTGCTCGCCAGTCTCGCCTTTGGCACGAAGGTCGACGAGGGCGCGATCTATGTCGAAGGCATTTCCTCGATCGCGCCGGCCGATCTCGCCGCCGCCGACGAGCTCGGCTACCGCATTAAGCTGCTCGGCGTCGCGGTGCGCACGCCAAAGGGCATCGAGCAGCGCGTGCATCCGACCATGGTGCGCAAGGACTCCTCGATCGCGCAGGTGATGGGCGTCACCAACGCCGTCACCATCGACGCCGAAGGCATCAACCCGATCACCCTGGTCGGTCCCGGCGCCGGCGGGGCGGCGACTGCGTCAGCCGTGCTGTCCGATATCGCCGACATCGCGCGCGGCGCCCGGACAGCGCCGTTTGGCCGGCCGGCAGGCAAGCTCACCGTGGTGAAGAAGGCGCCGATGCAGCGCCACGAAGGCGGTTACTACATACGCCTCGAGGCGCGCGACAAGCCCGGCACCGCCGCGACTATCGCCAAAAGGCTGGCGCAGCAGGACATTTCGCTGGAATCGATCGTGCAGCGTCATCCCAAAGGCGAGGTGGCGCCGAAGTCGAAAAGCGGCTCCGTGCCGGTTATCCTGATCACCTACGCGACCAGCGAGGACGCTGTGCGCAAAGCGCTGGCTGCGGTGGGAAGCGACCGGGTGATTTCCGGACGACCGCAAGTCATCCGCATCGAGAAGAATTAGTTCAGTTACGAGGGGATTATCCTATGGCTTCGATTACCATTCAGCCCGAACTGCTGCTGGAGCGCATCCTGACGCTGGAGATCGTCCGCGTCACCGAGCGCGCGGCGGTGTCCGCTGCGCGGCTGCGCGGCCGCGGGCTTGACAAGGCCTCCGATCAGGCCGCGGTCGATGCCATGCGCCGCGAGCTCAACAAACTGCCGATCGACGGCACGGTGGTGATCGGCGAGGGCGAGATCGACGAGGCGCCGATGCTGTTCATCGGCGAGAAGGTCGGCAACAAGAACGGCCCCAAGGTGGACATCGCCGTCGACCCGCTCGAGGGCACCGTGCTGTGCGCCAAGAACATGCCGGGGTCGATCGCCACCATCGCCATGGCCGACGGCGGCACGCTGCTGCACGCGCCGGACTGCTACATGGACAAGATCGCCATCGGCCCTGGCTATCCGAAGGGCACGGTCGATCTCGATGCGCCGGTTGAAGAGAACATCATCAATCTTGCCAAGGCCAAGGGCGTGAAGCCCACCGAGATCACCGCTATTCTGCTCGACCGGCCGCGCCACGCCGACAAGATTGCCGCGATCCGGAAATTGGGCGCCGCGGTGTCGCTGATCTCGGACGGTGACGTCGCCGGCGTCATTCACTGCGCCGAGGCCAAGACCGGCATCGACATCTATCTCGGTTCGGGTGGCGCGCCGGAAGGCGTGCTGTCGGCGGCGGCCTTGCGCTGCATCGGCGGCCAGATGCAGACGCGCCTCGTCATCGACACCGAGGCGTTGCAGGAGCGCATCCTCAAGATGGGCATCAAGGATGCCAAGAAGAAGTACGAGATCGAGGACATGGTGAAGGGCGACTGCCTGTTCGCCGCTACCGGCGTCACCACCGGCGCCATGCTCAAGGGCGTGACCTTCGGCAAGGAAGTCATCGAGACCGAGACGGTGGTCATGCGCTCGACCACCGGCACGGTTCGCCGCGTCATCGGTGAGCACCGCCAACTCGAGAAGTTTCATCTGGACTGAGCGGGACCGAACTCGGGCTTCAACCCGTCATCCTGAGGTGCGAGCTTCGCGAAGCGAAGCGAGCCTCGAAGGACGACGGCCCGAGGCTCGCCGGCCGTCCATCCTTCGAGGCCCGCCTTCGGCGGGCACCTCAGGATGACGGGGATAGGCTCGTGGGCTGCGTGCAGCCTAGTGGCTGAACCCCTATATTCCAGGCATGGCCCTGCCTGCCGCCAGCTTCGACGATCGCGAGCGCTATTTCCTCGGCGTGGAGAAATCCGCGACCGGGAGAGCCTGGCGTGACCGGCTCGACGATCGCGGGTTGGCGCGCGCCACCACCATCACGCAGCGGCTCGGCACGCCGGAGCTGCTCGCCCGCGTGCTCGCCGGCCGCGGCGTCGAGGTGGGTGAGGTTGAGGCCTACCTCGATCCGACCGTCAAGAACCTGATGCCCGATCCGTCGGTACTGACCGGCATGGACGCGGCGGCGGCGCGGCTCGCCGACGCCATCCAGCGCAATGAGAAGGTGGCGATCTTCGGTGATTACGATGTCGATGGTGCGAC
This sequence comes from Pseudolabrys sp., assembly GCA_026125895.1. Lineage (GTDB taxonomy): Bacteria > Pseudomonadota > Alphaproteobacteria > Rhizobiales > Xanthobacteraceae > Pseudolabrys. The sequence continues at coordinate 168,675 of JAHCKG010000002.1, read as the reverse complement.
TTCGTCGGCGCTCCTCGCGCGCTTCCTGCGCAGTTGCGGCCTCGACCCGATCGTTCACATTCCCGACCGCATCTTCGAGGGCTACGGCCCGAACGCCGACGCCATCCGCTCCTTCGCCGAGCGCGGCGCGACGCTGCTTGTCACGGTCGATTGCGGCACCACCAGCCATGTCGTGCTGGCGGAGGCCGCAACGCTCGGCCTTCAGGCCATCGTGCTCGATCATCATCTTGCCGACGAGGTGCTGCCGCCGGCGGTCGCGGTGGTGAACGCCAACCGCGCCGACGATCTGTCCGGTCTCGGTTATCTCGCCGCCTGCGGCATCGTGTTCATGACCTTGGTAGCGCTGACGCGCGAGCTTCGCAGGCGCGGCTATTTCGACGGCCGCAAGGCGCCCGACCTGCTGTCCATGCTTGATCTCGTTGCGCTCGGCACCGTGGCCGACGTCGTGCCGCTCAAGGGGCTCAACCGGGCCTTCGTCGCTAAGGGCCTGATTGCGCTGCGCCGGCGCGAGCAGATCGGCCTTACCGCGTTGATGGACGCGTCACGCTTGAGCGGTCCGCCCGAAGCGTTTCATCTCGGCTTCATGCTCGGGCCGCGCATCAATGCCGGCGGCCGCATCGGCCGTGCCGACCTCGGCGCCCGGCTGATGCTGGAAGACGACTCGACCGAAGCCGCGCGCATCGCCGTCGAGCTCGACCGTCTCAACCACGAGCGCCGCGCCATCGAGGTTGCCGCCGTCGAGCAGGCCGAGGCGGAAGCGCTGGCCGCGTTGGGTCTGGAAGAAAAGGGTGCGGTGGTCGTCACGGCGCAGGCCGGCTGGCATCCCGGCGTCGTCGGCCTCGTCGCCGCGCGGCTGAAGGAGCGCTTTGGCCGGCCGTCCTTCGCGATTTCGCTGGAGCCCGGCGGCACCGGCACCGGATCGGGCCGCTCGATCCCCGGCGTCGATCTCGGCCGCGCCGTGCGCGAGGCCGTGCATCAGGGCCTGCTGGTGAAGGGCGGCGGCCACGCCATGGCGGCGGGCATCACCGTGCGCAAGGATGGGCTTGGGCCATTTCGCGCCTTCATGGAAGAGACGTTGTCGGCGGCGGTCGAGACGGCGCGGCGCGAGACGGCGCTCAAGATCGACGGCGCCGTCAGCGCGGGCGCGGTGACGCCCGATCTCGTCACCATGCTGGCCAAGGCCGGACCCTACGGCGCCGGCAATCCCGAGCCGGTGCTGGTGCTGCCGTCGCATACTTTGGCTTATGTCGATCCGGTCGGCGAGAACCATATCCGCGCGCGGCTCAAGTCCGGCGACGGCCAGTTCGTCAACGCCATCTGCTTTCGCTGCGTCGGCACACCGCTCGGTAAGGCTTTGCTCGACAACCGCGGCCGTGCGATGCACGTCGCAGGCTATCTGACGGTCGATCGCTGGCAGGGCGCCGAGCGCGTGCAGATGCGGATCGTGGACGTGGCGTTAGCCTGAGTTACGGACTTTCTTGTAGCCGTCCAGCGCCGCCTTGCGCGCGTCGTCGTGATCGACGAGCGGCCTGGGATAATCCTCGCCGAGCACGATGCCGGCTTCCTTCAGCGTCTCCGCATCGGCCTTCCACGGCGAATGGATAAGCTTGTCCGGCAGCTTCGACAGCTCCGGGCACCAGCGCCGCACATAATCGCCGTTCGGATCGAACTTCTCGCCCTGCGCAACCGGATTGAAGATGCGGAAATAGGGTGAGGCATCGGCGCCGGAGCCGGCAACCCATTGCCAGCCGAAAGCGTTGTTGGCGAGATCGGCATCGACGAGCGTGTCCCAGAACCAGGCTTCGCCGAGCCGCCAGTCGAGCCGCAGATGTTTGATGAGAAAGCTGGCCGCGATCATGCGCACCCGGTTGTGCATGAAGCCGGTCGCCCACAGTTCGCGCATGCCGGCATCGACCAGCGGATAGCCGGTCTTGCCGCGCTGCCAGGCCTTCAGGTCGCTCTTGCTGTTGCGCCACGGATAGGCGTCGAAACGCTCGCGCCAATTGTCGTCCGGCAGCCGCGGAAAATAATAGAGCACGTGATGGGCGAACTCGCGCCAGCCCACTTCGCTGAGAAACTTGGCGGCGCCGGACCGCGTCGTCTTGCTGTCGATTTCATGGCGCAGGCGCGCATAAATCTGCCGCGGCGAGATTTCGCCGAAATGCAGATGCGGCGACAACCGCGACGTCGCCGGACGGTCGGGCCGGTCGCGCATCTCGCTATAGGTGGCGAGATCTTCACGCAGGAAATCGTCGAAACGGTCGAGTGCGCCTTGCTCGCCAGGCGTCCAGTAATCGGTGAAACCCTTCGCCCAGTTTGGCTTTTTTGGCAGCAAGTGCCAGTCGTCGAGCGCTTCGCCCGATGCGAGCCGGTGCGCGTCGATCGTCTTCGGCTTCACCACCGGCGCTGCAAACTCGCGCGCCTGCGCCGCGCGCCAGTAGGGGGTGAACACCTTGTAGTTTCCGCCGGTGCCGGTCTTGATATCCCAAGGCTCGTTGAGCAGGGCGCCATTGAAGCTCTGCACCTCGACACCGTCGTGCTTCAGCGCTTCCTTTAATGCGGTGTCACGTTTGACGGCGCGGCCGTCGTAGCAACGGTTCCAGAACACAGCGGACGCTTTGGCATCCTTGACGAACCGGGGGATGAGTTTCTGCGGATCGCCGCGGTAGACCGACAGCGCGCCGAGGTCCTGGCGCAGCGCCGTTAGGCTGTGATGCAGCCACCAGAGGCTGGCCGCTCCCGGCTCCCAGCCGGTATGTGTGTCATCGAGGATGAAGATGGGTACGACGCGGCCGCGCGAAGCCGCCGCGGCGAGGGCGGGGTTGTCGCGAAGCCGCAAATCCTGGCGAAACCAGACAAGCGTCGTCATCCGCAGCTTATACGATAGCGCGGCGCATCCGGATCAATCGGCAAAGCTGGTCAGTGATTGAGCAGGGCGGCGCGCGCGCCAGCCGGAATGACGCGGCGGGCGGGTTTGCGCTCGACCACGATAGTTCGGGGCGCGGTGGACGAGCCGGTGAAGACCACGGACTTCTGCGGCTCCTTGCGCGGCGGCGCCATTTTCAGAATCTCGGCGCGCACCTTATCGATCGGCAGCCCCATCAGTGCAGCGGCGAATTCAGCCTGCTGGTCGAGATCGTCGATGAAGCCGCGCGCGGCCTCGATGGCCTCGGCCAAGGTCGGCTTTTCGTCGCGGACGCGACGCTTGCCGTACTTGGTGTTCCAGGTTTCGTTGCTGTTCTTGCTCATGAATCCGCCCCAGGAGGCCCGTGAATCGACGCGCACTATGTCCCAATTTGTGCAATGCAGCAAATCAGGGCTGCCTTGCATTCGGAGCGGTAGATAGGTGGTCTTTGAGCGACGCGCATCGGGACGGGCGCGATGTCAGCAAACTTTTCGCAACAGTTTTCAACAGTCGAGGTGCCTAATTACCGATCCCCCGGTAGAAGGCGGCGAATCACGTTGTCACTGTGCGCAAAGCCTCCGAACATCGTCGCGCACAGACGCCACGTGTCATCGTCAAAGGAATGCAGGCCATGTTCGAGGAATTCAAAAAGTTCGCCTTGCGCGGCAACGTCGTCGATCTCGCCGTCGGCGTCATCATCGGCGCTGCCTTTGGCTCGATCGTGTCGTCACTGGTGGCCGACATCATCAATCCGGTCATCGGCGCGATTACCGGCGGGCTGGACTTCTCCAATTACTACACGCCGCTGTCAGCGAAGGTGCAGGCGGGCCTGGCTTATGCCGACGCCAAGAAGCAGGGCGCGGTGCTGGGCTGGGGCCAGTTCCTGACGGTCAGCATCAACTTCCTCATCGTCGCCTGGGTGCTGTTCATCGCCATCCGCGGCATCAACCGGCTCAAGACCAAGGAACCGCCGCCGCCGCCGGCGGCGCCGTCCGAAGAGGTCAAACTGCTCGCCGAAATCCGCGACGCCATCAAAGCCAAGTAAGTCATCAAGTAAGTCATCAAGCGATCATCAAGTGAACGATAGAGTCCTGGATCAATTCACAGCCTGTTCATGTTCATCGAGCCAGGCTGAACGTCATCCGGATGTGCCGGACAAAGGGAGAAGACCATGAAGCGTCTGATGTTGGCTGCGCTGATCACCGCTTTCGCCGCGGGCAGCGCGATGGCGCAGAGCTGCGAGACCAAGGCTGTTAGCAAGGACGGCAAGCCGCTGGCCGGCGCCGCCAAGACGAGCTTCGTCAAGAAATGCAAGGAAGACGTCTGCACGCCGAAAGCCGTGAGCAAGGACGGCAAGCCGCTCACCGGCGCCGCCAAGGCGTCCTTCATGAAGAAGTGCGAGGCGGAGTCGTAAGCCTCCGGGTAGGGCGGATTAGCGTAGCGTAATCCGCCGTTGGACGGCGGGTTACGCCTGACGGCTATCCCGCCCTACGAGCGACCTACCTTCGCAGCATCCCGCCCAACGTGCCGCGCACGATGGCGCGGCCGATGGTCGAGCCGGTACGCCCGCCGATCGACTTGCCAAGATCGGCGGCGATCTGGCCGGCAACGCGGTTGGTGATCGATCGCGTTACCTCGCGCGCCACATATTGCGTGGTCGACAGCTTCTGACCCCGCGGCCGGTTGGTTCCGAAAATGCCGCCGAACAAGCCGCCGAGCCCGCCAAGCCAACCGCCGCCCTCCGGCGCCTGCTGGGGCTGCCCGGGGACCGGCCCTTGGCCGTTCGGCGCAGGCGCCGCCTGTCCCTTGGCGCGCGCCTGCAGCATTTCGTAGGCGGATTCTGAATCGACGGCGTTGTCGTATTTGCCTCTGATCGGGCTCGCTTGCATCACGGTCTTGCGTTCGTCCGGCGTGATCACGCCGAGCCGCGCCGAGGGCGGACGGATCATGGCGCGCTCGACCAGCGACGGCACGCCGTTGCCTTCGAGGAACGACACCAGCGCCTCGCCCTTGCCGAGCTCCATGATCACCTTGGCGGTATCGAGCTTCCGGTTGGCGCGGAAGGTTTCGGCCGCCGCCTTCACCGCTTTCTGGTCGCGCGGCGTGAAGGCGCGCAGTGCGTGCTGCACGCGGTTGCCCATCTGCGCCAGCACCTTGTCCGGCACGTCCAGCGGGTTCTGCGTGACGAAATAGACGCCGACGCCCTTGGAGCGGATCAGACGCACGACCTGTTCGATCTTGTCGAGCAGCGCCTTCGGCGCGTCCGTGAACAACAGATGGGCTTCGTCAAAGAAAAACACCAGCTTCGGCTTCTCCGGGTCGCCGACTTCGGGCAATTGCTCGAACAACTCCGACAGCAGCCACAGCAGAAAGGTGGCGTAGAGCCGGGGGCTCTCCATAAGTTTGTCGGCGGCAAGGATGTTGACGATGCCGCGGCCGTCGCGATCGGACTTCATGAAATCGGAGAGCTGCAGCGCCGGCTCGCTGAAGAACTTGGTGCCGCCTTGGTTCTCGAGAACCAGAAGCTGACGCTGGATGGTGCCGACGGTGGCCTTCGAGACGTTGCCGTATTGCGTCGTCAGCTCGGCCGCGTTGTCGGCCACCAGCGACAGCACGGCGCGCAGATCCTTGAGATCGAGCAGCAGCAGGCCCTGTTCGTCGGCGATGCGGAAGGCGATGTTGAGAACGCCTTCCTGCACGTCGTTGAGGTCGAGCAGGCGCGCGAGCAGCAGCGGGCCCATTTCGGAAATGGTCGCGCGGACCGGATGCCCCTGTTCGCCGAACAAGTCCCAGAACACCACAGGAAAGCGGTCGGTCTGGTAATCGAAGCCCATGTTCTTGGCGCGGCTGACGAAAGCATCCTTGGCTTCACCGGCCTCGGCGATGCCGGACAGGTCGCCCTTGATGTCGGCGGCAAAGACGGGCACGCCGGCGTTTGAAAAGCCTTCCGCCAGAACCTGCAGCGTCACCGTCTTGCCGGTGCCGGTGGCGCCGGTGACGAGCCCATGACGGTTCGCCAATTTCAGGGTGAGGTATTCAGCCTTTTCGCCCTTACCGACGAAAATCTGGCCTTCCGGGTCGATCCCCGCCATCGCTTCGCGCTCCGCACGATTCCAATTGCCGCGGCCAACATGCCCGATCCGGGCGGGTGCCGCAAACCGGGGGAGTGAGTCAGCGCTTGCGTTGCCGACGGCAGAAAACGTCGTACACGGCGCCGATGACGACGCGCGCTTCCTCGCTGGCGAGGCTGTAATAGATCGTCTTGCCGTCGCGCCGCGTCGAGACCAGGCCGTCGCCGCGCAACCGCGCCAACTGCTGCGAGACCGTCGGCTGCCGCAGCGACAGGATCTCTTCCAGTTCGCTGACCGACTTCTCGCCCTCGGCGAGAATGCACAGGATCATCAGCCGGCTCTCGTGAGCCAGTGCCTTGAGGAATTCGCTGGCACGTTTGGCATTCGCCGCCATGCGGTCCAGCTCGTTGGTTCGCTCGGTCTTATCCAGTTGCTGTAATTCCATCGAACTCGTCCCGAGACGATGCCGGGCTCCTTGTCACGGTGCGCTCCGCATACCTGGCGGAGAATAGTGAGATTTATCTGCTATTGCCCGCTGAATTTTCGCTCAAAGGTATCGGCTCACCACTTGCCTTGGGACCCTCGTCGAGTTTCCTGATCAGGGCGTCGAGCAGGCCCCAGAAGTAGTCTTCCCCGGGATAGCCGCGAATCCGGCCGATTTCGCGCCCGCCATCGACCAGTACGAAAAGTGGCGTGAGCCGCTCAGGCTTGATGAAGTCAATGTCGGAGGGCAGGGCACTACCGCTGTCCACCCGGCGCAGCGGCGCCCGCTTGCCCTCGTCGGTCTTCTGGTAGATCGGGCCTATCTCCGCATTGAAGCGCGCACACCACACACAACCCGCATCCTCGAACATCACGAGCTCGGCGGCGCGGGTGGGCAAGGCAGCCGCGAGCGCCAGCGTGGCGGCGCAAAGCGAGAAACGGATCGTTCGGGACAAGCGGGTCAGAGGCATGATCGCCAATCGGTGGTGAAGCGGTAGATAGGCAAAGGACAGGCCTGGGCAGGCCCTCCGGCAAACGATATATCATCAAAGTCGAATGTTTGGAACGAGCGAGCTGCCATGAGCCTGGACGTGTCGATCGGAGGCGCTTTCGTCGCCGGGCTGCTGTCGTTCTTCTCGCCCTGCGTCCTGCCACTGGTGCCGCCTTATCTGGCCTATATGGGCGGCGTGTCGGTGACCGAGTTGCGCGAAAGTGAAAGCGGGAGCCGGCGCTGGCATGTGCTTCTGACGGCGCTGGCGTTCGTGGCGGGGTTCTCTGCGGTGTTCGTGGCGCTCGGCGCCACGGCGTCCATTATCGGCAAGGCGGTCAGCGCCTGGCTCGGCGTGCTCAGCTACATCGCCGGCAGCTTGATCGTTGTCATGGGCCTGCACTTCCTCGGCGTCTTCCGCATCGCGCTGCTCGACCGCACCGCGCGCGTCGGAGTGTCGCAGAAGCCGGCGGGCCTCGCCGGCGCGTTTCTTATCGGGCTCGCTTTCGGTTTTGGCTGGAGTCCCTGCGTCGGCCCGGTGCTGGCGGCGATTCTTCTGATCGCGGGCGCGTCCGAGAGCGCCGGCGAAGGCGCGCGGCTGCTGCTGGTGTATTCGCTGGGCATCGGCGTGCCGTTTCTCGTCGCTGCGGGTTTCGCCGGCGCCTTCATGCGTTGGAGCGCGCGGTTCCGCGCGCGGTTGGCGCTGATCGAAAAGGCGATGGGTGCTTTCCTGGTGCTCGCCGGCGTTCTCATTTTCACCGGCCAGATGCCCACCATCGCGAATTGGCTGATCGAGACGTTCCCGGGCTTGGGGAAAATCGGCTGAAAGCTCGCGAATTCTGGCGTGCCCGGGCAGCCTCCGCTAACATCCGCGCAGGATGAAAGGCGAGGGGTTTCGATCGATGCTGACGAATCTGCTGCGGCGCCGTTTCGCGCCGGCTCTTCTGATGGCCGCCTTGACGACGATGGCCGCTGCGTTCGAGCCCGCGGTGGCGGAGGAGGAGAAGGTTCTCAACGTGTTCAACTGGAGCGACTATGTCGCCGCCGACACGATTGAAAACTTCACCAAGGAAACCGGCATCAAGGTCAATTACGACGTCTACGATTCCAACGACATCCTCGAGACCAAGCTGACCGTCGGCCGCTCGGGCTATGACGTCGTGTTTCCGTCAGCGTCGCCGTTCTTCGCGCGCCAGGTGAAGGGCGGGCTGTACCGGAAGCTGGATCTGTCGAAGATTCCCAACGCGAAGGGTGTCGATGGCAAGGTGCTGGAGCGCCTGGCCACGGTCGATCCTGGCAACGCCCACGGCTTGCCCTACATGATGGCCGGCACCGGTGTCGGCTACATCAAGAGCAAGATCGACAAGCTGTTGCCGGACGCGCCGATCGGCAGCCTCGCCATGCTGTTCGATCCGAAAGTCGTCAACGCGCTCAAGTCCTGCGGCGTCACCGTGCTCGACGCGCCGGAAGAGGTGCTGCCGGCGGCGTTGTCCTATAGCGGCAAGAATCCGCTGAGCGTCACGACGGATGATCTGGATAGCGCCGGAAAGACCGTGAAGGCGGCGCGGCCGGCCTATCGCTACATCCACTCGTCGAAATACATCAACGACCTCGCCGGTGGCGACATCTGTGTGGCGCAGGGCTATGCCGGCGACCTTTTCCAGGCGCGCAAGCGCGCGCAGGAAGCCAAGAACGGCGTCGATATCGGCATCTTCCTCCCGAAAGAAGGCGCCGCCTTCAACATCGACGTCATGGCGATCCCGAAGGACGCGCCGCATCCCGACAACGCGCACAAGTTCATCAATTACCTGCTGACGCCCAAGGTCGTCGCCGACATCACTGCGGCGGTCGGCTACGCCAACGCGGTGCCGGCTTCGCTCGAATTCGTGCCGCCCGACATCAAGAACGACCCCGTGGTGTTTCCGCCGGAGGGCGCGAAGCTCTACACGCCGGCGCTGGTGACGCCCGCCTATGAAAAGGCGCGCAACCGGCTGTGGACCAGCATCAAAGCCGGGAAATGATGGACCGGCCGTCCGCGAGCGCGCCGCCTGCCATCAGGATCGAGGGCGTCACCAAGAGTTTCGGATCGGTGCCGGCGGTGGCGGGCGTGTCGCTCGACATCGCGCGCGGCGACTTCTTCTGCCTGGTCGGCGCTTCCGGCTCGGGCAAGACGACGCTGCTGCGCCTGATCGCCGGTTTCGAGACGCCGGACACGGGCCGCATCCTGATCGACGGCGAGGACATGACCGGGCGGCCGCCTTACGGCCGGCCGGTCAACATGATGTTCCAGTCCTACGCGCTGTTTCCGCATCTTTCCGTCGCCGACAATGTCGGCTTCGGCCTGCGCGAGGAGCGCCGGCCGCGCGGCGAAATTCGCGACCGCGTCGCCGCCGCGCTCGACCTGTTCGACATGGGCGGCTTTGCCGCGCGCAAGCCGCATCAATTGTCGGGCGGCCAGCGCCAGCGCGTCGCGCTCGCCCGCGCGCTGGTGAAGAACCCGAAGATCCTGCTGCTGGACGAGCCGCTGGCTGCACTGGACAAGAAGCTGCGCGAGAAGGCGCAGCTCGAACTCGTCGCGCTGCGCGAGCGCGTCGGCATCACCTTCGTCATGGTCACGCACGATCAGGAGGAGGCGATGAGCATGGCGACGCACATCGCGCTGATGCGCAACGGCGCACTATGCCAGGTCGGCACGCCGCGCCAGCTCTACGATGCGCCGCAATCCCGCTTCGCCGCCGACTTCTTCGGCACGGCCAATCTCTTCGACGAAGCAGAAGGGCGGACCGTCATGGTACGGCCGGAGCAGTTGTCGGTGAGCCGCGAGCGGCCGGCCCGCGACAATGTGCTGCCCGCGGCGCTGACCAACATCGTCTTCCTCGGCAATGCCTATGTCTGCCACTTCGCGCTCGATAGCGGCCAGGCGGTGCAGGCACGTCTGTCGCCCGCTGACATGGCGGCGCTCGGCGCCTTGAACGCGGGCGACCGGGTCTATTTGTCGTGGGATCCGGCGGCGGCGCGAGTGCTGACGTCATGACCATGGCGGCGGGTGAGGGGCGCGGGCTGCGGCGCATCGTGCTCGGCACGACGACGGCGTGGCTCGTTCTATTCACGCTGGCGCCGTTCCTGATCGTGCTGGCGATCAGCCTGGTCGAGGCGCGCTTCGGCGTTCCGCCTTATGCGCCGCTGTTCGAATGGACCGGCGGCTTTTGGCCGACGTTCAACGGCAGCATCGCCAATTACCTGACGCTCGCTTCCGATCCGCTTTACATCGAGACCTTCGTTACATCGCTGCGCATTGCCGCGACCTCGGCGCTGATCACGCTGATCGTCGCCTATCCGATGGCCTATGCCATCGCCCGGGCGCGGCGCGAATGGCGCGCCGGACTCTTGATGCTGATCATCCTGCCGTTCTGGACGTCGTTCCTGATCCGCGTCTATGCCTGGATGGGGCTGCTCAATGCCAACGGCCTGATCAACGCGCTGCTCATCAAGCTCGGCCTTGTCACGCAGCCGTTGACGCTGCTCAACACCGAGTTCGCGGTGCATCTCGGCATCGTCTATTCCTATCTGCCGTTCATGGTGCTGCCGATCTATGCCGTGCTCGAGCGCATGGACTGGACCTTGCTCGAAGCGGCGGAGGATCTCGGCGCGCGGCCGTGGCGCGCCTTCGTCCGGGTGACGCTGCCGCTATCGCTGCCCGGCATCGTCGCGGGGTGGCTGCTGGTGTTCATCCCGGCGCTCGGCGAATTCATCATTCCGGATCTGCTCGGCGGCCCGGGCACTTTGATGCTCGGCCATGTGCTGTGGACCGAGTTCTTCAACAATCACGACTGGCCGCTGGCTTCCGCGCTCGCGGTGAGCCTGCTGGTCATGGTGTTGACGCCGGCCGCCTTCCTGCAACGCCTGTTGCGCCGCGCCGAGGTGACGTCGTGACCGGCCGCCGCTCCATCGCGCTCTTCAGCGTCCTCGGCTTCGGCTACGCCTTCCTCTATGTGCCGATTGCGATCCTGATCGTCTATTCGTTCAACGACAGCCGCTTGGTCACGGTATGGAGCCATGCCTCGCTGCGCTGGTACGGCGCGCTCCTGGAGAACGAGCAACTGCTCGACGCCGCCTGGCTGTCGTTCCGTGTCGCCGCGGTAAGCGCCACCTTGTCGGTGTTGCTCGGCACGGCTGCGGCGTTTGCCCTGCAACGGCTCAAGCCGTTCTTCGCCGAGCGCGGCTACGAGGCGCTGGTGATGCTGCCGCTGATCGTGCCGGAGGTGCTGATTGGCCTGTCGCTGCTGCTGCTGTTCGTTGTATTGGGAAACGCGGTCGGCTGGCCGGCCGAGCGCGGCGCGCTGACGATCACGCTGGCGCATGCCTCGTTCGGCACGGCCTATGCCACGGTCGTCATCCGGGCGCGGCTGTCGCAGCTCGATCCGTCGCTCGACGAGGCCGCCGCCATCCTCGGCGCGACGCCGTGGCGGACCTTCCGCCGCGTCACCTTGCCGTTGCTGATGCCGGCGATCGCCGCGGGCTGGCTGCTGGCCTTCACGCTGTCGCTCGACGATGTTGTCGTCGCGAGCTTCGTCACCGGGCCCGGCGCCTCGACGCTGCCGATCGTGGTATTCTCCAGCGTCCGGCTTGGCGTATCGCCGCAGATCAATGCGCTGGCGGCCCTGATCGTGGTGTTCGTGTCGTGCCTGATTCTGGCAGCGACCCTGATGACGCGCCGTCGCGACCGCGTTTAGCCGAAACGGAAAGCCAAGAGATTGTCGAACGAGCGCAGTTCGCTGAGCACGCGCTGTAGGAGGTTGGTGTCGCGCGTTTCGATGGCCTTGGGGATGAAGGCCATGCCGGCGCGCGCGCCATCGACCAGCCGGCGGAATTCAGGATTGTCGCGGATCGCTGGACTGGCAATGCCGTCGCAGCGGTCCATGGTCTTGACGTAGGCGGCGGCGCCATCGGCGAGCGCCTGACGTTGCCCCGCATTATCCCAGTCGATCGCGCGGTAGTAGACCATCAGCTTGTCGGCGATGGCGTTGGCGTCGCGCACGCAGTCGGCCAGCACGACGATGCCGGCGGACTGGCGCAGTTTGTAGAGATCGGTGCGGATGCCCTCTAGCGAGGCGCGCGCCGCCTCGAGGCGCCCGGTTTGCAGCATCATGTCGGCGGCGACCAGGCTGGTGCTGATCTTGAGCAAAGTGGTGGTGTAAAGCTGGCTGTCCTTGAACGCCGACGGCCGCTTGCCGCCGAAGCGTTCGGTCAACGCCGCCCAGGCCTCGCGAAGCCGGTCGATCTCAAGCGAGGCGAGGTCGGTGTTGCCGGTGCGCAGGTAGCCGTCGGCGACCCGGTTGTGCGAGGCGGCGCGCTCGACCGCGGCATTGAAGTCGGCCAAGTCTCCGGTCGAGTCGTCGGCGGATGCGGCGAACGCCGTCAGGCTCAAAGTGAGAACGAGGAGCGCGACGCGCGCAAAGTTGATCAGCATGTCTGTTCACCCGGCTGTGCGCCGTAGATATATGCTAAGATGAATATCAAGGCGCGGGGAATCCGCGCACAAGGTGAAATCGATGACAATATCCCGGCGGCATTTGATGCTCGGCGCAGCGGCGGCCTCCGCCTTGGCCATCGGCCCCGCGGGCGCCGAGCCGATCCTGACCGATGACGGGCTCTACAAGGAGCCGTGGTTTCTCGAAAGCTTCCTCGAGCTGCCGGACGATCTCGAGGATGCCCGAAAGGCCGGCAAGCGCTTCGTTGTGATGTGGGAGCTCAAGGGGTGCCCCTATTGCAAGGAAACGCATTTCGTCAATTTCGCGCGCAGCGACATTACCGACTACATCAAAGCCAATTTCGTTGTGCTGCAGCTCAACATCATCGGCTCGCGCAAGGTGAAGGATTTCGACGGTCAAGAATTGGCAGAAAAGGAGTTGGCCGCGAAGTACGGCGTCCGTTTCACGCCGACCTTCCAGTTTTTCGATGAGGATACCGGGGCGATGAAGGCGCGCGAACCGCAGAAACGGGAAGTCGCGCGCGCTCCGGGCTATCTGCGGCCTGACGATTTCCTCGCGATGTTTCGGTTTGTGCGCGACAAGGCCTATCAGACCAAGAGCTTCCGCGACTTTCTGAAATCGCAGCCGAGCTGACGGCTCGGTCGCACGGCTGTGAAAATTTCATGCCACGCGGTCTCGGTCGCACAACGATTTTGTTTTACCGTATGTTGCGCTGCAAAATTACATTCTTTGCTGTGAATATGAATTGACCTTCCCACAACCGCAGTTATGGTCCCTTAACGCGGGGCGGGCGGCCGCTTCGCACGAAATTTCCGGGAGGAATATCGATGCAGCAAATCTCTCGTCGTGCGGCTTTGGCGCTGGGCGCCGCCGGCGCGACTCTTTCCGTGATCGGCTGGGGCAGGGATGCGTCGGCGACGCCCGAGGCGGCCAAGGCCGACATCGCCAAATTCACGGGCGGCAAGGCCGCGACCGACGGCAAGATTTCCATCGAGCTGCCGGAAATCGCCGAAAACGGCAACACCGTGCCGCTGTCGATTTCGGTCGACTCGCCGATGACCGCCGACGATCACGTCACCGACGTTCTGGTCGTTGCCGAGGGCAACCCGAACCCCGGCGTCGCCACGTTCCATTTCACGCCGCTGTCGGGCAAGGCCGATGCCTCCACCCGTATCCGTCTCGCCACCACGCAGAACATTGTGGTGACCGCCAAGACCTCCAAGGGCGCGTTCTATACCGCCTCGAAGCTGGTCAAGGTCACCATCGGCGGCTGCGGCGGCTGAGCCCAAAACGAATTTCAGGAGGCTATCATGGCGGACACGCCGAAGATCCGAGTGCCGAAGACGGCCAAGAAGGGCGAGATCATCGAGATCAAGACCCTGATGCCGCACATCATGGAATCCGGTCAGCGCAAGGATAAGGATGGCAAGACCATCCCGCGCAAGATCATCAACAAGTTCGTGGCCGAATTCGACGGCAAGCCTGTGTTCTCGACGACGCTCGAGCCGGCGATCGCCGCCAATCCGTATTTGCAATTCTACGCCAAGGTCGAGGCCAGCGGCACGTTCAAGTTCTCGTGGACCGACGACGACGGCACCGTGACCACAGCCGAATCGAAAATCGAAGTAGCCTGACAACCGCTGCCAAACGCACGAAGTGCAGCGGACGATAAAAGACGGGTTGGGAGGACAACAGATGAAGCGGGCAGGGTTGATGGCGGCCGGTACGGCCGCGGTGGTGGCCATGGCGGCAGGCATCGTGATGCTGGCGCCGGACGCCGCCGTCGCGCAGGCCAAGAAAGAGGCGCCGCTCGAATTGAAGGGCGACGCCTCGGCGCGGCCGTGGAAACGCTATTCCGGATGGCCAAGCCGCGATTATTCGAAATACAACACGCTTGGCCATCTGGCGACGGCGCCGGCGCCGAAAGAGGCGCGCAAGATAGCGGGCCTGCCCGAGGGCGACGCCGCCAAGGGCGCCAAGCTCGTCGCCGACCGCACGCGCGGCGGCTCCTGCCTCGCCTGCCACGTGATGGGGCAGGCCGGCAATGCCGACCAGCCGGGCAACGTCGCGCCCGACCTCTCCGAGATCGGCAATGCCGGACGCGAGGATGAGTGGCTGTTCAATTACGTCTACGACGCGCGCGTCTATAACCCGGAAACGGTGATGCCGCCGTGGGGCAGCCATGAGCTGTTCACCGACGCGGAGATCATGGACATCGTCGCCTTCCTCAAGACGCTGAAGAAGCCGGCCGTGTTCAAGGTCGAGGTCGACAATCCGGAGAAGCGTCCCGCGCCGGTCGAGAAGCGCGACAACCTTGATTCGATCGAGAACCCGGCGATGTGGACGATCGACACGGCGCAGGAGCTCTGGAAGAAGGAAGGCGCGACCGGCAAGTCGTGCCAGAGCTGCCACGCCAACGCCGCGACCGAGTTCAAGACCTGGGCCGCGTCCATGCCGAAGTGGGAGCCGCGCCTCGACAAAGTGCTCGGCGTCGAGGAGTTCATCACTCGTCACGCCAAGGCCACGACCGGCGCTGACCTGCTGATGGAAACCGACGCCAACCGGGCGATGTCGGTCTATCTGCACAATCTGGCGAACGGTGCGGCGATCAACGTCGACACCACCAGCGCCGCCTCCAAGGCGGCGATCGAGCGCGGCGCCGAACTTGCCAAGCGCAAGATCGGTCAGCTCAACATGGCTTGCACGGATTGCCACGACAAGGTGGCGAACCACTGGATCCGTGGGCAATGGCTGGGCGAGCCGAAGGGGCAGTATGACCACTTCCCCACCTGGCGCACGTCGCTGCAGACGGTCTGGGACATCCGCCAGCGCTTCCAGTGGTGCTCGGTCAATATCCGTGGTGACGAACTGCCGCCGGATGCCAAGGAATACGGCGATCTCGAACTGTATCTCGCCGCGCAGAACGAAGGCTTGAAGCTGAGCGTGCCGGGTATCCGGCACTAGCATCCGCAAAAAAGGAGGCCGCCGGGAAGCGGCGGCCTCAAAGTCGATGGTCGGTTTAGTGATCCCGGATGTAGGCCTTCGAATACTGGGCGTCCTTGCCGGGCAGGTTGCTGTAGCGGCCCGGATCATGCTTCGGGATACCGGGTTTGTAATAGCCGTCGCGCGTCACGTAGTGATGGGTGCGCTTGCCGTGATGTTTCTTCCCGGCCGCCATCGCCGGCGCGATGCTGGCGATCAGCGCCGTGGTCACGGCGGCAACGATCAGTTTCTTCATGGTCACCTCCACTGGGTTCGCGACATTAACCCATGATGAGGGCGCCCGTTCCCGGTTCTCCCCGTTCACAACGTGATGATCGGGCGGAAATCGGCGAATCGAAACCACAGGAGCAAGCTGCGTCATGATCACCCGCCGTGAAATGCTCCAGGTCAGCGCCGCGACCGCCGCGCTGATGGCCGGTGGCGGCTCGCTGACCCGCGCCTTCGCCCAGCAGAAGCTGACCCAGGAGGAACTCCTCAAGTTCGAGACCCTCGGCAACGTCACGCTGCTGCACGTCACCGATATTCACGGCCAGTTGATGCCGGTGTTCTTCCGCGAGCCGACGGTCAATCTCGGCGTCGGCGACGCCAAGGGCCAGCCGCCGCATGTCACCGGCGCGGATTTCCTCAAGCGCTTCGGCATCGCGCCGGGCACGGCCGACGCCTACGCGCTCACCGATCAGGATTTCACGGCGCTGGCAAAGAGCTACGGCAAGATCGGCGGTCTCGACCGTCTCGCGACGGCGGTTGCCCATGTCCGTGCCGAGCGCGGCGACAAGGTGCTGCTGCTCGACGGCGGCGACACCTGGCAGGGCTCGCTCGGCGCCAATGCGTCGAAGGGCCAGGATATGGCCGACTGCATGGCGCTCCTCAAACCCGATGCCATGACCGGCCACTGGGAATTCACCTATGGCGAAGACCGGGTGAAGGAACTGGTCGACAAACTCGGCTTCGCCTTCCTCGCATTGAACGTCCGTGACACCGAATGGAACGAGCCGGTGTTCGACGCCTTCAAGATGTTCGAGCGCGGCGGCGTCAAGATCGCCGTGCTCGGCCAGGCGTTTCCTTATACGCCGGTCGCCAATCCGCGCTGGATGATCCCGAAATGGTCGTTCGGCATCCGCGAGGAGGACGTCCGCGCCCAGGTCGAGAAGGCGCGCAAGGCCGGCGCCCAACTCGTTGTGCTGCTGTCGCACAACGGCTTCGACGTCGATCGCAAGCTCGCGGCCCGCGTCGAGGGCATCGACGTCATCCTCACCGGCCATACGCATGATGCGCTGCCGGAGGCGATCAAGGTCGGCAACACGCTGCTGATCGCCTCGGGCAGCCACGGCAAGTTCCTGTCGCGGCTCGATCTCGACGTGCAAAAGAACGGGACTGGCGGGGCGGTCAAGGGCTTCCGCTACAAGCTCATCCCGCTGTTTGCCGACGTCATCAAGCCGGACGCGGCGATGACCGCGGCAATCGAGAAGGCGCGGGCGCCCTACGCCAAGGATCTGTCGCGCGTTGTCGGCCAGGCGGATTCGCTCCTGTACCGGCGCGGCAACTTCAACGGCACCTTCGACGACCTGATCTGCGCGGCGCTCTTGAAGGAGCGCGACGCCGAGATCGCGCTGTCGCCGGGCTTCCGCTGGGGCACCAGCGTGCTGCCGGGCCAGCCGATCACTGTCGAAGACATCCACAACGCCACCGCCATCACCTATCCGCAGGTCTATCGCCTGCCGATGACGGGGCAGCGGCTCAAGGACGTGCTCGAGGACGTCGCCGACAATCTGTTCAATCCGGATCCGTATTATCAGCAGGGCGGCGACATGGTGCGCTGCGGCGGGCTCGGCTACACGATCGACGTGTCGAAACCGATCGGCAGCCGCATCTCCGGCATGACGCTGCTCAAGTCCGGGCAGGCGATCGATCCGGCGCGGGAATACACGGTAGCGGGTTGGGCCAGCGTCAACGAAGGCACGCAAGGCCCGCCGGTCTGGGACCTGGTGGAGCGTTATGTCGCGGCGGAAAAGATCGTCCGTGTCACGCCGAACACCAGTGTGAAAATCTCCGGCGTTTGAAACGCTTGTCCTCGTTTTTCTCGCTTTGGCGATAGAATGGTTCCCCACAGGTCGGGGAAACGAGAAGATTTCTTTACATTCATCAAAAGGAATATGATAAGAAGGCCAGCATAACCGGGCACGGCCGCGCTCAATGGCCGCCCTGCGGGAGGATGGCGATGACCCACAAAACCGACGCGCCGCGTCCATCGCGGCGTCGTTTCCTGACCGGAGCCGCCGGCCTTGTCGCGGCGGGTGCCGCGGGTGCCGCCCGGGCCGACGATAAAAACCTGCCGCCCAATGTCGCGCCGTGGACCAAATCGCTCGGCGACGGCGTCGCGGTGCGGCCTTACGGCCATCCCTCGAAATTCGAAAAAGACGTCATCCGCCGCGACGTGCAATGGCTGACCGCGAGCCGCGAATCCTCCGTCAGCTTCACGCCGTTGCACGAACTCGACGGCATCATCACGCCGAACGGCCTGTGCTTCGAGCGTCATCACGGCGGCATCGCCGAAGTCGATCCGCACGATTATCGCCTGATGATCCATGGCCTGGTGGACAAGCCGCTGATCTTCACGCTTGAGGATCTCAAGCGGCTGCCGCGCGTCAACCGAATCTACTTTCTCGAATGCGCCGCCAATTCCGGCATGGAGTGGCGCGGCGCGCAACTCAACGGCTGCCAGTACACCCACGGCATGATCCACAGCGTCATGTACACCGGCGTGCCGCTGAAGCTGTTGCTCGAACAAGCCGGCGTCAAACCGAACGGCAAGTGGCTGCTGGTCGAGGGCGGCGACTCCTCCGGCCTCGACCGCTCGCTGCCGCTGGAAAAGGCGCTCGACGATTGCCTCGTCGCCTATCGCATGAACGGCGAGATGCTGCGGCCCGAGCAGGGCTATCCGGTGCGCCTCGTCGTGCCCGGCTGGCAGGGCAACATCTGGATCAAGTGGCTGCGCCGTATCGAAGTCGGCGATCAGCCCTGGTACACGCGCGAAGAGACGTCGAAATACACCGACCTGATGCCGAGCGGCAAAGCGCGCAAGTTTACCTTCGTGATGGATGCCAAGTCGGTGATCACCTCGCCGTCGCCGCAGGCGCCGATCAAGAACAAGGGCTTCCTCGTGATCTCGGGGCTCGCTTGGTCCGGCCGCGGCAAGGTTTCGCGCGTCGATGTCTCGATCGACGGCGGCCGCAACTGGCAGACCGCGAAGATCGACGGCCCGGTACTCGACAAGTCGCTGGTGCGTTTTTACGTCGAGACGGAATGGAACGGCGAGCCGCTGCTCCTGCAATCGCGCGCGATGGACGAGACGGGCTACGTGCAGCCGACCAAGGACGAGCTGCGCGCCATTCGCGGCGTCAACTCGATCTATCACAACAACGGCATTCAGACCTGGTCGGTCAAAGCGAGCGGGGAGGTCGAAAATGTCGAGGTGGGTTGATGCAATCCGTGGCGCCGCACCGCACTCCGCTCGTCCCCGCGAAAGCGGGGATCCAGAGGTGAACACTCAAGCGCATTGCAAATGGCTCCTGGGTCCCCGCTTTCGCGGGGACGAGCGGAGAGTAAGGCTGCTTGCGATCGTTGTTCTGCTCACGTTGTCGGCACCCGCCTTCGCCCAAACCGCCAAGCCGCAGAACTACGGCATCGGCACGCCGGCGACGGCGGCGCAGATCGCCGGCTGGGACATCGATGTACGGCCGGACGGGCAGGGACTGCCGCCGGGCAAAGGCTCGGTGAAGGACGGCGAGACGCTGTATCTGGAACGCTGCGCCGCCTGCCACGGCGAATTTGGCGAGAGCGCCGGGCGCTGGCCGCAGCTCGCGCAGGGCAAGGGCACGCTGGCGACGCACGATCCGGTCAAGACCGTGGGGTCCTATTTCCCCTACGTCTCGAGCGTGTTCGATTACGTGCGCCGTGCCATGCCGTTCGGCGACGCGCAGTCGCTGACCAATGACGAGCTGTACGCCATCGTCGCCTTCGTGCTGAACCTCAACGACATCGTCGACGACAAGTTCGTGCTGTCGAAGGAGACCTGGAGCCAGGTGAAGATGCCGAACGCCGGCGGCTTCTACGAAGACGATCGCGACACCACCGAGAAGGCGTTCTGGAACAAGAACCCGTGCATGAAGGAATGCCGGCCGCCGGTGAAGATCACGGGGCATGCTTCTGTCATCGACGTCACGCCGGACGACGCAACTGCGCGCAAAAGCGGCGTCGAATAGAATACCATTCGCTGCGACGTTTTGTCGGGGCGCTGCAAGCAAGAAGAAATAGGGCAGCATGGCGCGCCATGCCAAGCTCGACGCGACCGGGAGGCGAGGCGATGCGTCGTGCCGCGCATGAGCATTATCGCGCGATCGTGACAGGAGCGTCGGGCGGCGCAATCGGCATCGTTCTGATGAGCGCCGCGTGGGCCGGTGACGTCGAACTCGGCCGTTATCTGTCGTCTGAATGCACGACCTGCCATGGCGCCGCCAAGGCGGACAGCGCTATTCCCGTTATTCACGGTCTCGACCAAGCGCATTTCATCGAAGTGCTCAAGGCGTATCGCTCGGGATCGCTGCCCAACCCGGTCATGCAGAACATCGCCGGCCGGCTGCACGACGACGACATCGCAGCGCTCGCTGCCTATTTCGCGGCCGCCAGGCCGCAATAACGAGGGGGTGGACTATGACTGACCTGACACGTCGCAAGTTCGGCCTGTTTGCCGGGGCATCGGTGGCCGCCATGGCGCTGCCGCTGGCGGCGCCCGCTTTCGCGCAAGGCAAGCCGCGCGTGGTGGTGATCGGCGGCGGCCCGGGCGGCGCCACCGCCGCGCGCTATATCGCCAAAGAGTCGAACGGCGCCATCGACGTGACGCTGATCGAGCCGTCGAAGACCTTCACCACCTGCTTCTTCTCCAATCTCTATGTCGGCGGCTTCCGCGACTACAATTCGTTGACGCATAATTACGACAAGGTGCGCCAGTCCGGCGTCACCGTCGTTCACGCCATGGCGTCGGCGATCGATCGCGACAAGAAGGAGGTCACGATCGAAGGCGGCAACCGCATCGGTTATGACCGGCTACTGGTCGCGCCGGGCATCGACATCAAGTTCGATTCCGTGCCGGGTTATTCGGAAGAGGCGGCCGAGATCATGCCGCACGCCTGGAAGCCCGGGCCGCAGACCCAGCTTCTTGTCAGCAAGCTCAATGCGCTCCAGGACGGCGACCAGATCGTCATGATCGCGCCGCCGAATCCCTATCGCTGTCCGCCGGGGCCTTACGAGCGCGCCTCGATGTTCGCGCATGTGCTCAAGTCGAAGGGCCACACCAAGTCGCGCATCGTCATCCTCGATCCGAAGCCGACTTTCTCCAAGCAGGGGGTGTTCGCCGAGGGCTGGGAAACGCATTATCCCGGGATGATCGAGTGGCAGGACCCGAAGATGCACGGCGGCATCAAGGGCGTCGATGCCAAGACGGGCGAGGTCAAGACCGACCTTGCCGACTACAAGGCGGCGCTGGTGAACGTCATTCCGGCGCAGATGGCCGGCAAGATCGCGCGCGACGCGGCGCTGGTGAACAACACCGGCTACTGCCCGATCGACGCCGGCTCGATGAAGTCGACCGTCGATCCGAATATCTACGTCGTCGGCGATGCCTCGATCGCCGGCGAGATGCCGAAGTCGGCCTTTGCCGCCAACAGCCAGGCCAAGGTCGCGGCGATGAACATCCGCGCCGAGCTGACGCAGTCGCGCGCTTTCCCCGCGCGTTATTCGAACACCTGCTGGAGCCTGATCGCGCCCGACGACAACATCAAGGTCGGCGCCAGCTACGAAGCCAAGGACGGCGTCATCAAGGCCAGCAACAGTTTCGTCAGCCAGAAAGGCGAGGCGGCCGAGCTGCGCAGGCAGAACTACAAGGAGTCGGTCGACTGGTACGCCGGCATCACCGCGGATGTTTTTGGCTGATCCGACAGGATCCGGCAGCTCCATCCGGGGCGCGCCGAAAGGCGCGCATCCGGTATGACATTCGGGGCTAAGGCGCCCGCAGCCGCTCCAGCAGCTTCAGCCCCGCATAGCCGTCTGGCTTCATGCCGACGCTCTTCTGGAAGGCGCCGATGGCGCGCACGGTGTCCGAGCCGGTGCGGCCGTCGACGCCATCGGTCTTGAAGCCGCGCTCGTTGAGGCGGCGCTGGATCTCCTTGACCTCGTCGATCGTCGGGATGCGCTCGCCGCCGGGGAAATGGTGGCGGAAGTCGCCGTCGCCGCGGATGAGATCGCCGAGATGCACCAGCGCCAACGAATAGCTCGCCGACGGATTGTAGGAATAGACCGCGCGGAAGTTCTGGCCGACGAGGAAGGCCGGGCCGCCGCGTACCGGGATCCACAGCTTCACGTGGTCGTTGGGCCGTTGAAATGCCTGGCCATCGGCGCGGCGGAAGCCGTGGCCGTGCCAGGTGGCATAGGAGCGCATGGTGCGGTTGTCGGCATAGCGTTCGCCGCCGTCCGGCACCGTCACCTCACAGCCCCAGATTTCGCCGCGCCGCCATTTGCCGCGCTCGACCAGATAACGCGCGGTGCCGGCCAGCGCGTCGTCCGGCTTGCCGAACGGATTGATGCGGCCGTCGCGGTCGAAATCGACGCCGATATGTAGCCACACCTCGGGCATCCATTGCGTGTGGCCCATGGCGCCGGCCCAGGAGCCGATCATCTCCGAAGGGTTGGCCCAGCCGCGATCGATGATCTTCAGGGCGTTGATCAGCTCGGCTTCCCAATAGCGGCGGCGGCGCGGCTCGCCGAAGGCGAGCGCGGCCAGCGCCGGAATGATCGGCCGCATGTATTTCGGATTGTCGATGACGTCGCCGTAGGACGACTCCATGCCCCATAGGCCGAGCAGGACGTAACGGTCGACGCCGTATTCGCGCTCGACCCGCGCCAGCACGCCGGCATATTCCTTGGCGCGCTCCTTGCCCGTGGTGACGCGCCAGTCCGAGCAGCGCCGGTTGATGTATTGCCACATCTCCTCGGTGAACTCGGGCTGCCGCCGCTGCAAGGCGTACACTTCGGTGTCGGGTTTGACGCGGCCCATGACGCGGTCATAGGTCGCTTCCGACACGCCGCGGCGCACGGCTTCGGCGCGGAAGCGCTCGACCCAGCGCTGGAACGCGGCCGACTGCGCGAAAGCGGGGTTGGCGGTTATGAGGCTGCCCGCGAGCGTGAGCGCGCCGCTCAATAACGTGCGGCGATCGAACAGGAGCGGGGTATCGAATCGAGCCATGGCCGCAGTCTAGCGGCGGCTTCATTACGCACAATCGGCGCGGATATGCCGCAGCCGCAACCGGTGCGGGTGGAACTATTCGTCGGTTTCGGTGCGCGGCCCGCGGCGGCGATGCCGGCGATGTTTCTTGCGCGTCTTCTTGCGCTCGGTCTTGGCCTCCGGCTTCTGTGGCGCGGCGGTCTCGGTCTTCGCTTCGGCGGCTCCCGGCGTGGCGGCGGTGACGGGCGGGTTGAGGATCACCGGCGGTTTATCCGGTACCGGCGGCACGGGGTCGCCTTCGTGGAGTTCCTTGCCGCGGCCGCCGATCAGTTTTTCGTAAGCCAGCACCAGCGACATGTAGGGATTGACCCAGACCCAGCCGGACTTGGTCACCACCTGGATGTTGAAGTGCAGGTGATAGGACGTACCGCTCTCGTAATCGCCCCAGGTCGCGACCTTGCCGATGATCTCGCCTTCCTTGACCTCACGGCCAGTGACGAGTCCGTCGGCGTCCATGAACTTCGGGTTCATGTGCAGGTAGCGGAAGCGCACGAATTCGTTGGCATTGTTCAAGATCAGATAGGCGGCGAGATTGCCGGGCAGGCGCCAGATCAGGCCATCGCGCACCGCGGCAATGGTGTGGTGATAGGGCTCGCAGCGGTCGGCACCCGTGTTCTCGATGAAACAATTCGCCGGCCTGATGTCCTGGCCCTGGTGGCCGTGGCCGCCGGCGCATTGGCCGACGAGGAAGTCGCGCAATTCGCAGAAATTGTCACGCCACGGATAATTGAAATTCACCGCCGCCGCTTCATTGAAGGTCAGCGGCAGGCCGTTGACCTTGCAGGTATAGGGCGCGTCCTTCTTGCCGAGCCGGCCGGTATGACCGCTCCGGTAGCAGTCGCCCCAAGGCATGAAGCTCTGCGACTTCACATAGGCCGGTGCCTCGGCGATCGGGAAGCGCATCAGGGCGTAGACGTGATAGTCGGCGCGGCCCGGCAATTTCTTGTAGCCGCTGTTCGGGATGAGATCGCCCGGCGCGTAATAAGTGAAGTCCGTAGGCGCGGTCGGCCGGGTCAGATCGAGATTCGGCTCGGCGATCTTCTGCGGCGCGCCGCCGACCACGGCGAGTTTCTTGAGGAAGGCTTCGGCGATCGGATCGGCTTCGCGGCAGGACAGGTACTTTGACGACACGCGCGTGTCGTAGCACTGGATCGAGACGATGTAGGGCACGCCGAAACGCTCGAAGGCGTAACGCACATGGGCTTCGCGCAGGATGCGCCGGATGCCGGGGTAAAGCGTCGAAAGCGACTTGTCCTTCGGCGGGAAGACTTCCTGGAAGTCCGGCGGGTCGAGGTCATAGGTGAAGGCGGCGCCGGTGAGTTCGATCTCGATCGGCTTTTTCTTGTAGCTGACCTTGAACGGGCCGCCGCCGATGTCGAGCGCGTAAGTGCCGGTGAAGCCGGCGGGGCCGGGCAGGAAATACTTGGTCGGGTGGAACGGTCCGAAGTATTTGTCGGGCGCGGCGTCTGCGTTGTCGGCCTTGAAGGCGTCGAGATCGAAAGGCGCCAGTACCGGCACGCTGCTCGTCTCGATGCCGGGGAAGCGCTTGGCCGTGATGGCGTTGAGCCGGCCGAACTGCTCGGCGGCGCCGCCGTCGCCGGCGTCCTTGAGCACTGCGGCAGCGGCAGTCCAGTCGACCGGACTGATCGTTACCTTCGGCGGTTCGATCTCGGCGGCGGTCGCGGCAGAGAAGGCACCAAGCGCGGCCAGCAGCGCCGCGCCGACAAGAACCCGTCGTCTCAACTCACGCCCCTTGCTGCGCGCCCCCGCGGCGTCGCCTTCCGAACGAAGGCGAGACTAGCGGTTCCATGGCGCCGTCTTCAAGGGCAGGCGCTGTGCGGCCTATGGCAGCGCGAGGGTACCGTTCCGGGACAGGGGGCGAAGCGGCGGCTTCGGCAGTCCAGGTGCGTCAGTCTTTGGCGCGCTCGACGTAAGCGCCGTCGGCGGTCATCACCACGACGCGGGTGCCGGCGACGATATGGGTCGGCACCATGGTGCGCACGCCGTTCGACAGGATCGCCGGCTTGAACGAACCCGAGGCCGTCTGGCCCTTGACGACCGGCTCGGTCTCGGTGATTTCGAGCGTGACCTTTTGCGGGATCTCGATCGAGATGGCGATGCCTTCGTGCATCGACAGGTTCACCTTCATGCCTTCCTGCAAATAGGCCGCGGCATCGCCGATGACGTCGGCCTGCACCTGGACCTGATCGTAGGTCTCGTCGTTCATGAAGTGGAAGCCTTCGGCGTCGTTGTAGAGATAGGAATATTCGACCTCTTCGACGTGGGCGCGCTCGACCTGGTCGGTCGTCTTGTAGCGCTGCTGGGTCTTCACGCCGTCCGAAATCCGGCGCATATCGATCTGGGTGGTGGGCGTGCCCTTGCCGGGGTGGAAGCTCTCGGCGTTCAGGACGACGTAGAGCTTGCCGTCGAGATCCAGGATGTTGCCCTTACGAACTTGGCTGGCGATGACCTTCACGGTAGCGATCCTTGAAAATAGAGCGGTCCCGGCATGCGGGGCCGGATTCGGGGCGCACCATAGCGATCTTCTGGGGCATTGCCAGCCCTTCCGGCTGAATTCCCGGAAGCGGTAAATGGTAGAAAAAACAACGACTTTCTGGCTGCCAGGGCGTCATGCTGCCCGCCGGCCCCACCTTCTGAACCGGGGCCGGGTGATGGCCGCCTTGCGCGCCTGGTTCGCCAAGGCGGGCTTCATCGAGGTCGAAACGGCGGCGCTCCAGGTCTCGCCCGGCAACGAGACCCATCTGCATGCCTTCGCCACCGACCTGATCGGGCCCGACACGGTCCGCCGACCGCGCTATTTGCGCACCTCGCCGGAATTCGCCTGCAAAAAGCTGCTGGCGGCCGGCGAGACCCGGATCGTCGATTTCGCCCGCGTGTTCCGCAACCGTGAGCGCGGGCCGCTGCATCACCCCGAATTCACGATGATCGAGTGGTACCGGGCGGGCGAGCCCTACGAGGCGCTGATGGACGACTGCGCCGCCCTATTGGCCGAGGCCGCGCGCGCGACCGGCGCGACGCGCTTTTCCTGGCGCGGCCGCGCCATCGACCCGTTCGCGCCGCCGCACCGGCTCACCGTGGCGGAAGCCTTCGCCCGCTATGCCGGCATCGATCTGCTGCACACCGTCAGCGGCGGCGAGGGCGACCGCGAGCGCCTGGCGCGGGCCGCGGCGCAGGAGGGCATTGCCTACGGCTCCGACGACGACTGGGGCGACATCTTCAGCCGCATCCTGGTCGAGAAGATCGAGCCGCATCTCGGCAACGAAACCGCCACCATTCTTTACGAATATCCACTGCCGCAGGCGGCGCTGGCGCGGGCGAAGCCCGGCAGCGATAAAGTCGCGGAGCGCTTCGAGATCTATGCCTGCGGCATCGAACTCGGTAATGCCTTCGCCGAACTGACGGATGCCGCCGAGCAGCGCCGTCGCTTCATTGCGGCGATGGACGAGAAGCAGCGTATTCACGGCGAACGCTATCCGATCGACGAGGATTTCCTCGCAGCGCTTTCGCAAATGCCGCCGGCCTCCGGCATCGCGCTCGGCTTCGAACGGCTGGCGATGCTGGCCTCCGGCGCCGACCATATCGAGCAGGTGATCTGGACGCCGGTTCAGGATTAGACAGTCATGGATGCACGAATTCAGACACTCCGAAGCATCACGCAATTGGCCGAGAGCGGTCTCGTCACGCCGGAAGAGCGCGCCGCGCTGGAGAAGGTCGCGGCGCGTTATGCCGTGGCGCTGCCGCCGGCGCTGGCCGCGCTGATCGACCGCGACGACGCGAGCGATCCGATCGCGCGGCAGTTCGTGCCGGACGCCGCCGAACTCGAAACGAGGCCTGACGAGCTCGCCGATCCGATCGGCGACGACGAGCATTCGCCTCGCGAGGGCATCGTGCACCGGTATCCCGACCGCGTGCTGCTCAAGCTGACCCATGTCTGCGCGGTCTATTGTCGTTTCTGCTTCCGCCGCGAAATGGTCGGCCCGGACAAGCCGAACGCGCTGTCGCCGCAGGCGCTCAAGACGGCGCTCGATTACATCCGCGACAACAGCGGCATCTGGGAGGTCATCCTCACCGGCGGCGATCCGCTCATCCTGTCGCCGCGCCGCCTGCGCGCGGTGATGCAGGAAATCTCCGCCATCGACCACGTCAAGGTGGTGCGCCTCCACACGCGCATGCCGGTCGCCGAGCCGTCGCGCATCACGCCCGATCTCATCCGCGCGTTGAAGGCGTCAAAGAGGGCGGTCTATGTCGCCGTTCACGTCAACCACGCCCGCGAGCTCGGCGGCGAGGCGCGCGAGGCCTGCGCGCGCCTGGCCGATGCCGGCATTCCGCTGCTCGGCCAGTCGGTGCTGCTCAAGGGCGTCAACGACACGCCCGATGCCATGCGCGACCTGATGCGCGCCTGCGTCGAGAACCGCATCAAGCCCTATTACCTGCACCATGGCGATCTGGCGCCCGGTACGTCGCATTTGCGCACCGACATCGCCACCGGGCAGGGGCTGATGCGCGACCTGCGCGGCCGCGTGTCGGGGCTGTGCCAGCCGTCTTACGTGCTCGACATCCCCGGCGGCCACGGCAAATCGCCGCTCGGGCCGACTTACGTCGAGCGCAGCGAAGACGGTTACGAGATCGAGGACTTCACCGGCAAACGGCACGCCTATAAGTAGGCGCGCCCGTCAGTGGCGGATCGAGATCAGGTCGAGCAGGGCGGAGGCGACCGCCAGCCCGGCGAAGCCGACGAAGACGACGACGATCACGGCATTCCAGATAAAGGCCGCGTCGCGCCGCAAGGCGCGCACGACGTTCCTGCCGGAGGCTTCGCTCTTGCCGTCAATGCTGCTGCTGTTGATCATGACGCAGCTCCCATACGAGCCGAACTCGTTCAGTTTAATGGCCCGGCTGTCCGTAGCGCATATTTTCCCCATTAAATTGCGGAAGAAATGCGTCTCTTCGGCGCATGGCTGACATGAAGACGCCGGCCGGCGCAATTTGCCGCAGTCTTTAACGGTTGCGTCCGCGGGCCCGCAGCGATGCCATGCTCTCGAACACGCCGTCGCGGAACACCAGCCGGTGCATCAGCGCCGCGGCGAAATGGGCGAGGAACACCATGAACAACGTCACCGCCAGCACCGTATGGGCGTCGCGCAGGATGGTGTAGAGCATGTCGTTCTGCGGCAGGATCGGCGGCAGATCGAAAGCGCCATATAGCACTACCGGGTAGCGCGCGGCCGACAGCATGGCCCAGCCGACGAGTGGCACCGCGATCATCAGCACATACAGGACGATATGCGAGCCGTGGGCGGCAAACCGCACCGCCCGCGGCATGTCATCGGGCAAGGGCGGCACCCGGCCAACGAGCCGGTTGACCAGCCGGATGGCGGCCAACACCAGGATGGCGATGCCGAGCGGCCGGTGGATAGACAGCAGCCAGTGATACTCCGTCAGCGATGCCACCATGCCGATGCCGATGAACAGCATTGTCAGGATCATCGCCGCCATCAGCCAGTGCAGGATGCGGGAGAAGGCCGGAAAGCGGTCATGCGTCATGGCGTGGCGCCTTTCGGGGCGGATGGAACCTGCACCTCGCTCGGCGTCTTGGCTTCGGCCGCGCGGCGCCGGTACGAGTTCGAGTAGGTGGCGGACCGGGCGCTGAGCAGCGGATCGTCCGACGGCGCGATGCCCGCCGGCAGCACCAGCGGATCGAAATTGACATCGCTGCAATTGCCCGGCGCTTCGGTCGCGATGCGATCGATGGTGAGCGTGCCGAGCGTCACACGTTGCCGCGTGTCCGGCCAGGCCACGGTGGCATCGGCGGTCGCGTCGTCCGCGGTGCCGATCGTGGCGACGAGGCGCCATTGCACGGGGCCTTTGCCGAGCCGCGCGATCAAATCGTCGAACAGATAATTGACGTCCTTCGGGCTGCCGGTCGTCGTCGTCTCGGCGACAAACGGATCGACCGCTTCCATGCTCCAGCGCACCGGCGTCGATACGCCGGCGGCGTTGACGAAGCGGAAGGCGTCGAGACTGTTGTAGCTGGCATTGGCAAAGCCGGTGGAGAAGGGGCGCGCCTTGATCGTTTGCAGCGCCTTCGCCGTTTCCGGATGCGCGGCGAGGAAGGCCTGCATTCGAGCGGGGTCGGGCTTGCCGGTCGCCGGATCGGGCCGCGTGGCGAGCATCTGCTGATAGAAACCTTTCGCGTCGCGAACCGGAAACACCGGGATGTCGTTCATGCCGGTGCGCCACTCCTCGCCGTCGCGGAGCCTGAAGCTCAGCGCCATGCTGCGCACCTCGGTCTCGTTGTCGGGGACGAAGGGCTTGCCGACGGCGACGGCGAACCGCCCGGTGACCGGCGTGATGCCGCGTTCGAAAACCGCGGCTTTCGACAGCACGGCGCCATTGCCGTTGCTGTCGAAGCTGCCGGCGATGCAGACGCCCTTGGCGTGGTTGCGGCGAAAGCCGGGGTGGATGCCGTTGAATTGTTCGAAGCGGTCGATGATGCGCGCCTGGGTCAGGCGCTGCGGCGACAGGAAGCCGCCGACATAGGCAAAGCCGGCAGCGATGCAGGCTGTCGCAAGACCGGTCACGGCGAGGCCCATGACGGCGCCGCGCGGCGGCGGCCAGAGACGATAGCGCGATGGCGGATGGTCGTGCTCGGGCATGCCGGCTTCACTCGAGAAGGGGCGACACTGGCGAGTTACGCCTCACTATGCCGCCGTGCCGCCCCGAGCCCACTGTTCCGGATTCCGCACCGAAGCGGAATCATACCCAGGCTTGGCGCCGTCATACCGAAGGATGATTGTCGCTGCGGCCTTGCGGTCCGTTCACCGCCGCGTCGTCGCCTTCCAGCTCTTGCGCGAGGCCGGATCGTAACGGCCGCCGCCGAGGTGTTGATGGCCCCAGGCCATGATCGAGAGCAGCACCGGCTCGAGCGACTTGCCCTTGTCGGTGAGGGAATAGGCATAGCGCGGCGGCTTCTGCTGATAGGCGGCGCGCTGCACCAGTCCCCAGTCGGTGAGCCGCTTCAGCCGTTCGGCCAGAATGTTGGACGGAATGTGCTCGGCGCTGTCCTGCAGCGCCTGGAATGTCTGCTTGCCGTGCCACAGGAGGTCTCGAACGATGAGCAGGGTCCATTTGTCGCCGGCCAGTTCGAGCGTGCGTGCAATCGAGCAATCCGATCTGAAGTCGTGAGTCATCGCTGGCTTTCCCGGGCGGCGGCGGCGGTTCATGGGCGCAGGGGATATTTAGCAAGGTCACTTGCAAATTAAAAGCCTCTCGGCTAGCGTCACTTTCAAATTGAAAGTTACCGCCGGCGGAGCCCGCCGGATTTTCGCCGGCGCGGAAGAAACAAGATCATGAACAGGATTGTGCTCGCGCATCTGGCGGCTCTGATTTCGGCGTTGAGCGCGGGGACCGCCGTCGTCGCCACGCGCTTCGTCATCGGCGAAGCCGACCCTCTGGCGCTGGTGTTTTATCGCTACGTCATTTCGGTGCTGTGCTTTGCGCCGGCACTGCCGCTGTTGTGGCCGCGGCATCGCATCGAGTGGCCCGAATACGTCCGCATCGCCGGCTTCGGCATTCTCTTCTTCGTGCTGTTTCCCTGGGCCTTCAATGCGTCGCTGCAACTGATCCCGGCGGCGCGCGGCGCCGTGGGTCTCGCCACCATTCCGATCCAGACCATGCTGGTGGCGTTCGCCTTCGGCCGCGAACAGCTGACGCCCACGCGCGTGAGCGGCGTACTGCTGGCGTTCTGCGGCATCGTCGTCGCCTTCGGCGCCGCGGCTTTCGGGCAGGAGGCCGCCAGCATCGCCGGCGACGGGCTGATGCTGCTCGGCGTCCTGTGCGCGGCGGTCTATTCGGTGTTCAGCCGCGCCACGCTGATGCGGCACGGGCCGATCTTCGTTACGGCTCTGGCGATGATCTTCGCCGTGATCGCGCTCGCGCCGGTGATGGCCGTGCAGGGCGCGTTCTCGCTGCCCGCCTTCAGCAGCAAAGGCTGGATCGCCGTCATCTTTCTCGGCAGCATCGCCGGCACGGTGCAGTTCTCGCTGTTCATGTGGGCGCTGCGCTGGCTGCCGCCGACGACGACGGTGCTGTACCTCACGCTCAACCCGATCGCGGCGATGGCGCTGGGCACGCTCATTCTCGGCGAGCCGCTCAAGCCGGAATTGGTGCTGGGATTGGCACTGGTGCTGACGGGCATCTTTGTCGGCACGGGGGTCGTCACGGCGCTGAGGAAGAGGCCGGCATAGACCGGTGAGATCCAGCGGGCCTTCGCTCCGGCGGCCTCAAAAAGAAAAGCCCCCGAAGGGGCTTTTCGTCGTCACGCGGCGTAGTAGTCGTCGATGGCTCGCGATCGTGCACCATCGCTCCAGTTCCAGGCATCGTCATTGGCATATTTCGGCGCGCCCTTGAGCTGGGCTTCGGTGATGCCGGTGACGTAGCCGCCGAGGTTCGTGTCGTATTTAAGCGAATTCCACGGCAGGGGATAATGATCATCGCCTATCCCGAGGAAGCCGCCGAAGCTCAGCACGGCGTACGACACCTTGCCGCTCATCTTGTCGATCATCACGCGCTCGATCGAACCGATCTTTTCCCGGTCGGCGCCGTAGACGGCGGTGCCTTCGACCTTGTCGCTTCCGATCAACGTACCGGTTTCTCTGTTCTCAGCCATATTGGCCTCCATTCCTGATGGAAGGCCAACCGGTGCCAACGGCATTGGTTCCTCGGCATTCGTGCGGCACAATCGCAGGCATCGCGCTGACGAGCGCCATCGTCAAATCCCGCCGACATGACGCGACATGTCAAAAGACATTTTTAAAAACTTGAAAGTGCCGTCAGACGTCGCGGCGCTGGGACGAAGCCGGATGTCGGCGAGTGGCGGAGCAGACCGCGTTACGGCGTCATCCGACGAGGGCCGCGCGCAGGGCAGGAACATCGTCGAGCACGCAATCGACAAAGGCGGCTATTCGGGGAGTCCTGCGCAAATCCGGCGTAGTCAACAGATACCAGGCGCGCGTCAGTTCCGGGACCGGCGGCAGCACCTGAACCAGATTGTCCTCGGCATCGCCGAGCGTCGTGGGCAAAGGCGCGATGCCGACGCCTGCCTTCACCGTGGACACCACCCCCAGCATGCTGGAACTGCGGCTGACGATCTGCGGATTGGTAACGACGGCCGGCAGCCATTGGGCGACGCGGTGATTTCGCATGATGCCGTCGAAGCCTATCAGCGCATGCGTAGAAAGATCCGCCACGCTGTCAGGCCGGCCGTGCCGTTGGACATAGCTCTTGCTGGCGTAGATGGCCCAGATTGAATCGCAGATCTTGCGTCCGATGAGACGATCGTCCGTCGGCTCGCCGGAGCGGAAGGCGACATCGGCCTCTCCTTTGGTCAGGTCCAGATAGCGATCGCTGGTGACGAATTCGACCGTGAGGCCGGGATAGAGGCCATGGAAACGATCAAGCAGACCCGATGCCGCAATGCGCGCGACCGTCGGCTCGGGGCAGGTCAGGCGGAAGATGCCTTTCAGGTCGAGCTTCAGCGCGCCAATCTTACGCTCGAGAGTTTCGATGGAGGTCTCGACGGCGATAACGTCGTCGATCAGCGCTTCGCCCAGTTCGGACAAGCGGTATCCCGCCGGCTCTCGTTTGACGAGCGTCAGGCCGAGCCGACGTTCAAGCTCGAGCAGCCGGCGATGGACCGTGGATTGATTGACGCCAAGCGCCTTCGCCGCGGCAAGCGTGCTGCCATGCCGCGACACCGCTATGAGGTGCCGCAAATCGTTCCAGTCGAACATGGCCGCCATTATGCACTTTTGCGCGCCGCTTTGGCAGAATCGCTGCTGCCGGACAGTCCGTTGGAAGCGGTACGCTTTATCAAGAAACCCACGGAGGAAGCCATGCACGAGAAGTCAGACGTCGCGACCATGACCGCTGCACTGACGGTCGGCGTCGCGCGAAGCGCGCAGGACAGCGGCATGGCGAAGCTCATGCCGCTTCATCGCGAGGTGATGCAGGGCATGCCGACAGTCCAGAACCAGGAGATCAGGGTGCTTTTTGCGACGCTCTCGCCTGGCGACGTTACCCCCTACCATTCACACCGCCATCCCGTGACGGTTTACATGCTGGAGGGCACGTTCACGCTTGAATTGGACGATCGCAAGCCGGTCGATATCGAAGCGGGCCAAGTCTTTGTCGAGCCGTCGGACGTCAAGATGACGGGCCGCAACAAGGGCCATGTGCCGGCGCGGATGGCGCTGTTCTATGTCTGCGAGCCCGATGAGCCTTTTGCTGACCCGGCCTAGCCAGCCTGAAAGCGTGCGCCTGTGCTCTGCTGGCAGGCCTCAGTTGTAGACAAGGCACCGCGGAAGCCGCCGCGCCGCAATCGGCGTGACCGATCGAGCGACGTTCGGCACCTGGTAGGCCGTTGCGCCGGCTTTGGTGCGCCCAATCGAACGAAGTTCGAACCCTGAAAAGGCTAGGGAAGCCATTGCGCCAGCAATGGCGCGCCCTAGGGGATTCGAACCCCTGTTACCGCCGTGAAAGGGCGGTGTCCTAGGCCTCTAGACGAAGGGCGCGGGGATGCCGGAAGGCATCGAGAGGCGGACCTATAAAGGGCTTCGCCGCCTGCGGCAAGCCTTGGGCAGTTCTTGCTCAAGTCGCCGTCATATCTGTGGAATCCCGGTCGGGCAGGCGGCGGAAGGAGGCGGCTCGGCCGTCGGATGGACCGGAATCGGCCCGGTCCGACAGCCTCGGTTGCCTCGTCCCCCATATCGGGACGATCGGCGGCTTTACCAGTGGCCGGTGTTCTTCATCGACGCCCACGGCTCCTGCGGCGGCAGCGGATCGCCCTTCTGCAGGATCTCGATCGAGTGCTTGTCGGGGGAGCGCACGAACGCCATGTTGCCGTCGCGCGGCGGGCGGTTGATCGTGACGCCGGCCTTCATCAGCCGCTCGCAGGTCTCGTAGATATTATCGACCTCATAGGCGAGGTGGCCGAAATAGCGGGCCTCGCCGTAGTCCTCGGTGTCCCAGTTAAAGGTCAGTTCCACCTCGGGGCCGGGGCGGCCCTTCTTTTTGGCGACGTCGAGCGCATCCTGGTCCTGCGGGCCGGCCAGGAACACCAGCGTATAGCGGTTCTTTTCGTCGACCCGCCGCCGGGTCTCCTTGAGGCCGAGCTTGTTGACGTAAAAATCGAGCGCATCGTCGAGATTGCGGACGCGCAGCATGGTGTGCAGAAATCGCATGGGACAAAACCTCTCGGGGCCGCGTTGAAGCCTCATCGGAAATAGAGCCTGGACGGCGCTCGCGCAATGATTGCCTCCGACCTTGAGACTGCCATTGCCGGCCTGCGCGACCTGATCGGCGCGGCGCAGCGCATCGTGCCGTTCACCGGCGCCGGCATCTCGACCGAGAGCGGCATCCCGGATTTCCGCTCGCCGGGCGGGCTGTGGTCGAACAACCGGCCGATCCCCTTCGACGAATACATGGCCGATCCCGAGGCGCGGCGCGAAGCCTGGCGGCGGCGCTTCAACATCGAGGCGACGTTCGCGAAGGCGAAACCGGGGCGAGGGCATCTGGCGCTGGCGAGCCTGTACCGCGGCGGCAAGGTTCCCGGGCTCATCACCCAGAACATCGACAACCTGCACCAGGCCTCCGGCGTCGCGCCGCAGGATGTCGTCGAACTGCACGGCAACACCACCTACGCCACATGCCTCGACTGCGGCGAGCGCCACGAGCTCGGCCCGATCCGGGCGAGGTTCGAAGGCAACGGCGAAGAACTCCCGGATTGCGATTGCGGCGGCATCGTCAAGACGGCGACGATTTCCTTCGGTCAGGCCATGCCGGAAGACGCCATGCGCCGCGCACAGCAGTTGGCTACCGATTGCGATCTCTTCCTCGCGGTCGGATCGTCACTGGTGGTATGGCCGGCGGCAGGGTTTCCTCTGGTCGCCAAACGCAGCGGCGCCAAACTCGTGATCATCAATCGCGAGCCGACCGAATTCGACGAGTTCGCCGATCTGGTCGTGCGTAACGACATCGGCGACGCGCTCGGACCCTTCATCCGACACTGATTCGCCAAGCGATTCCGGCACCAGAGAACTTGTGTGCAAGCACATTTTGCTCTTTGCCGGATTCGGGCGGGTGTTATCTTCAAAACACAGATTCGCCTTAGTCGATTCCAAACAAGCGCCGCGCTATCGGCCGGTCGGGAACGGCGAGGGACTATTAGTCGAACCGGCAACACTTTGAACCGGCAGCAGTTGAACCGGCAACAATCGTCGAACGGGATTGAACCGAAAATGCCCGATACAAATCTCCGACCCGGCATGGTCCGAGACCTTGGCGACGAGGTAGCAACCGATCTCATCGAACTCGCCGGCGTCATCAAGTGGTTCGATGTTTCTAAAGGCTTCGGCTTCATCGTTCCCGACAACGGCATGCCGGACATTCTCCTGCACGTGACCTGTCTACGCCGCGATGGCTTTCAGACGGCTTACGAAGGCGCCCGGATCGTGGTCGAGGTGCAGCCCCGGCCGAAGGGTCTTCAGGCCTTCCGCGTCGTCTCGATGGACGAAACAACCGCGGTCCACCCGGCGCAGATCGCGCCGCGCACCCATGTGTCGGTCACCCCGACCAGCGGCCTCGAGCGGGCCCAGGTCAAGTGGTTCAACCGCTTGCGCGGCTTCGGCTTTTTGACGCGCGGCGAGGGCACGCCGGACATCTTCGTGCACATGGAAACCCTGCGCCGCTTCGGTTTCGCCGAGCTGCGGCCGGGCCAGACGGTGCTGGTCCGCTTCGGGCCCGGGCCGAAGGGCCTGATGGCGGCGGAGGTTCGTCCGGACGGCGGGCCGCTCGGCCTGGCCTCGCACTGACCGGCCGGCGAGCGAAACCGATCTGAGACGCCCTGGGTTCGCCCGGGGCGTTTCCGTTTGGCGACGCCGGTGCTCGCGTCAATCTCGCTGCTTCTTCCGGTCGTCTCTCGGTCGTCTTCCTTCGTCTTGCCGCGGCCCTTTTTGCTTGCGATGGTGGAGGCCGTGCCGGCGATTGCCGGCCGCCTCCCGAGGTTGTCCTTCCATGCATTGCTTTCGTCTGATCGCCGCCATCCTCCTGGGATTGTGGGTTATCGCGCTGCCGGCGCGCGCGCTCGAGACGAGTACGCTCGAGATCGCCAGCAAGAACGGCGTGCACGCCTTCACCGTCGAGCTGGCGCAGACCGAGGCGGAGCGCGCCAAGGGGCTGATGTATCGCAAGGAGCTGCCGGAGGG
Organism: Pseudolabrys sp.; assembly: GCA_026125895.1. Lineage (GTDB taxonomy): Bacteria > Pseudomonadota > Alphaproteobacteria > Rhizobiales > Xanthobacteraceae > Pseudolabrys. The sequence continues at coordinate 132,615 of JAHCKG010000002.1, read as the reverse complement.
GCAGGGCATGCTGTTCGACTTCAAGAAGGACCAGGAGGTCGCCTTCTGGATGGAGAACACCTACATCCCGCTCGACATGATCTTCATCCGCGGCGACGGCACCATCGCGCGCATCGAGCAGAACACGACGCCGCTGTCGACGCGCAACATTCCCTCGGGCGCGCCGGTGCGTGGCGTGCTCGAGGTGATCGCCGGGACGGTGAAGAAGCTCGGCATCGCGCCGGGCGACAAGGTCGCGCATCCGATCTTCACCGGCCGCTGAGGGGCGGGCGGCGTCGCCTTGCCGGTGCCGGGCGAAGCGTGTACCTAGCCGGCATCCGGTGACGGCGCGATCGCGCGGCCGGGTTCATGACCGAAGGTCATGTTCGGAGCGTAGCGCAGTCTGGTAGCGCATCTGGTTTGGGACCAGAGGGTCGCAGGTTCAAATCCTGCCGCTCCGACCATTTACCAGTATTCGGCCAGGTCGCGGCCCTTTGCCGTAAGTCGCGCAGGTGACATTGTGCTCCTGTCCCAAGTATTTCCTGCCCGCTTGTCGAGGTTCCTCCATCCTCGCCATGACGCGTTGCTGGCTGCGTCGTGCCGAGGGATTTCCTGATGTCGGTGGGCCGGACGTATTCGACTGTCCGGATCCGCCGGCTCATCCACAGTTCCGGTTCGCCTACCGCACTGAGGAATCTATTGAAATCGGCGGAACATGATTTTCAAAGTATAGAACATCATAATTTATAATTTTACCTTGCTATCAGCCGGGTATTACACGAAAATTAACACTAAATTTATGCGTGTATCTTTGAAAATTACTCCGCAGCTTAAGGAACTGCGCCAGAGTCTCATCCGTAAAAAGCCCCGAAATAGGGGCGTCAAACAGTCCGACGAGTATGCCTACGGTAGCGTTGTCCGCGAGTTTTGTGCGGCAGGCGCGGTGCGCGCCTGACCGCAAGAAGACCGACTATTTCGATGTCGGTCAGCGTGGATTCATGCTCGAGGTGCGGCTGTCGGGCGGAAAGACCTTCTATCAGCGTTACACCGATGAGCGCGGCCGCGAGCGGCAATACAAGATCGGCCCGGCGGACGTGGTGACGCTCGATCAGGCGCGTCGCAAGGCCAAGCAGGTCGTGGCCGAGGCGCTACTCGGCGCCGACCCGCAGCAGAAGCGCCGCGAGATGCGTGCCATTCCGCTGCTGCGTGACTTTATCGCCGAGAGCTATCTTCCGTACATCCAGACCTACAAGAGCAGCTGGCAGACGGACGAAACCGTGTTGCGGGTCCACGTCCTGCCGCGCCTCGGCCATCTCGCGCTCGATGAAATCAAGACCAACGCGATCTCGGATCTGGTCAACGCCATGCGCGCGGACGGTTACGCGCCCGGAACGATGAACCGTGTCATCGTCATTCTGCGATACATGTACAACCTCGCCCGCAAGTGGAAGACGCCCGGCGGCGAGGACAATCCGGCGGCCGGGCTGAGCGCCGGCCCCGACGTCCAGCGCAATCGTTTCCTGAATGAATGGGAAGCGGAGAACCTGGTACGCGCCATTCACGCCGACGAGAACCGTACCGCGGCGCGTTCAATTCTTCTTCTGTTGCTGACCGGGGCGCGCCGCAACGAGATCACATTCGCCAAGTGGGACTATATCGACTGGAAGAACAAGACGCTGCTGGTGCCGAAGTCGAAGTCGGGCAGGGCGCGGGTCATCGCTCTCAACCAGTCGGCGATCACGTTGCTGATGGCGACGCCGCGTCTCGACGGCAATCCGTACATTTTCCCGTCTGAAGTCACAGGGCGGCCTTCGGCGTCACTGTTCTTTCCTTGGGATCGCATCAGGAAACGTGCCGGTCTCGCGGATGTGCGACTGCACGATCTGCGTCATTCCTTTGCGAGTTTCCTGGTCAACCGCGGCGTCTCGCTCTACGTCGTGCAAGGCCTGCTCGGGCATTTGCATGCTCGAACCACGCAAAGGTATGCGCATCTTTCGCAAGAAACACTGAGTGACGCCGCGGATCTCATCCAGCAGGTCGTCAATTTCCCCGCGCAAGCGCAGTCACAGTAGCTAAGAGACCGTCGCGCGACTGACCCGCGTTCACGCGCGGGCGGTCATGTGCGATCCATTCCGATCGTCCCATTTACCTGTCGCTAACGAACCGTGCGCCACGATGGCGCACGGTTTTTTGCGTCGATCATTGCCGTTTTCGCGCGCGCCCCAGACCATACCTATCAGGCGAACTGCGGATGGCGCGGAACGAGCGGCGATTCAGGAATTCGTTTCAGACAGTTGATTGTTCGGCCGACCCAGACGGGGCCGAGTTGGCGCTCGTGAGACGAATGCGGAACGCGATGGCGAGCCGGATCGCGGGCGATTGTGACTCCTCGGGTTTTTTCCGCGGCGATCGGCAAACCGGTCCAGTACGTGAAGATTTGCTCGCTCTACGGAGCTGGCTTCTACTACATGCCGGGCACGGATACCTGCATCAAGATCGGCGGCTTCGTGCGCGCCGAGGTGAACTTCAACGCGGGCGGCTCGTTCGCTCCGTCGTTCGCCAACCGCGACCTGCGCACCTACAACAACAACAACTGGCGCTCGCGCGCCGGCATCACCGCCGACGCTCGCTCGCAGACCGCCTACGGCACCCTGCGCGCCTACGTCTATCTGTCGGCGACCTCGGACAACAGCCGCGGTGGTGGCTACGCCGCTCCGGCGTCCGGCAACCCGTCGAACGGCACGGGTGCTGACGCTTACACCCGTCTGTACGCTCCGGCTGGCTTCATCCAGTGGGCCGGCTTCACCGCTGGTAAGACCGGTTCGTTCTTCGACTTCGACGGTCAGCCCTACTCGAACCAGTCGAACGTCTGGTCGTCGAACAACGGCGGCAACGGCGTCGATCTGTGGGCCTACACCGCGCAGCTCGGCAACGGTCTGTCGGCGTCGATCGCGGCGGAAAACAACAACGGTCACCGTCTCGGTATCGCCACTGCCGCTGGCGTGGCGGAAGCCTTGGGCGGCGGTCAGACGATGCCCGACATCGTCGGCAACCTGCGCATCGACCAGGCCTGGGGTTCGGCCCAGATCATGGCCGCTGCTCACCAGGTCAACTACGGCGTCGTCGCCGACCCGTCGGACAAGACCGGCTGGGCTCTCGGCGCCGGCGTGAAGATCAACCTGCCGATGCTGGGTGCGAAGGACTACTTCATCACCCAGTTCACCTACGGCAAGGGCGCGATCGACTATGTCGGTTCGGGTCTCGGCCAGGCGCAGACCACCACCCAGGGCGGCACCGTCTCGTACGGCCCGGCGTGGGACTCGGTTGTCACCGGCGCGGGCACCGCCGATCTGACCGAAGGCTGGTCGATCACCGGCGGTCTCGAGCACTTCTGGGTGCCGAACCTCAAGACCTCGCTGTACGGTTCGTACGGCAAGCTTGAGTACTCGGCTGCCGCCAGCGCCGCGCTGCAGCTCGCTGCTGCCGGCACCGTCGCCGGTTCGTCGGCCAACTGGTCGTTCTGGCAGATCGGCTCGCGCACCGTCTGGACGCCGGTCACCAACCTCGATCTGAGCGTCGAGGTCATGTACAACTCCCAGCAGACTGCGTTCACCGGTCCGACGATCGGCGACAACAGCTGGTGGTCGGGCATGTTCCGCGCCCAGCGCAACTTCTATCCCTGATCGGATAGTCTGAATGAAGAGCCCCCGGCGAGCGATCGCCGGGGGTTTTTTGCAAGGCGGACCCGTCCGCCGCTCGCGTATCTAAGTTTCGTGCGTTTGCGAGTGCGTCATGCCGGTTGAGAACACGACCGCTGGTCAACACGACCTCGCTCATCTGATGCGGATGGAGCGTCTGGCCTTTGCGGCGAAGGTGCGTTTGGCCCGCGCGGTGGCGGGCCTGAGCCAAAGCGACCTTGCGGCGCGCGTCGGCATGACCCAGCGATCCATTCACAAGCTCGAGCAGGGCGGCACCGAGCCTCGGCGCTCAACCGTGGCCGCCATCGAGATGCTGTGGCGCGACTACGGTATCGAATTCGAGGATCTCGGCGATGGCGGTTTCCGCGCCCTGGTGCGCGCGCCGGCACTCGTCCGCCCCGTACCGCCGACATCGCGGCGGGGACGGCCAGGCCGTCCGGCGGGCCGGCGGCCTCAAGCTCAGTCTTCCAGGTTCCGGTCCTGAGCGCCCAGGCGCTGCTTTCAAACCTTCACATCATTTCGGGGCAAACCGGGTTGCGGATGCGAGCTGGCGCGTTGCCATGGGGGGACCGACCGATTATACGGTCGATTGTGCCGGGGCCGGCGTGAATCGGCCTCGCGCGCTTTGAGGCTGACCGGACGCATCCCATGACCGCTCGCATCTATCGCCCGTCGAAAACCGCCATGCAGTCGGGTGTCGCGAATACCCGGAAATGGGTCGTCGAACACGACCTTGACGAGCCGCGCACAGTCGAGCCCCTGATGGGTTGGACCTCGTCCGGTGACACACGCCAGCAGGTCAAGCTGCGCTTCGACACGGAAGCCGAGGCCATCGGCTATTGCGAGCGCAACGGCATTGCCTACCAGGTCTTTGAAGCCAAGAGCTCGCCGCGACGCGTTATTTCCTATTCCGATAATTTCGCCTTCAAGCGCCGCGACGCCTGGACGCACTGATCGGCGTCGGGCAGGGCCGGTAGGCCGTTTGTTATAGCCGGCCGTTAGCCATCGTTGCGCCAACGCGGCCGCCATTGAATTGCGGCCCGAGCAGTTGGCGACCCCGCCTGGATTCGAACCAGGGACCCTCAGCTTAGAAGGCTGATGCTCTATCCAACTGAGCTACGGGGTCGTGTGCCAGACGTGTACCGTCCCACGCCCGGTTTTGGAAGCCGGCGCTGTGCCCGATGGGCCTGGCCTCCCGTATTCGCGGCTGCCGTTCGGCCGTTCGATCCGGGCGCATTCCGAATCAACCACTTAGGCGCGCGAACAGGGCGCGGCACGACCATAGTTGTCACATCGGCAAATTGCGGTACCATAACCGTCCAAAATAACGACGGCAGGCACAACTGACCGTCACATCAGGGAGGAAGACCATGCGACTCGTCGCAGGCATTGCCGCGCTATGCGTTTCGGCTGCCCTCGCTTCCACGCAGCCCGTCCAGGCCCAGCAAGTCATTACACTCAACGGCGCCGTCCAGTTCAACGACGACCACGCTTTCACCAAGGCGCTGGTCAAGTTCGAGGAGCTGGTGAAGAAGTACTACGGCAAGCCGGTCAACTTCGTGCTGCACAAGAACTCGGCGCTCGGCCTCGAGAAGCAGTATTTCGAGTATATGGCGCAGGGCAAGGCGGTCGACTACGCCATCGTGTCGCCGGCGCACATGTCGACCTTCTCCAAAGCCGCGCCCTTCATCGATGCGCCGTTCCTGTTCCGTGACCTCGCGCACTGGAACAAGGTGCTGGACGCCGATCTGCTCAAGCCGGTGGCCGATGAAATCAACCAGAAGGCCGAAGTGATGTTGATCGGCTATGCCGGCGGCGGCGTGCGCAACATTTTCGTGAACAAGCCGGTAGCGAACCTCGCCGAGATCAAGGGCCTCAAGGTGCGCGTGCAGGGGGCGCCGATCTGGAGCAAGACCTTCCAGGCGGCGGGCATGGCGCCGACGGTGATCGCCTACAACGAAGTCTACAATGCGATCCAGAATAACGTGATCGCGGCCGGCGAGAACGAGGCGGCCGGCGTCGAGGCGATGAAATTCTACGAGGTGGCGCCGCATCTGGCGATGACCCAGCACGCTATCACCATCCGGCCGATCTGCTTCTCGACCAAAACTTTCAACTCGCTGCCCAAGGAGTTACAGGACGCCATCATCAAGGCCGGCAAGGAAGCTGGCGCCTATGGCCGCGAGGTGGAGTCCTCTGAAGATGGCGCCAAGATCGAAGCCCTGGAGAAGGCCGGCAAGCTCAAGCGCGTGCCGTTCGCCGACCGCGACGCCATGAAGAAGATGGTCGATCCGGTGATGGCGGCCTACGCCAAGGAAATCGGCGCCGACAAGATCTACGCCGACATCGTCGCCATGAAGTAGCGCGGCGACTTCCGCACTCGACAGCGGCCGGGAGCCGTCCCGGCCGCTTTTCCTTCCCGCAGAGCGCAGCATGACCCAACTCGAACAGTCCGCCGAGCCGGCGGGGCCGTGGCGGAAGTTCACGCGCTGGTACGCCGCGGGCCTTTCCGGCTTGCTCGCGGCCACCGTGGCGCTGCTCATCATCCCTGTCAGCCTGCAGATTTTCTCGCGCTACACCGAGCTGATCCCGTCCTACATCTGGACCGAGGAAATGGCGCGGTTCATGTTCATCTGGACCATCATGATCGGCGCCATGATCGGCGTGCGTGAATCGACGCATTTCGAGGTCGATCTTTTGCCGCAGCTGCGGCCGCGCGGCGAAGCTTTCGCGCGGCTGATGGGCCGGTTCGGCGTTCTCGTCATCGCCTTCGTCTTTGTTTATGCGGGGATCGAGTTCACGCGGTTTGCCTGGCGTCGCACCTCGGAACTGGCCGACCTGCCGCTCTGGTACATCCACGTGGCCTGGCCGGTGACGGGCGTGACGTGGATCGTGTTTCTCGGCGAGGCGATGCTCGACGATCTCAAGACAGTATTCGGGGGAAGCGAGTGACCGGTTCCGTCCTGTCGCCGGGAACGGCGGCGCTGATCCTGTTCGGCTGCTTCTTCCTGTTCATGTTCATGCGGGTGCCGGTCGCCTTCGCGCTGGCGCTGGCGTGCCTGCCGATTCTGGCCATCGAGCCGCGGCTCGATACCATGAATCTGATGCAGGAGACGTTCAACGCCTACAATTCCTTTATTCTGCTGGCGGTGCCGTTCTTCCTGCTGACCGCCAACCTGATGAATGTCGGCGGCACGACCGACCGGCTGCTCAAGCTGTCGCGCTCCATGGTCGGGCATTTCCCGGGCGGGCTGGCACAGATCAATGTCGTGCTGTCGATGTTCTTTGCCGGCATCTCCGGTTCGTCCACCGCCGATGCCGCGAGCCAGTCGAAGATCTTCATCGATGCGCAGACGAAGGAGGGGTACGACCTGTCCTTCTCGGTGGCGATCACCGCTGTGTCGGCAGTGCTGGCGGTGATCATCCCGCCGTCGATCCTGATGATCGTCTGGGGCGGCATTCTCACCGTGTCGATCGGCGCGTTGTTCCTGGCCGGGTTGTTGCCGGGGCTGCTGATCGGGTTGGCGCAGATGGCGACAGTGCATGCCTACGCCAAGTCGCGGGGCTATCCGACTTACCCGCGCGAGACCTGGCGGCAACTCCTGTGCGCGACCTGGATCGCGATTCCCGCCCTGATGACGCCGGGCATCATCATCGGCGGAAAAATCTTCGGCTGGTTCACGGCGACCGAATCCGCCTGCATCGCCGTTCTCTATGCCGCGGTGTTGTCGCTGCTCGTCTACCGCGAGATGGACATGAAGGGCCTCTACGGCGCGCTGCTCGACACTGGCAAGCTGGCCGGCATTGCGTTGTTCTGCGTCGGCACCGCCAGCATGTTCGGCTGGCTGCTCGCCTACTACAAGATCCCGGAGGCGATCCTCGCCAATGTCAGCGCATGGGGCATGGGCTTTGCCGCTACCGGCTTCTTCATCTCGCTGGTGTTCCTCGCCGTCGGCTGCTTCCTCGACGCGATCCCGGCGATCATCATCTGTGCGCCGATCCTGGAGCCGCTGGCCAAGGCGGTGCACATGGACCCGGTGCACTTCGCCATGATCGGCATCGTGTCGCTGGCCTTCGGGCTGGTGACGCCGCCTTATGGGCTGTGCCTGATGATCGCGTGCTCGATTGCCGGTATCCGCATCCGCGACGCCATCAAGGACACGGCCATCATGCTGCTGCCGATGCTGGCGGTCCTCGCCCTGGTCATCGTCTGGCCGCAGGTATCGCTGCTGCTGCCCTCCCTGATCTCGCCGGAATTTCTCAGATAGCACCCAATAAAATCAGATGCTTAGCTCCGCGACCTCACGTAATCCATTGCATGAGAGTCGGGCGCCGGCAGCGGTTTGCGCGCGTCCTTGACGGTCCAACCGGCGATGGCCCACGGGTGCCGCTTGCGCCGGCGGAATTTGCGCCATGTCATCGACACCATCCGGAGGCGGAATAATAGGATAAAAGTGGTTCGCCGAATCCCGGGAGGTTTCCGTCATGTCACGGTTGATGCGCGCTGCTTTTGCCGGCGTCACGGCTGTCGCGGTCCTGTCATTAGGGCTGCTGACCTTCGCTGCGGAGGCCGCCGACAAGGCCTACCAGAACCCCGATCTCGATCAGGCCGCGATCACGCTCGAGGCGCAGATCAAGACCGACGCCGGCACCGTCACCAAGACGCCGCAGGTCCTCAAGCGCGAGGCTGATGCCGCCTTCCAGAAGAAGGACGTGCGCGCCGCCATGCTGTTGCTCGGCCAGCTCGTCGCCGTGGCGCCGGACGATGGCGACAACTGGCTGCGCCTTTCGCGCGCCGTCCTCCAGATCAAGGGGCGCGACCAGCGCGAGCAGGCGACCTTGCTCGAGCGCGCGACGACGGCGGCCTATGCCGCCTATACGCGCGCCACGCAGCCGGCGGCCGAGGCGGACAGTCTGCGCGTGCTGGGCGATGCGTTCGCCGCGCGAAAGCAGTGGCGGCCCGCGCTCGACACGATGCGGCTGTCGCTGACCTTGCGCGAGACGGCCGACCTGCGCGGGCAATACGAGCGGCTGCGCCTTGAGCACGGCTTCCGCATGCTCGACTACACCGTCGATTCCGACGCAGTATCGCCGCGCGCCTGCTTCCAGTTCTCGGAAACCCTGCCGGAGAAGAAGACCGACTTCTCGCCCTTCGTCGCCGTCGCCGGCCAGGACAAGCCGGCCATCTCGGTGTCCGACAAGCAGCTCTGTGTCGACGGCCTTAAGCACGGCGAGCGCTATGCCATCACCTTGCGCGCCGGTCTGCCCTCGACCGTGCACGAGACGCTGGCCAAGACCGCCGAATTCACGGTTTTCGTCCGCGACCGCAAGCCGTTCGTGCGCTTTTCCGGTAAGGCCTATGTGCTGCCGAAGACCGGTCAGCGCGGCATTCCGGTGCTCAGCGTCAACACCTCCGCGGTCAATCTCAATGTCTACCAGGTCGGCGATCGCAACCTCATCGACACCGTGCTGGGCTACGACTTCCAGCGCAACATGAGCGTCTATCAGGGCGACCAGATCGCGGCCGAGCGCGGCAGCAAGGTCTGGAGCGGCGAACTGAGCGTCGAGCAGAAGCTCAACACCGAGGTGGTTACCGCGTTTCCGGTCGATCAGGCGCTGCCCGATCTGGCGCCCGGCGTCTACGCCATGACGGCAACGCCGAAGGACGCGCTCACCGCCAACGACTACGACCAGGTCGCGACGCAATGGTTCATCGTGTCCGACTACGGCCTGACGGCCTATTCGGGCCAGGACGGCATCGACGTCTTCGTGCATTCGCTGGCCAGCGCCCAGCCGCTCAACAGCATCGAAGTGCGGCTGATGGCACGCAACAATGAGGTGCTCGCGGTCAAATCCACCGACTTCCACGGCCACATCCACTTCGAGGCCGGTTTGACGCGCGGCGAGGGTGGCCAGTCGCCGGCTGCCATCATTGCCAGCGGCAAGAGCGACTATGCCTTCCTCAGCCTGAAATCATCGGCCTTCGATCTGTCGGATCGCGGTGTCGGTGGCCGTGCCACGCCTGCCGGACTCGATGCCTTCGTCTATACCGAGCGCGGCGTTTATCGTACCGGCGAGACCGTGGCGATTACGGCGCTGCTGCGCGACGCGCGCGGTGTCGCCGCGCCGAATGTGCCGCTGACGCTCGTCGTCGAGCGGCCGGACGGCGTCGATTACAAGCGCGTCGTCGTGCCGGATCAGGGTCTTGGCGGCCGCAGCCTCGAACTGCCGATCGTCTCGACGGCGGCAACCGGCACGTGGCGCGTGCGCGCCTTCACCGATCCCAAGCGTCCGGCGGTCGGCGAAACCACCTTCATGGTGGAAGACTACGTCCCCGATCGCATCGAGTTCGATCTGAAGACGGAGGCCAAGGCCATTTCGCGCGGCGGTTCGGTCGATCTGTCGGTCGACGGTCATTTCCTCTACGGCGCGCCGGCGTCGAACCTCGAGCTGAGCGGATCGGTTTCGGTTGAGGCGGCGAAGGAGCGCGCGGGCTTCCCGGGCTATCGCTTCGGACTCTATGACGACGAGGTCACGGCGACGCGGCAGGAACTTAGCGAACTGCCGGCGACGGACGAGAAGGGCAAGGCGACGTTCCCGGTCACGCTCGAAGATGTGCCGGAAACGACGCGGCCGCTCGAAGCGAACATCGCGGTCAGTATGGTTGAATCGGGTGGCCGGGCCGTCGAGCGCAAGCTGACGCTGCCGCTCGCGCCGGCCGGCCCGATGATCGGCGTCAAGCCGGCTTTCAACGGCATGTCGCTTGCCGACGGTGCCAATGCCGATTTCGATGTGATCATGGCGGCGCCGGACGGCGCGCTCCTCGATCGCAAGGGCCTGAGATACGAACTACTGAAGGTCGAGACGACCTACCAGTGGTACCGCGAAAACGGCCAGTGGAATTACGAGCCGATCCGCCGTACGCAGCGCGTCGCCAATGGCACGCTCGATGTCGCGGCCGGCAAGCCGGCGCGGCTGTCGCTGCCGGTGAAGTGGGGCCGCTATCGCCTTGAAGTCTCGGAAGGCGATCCGAACGGCGCCGTAACCTCCATGACCTTCGACGCCGGTTTCTATGCGGAGTCCAGCGCCGACACGCCGGACCTGCTCGAGATCGCGCTCGACAAGCCGGGCTATGCCGGCGGCGACACCATGACTGTCGCGGTGACCGCGCGCAGCGCCGGCCGTCTGTCCGTGAATGTGTTCACCGACCGGCTGGTGCAAAGCGTGGCGCAGGATGTCGCGGCCGCGGGCACGGTGAACGTGACGCTGCCGGTCGGCAAGGACTGGGGCACGGGCGCTTATGTCCTCGCTACGCTGCGCCGCCCGCTCGATCAGCCGGCCCAGCGTATGCCGGGCCGCGCCATTGGCGTGCAGTGGTTCTCGATCGACCGTACCCAGCGCACGCTCAACGTAGCCATGAACCTGCCGGCGACCATGCGGCCGGAGAATGCGCTCAACATTCCAATCAAGATCGGCGGGCTCGCCGCCGGCGAACAGGCGCGTGTCGTCGTCGCCGCGGTCGATGTCGGCATCCTCAATCTCACCAACTACAAGCCGCCGGCGCCGGACGACTATTACCTCGGCCAGCGGCGGCTCACCGCCGAAGTGCGCGATCTCTACGGCCAGCTCATCGACGGCATGCAGGGCGCGCGCGGCCAGATCCGCTCCGGCGGTGACATGGGCGCGGCGGAGCTATCAGGGTCACCGCCAGCGCAGGCGCCACTGGCGTTGTATTCTGGCATTGTCACCGTCGGCGCCGACGGCACCGCCAATGTCTCTTTCGACATACCGGCTTTCGCCGGCACCGCGCGCGTCATGGCGGTGGCCTGGAGCAATGACAAGGTCGGCAAGGCGACCGGCGACGTTATCATCCGCGATCCGGTGGTGCTGACGGCGACGTTGCCGCGCTTCCTGCGCACCGGCGATCGCGGCGCGATCCAGATCGAACTCGACAATGTCGAAGGCGTGGCCGGCAGCTACAAGGTCGCACTCGACACCGGCTCGGTGAAGCGCGAGGGCGCCGCACCGGCGCCGCTGACGCTGGCCGCCAAGGCGCGCGGCCGGCTGTCGGTACCGGTTTCGGCGTCGGGTTCCGGCGCCAGCACCGTCGTGATCAATGTTGAAGGGCCAAACGGCTTCAAGCTGGCGCGCAGCTATCCGCTCGACGTCCGGCCAGCGTCGCAGATCCTGACTCGGCGCACGGTGCGGCAATTGGCCAAGGGCGAGACGCTGACATTGTCGAGCGATGTCTTTGCCGACTTCGTGCCGGGTACGGGGAGAGCGGGTCTGTCGGTTGCGATTTCGACCTCGCTCGACGCCGCGACGCTGCTGAACTCGCTCGACCGCTATCCGTTCGGCTGCTCGGAACAGATCACCAGCCGTGCGGTCGCGATGCTCTACATCAACGACCTCGCCGCGCAGGCACGGCTGGCGCCGGACGGCGAGATCGACGCGCGCATCAAGGATGCGATTGCGCGGCTGACCGCACGGCAGGGCGCCAACGGCTCGTTCGGCCTGTGGTCGGTCGGCGGCGACGATCCGTGGCTCGATGCCTATGTCACCGACTTCCTGACCCGCGCGCGGGAAAAGAAGTTTGACGTGCCGCAGACGGCGATGACGCTGGCGCTCGACCGCTTGCGCAATTACGTCGCCACGGCGCCGGAACCGGACAAGAACGGCGGGCGCGAACTCGCTTATGCCTTCTACGTCCTCGCGCGCAACAGCGCGGCTCCGGTCGGCGATTTGCGCTACATCGCCGACGTCAAGCTCAATGCGCTGGCGACACCGATCGCCAAGGCGCAAGTCGCCGCCGCATTGTCGATGCTCGGCGACAAGACCCGAGCCGACCGCGTCTATCGCGCGGCGCTCGACGCGATCCCGGCGCAGCCGAAGCTCGAGACCGGCCGCGAGGATTACGGATCGGTGCTGCGCGACGCCGCGGCGCTGGTGACGCTGGCGTCCGAAGGACACGCGCCGCAGGCGACCATCACGCAGGCGGTGGCGCGCATCGATGCCGCGCGGGGCCTGACCAGCTATACCTCGACGCAGGAGGAGGCGTGGTTGGTGATGGCGGCGAGGGCGCTGGCGAACGAGATGAACGCCATCCGTCTCGACGTCAACGGTGACAAGCGGCAGGGCGCCTACTTCCGGCGCTTCAACCCGGATCAGCTCGCGACGCCCGTGCGCGTCAACAATGCCGGCGACGGCACCGTGCAAACGGTGGTGTCGGTCTCCGGCGCGCCGCTGACGCCGGAGCCCGCCGCCGCAAACGGCTTCAAGCTCGAGCGCAGCTATTTCACGCTCGACGGGGAGCCGGCCGATCCGGCGAAGGCCAAGCAGAACGACCGCTTCGTCGTCGTGCTGAAGACGACCGAGGCGCAGCCGCAGTTCGGCCGCGTCATCGTCGCCGATTATCTGCCGGCCGGGTTCGAGATCGACAACCCGCGCCTGGTGTCGTCGGGGCAGACCGGCACGCTCGGATGGATCGCCGATGCGGCCGAACCGGTGAACAGCGAATTCCGCGACGACCGCTTCACGGCGGCCTTCGACCGCCGCGCGGATTCGCCGCCGGTGTTCAGCGTGGCTTACGTGGTCCGCGCCGTATCACCGGGCCGTTACACGCTGCCGCAGGCCAAGGTGGAGGACATGTACCGTCCGGATCGCTTCGCGCGGACGGCGACGGGCGTCATTGATGTGACGGCCGGCGGGAAGTGAGATGAGATGGCGCGGCGTTAAACTCCGCGTCATGCCCGGCCTTGCGCCGGGCATCCACGCCTTTCTTTCTCGTCGCAAAGACGTGGATGCCCGCGACAAACGCGGGCATGACGGCGTTTGGTGGCGCCGTCTTTCTATTTCGCTCGCTTTGATGGCCGTCGTCATTGCCGCCGCCTCCTTCGCCTGGCTCCACCATCTCGGCCCGGCGCCGCTCGGCAACGACATCGAGCTGTCGCGCGTCGTGCTCGACCGCGACGGTCGCCTGCTGCGCGCCTATGCGACCAAGGATGGCCGCTGGCGTCTGCCGGCGAGCGTCGAGGATGTCGATCCGCGGTTTCTCAAGCTGCTATTCGCCTATGAAGACCGGCGCTTCTACGAGCATCACGGCGTCGATCCTTTCGCCATGATGCGCGCGGCCTGGCAGCTCGCATCGACCGGCGAGATCATCTCCGGCGGCTCGACGCTGACCATGCAGGTGGCGCGTCTTCTGGAGCCGCGCGAGCATCGTACCTTCGCCGCCAAGCTGCGGCAGGTGACGCGTGCCTTCGAACTCGAGCACGCGCTGACCAAGAACGAGATCCTGTCGCTCTACCTGACGCTGGCACCCTATGGCGGCAATCTCGAAGGCATCCGCGCGGCTTCGCTGGCCTATTTTGGCAAGGAGCCGCGGCGGCTGTCGCTGAGCGAAGCGGCGCTGCTGGTCGCGCTGCCGCAATCGCCGGAGCGGCGGCGGCCGGACCGTCACGCCGACGCCGCCCGCGCCGCGCGCGACCGCGTGCTCGACCGCGTCGTGCTCGCCCATGTCGTGCCGCCGGACGAGATTGCGCGCGCCAAGGCGCAGCCGGTACCAATGTCGCGCAAGGCGATGCCGGTGTTCGCGCCGCATTCGGCGGACCGCATTGTCGCGCTCGAGCCGGCGCAGCGCATTCACAAGCTGACCATCGACCAGCCCTTGCAGGCGCGCTTGCAGACGCTGGCGCAGGAACGCGCGGCGGCGATGGGACCCGATATCTCTGTCGCCATTCTCGTCGTCGACAATCAATCGAACGAGGTGAGGGCGCGCGTCGCGTCCGCCGATTATTTCGATGCGCGCCGCGCCGGCCAGGTCGACATGACGACAGCGCTGCGCTCGCCTGGCTCGACGCTCAAGCCATTCATCTACGGTCTCGGCTTCGAAGACGGCGTCATCCATCCGGAGACGCTGATCGACGACCGGCCGCAGCGCTATGGCGGCTATCAGCCCGAGAACTTCGACCTGACCTTCCAGGGCACGGTGACGGTGCGGCGCGCGCTGCAACTCTCGCTCAACGTGCCGGCCATCGCCGTCCTCAACAAGGTCGGCGTCAATCGCCTGAGCGCGCGCCTGACCCAGGCTGGCGCCGCGCTCGTGCTGCCGAAGGAGGAAGCGCCCGGTCTCGCCATGGGCCTCGGCGGCGTCGGCGTCACGCTCAACGACCTCACCATGCTCTATGCCGGGCTCGCCCGCGGCGGCGAGGCGGAACCGCTGATCGAGCGCGCCGGCGCGCCCGGGGTGAAGCCGCACCGGCTGCTCGACCCGGTGGCGGCTTGGTACGTCGGCAATGTCCTCATCGGCGCGCCGCCGCCGGAGAACGCCCCGCACGGCCGCATCGCCTTCAAGACCGGCACCTCCTACGGCTATCGCGATGCCTGGGCGGTCGGCTTCGACGGCCGCATGACCGTCGGCGTCTGGGTCGGGCGGCCGGATGGCGTGCCGGTGCCGGGGCTGGTCGGCCGCGCCAGCGCCGCGCCGATCCTGTTCGACGCCTTTTCCCGCTCGGGCGAGACGCCGGTGGCGTTGCCGCCGGCGCCGCAGGGCGCCGTCTTCGCCATCACCGCCAAGCTGCCGCCGCCGCTGCAGCGCTTCGATGCCGCCCGCTACGGCGTCGCCGCGCCGCCGCCAAAGATCATGTTCCCGCCCAATGGCGTGCGGCTGGAGCTTGCCGGCGGCGGCACCGGCGGAAAGCCGGCCGATCCGCTCGCCCTCAAGATCGCCGGCGGGGTGCCGCCGCTCTCCCTCATGGTCGATGGCGTGCCGATCCCGAGCTCGGGCAGCCGCCGCACGCTGTTCTTCCAGCCGGACGGGCCCGGTTTTGTCCGGCTGACCGTGATGGATGCCCGCGGCGCCGCCGACAGCGTGATGGTGCGGCTGCAGTGAGCGCGCGACATCCTGTGCCGGGGTGAGGCCCTACCATGCCATGACAGACGCGCCGGGGGGCTTTATGGTGCGGCGCATCCTGTGGAATAAGTCCGCTCCCTAGAACCAGAATCGCCGACCCAAGCAGACCATGAGCACGACCACTGACGAGGCGCCGCCATCTCAAGCGCCGTCGCGCGGCCTCGCCGCCGTGCTGGACGCGGCGACGGCGTCGCACCTGCGCGCGGTGGGTCTGCTGCTGGCCTTCGCGCTGGTCGCCTTCCTGCCGGGCTTTTTCCAGATCCCGCCGGTCGATCGTGACGAGGCGCGCTTCGCCCAGGCCACCAAGCAGATGCTCGAGAGCCACGAGTATGTCGACATCCGCTTCCAGGACGAGGTCCGCTACAAAAAACCGGTCGGCATCTACTGGCTCCAGGTCGCGGCGGTGAAGACCGGCGAGGCGCTCGGCGTTCGCGATGCGCAGACTACGATCTGGCTGTACCGGCTGCCGTCGCTGTTCGGCGCCATCGGTGCTGTGCTGATGACCTACTGGGCGGCGCTTGCCTTTGTGTCGCGACGCACGGCGGTGCTGGCCGGCCTGATGATGGCGAGTTCGATCCTGCTTGGCGTGGAGGCGCGGCTCGCCAAGACAGACGCGGTCTTGCTGTTCATGAGTGTGACCGCGATGGGCGCGCTGGCGCGGATCTATCTCGCGTCCCGCCGCGCTCCCAACGCGCCCGCCGGCTGGCGATTGCCGTTCCTGATGTGGACCGCAATTGCCGGCGGCACGCTGGTCAAGGGCCCGCTGGTGCTGATGTTCGTCGTGCTCACGATCGCGGCGCTCGGCATCGCCGACCGCTCCGTGCGCTGGGTCCGTTCGGCGCGTCCGCTCACCGGGTTTCTCTGGATGCTGCTTCTGGTGGCGCCCTGGTTCATCGCCATCGTCGCGAAGTCCGGCGACAACTTCTTCGTCAAGTCGGTGGGCGACGACATGCTCGCCAAGGTGACGAGCGGGCAGGAGGCGCATGGCGCGCCGCCCGGCTACTACTTCCTTCTCTTCTGGATTACGTTCTGGCCGGGTTCGGTGCTGGCCGGCCTCGCGGCGCCGACCATCTGGAAGGCGCGGGGCGAACCCGGTGCACGCTTCCTACTGGCGTGGGTCATCCCGTCGTGGATCGTCTTCGAGGCGGTGATGACCAAGCTGCCGCATTATGTGTTGCCGCTTTACCCCGCCATCGCCATTCTGATCGCCGGCATCGTCGAGAAGAACGGCCTGTGGCGAAACCGTTGGATCGAGCACGGCACGGTCGGCTGGTTCTTGCTTCCCGGCGCCATCGCTGTGGCGGTGCCCATCATCTTCTTCATGATGAGCCGCGACCTCGGGCTCGTCGCTTGGCCGTTCGCGGCCGCGGCCGCGATTTTGGGCTTGTTCGCCTGGTGGCTTTACGAGGTCGATGGCGCGGAACGGGCGCTGCTACGCGGCATGATGGCATCTGTCTTCATCGCCGTGACCGTCTATGCGGTCACGTTCCCGATGCTGCCATCGTTGTTCCCCAGCGAAATCATCGCCCGCGAAGTGCGTGCGAAGGGCTGCGCGGATCCGCATCTGGCCTCGACCTACAGTTACCAGGAGCCGAGTCTTGTGTTCTTGCTGGGCACCAAGACGATATTTACCGACGGTCCCGGGGCAGCGGAATTCCTCAACGGCGGCTCGTGCCGCTTCGCGCTCGTCGATCCGCGCAGCGAACGCGCCTTCGTGCAACGCGCCAATGCGCTCGGCGTCCGCTTTACGCTCGGCAACCGCATCGAGGGTTTCAACGTCAGCAACGGCAAGCGGTTCGCGATGGCCATGTTCTATACGGCGATCCCATGACCGTTAAGCTGCCCGTCCTGTCGCCTGCCGCGCAACGACTGAACTTCAACGTGATCGGCTCGCTGCGGCGGCTGTTTCAGCCGATCGACTGGGCCAAGACGTTTCCCTGGATTCGCGATCCGCGCCGGGTGCTCATCGGCGCTGCCGTCGTGCTCGCCGTCATCCTGCTCGGCATGACGTTCGTCGATGCCGGGGCCACCCGGTTTGCGCGCACGCTGCCGCGCGGCGTCGTGGACTTCTTCAACTTCCTTACCGATTTCGGCAAAGGCGCCTGGGTGCTGTGGCCGCTCGGCCTGACCTTCGTCGCGCTGGCCGCGCTGCCGCGGGCGGTCACGCCGATCGCGCAAGCGGTCCAGGCGGCCATCCTCGTGCGCGTCGGCTTTCTGTTCGTCGCGATCGGCCTGCCGGGGCTGTTCTCGTCGCTCGTCAAAAACATGATCGGCCGAGCACGGCCGGGCGTGCCGGGTCGCATCGATCCATTCGTGTTCGACCCGTTTCACTGGACGCCGGCCTGGGCCGGCATGCCGTCGGGGCACGCGACGACCGCCTTCGCGGTGCTGGCCGCCGTCGGCACGCTGTGGCCGCGCTGGCGCACCGTGGCGTTGCTCTATGCCCTGGTGATCGCCATCAGCCGGATCGTCGTGCAGGCGCATTTCTTCACCGATACGCTGCTCGGCGCGGTCGTCGGTATCGGCGGTGTCATCCTGATCCGGCGCTGGTTCGCGGCGCAGCGGCTGGGCTTTTCCATTGCCGCGGACGGCCGCATCCACCAGTTCCCCGGGCCTTCGGTGCGCCGGATCAAAGCTGTTGCCCGCGAGCTTTTGGCTTAATAAAGAGCAGCCACCGGGCTCTCGGTGATGCCTCGGAGGAGGCCGCCATTCCGGCCGGCTCGCAGGGTTTTCGATAAGAGTATCATACGGTTATGAGCAGCATTGCCCCCGCAGTGGCCGTCGTGGTGCCGGTCCGCAACGAGACCGGCAACGTCGCGCCGCTGGTTGCAGAGATCGCCGCCGCACTCGAGGGGCAGTGGCCGTTCGAAATCGTCTACGTCAATGACGGCTCGACTGACGGCACCGAGGCCGAACTCAAGCGCCTGATGGCGCTCCACCCGTTCCTGCGCCGCGTCAGCCACAAGCAGTCTTGTGGTCAGTCGGCTGCGGTGCGCACCGGCGTGACCGCGGCGCGCGCGCCGGTCATCTGCACCATCGATGGCGACGGCCAGAACGATCCGGCTTTCATCCCGGCAATGTTGCGGGCTCTGGAAGCGGGCGCGCCGGATGTCGGTCTCATCGCCGGCCAGCGGCTGGCGCGCAAGGGCGGCTTCAAGCGCATCCAGTCGCGCATCGCCAATGCCGTGCGCGGCGCGGTGCTGCGCGATGGCACGCGCGACACTGGCTGCGGCCTCAAGGCGTTCCGACGTGACGTCTATCTGCGGCTGCCGTATTTCGACGCGCTGCACCGTTTCATGCCGGCCCTGATCAAGCGCGAGGGTCTCGGCGTCGGCTATGTCGATGTCGTCGACAGGCCGCGGGGATCGGGCGTGTCGAATTACGGCCTGTGGGACCGGCTCTGGGTCGGCATTCTCGATTTGGCGGGCGTCTGGTGGCTGATCCGCCGTCGCAAGCGCGTGCCGGAAATCATCGACAATTGACGGCTTGCGCGGCCGCTCAGGTAGCGCAACCCGTCAAGTCTCCTGCAACGAAGGAAGTAAGCCATGCTGATCGATATCGCCCAAACCGTTGGCGGCTATCTCCATGACGTGTTCGTCGGCGGCGCCGACTGGGGCGTTCTGCTCGGCTATGTGGCGCAGTTTCTTTTCGCCATGCGTTTCGTCGTGCAGTGGATCGCATCCGAACGCGCCGGTCGCAGCGTCGTGCCGATGACCTTTTGGGTATTCTCGATCGGCGGCGGCATCATGCTGCTCGGCTACGCGCTCTATCGCAAGGATCCGGTCTTCATCATCGGCCAGGCCTTCGGCGTGTTCGTTTATCTCCGCAACCTGCAATTCGTGCTGCGCGGTCGCGGCGAGGGTGCCGCCGCGTAGAGGCGGCATGGAAATTGCGTTCGCTCACATGTCGGTCTGTATGATTGTCGCATGTGAAAGGACATCTGCCATTTGCGAAAAATCCAAGCAGGAGCCTGCACCCATAAGGGCAGGGCGGGCTCCCTTTGTGCATCGCCAACGAGTTTAAGCCCTTGACCTTGCGCCTCAATCGTTCTGAGATACCGAATTAGGAGCATGCTCTGGGAATGGCGAAGGCAATCGTGGCTCATTTATGCGCCACGATGACTTCGAGGGGAAAACAACGCCGTTCGAGAGGGGAATCCATTTCGAGGAACAATCTCTTTCAACGGAAGACTGCCTTTCGAGGGGAAGGTGTGCCAGCTCCGGGGGGCCTAATACTCAATCAACAAGCATGGGATGAGGCTGCACAATGAAACGAGTTGTCGGTATTCTGGCGTTGGCGGCGGCGGTTTTCGTCGCCCAAGGCGCGTCGGCTCAGACGCTGAAACAGGTCAAGGATCGTGGTGTTCTCAACTGCGGTGCGAATGGCCAGCTCGCCGGCTTCGGCTTGCCGGACGCGCAGGGTAACTGGACGGGTCTAGACGTCGATGTCTGCCGCGCGGTCGCTGCCGCGGTGCTCGGCGACGCCAAGAAGGTCAAGTTCGTGCCCCTGACGGCGAAGGACCGCTTCACCGCGCTGCAGTCCGGCGACGTCGATCTCCTGGCGCGCAACACCACCTGGACGATTTCCCGCGACACCACGCTCGGCCTCAACTTCACCGGCGTGAACTACTATGACGGCCAGGGTTTCATGGTTCGCAAGTCGCTCAAGGTGAACTCGGCGCTCGAGCTCAACGGCGCGTCGGTCTGCGTGCAGCAGGGCACCACCACCGAGCTCAACCTCGCGGACTACTTCCGCGCCAACAAGATGCAGCTCAAGTCAGTGACCTTCGCCGACGCCGACCAGACGGTGAAGGCCTATGACGCCGGCCGCTGCGACGCCTTCACGACCGACGCGTCGGGCCTGTATTCGGAGCGTCTGCGTCTTGCCAAGCCGGACGACCACATCGTTCTGCCCGAGATCATCTCGAAAGAGCCGCTCGGCCCTTCCGTTCGCCATGGCGACGACCAGTGGTTCGACGTCGTCAAGTGGACGCTGTTCGCGATGATCGACGCCGAAGACCTCGGCGTGGACTCCAAGAACGCCGACGAGATGATGAAGTCGAACAATCCGGAAATCCGCCGCCTGCTCGGCGTCGAAGGCAACTTCGGCGAACAGCTCGGCCTGACCAAGGACGCCTTCTACAAGATCGTCAAGCAGGTCGGTAACTATGGCGAGTCGTTCGATCGCAATGTCGGCGCCGGTTCGCCGCTGAAGATCGACCGCGGCCTCAACAAACTTTGGACCAAGGGCGGCATCATGTACGCCCCGCCGATCCATTAACCGGTTGAGTGAGATGGCCGCGGACGTAAAAGTCCGCGGCCAAAAATTTCGGAGACACGCCCAGGCGTTATAACAAGGGCGCTCCTGACGAGGGGATCATGGCGATCGAGAACGCGGGAGCGCAGCAACCGGCGCGCGTTGCCTTCTATAACGACCCGAAGTTTCGCAGCATCGCCTATCAGGTCGTGCTCTGCGTCCTCGTTGTGCTGGTCATCTATGCGGCCGCCAGCAACGCAGTCGACAACCTGAAGCGCGCGAACGTCGCGTCCGGCTTCGGCTTTTGGGACCAGGCCGCGGGCTTCGATATCTCGCAAACGCTGATCGAATACAGCGCGTCGGTCTCGACCTACGGCACGGCGTTCTGGGTCGGTCTGCTCAACACGCTGCTGGTCGGCGCGATGGGCATCGTCATTGCCACCATCCTCGGCTTCACCGTCGGCATCAGCCGTCTGTCGAAGAACTGGCTGTTGTCCAAGGTGGCGACCGGCTACGTCGAAACCATCCGCAACATCCCGCTGCTGCTGCAACTGCTGTTCTGGTACAACGCGGTGCTCAAGGCGCTGCCGGATATCCGCGATAGCCACAAATTCTTCGGTTCGTTTCTCAACAACCGTGGCCTGTTCGTACCCGAACCGCTGCGCGATCCGGGCTTCGGCTGGGTCGAAATCGCGATCCTGATCGGCATCGCCGGCGCGTGCGGCTTTTATTACTGGGCCCGCAAGCGCCAAATGGCGACCGGCCAGCAGGCGCCCGTCGCACTGGTGACACTTGGCCTGGTGATCGGCCTGCCGTTCATCCTGTTTCTCCTGCTTGGCATGCCGCTGCATTTCGACGCGCCGCAGGTCGGTCGCTTCAACATCACCGGCGGTCTGGCGTTGCAGCCGGAGTTCGTCGCGTTGTTGCTGGGCCTGAGCGTCTACACGGCGGCCTTCATTGCCGAAGTGGTGCGAGCCGGCATTCTCGCCGTGTCCCACGGTCAGACCGAGGCGTCCTATTCGCTCGGCATGAAATCGGGTCCGACCTTGCGGCTGATCATCGTGCCGCAAGCCATGCGCGTCATCGTGCCGCCGCTCACCAGCCAGTACCTCAATCTGATCAAGAACTCATCGCTCGCGGTCGCGGTCGGTTATCCGGATCTGGTGCAGGTCTTCACCGGCACGGTGCTCAATCAGACCGGGCAGGCCGTCGAGGTCGTCGCCATCACGATGCTGGTCTATCTCTTCATCAGCCTGTTCACGTCGCTGTTGATGAATATCTACAACAGTCGCGTCAAGCTGGTGGAACGGTGAGGGCCGCGCCATGACGATGTCCGAAGGCGAACTGGCGATTGCCGAAGCCCGCTTCGTCCGCAAGCAGACGCTGGAACAGCAACCGCCGCCTGCCTCGATGGCCGGCCCAATCGGCTGGGTGCGCGAGAACCTGTTCTCGTCGCCGTTCAATATCGTTCTGACGATCCTCATCGTGCTGCTGGCGCTCTGGGTCATTCCCGACCTGTTGCGGTTTGTCTTCTTCGACGCGGTGTGGACCGGCGCCGACCGCAACGCCTGTCTGGAAAGCGTGCAGAACCGGCCCATCGGAGCCTGTTGGCCGTTCGTCTGGGAACGCCTGCCGTATTTCATCTACGGCTCCTATCCGATCCCCGAGCGCTGGCGCGTCGATGTGTTCTTCGTGTTGCTCGCCATCGGCGTGACCTGGCTGCTGTGGCTCAACGCACCGCGGCGCAGCCTCGGCGTGTTCTACAGCTTCGTCGTATTGCCGATCGTGTCCTATATCCTGCTCAGCGGCATGCCGGCGATCGGCCTGCCGGTCGTCGATACCGTGTTGTGGGGTGGCGTCCTCGTCACGATCGTCGTGGCCTCGGTCGGCATCGCCTGTTCGCTGCCGATCGGCATCCTGCTCGCGCTCGGCCGGCGCTCGAACATGCCGACGGTCAAGTTCTTCTCCGTGCTGTTCATCGAATTCGTGCGCGGCGTGCCGCTGATCACGGTGCTGTTCATGGCGAGCGTGATGCTGCCGCTGTTCGTGCCGGAGGAGCTGTCGCCGAACAAGCTGCTGCGCGCGCTCATCGGTATCGCGCTGTTTGCCTCGGCCTACATGGCGGAAGTGGTGCGCGCCGGCCTCGCCGCGATCCCGAAAGGGCAGTTCGAAGGCGCGATGGCGGTCGGGCTCGGCTATTGGCAGATGATGCGGCTGATCATCCTGCCGCAGGCGCTCAAGATCACCATTCCGAACATCGTCAACACCTTCATCGGTATGTTCAAGGACACCTCGCTGGTGTTCATCGTCGGCATTTTCGACCTGCTGCGCACCATCGAGGTGTCGCGCATCGATCCGAAATGGGCGACTCCGGTGACGTCGACGACCGGCTATCTGGTGGCGGCGCTGTTCTACCTGGTCTTCTGCTACGGCATGTCGCGTTACGCGCGGATGACCGAGGCGCGGCTCGGCAAGGCGACCAGACGTTAGTTAAGTTGCGGCGCGGCGGTGAGGGGCCGTCGCGCCAGGTGTTGGACGACTGCGAAGAGAGGGGTCGCAATGGCCGAAACTACGGTGAAGATCAAACCGACGCGGCTCAACAATCCGGTTGCGGTCGAGATCCGCAACATGAACAAGTGGTACGGCGATTTCCACGTGTTGCGCGACATCAATCTGCGCGTCTCCGGCGGCGAGCGCATCGTCATTTGCGGCCCGTCGGGGTCCGGCAAATCGACGATGATCCGCTGCATCAACCGGCTCGAGGAATTCCAGAAGGGGCAGGTCGTCGTCGATGGCGTCGAGCTGACCGACGATCTCAAGAAGATCGACGAAGTGCGCCGCGAGGTCGGCATGGTGTTCCAGCATTTCAATCTGTTTCCGCATCTCACCGTGCTCGAGAACTGCACGCTGGCGCCGATCTGGGTGCGCAAGATGCCGAAGAAGCAGGCCGAGGAAATCGCCATGCACTTCCTCACCCGCGTCAAGATCCCGGACCAGGCGCTGAAATATCCGGGGCAACTCTCCGGCGGCCAGCAGCAGCGCGTCGCCATCGCCCGCGCGTTGTGCATGAGCCCGAAGATCATGCTGTTCGACGAGCCGACCTCGGCGCTCGATCCGGAGATGGTCAAGGAAGTGCTCGACACCATGGTGAGCCTCGCCGAGGAGGGCATGACCATGCTGTGCGTGACCCACGAGATGGGCTTCGCGCGGCAGGTCGCCAACCGCGTCATCTTCATGGATGCGGGACAGATCGTCGAGATGAATACGCCGGACGAGTTCTTCACCCATCCGCAGCACGAGCGAACCAAGCTGTTCCTCAGCCAGATCCTGCACTGAGGGATTTGTAGCCCGGATGGAGCGAAGCGAAATCCGGGATGGCCTCCCGGGTTCCGCTTCGCTTCACCCGGGCTACGGTAAGCGTCACGTTGCCGGTGCGTTTTCCATTTCGAACAGCCGCAGCACGTGGGCGCGCACGTCGTGCGGCCATGCCGCCATGTGCGTTTCCATGTCGGCGATCTTGCCGGCAAACAGCGCGCGCGAGGCTTCCTCGAAGCCGGCCAGGTTGCCGGCCATGGCCGACATGAAGCGATAGGTGAGCTCCTGAAGCTGGCGCAGCACGGCGCGGTCGTCGCCGCCGTCGCGTGACGCGGTCTCGACCAGCCGCCGCAACGTCGCCGAAGCGCCGCCGGGTTGCGCGGCGAGCCACTCCCAGTGCCGCGGCAGCAACGTGACTTCGCGGCTGACGACGCCGAGCCTGGGCCGTCCGGCCGCGCGCGGCGGCTCGGCCGGGGCGGCAAACTGCTTTGCCACCCGTTCGGCAATGTCGCGATCCGTGCCGCGCAGGTCGAAATCGATCTCGCGACCGGACTGGTCGTCGAAAATCAGGATTGAGGCCTCCGGCTGCGCCCGCACGTGCTGTTTCACAGCCACGGCCACATCGGCGTAAGCGCCGCTGGCGAGGCGTTTGGGGCCGTCAAAGGCGGTGCAATGGAGGGTCGACGCGATGATGGGATGAGCGTTTTTCATCCCGCCTAATTACCCGGGTAAAACACTCGTGTCAATTCACCCGGGTAATAATTTCAGTCTTTGGTGACGGGCAGGTCGGGGCGGCCGCCCCATTCGGACCAGGAGCCGTCATAGACCGGCGGCAGCGGCTTGCCGAGGGCCTCCAAACCGAGCGCCAGGATCACGGCCGACACGCCGGAGCCGCAGCTCGTGATGATCGGCTTGTCGAGATCGACGCCGGCTTTCTCGAACGCCGCCTTGATCTTGGCCGGGCTCGCCAGCCGGCCGTTCTCGACGAGCTCGGTCGAGGGCACGTTGAAGGCGCCGGGCATATGGCCACCGCGCAGGCCGGGCCGCGGCTCCGGGTCGCGTCCGGCAAAACGCCCGGCAGGGCGGGCATCGACCACCTGGGTGTCGGTGCCATTGAGCGCCATCGAAATGTCGTCGGTGATGGCGACGGCGTTGGTCGCCATCTCGGCCTTGAAGGTCTTCGCCGCCGGCTTGACCTCGCCGGCTTCGGTCGGCCGGTTCTCCGCCTTCCACGCCGGCATGCCGCCATCGAGGATGTAGACGCTCTTGGCGCCGAAGATGCGGAACGTCCACCACACGCGCGGCGCGCCGCCGAGGCCGGAGCCGTCATAGACGACGATGGTATCGGTTTCGGCGATACCGAGTTTGCCGACGGCCTCGGCGAACTGCGTCGGCCCGGGCAGCATGTGCGGCAGGTCGGTCGAGTGATCGGCGATGGCGTCGATGTCGAAGAACACCGCGCCCGGAATGTGCGCCGCCTGGTATTCGGCCTTGGCGTCACGCTTGAGCGTCGGCAGATAGAACGAGCCATCGACGATGACGACATTGGGCTTGCCGAGCTGGCCGGCGAGCCACTCGGTCGAGCGCAGCCATTTGCTGTGAAGGTTGTCGGCCATAAGAGTCCCTTGTGTGCTTCAGGCGTCAACGTGGAGGCGCCGGGAAACGTTCCGGTTCAGGCGAGCGCGATGCGGACGCGCCGATTCTGTTTGCCCTTTTTCTCGATGCCCGTCACCGCGACGGCGCCGATTTCGCCGATCTTGCGCACATGGGTGCCGCCGCAGGGCTGCAGATCGAGCTTGTCGATCTCGATCAACCGCACCTGACCGGTGCCCATCGGCGGCCGCACCGACATGGATTTGATGAGGCCGGGATTGGCTTCGAGCTCGGCGTCGCTGATCCAGCGGCTCGACACCGCGGCGTTCGTTGCGATCATCTCGGCCAATCTGGCCGTGATCGCGTCCTTTTCGAGGCCTGCTTCGGGAATGTTGAAATCGGCGCGGCCGGAGGAATCGCCGACCGAAGCTCCGGTGATCGGATAGGGCAGCACCACCGACAGCAGATGCAAGGCCGTGTGGATCTTCATGCGGCCGTAGCGCCCGTCCCAGTCGATGGCGGCGCGCACCGTGTCGCCGACCTTGAGGGCCGGTGCACCTGGGATCGGCACTTCGGGCGCCAGCACATGGGCGATCTCGGTCTTCGACTTGTCGGTGTAGATCGCATCGGCGATGGCGAGACTCGTACCGTCACCCATGAGCAGCGCGCCGGTGTCGCCCGGCTGGCCGCCGGAGTTGGCGTAGAACACCGTGCGATCGAGCACGATGCCACCTTGCTCGGTGATTGCCACCACGCGCGCCTCGCAATCCTTGAGGTAGGAATCCTCGCGAAACAGGCATTCGGTCGGCATCGGGACGTCCTGAGCTAAACGATTGGCGGCTTGATGTCGGTCTTGCGCGTCAGCCATTCCGGCACCGGCAGGTTCTTCGAGCGCAGGAAGTCCGGATTGAACAGCTTCGACTGATAGCGCGCGCCGGCATCGCACAGCATCGTCACGATGGTGTGGCCGGGGCCGAGGTCCTTGGCGAGACGGATGGCGCCGGCGACGTTGACGCCGCTCGAGCCGCCGAGGCACAGGCCTTCATGTTCGGTCAGGTCGAACACGATCGGCACGGCTTCCTCGTCCGGGATCAGGTAGGCCTTGTCCACCTTCATCTGTTCGACGATGGCCGTGACGCGGCCAAGGCCGATGCCTTCGGTGATCGAGCCGCCTTCGGTCGATTTGACTTCGCCGTGGTCGAAGTAGTTGTACATCGCCGCGCCGCGCGGATCGGCGACGCCGACGGTGATGCCCGGCTTCTTCTCCTTGAGATACATCGACACGCCGGCGAGCGTGCCGCCGGAGCCGACCGAGCAGATGAAGCCGTCAATCTTGCCGCCGGTGTCGCTCCAGATCTCCGGCCCGGTCGAGACGTAATGCGCCTTGCTGTTGTCGAGGTTGTTCCACTGATCGGCGAAGATGACGCCGTTCTTTTCCGTCTTCTTCAGCTCCTCGGCGAGCCGCCGGCCGACGTGCTGATAGTTGTTGGGATTGCCATAGGGCAGGGCCGGGACCTCGACCAATTCGGCGCCGGCGAGCCGCAGCATGTCTTTCTTTTCCTGGCTCTGCGTATTCGGAATGACGATCAGCGTGCGGTAGCCGCGCGCCGCGGCGACGACCGCGAGGCCGATGCCGGTATTGCCGGCCGTCGATTCCACGACCAGGCCGCCGGGACGTAATTCGCCGCGGGCTTCTGCCTCGAGGATCATCTGCCTTCCGGCGCGGTCCTTGACCGAGCCGCCGGGATTCATGAATTCCGCCTTGCCGTAGATGTCACACCCGGTCTCATCCGAGGCGCGGGCGAGCCGGATCAGGGGGGTGTTGCCGATGGCGTCGATGATTCCGTTGCGCGTTTGCATTCTCATTCCAGGTAGATTCCGTGAGCGGCGGCGAGCCTAGAGGACCCCTCCGATACCGACAAGGCCGGCGGGCGAGCGGAAAATCTTTCTACTTTTCATTGATTTGGGAGATGTGGGCGCCCGCCGGGCCCCGATTGCATGCAAATACCTTTCAAACCGGAAACCGGTTCGAAACCATGTTCAAGTTCCGTCGCTGAATTCCACGTCCATTCACCAGTTATTTTATGACCGGATCGTATTGGTCGATCACGGCTGCGACCGAGCGACATCGGCCTCGCGTCCATTTGGGTGTCGGCAACGATGAGCCTCGACGTTCATACGCTCTTCCAGGTGACGGTGTACGTCGAGGCTATCCTCGGCCTGCTGCTGCTGTTCGCCTGGGCGCAGAACATGGCCATCCGGGCCGTCGCCTGGTGGGGCTTTGCCCATCTGATCCGAGCTTCCTCGATCGTGCTGTTCGGTATGTACGGCGATGCGCCGGACGTGCTGACCATCGACGTCGCCAATGCGCTGCTCTTCACCGCCTTCGCCGTGACCTGGACCGGCGCTCGCGTTTTCGACGGACGGCCCGTCGAACCCGTTTATCTCGTCACCGGCGCCGTGCTGTGGCTGCTGGTATGCCGTCTGCCGGTACTCACCGACGCGGCGGATGTGCGCGCGCTGATCGCGTCCGCCATCATCACCGCCTACACCTGGCTCACCGCATGGGAGTTCTGGCGCGGCCGCAAGGAGCAACTGGTATCCCGCTGGCCGGCGATCATCATGTTGTTCGCGCATGGCGCCTTGTTTCTGCTGCGCACGCCGCTGGTTGCGCTGCTGCCTTTCGCGCTGACGAAGGACAAGCTGTTCGGCAGCGTCTGGATGACTGCGCTCAGCTTCGAAGCGCTGCTCTTCACGATCTCCATCGCCTTCATCCTGCTGGCGATGGCCAAGGAGCGCACTGAGCTGCGTCACCGCACCGCCGCCATGATCGACCCGCTGACCGGCATCGCCAACCGCCGCGCCTTCCTCCAGGAAGCCGCCGAGCTGGCGCGGCGTCATGGCGCCGATCCGCGGCCGGCGGCGGTCATGCTCTTCGATCTCGATCACTTCAAATCGATCAACGATCGCTTTGGTCATGCCGTTGGTGACAGGGTGCTGTCGGTCTTCACCGCCGCGGCGAACGAGGCGATGCGCACGTCGGACCTGTTCGGCCGCATCGGCGGCGAGGAATTCGCCGCGGTGCTGCGCAACACCCGCTCCGACGAGGCGTTTGTGGTGGCGCAACGCATCCGCGAAACCTTCGCCCATGTCGCGCAGGAAGTTGACGGGCGTCCAATCGCCGCCACGGTCAGCATCGGCCTGGTGCACTGCGACGGGCCTGTCCTCGATATTGCCGAACTGTTGTCGCAAGCCGACCAGGCTTTGTACTTCGCCAAGGAAAACGGTCGCAACCGCGTCGAGGTTGCTTCGCTCGACATGGTCCTGCGCGAAATCGGCGAGGCATCGCCCGCCCACGCGGGTCCGGCCGGCGCCGCGCGCAGCGCCGCCTGAACCTCGGTTCCGCCGCGCCGATCCTATCCTGCGTTGGGCCGCGGCCCGCCGTTGCATTTCGTGGCGTGACGCCGCATAGCTCTGCTCCAACGATATCGAGAAGGGCAGGCACGTTCCATGAAGCGCAGCAGCGATCGCATCCTCACCACGCATGTCGGCAGTCTGATACGGCCGCCTGAGTTGCGGGAGTTTCTGCGAGCGGTGCAGGGCGGCAAGCCTTATGACGAGAAGGCCTACCAGCAGTGCCTCACCGACAGCGTTGCCGCGGTCGTGAAGCAGCAGGCCGACACCGGCATCGACGTGCCGAGCGACGGCGAATTCGGCAAATCGATTTCCTGGGCGCAATACGCGTTGACGCGGCTGTCCGGTTTCGAGCGCCGGCCGATCAAGGACGACAAGGCCAACCCCTTCAAGCGCGGCGCCGACCGCACGCGCTTTTCCGAGTTCTATGCCGAGCTCGACGCCAAGGAAGCGGTGTCGACGACGACCGAGGCGATCTGCGTCGGGCCGATCGGTTATTCGGGCGAGGCCGAGCTCCAGCGCGACATCGCCAACTTCAAGGCCGCGCTGGCGAAGGTGAAAGTGGCTGACGCCTTCCTGCCGGTGGCTGCGCCCGCGAGCGTCATTCCCGACCGCAAGAACGAGTTCTACAAGACCGACGAAGAATTGCAGCTCGCGATCGCCGGCGCGATGCGCACCGAATACAAGGCAATCATCGACGCCGGTCTGGTGGTGCAGCTCGACGACGCGCGCTCGGCCGTCACCTACGACCGCATGGTGCCGCCGGGCAGCTTCGCCGATTACAGGAGCTGGCTCGAGAAGCAGATCGAGATCATGAACGAGGCGATCAAGGGGTTGCCGCAGGAGCAGATCCGCTATCACGTCTGCTGGGGCTCGTGGCCGGGTCCGCACGTCTCGGACGTGCCGCTCAAGGATATCGTCGATATTATCCTCAAGGCCAAGGTTGGCGCCTTCGTCATCGAGGGCGCCAATCCGCGCCACGAGCACGAGTGGAAGGTGTGGAAGAACGCGAAGCTCGACGGCCGCGTGCTCATTCCCGGCGTCATCAGCCACGCCACCAATGTGGTCGAGCATCCCGAGCTGGTGGCGGAGCGTCTCGTTCGGCTCGCCGGCGTCGTCGGCCGCGAGAATGTCATCGGCGGCACCGACTGCGGCTTCGCGCAGGGACCGTTCTATCGCCGCGTCCATCCGAGCGTGATGTGGGCGAAACTGGAAGCGCTCGCCGCCGGCGCGCGGCTCGCCAGCCATGAACTATGGGGCCGGGCGGCGGCTTGAGCCGAGCCGGTTCGGCGCGGCAGATGTGAAACTGCGCGGGGTGGCCAAAGCGCCCCCCGCGGCGCTAGGCTTTGCGCAACCCGCGCGCCATGACGCGGAACCGGGAGCATCGCCCATGAACGTCAACGCCGCCGCGGCAGGCGCGCAAGGCCTCGCCATTCCGTTCGACCACCACCGCCTCGATCGCCTGATGGATCAGGCCGGCATCGATGTCGTCGTCGTGACGTCGAAACATAACGCCCAGTATTTCACCGGCGGCCACCGCGCCAATTTCTTCGACTACATGGATGCGTCGGGGCTGAGCCGTTATCTGCCCGTGTTCGTCTACGCCAAGGGCGCACCGGAGAAGTCGGCCTATATCGGCCATCGCCTCGAAGGCTTTCAGGTGCGTGCCAACCCGCTGTGGGTGCCGGAGACGCAGACCAATTCCGGCACCTCGACCGACGCCGTCGCCAAGGCTGTCGCTTATATGGCGAAGGCCGGCTTCAAGCCGAAACGCATCGCCGCCGAATTCGCCTTCCTGCCTTACGACGCCGCCAAGGTGCTGCGCGACGCTTATCCGGACGCCGACTGGGTCGATGCCGTGCATGTGCTGGAGCGCCAGCGTTTGAAGAAATCGCCGGCGGAGCTGGCGCTGCTGAAGCAGGCCTCGGAACGCGTGCTGGCGTCGATGCAGGCGGTCATCGAACACACCGCGCCCGGCGTCACCAAGGCCGAGGTCGTCGAGGCGCTGCGCCGCGAGGAGGTTGGTCGCGGTCTCACCTTCGAGTATTGCCTGATCACCGCCGGCACCAATCTCAACCGTGCGCCGACCGATCAGCGCTGGGAGAAGGGCGACATCATGTCGATCGACTCCGGCGGCCAGTATCGCGGCTATATCGGCGACATCTGTCGCATGGCGATCCACGGCGAACCGGACGCCGAGCTCGAAGACATGCTGGCCGAGATCGAGACGATCCAGCGCGCGGCGATGAAACCGATCAAGGCCGGCGCGCCGGGCCGCGTCATCTACGAGGCGGCCGAACCGCTGCGTGCCAAGTCGAAATTCCAGCCGCTCGATTTCCTCGCGCATGGCATGGGGCTGGTCAGCCACGAGGCGCCGCATCTCACCGCGACCGGGCCGATTCCGTATCCTGCGACTGATGCCAATCTGCCGCTGGAGGCGGGCACGGTGATCTCGGTCGAGACCACGCTGCCGCATCAGACGCGCGGCTTCATCAAGCTCGAGGATACGGTGGTCGTTACCGACGATGGCTTCGAGATCTACGGCGAAGGCTTGCGCGGCTGGAACAGGGCAGGCGGGAAAGCCTGACCGCGGACGGGCATATTTTATCTCCGCTCGTCCCCGCGGAAGCGGGGACCCAGCCTTAGGCCAAAAACTGGATTCCCGCTTTCGCGGGAATGAGCGGAGTGTGGATTTGGCGCAGTCGGTCTATCGCTTTGTCCTCGCATCCGCTTCCTTCGCCAGCGCGACAAGGCTGTCGGCGACTTTCACCGGATACTCGGTGCCCGGCTGTAATTGCCGCAGCGGCTCCGGCAGACGCGCAAGATCGCGCGCGGCGCGCTCGCGGATTTGTCCCAGCGTCGGCGCCGGCGCGAGCCGCTTGCCGCCGCGCATCACCTGCGTGATCAGCGGCTCGCCATCGGCCTTGTCGCTCTCGAGCCCCAGCACGTCGCCGCTCATGCGGCCATCTGCACCATAAGACCGCCAAACCTGTTTGCGTCCGGGCCAGGTCTGCTTGCCTTCCGACAATTTGCGCTTCGGCTGGCCCTTGTATTCCTGGAGCTTGTAGGCGCAGTCGAGTGACGGCGCATCGATCGAGGCATCGAGATTGACGCCGATGCCGAAGCCGTCGATCGGCGCGGCTTCCTTCATCATGCCCTGCAGCACGTCTTCGTTGATGCCGCCGCTGACGAGAATCACGGTGTCCTTGAGGCCGCCCTGATCGAGGATGACGCGCACCTTGCGCGCCATCGCGATAAGGTCGCCGGAATCGATGCGGACGCCGCGCACGGCAATGCCGTCGGCCTTCAGCCGTGGCGCGAGCTCGACGACTTTGCGGGCGCCGGCTTCGGTGTCGTAGGTGTCGATCAAAAGGATAACGTCCTGTGGCCGCGCGCGCGCGAAAGTCTCGAACGCCAGCATCTCGTCGTCATGCACCTGGATGAAAGAATGCGCCATGGTGCCGACCACCGGAATGCCGTAGCGCTCGCCGCACAGCACATTGGCGGCGCCGGCGAAACCGGCGATGTAGCTGGCGCGTCCCGAATAGAGCCCGGCCTCGGCGCCGTGCGCGGTGCGCAGGCCGAAGTCGGACAGGATCTTGCCCGGAGCGGCGAGTACCATGCGCGCCGCCTTCGAGGCGATCAGCGTCTGGAAATGGAGAATGTTGATCAGCCGCGATTCGACGATCTGCGCCTGCTGCAGCGGGGCGGTGATGCGCACCAGCGGTTCATAGGGGAAGCAGACGGAGCCTTCCGGGATGGCGTGGACGTCGCCGGTGAAGCGGAAGTCGCGCAGGTAGTCGAGGAAGTTGTCGCGAAAGCGCCCGGTGGCCTTGAGCCAGTCGATCTCTTCGGCCGAGAAGCGCAAGGTCTCCAGATAATCCAGCACGTCCTCGAGTCCGGCCGCGAGCAGAAAGCCGCGCCGCGCCGGCAGCCGCCGGACGAAAAACTCGAACACGGCTTCGCCGTTCTCGCCGTTGTCCAGATAGGCTTGGACCATGTTGAGTTCGTAGAGATCGGTCAGCAGGGGACTGACAACGGGAGCTGATTGAGCGGTCATGGCGTCCGGGGCGTGTGGTGAGTGCCCGGTGGACATACCACGGATCGGCGGTAGTGCACGCTCCCGCGGAGCGCGCCGGCCCTCACAAAGGACTTCGGCCGGCGCTTGCAAGCATCTGAGATTGAACGGAAAAAGTGGCTCCCGAGGCTGGGATCGAACCAGCGACCATTCGATTAACAGTCGAATGCTCTACCGCTGAGCTACTCGGGAACAAGGCGTTACGCCTGTCGAGGTGGGGCTATAACAAAGCCGCCCCGATTTGCAAGCATCAAGGCCGCACGAAAGGTTCCGGCTGTGGAGCCGAGACCGCCCGAGGACGACCTTTTAAGGAATTGGAGGCCTCGCCCGGAATCGAACCGGGGTGCAAGGATTTGCAGTCCTCTGCGTAACCACTCCGCCACGAGGCCATAGGGGCAAGGCCCCCAAGCGGCCCCAGCCTATATAGGACGAAAGCGCGGTCGACAACGCCTCTATGACATTGAGCTTGGCTTGCCTTTTGCGCAGCCTTGCCGCAAAAAGCCTGCGCCTTTTGCCGTCGCATCGAGGAGCGTGATGACCGACTTTGCCACCCTCCGCCGCCACATGGTGGACGGCCAGGTCCGCCCCGCCGATATCACGGACATCCGCATTACGACGGCAATGCTTGAGATTCCGCGCGAACGCTTCGTGCCGACTCAAGTGCAGTCGCTGGCCTATCTCGATCGGGATCTGGGCCTGTCCGCGGCCGGCAACGCAACGCGGACCCTCATGAAGCCGATGGTGTTGTCGAAGCTCATCCAGGCGCTCGACATCGAATCGGGCGACCGGGTTCTCATCGTCGGCGCCGCCACCGGCTACTCGGCGGCGGTTCTCGCGCGCATGGGCGCCGAGGTCGTGGCGCTGGAGCAGGATGCCGGGCTCGCCGGGATCGCCCAGTCGGCGCTCGCGGGGCAGGGTCATGTCCAGGTCGTCACCGGCACCCTGGCCGACGGCTACGCGGCCGCAGCGCCCTACGACGCAATTCTGGTCGAAGGCGCGGTCGAGGAATTGCCCGAGGCGTTCTGCGCCCAGCTCAAGGACGGCGGTCTCCTGGCCTGTATTCAGGGTACGCCCCCGGCCAGCAGCGCCATGCTCTATTGCCGCAGCGGCGACGAACTCGGCGGCCGCCGGATTTTCGATGCCGCCGCTTCGCTTCTGCCGGGCTTCGCGAAACCTCGGGTTTTTGCATTTTAAGGCCGGTCCGGCGCGTACCGTGGCGAAAATGCCCCATCCCCGGTCATTCTTCTGGGGACGGTAGCCGAAGGGGTTTTAACCGGCGCCTGCAGTGCCTATTGTTCCAATCGCGTCCCGGTAAAGCACTGGGGCGAAACGATTAGCGCCGTTGGGTGGCGCCTGTCGGGGGTAAGGTTAGGGTCAAGAATGCTGCGTAATCGAGTGGGGCGGTTGAGTGTCGGTATAGCGGGTCTGATGGCGGCCACGGCCTTGGTGCCGGGTTGGTCGCCCGCCTACGCCGATACGCTCGAGTCCGCCCTGATGCAGACTTACGTCAACAATCCCACGCTGAATTCGCAGCGCGCCGCCGTGCGTGCAACTGACGAAAACGTGCCGCAGGCCCTGTCGGGCTACCGTCCGAAGATTTCGGTCACGGCGACCGGCGGCCAGCAGTCGGTCAGTTCGACGACCAAGGTGACGACGACCAATCCGGCGACCTATTCGACGCTGAGCGGGTACAACTCGCCAGTCAGCCTCGGCGCCACCGTGTCGCAAACGCTGTTCAACGGTTTCCAGACCGCGAACCGCACGCGCCAGGCCGAAGCGCAAGTGCTGGCCGCGCGCGAAACCTTGCGCTCGACCGAGCAGTCGGTGCTGCTGAATGCCGCCACCGCCTACATGAACCTGCTGCGCGACACCGCCATTCTCGACCTGCAACGGCGCAACGTCGAAGTGCTCCAGGAGCAACTGCGGCAGACGCGCGATCGCTTCAACGTCGGCGAGGTCACGCGCACCGACGTCGCGCAATCGGAAGCTTCGCTGGCCTCGGGCCGCTCGTCCGTGCTGACCGCGGAATCGAACTACAAGACGTCGGTGGCCGTGTATCGGCAGGTGATCGGCGTCGAGCCAGGCAAGCTTGCCGCGGCCTCGCCCGTCGATCGCTTTTCGCCGACGAACCTTGCGACCTCGATTTCGACCGGCAGCGCGATTCATCCGTCGATCACCAGCGCGCAATACAACATCGACGTGGCGCAGCAGGCGGTGAAGGTCGCCGAAGGCGCGCTCTATCCGACGGTGTCGGTGCAGGGCAACTTCACCAAGAACTATCTGTCGCAAAGCTCGCTCTCGACCATGGAGAGCTACAACGCCTCGGTGCTCGGAACGCTCAGCGTGCCGATCTACCAGGGCGGTGCGGAGTACTCGCTGATCCGCCAGAGCAAGGAAACGCTCGGCCAGCGCCGCATCGACATGGACACGGCGCGCGATCAGGTGCGTCAGGGAATCGTGCAGGCCTGGGGTCAGCTCGAGGCGGCCAAAGGCAATATCGAGGCGACGCAGGCGCAGGTGCAGTCCTCCGAAATCGCGCTCAACGGCGTGCGCGAGGAAGCCCGCGTGGGGCAGCGCACCACGCTCGACGTCTTGAACGCGCAGCAGGCGCTGGTGAATGCGCGCGTATCGCTGGTGTCGGCGCAGCGCGACCGCGTCGTCGCGTCATACAGCCTGCTGTCCGCGGTCGGCCGGTTGTCGCCGCAGGTGCTCGGCCTGCATGTGCCGGTCTACAAGGCCGAAGTGCATTACGACCAGGTCCGCGATAGCTGGGCCGGCGTGCGCACGCCCGACGGCAAGTAGCCGTCTCCGGCGCTGCCTATGCGGGCGGCGCCACCCCTGCGCTCAGCAGGGAACCGCGGCGCGATGTGCCGCTCCTGGTGTCCACAGTTCATTGGCCTGTCGGGATTTTCCCGCTGCCTCGCACCGTCGCGGTGTCGTATAAACGATAGATACTGACGATTCGCCGCCGCATCGCGGCTGCGCGGTGACGTGTCAGCATCTTCCGTCCGCAAGGACGGTGTTCGGGGTCACGTAATGAACCAACCGGCCAAGGCTCAAGAGCCTTCGATGGAGGAAATTCTCGCCTCCATCCGGCGTATCATTGCGGATGAGGACACCAGCAAGGCCGCCAAGCCTGCCGCGGTAGCGCCTGCGCCGCCGCCCGCGCCCCCGGCGCCGAAGCCTGTGCCGGCGCCGCCGCCGGTTGCCGCCAAGCCCGCGCCGCCACCACCGCCGCCGCCGAAACCGGTCAACAACCAGGCCGATGTCGACGCCATGCTGGCGAGCATGGACGCGGCGCCGCCAAAACCGGAACCCAAGCCCGAATTCAAGCCGGCGCCGAAGCCGCCCGAGGCCGTGACCCCACCGCCCGCGATGCCGGCCGCCGACGTACTCGATCTCACCGAAGCAATGGCGACGCCGGCGCCGACGCAGAATTTCCGCCGCATCGACGCCGCCTCCGATGTCGTTTTCGCCGAAGGGGCGAGCGAGCCCGCGGAGCCGCCGCCGTCCCCGGTGATCGATCGCAGCCTGTTGTCGAACGCAACGCGCTCGGCGGTCGACAGCGCCTTCCATTCGCTGGCGAACACCGTGCTCGGCAACAACGCCCGCACGCTTGAGGACCTGGTGAAGGAAATGCTGCGGCCGATGCTGAAGAGCTGGCTCGACGACAACCTGCCGGGTCTCGTCGAGCGCATCGTGCGCGCCGAGATCGAACGCGTGTCGCGTGGCGGCCGCTGACAATCGCCGTCCGAACCACTTTTCAGATCGTCATTGATGCCGTCATCGCCAGCGAAAGCGGGCGATCCAGTAAACGGTTGCGCTCAATGAAGCGACTGGATGCTCCGCTTGCGCGGGGCATGACAACGTTGGATCGCGTTAAACGCCCATCGCCGCGCGGCGCTTGAGGTGCCGCGATATCCATAGACCGAGCCACAGCAACATCGCCGCCGCGATGATGAAAGTCGGCACCGCGGTGAAGTGATCGTAGATCACCGCGAACACCGCGACGCCGGCTGTCTGTCCGAGATAGAGCGCGGAGGAGAAGATCGCGACCGCGGTGCCGCGCGCCTGCGGCGACATCTGCGTCGCGTTTACCTGCAACGTATTGTGCAACATGTAAAAGCCGAGCCCGATACCGGCTGTGGCGAGCGGCGCGAGGACATAAGTCGGCGCCGTCGCCAGCAGCACGAACGAGGCGCAGAGCAGCAGTCCGCCGGTGCGCGACAGCCCGATCTGGCCGAGCCGCCGCACCAGCATGCGCACCGAGAGGCTGTAAGCCAGGCCGCCAATGGCGAAGGCGCCGACGAACAGGCCGACCAGCGTGAACGAGACATCGAAGCGGCTGTGCAGATAGGCGCCGACATAAGTGAGCGCGCCGAACATGGCGGCGCTCTCGACGAAAGCGGCGAGCACGAGACGGCGTGCCCAGGCGGAACTGAGCACGATCTTATAGCCGGCAACGAGGCCCGGGCCGCCTTTGCCGGCCGAGCCGTGCCACCGCGTCAACGGATTGCGGATCAGCTCGAACACCAGACAGGCGGTCGCCGCGGCGAGCAGCGCGGCGAGGATAAAGAACACATTGCGCCAGCCGAAGTAGTCGCCGAGCACGCCGCTCGCCGCCTGGCCGAACATCTGGCCGAGGATCTGGCCGGACAGGAAGGTGCCGAGCACCTGCTGACGGCGCTCCATCGGGATGACGTCGCCAATGAACGCCATCGCCAGCGGAATGATCCAGCCGGTGGCGAGCCCGCAGGCGATCCGCGCCGCCACCAAAGCGGTCAGGCTGGTGGCCAGCCCGCAGGCCACCACCGTCAGCGTCGCAAAGCCGGCGGCCAGCGTGACACAAAGGTATTTGCCGAAGCGGTCGCCGACCGGACCGATGACCAGCTGCACCGAACCATGGGCGAGCAGGTACAGCGTCACGATGATCGAGGTGGCGCCGACCGTGGCATCGAGGTCCGCGGCGATCTGCGGCAGCAGCGAGTCGGTGGACCGCACCATCGCCTGCGCCGCGAAGGACGCGGTGGCGAGCAGGGCGATGGCTCTGGTGGCGCTGCCGGGCATGGAGGGCGCGGCTGGCGAAGGACGGTCGGACAAAGTTGACACCCGGTGGCGTGGCAGGCTTTCTAGCCGCCACATCGCACCCCACGAAACGAAATCCGACCCCCAAAAACGCATGATCGACAAGACTTATCAACCCGCCGACGTCGAAGGCCGCATTTCGCAGGCTTGGGAGAAGGCGGGCGCCTTCAAGGCCGGCCGGCCGGATCGCGCCGGGGCCGAGACCTACGCCATCGTCATCCCGCCGCCGAACGTCACCGGTTCGCTGCACATGGGCCACGCCCTCAACAACACGCTGCAGGACGTGCTGTGCCGGTTCGAGCGCATGCGCGGCAAGGACGTGCTGTGGCAGCCGGGCACCGACCATGCCGGCATCGCGACGCAGATGGTGGTCGAGCGGCAGATGATGGAGCGGCAGGAACCGTCGCGCCGGGACATCGGCCGCGACAAGTTCCTCGAGAAGGTCTGGGCCTGGAAGGCGGAGTCGGGCGGCACCATCGTCAACCAGCTCAAGCGCCTCGGCGCGTCCTGCGACTGGTCGCGCGAGCGCTTCACCATGGACGAGGGCCTGTCCAAGGCGGTTCTTAAAGTTTTCGTTGAGCTTTATCGCGAAGGCCTGATCTATAAAGACAAGCGGCTGGTCAATTGGGATCCCAAGCTTTTGACCGCGATCTCGGACCTCGAGGTCGTGCCGGTCGAGACCAAGGGCTCGCTCTGGCACTTACGCTATCCGCTCGAAGGCAAGACCTTCAACCCGGAAGATCCCTCGACCTACATCGTCGTCGCCACGACGCGGCCGGAGACGATGCTGGGCGACTCGGGCGTTGCCGTGCATCCGGACGACGAGCGCTACAAGGCGCTGGTCGCAGCGAAGGCGCACGTCATCCTGCCGCTGGTCGGCCGCCGCATTCCGATCGTCGCCGACGAATATTCCGATCCGGAGAAGGGCTCGGGCGCGGTGAAGATCACGCCGGCGCACGACTTCAACGACTTCGAGGTCGGCAAGCGGCACAATCTGGCGCAGATCAACATCTTCAGCGTCGAGGCCAAGCTGGCGCTGCAGGGCAATGAGGCCTTCCTGGCCGGTGTGCCGGCATCGAGTGATCTCGATGAAACGCTGGCCATGCACGGCACCGACCGTTTCGTCGCACGCAAGGCGTTGGTGTCACGCCTCGAAGAGAAGGGCCTCATCGAGAAGATCGAGCCGCACGGGCTCGCGGTGCCGCATGGCGACCGCTCGAACGTCGTCATCGAGCCGTTCCTGACCGACCAGTGGTACGTCAACGCCCACGAGCTGGCCAAGCCGGCGATCGCCGCGGTGCGCGACGGCCGCACCACCTTCGTGCCGAAGAACTGGGAAGCGACCTATTTCAACTGGATGGAAAACATCCAGCCGTGGTGCATCTCGCGCCAGCTTTGGTGGGGTCATCAGATCCCGGCCTGGTACGGGCCCGACGGCAAGGTGTTCGTCGCCGAGAGCGAAGCCGAAGCGCAGGCGGAGGCCGACAAGCATTACGGTCAGAAGACCGATCTCAAGCGCGACGAGGACGTCCTCGACACCTGGTTCTCCTCCGCGCTGTGGCCGTTCTCGACGCTCGGCTGGCCCGATAAGACCAAGGAGCTCGCGCGTTTCTATCCGACCTCGACGCTCGTCACCGGCTTCGACATCATCTTCTTCTGGGTCGCACGCATGATGATGATGGGCCTTCATTTCATGAAGGACGACAAGGGCGCTCCGCAGATCCCGTTCAAGGACATCTACATCCACCGCCTGGTGCGCGATGCTTCCGGCGCCAAGATGTCGAAGTCCAAGGGAAACGTCGTCGATCCGCTCGGTATCATCGGCGAATTCGGCGCCGACGCGCTGCGCTTTACCCTGATGCGCAACGTCGCGCCGTCGCATGACATCCGCCTCGGCCCGCAGGACGTCGAGAACAACCGCAACTTCGCGACTAAGCTGTGGAACGCGGCGCGTTTCGTCGAGTTCAACGGCGCGGCGCGCGTCGCCGGCTTCGACCCGAAGAGCGCCAAGGAAGTGCTCAACCGCTGGATCGCGCACGAGACGCAGAAGGCGCTTGGCGAAGTCACCGCCGCGCTCGGCGAGTTCAAGTTCGCCGAAGCCGCCAATGCGGCCTATCGCTTCGTCTGGAACGTCTATTGCGACTGGTATGTCGAACTGTCGAAGCCGCTGCTCACCGGGCCCGACGGCGCGGCCAAGACCGAGACCCGTGCCATGGCCGCCTGGGCGCTCGATGAAATCATCAAGATGCTGCATCCGTTCATGCCCTTCATCACCGAAGAGCTGTGGCGGGTGACGGCGGAGCAGGGCCCGCAACGCGAGCAGCTCTTGGCGCTGGCGCCATGGTCGAAGCTCGAGGGCCTCACCGACGACAAGGCCGAAGCGGAAATCGGCTGGGTGATCGATCTGATCACCGCGATCCGCTCGATCCGCGCCGAGATGAACATCAACGTCAACATTCCGCTGGTGCTGTCGGGCGTGTCGGCCGAGACCAGCGCGCGCGCCGAACGCTGGGCCGAATTCATCAAGCGTCTCGCCCGCGTGTCGGAGATGTCGTCGGCGGCCACGCCGCCGCAGGGCTCGGCGCAGCTCGTCGTGCGCGGCGATCTCGTCGCGCTGCCGCTGATCGGCGTTATCGACATTGCCGCTGAGCGCGCGCGCCTCGCCAAGGAAATGAAGAAGGCCGAGGACGACATCGACCGCGTCGAGAAGAAGCTCGGCAATCCGAAATTCGTCGAGCGGGCCGAGCCGGAGGTGGTCGAGGAAGAACGGGCCAAGCGCGAGGAAGCGCTGGCCCGCAAGGCCAAGATCGCCGAGGCGATCGAGCGGCTCAAGGGCGCGGCGTAGCCGGCGGACGCCGGCTTCGCACGCTGGACCTACAGCCGCGCATTGTTGTTCCGGCGCACAAATGCGTCGCTTGTCCACTTTTTGACCCCAAAGTGCTGCTGAGATCGGCGGCATGAAAGTGTTCTTCGCTGGCGCCGGCGGCGCTATCGGCCGGCGCCTGACGCCGTTGCTGGTCGCGGTCGGTCACTCCGTCATTGGCACGACCCGCTCGGCCGACAAGGCCGAGGCCATCGTCAAGCTCGGTGCCCAGCCGGTCACGGTCGATGTCTTCGATGCGGCGGCGGTCGAAAACGCCGTCGCGGCGGCCAAGCCCGACGCCATCATTCATCAGCTCACCGATCTGGCCTTCGCCCCCGGCACGCCGCAATACGAGGCGGGTCTCAAGCGCAACGCCCGCATCCGCGTCGAGGGCACGGCCAATCTCGTCGCTGCCGCCAAGGCGGCGGGCGTCAAGCGCATGATCGCGCAGAGCGTCGCCTGGCTGTACAAGCCCGGCCCGCGCGCCCGCACCGAGAGCGATGCACTGGCGACGCCTGAAGGCGCGGCCGCGACCACCATCGACGGTGTCAATGCGCTGGAAAGCGCCGTGCTGGCGCTGCCGGAAGGCGTCGTGCTGCGCTACGGCTTCTTCTACGGGCCGGGAACCTGGTCGCCCGGCGGCCCGTCCCGTCCGCCCGCGGTTCATATCGATGCCGCCGCGCAAGCCAGCGCGCTGGCGCTGACCAAGGCCAGGCCCGGCATCTACAACGTCGCCGACGACGATCCGATGCTGTCGAGCGACAAGGCGAAGCGCGAACTCGGCTTCAAGCCCGATTTCCGCGTCAAGCCTTGAACGGCTTGCTCAAGAACTTCGATCCCTTCAGCCCGTAGCGCCACGGCAGTTCGACTGCTTTGGTGATGCCGATGCGCGCGCCTTTGACGATCTCCGGCTCGGTCGCTCGCGCGCGCAGTTCGAACGGCGGCCGGTCGAGCGGCAGGCCGTTGTGTTTGATCGTGACGCCAAGCGCCTCGGCGAGCTTGCCGGGGCCCGAGCACAGCGCGCGCTCGTCCGGCAGCCTGCGCCGTCGCCGCATCGCCGCCAGGCCCGCGGTCGGCTCCAGGGCGCGGATCAGGACGGCGCTGGCGGAGCCCTCGGCCTCGCAGACGAAATTCAGGCACCAGTGGATGCCGTAGGACCGATAGACGTAGGAAAAGCCCGGCGGACCGAACATGACGGCGTTGCGCGGCGTCGGCCCGCGATAGCTGTGCGCGGCCGGGTCGGTGTGGTGATAGGCCTCGACCTCGACGATCACGCCGCCCGCGCCGTTAAATAACAGCGTCGCCCCGATCAGCTCGGGCGCAACCTCATGCACGGAACGGTCGAAGAATTTGCGGGTCAGGCGAGGGGGCATTCGTTCTCTAAAGCCGCCGGCGGCGGCAAATTCTGTGTCCGGCTTGCAACACTTAAGGAACAATCAAGCTCTGGCGGCCAATCATGGCTCGCCACGCCGCGATTTGGCCATACCCTTCAACCACATCGAAGGCATCCAAGTTGCGGTGCAAACCGTTGCGGGAGTTTCGGTTTTCGAATTCGCCGGTGTCTCTTTTTGGGGCGGCCGGCGGCCGGAATCGAAGCCTTCGCTTGTTTCGACAAAGCCGGCCGGAACGCAACTGGCGGCGCTGGACTGGGGCGGGGGCCCGAAAGACCGATGGACGCCAAGACCAACATCAAGAACCGACTTCCTTCCCGGCACGTGACCGAGGGTCCGGCCCGCGCGCCGCATCGCTCCTACTATTACGCGATGGGCCTGACCAAGGAGCAGATCCACCAGCCGTTCGTCGGCGTGGCGTCCTGCTGGAACGAGGCCGCGCCCTGCAACATTTCGCTGATGCGCCAGGCCCAGGCCGCCAAGAAGGGCGTCGCCTCCGCCGGCGGCACGCCGCGCGAATTCTGCACCATCACCGTGACCGACGGCATCGCCATGGGCCATGCCGGGATGTACGCATCTCTTCCCTCGCGCGACCTGATCGCCGACTCGGTCGAACTGACGATGCGCGGCCACGGCTACGACGCGCTGATCGGCCTTGCCGGATGTGACAAGTCGCTGCCCGGCATGATGATGGCGATGGTGCGCATGAATGTGCCGTCGATCTTTATCTATGGCGGCTCGATCCTGCCCGGCTCCTGGAAGGGCCAGCCGATCACCGTGCAGGACATGTTCGAAGCCGTCGGCAAGAACTCTGTCGGCGCGCTGTCGGACGAAGATCTCGACGCCATGGAGCAGGTGGCATGCCCGTCGGCCGGCGCCTGCGGCGCCCAGTTCACCGCCAACACCATGGCGACCGTGTCGGAAGCCATTGGCCTCGCGCTGCCGTACTCGGCCGGCGCGCCGGCGCCTTACGAGATCCGCGACAAGTTCTGCGCGCTCGCCGGCGAGAAGATCATGGAACTGCTGCAGCTCAATCTGCGGCCGCGCGACATCGTCACGCGCAAGGCGCTTGAGAATGCGGCGGCGGTGGTCGCGGCGAGCGGCGGTTCCACCAATGCCGCGCTGCACCTGCCGGCAATCGCGCATGAATGCGGTATCGAATTCACGCTTTTTGATGTCGCCGAAATCTTCAAAAAGACTCCTTATGTCGCAGATTTGAAACCGGGTGGCCGTTATGTCGCCAAAGACATGTTCGAGGTTGGCGGCATCCCGTTGTTGATGAAAACCCTGCTGGACAACGGTTTCCTGCACGGCGACTGCATGACTGTAACCGGGCGTACCATTGCCGAGAACCTGAAGTCGGTGAAGTGGAATCCGAACCAGGACGTTGTGCGTCCGGCGGACAAGCCGATCACCGTCACCGGCGGCGTCGTCGGCCTCAAGGGCAACGTGGCTCCGGAAGGCGCGATCGTGAAGGTCGCCGGCATGAGCGAGCTCAAATTCACCGGTCCGGCGCGCTGCTTCGACGGCGAGGAAGCCTGCTTCGAGGCCGTGAAAAACAAACAGTACAAGGAAGGCGAAGTTCTCGTCATCCGCTACGAAGGGCCGCGCGGCGGCCCCGGCATGCGCGAGATGCTGTCGACCACGGCGGCGCTCTACGGCCAGGGCATGGGCGGCAAGGTGGCGCTGATCACCGACGGCCGCTTCTCCGGCGCGACGCGCGGCTTCTGCATCGGCCATGTCGGCCCCGAGGCGGCGGTCGGCGGTCCGATCGCGCTCATCGAGGACGGCGACATCATCACCATCGACGCCGTTAACGGCACCATCGACGTCAAGCTGACCGACGACGAACTCGCCGCGCGCAAGAAGGACTGGAAGCCGCGCGAGACACATTTCACCTCGGGCTATCTGTGGAAGTACGCGCAGCAGGTCGGGCCCGCCGTTGACGGCGCGGTAACGCATCCGGGCGGGGCGGCTGAAAAGGAGTGCTATGCGGACGGCTGACGCACATTTGCGTTGGGCAACGCTTGGTCTCGGCCTGACCCTCGCGGTTGTGGTCGCGCCGGCGCTCGCATTCGACGGCTCGAAATCCGACGACGACGTCGTGGCGGCAGGGCCGCCGGCGTCGAAATCGATGAACGAGGCGTTCCGCTCCGGCGCGCACTGGCTCA
This sequence comes from Pseudolabrys sp., assembly GCA_026125895.1. Classification (GTDB taxonomy): domain Bacteria; phylum Pseudomonadota; class Alphaproteobacteria; order Rhizobiales; family Xanthobacteraceae; genus Pseudolabrys. The sequence continues at coordinate 87,861 of JAHCKG010000002.1, read as the reverse complement.
AGACCGGCGACAAGGAAAAGGCGCTGCACTCGCTCGAATACGCCGCCGAGCGCGGCCACGCCGTGGCGCAGTGGAAGCTCGGCCGCATGTATCAGGCCGGCGACGGCGTCGCGCAGGACGATCTCAAGGCCTTCGAATATTTTCGCAGCATCGCCGCCAACCACGCCGACGATAATCCGGACGGGCCGCAGTCGCGCTTCGTCGCTTCGGCTTTTGTCGCGCTCGGCCACTACTATCTCGACGGCATTCCGAACACCAAGATCAAGGCCGAGCCGGAGCGGGCGCGGCAGATGTTCGATTACGCGGCCTCATATTTCCGCGATGCCGACGCCCAGTATTATCTGGCCCGCCTCTATCTCAACGGCACCGGCGCCCCGCACGATCCGCGCACCGCGGCGCGCTGGTTCGGCCTGTCGGCGCAAAAGGGCCAGTGCAAGGCGCAGGCGATGCTGGGCGCCATGCTGTTCGCCGGCGATCATGTGCCGCGGCAGGCGGCGCGCGGCCTGATGTGGCTGACCTTGGCGCGGGATGCTTCGCGCGCCAGCCCGGACGAGACCTGGGTCGAGAAACTTTACGACAGCGCCTATGCGCAATCGACCGAGGACGAGCGCGCGCTGGCGCTCGTGTATCTCAAGCGCTGGATGGAAAGCCGCCGCGACTGACGCGCCGCCTTCGTTTACTCCTCAGCGTCCATCGATATCGAGATCGACATACACCGGCACGTGATCCGAGGGTTTGTCCCAGGAGCGCACGTGCTTGTCGATGCCGGCATCGATGAGCTTGTCGGCGGCCTGCGGCGACAGCAGCAGATGGTCGATGCGGATGCCGTCGTTCTTCTGCCAGGCGCCGGCCTGGTAATCCCAGAAGCTATAGAGGCCGCCGTCCTCGTTCACCGCGCGGATGGCGTCAGTGAAGCCGAGATTGATCAGTGCGCGAAAGCGCTCGCGCGTCTGCGGCAGGAACAGCGCGTCGTTGACCCAGATCTCGGGCTTCTTGGCATCGAGCGCGGCGGGGATGACGTTGTAGTCGCCGGCCAGCACCAGCGGCTCCTCGAGTTTGAGGCGCTCGCGGGAGAAAGCGATCAGCCGGTCCATCCAGCGCAATTTGTAATCGTACTTGTCGCCGGGCGCCGGGTTGCCGTTGGGCAGATAGAGGCTCACCACGCGCACGACGCCGGTCTTGGTCGAGACCAGGGCCTCGAGAAAGCGCGCCTGGACGTCGGCCTCGTCACCGATCAGGCCGGGCGCCACCTCGTCGAATGGAAATTTGGACAGCAGGGCCACGCCGTTGAAAGTCTTCTGGCCGTGGACTGCGACGTTATAGCCCATGGCCTCGAAGGTCTCCCGCGGGAAAGCATCGTCCTGACACTTGATCTCCTGCAGGCAGACGATGTCGGGCGACCGCTCCTTCAACCAGGCCTGGAGGCTGTCGAGGCGCTGACGAATCGAATTGACGTTCCAGGTGGCTATTCGCATGTCGGGGGTGTCCGGCAGGTGGGTTTTGCGGTCGGCCGCGTAAAGAGCACATAAACGCGGGCCAAATAAATAGTCCGGCTCTTTACCAGACCGCCGCAGGGAAGTGCCATAACGCGCGTTAATATGATACACAGGCGCCCAGCACGGCGCCAAAGGCCATATTATGGCTGGGATTTCGCCGAGCAGAGGGAGAACGCCCGGGGGTGGGGGCACTAGCGTCCCCGGGTTCATAGAAGAACGAGAATGACGACACGCAAATGGCTATTTGGGGTGGCCGTGCTTGCCTTAATCGGCGTCGCGGTGGTCACCCGGGGATTCTGGACGCCTGACAAGGGCGATGCCCATGCGCAGGCGAGCCGCGCACCGGCTGCGCGCGCGGTGCCGGTCGAGATTGGCAAGGCCGAGCGCAAGGAGGTCCCGGTGCGCCTCGATGCGCTGGGAACCGTGACCCCGATCGCGAGCGTCGCTCTCAAGGCCCGTGTCGACACCGCCATCACTGGCGTCCACTTCGCCGACGGCTCCCACGTCACCAAAGGCGACAAGCTTTTCACGCTCGACTGCCGCGTCACGGAAGCGCTGATCGCGGTGACCGAGGGCAATCTCGCCCGCGACCGGGCGCAGCTCGCCGGCGCGCAACGCGACGTGCAGCGTTACACCGATCTGGTCGCCAAGTCGGCGACGCCGACGGTCAACCTCGACAATGCCAAGACGCAGTCCGACATCTTCACCGCCGCCATCAAGTCGGACCAGGGCACGCTCGACAATCTCAAGGCGCAGCGTTCGTACTGCGACGTCACCGCGCCGATCACCGGCTTGATCAGCGCCGCGAATGTGAAGGTCGGCAATTTCGTGCGTCAGGCCGACACGCAGCCGATGGCCACGATCATCCAGATGGCGCCGGTCTATGTCTCGTTCACGGTGCCGCAGAAGAACCTGCCGGCCATCCGCGACGCGATCGCGGCCGGCACCGCCGCCGTCCAGGTGGCCGTGCCCGGGCAGACCAAGCGCGCTCAGGGCAAGGTGTCGATGATCGAGAACACTGTCGATCCGACGACTGGCATGGCGACCTTGCGGGCGACCATGCCCAACACCGACGAACTGCTGTGGCCGGGCACGCTGGTGACGGCCGAGATGACCTTGCGCAGCGAGGAGGCGGTCGTCGTGCCGTCGACCGCGGTGCAGGTCAGCCAGACCGGCACCTTCGTCTTCCTGGTCGATGGCGACCAGGCCAAGGTGCAGGCGGTGAAGGTGGAGCGCCAGGTCGGCGATCTGTCGGTCGTCACCTCGGGCCTGCAGGGCGGCGAGACCGTCGTCACCGACGGCCAATTGCAACTGTCGAACGGCACCAAGATCAGTCCGCGCACCGGCGGCAAGCCGGTGGCGCAGAAGGATAACGGGGAAGCGAGCTGAGGCGGGGCAGCCGCATCATATTGCGCCGGCGAACAATCAGGACAGGTCGAGCAGGCTCACCAGCATGAACATCTCCGAGATCTGTATTCGCCGGCCGGTGCTCACCACGCTGATGATCGCCTCGATCATCGTGCTCGGCGTCTTCGGATATCGGCTGCTCGCGGTTGCGGCACTGCCGGCCGTCGATTTCCCGACCATCCGCATCACCGCGACGTTGCCCGGCGCTTCGCCGGAGACCATGGCGGCGTCGGTGGCTTCGCCGATCGAGCGCCAGCTATCGACCATCGCCGGCATCTCGTCGATGACCTCGTCATCGTCGTCCGGCAACACCTCGATCACCATCCAGTTCGACCTCGGCCGCAACATCGACGGCGCCGCACTCGACGTGCAGACGGCGCTGACCACGGCGCAGCGCAAGTTGCCGGCGGAAATGACGACGCCGCCGTCGTTCCGCAAGGTCAATCCGGGCGATTTCCCGGTGCTGTTCGTGTCGATGCGCTCCGACACCATGCCGCTCTCGGTCATCGACGACTACGCGGAAACCGTGCTGGGGCCGCAATTGTCGCAATTGAGCGGCGTCGCCCAGGTGTCGGTCTACGGCGCGCAGAAATTCGCCGTCCGCGTCCAGGTCGATCCGGCCGCCGCGGCGGCGCGCAACATCTCGCTCGACGAAATCCGCAGCGTCATTTCCAAGGCCAATTCGGCGGCACCGGTTGGCACGCTCGACGGCCCGCAGCAGGCGCTGACGCTGCTTGCGACCAGCTCGATGCGTCGCGCCGCCGACTATCGCGAGGTCGTGGTCAAATACGTCAACGGCGCGCCGATCAAGCTCAGCGAAGTGGCGCGCGTCATCGACAGCGTCGAGAACGACAAGGTCGCGACCTGGTTCAACGACGCCCGCGCCATCGTGCTGGCCGTCCAGCGCCAGCCCGACGCCAACACCGTCGAGGTGGTCGATCTGGTGCGCAACGCGCTGGTGGCGGCGCGCGCGCAGATTCCGCCGTCGATCAGCATGGCGCCGCTGTTCGACCGTTCGATTTCGATCCGCGACGCCGTGCACGACGTGCAGGAGACGCTGGCCATCGCCATCGCGCTGGTCGTCATGGTCATCTTCCTGTTCCTGCGCAAGGTGTCGGCGACCGTCATCCCGGCGCTGGCGGTGCCGATCTCGCTGGTCGGCACCTGCGCGGCGATGTACCTGTTCGGCTTCTCGATCAACAACATGACGCTGCTGGCGCTGACCTTGTCGGTCGGCTTCGTCGTCGACGACGCCATCGTCATGCTTGAGAACATCGTGCGCCACATCGAGGGTGGCATGCGGCCGTTCGAGGCGGCGCTCAAGGGCGCGCGCGAGATCGGCTTCACCATCGTGTCGATCACTTTCTCGCTGATTGCGGTGTTCATCCCGGTGCTGCTGATGGGCGGCATGGTCGGCCGCGTGTTCCGCGAATTCGCAGTCACCGTTTCGGTCGCCATCATCGTCTCCGGCTTCGTCTCGCTGACGCTGACGCCGATGCTGTGCGCCCGCGTGCTCAAGGGCCACCGCCCGGGCGAGGAGGAGAAGCTCAATTTCGTGCTGCGCGGCTTCGAGAGCGCGTTCAACGGCGTGCTGCGCTTCTACGAGTGGTCGCTCGACCGCGTGCTCGCCTACAAGCAGATCATGCTCGGCGTGACCTTCCTGACGATCGTCGCCACCATCTGGCTCTATATGATCGTGCCGAAGGGCTTCTTTCCGATCGAGGACACCGGCTATCTCAGCGGCATCACCGAGGCGCGCAGCGACATCTCCTACGCCGCCATGGTCGCGCATCAGCGCCAGGTCGCCGATATCATCCGCAAGGATCCGGCGGTGGCTTACGTCAACTCGACGGTCGGCAATGGCGGTCCCAACGGTCTTCTCAACAGCGGCCGCATGCTGGTGGCGCTGAAGCCGCGCGCCGAGCGCGACAGCGCCCAGACCATCATCGCGCGGCTGCGCCGCAACGCCGGCCAGGTCATCGGCATGCAGCTCTTCCTGCAGCCGATCCAGAACATCAATCTCGGCGGCCGGCCGTCCAAGAGCCAGTACCAGTACACGATGCAGTCGAACGACACCGACACGCTGTATCGCCTGGCGCCGGAGATGCGCGACAAGATCGCCAAGATCCCGGGCCTGCTCGACGTCACCACCGACCTCTACGTCAAGAACCCGCAGGTGACCGTCGAAGTCGATCGCGAGAAGGCCGGCGTCTACGGCTTCACCATCGACCAGATCCGCCAGGAGCTCTACAACGCCTTCGGCACGCGTCAGGTCGCCACCATCTATACGCCGGCCAACGACTACCAGGTCATTCTCGAGAGCCTGCCGGAGTACCAGACCGGCGCCAACGACCTCGACCGCATCTTCCTCAAGACATCGACGGGCATTTCGGTGCCGCTGTCGGCGGTGACGCGTTTCGTGCGCACCGTCGGTCCGCTGCAGGTCAACCACCAGGGCCAGCAGCCGGCGGTGACGATCTCGTTCAACCTGTCGCCGGGCACGTCGCTCGGCCAGGCGGTCGATGCGATCCAGAAGCTGGAGCGCGACGAGCGGCTGCCGGCTTCGATCAACACCGGTTTCCAGGGCACTGCGCAGGTGTTCCAGGATTCGCTGCGCGGGCAGGGCGTGCTGATCCTCGCCGCGATCTTCGCCGCCTATGTCGTGCTCGGCATTCTCTACGAGAGCTTCATCCATCCGATCACGATCATCTCCGGCCTGCCGTCGGCCGGCATCGGCGCCATCCTGACGCTGCTGCTGTTCAAGATGGACCTGTCGGTGATCGCCATGATCGGCATCGTCATGCTGGTCGGCATCGTCAAGAAGAACGCGATCATGATGATCGACTTCGCCATCGAGCGCCGCCGCGTCGGCCTGTCGGCGGAAGCCGCGATCCGCGAGGCGGCCAGCTTGCGCTTCCGTCCGATCATGATGACGACCTTCGCCGCGATCTTCGGCACGCTGCCGATCGCGCTCGGTGCGGGCGCCGGCGCCGAATTGCGCCAGCCGCTCGGCGTCGCCGTCGTCGGCGGCCTGTGCGTGTCGCAGTTGCTGACGCTCTACATCACGCCGGTGATCTACCTCTACCTCGACCGCGTCGACCGCATGCTCAAGCGCCGTCTCGAGCCGCAGCTCCAAGAGGTCGAAGAGGCGCCGGCCCAGGTGGCCGCGGAATAAGGCGCCGGGCGGCGCGCCGCGCCGCTCGCGTTCGCTCGTGCCGATTTGATGCTATGCTCCCGGGCCTGTAGGTTGGCGGTCCCCGGAGGTATCATGGAATCCCTCGTTTTCCTCGTTGCGCTCGTGGTGCTCACGCTCGCGGTCATCGCCGCCGGCGTCAAAACCGTGCCGCAGGGCTACCAGTGGACGGTCGAACGCTTCGGCCGCTACCGCACGACCTTGATGCCGGGCCTCAATCTGATCGTGCCGTTCATCGATTCCATCGGCCACAAGATCAACGTCCAGGAAGCGGTGCTGGAAATCCCCAGCCAGGACGTCATCACCAAGGACAACGCCTCGGTCACCGTGGACGGCATCGTGTTCTTTCAGGTGCTGCAGGCGGCGCGCGCGGCCTATGAGGTGCAGGACCTGCGCACCGCCGTCATCAACATGGCGATGACCAACATCCGCACCGCGATCGGCGCGCTCGATCTCGACGAGACCTTGTCGAAGCGCGATGAGATCAACGACCGGCTGCTCCACGTGCTCGACAACGCGACGCAGCCCTGGGGCACCAAGATCACCCGCGTCGAACTCAAGGACATCAGCCCGCCGGACAGTGTGGTGAAATCGATGGCGCTGCAGCTCACCGCCGAGCGCGAGCGCCGCGCCGCGATCCTCGCCGCCGAGGGCGTCAAGCAGGCGGCGATCCTCAAGGCCGAGGGCGAGAAGCAGTCGCAGATCCTCGCCGCCGAAGGCCGGCTGTCCGCGGCCAACCGCGACGCCGAGGCGCGCGAGCGTCTGGCGACCGCGGAAGCGGAGGCGACGCGCGTCGTCTCCAAGGCCGTCGAGGACGGCAATGTGCAGGCGCTCAACTATTTCGTGGCGCAGAAATACGTCGATGCGCTCAACCAGATCGGTCACTCGCCGAATGTGCGGCTGATGCTGATGCCGATGGAGATGTCGAGCGTCGTCGGCGCCATTTCCGGCATCGCCGAGCTCACGCGGAACGCCAAGGTCGGCGACGGCAAGGTTGGTGACGCGACATGATGTGGCCCGCGACCCTGTCGCCATGGGCCTGGGCCGTCGCGGCGGTCATCATCGCCTTCATGGAACTGCCGGTGCCCGGCAGCTACCTGATCTGGATCGCCTGCGCCGCCGCGCTGACGGCGCTCGCCGGCTTCCTCGTCGAGCTGTCGCTGTCGGCGCAACTGACGGCCTTCGTCATCCTCAATATCGGCACCTGTGTCGCCGGCTATTTCGTCTATCGCCATTTTGACCGCCGCGGCCGCGGCGACGATTCCGTCAACCGCCGCGACCTCGACCTGGTCGGCGCGCACGGCGCCGCCAGCGAGACCTTCGTCAATGGCCAGGGACGGGTGCGGCTGGGCGATACGATCTGGCTCGCCGAATGCGCCGACGATATCGCCGCCGGCACGGCGGTCGTGGTCACGGCGGTCCGGGGCACGACCCTGATCGTCAGCCGAAAGGCGCATGCGGCCTGAGGGCGGTGGCCGCTTTTGGGCTTTACCCGTGGCACAGTCCTTGCTGACATGACGTCCCGCCCTTTGACTGGAGGTTTGTCATGCGCCGCGGTCGCGCTCTCTTTTTCACCCTGCTGCTGCTTGCGTCACCGGCTGCCTTATCCGGCGCCTACGCCGCCGACTGGCCGGAGCATCCGGTCCGTGTCGTCATTCCGTTCGGCGCCGGCAGCGCCACCGACATCATTCCGCGCATCGTGTTCGACCAGGTCGGCCGCGATCTCGGCCAGCAGTTCATCATCGAGAACCGCGGCGGCGCCGGCGGCACCATCGGCGAAGCGGCGGTCGCCAAGGCGGACCCCGACGGTTACACGTTCCTCGCCGCGTCCTCGGCGCATGCCATTGCCCCGGCCTTGTATTCCAAGCTGACCTATTCGCCGAAGGACGATTTCACCGGCGTCGGCATCATCGGCAATGTGCCGAGCGTGATGATCATCTCGCCGTCGAAGGGCATCAAGACGATCCAGGACTTCGTCAAGGACGCGAAAGCCAACCCCAACAAGTTCTCCTTCGCTACGCTCGGCGTCGGCTCGGCGGTGCATCTGGCGGCGGAGCGCTTCCGTCTCAGCGCCGGCTACGAAGCGCTCAACGTGCCGTTCAAGGGCGGCGCCGAGGCGCTGACCGAAGTGATCGCCGGCCGCGTCGATTACTACTTCTGCCCGATCGCCACTGCGCTGCCTTACATCAAGGAAGGCAAGTTGCTGGGGCTCACCGTATCCAACCCGACGCGCGCGCCGCTGCTGCCGGATGTGCCGACGACGGAAGAGGCGGGTTACCACGACAGCGCCAGCGCCTTCTGGATCGGCGTGTTCGCGCTGAAGAAGACCGACAAGGCGATCGTCGAGAAGCTCAACGCCGCGCTGACCAAGGCGGTCAACAATCCCGAGGTCAAGGCGAAGCTCGCCAAGATCGGCGCCGACACCGAGCCGATGTCGGCCGATGCCTTCGAGAAACTGGTGCAGAAGGATTTCGTCACCTATGCCGACTTCGCCCACAAGACCGGCATGAAGCTGAACTGACGCGCGCGCATTCGCCGTCCCGCGATGGCGGGGCGGCGGATCTTCCGTCGGGATGTGAGGCTAGAGCGAGAAGCTGGTGCCGCAGCCGCACGACGCGGTGGCGTTAGGGTTCTTGACCTTGAACGAGGCGCCGATCAGGTCATCGACGAAATCGATCTCGGACCCGGCCATGTACTCGACCGACATCGGGTCGATCAGCACGGTGGCGCCGTCGCGGCTGATGACGATGTCGTCGCCGGCCTTCTCGCGTTCCATGTCGAACTTGTACTGGAAGCCGGAGCAGCCGCCGCCTTCCACGCTGACGCGCAGCATGGTGCCGGCCGGCTCGTTCTTCAGGATTTCGCCGATGCGGCGGGCGGCCCGCTCGCTGACGGTGACGCTGGCGTCCATTGTGGTGGCGTCCATGGTCGGTGCGTTCCTGGCAGTCCTCTGCGGCGTTGCGTTACGCCTTTTCCGATAGTTAAGTGCGCCGGGCCGCAACGTCAATGCGGGCCGATTCGCCGGAAAGACCGCTCATGGCCATCGATAGCGGCCGCCTCCGCGCCAGTTACGCCGCCGTCCCGGCCTCGAGCCGCGGCCGGCTGGTGGCCGAGCCGCCGAGCCCGACCCGCAACGATTTCCGCCGCGACTGCGACCGTATCATCCATTCGGCGGCGTTCCGGCGGCTCGCCTACAAGACCCAGGTCTTCATCTACCACGAGGGCGACCACTACCGGACGCGGCTGACCCATACGCTTGAAGTGGCGCAGATCGCCCGGTCGCTCGCCCGCGCGCTCGGCTGCGACGAGGACCTCGCCGAGGTGGTGGCGCTCAGTCACGACCTCGGTCACACGCCGTTCGGCCACGCCGGCGAGCGGGCGCTCGACCGCATGCTGCACGACGCCGGCGGCTTCGACCACAACGCCCAGGCGCTGCGCATCGTCACGGATCTCGAGCGCCGCTACGCCGACTTCGACGGCCTCAATCTGACCTGGGAAACGCTCGAGGGGCTGGTCAAGCACAACGGACCGCTGATGGACCGCGCCGGCGCGCCGACGAAACGCTACGCCGCGCACGGCGTGCCGCGGCCGATCCTCGCCTTCAACCGGCGCTTCGATCTGGATCTGTGGTCGCAGGCCTCGGCGGAGGCGCAGATCGCCGCCGTCGCCGACGACATCGCGTACAACGCCCACGACATCGACGACGGCCTGCGCGCCGATCTGTTCACGCTCGGCGATATCAGCAGCGTGCCGTTTCTCGGCCAGATCGTCCGCGAGATCGAAGAGCGGCACCGCAGCCTCGAACCGACCCGCCGTGTCCACGAAGTGACCCGCCGCGTCATCACGCGCATGATCGAGGACGTCATCGGCGAAAGCGAGCGCCGTCTCGCGGCGCTGAACCCGCAGAGCGTCACGGACATTCGCAATGCGGCGGCTTCCGTGGTCGGCTTTTCAGAGGCCATGACCGCGGTCGATGCGGCGATCAAGGGCTTCCTTTATCCGCGCATGTACCGGCACGACCGCGTCATGCGGGTGATGCAGGACGCTGAGGAGGTCGTCGCCGACCTGTTCGCACATTTCCTTAGAGTGCCGGGCGACCTGCCGGACGAGTGGCGCGACGGCTTCGACACGCTCGACGCTACCGGGAAGGCGCGCCGCGCCGCTGACTACATCGCCGGCATGACCGACCGCTACGCGCTCGCCGAGCACGCGCGTTTCTTCCCGGCCACGCCGGAATTGCTGTGAACGCGCTCAGGTGCGGAAGGCGTTGCGCATCCGATCCGCGACGATGTAGGCGATCGGAATGGCGATGATAAAGCCGATCAGGGCGGCGTAAGGGATGAACCTGCGGTCATGCGCCGCCAGCGACGGCACGCTGAGCACGATCATCACGGCGATGCCGGCGAGCGTGGTGCCGAGCATCATCCAGACGGGAGCGGCGATCTTGAGCATGGTGACCTCCTGAATCGCGAAGTTCATTCAGGAGCGCGCGGGCCGTCGCGGCCTTGATTTCGGTCAAGCATACCGGCGCTTACCGCCCGGCGGTTTGGTATCGCTACACCTTGAAGCCGATGCGGAAGCCGCCCCAGTGCCGGCCGTTGACCGTGATCGGCGCCGACACGTCCTTCATCAGCACGAACGCGCCGCCGCCCATGTCGCGGCGATAGGTTTGCAGCAGGAACGGGCGCTGGCTGCGACCGGCAGCGAGCCCGGTGCGGTCGTTGAACATGCGGCGATTGCGGCAGTTGGCGGCGTTCCAGGCCGGATCGTCGCCCTGCGGCTGCGAGTATTTGAGATTGTGCGTCGGCAGGAAGCCGTTGCGGTCGATGGCGGCGCAGAACACGACGCGCGCATCCGCGTCGAGCACCGGCTCCTGGATCTCCGGCAGCACCTTGTCGGTGAAGCCGACGAAGCGCGTCATCATCTGCTGCGGATCGGTGTTCGGGATCGGCACATAACGCTCGTCGAACAGGTCGGCGGCCGTGATCGCGCCCTTGGCGATGGCGCGCTCGAACAGCGCGGCGATCGAGGCGGCGGTCTTCTGGCACAGCGCGACCAGCGGCGTGTCCGGCGTCTTGATGCCGGAGTCGGCGATGAAGATCAGGAAGTCTTCGCTGATGGTCAGGATCGAATCCGTGCGCGCCTTGGCCTGCGTCAGCTTGCCGGCGCCGGCCTCGACCGCGGCGACGAGGCCGGTCAATTCGCTGTTGAGCGTTTCGAAATTGGCGCTGTTGTGCTCCACCTGTTCGGCCATGGTGCCGATCTCGCGCGTGACACCCTGCACGGTGTCGACCAGCGCATGCAGTTCGGAGATCGACTGTTGCGCGCCGGCGGAATCGGCTTTGGCGGCGATGGCGATCTTCGTGTTGCCGTCGGCCTGGCCGACCAGCTCAACGAGTGTCTGGCCGAGCTTCTCCAGTTGCGTCTGCGCGTCCTTGGTCGATTGCCGCGACTGCTCGGCGAGCCTTTTGACTGCGGCGGCGATGACGGCAAAGCCGGCGCCGGCGGTGCCGGCATGCACGGCTTCGATGGAGGCGTTGAGCGCCAGGAGTTCGGTCTCGTCGGCGATGCGCCGCACCGCCGCGCTGGTCTCCTGAACGTCCTGGATGGTGGCGGCGACCTTCTCGATCGTTGTCTTGAGGGCAATGGCGCCATCGCCGAGCGCCTCGATCTTCTCGATCGAGCGCGTCAGCGAGGTCGAGACGTGGCCGGCGCTGTCGCGCAAGGTCGCCTCGGTGGTGTCGGCGGAGATACGGGCTGCCTCCATGGCGGCCGCCAGCAGGGCGTTGGTCTCGGCCATCTGCTGCGCGGCGGCGATGGCGCCCTGGGCGCTCTTGGACTGGGTCTGGCCGAGCGCGGTGAGGTCGCCGATCAGGCCGGCAGCGTCCGCGATCTCGACGCTCAGGCGGCCGGCGCGGTCGCCGATGTCGGACAGCGACGAGGAACGGCCGTCCCGCCGCAGGGGCATTCGCAAGATACGTGCGGCGGTCATTGCGGTTTCGCCCCGATTTTTGAGCCTTATCGAGACCGGCAGGCTACGGAAACACGGTTAATAGAGGGTTATAACCCGCTGCGGCGAAATCCCCGCGACCTGCCGCGGGCATTGGAACTTACAGGAAGGTGCTGCGTTACGCCTGGTTGAAGATGGCTGGGGCGGGGGATTATGGCGCACGTCGAGCAGCAAGCCGGAAGTGACGGCGCGGTGGCGGTTGCTCCGCGCCTCGATGCCGTCAACGAACTGGCGGCGCTCTACCGGCTCACCGATCGGCTCTACCGCGCCCGCTCGCAACATGACGTCTACCAGGCCGCGCTCGACGCCATCCTCGGCACGTTGTCGTGCTCGCGCGCCTCCATCCTGCTGTTCGACGAGGCCGGCACCATGCAGTTCGTCGCCTGGCGCGGCCTGTCCGATCATTACCGCACGACCTTGCGCGGCCATTCGCCGTGGAAGCCGGGCGACCGCGATCCACAGCCGATCTTCGTTTCCGACATCGACGAGACGAACGAAGCCGACTGGATCAAGGCGACCATCCGCGACGAGGGCATCCGCGCGCTCGGCTTCATTCCGCTGGTGGCCGACGGCGAAGTCGTCGGCAAGTTCATGACCTACTATCCGCAGCGGCGCAGCTTCACGACGCCGGAGATCGAGCTCGCCGTCACCATCGCGCGTCAGGTCGGCTTCAGCCTCGAACGCGCCCGCGCCGATGCGCGCCGCCGCGCCGCCGAGCAGGACCTGCGCGAATCCGAGCAGCGCTTCCGCCTGATGTCGGAGAACGCGCCGGTGATGATCTGGATGAGCGACGGTGAGGGCCATTGCCTGCACCTCAACCGCATGCTGCGCGAGTTCTGGGGCGTCGCCGAAGAGGACATCGCCAGCTTCAGCTGGGCGCAGACCACGCATCCCGACGACATGGCCGAGGTCGGCGCGGCGATCATGGCGGCCATGGCCGAGAAGCGTCCGTGCACCATCGTCGGCCGTTACATGAGCGCCATCGACGGCGCCTACCATGTGCTGCAAACGCACGCCGAACCGCGGCTGTCGGCATCCGGCGAACTGCTCGGCATGATCGGCGTCAACATCGACATCAGCGAGCGCCAGCGCGCGGATGCGCAGCGCGAGCTGCTGCTCGCCGAGCTCAACCATCGCGTCAAGAACACGCTGGCCGTGGTGCAGGCCATGGCGCACCAGACTTTCCGGCACGTGCCGCGCGAGCCGCGTCAGGCCTTCGAGAGTCGGCTGATGGCGCTGGCGGCGACGCATAATCTGCTCACCGCGTCGAACTGGGAAAGCGCTGCGCTATCCGATATCGCCAATGACACGCTGCAGCCCGCGGATGTTTATAAAGGCCGCGTCGAGATCGCGGGTCCGCGCGTTCTGCTGCCGCCGCGCGAGGCGCTGGCGCTGAGCATGGCGCTGCACGAACTCATGACCAACGCCGTGAAATACGGCGCGCTGTCGAACGACAAGGGCCGCGTCAAACTCGCCTGGTCGCGGGCCGGGGCCGACAAGCCCGTCCTGCGCATCGGCTGGAGCGAAAGCGGCGGGCCCGCAGTCGAAGCGCCGAGCCGCCGCGGCTTCGGCTCGGTGCTGCTGGAGCGCAGCCTCGAGGAAGACCTCGGCGGCACGGTCGAACTCGACTATCGCCCCGAGGGCTTCGCCTGCGCCATCGACGTGCCGTGGCCGGGCCGCGCCTGAGCCGCGCGCCTTACGAATAACGCACGATGTCGGCGACGATGCGGCCGACCTCGGCATGGCCCGCGTTGATCGCGTCGTCGCCTTCGCTGGCGCCCGTGATGTAGACCGCGGCGAACATCGGCGGCTTGCCCGGCGGACGCAGCAGCGCGACGACATTGCCGGTGTTGTTGGCGCCCGAGCCGGTCTTGTCGGCGACGTTCCAGCCGCCCGGCAGCCCGGCGCGCAGCCGCTTCAGCCCGGTCTTGGACGACGTCATCCAGCCGTCGAGCATTTGCAGCGACGCCGGCGACAGCGCATCGCCGGCCAGGACGCGGCGCACATCCTCGGCGATTGCGCGCGGCGTCGTGGTGTCACGCGGGTCGCCCGGAATGGCGGAATTCAGTTCCGGCTCCATGCGGTCGAGCTGGGTGTCGTTGTCGCCGATCGAACGGGCGAACGCGGTCACCGCCGCAGGCCCGCCGATGGCCTTCATGATCACGTTCGCGGCCGTGTTGTCGCTCACGGTGACGGCGGCGGCGCACAGATCATGCAGCGACATCGCGCCCTTGCCGACATTGGCCGTCGTGACCGGGGCGTAGCTCAGGAGGTCGGCCTTGGTGAAGGGCAGCATCTGGTCGAGCTTGATCGTGCCCTGTTCGGCGCGCTTGAGGGCGGCGGCGCCGAGCAGGAATTTGAACGTGCTGCACATCGGGAAACGCTCGCCGTCGCGGTGGGCGATCAGCACGCGGCCCGTCGCGTCGCTGACATAGACGCCGAGGCGGCCGCCGAGCCGCGCCTCGATGTCCGCGATCCGCTTGGCGGGCGGCTCGATGGCCCAGGCAGGCTTCATGGACGCAAGCAGCGTCAGCGAGCCGAGCCCGGCGAGCGCATGGCGGCGGGTGAAGGCGTCCGAACAAGAGGGCATGAGGGGGCATTCCAATGCTGGTAGCGGAGGCGGGAGGGCGATAAAGCCTTTCAATCGTGGCGATCACGCGGCATATACCACGCTCGGCCTTGACTCGCGCTCCGAAAACCCTGACCCGCGGCATTCATGATGGCAAAAGCAAAGAAACAATCAAAAAAACGCACAACCAAGGCTAAGAAAGCCGGAGGCAAGCGTTCGCAGCCGCGCGCCAAAGCGATGGCGGGCAAGACCGTCAAGAAGGTCAAGAAGGCCAAAGCCGCGCCTTCGGCCGTGAAAAAGAAGAAGGCCGCCGCATCGCGTCGGCCCACGGCGAAGGCGGCCAAGAAGTCTGCCAAGAGCGCGGCCAAGAAGTCTGCCAAGAAAACTGCCAAGAAGGCCGTGAAGACATCGGTTAAGAAGGCAGCGCCGTCACGCGGCAGCGTCAAGAAGCCCGTCAAGGCGACCGCCAAGCCGAAGGCGATGAGCGTCACAAGCGCGGCAGCGCCGGCCTCGGCGAATGCCAAGCTCATAACCAAGCCCACGACCAAGCCGGTCGCCAAGCCCGTAACCAAGCCGGCCGAGAAGGCACCGGCGGTCGCGGCAGCCTCGCCAGGCCCGCTCGCCAGCGTCGTCGAGACCGTGCGCGCCGCGGCGACCGCCGTGATCGAGGCGGTGACGCCGTCGGCGCCGCCGACGCATCTGTTCGCCGACATGCTGACGAAGGTTCGTGACGCCGCCGGCGCCGTGCTCGGCGAGGGCGCCGATCTGTCGCGCATCGTCGTCGAACCGCCACGCGATGCCTCGCATGGCGACATGGCGACCAATGCCGCCATGGTGCTGGCCAAGGAAGCCGGCAAGAATCCGCGCGAGCTCGCCACCGCCATCGCCGAGAAGCTGCGCGCCGACGATCAGATCGAGAAGGTCGATATCG
Organism: Pseudolabrys sp.; assembly: GCA_026125895.1. Classification (GTDB taxonomy): domain Bacteria; phylum Pseudomonadota; class Alphaproteobacteria; order Rhizobiales; family Xanthobacteraceae; genus Pseudolabrys. The sequence goes on along the minus strand of JAHCKG010000002.1, from coordinate 72,255 downwards.
CCGGGCCCGGCTTCATCAATCTGACGCTCAAGCCCGACGTCTGGCCCGAGGCGCTGCGCGCCGTGCTGGCGCAGGGCAAGGCCTATGGCAAGACGGCCGCCGGCGCCGGCCACAAGGTCAATGTCGAATATGTCTCCGCCAACCCGACCGGTCCGCTGCATGTCGGCCACGGTCGCGGCGCGGTGTTCGGCGATGCGCTGGCAAGCCTGCTCGCCGCCGCCGGCTACGACGTCACGCGCGAATATTACATCAACGACGCCGGCGCCCAGGTCGAAGTGCTCGCGCGCTCGGCCTTCCTGCGCTATCGCGAGGCGCTCGGCGAGGACATCGGCGAAATCCCGGAAGGCCTGTATCCGGGGGATTATCTGAAGGAATGCGGCGCCGAGCTCGCCGCCGATTACGGCGACAAGCTCAAGGCGATGCCGGAGGCCGAGTGGCTGCCGATCGTGCGCCGCCGGGCTACCGACATGATGATGGCCGAGATCCGCAACGATCTGGCACGCCTGCGCATCGTGCCCGACGTGTTCTTCTCCGAACGCTCGCTGATCGAAGGCGAGGAGCACGATCCGTTTTCGGGCCAGCCCGCCAAGCCGGCGGTCGATGTGGTGGCGCAGACCATCGCCGCGCTGCGCGAGCAGGGCACCGTCTATGAAGGCCGTCTGCCGCCGCCGAAGAGCGGCAATCTCGAGGACTGGGAAGACCGCGAGCAGACGCTGTTCCGCTCGACCGATTTCGGCGACGACGTCGATCGTCCGCTGCTCAAGTCCGACGGCAGCTATACCTATTTCGCCACCGACATCGCCTATCACAAGTCCAAGGTCGATCGCGGCTTTGCCGACATGATCGACGTCTGGGGCGCGGACCATGGCGGTTACGTCAAGCGCATGCAGGCCGCGGTCAAGGCGGTGAGCGGCGGCAAGGCCGTGCTCGACGTCAAGCTGGTGCAGCTCGTGCGGCTGTTGCGCAACGGCGAGCCGGTGAAGATGTCGAAGCGCGCCGGCGATTACATCACCTTGCGCGAAGTCGTCGATGAGGTCGGCAAGGACGCCGTGCGCTTCGACATGCTCTATCGCAAGAACGACGCGGTGCTCGACTTCGACCTCGCCAAGGTCATCGAGCAGAGCCGCGAGAACCCGGTGTTCTACGTGCAGTACGGCCACGCCCGCGGCCGCTCCATCTTCCGCACCGTGGCAGCCGACATGCCGGCGCTCGACATCGGCGCCGCGGCGCTGAAGGCGGCGGACCTGACGCGTCTCACCGATGCCGGGGAACTGTCGATCATCCGCAAGCTGGCGCTCTATCCGCGCATGATCGAAGCCGCCGCCCAGGCCCATGAGCCGCACCGGGTTGCCTTCTATCTGTATGAATTGGCGAGTGAATTCCACGCCCAATGGACCCGCGGAGGCAAGGAATCGCCGCATTTACGCTTCATTATCCAGAATGATCCACAAACCACGTTGGCGCGGCTTGCCCTGGTGCAGGGCATCGTGACCGTGCTGGCCTCCGGCCTCGATCTGCTCGGGGTCGAAGCGCCCGACGAAATGAGGTAGTTTGGAAGCTACCGGACCGCGCATGACGCGATCCCCTGAGGGACAGGGTGATCGCGCTGGGGCGATGCGCGATTTGTAAATCAGTACCGGGGACGCCATGGCGGACGACCACAATCAGCAGGCCTATCGCACAAGCGAGGGATCTTCGCGCGGGCAGGGCGGCGGCTCGGGCAACGATCCGCTTGCCGAACTGGCGCGGCTGATCGGTCAAAGCGATCCATTCGGCGAATACGGCCGCAACAACGGCAACCGCAACGCCGCCGCGGCGGCCGATCAGGCCGCCGGCTGGCCGCCGGCCGAGAACCCCGCCTACGTCGAAGAACAGCCGACACTGCCGAACCAGAGCGCGTATCAGGACCAGCCCTACGGCGCGCCGAGCTATGGCCGCCAGGCCTTCGGCAGCGCGCCGCTGTCCACCGACGCGGCCGAGCACTACGCGGTCGACGCGCACGCGCCCGGCTACCGGACCCAGGGCCACGATCCGAGCGAATACCAGTCGAACGGCGCTGTGCCGGGCTACGAGGAAGCCTTTCCGCCGTCCCAGGACGCGCATTACGACGTGCATCAGCAGTTCGGTCCGGCAGACTCGGACCATTACTACGACGACGTTCAGCCGAACCGCCGGCGCATCAGCATTGCCGCCATCGCCGGCGTCTTCGCGTTGGCCGTGCTCGGCACCGCCGGCGCGCTCGGTTATCGCGCCGTCTTCGGTCCATCGTCGGCGCCGGCCAATCCGCCGGTGATCAAGGCCGACAACGCGCCCAGCAAGATCGTGCCGGCGACGCCGAACCAGGATGCCGGCAAGACCATTACCGACCGCGTCGGCAGCGGCGGCAACGGCCAGATCGAGAAGCTGTTGTCGCGCGAGGAACAGCCGGTGCCGGTGACGACGACGTCGAACGCGCCGGCGTCCGGCAATGCCAGCCCGGCAGCCGGCGCTCCGGCGATGGGCAGCGGCGTGGTCGGCGATCCGAAGAAGATCAGAACCATCGCCATTCGTCCCGATTCATCCGGTGACGCCCCGGCCGCCGGCACCGCGCCGACGCCGTCGGTCGTGAATGCCGCCGAACCGCGACCCGTCACGGTGACGCCGCGGCCGATCGCGACCACGAGCGAACCGGCGCCGCAGCAGGCGCCGCGTTCTCTGGCGGCGCAGACGCCGCAAGCCGCGCCTGCACCCGCCCTGGCGGCGCCCGCGCCGCGGGCCAGCAACGCGCCGCTGTCGCTGAATCCCAACGCCGTGCAGACGCCGGCCCGTCCCGAGCGCGTCGCCTCGACCGCGCCCACGGCGCCGGCGCCGGCGGCGACCTCCAGCGGCGGCTATGCCGTGCAGATCACCGCCCAGCGCAGCGAGGCCGATGCCCAGGCGGCGTTCCGGTCGCTGCAGGGCAAATTTCCGAGCCAGCTCGGCAATCGCGCGCCGCTGATCAAGCGCGTCGACCTTGGCGAGAAGGGCATCTATTTCCGCGCCATGGTCGGGCCGTTCGCGTCGTCCGGCGAGGCGAGCCAGTTCTGTTCCGGTCTCAAGGCCGCCGGCGGCCAGTGCCTGATCCAGCGCAACTAGCGGCTGACGGGCCTGCGCCCGGCTGACGCCGCCCGCGGGCGGGCGGCCGATCCATCAACAGCCTTACGGCCGGGCTTGCTTGCCCGCGCCTATGCCGCGGGCTAAGCCGCGCCCATGGTTTTCAGCCCTTCGGCATCGCGCGCTTTCATCACCGGCCTGGCCGGGCAGACGATTTCGCCGCTGGAACGCGTCTTTCTGCGCGAGACCGCCCCATGGGGCCTCATCATCTTCAAGAGGAACATCAGCAGCCCGAAGCAGGTAACTGATCTTATTCGTGATTTTCGCGAGATCGTCGGCTGGGAAGCGCCGGTGCTGGTTGACCAGGAAGGCGGCCGGGTGCAGCGCCTCGGTCCGCCGCACTGGCCGGCCTATCCGCCCGGCGCGGTGTACAGCGCCCTCTACGACCGCGACCCGGCCTCCGGGCTGGCGGCGGCGCGGCTCGGGGCGCACCTCATCGCCTCGGACCTGCGCGCGCTCGGCATCGATGTCGATTGCCTGCCGCTGGCCGATGTTCCCGTATCCGAGGCCGATCCGGTCATCGGCGACCGTGCCTACGGTACGGAACCGGCCAAGGTCTCCGCCATCGCCGGCGCCGTGGCCGACGGACTGCTCGCCGCCGGCGTCCTGCCGGTGCTCAAGCATCTGCCCGGCCACGGCCGCGCCCGCGCCGACAGCCACAAGGAACTCCCGGTGGTCGATACCGACCGCGCCACGCTGGAAGCGACCGACTTCGCCGCATTCCGGCCGCTCAAGAACCTGCCGCTGGGCATGACGGCGCATGTTGTGTTCAGCGCCATCGATCGCCTCGCTCCGGCCACCACTTCGGTGACAATGGTGCGTGAAGTGATTCGCGGATCGATCGGATTCGCCGGGCTGCTGATGAGCGACGACGTCTCGATGGGCGCTTTGTCGGGGACAATTGCCGAGCGCAGCACGCAAGCGCTCGCCGCCGGCTGCGATGTCGTGCTTCATTGCAACGGCGATCTCGATGAGATGCGCGAGGTTGCCGCTGTCGCGCCAGAACTCACCGGCGCGGCCGCGCAGCGCGCCGAGGCGGCGCTCGCCCTGCGCTCGCAGCGCGAGGAGTTCGACGTCGCGGCGGCTCGCGAGATCTTCAACGCGATGGTGGCTTGACCAGCAAGCCCGCATCGAACGCGTAAAGGATGACAGGCTGATGACGCCTGAGGAATTCGACAGCAATCTCGCGACGGCGCTGGCCGATGACATCGGCTCGACCGAGCCGGCGATGATCGTCGACGTCGAGGGCTTCGAAGGTCCGCTCGATCTGCTGCTGACGCTGGCGCGCCAGCAGAAGGTCGATCTGCACAAAATCTCGATCCTGGCGCTGGCCGATCAGTACCTGATGTTCATCGAGCAGGCGCGCAAGGTGCGTCTCGAACTCGCCGCCGATTACCTGGTGATGGCGGCGTGGCTGGCTTATCTCAAATCGCGCCTGCTGCTGCCGGAAGCGGCGCCGGGCGAGGGGCCGTCGGCCGAGGACATGGCGATGGCGCTCGCCAACCGCCTGCGCCGGCTGGAGGCCATCCGCGAAGCCGCCGCCAAGATGATGGAGCGGCCGCAGCTCGGCCGCGACGTGTTCGGGCGCGGCCTGCCGGAGCCGATCGCCGAGATCAAGAAGCCGGAATGGACGGCGACTTTGTACGACCTGCTGTCGGCCTATGCCGTGCAGCGCCAGCGCACGTCCCTGTCGCGCGTGCAGTTCAAGAAGCGCCTGGTGTGGTCGCTGTCCGACGCGCGCCAGACTTTGGAGCGCCTGATCGGCTCCTCGACCGACTGGTCGCGCATCGACTCGTTCCTCATCCAGTACGTGGTCGAGCCATCGCAGGCCGCCACCGTGTTCGCCTCGTCCTTCGCCTCGGCGCTGGAGCTGGTGCGCGAAGGCCAGGCCGAGATCCATCAGAAGAATACTTTCGCGCCGATCTACATGCGCAAGCGTGTCAGCGCGAACGGCATCGCATCGTCGCATGACGCACAAGAAAACGCCTAAGGAGACCGAGACCATGTCCTCAGCGGCCAAGAAGCTCGTGGTGGTTTCAAACGACGAGCCGGTACCCGCTTCCGTGGAGACCGACGAGACGATCATCGTCGAGATCGCCGAGGGCGACGCGATGGAGCCGGTGTCGCGTCCGGAAGAACTGCGTTTGCTCGAGGCGCTGCTGTTCGCCGCCTCCGAGCCGCTCGACGAGCCGACGCTCGTGCGCGCGCTGCCCGATGGCGTCGACGTCAAGGCGGCGCTCGCATTGCTGCAGGCCGAATACGCAACGCGCGGCGTCAACCTGGTGCGCATCGGCAAGAAGTGGACCTTCCGCACCGCGTCCGACCTGTCGTGGCTGCTGACCAAGGAGACCACCGAGCAGCGCAAGCTGTCGCGCGCCGCCATCGAGACGCTGGCCATCATCGCCTATCACCAGCCGGTGACGCGCGCCGAGATCGAGGAAATCCGCGGCGTCGCCACCGCCGCTGGCACGCTCGACGTGCTGCTCAAGACCGGCTGGATCCGCCCGCGCGGCCGCCGCAAGGTGCCGGGCCGGCCCATCACCTACGGCACCAACGAGGCGTTCCTGTCGCATTTCGGCCTCGAGGAGGTCACCGACCTGCCGGGCCTCGACGAGCTCAAGGGCTCGGGCCTCCTGGAAGGCAACATGCCGCCCGGCTTCTCGGTGCCGATGCCGTCGGACGATACAACTCTGCGTGACGACGAAGACCCGCTCGAGCCGGGCGATCTCGACCTCGGCCTGGCGCCGGCGCCGGAAGCCTCCAGCGAGCCGGAGCCGTCGGGCGGCGACGGCGAGAAGTAGGAGCGGCCGCCGCGCCAAACTCCGCTCATTCCCGCGAAAGCGGGAATCCAGCGGCGTCTGAGTTGTGGCACTGGGTCCCCGCTTTCGCGGGGACGAGCGGGAAAGGCTCGCTGCGACCGCAGGTTTCTGGCGCGGTTTGTAATGGCCTTACCCGCGCCATTTGGCCCTTAACCAACCCCCGTTAACTCCTTGTTTTTGCCGCCACCGCGGCCTAGTTTCGGTTTCAAACATCAGGCGGGACGAGCCCGGGGGCCAAAGCCCGTCGCCGCGGAGGATAGGGTAATGGGTTCCTTTAGTGTCTGGCACTGGCTGATCGTCATCGTCGTGGTGATGCTTCTGTTCGGCGGCCGGGGCAAGATTTCCGGCCTCATGGGTGACTTCGCCCAGGGCATCAAGGCCTTCAAGAAGGGCATGGCCGAAGACGACAAGACCGCCGAGACCAAGTCCGAGCCGGTCAAGTCGATCGAAGGCGCCCCCCAGAAGACCGAAGCCGAGCGGCGCGCCGAAGGCGCACACTCTTAAGGCTCGCGGCGCGGGCGCAGCCTTGGTCCGGGCCATCGTGGTGCCGGGGCGCGCCTTGGGTCGTGGCCGCTAGGTCGAAGTCGGGATCGGAGCAATGTTCAATTTCGGTTGGGGCGAAATCGTCCTCATCGGCATCGTCGCGTTGATCGCGATCGGTCCGAAGGAGCTGCCAACCGTTTTGCGCAGCGTCGGCCAGATGGTGTCGAAGCTGCGCCGCATGGCCAATGAATTCCAGGGCCAATTCCAGGAAGCCCTGCGCGAGGCCGAGATCGCCGATCTCAAGAAGTCAGCCGAGGAGCTGCACTCCGCGGTCAAGGGCCACGTCTCCGACCTGACCAAAATCGATCCGCTGGCCGATACCCGCAAGGAGATCGAAAAAGCCTTCGACGAGCCGGCCGGTTCGCCGACCTCGACCGCCGCCGATTTCTCCGCCGACACGGCGCCGCAGGGTGTGCCGGTGACGCCGGTCGAAACCACCGAGGCGTTGCCGCCGCCGCCCGAGCGCGAGGCGTTGCCGCCGCCCGCCGAGCAGGCCGATCTTGCCAAAATCGACGTACCGGTGCCCGAGCCGCTGCCGCCGCCGACGTCGGAAGACTTCCTGCCGAAAACGGACGTGGCCGCGGCCACGCCGGAGCCCGCGGCAGCGCCTGAGAAGAAGGCCGGAGGCGCGGCGTGAGTCACGACGACATCGAGGCCAGCAAAGCGCCGCTGATGGATCACCTGATCGAGCTGCGCTCGCGGCTGATCAAGGCGCTGATCGCTTTCGGCGTGACCTTCGCGCTGTGCTTCGTCTTCGCCAAGGACATCTACAACGTCCTGGTCTGGCCGTTCGTCTGGGTCGCCGGTGCGGAGAATTCCAAGTTCATCTACACGGCGCTGCTCGAATATTTCATCACGCAGCTCAAGCTCGCGATGTTCGGCGCGGCGTTCCTGTCGTTTCCGGTGGTCGCCGGGCAGATCTACATGTTCGTCGCGCCGGGGCTGTACCGCCACGAGCGCAAGGCGTTCCTGCCTTATTTGATCGCGACGCCGTTCTTCTTCGCGCTCGGCGCGGCCGTGGTCTACTTCGTGGTGCTGCCGATGCTGATCCGCTTTTCGCTCGGCATGCAGCAGTCCGGGCCGGGCGAGGCGCAGATCGCGCTGCTGCCGAAGGTCGGCGAATATCTGTCGCTGATGATGACTTTGGTGCTCGCCTTCGGCGCCGCGTTCCAGTTGCCCGTCATCCTGACGCTGCTCGGCCGCATCGGTATCCTCACGTCGCAGACGCTGAAGGAGAAGCGGCGCTATTTCATCGTCGGCGCCTTCGTCATCGCCGCCGTGCTGACGCCGCCGGACGTGATCAGCCAGCTGTCGCTGGCGATCCCGCTGCTCATTCTCTACGAGGGTTCGATCATTTCGGTGCGCATGGTCGAGAAGAAGGCCGCCGCCGAGCAGGCCGCCAAGGACGCTGCCAAGGACGCTGCCGACGCGGACGCGGCGGCCAACGTCGGCGGTAATGCTGATTGATTTTTGTAGCCCGGATGGAGCGCAGCGAAATCCGGGACCGCCTCGGTCGCCCCGGGTTACGCTTCGCTCCACGCGGGCTAGGGTCAGCGTCGTCCCCGCGAAGGCGGGGACCCATACGCCGCAGCGGCGGAATGGGGCAAAATGCCAATTGTCGCCCTGTGACGCTTCCTATCGAACGCTTTGATTATGGGGCCCCGCCTTCGCGGGGACGACAGCAGGGCTGACTTTCCCACCCCGCAAAATCCGACTAGAACGCCGCCCATGTATGACATTCGATGGATTCGAGAGAACCCCGAGGCTTTCGATCGCGGCCTGACCCGCCGCGGGCTGGAGCCGTTGTCCGGTAAATTGCTGGCGCTCGACGAAAAGCGCCGCGCCGCCATTTCGGCTTCGGAGCAGGCGCAGGCGCGCCGCAACGCGGCGTCCAAGGAAATCGGCCAGGCCAAGGCGAAGAAGGACGAGGCCGCGGCGCAGGCGCTGATGGCCGAGGTGGCCGAGATTAAGGCAAAACTTCCTGGATTCGAGGCTGAAGCGAAGCGTCTCGACGAGGAACTGAACGGGCCGAACGGTGAACTGGCCAAGATACCGAACGCCCCCCTCGACGACGTGCCGGACGGCAAGGACGAGCACGGCAATGTCGAGAAGTCGAAGTCGGGCGAGAAGCGTTCCTACGCCTTCACGCCGAAGCAGCATTTCGAACTCGGCGAAGACCTCAAGCAGATGGACTTCGAGCTTGCGGCCAAATTGTCCGGCGCGCGTTTCGTCGTTCTCCAAAAAGGCCTTGCCCGTCTCGAACGCGCTTTAGGTCAGTTCTTCCTCGACACGCACACCGAGGAGCACGGCTATACCGAGGTCAGTCCGCCGTTGTTGGTCCGGGACGATGTCATGTTCGGCACTGGCCAGTTGCCCAAATTCAAAGAGGACCAGTTCTTTTCAGCCGCAATGGATTGGCGTCAACATCGCCTTGACGAAATCTTAGAGCCGCTCGAAAGCGAGCTGAGAAGAGATGAAAAGCGGGGCGCGAAGCAGGTAGTCGACGCACTGATCGAACAAGCCGACACGAAAGAGCAGTTCTGGCTCATTCCCACCGCCGAAGTGCCGCTGACCAATCTCGTCCGCGAGGCCATCGTCGCCGAAGACGAACTGCCGATGCGGCTGACCGCCTGCACGCCGTGCTTCCGCGCCGAAGCCGGCGCCGCCGGTCGCGACACGCGCGGCATGATCCGCCAGCATCAGTTCACCAAGGTCGAACTCGTCTCCATCACCACGCCGGAGAAATCGCGCGAGGAGCACGAGCGCATGCTGAGCTGCGCCGAGGCGGTGCTCAAGAAGCTCGACCTGCATTACCGCGTCGTCACGCTCTGCACCGGCGACATGGGCTTTGCCTCGCAGAAGACCTACGACATCGAGGTCTGGCTGCCGGGCCAGAATATGTATCGCGAGATTTCGTCGTGCTCGGTGTGCGGCGATTTCCAGGCGCGGCGCATGAACGCGCGCTTCCGCGACAAGGACAACAAGGTGCGCCACGTTCACACGCTCAACGGCTCGGGCGTCGCCGTCGGCCGCGCGCTCATCGCCGTCATGGAGACCTATCAGCAGGACGGCGGTTCGATCGCCGTGCCGGATGTGCTCAAGAAGTACATGGGCGGCGTGAACGTGATTGAGAAGAAGTGATTCCATCCGTCATCCTGAGGTGCGAGCCGCGACAGCGGCGAGCCTCGAAGGACGACGGGCAATGAATCCCGGGCCGTCGCCCTTCGAGGCTCGCCATAAGTATGGCTCGCACCTCAGGGTGACGGATTTGACGATTGTGAATGAAGTGGAATCCAATGCGCATTCTCATCACCAATGACGACGGCATTCACGCGCCGGGGCTCGAAGCCTGCGAACAGATCGCGCGGGCGATTTCCGACGACGTCTGGGTCGTCGCGCCGGAGACCGATCAGTCCGGCGTGTCGCATTCGCTGTCGCTGAACGATCCGCTGCGCCTGCGCGAGATCGACGAGCGCCGTTTCGCCGTGAAGGGCACGCCGACCGACTGCGTCATCATGGGCGTGCGCCACATCATGAAGGCCAAGCCCGACGTCATCATCTCGGGCGTCAACCGCGGCCGCAACGTCGCCGAGGACGTTCTGTATTCCGGCACGGTCGCCGCCGCGAAGGAAGGCACGGTGCTCGGCATTCCGTCCTTCGCGCTGTCGCAGGCCTACACCTTCACCACCAAGCATCTGCCGAACTGGGACACCGGCATCGCGCATGCGCCGAAGTTGATCGAGAAAATCCTTAAAGAGGGCATCCCGAAGGATGTGCTCGTCAACATCAATTTTCCGGATTGCGCGCCTGCCGAGGTTGCCGGTGTTGCCGTATCGACGCAGGGCAAGCGCGACGCCGAATTCCTGCACATCGACGCGCGCCACGACGGCCGCGGCAATCCGTATTACTGGATCGCCTTCGCGCGCGGCATCAAGCCGGCAGGTCCCTCGGGCAGCGATCTGGCGGCGCTCGACAACAAGAAGATTGCGGTGACGCCGCTGCGGCTCGATCTCACCGACGAGCCGTTCATGACCAAGCTCGCCGCGCTGCTGGCGTAACCTGCCGGCGGGCTATCGCTCCGCTCGTCCCCGCGAAAGCGGGGACCCAGAAAACTGGATTCCCGCTTGCGGGGGAATGAGCGGAGATCGGATCGACGGTCTGACTTATGCGAGCAGCGTTCACGCCGCCGACGACAGGTTGATCAGCGCCGCTTCGAGCTTTTCCGACTGGAACGGCTTCTGCAGCGTCGGCCGTCCGCGGAAGTGATCGGGCAGGGCGCCGGCGCCGTAACCGGTGACGAAGATGAAGGGCAGGTTGCGTTCGGCGAGGATTTCCGCGACCGGGAAAATCTCCTGGCCCTCGAGATTGACGTCGAGGATCGCGAGATCGAAGCCGCCGGCGACCGCGAGCTTGCGCGCTTCGTCCACGGTGGCCGCGGAGGCCGCGACTTCATGGCCGAGATCGACCAGCATGTCCTCAAGCAGCGTACGAATGAGAAATTCGTCCTCGACCACGAGAATGCTGGTCGGTGCTGTCGAACGTTCGCTCATGGATCGCTTGTACCCCCTCGATCGGACCGCGACTTGAACCCTGATCCGGTTCCATCGGTTCCGTCAACCGCTCCTTATGCGCCAATCATGGCTGAAATGCTGCCCCTCATGGTACGATAATTTTGAGGAGTCGGGTTTGACCAACGAAAGCGCACACCAGCAGCACGACGTCGACAAGGCCGGGTTTCTGCTCACTTTGCGGCAGCGCGGCATCGGCGATCAGGCCGTGCTGCGGGCCATGGAGCAGGTCGCCCGCGCGACCTTTGTGCCGGGCGGCGCTTCGGCCGGCGCCCATGCCGATCAGGCGCTGCCGATCGCCTGCGGCCAGACCATCAGCCAGCCTTACGTGGTCGCCTACATGACCGAGCGGCTCGCCGTGAAGCCGCATCACCGCGTGCTCGAGATCGGCACCGGCTCGGGCTATCAGGCGGCGGTGCTGGCCAAGCTGGCCCGCGAGGTCGTGAGCATCGAGCGTTATCGCACCCTGGCGGATCAGGCCCGCGAGCGCCTGGCGGCCGGCGGCTACGGCAATGTCGAGGTCATTTTCGGCGACGGCATGGGCGGCTGCCCGGATCGGGCGCCATTCGACCGCATCATCGTCACCGCGGCGGCGGAAGAGGCGCCACCGGCGCTGATCGAGCAACTCACCGACGACGGCATCATGATCATGCCGCGCGGGCCCCATAACGGGCCGCAACACATCGTCAAGCTTACCAAACGGCAAACGCCGGACGGCGTCGTCGTCGATGAGGAAAAGCTGATCGCGGTGCGTTTCGTGCCGCTTTTGGCCGGGCAGGCGCGCGAACTCTAGGCGTTGCGGCGTTCGACAGGGCGGCCGCGAACGGCACCGTGACATTTTTGTCGGCTTTGGTATCCGCGGCGTAACCAAATGGTGAGGTCTTAAACCCTTATTTACTCAGCGCTGCTTTATTTAAAACGCAAAGTATTTCTGTGTTGAGTGAGTAACCTTATGTCACGCCCCGCTGCATCTGCCCGATTGCATGCTTGGCCGCGCGTTGCCGCTCTCGCCGTTATGGGCGTGGCACTGGCCGGTTGCTCGAACTCCGCCCGCTTCGACGCGCCATATCCGACCGCCTCGCGCCAGACACCGCCGCGCGGCGACGTCACCGGTTCCATTTCACAGAGCGCCGCGCCGACCAGCCGGATCGTGTCGCAGCCTCTGCCGACGCCGCCGCAGACGGTCGCCTCCGGTGGCGGCTATTCCGGCGGTTCGCCGGGTCTTGGCGCCTATCGTCCGGCGCCGCAGGCGCAGTATCAGCCGCGCGGTAACTCCGACATTACCGGCAGCGTCTCCACGCCGGCGCAGCCGTCGGGGCACTGGACCTGGGATGGCGGCCAGCCGGTCACCGTCGGGCACGGCGACACCGTCGAGACCATCGCGCGCCGTCATGGCGTGCCGGCCTCGGCGATCATGCAGACCAACGGCATCTCCAGCCCGTCGCAGGTCCGCGCCGGCCAGCGCCTGGTCATTCCGCGCTATGTGTCCGGTCCGGCGGCTGCCGCGCAGGCTTCGGCTCCGGCTTACACGCCGGCTCCGGCGCAGCCGGCGGCGCATGCCGCGGCACCGGCTTCCGGCGACAACGTTCACGTCGTCGCGGCCGGCGAGAGCCTGATCGGCATTTCGCGCCGCTACGGCACGACGCTGACGAAGCTCGCGCACCTGAACAACATCTCGCCCTATACGCGGGTGAGCATCGGCGACCGCATCAAGGTGCCGGGCGGCCGTCAGGCCGCGGCGCAGGCGCCGCGCGCGCCGCAAGCCCAGCCGCAGTATCAGCCGCAGCGCGTCGCCACCGCCGCGCCGGCGCCGCAGCTTGCCCGCCCGCAGGTAACGCAGCCGCAAATGACCCAGCCGGTGAGCCAGCAGGGGACCTGGCCGCACAACACCGCGCCGTCGGTCGCGCCGGCCCGCACCATCCCGATCGAGCGCGCGCCGTCGGCCGAGCCGACGCAGAGTGTGCGCATGGCGAGCCAGGAAACGCCGAAGGCCGAGCCCGCGCCGGTCCAGGTGGCCGAGCCCGCCGGCGCCATGCCGTCCTTCCGCTGGCCGGTGCATGGCCGCATCATCGCCGCCTTCGGCTCGAAGAACGGCACCCAGAATGACGGCATCAACATCGCGGTGCCGGAAGGCACGCAGATCAAGGCCGCCGATGACGGCGTCGTCGCCTATGCCGGCAACGAGCTCAAGGGTTACGGCAATCTCGTGCTGATCCGTCACTCGAACGGCTATGTGTCGGCCTATGCCAATGCCAGCCAGTTGCTGGTCAAGCGCGGCGACACCATCCGCCGCGGCCAGGTGATCGCGCATTCCGGCCAGACCGGTAACGTGACGTCGCCGCAACTGCACTTCGAGATCCGCAAGGGCTCGACGCCGGTCGATCCGACCAAGTTCCTCGGCGGCTGATCGAGAGCCAAGCGCAACGATGCCCGGCCGCCAAAGGCCGGGCATTTCGCGTTTCAGTCCTTGAGCATGACGCCCTGGCGTCCGGCCACTTCCTGAACGTATTGCCAGGCGACGCGGCCGGAGCGTGAGCCGCGCGTCGTCGCCCATTCCAGCGCTTCGCGGCGCAATTCGTCGTCCGGCATCGTCAGGCCGTAGTGGTTCACGTAGCCCTGCACCATGGCGAGGAATTCGTCCTGGCTGCAGCGGTGGAAGCCGAGCCACAGGCCAAAGCGATCCGACAGCGACACCTTCTCCTCGACCGCTTCGCCGGGATTGATGCCGGTCGAGCGCTCGTTCTCGATCATGTCGCGCGCCAAGAGGTGGCGGCGGTTCGAGGTGGCATAGAAGATGACGTTCTCCGGACGGCCTTCGATGCCGCCGTCGAGCACGGCCTTGAGCGACTTGTAGCTGGTGTCGTCATTGTCGAACGACAGGTCGTCGCAGAACAGCACGAAGCGATAGGGCGAGCCGCGCGTGATCGCCATCAGCTCGGGCAGCGTCTCGATGTCCTCGCGGTGGATCTCGACGAGCTTGATCGGCAGGCTTTTGCCGTTCTTGGCCAGCGCGGCATTGACCGCGGCATGCGCGGCCTTCACCAGCGACGACTTGCCCATGCCGCGCGCGCCCCAGAGCAGGGCGTTGTTGGCCGGCAGGCCTTTGGCGAAGCGCTCGGTGTTTTCCATGAGCGTGTCGCGCATGCGGTCGATGCCCTTGAGCAGCGACATTCCGACGCGGTTCACATGCGGCACCGGGGTGAGCTGGCCGTCGGGCTGCCAGACGAAGGCGTCGGCGGCGTCGAGGTCGATCTTGTTCTTGGCCGGAGGCGCGAGACGCTCCAGTGCATCGGCGATCCGGGCGAGCACGGCGGCATCGGCGACCGGTGCACCTGGAGCCGCCCGGGCGGACGTCTTCGCCGGCGTCTTTGCCGACGTCTTTGCCCGCTTGGCGCCGGTTTTGGCTGCGGGTCGGGAGGGCTTCTTCTTCGCCATGGCGGTGCTTTTCGCTGCTCGGACAAAAGTCGGGCTGCTCTTAGCGGGCAAGCCAGCGCCCCGCAACCGGAAGCGGCCGGAAATGACTGAAAACCGTCAAGAAATCGGCCGAGAAAACGGCCTTGAAAACGCTATGATTCCCGGGTCTGGCAGCGTTGCAATTGAGCGGGCGGCCGCTATAGTCCGCGCGAAATTCAAGGGAATTGAGCCGGATCGCGCCGGCCGATGCCAGGCGCTACCGCCAACCACGCAGGGGTTTTCAAGATGTTCTCGACGTCCGCTTTCGCGCAGAGTTTGGGGGGCGGCGGCGAGGGTGGCATGCTGATGTCGCTCCTGCCGTTCGTGCTGATTTTCGTCATCATGTACTTCCTCATCCTGCGCCCGCAGCAGAAGCGGGTGAAGGCGCATCAGGAGCTGGTCAAGAACGTGCGCCGCGGCGACACGGTCGTCACCAATGGCGGCCTGGTCGGCAAGGTGACCAAGGTCGTCGACGACGAGCAGATCGAAATCGAAATCGCCGACAACGTGCGCATCCGTCAGGTTCGGGGCATGATCACGGACGTGCGCGCCAAGGGCGAGCCGGTGAAGGAAGAAGCCGCAAGCTGACCGCCATCCGGCCGGTCACGCTCGCTCGATATCAAGCCAGGACGTCATGCTCTATTTTACGCGGTGGAAGGCGGCGGCGATTGTGCTCACGGCGCTGATCGTCTGTCTGTTCGCCGTCCCCAATTTCGTTTCGCCGCAGACCGTTGCCACTTGGCCGAAATGGGCGCAGCGCCATCTCGTGCTCGGCCTCGATTTGCAGGGTGGTTCGCACATCCTGCTAGAGGTCGATGCCAATGCGGTGCGCAAGGAGAAGCTCGAAACGACCCGCGATGACGTCCGCCGCGTGCTGCGCGATGCTCGCATCGGCTATACCGGGCTCGCCATCCGCGGCAACAGCGTCGAGGTCCGCATCCGCGAGGAAGCGAGTGCCGGTCAGGCGCTGACCAAGCTGCGCGAATTGTCGGTGCCGCTCGGCGGGCTGCTCGGCGGCTCTGGCCAGCGCAATCTGGACATCTCCTCCGACGGCACCCTGATCCGCCTGACGGTGACGGACGCGGCGATGCTCGAGCGCATCCGCCAGTCGGTCGACCAGTCGATGCAGATCATCGAGCGCCGCGTCAACGAACTCGGCACCGTCGAGCCGCTGATCCAGCGCCAGGGCAACGACCGCATCCTCGTCCAGGTCCCCGGCCTGCAGGATCCCTCGCGCCTGAAGGAACTGCTCGGCAAGACCGCCAAGCTCGACTTCCGCATGGTGGACGTCACCAATCAGGTCGAGCAGGCGGTGCAGGGCCGCGTGCCCTCGGAAGACGACCTCCTGTACAGCGCGAGCCAGCCGAAGACGCCTTACCTCGTCGAGAAGCGCGTGCTGGTGTCCGGCGGCGATCTTACCGACGCCCAGCCGGGCTTCGACCAGCGCACCAACGAGCCGATCGTCTCGTTCCGCTTCAATACCTCCGGCGCCCGCAAATTCGCGCAGGTCACGCAGGAGAACGTCGGCAAGCCCTTCGCCATCGTGCTCGACAACGAGGTGATTTCGGCGCCGGTGATCCGCGAGCCGATCATCGGCGGCTCCGGCCAGATTTCCGGCAGCTTCACGCCGCAAAGCGCCAACGACCTCGCCATCCTGCTGCGCGCCGGCGCGCTGCCGGCGCCGCTGACCATCATCGAAGAGCGCACGGTCGGTCCCGGCCTCGGCGCCGACTCGATCGCCAAGGGCAAGATGTCGGCTTATGTCGGCGCCGCGCTCGTCGTCATCTTCATGCTGGTGACCTACGGTCTGTTCGGCCTGTTCGCCAACATTGCGGTCGCCGTCAACGTCGCCATGATCTTCGGCGTGCTGTCGCTGCTGAATGCGACGCTGACGCTGCCCGGCATCGCCGGCATCGTGCTCACGGTCGGCATCGCGGTGGATAGCAACGTGCTGATCTACGAGCGCATCCGCGAGGAAGTGCGCGCCGGGCGCTCGCCGATCAACGCGCTCGATGCCGGCTTCGCGCGCGCGCTGGCGACCATTCTCGACTCCAACATCACCACCTTCATCGCCGCCGCCGTCCTGTTCTACATCGGCACCGGCCCGGTGCGCGGCTTCGCCGTGACGCTCGGCATCGGCATTCTCACCACCGTGTTCACCGCCTTCACCGTCACGCGGCTCATCGTCGCGACCTGGGTGCGCTGGCGGCGGCCGCAGCGCGTTCCGATCTAGAGGCGGGGAGATCACACCATGCGTCTTCTCCGCATTGTCCCGGACGACACCAAATTCGATTTCATGCGCTTCCGGCGCATCAGCTTTCCGCTGTCGGCCTTGCTGTCGATCGCGGCGATCGTGCTCTATTTCTTCCACGGCCTGAACTTCGGCATCGACTTCCGCGGCGGCACCTTGATGGAGGTGCGCGAGACCGCCGGTCCCGCCGACCTTGCCAAGATGCGCGCCACGCTCGGCGGCCTCAATCTCGGCGAAGTGCAGCTGCAGCAGTTCGGCGGCCCGAGCGAAGTGCTGATCCGCATCGCCGAGCAGCCGGGTGGCGACGCCGCGCAGCAGCAGGCGGTGCAGAAGGTGCGCGCCGCGCTCGGCGACAAGATCGATTATCGCCGCGTCGAAGTGGTCGGCCCGCGCGTCTCCGGCGAACTGTTGTCCTATGGCGTCATCGGTCTAGGACTCGCCATCATCGGCATCCTGATCTACCTGTGGTTCCGCTTCGAGTGGCAGTTCGCGCTCGGCGCCATGATCGCCAACGTGCACGACCTCGTGCTCACCATCGGCTTCATGTCGATGGCGCAGATCGATTTCGATCTCACCAGCATCGCGGCGCTGCTGACCATTCTCGGCTATTCGCTCAACGATACCGTCGTCATCTACGACCGTATCCGTGAAATGCTGCGCCGCTACAAGAAGATGCCGATGGCGGACCTGCTCAACGCCTCGGTCAACCAGACCCTGTCGCGCTCGGTCATCACCCACGTCACCGTGACGCTGGCGCTGCTGGCGCTGCTCCTGTTCGGCGGCCAGGCGATCCACTCCTTCACCGCCACCATGATGTTCGGCGTCGTGCTGGTCGGTACCTACACGTCGATTTTCATTGCCGCGCCGATCCTGATCTATCTCGGCGTCGGCACCGGCCGCGATGCGCTGTCGGCCGAGCCGCAGCCCGAGATCGTCAATCCGAACGCCATTCCGGCGCGCTTTGCCGAGGACACCTCGGAGGACGAAGTGGCCGACAAGCCGGCGAAACGGCCGGGCGGCAAGACGTCCGCGACGAATAAGCCGAAGCCGAAGGGCCGCCGCTGACGATGGCGGACGACCTCGGCAGCGACGCGCCGCATCTGCCGACGCCCGCGCCGATCGACGCTTATGGCAATGGCGGGTTTCGCTTCGGCGGCATGTCGCACCGCGGCTCGCTGATCTGCTTTCCTGACGGCATGTGGGCCTGGCCGGTGACCTCGTTCAAGGACGTCAGCGCCGATACTCTGGCGCAGGCTTTTGCCCGCGGCGACACGCTCGACGTGTTCCTGATCGGCGCCGGCCGCGATCCGGTGCTGCTGCCGCCGCGGTTGCGCGAGATGTTTCACGACCTGTCGATCTCGGTCGATGTGATGACCACAGGTGCCGCCGTGCGGACGTATAACGTGCTGCTCGGCGAGAACCGCCGCGCCGGCGCCGGACTGATCGCGGTGGAGTAAGGGCTCCGTCATGGCCGGGCTTGACCCGGCCATCCACGTCTTGCTTTTTCGTGGCCGGAGGAAGGCGTGGATGCCCGGCCCAAGGCCGGGCATGACGACGGAGAGATGATGCGATCCAATTCCGATCACTGCACCGAACTCGTCCGCGAAGCCGACCGCGACCGTTATCTCGCCACCTTGTTTGCTCCGGAAGACAAACGCGCTGCGCTGTTTGCGCTCTATGCCTTCAGTATCGAACTGATCCGTGTGCGCGACGTTGCGCGCGAGCCGATGCCGGGCGAGATCCGCCTGCAATGGTGGCGCGAGGTCCTGGAGGGCAAGCGCGACGGCGAGGCGGCGGCACATCCGGTGGCCTCGGCGCTGATGGACGGCTTAAAGCGCCACGGCATCGTGCCGGACCGGCTGACCGGCATCGTCGATGCTCACCAGTTCGATCTATACGACGAGCCGATGGGGACGCTCGACGATCTCGACAATTATGCGGTGATGACGCAATCGGCGTTGCTCGACGTCGCCATCGCCATGTTCGGTGGCGCCGGGCCGGATGCGATGATGCTGCTGCGCGGCGCCGGCATCGCCGCGACGGTGACGTGGATCCTCACCAACCTCGCCAGGCACGTATCGCGGCGGCAGATGTTCGTGCCGCTGGAGGTGCTGGAGCGGCACAAGGTCGATCTCGGCGAGGTCTATGCGGGCAAAGCGACCGACGCCTTCAAGGCGGCGCTCGCCGAGTTGCGCCGTCATGCCCGCCGGCAGATGAACGCGGCGCGCGCCGAGGTGCCGCATGTGCCGCAGGCGATCCTGCCGGCGCTGCTGCCGGTGGCGCTGATCGGCCCGACCTTGCGGCCGATGGATCGCCGCGGCTACGAGCCGTTCGATGTCATGCCTTTGTCGCGGCTCAGGCGCCAGTGGCTGATCTGGCGCGCGTCGCGCAAGCCGGCGCGGATATTCGAGAGCTGATTACTTCGCCAACGGGTGAAAAAGACGCTCGTTCCCGCGCAGGTCGGAATCCGGCGAGGAAAACCGGGTTCTCTACTTAGCCGAGAACTGCGCGCCTGCTATATAGAGTCGCTGATACAATAGTGAGCCCCACCTGTGCCTGCATATTGGCTAACGTATAAGCCTCTCAGCCCAACGTCCCCCAGAGGATGGCCGGCGGCAGACTTAACCGCGCTGGTCGAAAGGTTCGAAGCCGATCCCCGTGGCACAACAACATTGTGGCGGATTGCTTCGCACCAATCAGCCAAGATTGGCGACAGGATTTTCATATTCAAGCAAGGCGCGAACCCAAGAGGCGTTTTTGGAGTTGGTCAGATCGTCGAAGCTCCACGCTTGCAACCCGATCCGGCCGACGTCGATAAGCAGCCAAGAAACCGTGCCAAGATACAATTCGATGCCCTAGTGGATCCAAGTCGTGAGTTTTTGATCGGATTCGAAATAATAAATGAGATCGTCCCCCAATCGCTTATAGATGCACAAGCCAGCGGAAATGCTGTTCCGAGTCAGGTGGCGGAGAAGCTGGAAGCGTATCTAAACCCAGCTATTTTTACGAAAGAATCCATCAGTAGCAACCAGGCAGATACTCTCGTTTTCGATCCCGACAGTATCGACGACCAGAGGGAACGGAGTTTTCGCGCAATCTGCGTGCGTAGGGGACAAGCAGAATTCAGGGCATCGCTTCTCGAAGCTTACGGGCGCCGTTGCGCAATTACAGGATGCGCGGTTGAAGACGTGCTTGAGGCAGCGCATATCACGCCGTATCTCGGCCCACTCACGAACCATGTCACCAATGGTCTCCTTCTGCGGAGCGATCTGCATACCCTTTTCGATTGCGGTCTTTTGGCCGTTGAACCGGAGGCGCGAAAGGTCGTCATCGCTGAGACCCTGAGTTCATCATCATACGCCAAACTCAATGGCAGATTACTTCGCGCACCAAAGAAAGAGACCGAATCTCCCAGCAAAAGAAACCTAGAAAAATGCTATGCTAGTTTTAAAAGAGGGCGAGGAGCTTTAGGCAATTGAGAGCTATTGCTTCGCCGCCGCGGCAGATTACTCCGCCGCGTCGGCCTTGGCGCCATCCATCCACGCGTCGAGATCCGCAAGCGCCCGCGCGCTGAGCGCACCCTTGCGCGCCACGTTCTTGGCCGAGCCGCGGCCGTATTTGCGGCCGTTCCTGTCGTACTCGACGGCTTCCGTGATCGGCGGAAACAGACCGAAGTTGATGTTCATCGGCTGGAATGATGACGAACCGGCGTCGATGGTTTCGATATGGCCGCCGGTGATGTGCGCGAGCAGGGCGCCGTGCGCGGTCGTCGGCGGCGGCGCGCTAAGCGTTTCGCCGCGGCGCTCGGCGGCGGCAAAGCGCGCCGCCATCAGGCCGACCGCGGCGCTTTCGACATAGCCCTCGCAGCCGGTGATCTGGCCGGCGAAGCGCCACGCCGGATTGGCCTTCAGGCGCAGCGTCTCATCGAGCAGCTTCGGCGAATTGAGGAAGGTGTTGCGATGCAGGCCGCCGAGGCGCGCGAACTCGGCGTTCTCGAGGCCGGGAATGGTGCGGAAGATGCGCACCTGCTCGCCGTGCTTCAGCTTGGTCTGGAAGCCGACCATGTTGAACAAGGTGCCGAGCTTGTTGTCCTGGCGCAGTTGCACGACGGCGTAGGACTTCACGTCGGGCGAGCGCGGATTGGTGAGGCCCATCGGCTTCATCGGGCCGTGGCGCAAGGTCTCTGGCCCCCGCTCGGCCATCACTTCGATCGGCAGGCAGCCGTTGAAGTAGGGCGTGTTGGCTTCCCACTCCTTGAACGACGTTTTGTCGCCGGTCATCAGGGCGTCGATGAACGCGTAATACTGATCGCGGTCCATCGGGCAGTTGATGTAGTCGGCGCCTGAGCCGCCGGGGCCGGCCTTGTCGTAGCGCGACTGGAACCAGGCCTTCTCCATGTCGATCGATTCACGATGCACGATCGGCGCGATGGCGTCGAAGAAGGCGAGCTGCGTCTCGCCGGTGCGCTGCGCAATCGCCGCGGCAAGATCGGGCGAGGTGAGCGGGCCGGTGGCGATGATGACATTGTCCCAGTCGGACGGCGGTACCGCCACTTCGCCTCGCTCGAGCGTGATCAACGGTTCGGCCGCGAGCGCCTGCGTCACCGCGGCGGAGAAGCCGTCGCGATCGACGGCCAGGGCGCCGCCGGCGGGCACCTGGTGGGCATCGGCGCAGCGCATTATCAGCGAGCCGAGGCGGCGCATTTCCGCATGCAGGAGGCCGACCGCATTGCTGGTCGCGTCATCGGAGCGGAACGAATTGGAACACACCAGCTCGGCATAGCCGTCGGTTTTATGCGCCGCAGTCTCGCGCTGCGGCCGCATCTCATGCAGGATCACCGGGAGGCCGGCCTTGGCGAGCTGCCAGGCCGCTTCGGAACCGGCGAGACCGCCGCCGACGATGTGCACGGGCTGAAATTTGGTCATAGTCATGGGGTTGATCATTAGGCGCTCACGGCTTGAGCGGCAATGGCGGGGATGACGATGAAGATGGGGATGCGGGGCTCGCTGGCCGTGATGGGCGCGCTCATGGCGATGGTGCCGGCCGCGCTGGCCCAGGATGCGGTGATTGCCGCGGCCTATAGCGGCCTGTCGCTGTCGCCGCCGACCACCGATGCTCTCACGGTCTGCCACGGCTTTGGCTGCCAATACCGCGTGGAACTGGGCCTGACATCGGCCGATCACGGCGCGCTGAAGAAGCTGATGGCGGCGGGAGCCGGCTCTGCGGCGAAGGAGCGTCAGGCGGTCGCGGCGGCGGGGGCCTGGTTCGACAAGCGCATCGCCCAGGTGGCGGGGACCGCCGGTCACGTCGCCCGCGCCAACCGGGACTACATGTACGACAAGCGCCAGTTCGACTGCATCGACACCAGCCGCAACACGACGTCGCTGCTGCTGCTGCTTCAGCAGCTTCAGCTGCTGAAATTTCACACCGTCGCGCCGCCCGAAGCCCGCGGCCACATTTTCGATTTCAAGGCGCCGCACGCGACAGCGGTGCTGGTCGACAAGGAGACCGGCGTGAAATGGTCGGTCGACGCCTGGACCCGCTCCTACGGCCAGGCACCGGAGGTCATGACCCTCGATCGCTGGATGGAGTCCGACTAACCCCCAGAATCGAAAACGCCCGCGGCATCGCGGGCGTTCTGACGTCAGGGACACGGAGGGGCGTGTCCTGATCGACTACCGTTTGGCGGCCTTAGGCCTGCCGAGCGGCGCCCCAGGCGGCGCGCTCGATGTCCGAGCGGTTGAGGCCGATATCGGCCAATTCGCGGTCGTCGAGGCGCGAGAGCTCGCGAACGCTGCGGCTGTAACGCTTCCATTCCTGGACGAAGCGGACGAGGGCGGCAAACATGGTCATCTCTTTTCTAGCTATTTCGGTTCTGCGGTCAGGGCGTCTGCCCGATCGATCTGCCGCGAACATACTCATTCGTGCACACATGAGAAGCAGAATTGTTGCGGTGCAGCTAGGCGAAAAACGCATGGCCTAAGTAACTGAAGTAATGATGGAAATAGAAAATAAAAACAAAGATTGTCGTGTAGGCAGGAGATAGGGGTGCATATTCGTTGTGCATCGCACGCGTGGTGTGGCGAAATCCGCAAATTCGTCCTTCAAACCACCACTCACGGCGGCCTACTAACGTGACGCCATCCGAATCAGCCGTTATTCATCGAGACGGGTGGTGCGATGCAACATCGACCCATGCGTTAACTGCATGTTAACTGCAAATGGTCGGCTTTGGCCTTGATTTGCGGCCGGTACCCGCGTGGGCAACTCCTGTGTAGTCTGGCGGCGGAGGCAGACAGGACGTGCCGGGAACTTCCACTTCGCCGAAGGCCGACCTCGATCGGCGGCTCGTCGTCAGCGCGCTGGGCGTGGTGCAAATCCTAGCCTGGGGGACCTCGTTTTATATTCCGGCGGTTTTTGCCGTACCGATCGTCGCCGACACCGGCTGGTCCCTTGGCGTCGTGGTTTCCGGCGCGTCGGTCGGCCTGCTCGTCGCCGGTCTAATTTCGCCACAGGTTGGACGCCTTATCGACCGTCATGGCGCGCGGCCGGTCCTCGCGGCCAGTTCGCTGCTATTTGCCGCAGGATTGGCGGCACTCGGAACGGCGCCGAATGCTGTCTTTTATCTGCTCGGCTGGGTGGTGCTCGGCCTCGGCATGGGCACCGGCACTTACGACGCCGTGTTTGCCGCGCTCGGCCAGCGCTACGGCCATGAAGCGCGCGGGCCGATCACCAACCTGACCTTGTTCGGCGGCTTCGCCAGCACCATCTGCTGGCCGCTCAGCGCCTTCATGATCGAGCACACCGGCTGGCGGGTGGCATGCCTGATTTACGCCGCGCTGCATCTGGTCGTGGCGCTGCCGTTGCAGATGGCCGTCACTGCGCGCCGACCCAGCGCGCCGCATGCCGGCGACGCATCGCCCGGCGTTCCAATAAGGTCGGATCCGCCGATGCGGAATGAACGGCTGATGTTCGCTTTGGTGGCGACGGTGCTGTCCTTCGCCGCCGGTATCGGCTCGGTCGTCATCGTGCACTTCATGATCTTCCTGCAGGCGAAAGGCGTCGCCGAGGCGGCCGCCGTCGGTTACGGCACGCTGTTCGGGCCCGCCCAAGTCGCAGCCCGCGTGATCGAACGACTGTTCGGTTCTGGTTATCACCCGGTCTGGACGATGATCGCGTGCTGCGTGCTGATGGCGCTCAGCCTTTCACTGCTCGCCGGCGGCTTCCCGTTCCTGGTGCTCACCATCCTTATCTACGGCGCGGGCTACGGCATTTCCTGGGTCGGCCGCGGCACCTTGCCGTTGGCGCTGTTCGGGCCAGTGCGTTTCCCGCGGCTGATGGGCAAGATTGCCTTTCCCAGCCTGATCGTGCAGGCGCTCGCGCCGTCGGCCGGCGCGCTGATGATCGAGCGCTTCGGCGCCGATGCGACCATCGGCCTATTGACCGCGCTGGCGTTGATCAATGTGGTGCTGATCGGCTCGGTGCTTTTCCTCTACCGCTCGCAACGACAAACGGACGTGTAATGATACTGCCCTTGCAAACGCTGTATTTCGAAGATCTCACGGTCGGGCGGACCGAAAAAATCGCCAAGACCGTGTCGTCGTCCGACGTGGTCGGCTTCGCCGAGATCAGCGGCGACCGCAACCCGATCCATTTGTCGGAGCATTTCGCGGCGCAGACGCCGTTCGGCACCCGCATTGCCCACGGCCTCTACACCGCGAGCCTGATCTCGGCCGTACTCGGCACGCGCCTGCCGGGGCCGGGCGCCATCTACATTTCGCAGACGCTGAACTTCCGCGCGCCGGTGAAGATCGGCGACACCGTCGAGGTGATCGTCTCGGTGGCCGAACTGATGCCGGAAAAATCCCGCGCCCGCCTGTCCTGCATCTGCCAGGTCGATGGCGAGGTCGTGCTCGACGGTGAAGCCTGGGTGAAGGTGCCGTCGAAGGAGCAGGGCGGCCGTCCGCTGCCGCGTGTCTGAGCTGATCGCCAGCCAAATGAAACGCGCCGTCGCGCGGTCGTCGTCGAGGCGTCGCGACCGACGATCGTCGCCCTAGATCCGACACGAATGTCTTGCACCACGAGGCAGAGAGCTTTCGCAGCATAGGTGCAGCCATGGATTTCACCCGGACCGTAAAGCCAGTTTGCCTTACCGCCGGGGAAATCCGTATCGATGTCTGCTGCTATCACGCTGTCTCATCTGTCATGGTCCACGCCTGACGGCCGCTCTGTCCTCTCGAATCTCGACTTAAGTTTCGCGCCCGTTCGCACGGGGCTGGTCGGCCGCAATGGCGCCGGCAAGACGACGCTTCTCAAGCTCATCGCCGGCGAACTTGTCGCCCACGCGGGTTCGGTCGCCGTCAACGGCACGGTCGGCATTCTGCGCCAGGCATTCGCAGTGAGCGCCGGCGAAACGATCGCCGATCTTTTCGGCGTTCGCGAACCGTTGGCGATCCTGCGCCGCGCCGAACAGGGCGAGGCCACCGCCAAGGACCTTGCGCTTGCCGACTGGACGTTGGAGTCGCGGGTCGCCGGCGCGCTTGCCCGTGTCAGCTTGGACGCTCGTCCCGACACGCCTTTGGCGGCGCTGTCGGGCGGGCAGGTCACCCGCGCGCGCCTTGCCGCGCTGATCTTTGCCGCGCCCGATGTCCTGCTGCTGGATGAGCCGACGAATAATCTCGACCGCGCGGGACGCGCGGCGGTCATCGACTTTCTCTCCACCTGGCGAAGCGGTGCGATCGTTGTCAGCCATGACCGCGAACTCCTGGAAAACGTCGATGAGATCGTCGAACTGAGTACGCTGGGAGCCGCGCGTTACGGCGGCGCCTGGAGCCACTACAGTGAGTGCAAGGCTCTCGAGCTTGACGCCGCCAGACACGATATGGCGAGCGCCGAAAAGCGGATCGCCGAGATCGACCGGCGCGCCCAGGACACGGCCGAGAGGAAGGCGCGCAAGGACGGCGCGGGCGCGCGCAAGCGCGCCAGGGGCGACATGCCGCGCATCCTCGCCGGCGCGCGCAAGGACCGGAGCGAGCATACCAGCGGAGACAATGCCCGTAACGCCGAACGGCGGCGGGTGCAGGCGCTTGAGGGGATAGCCGCAGCGCGCGAGCGCATCGAAGTCCTCCAGCCGCTGTCGGTTGTTCTGCCGCCGACGCATCTGCCCGCCGGCAAGATAGTCGTTGCCATGGAGGGTGTGACCGCGGGCTACGAGGCGCATCGGCCGATCGTCGAGGACCTATCCTTTTCGATGACCGGGCCCGAACGCGTTGCCGTTACGGGCGCCAATGGATCCGGCAAGACATCCTTGCTGGCGCTGGTCGCCGGCCAAATGCAACCGTGGAATGGCACGATACGCGTGGTCAAAGACTTTGCGATGTTCGATCAGCAGGTGAACCTGCTCGATCCATCGGCCACGATCCGCGACAACTTCCTGCGCATCAATGCGGACGCTGACGAAAACGCCTGCCGTGCGGCGCTGGCCCGCTTCATGTTCCGGGCCGACAGCGCGCTGCAGGTTGTCGGTACTCTGAGCGGCGGCCAGTTGCTGCGCGCCGGGCTCGCTTGTGGATTGGGTGGACCGGCTCCGCCGCCTTTGCTGATCCTCGACGAGCCGACCAACCATCTCGACTTCGACTCCATCGAGGCCGTTGAGGCGGGATTGCGGGCCTACGACGGTGCGCTGCTGGTCGTGAGCCACGACGAGCGGTTTCTCGAGGCCATCCGCATAACGCGCCGCCTCGACTTGACCCCTGGCCTTGACGGGACTCCGGGCAGCGGGCGAGGTTGCGCCGGACGGTCACCTGCCGCTCACGCAGGCTTTAGTGGGGAGTGAACGGCAGCCGTGTTATCGGCCGTTATATGAGATTTACTGGGCCCGACGCGGCGCCATGAAAGGTTGAGAATGGAGTCTTTTGCGCTATGGCGCGACCGTCGCGGCCGTTTGTCGGCACTACGGATTATTGCTTTGGCCTTGCTGCTGTTTCCCCTGGCGAAGGCCGTGGCGGATGCGGGCGTCATCGCGCATGGCGCGCGGCCGCTCAACGATCTCATTCACCGCGCCGGCTTCTGGACCCTGGTGCTGCTCGGCGTCACGCTGGCGATCACACCGTTCCGGCGCATCGGCCGGTACGGCAATCTCATCGACGTGCGGCGTATGCTCGGGGTCGGCACGTTCTGTTACGCCGCCGCGCATCTGGCGCTCTACATTGCCGACCAGAGTTACGACCTCGGCAAGGTGGTGCACGAGATCACGCACCGTGTTTATCTGATCATCGGTTTCATCGCCTGGCTGGGCCTGGCGGCTCTGGCCGCGACCTCCACCGACACGATGATGCGCAAGCTCGGCGGCCTGCGCTGGCGCCGCCTGCATCAGGCCATCTACGTCATCTCATTGCTCGCCCTCATTCACTATTTCCAGCAGACCAAGGCCGACGTCACCGTGCCGATCTTCGTCGCCGGATTGTTCGGCTGGCTCATTGCCTACCGGGGCCTGGCGTGGTGGCAGGACCGCAACGAGCTATCGACCTTGAGTTTGCTCGGCCTCGCCATCGTCGTCGCCGCGCTGACCTTTGCCGGCGAGGCGATCGGCATCGCCATCGAATTCGGCATCTCACCGCTGCGCGTGCTGGCGACGGCCTTCGATTTCGATATCGGCATCCGTCCGGGCTGGGAGGTCCTGGCGGCAGGACTCGCCGTGGCGGCGCTTGATTTCGTCCGGGCGCGATGGAACAGACGGGTGCCGCGGCCACGACCGGTCGCCGCCGAATAGCAGGGCAGGGAAAACGACATGACTTTCGCCGTCGTCGCGCATGGCGCCTGGAGTTCGGCCTGGGCGTGGAAGAAGATGTATCCGCTGCTGGAGCCGCGCGGCGTCCATCTGGTCATTCCGACGCTGACCGGGCTCGGCCAGCGCAGCCACCTGGCGCACCCCGGCATCGATCTCGAAAGTCATATCGCCGACGTGCTGGCCTGCCTGTTCTATAACGAATTGCGCGACGTCTGCCTGATCGGTCATTCCTATGGCGGCATGGTCGCGACCGGCGTCGCCGACCGCGCCAGGGACCGCATCGCCAAGCTGATCTACGTCGATGCCTTCGTACCCCGCGACGGCCAAAGCGCGTTCGACTGCATGCCGGAATCGACGCGGGTGCAGCGCCAGTCCGCCGCCAAGGACGGCCCCGATGCGTGGCGCATCCCGCCGGGGCCGATGCCGGCCGATACGTCGCCCGAGGATCAGGCCTGGTGCGCGCCGCGGCGCGTGCCGCAGCCGCTCAAGACCTTCGAGCAGAAGCTGCACTTCCAGAACGGCGAACTGACGCTGCCGCGGCACTACATCTATTGCACCAGGCACACGCCCGAGGATCGCTTCCGGCCGTTCTACGAGCGTGCGAAGACGGAAGCCGGCTGGACCGCGCATGAGATCGCCTCCAGCCACAACCCGCACATCACCGTGCCGCAGGCCTACGCGGATCTGCTGACGAAGATCATTCTGTAGCCTGCTCGAGCCGCCCGCGGCGCGGAGGCCTTTTGCGCCAGATCAATAGCCGGACGATCTCCGACTCATAGCCTTTCTCCTGCAACCGCGCGAGAGAAGGCATGGCCAGGATTGTCATCGTTGTCGGCACGCCGCTTCAGCACAGCTATTGCGAGGCTATCGGCCGGGCCTATCAGCGTGGGGCCGAAAGCGGCGGCCATGACGCACGTTTATTCGTTCTTGGCGACATGAACTTCGACGCCGTCCTGCGCGAGGGCTATCGCCACGAACAGCCGCTCGAGCCGGATCTCGTGGTGGCGCGCGAGGCGTTCATCGCCGCCGACCATATCGTTCTGATCTTTCCGCTCTGGTGCGGCGACATGCCGGCGATCATGAAGGGTTTCATCGAGCGGCTGTTGCAGCCAGACCTGCTGCGCATCCACAACCGCACCGGCCGCGAGAGCTGGAAGCTGTTCAAGAACAAGTCGGCCCGCATCATCATGACCATGGGCATGCCCGGCTGGTTCTATCGCTGGTATTTCGGCGCCCATGCGCTCAAGCTGGTGAAGCGCAACATCCTGCATTTCATCGGCATCAAGCCGGTGCGTTCGACCATCTTCGGCATGATCGAGGCGGCCGGCGACGACAAGCGCAAGGAATGGCTGCGTACGGTCGAGGCGATGGGACACGCCGCCGAGTAGGTCAGGCCTGTTCGCGACCTGCGGCCGGCAGCGTCGTATTTTTGCGCTCCGGCCACAGCGGCTTGAAATGCGCCGCCGCGTCGATCAACGGATTGACGAATTCGCCCTTGACCGTGTGCGCATCGCGATGGCCGGGCACGCCGAAGGTCAGCGCCTCGCGTTCCTTGGCCGGGATATGCAGCGTGCCGAACATCCAGTCCCATACGGCGAGACAGCTGCCGAAGTTCTTGTTGAAATGCTTGGGATCGGCCGAGTGATGAAGTTGGTGATGCGCCGGCGAGATCAGAATGCGGCCGAGCAGGCCACGGAACGCGATCCACAGATGCGAGTGCTGGAGGTGCACGTAGGCATGGATGAACAGCACCAGGATCATGTTGGTGTCGGCCAGCGCGTATTGCGGAATCTTGGCGCCGAACAGGTAATGTCCGGCGCCATTGGCGACGGCCGCCGAGAAGGCAAGGATGTTGGCGAAGACCCAGGCATAAACCGGATGGACGCGGAAGTTGGTCAACGGCGTCAGCACCTCGGCACTGTGATGGACCTTATGAAACTCCCAGAGCACCGGCACCTTGTGGCTGAGCCAGTGGTTGAACCAGTAACCGAGCTCATAGGCGAGAAACAGCATCACCGTGATGACCGTGCGCTGCAGCCATGACGGCCACGCGCTCGGCGCGGCCGGGCCGAAGAGCGCGACGGCGCCATGCATGATGCCGTTCGAGATCGACTGGTAGGAGAGGACGGCCCAGCCGAACACCAGGCCGAAGACGAAGACGTTGAAGAAGAGGTAGCCGATGTCGGCTTCGTTCGATTTCGCGGTTAGGACGCGCTTGGGAAACAGCGCGCGCCACAAAGTGCGCCAGCGCAGCTTGCGGCCGCGCTTGAGCCGCTTCATGGCGAAGAAACCGGTGGCGACGATGAGGGCGACGCCAAGCGAGGTCAGCGACAATTGAGAACCGAGCGAGAACAGCAATTTCTCGCACTGTCCGACAAAAAAGTTAACGCCGGCCGCCCAATCCAAAGCGCACTCCCGGGATCGCAGACGGGCCCAATATCTTACTGAAACGTAAATAGAGGGTTAGGGTGCGCGCATAGACTTTCGCTTCTAACGTTGGGTTGTGGCAATTTCATCGTCAGCCGACGAGATCGGCGTATTCCGGGTGCTTCTCGATATAGGCCTTCACGAAGGGGCAAAGCGGCTTCACCTTGATGCCCTCGGCGCGGATCAATTCCATGAGGCCGTGCGCCAGCGCGGTGCCGATGCCGCGGCCGCCGAGTTCCTTCGGCACTTCGGTGTGCGTGATGGTGATCAGCCCGGGCGCGCGCTTGTATTCCGAGAAGGCGGTGTAGCCATCGGCTTCGAGCTCGAAGCGGTGACGCTCTTTGTTGTCGGAAACGCTGTGTTGCATGAGCGGGAGTTCCTGAAAGGCCGAAGGGCTGGCAAACGATACGATGCGTGGCAGTCTACCACGACCGATTTGTACATCGCCAACGCTGGAGAATCTTCATGGCCGATCTCACGCTGTACCATGCTTCGCCGTCGCGCTCGTCGGTCACGCTGTGGATGCTCGAGGAACTCGGCCAGCCTTACGACATCAAGCTGCTGAGCTTGGAGAAGGGCGAGAACCGTCAGCCCGGCTATCTTGCGATCAATCCGATGGGCAAGGTGCCGGCGCTGCGTCACAAGGGTACGATCATCACCGAGGTCGCAGCGATCTGCACGTATCTTGCCGACGAATTCCCCGACGCCGGCCTGACTGTGCCGGTCGGCACGCCGCGTCGCGGCGTCTATCTCAAATGGCTGTTCTTCGGGCCGGGCTGTCTCGAGCCGGCCGCCACCGATCGCGCGGCGCCGCGCAAGGAGGAGGCGCGGCGGGCCCTGCTCGGTTACGGCGATTTCGACACCACGATGGATGTCGTCGCGCAGGCCGTGGCCAACGGGCCGTGGCTGATGGGCGAGCAGTTCACCGCCGCCGATGTCGTCATCGGCGCCAATTTGCGCTGGGGCATGAGCTTCAAATTGTTTCCGGAACGGCCGGAGTTCACCGCTTATGTTGAGCGCATCACGGCCCGGCCGGCGGCGCAACGCGCCGACGCCAGGGACAAGGCCCTCGCGTCGCGCTGAGTTTGGATATCAGCCGGCCATCGCGCGCAGCGTCGGACCCGCGCCCGGCGCGCTGCCGTTCTGCGCATGATCGTTGGTGTTGGCAGCGCCCGCCGGCGCACCGGCATGCGCGTGCCGGGCGATGATCTTGCGATACTCTTCGTTGATCGCCAGCAGGTAGTTGATCACGAACTGCCGCACCGCCGACGACAGGTTGGCGTTGCCGCGATTCATTTCGATGTCCGCCAGCAGCGACGGCGTCGACACCTGCCGCTCGGCAGCGATGCCGCGCAGCGCATTCCAGAAGGCGTCTTCGAGACTGACGCTGGTCTTGCGGCCCTTGATCAGGACCGAACGTTTCACGATACCGCTATCCATTTTCGTAGCCATCCATCTATGGTGTCGGACTCACGCCGACGTGTTGCGGTACATTTGATGGATCGCTGGAACCGTCGCCAGCCGGCGAAAAATACGGGCGCGACGAAATTATGACGGACGCGCCGGCGCGCCGGCAGAAAGTTGAAGGGCGACGGGTGCGATTTACCGCATCGGGCGAGAGCGCCTGCAAATTCGATCAAACATCGCCGCTATCGGCTTATGTTCGGTGAAATAATGCCGTGTCCGATACCGGCTAGAACGAAACTTTTTTTGGCCGCGCATTTTCCGTCACCAGCTTCAGCCGGCTCTCCTTGCGCGTGGCGTAAACGCCGGCTTCGCCCGTCGGCAGCACGAAGAAATCGACGCCGCCGGCCGATAGCGCGTCCTTGATCAGCAGCAGGGCCGAGGCGGCGGTGCGGTTATAGCCTTCATGCGCCTCGATCCGACGCAGCGCGCCGGTCGAGAGCCCGGTGCGGTCGGCCAGATCCTTGACCGACCAATTGAGAATGCCGCGCCCGGCGCGGATCTGCGCCCCGGTCAACAGCCCCGGCTCCGCCTGGGCGGCCGCCTGTTCCTGGTTGATCAGCAGCGACAGGCCGACCCATTCGCGCACCGAGCCGTCGTCATTGACGATCGGCGAGCAGTAATGGCGCCGCCAGTGATAGCTGTCGTCCTCGCCCAAAACGCGGAGGTCGAGCGTGAAACTGTGGACCTGCTCCGGCGCCTCGGCCCAGGCGGTTCGGGCGCGGCCGACATCGTCTGGGTGCACCCGCGTCAGCCAGTTGAAGCCCAGCCAGGTGCCGGGGACGGAACGGCTGGCGGCGCTGCGCAGCAGGAGGTCGGTGCGGAAGCCATCGGATCGCGCGGTCCACAGGCGGCCGTCGATGGCCGTCATGATGGCGCGGACCCGCTCTGCATCGACCTGCGAGGCGCGCATGGTCTCGGCGTGGACGGTGACGTCCATGAGCACGCCGATGGCGCGGCTCTTGCGCCCGGCGGCATCGACCACGACCTCGCCGTGGATCGACAGGTGACGGACCCGGCCGTTCGGGTGGATGACACGGAAATGGCGGTCGAAGGGCAGGCCGTCGGCGATGATGTGCTGGATCTCGGCGATCACCGGCATGTCGTCGGGGTGGGTGACGCGCTCCAGCGTCGAGAAGCGCATGGCATCGGCGTCGCCGACCGGCGGCGCCAGGCCGAGGAGGCGCAGCATATTGGCCGAGCAGGTCATCGCGCCGGTTGCGAGATCGACCTGCCACAGGCCGAAATGCGCCACTTCCTCCGCGAGTTGGAAGGTGTCGCGAACCGCGTTGTCTCCGGAAAACAGGAGCAGCATCAGCGCGCCCTCAAGATCACCTGCTGTTAACGTCGCAGAAACCAGGAGTCTGGGCAACGAAAACTGACGGTGCAGCGGTATTTAGATCGGGACGCCTCGCAAAAATTGGTCATTCGCGTGTCGCGTTGCGACAAATTTTGTTTTGCACCGCAATAGACAAGCCCCGAGCGGCAGGGAAACTGCCGGCAGGTTCGTAAAATGGGGCAGGGGCAGCGGGGCGATCAGATCTCGCGCGCCGGCTCATGCGCCAGCGGCGACTGCCGCGCCACCAGCGGGTTGTGCCATTCACGGGGCAGCGCTTTGCCGACAAGCCAGGCGATCGGCGCGCCGACGAACATGCCGGCGGCGGTGAGCGCCGCGATCCACAGCCCGGCATTCGGCACCAGCGGCGGAAACAGGGTGGCGGCATAGACCGCGGCGGTGAAGGAGACGACGCAGAAGCACGAATAGAACAGGAGGGCGATTTGCACCCGCGCCAGGGATGTCATGGGCCTGCGACCTTTCGTTTCCTCGACCTGTTTATTCCATGAAGCCCGCACAGCCGCGTTGCTTCACATGTTATGAATATGATGGGAGCAATGCCGCGCCGGCGCAAGACGCGCGAGCGAACATTCGATACCGCGCCGCAATCGAAAACGCCTTGCGCCATGCGCGAATGGAAAACGATACCGCCGCGCGGCGCGTTATCAGTCCGGCGCGAAGGTTTTGGCGCTACGCACGCCGAGCCCCTGCATGAAATTCTCGCGGATCAGCACCGGATCGCGGTGCGTCTGCCCCTGCGGCGGCGCATCGTCGGTCTTGCACGCGATCAACGTCTTCTCGCCGCTCGCCAGGGCCTTGGTCACCTGCGCCTCGAAGTCCTGCGGCGAGCGCGCCCACAGGCTCTGCCTGAGACCGCAGGCGCGCGCGATATCGACAATGTCGGCGCCGCCGGCGGTGGCGGTGGGCTGGCTGCCGGTGATCTGATAGCTCTGGTTGTCCCACACGATCATCGTCAAATTCCGCGCCTTGTGCGCGGCGATGGTGGCGAGCGCGCCGAGCTGCATCAGCAGCGAGCCGTCGCCTTCGAGCGCGATGACATGGCGCTTCGGCTGCGCGGTGGCGACGCCGAGCGCGATGGGAAACGCCAGCCCCATGCTGCCGAGCATGTAGAAATTCTGCGGCCGGCGGCTCGCCGCCCACAGATCGAAATTGGTGTTGCCGATGCCGGCGACGACGGCCTCGTCGTTCTTGAGCAAGGCGACGAGACGCTTCGACAGATCGAAGCGGTTCATGACCTCGACGGGGACGTTGCCGATGGTGATGGTCTTTGTCATCGCCTGTGCTTCCACGCTCACAACACTTTGCCGCCGGTGAGCAGCGGCGACAGGATCAGGGTCGCCGGGCTCTGCGTCTTCACCGCCTGCTGGATCGAGCGGTCGAGAATGAAATCGAACTCGTCGATGCGCGTCACGGTGTGATGCTCGGTGGCGAGCGAATCCAGCACCGGCCGCATGGTGCGGCACACCAGCGCCTGGCCGATGTTGAACTCGCCAAGCGTGCCACGCTCCGAGACGATGAGGATGGCCGGGATCTGGTACGGCACCAGCAGCGAGGCGATGACGTTCGGCAGCGTGGCAAAGCCGCTGGTCTGCATCAGCACCGCGCCGCGCACGCCGCCCATCCAGGCGCCGGAGACGATGCCGACCGCTTCTTCCTCGCGTGTCGTCGAGATGACCTCGAAATAGGGGTCGGCCTGCAGGCCGGCGATCAGCGGCGTGAGCACGCGGTCCGGCACGAAGGTGATGAGCTTGACCTCGTTGCGCTTGAGCGCCGCGATCGCGATGTCGAACCAGGTCGAGGGAGCCGTTTCCGCCATATCGTCTTTACGCCGTCTTTGTTGGAACGCCGGCGGGGTCGAGCCCGCGGCGCCGGTCAGGGCGGCTGTGGTGCCTTCGAATAGCGGATAATGCAAGCGGCCCGCAGTCCGGCGACCGTGGCGGAAGCGGGCGCGCGCGGGTTGGCGGCTCAGCCGACCAGCAGCGACGGCCAGAACGCCTTGACCGCTTCCTGCTCCGTTTCGGGGCCGAGCGCGGCCGGGCTTTCGGTGGAGAACTGGTGGCCGCAGGCCGTGCAGGACCAGACGTAACGGACCATGCCACGCTTCGCCAGGTAATCGGCGCGATCCGGCGCCACCGGCGCTTCGCCGCATCTGTCGCAGACGACCTGCGGGATGAAGTCGTGACGGACAGCGGCGGTGTCGGACATGGCGATCTCCCTGCGTTGCGGCGCGCCTTGTGTCTCCTGGCGAGTCTCTTGGCAGTTCTCTTGGCAGTTCTCTTGTCGGCGCGTCTTTTGCGGTTGAGCGGAACTCTAGAGAGCGAAGCCTGCGCTCTTGTTGCGCTGGATCAAACGGCGGTATCGGCGCCGGCCCGCGCGCATCACCACAGCACGGATCGATGACGGCACGATGAAGCGCCGCGCGCAGAGGGGTACCTCGCGGCCGCGGCCGCCGCGTCATCGGGCCAGGCCGGCGCGGCCGCGCCGCGTCTTGCGGGCTTCGAGCAGAACCGTGGCGATGTCGGCGCAGCCGGTCTTGCTCCAGATAGTAATCGGACAGATGCGGGCTCGGTTCGTAAGGATCGGTCGCAAGGCGTGGTGCTCCTGATGATGCGGTTTGCGGGCCGGGGGCAGAAGGTGTGGCGCAAGGGCTGCGGAAAGGGTTGCGGACAAGTCTCCGCGTTGCCGCGGCGCCAAGGCGCCCGGGCTTTGACCGCTTGCCCCCGCCTCAAGACAGGCGAGGGGATGGAGCGCCGCGGGGCGCCCGAACATGCGCCTTGCGGCGCGGCCCCTCCTTGCGATCGGAGAAGGCCTGCGCCCTGCGGCGCTCCATCGCGGCGTCGTTACGGCGCCGGGCCGCGCTTCTGGCGGCTGATCCAGCCTTTCGGCTGGGTAGCGCGCACCATCAGCGAGCTCCTCGCGGGGGGTCCTAGTGCCCCCGGGCGGAACCCCGGCGCCGCCCGAGCCTCATGCCTTGCGAGGGCACGAGCCGCGGGCGCCGCGCCCGCCCCCACGAGCCGGAGCAACCGGTTCGCACCCCTCATAGGGGCAGGCAGGGATATGGGTATATGTTCGTAGGAGGAAAGTCAAGGAAAAGTAGGAATAAAAAGTTAGGTCCCGGATGCGTCCGGTTATCGGTCATAACGGTTGGTCTAAGTGTCTGTAGCCCGCATGGAGCGAAGCTCAATGCGGGTGGGCCTGGCGACATGCGCAGGCCCCGGATTTCGCTGCGCTCCATGCGGGCTACAAGTCACTATTGAGCTTCACCGTGTGGCGTAGTATATTATTGCCATGATCCGGTCGTGGCGGAATTCCGTGACCCGTAAGGTCTGGGCCGGCGAACGGCCCAATGCGCTGCGGGGGCTCGATTTCGAGGCTGCGATCGATCTTTTGCTGACTCTCAACGTCGCCAAGTCGCTGAATGATCTGAGCCCGTTGAAGAGCATCGGCCTGCACAAGCTCAAGGGCGACCGCAAAGGCCAGTGGGCGATGACGGTCAATCAGCGCTGGCGCATTTGCTTCGAGTTCCGCAAGGGCGACGCCTACGAGGTCGAGATCGTCGACTACCACAGAGGTTAACATGGCACCTGTTTCTCATCCTGGCCGTTTGCTCAAACGCGAACTTGTCGCACGCGAACTGTCCGCCAACCGGCTGTCGCTCGACATCGGCGTGCCGTCGGGGCGCATCACCGACATTCTGAACGGACGTCGCTCGATCACCGCCGACACGGCGGTGCGCCTCGGGCGCTACTTCGGGAATAGTCCGCAGTTCTGGCTCGACTTGCAAAGCCAGTACGACATCGCCGTGGTGGAGCGGGAGAAGGGCAGCGAAATCGCGAAGCGGGTAAGGCCGGTGGACGCGGCGTGAGGTTGGAGCTTAGCGCGAGTTAGCCGAAAGCGTATCCCATGCCCGATTCATGGCTCATGGCGCTGGACTGGTTCGGTGTCGCGATCTTCGCGGTCACCGGCGCGCTGGTCGCCTCGCGCAAGCGCATGGACATTTTCGGCTTTATCCTGCTCGGCGCGGCGACCGGCATCGGCGGCGGCAGCCTGCGCGACCTGATGCTCGGCCAACTGCCGGTGTTCTGGGTGCAGCAGCCGGCGTCGCTCGCGATCTGCGTCGTCGTCTCGGCGGCGACGTTCTTCCTCGCGCATATTCCGGAGTCGCGCTATCGCGCGCTGCTCTGGCTCGACGCGGCGGGGCTGTCGCTGTTCTGCGTGATCGGCGCCGACCGGGCGCTCGAAGCCGGCACCGGCGGCTTCATCGCCATCGCCATGGGCGTGATGACCGCGACCTTCGGCGGCGTCATCCGCGACATTCTCGGCGGCGAAAGCCCGCTGGTGCTGCGCAAGGAAGTCTATGTCACGGCGGCGCTGCTTGGCGCCACCGCCTATGTCGGGCTGACCGCGCTCGGCGCGGCGAGCAGCCTCGCTGCCGGCGCCGGTTTTGCGCTGTGCTTCATCGTGCGCGCGCTGGCGCTGCACTATCACTGGTCGCTGCCGGTCTATCGCGCGCGCGCCGGGCGGACGGTGGAAGAGGTCGAGAAACTGGGGAAGTGACGATCAGCCGAGCAAATCCCGATATTCCGGGTGGCGGCTGATATAGGCGGCGACGAAGGAACAGCGCGGGATGACCTGGCGGCCTTCCTGGCGGATCTGGTCGAGCATGCCCTTGACGAGCGCCGAGCCGACGCCGCGGCCTTCGACGGCGCGCGGCACTTCGGTGTGGGTGATGGTGATGCTGCGGTCGTCGCGCCGGTAATTGGCGATGGCGACGCCGGCGGACGTTTGCAGTTCGAAACGGTTGCGCGCGGGATTGTCGGTGACGGTGCCGGGCTTCGTGTCGGTCATGCGCGGCGGCCTCAGGCTTTCGCCTTATCGGGCTTCGACATCCAGGCAATGATCGGCATGGCCGGCAACACCCAGCCGAGCCCGGCGACGATGTAATAGAGCGTCGCGACGAAGCCGTTGATGTCGGTCAGCGCCGATTGCGCCAGCGCCATGGCCAGCAGCGCCCAGACCATGACCAGGGCCAGCAGCGCGACGGCGCCGATGAGTTTGCGCAAACGGACGGGCATGTCGTCTCCGGAAACTGTCCAATAATCTGCGGGCCGGGCGGCCAATTGCGGCGAAGTTGCCGCATTTGCCTCAGGCGGCGCTCCTGACTATATGGTCGGCGCCGCCTGCCGCAAGGCCGCTTTTCGCCGCGATCGCCATCATGAACCTCATGCCGTCCTCCACCGCCGCTGCACCGAAAACCGGGGCGGTGCGCGTCTGGCTCTATTGCGTCGCCGCCATGATCTTCCTGACGCTGGTGGTCGGCGGCGCGACGCGGCTCACGGAATCCGGGCTGTCGATCACCGAGTGGAAACCGGTGACTGGCGTGCTGCCGCCGCTGAGCCAGGCCGACTGGCAGGCCGAATTCGCCAAGTACCAGCAGATCCCGCAGTATCAGCAGGTCAACAAGGGCATGACGCTCGATGCCTTCAAGGTGATCTATTTCTGGGAATGGTCGCACCGGCTGCTCGCGCGCACCACCGGCTTCGTGTTCCTGGTGCCGTTCCTGTTCTTCCTCGCGCGCGGCATGATCCCGAAAGGGCTGAAGGCGCGGCTGTGGAGCATCTTTGCCGGCGGCGCGGCGCTGGGCGCGGTCGGCTGGTGGATGGTGTCGTCGGGCCTCAAGGGCAGCGATCTGACCAGCGTGTCGCAGTATCGCCTGGCGTTCCATCTGACGCTCGCCTGCGCCATCTATTTCGCCGTGCTGTGGACCGCGCAGGGCTTGCGTGCGCGCATGGAGACGACGCCGGCGCGGCTGCGCATCGGCGCGCTGGTCATCGCGCTCATGGTGCTGGTGCAGATCTATCTCGGCGCGCTGGTCGCCGGCCTCGATGCCGGGTTGATCTACAATACCTGGCCGCTGATCGACGGCGGCTTCATCCCGGAAGCGGCGCGGCTGTGGCACATCGATCCGGCGTGGCGCAACCTGTTCGAGAACACGCTGACGGTGCAGTTCGATCACCGCATGCTGGCTTATGCGATCTGGCTGCTCAGCTTCTGGCACGCTTTCGATGCGTGGCGCAGCGGCCGCGCCGCCGGCGGCGCGCTCACCGTATTCGCACTGGTGACGGCGCAGGCGACGCTCGGCATCTTCACGCTGCTGCATCAGGTGCCGCTCCACCTTGCCATCGCGCATCAGGCGCTGGCGGTGGTGGTGCTGACCGCGGCGATCGTGCACGCGCAGCGGCTGTCGTTGCGCGCGGCTGCGCCGGCGCTTCGGACGGTGGAGCAGGGCGCATGATCAACATGCGCCTCGACGACGGCGTCGCCATCGTCACCCTGGAGCACGGCAAGGCAAACGCGCTCGACGCCGAGTTCTGCGAGGCGCTGGCGGTGCTGTTCGAAAAGATGCGCGAGCAGCCCGAGGTCAAGGCCGTCGTCGTCACCGGTCAGGGCAAGATCTTCTCCGCCGGAGTCGATCTCAAGCGCGTCGGCGCCGGCGGCGCGGCCTATGTGCGCGATTTCCTGCCGCTGCTGCACCGGCTCTATGACGCCGTGTTCTTCTGTCCCAAGCCGGTGGTCGCCGCGCTCAACGGCCACGCCATCGCCGGCGGCGCGGTGCTCGCGGCCTGCGCCGATCGCCGCATCATGGCGCGCTACAGCGGCAATGTCGGCATCACCGAATTGCAAGTCGGCGTGCCGCTGCCGGCGCTCGCCTTCGAGATCGTGCGCACGGTCGTGCCGCCGCGTTACCTCGCCGAATTCGCGCTCGGCGCGACGACCTATGCCAGCGACGACGCGCTGATCAAGGGCTGGGTCGACGAGGTGGTCGATGGCTGGGAGCTGATGCCGCGCGCGGTGCGGCTCGCCCGCACCTATGCGGCGCTGTCGCCCGAGGCCTTCGCGCAGACCAAGGCGCAGATCCGCCAGCCGGTGACTGAACGTCTGGCTGCGAGCGGCGCGGCGACCGACGAGAAGGTCACCGCGATCTGGACGCAGGACGCGACCTTGGTGAGGATCGCGGATTACGTGGCGAAGACGCTGAACAGGGCCTGAGCCTCAGCGCGAGCGGACCGGCACGTCGAAGGCGATGCCGTCGTCGGCGCGATTATACGAGAAGTGCCACCATTCGCGCTTGTAGTTGGTGAAGCCGTGGCGGCGCATGGCGTCGGCGAGGATGCGGCGATTGGCTTTCTGCGCCGCCGTGATCGATGCGCTTGCGGTCCAGCTCTTCACGCTGAAGCAGTCGAAGCTGGTGCCCATGTCGAGCGAGTTGTCCGGGGCGCGGTCGGCGGCCGGCGCGGTGCACGGGCCGTAGCGCTTGCCGGGATCGTACGGGGCGGCGGGTGCCGCCTTGAGCGGCACGACGGTGAGGTCGATGGCGACGCCGCGTGAATGCGCCGAGTGGCCGGAGATGTAGCCGAGCGCGAACAGTTTCGCCTTGTCGAGCCCGGGATAGAAACGCGACGTGTCCGGCATGGCGTGCGGATTGCGCGCCCAGGCGGCCATCGCCGCGACGGCGCGCGTCGGCCGGTAGCAGTCATAGACCTTGAGCGAATAGCCGGCTTTGACGAGGTCGGCCTGCACCTGTTTGAGCGCCAGCGCGACGGGACGACGCAGCAGGCACTCTGCCGCGTCGTAGCCGGGCAACGGCCGGCCGGTGAAATTGTCCGGCCCGGCGTAGTGCATCTCCTGGCGGATGCCGGGGTCGATGTCGCGGAGGTGGACGAGGGGTGCGGGCTGCGCCGCGGCTTGCGCCGTAAGAAAAGCAAATGCAACGGCGACAACCAAACCCGCTCGTCCCCGCGAAAGCGGGGACCCAGTCCTTCGCTTTCTGGATTCCCGCTTGCGCGGGAATGATCGGTGTATGGGGCTGCCCATGAGGTGCAGCGGCGTACCTCGCTTAAGCCCGCAAACCCTGATCGAGGTCGGCAATGATATCGGCCTTGTCCTCGATGCCGATCGACAGGCGCACCACGTCGGGTCCGGCGCCGGCCTTGGTCTTCTGTTCGTCCGACAACTGCCGGTGCGTGGTCGAGGCCGGATGAATGATCAGCGACTTGGTGTCGCCGATATTGGCGAGATGCGAGAACAATTTGACGTTCGACACCAGCTTGACGCCGGCGTCGTAGCCGCCCTTGAGGCCGACCGTCATCACCGCGCCGCAGCCTTTCGGCACGTATTTCTTGGCGAGGCCGTGATACTTGTCGCCGGCCAGCCCGCCATAGCTGACCCAGGCGACCGCCGGATGCGTCGACAGGAAGTCGGCGACGGCGAGCGCGTTGTCGCAGTGGCGCTGCATCCGCAGCGGCAGCGTCTCGATGCCGGTCGAGATCAGGAAGGCGTTGAACGGCGACAGCGCCGGACCGAGATCGCGCAGGCCGAGCACGCGGCAGGCGATGGCGAAAGCGAAGTTGCCGAACGTCTCGTGCAGCACGATGCCGGCATATTCCGGACGCGGCTCGCACAGCATCGGATACTTCTTGTCGCGCGACCAGTTGAAGGTGCCGGCGTCGATGATGATGCCGCCGATCGAGTTGCCGTGGCCGCCGAGGAATTTGGTGAGCGAGTGCACGACGACGTCGGCGCCGAAGTCGATCGGCTTGCACAGATACGGCGTCGCCAAGGTGTTATCGACGATGAACGGCACGCCGGCCTTGCGGGCGATGGCGCCGATCGGCTCGAGATCGGTCACGGTGCCGCCGGGATTGGCGATCGATTCGACGAAGATCGCCTTGGTCTTCGGCGTCACCGCGCGCTCGAACGACGAGATGTCGTCCGGGTCGGCCCACACCACGTTCCAGCCGAAGCTCTTGAAGGCGTGGTTGAACTGGTTGATCGAGCCGCCATAGAGCTTGCGCGAGGCGATGAACTCGTCGCCCGGCTGCAGCAGCGTCTGCATGACGATGACCTGCGCGGCATGGCCGGAGGCGACGGCGAGGCCAGCGGTGCCGCCCTCGAGCGCGGCGACGCGCTCTTCGAGCACGGCGCAGGTCGGGTTGCCGATGCGGGTGTAGATGTTGCCGAAGGCCTGCAGGCCGAACAGCGAGGCGGCGTGATCGACGTCGTCGAACACATAGGACGCGGTCTGGTAGATCGGCGTCGCGCGGGCGCCGGTGGTCGGATCGGGCTTGGCGCCGGCATGGATGGCCAGCGTGTCAAATCCGGGGGTGCGGTCGGCGTCGGCCATGGGGTTTCCTCGCGGGCTTGAGTGCGGCCGGCGGCTCGCCGGCGAATTGGGCGGGATTAAACGGGGGCGATGGGCCGGGCGTCAAGGCGGGCCCCGAATGAGGCCAAAACGCCCTTAATGGTATTGCCGGGGGGAAAATCGTTTCAGCGGCAGCGCGGCGTTTAGTCGTTCTTTTTCTCGCCGGCCTGGTTGAGCCCCATGCGCTGGAAGCCGCCGCCGAGATTCTGCGCGCGCTTGTTCGACAGGGTGCGCGAGTTGATCCCCATCCAGGAAATTTCCGAGGACAGCCGGCCGTATTCGATCTTCGGGCAGCGATCCATCACCACCTTGAGGCCGGCGCCTTCGGCGAGCGCGGCCGCTTCGTCATTGCGGATGGTCAGTTGCAACCAGATCACCTGCGGCTTCGGCGTCAGCTTGAGTGCTTCCTCGACTATCGGCAGCACGAATTGCGGCGCGCGGAAGATATCGACCATGTCGATCGGCTCCGGCACGTCCGACAGCGTGGCGTAACAGGTCTGGCCGAGGAATTCCTTGCCGGCATGGCCCGGATTGATCGGGATCACCTTGAAGCCGCGCTCGATGAGATACTTGAAGGCGAAATAGCTCGGCCGCGCCGTGTTCGGCGAGAAGCCGACCATGGCGATGGTCTTCACGGTGTTGAGGATGCCGCGGATGTAGCTGTCGGGGTAGGAGTCGTGGTTCATGCGTACACCGATAGCACACGTCGGCCTGGATCCGTCACCCTGAGGCGCGAGCCATCCTTATGGCGAGCCATCGCAAGTCGGCCTCGGCCGACTTGCGCATCCGAAATCCGATATCGGGCAAGCCCGATATCGGCGGGCGACGGCCCGTGACTCGTTGCCCGTCGTCCTTCGAGGCTCGGCCTTCGGCCGAGCACCTCAGGATGACGGGCGCGAGGCCGCCAACAGCGCCTTAAGACGCGCGTTTTCCGCCTCCAGCTCGGCGATCTTGCGGCTGACGCCGCCCATGGCTTCAGCGATCTCGGTTTCGGTGAAGCGCGTGACGATGTGCTGCGAGCAGTTGACGTCCCACGCGTTGATGGTGAACAGGATAGCGCGCTCAGGCTTGGCCTTGTAGCCGGCGTCGAACAGCTTCTCGACCAGCGCCGCGTCGCTTTCGACGACGCGAGCGTGGCCCCAGATCTTGATGCGCTGGCGGCGGGCCGGGTCGAGCAGGAACAGATAGGCCCGGTCGTTCTCAGAAAGATTGGCGAGTGTGATGTACTGGCGGTTGCCGCGGTAGTCGGCAAAGCCGAGCGTCTTGTCGTCGATCGCCTTGATGAAGCCCTTGGGCCCGCCGCGGTGCTGGATGTACGGCGCGCCATCCTTCGTGGCGGTGGCGAGGAACGCCGTGTCCTGCTCGGCGATGAAGGCGGCAAGCTCCGGCGTCACGCGGTCCGGGAAGCCTTCCTCGACACGCTGCGCGTAGGCGCGGGCCGAGCCGCGCTCGGCCTGGGCCTGTTGCACGGCGGGCGTGAAGACGATCGAGGCATTGTTCATGGAAAGGCCGCCCTCCGGTCGCGCAAGGGTGCCATACTTAGGCACGACCGGCGGCGATGCAAAGGGCGGCCCGGATCAAGGCGCCGTGAGCGGCGCGGCGACTACTTCTT
Organism: Pseudolabrys sp.; assembly: GCA_026125895.1. Lineage (GTDB taxonomy): Bacteria > Pseudomonadota > Alphaproteobacteria > Rhizobiales > Xanthobacteraceae > Pseudolabrys. The sequence continues at coordinate 28,638 of JAHCKG010000002.1, read as the reverse complement.
GGCCTCGGCGACGACCTTCTTGCAGGCCGCCGACAGCTTGTCGGTGTTCTTCGACAGACAGGCGAGGACGCGGCCGCCGCCGGGCATGGTGCCCTTGCAGAACGAATTGTAATCGGCCGAGCAGGCGGCGCGCTGTTCGGCGGTGAAATCCTGGGCCGACGCGGCGGTGAAGGCGAGCGTCGTGAAGACGAAGGCGGCGAGAACGGTCCGGGTCATGGTTTTCCTCTCCTGCTGCGGCCGATTCCGATGGCGCTTATAAACACCTCAAACGCGCCGCTTCCGCAATTGAAGAAATTTGGCCGGATCGCCTCAGCGCGCGGTGCGGCGGCCGATGAGGGCCAGCGGCCCGATGGCGAACAGCCCGGTGCCGACGCTGATCGCGGTCGTCGTCGCGACATCAAGATCGCAGGTGAGGCCGCATTGCGCATAGGCCATGCCGAGCAGGGCGGCGGTCATCATCAGACCCCAGGCGATGCCGGCGAGGGCGCCGCGCATCAGCGCGGTGCGGTCGAACGACAGATTGAGTGCGAGCGCGGTCATCAGCGGTCCTCCCATGTGGGTTTGCGCTTTTCGATGAAGGCGCAGATGCCTTCCTCGGCATCGCGCGCCATCATGTTCTCGGTCATCACTTCGGAGGCGTAGGAGTAGGCCGCCGACAGGCCCATCTCCGCCTGCGCGTAGAACGCCTCCTTGCCGACCTTCAAGGTGTAGGACGACTTCGACGCGATCTGCTTGGCCAGCGCGACGGCTTCGGCACGTTCGCTTCCCGCCGGCACGACGCGGTTGACGAGACCGATTTCGGCGGCGCGCGCCGCCGGCACCATGTCGCCGGTGAGCAGCATTTCCATGGCGTGCTTGCGCGAGACGTTGCGTGACAGCGCCACCATCGGCGTCGAGCAGAACAGGCCGATATCGACGCCGGGCGTCGCGAACCTCGCGGCGTCCGAAGCGATGGCGAGATCGCAGCTTGCCACGAGCTGGCAGCCGGCGGCGGTGGCGACGCCCTGCACCGCGGCGATGACCGGCTTCGGCAGGTTGACGATCTGCTGCATCATGCCGCTGCAGATCGTCATGATCTGGTGGAAATAGGCGCGGCCGCCGTCGGCGTCGGCGCGGCGAGCGGTGAGTTCCTTCATGTCGTGACCCGCGGAGAACGCGGGGCCATTGGCGGTCAGAACCACGGCGCGGATGGAAGCGTCTGCGGCAATCGCGGTCCACGCTTCCGACAGCGCGATGAGGAGACCTTCGGACAGTGAATTGCGCGCCGCCGGCCGGTTCAGCGTCAGGATGGCGATCGGGCCATCGCGCTCGATCAGCAGCACGGCGGTCTTGTCGATGTCGCGGGCGGTCTCAACATTCATCGCGGGGTTCCCGGTTCGGCGGTATACTCAAGATAGTCTCATGAGGCCCGGCCTGCAAAGGCGCGGCGGAACAGGGTACTGGCAGGACGCGTTAATCAGAGGGAGGAACCGGCCATGGCGAGAACCGCAAAGATCCGCAAGGTATCGCACAAACCCTCGACGGCGCGGCGCCGCAAGTCGCAGTCAAAGACTAAAGCGCGCGGCGCACGGCGCTGGTCGCAGCGCGTCACGCGCGAGAGCGACGCGCTGACGCTGGAAGAGGGCGTGTTCACGAAATCGACGCCGCGCAAGATTGCGCTGTCGCTCAAGCGCTCCGCCGACCGCAGCAAGCGCCGCAAATCCGACCCCTACCGCTCGGCGATGTCGATGCTGACCTTCTATATCAATCGCGCCGGCAAGGGCCTGTCGAAGACGCGCAAGGCCCGGCTGCAGAAAGCCAAGGACGAACTGCGCGAGGTGTATGGGAAAGAGTAAGGGCGCGCACACGAAAACCCGTCATCCTGAGGTGCGAGCGCGCAAGTTCGCGCGAGCCTCGAAGGATCGACGGCCGGGGCGTTTGGGCCGTCACCCTTCGAGGCTTGGCCTCCGGCCAAGCACCTCAGGGTGACGGATTTGGCGATTGAGCCAAGAGAGACCACCCTCTAAGACACCTCACGGGCAACGACCGGAACGCAGGGGGAGGCAAACGCATGCGCGCGTCGCTGATGAGCGCCGAGGAAATCGGCGTTCTGCTGGAGAAGGAATTCCCGCAGGCGTTCTACCCGGGCAGCGGGCTGTCCATTGAGCGGGTCAATTTCGGCGACATCCGCGTGCGCAAGGCCTTCCATGAGGATCACCTGCGCCCGGGCGGCACAATTTCCGGGCCGACCATGATGGAACTCGCCGATTTCGCCATGTATGTCGCGGTGTTCTCGGCGGTCGGGCCGCAGCCTTTGGCGGTCACCACCAACCTCAACATCAATTTCCTGCGCAAGCCATCCCAAGCCGACCTGATCGCCCATGCCAAGCTGATGAAGGTCGGCAAGCGCCTCGCGGTGGGGGAGGTCTGGCTTTACACGGACGGGCAGGAGGACGAGCCGGTAGCCCACGTCACCTCGACCTATTCGTTGCCGGTGCAGAAGTGATTAGGCGATGGTAGTTTTATACCATTCTTGCAAGCCATTGATAATGTTCGAGTAATATTCGACGAAGGTCGTTGACGGTCGCGGGCGGCTCGTCTACACACTCGGCCACGCTGGCGCGGCTCACCCCGCGCCTTTTTCCATCGGTTTCCTCTCTTTGGGATTTGTCATGAAGACCACCCAGTCGGTCAAAACCGCCGACGTCGAGAAGAAGTGGCTGCTGATCGACGCCTCCGGGCTCGTCGTCGGCCGGCTCGCCTCGATTGTCGCCATGCGCCTGCGCGGAAAGCACAAGGCGACCTACACACCGCACATCGATGACGGCGATAACGTCATCATCATCAACGCGTCGAAGGTCGTGTTCACCGGCCGCAAGCGCGACCAGAAGGTGTACCACCACCACACCGGTTTCATCGGCGGCATCAAGGAACGTTCGGCCAAGCAGATCATGGACGGCCGTTTCCCCGAGCGCATCGTCGAGAAGGCCGTGCAGCGCATGCTGCCCCGTGGCCCGCTCGGCCGCGTGCAGTTCGGCAATCTGCGCGTCTATCCGGGCGCCGAGCATCCGCATGAGGCGCAGAAGCCCGAGACCGTCGATGTCGCCGCGATGAACCGCAAGAACGTGAGGAGTGCCTGATCGTGGCCGAGACCGTACAGTCAATGGAAGGCCTGGCGCAGCTCAAGCCGGCCGCCGCGGATGCCCCGACCTATGAAAAGAAGGTCGACAAGCAGGGCCGCGCCTACGCCACCGGCAAGCGCAAGAACGCCGTCGCCCGCGTCTGGCTCAAGCCGGGTTCCGGCAAGATCACCGTCAACACCCGCACGATCGAAGCGTTCTTCGCCCGTCCGGTGCTGCGCATGCTGATCAACCAGCCGCTGGTCGCCGCCAACCGCGCCACCCAGTTCGACGTCGTCTGCACCGTGTCGGGCGGCGGTCTGTCGGGTCAGGCCGGCGCCGTGCGTCACGGCATCGCCAAGGCCATGACCTACTTCGAACCGGATCTCCGTTCCGTGCTCAAGCGCGGCGGCTTCCTCACCCGCGACTCGCGCGTGGTCGAGCGTAAGAAGTACGGCAAGGCGAAGGCCCGCCGTTCGTTCCAGTTCTCGAAGCGCTAACGACAAGCACCTTCGAACGAATCGAAAGAGCGCGCTTCGGCGCGCTCTTTTTTTTGGCCGCGACGGATTGTCCGCGTATTCTCGGACGACGTTTACCGATCGGCAATGCTGCCGCGCACAAAACATGCGCGTGATCATGGGCGACACATCTTTGGCCGCTTAAGTCGCTACGGGGCAGGTGAAATGCGGCTGGACATTCCAACATTGGCGATCGTGACGGTGTTCGTCACCGCGCTGCTCGGTGCGCTGCTCGTGTTTGCCGGCTGGCAGAACCGCGCGGGCCGCGCGCCGGTGACCTGGGGTGTCGCTTTCCTGCTGTGCGCCGTCGGCATGGTGCTGGCCGCCGTGCGCGGCATGGTGCCTGACTGGCTGTCGATCCAGTCCGCCAATGGGCTGGTGCTGGCCGGTCTCGGCCTGATCTGGCTCGGCGCGCGCCAGTTCGACGGCCGCAGCGCGCGGCCGGCGATGGTCGTCATTGCGCCGGCGGTTTGGCTCGGCTTCTGCGCGGTTCCCGTCATTCTCGGCGACATCAACATGCGCACCATCATCGCCTCGACGCTGGCGGCGACGCTCGCTTTCGCCGCGGCGGCCGAGATCTGGCGCGGACGCGCCGAGCCGCTGATGTCGCGCATTCCGACGAGCGTCACGCTGTTGGGTTACGGCAGCGTCATGCTGGCGCGCGTGCCGCTGACCTTGATGGTGCCGCAGCCGGCCGCCGCCTATCACATGACGGCGAGCCCGCTGTATCCGCTGCTCGCCTTCGGCTCGCTGCTGTTCGCCGTGGTGCTGGCGTTTCTGCTGCTCAACATGACCAAGGAGCGCACCGAACTGCGCCACAAGACGGCGGCGCTGGTCGACTCGCTCACCGGCGTCGCCAACCGCCGCGCCTTCCTGGCCGGCGCGCAGCGGCTGGTCGCGCAGCAGCGCGGTGACGGCACGGTGCTGGCGATGCTGCTGTTCGACCTCGACCACTTCAAGTCGATCAACGACCGGCTCGGTCACGCCGCCGGCGATGCCGTGCTCATGAACTTCGCCACGACGGCGATCCGCTCGCTGGGTGAGGGCGCCCTGTTCGGCCGCATTGGCGGCGAGGAGTTTGCCGCGGTGCTGCGCGTCAAGGACGCGGCGGACGCACGCGCCGTCGCCGAGCAAGTGCGCGTCGCCTTTGCCGCCGCCGAGCAGGCCGACGACGTCGGGCCCACGGTGAGCATCGGCGTGGCGCTGCAGGACGAAACGACCGCGACCCTGGCGGCGCTGATGGCGGTTGCCGACCGGGCGCTCTATCGCGCCAAGGCGAAGGGCCGCAACCGGGTCGTCACGGCCTCCGGTCTCGCCGACGACGCCGAGGCACGCGGCTGGCACAGGTTGCCGGCCAGCGCCTAAAGGCGCCGTCTCGCGCATTTTTAATCGAATTCGCGCCGCTGTTGCGTCAAAGCCTGCCGAAGGCTTCAAATCTTTTGCATCATCTGGGGGTTATGGTCGCGCTTGGTTAGCGTGCGTCAACGCTGCGACGGTGAACGTCCATTAGTCTCTCACGAACGATCAAAAGATGAGCCAAGCGGCCGCTCTGGACTTTCCGACCCTGACCTTCGCCACCGTTTGCATGGCCGGTTTTCTCGGTGCTTTCCTGCTCATCAATTGGGTCCAGCAGCGCGACATCGCGGCGCTGGCGTGGTGGGGTTCGGCCTATCTCATCGGCGCCGCCGCGATCTCGCTGTGGAGCGCGCCGGATCAGCTTTTCAATGTGCCGGCGGTCTATGCCGAAGCGCTGATCTTCGTCGCTTGCGGCATGTTCTGGAACGGCCTGCGGCTGTTTCACGGCCGCGAGATGCGGCTGAGCTTCTCCGTCGCCGGCGCCGGCGGCTGGCTGGTGCTGACACAATGGCCAGGGCTGGAAGAGGGCAGCCCGCACCGCGTCGCGCTCGGTATCGTCATCGTCGCGATCTACACGTTCTTCATGGCCTTCGAGCTCGGTCGCGAGCGGCGCCGGTCGCTCTATTCGCGCAAGGCCGCAGTCGCGGTGCCGCTGCTGCACGCCAGCATCTTCCTCATGCCGCTCGGCTTGCGCGCCTGGTACCCGGACGTTTTCGCAACGCGCTGGCAGATCGTTTTCGCCATCGAGACCATGATCTACACCGTCGGCACGGCGATCATCGTGCTCTTGATGGTTAAGGATCGTCACGTCCATTTCTATCGCAAGGCGGCGACCACCGATCATCTCACCGGCCTGCTCAACCGCGGCGCCTTCCTCGACGCCGCGCGCCGGATGCACAAGACGCAAAGCGCGCGCAGCGAACCGGTGACGCTGCTGATGTTCGATCTCGACAAGTTCAAGTCGATCAACGATCGTTTCGGCCATGCGGTCGGCGACAGTGCGCTCAAGATCTTCGCAAGGGTGCTGCAGGAATCGACGCGTGGCAGCGACATCGTCGGCCGCCTCGGCGGCGAGGAATTCGTCGCCATGGTGCCTGAGGCCATGGACGATGCCTGCATCGTCGCCGAGCGTCTGCGGGTCAATTTCCAGGATGCCGGCGTCGTCATCGACCACGCTGCCGTCGGCGCCACGGTGAGCAGCGGGCTCGCGACGACCTACCGGTCGGAAGCGACCATCGACTCGCTGCTGCTGCGCGCCGACGAGGCGCTCTATCGCGCCAAGAACGGCGGCCGCAATCGCTTCGAAGCCGCCGAGGAGGAGCCGGGCAGCGAAGCCTCGCGCGTCCGCTGGCTCGAGCGCAACAAGCGCGCCGACGGCCGTATCGGCCGCTTTGCCGCGCGCCGCGGCCCGCAGCCGGCGACGGCGAGCTAGCCGGATTGCCGTCCGTGATGGAACTTCGGTAACACCTGATTAACCACGCCGGCGTTACGCTGAAAGCATGTCGAGTCCGTCAAACCGTTCGGCCGCCGCCGCCGCCCTGTCTCTCGAAGCTTATGCCGAGCAGGCGGGCGCCGCATTGGCTTGCGCCTATTCCTCGTCCGCGGAATTCGATGCAGCGCTCATCGCCGAACGGCGCGCCGCCGGTGTCTATGGGCCGAAGCGGCAGCGCCGGCAGATGCTGATCGCAGGTGCGGGCATCATGGCGGGTGTCGCCGTGGTTATCGCGGTTATCCAGCTCCTGTAGCCCGGCTGAAAGCCGGGATCGGTTGTCCCGGATTACGCTTCGCTCCATCCGGGCTACGAAAACACCTTCGCCAAATCTTCCTCACGCAGAATCCGATACTCGCCCTCGGCCAGATCATCCGGCAGCGCCAGCGCGCCGATGCGGTCGCGCCTCAGCGCCGTGACGTGATTGCCGACGGCGGCGAACATGCGCCGCACCTGGTGATAGCGGCCTTCGGTAATGGTGATGAAGCCGCGGGTCGGCGACACCGGCTCGAACGCCGCGGGCAACAGCGGCTTCTCCTCGTTCTCCAGCATCAAGGTGCCGGCGGCGAATATCTTTGCCTCATCCCCCCGCAGCGCGCGATCGAGCGTGACGTCGTAGCGCTTGGCGATGTTGGACTTCGGCGAGATGATCCGGTGCAGCAGGGCGCCGTCGTCGGTCAGCAGCAGCAGCCCGGAAGTCTCCTTGTCGAGACGGCCGATCGTGGACAGCGCCGGGTTACGTTCGCCCCAGCGCTCGGGCAGCAGTGAATAGACCAGCGGGCCTTGCTCCTTGTGCGAGCAGGTGACCCCGGCGGGCTTGTTGAGCATCAGCACCAGGCCCGGCAGCGGATCGAGCGGCTCGTCCTCGACCGTCATGCGCGTGACGAGATCGGGCGTCACCGCGATCTTCTCGTCGCTGTCGATGACGGCCTCGCCATCGAGCAGCACGTAGCCGGCTTCGATCAGGTCCTGCACCTCGCGGCGCGAGCCGTAACCGAGATTGGAGAGGAGGCGGTCGAGCCGCAACGTCGCCGGCGCCTTGATCATTTGCGCGCCTCGAAGATCTTGTAGCCGCCGGTCTCGATCAGCGGCGTCACCGCCTTGAACAGCGGCTTGAGCACCGCTTCATAGGGCAGATGGCGGTTCGCCACCATGACGCAGACGCCGCCCTTGCGGAGACTTTCCGCAGCGCGCCGGACGAAAGCCTGGGCAAGGCCCTTGTCTTCCTGGCCGGCGTCGTGGAACGGCGCGTTCATGACGACGAAATCCAGATTGGCGAGCTCGGGATGCGGCTCGCGCAGATCGGTCCACAGGAAGCGGGCGCGCGGCGTGTCGAGATTGTGCTGCGCGCACTCGACGGCGCGGCGATCGATGTCGATCAATGTCAGTTCGCTCACAGATCCGGTGGCGAGCACGGCGCGGGCGAGAATGCCGATGCCGCAGCCGAAATCGGCGCCGCGCCCGGACAGGTCGGGCAGGTGTTCGATCAGCAGGCCGGTGCCGGGATCGAGTCGGTCCCAGGAGAACACGCCGGGCTGCGTCCACAAGCCGATCTCGTCGTCGAAGCGCGGCCCGCCGGCCTCGATGGCGTCGTCGATGCCGGCAAGCGAAGCGGGCCGCGCGGCGACGGCGATGCGGTGATGACGCTTTGACGTTTCGGCGACATCAAGGCCAAAGACTTCGAGCTCCTTGCGCAGCCTTGTGCCGCCGCGGTCGTTCGGCGCCAGCGCCGTGAGCGATGCGCCGGGCTTGAGCGCCCGGAGCGCCAGCGCCAGCGCATAGCGGCGCTCGATGGTGCCGGGCGGCGCCAGCAGCGTGATGCCGTCGAGCGACGCTGGCGGCTGGCGGTCGAGCGAGGCCGAGCCGGGCATCAGCGGCGAGAACTGGATGGCGTTGGCCGGCACGTCGGCAAGGTCGGATGGCGGCGTGCCGTAAACGCCTGTGATTTGCGGCATTACCACTTGCTCCGCTCATCCCCGCGCAAGCGGGGATCCAGTGCCACATGCTGAAGCCATTGCTTTTGGCTTCTGGATCCCCGCTTGCGCGGGGATGAACGGAGATTGGAGTAACGCCACGTCATTGTCGCAGCCATCATCACGCCATCACGTCGAGCAGCGCCGGCTTGACGCCGAACTGGTCGATCAGACGATCGAGCTCGCCGCGCGCCTGCGCATTGGAGCGCTGGTGGCGTTCGGCCAGGATCAGCTCGTTCTTCATGGTGTGCTCGAGCCCGGTGAATTCGGTGACGCGCACCTTGTAGCCGTGGGCCTCCAGCACCAGGCCGCGGATGACGTTGGTCAGATGCGCGCCGAATTCGCGGCGCTGGATGGGATGGCGCCAAAGCTGGCGCATCGGGCCCTGATGGCCGTCGAGCAGGCGCGCGACTTCCGCCTGGCAGCACGGCACCAACGCCACCCATTTGGCCTCGTGACGCAGGGCGAAGCGGATGGCGTCGTCGGTCGCGGTATCGCAGGCGTGCAGCGCCGTGACCATGTCGGCGCGACCGCCCGGCAGGTTGGCCTCGGCGATCGGGGAGGTGATGAAATCGAGCCGGTCGTAGCCGGCCTGCGCCGCCAACGCGCGCGAGGACTCCACGAGCTTGTCGCGGGTCTCGATGCCGATGACGCGGCCCTTGCCGGCCGGACCGATCAGCAGGTCATAGAGGATGAAGCCGAGATAGGATTTGCCGGCGCCGAGGTCGGCGAGCACCGGATCGTCGCTCGAGGCCAGCATGGCCTCGATGGCCGGCTTGAGAAGCTGGGTGAGGTGCAGCACCTGCGTCAGCTTGCGGCGCGAGTCGGCGTTGAGCGCGCCGTCGCGGGTCAGGATATGCAGCGCCTTGAGCAGCGGCTCGGACTTGCGCGGGTTCTGGCTCGGCCAGAGCTTGGTCCAGTCGTTTTCGGTGGCGCCCGGCTTGGCGGGCTTGGTCGGCTTGTTCATGCAAGCCTATCTAGCGGCGCCCGGCCTTCCTTGCCAGCGCCGGTTCCGCCAAAGAAAAAGGGCGCCCCGGAGGGCGCCCAAGTCTTGGGAGGAAAAGTCTTGGGAGGAAACTGTAGTAAAAGACGCGAAGGCTCAGGCCGCCGCCGACTTCGAGGTCGGAACCTCGGAGATCGTCTTCAGCACCTGCGACGCGATCTGGTAGGGGTCGCCCATGGAGTTCGGGCGGCGATCTTCCAGATAGCCCTTGTAGCCGTTCTTCACGAAGGAGTGCGGCACGCGGATCGAGGCGCCGCGGTCGGCGATGCCGTAGGAGAACTTGTTCCACGGCGCGGTCTCGTGCTTGCCGGTCAGGCGCTTGTCGTTGTCCGGACCGTAGACGGCGATGTGGTCGTGCAGGTTCTTCTCGAAGGCCTTCATCATGGCCTCGAAATATTCCTTGCCGCCGACGGTGCGCATGTACTCGGTCGAGAAGTTGCAGTGCATGCCCGAGCCGTTCCAGTCGGTGTCGCCGAGCGGCTTGCAGTGCCATTCGATGTCGATGCCGTAGCTCTCGCAGAGCCGCATCATGATGTAGCGCGCGATCCACATCTGGTCGGCGGCGGTCTTCGACCCCTTGCCGAAGATCTGGAATTCCCACTGGCCCTTGGCCACTTCGGCGTTGATGCCTTCGTGGTTGATGCCGGCCTCGAGGCACAGCTCAAGATGCTCTTCGACGATCTTGCGGGCGACCGAGCCGACATTGGCGTAGCCGACGCCGGTGTAGTACGGGCCCTGCGGCGCCGGATAGCCGTGCTCCGGGAAGCCGAGCGGACGACCGTCCTTGTAGAAGAAGTATTCCTGCTCGAAGCCGAACCAGGCGCCTTCGTCGTCGAGAACGGTGGCGCGCTTGTTCGACGGGTGCGGGGTGACGCCATCCGGCATCATGACTTCGCACATCACCAGCGCGCCGTTCTTGCGCGCGCCGTCCGGGAACACCGCGACCGGCTTGAGCACGCAGTCCGACGAGTGGCCTTCGGCCTGCATCGTCGAGGAGCCGTCGAAGCCCCAGAGCGGCAGTTCGCCGAGCGAGGGGAACGAGGAAAATTCCTTGATCTGAGTCTTGCCACGCAGGTTCGGAACCGGCGTGTAGCCATCGAGCCAGATGTACTCGAGCTTGTACTTTGTCATTGCCATTCTCTCATTCTGATGACGCCAAGGGGCGCCGTGAGTGTGAGGAGCCTTTCGCATGCGTTCGGCGGCCGCGGGACGGCCGCCGGAAGCCGCCAAAGGCACGCCCGGCCTCAACGACTGCTACCTAGCAAGCATTAATTGTGCCAGTCCGCCAGCGCCCGAATGCCCTTGTTATTGCGAGGACTTTGCCGGCCGGCGCCGCAGCTTTTGCCTTTCAGCAGGCGACGCTGCCGCTTTTTTGAGCGGCGCCGGAGCGGCGGATCAAACTTGCGGCAGGGCCGCTGCGCAAAAACTCCATGAAACCAGCATTTTGCCGCATGATCGGGCAAGCGCGGGAATGCTGATATTGTAGGCAACGCGCTGATTTTATTGGGGCAATCTGCTCACGGACTATTCAAATCGTGGTATAGAACACCATGTGTCTTGTCGCGTTGTTGCTGTGAACAACCGATCTGAGCGAAGCGCCGGGAAGCGCGACATCAGAGGAGACCGAAGATGACGACCAACGTCCCGCGGGCGACCGCGACGATCTACCAGTTTCCGGTGGGCGGCCGCGCCGGCCTTGCCCAGCGCGCGGCTTTCGAAAAACCGGACACGCTGCCGATGATCAGCGACGGCGGCAGCTGGTACCACGACGAAGCCATCCGCGAAGCGGCCGAGCAGGCGCGCAAGAACTGACGGCTGACCGCCGCGAGACTTAAGCGCCGAAGATCGACCAGCCCATGCGTTTCGTGAGCGCTTCCAGCGCCACGCGTCCGAGATGCGAATTGCCGGCGGCGTCCAGCCCCGGCGACCACACCGCGACCGACGCCTTGCCGGGCACGATACACAGTATGCCGCCGCCGACGCCGCTCTTGCCGGGCAGGCCGACCCGGTAGGCGAATTCCCCCGAACCATCGTAGTGACCGCAAGTCAGCATCACCGCGTTGATGCGGCGCGCGCGCTCGGCCTGGATGACCTGGTGGCCGGTCGCCGGATTGCGCCCGGACATTGCGAGAAACAGCCCGGCGCTGGCGAGTTGCCGGCACGACATGGCGATGGCGCACTGATGGAAATAGACGCCGAGCGCCAGTTCGACCGGGTTCTCCAGCACGCCGAACGATTTCATGTAATTGGCGAGCGCCGCGTTGCGGAAGCCGGTGCGTTGCTCGGACGCTGCAACATTCTCGTCGATGGCGATCGCCTGGTCGTCGGCGAGAAAGCGGATGAAGCGGACGATTTCGCCGAGCGCTTCGCGCGGCTGATGGCCGGACAGAATGAGATCGGTGACGGCGATGGCGCCGGCATTGATGAAGGGATTGCGCGGTTTGCCCTTCTCGAATTCGAGCTGCACGATCGAGTTGAACGGCGAGCCGGACGGCTCGCGGCCGACGCGGGTCCACAGCCGGTCACCGGCCTTGCCGAGCGCCAAGGTCAGTGTGAATACCTTGGACACGCTCTGAATCGAGAACGGCATGTCGAAGTCGCCGCCGGTCGCCACCTCGCCATCGACACCGATCACGGCGATACCGAAGCGGTGCGGATCGATGTTGGCGAGTTCGGGGATATAGGTCGCGACCTCGCCGCGGTCGGGACGCTGTTTCATCTCGTCGGCGATCTCGCCGACGACGGATTGAAGTTTCGACACGTCCCACCTTCGTCAATAAGAAGGGCGCTCCTTTGAGAGGAGCGCCCTGAGAGAGAGCGGGGCCGCGATCCGCGACACCGCAGGCAAGAGCCAGGCGTTACGCCGAGTAGTACATCTCGTACTCGACCGGGTGCGGAGTGTGCTCGAAGCGGATGACTTCCGTCATCTTCAGCTCGATGTAGCTGTCGATGAAGTCGTCGTCGAACACGCCGCCCGCCTTGAGGAAGTCGCGGTCCTTGTCGAGGCTCTCGAGCGCTTCACGGAGCGAGCCGCACACGGTCGGGATCTGCTTGAGCTCCGCCTTCGGCAGATCGTAGAGATCCTTGTCCATCGCATCGCCGGGGTGGAGCTTGTTCTTGATGCCGTCGAGGCCGGCCATCAGGAGCGACGCGAAGCAAAGATACGGGTTGGCGAGCGGATCGGGGAAGCGCACTTCGACGCGCTTGGCTTTCGGGCTCTCGGTGTAGGGGATGCGGCACGAGGCCGAGCGGTTGCGCGCCGAGTAGGCGAGCAGCACCGGCGCCTCGAAGCCCGGCACCAGACGCTTGTAGGAGTTGGTGGTCGGGTTGGTGAAGGCGTTGATCGCCTTGGCGTGCTTGATGACGCCGGCGATGTAGGAGAGGCACATGTCCGAGAGACCGGCATACTTGTCGCCGGCGAACATCGGCTTGCCGTCCTTCCAGATCGACTGATGGCAGTGCATGCCCGAGCCGTTGTCGCCGTAGATCGGCTTCGGCATGAACGTGGCGGTCTTGCCGTAGATCTGCGCGACCTGCTGGATGCAGTACTTATAGATCTGCAGGTGGTCGGCCATGATGGTCATCGGGCCGAACTTCAGACCGAGCTCGTGCTGCGCCGAGGCCACTTCGTGGTGGTGCTTTTCGACCTTGGCGCCCATGCGCGCCATGGCGCCGAGCATTTCCGAACGCATATCCTGCGCGGAATCCTGCGGCGGCACCGGGAAGTAGCCCTTCTTGATGCCGATGCGGTGGCCGAGGTTGCCGCCTTCGTAGTCGGTGTCGGAGTTGGTCGGCAGTTCGATCGAGTCGAGCTTGAAGCCGGTGTTGTAGGGATCGGCCTTGTACTTGACGTCGTCGAACACGAAGAACTCGGCTTCCGGGCCGAAGAAGATCGTGTCGCCGAGGCCCTGCGACTTCACCAGCGCTTCCGCCTTCTTGGCGATGCCGCGCGGGTCGCGGTTGTAGGGTTCGCCGGTGGTCGGCTCGAGCACGTCGCAGACCAGCACCAGGGTGGTCTCGGCAAAGAACGGATCGATGCAGGCCGTGGCCGGGTCCGGCATCAGGTTCATGTCGGATTCATTGATCGCCTTCCAGCCGGCGATCGACGAGCCGTCGAACATCTGGCCTTCAACGAAGGTGTCTTCCTCGATCATGCCGACGTCGAAAGTGACGTGCTGCCACTTGCCGCGCGGATCGGTGAAGCGGAAATCGACGTATTTGACGTCGTTGTCCTTGATCATCTTCATGACATTCTTGGCTGTCGTCATGGGTACTCTTTCCCCCTGGCTGGAATGGGTAAAATCCGGCGGCGACCTTTGGCCAGCCGCCAGATCGCGTCAATACCGGATTAGATGGCGTCGATACCGGATTCACCGGTTCTGATGCGGATGGCTTCCTCGATGTTCGACACGAAGATCTTGCCGTCGCCAATGCGGCCGGTCTGCGCGGCCCGGCGAATGGCGTCGACCGCCTTGTCCAGCATGTCGTCGCTGAGCACGATTTCGATCTTCACCTTGGGGAGGAAATCGACGACGTATTCAGCGCCGCGGTACAATTCGGTGTGCCCCTTCTGGCGGCCGAACCCTTTCGCCTCGGTGACGGTGATGCCCTGGAGGCCGACCTCCTGAAGGGCTTCCTTCACTTCGTCGAGCTTGAAGGGCTTGATGATGGCTTCGATTTTCTTCATCCGCTTGTCTCTCTTCCAACAGTGCCCGAAGCCATCGGCGGCCGACGTGCCGCGCCAACCCTTGCGGGCAGTGCTGGTGTTAGCAGGTCTTGTGCCAGATCGCTCACCAATCGATTCCCATTTCACAGCAAGCACTTGAAGTGTCCAGCCAGGCGCCGGAATTGAACTGCCTAGGTTTTGGTGCCGCGAAATTAAGCATTCTGCCCATAAGTTAGCCAGTCTCGGAAAGACCGTTGCAGCGCAGCAACTTGGCGCAGGCCGACACCTCCGGAGGAACGCTGAATTGTCGGTCATAGTCATGGCCGATAGTGTCGAGCGCATGAACGAACTTCTGACCACCGCCGAGATGGCCGAGGCCGACCGTGCCGCCATCGCCGGGGGCACGCCGGGGCTGACCTTGATGGAGCATGCCGGCCGTGCTGTCGCCGACGCCGTGGCGGCGCGTCAAAAGCGTGTCCTGGTCGTGGCGGGACCCGGCAACAACGGCGGCGACGGCTTCGTCGCGGCGCGGCTGCTGGCCGAGCGCGGCCATGACGTCACGGTGCTGCTGGTCGGCGACATCGCCCACCTCAAGGGCGATGCCCTGCGGGCCTTCGAGCGTTGGCGCGGGGCGACGCTGCCGGCGTCGCCCGGCGCACTGCGCGGCTGCGATGTCGTCATCGACGCGCTGTTCGGCGCCGGCCTCGACCGGCCGGTCGAGGGACTGCCGCGGGCTATGATCGAGGCCATGAACGGGCAGGATGCGCCGGTCATCGCCGTCGATCTGCCGAGCGGCATCAACGGCACCACGGGGGCGGTGATGGGCGCGGCGGTGAACGCCACGCGCAGCGTCACCTTCTTCCGGCGAAAGCCCGGTCACCTGCTGCTGCCTGGACGCCTGCACTGCGGGCCGGTCGAAGTCGCCGACATCGGCATACCGTCGAGCGTGCTCGACGCGATCCAGCCGAAGACCTTTGCCAACGGCCCCGGCCTGTGGGGTCCGCGGTTCCCGGTGCCGCGGATCGACGGCCACAAATACAGCCGTGGCCACGCCGTCGTCGTGTCGGGCGGCATCACGACCACGGGCGCCGCACGGCTGGCGGCGCGCGGTGCGCTGCGCGCCGGGGCCGGGGTCGTGACGATCGCCAGCCCAGGCGAGGCGCTGGCGGTGAACGCCGCCAGCAATCTGGCGGTCATGGTGCGGCCAGTGGACGGCGCCGCCGAGCTTAGCGAGTTCCTCGCCGACAAGCGGCGTAATACCGTGGTCCTGGGCCCGGGCGGCGGCGTCGGGCTGCCGATGCGGGAACTCGTGAAAGCCGCGCTCGAAAGTTCCGCCGCGGTGGTGCTGGACGCCGACGCCCTGACCAGCTTTGCCGACCAACCGGAGCAGTTATGGGCGGGCATCCGCGGCCGCGCCGCGCCGGTCGTTCTGACGCCGCACGCCGGAGAGTTCTCTAGATTATTCAGAACGATATATAATGATTCTCAACTTCATTCTAAACTTGAACGGGCGCGCGAGGCCGCAAGATTGAGCGGCGCCGTGGTGCTGTTCAAGGGGCCGGACACGGTGGTAGCCGCTGCCGACGGCCGGGCCTCTATCTCGGACAATGCCCCGCCATGCCTGGCGACCGCAGGCGCGGGCGACGTGCTGGCCGGCATCATCGCCGGATTGCTGGCACAAGGTCAGGAATTTGGCATGGATGGCTTCGACGCCGCCAGCGCCGCCGCCTGGCTGCATGGCGAAGCCGCCGCCGCCTTCGGCCCCGGGCTGATCGCGGAAGACCTCCCCGAGGCCCTTCCGACAGTGTATCGGCGGCTGCTCGCGACCGCGCCAACCCCTTGAGCCGGCGGCAAACGGGGCCATCTTAACGGTGGCTCCCATTTTCGCCGCAAACGGCCGCGCCGCCTCCGACGGCGGCGCTTTATCGCCTTGCCCTTGCCGGGTTGAGGGGCTATGTCCGCGCGTCGCGGGCAGACAGGTTTTGAAGGCCCTTTGCGGGCGTGGCGGAATTGGTAGACGCGCCGGATTTAGGTTCCGGTGGCGAAAGTCGTGGGGGTTCGAGTCCCTCCGCCCGCACCAGCCAAAGGGCAGCCAGAGGGTTCGAGTTTTTGAGTTGATGAGCGCGGGAACGGGTCCCGCTTTCCGAGCACCACGGCGCGCCGTTGTCGTTACCCGACAGTGTCGCGCGTCCAACGAAGACAAAGTGAGATCATGCAGGTTACTGAAACACTCTCCGAAGGCCTGAAGCGCGAATACAAGATCAGCATTCCGGTCGCCGAACTCGAGACCAAGGTGAATGCCCGCCTCGAGGAGCTCAAGGACAAGGTCCGCATCAACGGCTTCCGTCCGGGCAAGGTGCCGGTCGCGCATCTCAAGAAGGTCTATGGCCGTTCGGCGATGGCCGAGGTGATCGAGGCCTCGGTGCGTGACGCCAACCAGAAGATCGTCACCGACAACAATTTCAAGCTCGCCGCCGATCCCAAGGTCACGCTGCCGTCGGAAGAGGGTGAAGTCGAGAAGCTGATCACCGGCGGCGCCGATCTCAACTACACCGTCGGCATCGAGATCGTGCCCGAGATCAAGCTCGGCGATTTCAAGTCGATCAAGCTGGAGAAGCTGACGACCGACGTCACCGACGCCGAGATCGACGAAGCGGTCGATCGCATCGCCAAGCAGAACCGCCCCTATACCGCCAAGGCCGAGGGCGCCAAGGCTGAGACCGGCGATCGCGTCATCGTCTCCTTCGTCGGCACCATCGACGGCAAGCCGTTCGAAGGCGGCACCGGCGATGACATTGCGGTCGAAATCGGCTCGGGCACCTTCATCCCGGGCTTCGAGGACCAGCTCATCGGCATCGCCGCTGGCGAGAACCGCACCGTGAAGGCCAAGTTCCCGGAGCGCTACGCCAACGCCGAACTCGCGGGCAAGGACGCCGAATTCGCCACGACGGCGAAGTCGATCGAAGCGCCGGGCGAGGTCAAGGTCGACGATGAATTCGCCAAGCAGCTCGGGCTGGAATCGCTCGCCAAGCTGCGCGAAGCGGTGAAGGAGCGCATCGGCCGCGACTACCAGCAGATGTCGCGCCAGAAAGTGAAGCGCGCGCTGCTCGACGAGCTCGACAAGCTGCACAAGTTCGATCTGCCGCCGACGCTTGCCGAAGACGAGTTCAATCGCGTCTGGTCGTCGGTGACCGAAGAGCTGAAGGCCGAGAACAAGACCTTCGCCGATGAGAACACCACCGAGGAGAAGGCCAAGGAAGAGTATCGCGGCATCGCGGAGCGTCGCGTGCGCCTCGGTCTGGTGCTCGCCGAGATCGGCGAGAAGAACAAGATCACGGTGGGCGACGAGGAACTGTCGCGTGCGGTCGCCGAGCGCGCCCGCCAGTTCGCCGGCCAGGAACAGCGGGTGTGGGACTACTACCGCCAGAACCCGGACGCGCTCGCCTCGCTGCGCGCGCCGATCTTCGAGGAGAAGGTCGTCGACTTCCTGCTCGAGCTCGCCGACGTCACCGACAAGAAGGTGTCGCGCGAGGAATTGATGAAGGAAGACGAGGCGGCTTAACCAGAGTTAGCCTTTCTCCTGCACGATTGCTTAATCGGCTTTCGTCACACTGGCCAACCGGCAGGCTCACTTCGCCTGCCGGCGTTGGCATCCGGCGAACGGCCCTCGCGGAAACGCCGGTTAGGCTTGAGTCTTAAGACACTTGTCACCAGGCGCCGCGGTGGCCCTTGCGGTCGGGGGCAACCGAAAATAGATCGTCGAAGCGCGGCCAGCGGCTAATCTAGCCCGAGTGATTCGCGTCAATGCGCTCAAGAGCGCGTCTGGGAGCCGTTATGAAAGATCCGATCGATACCTATATGAACCTGGTGCCGATGGTGGTCGAGCAGACCAACCGCGGCGAACGGGCTTACGACATCTTCTCCCGGCTCCTGAAGGAACGCATCATCTTCATCACCGGTCCGATCGAGGATGGCATGTCCACCCTGATCGTGGCGCAGCTGCTGTTCCTCGAAGCCGAGAATCCGAAGAAGGAAATCTCGATGTACATCAACTCGCCGGGCGGGGTGGTGACGTCGGGCATGGCGATCTACGACACGATGCAGTTCATCCGCCCCGCGGTGTCGACGCTCTGCATCGGCCAGGCGGCCTCGATGGGTTCGCTGCTGCTCGCCGCGGGCGAGAAGGACATGCGTTTCGCGCTGCCGAACGCGCGCATCATGGTGCATCAGCCGTCCGGCGGCTTTCAGGGCCAGGCGACCGATATCATGCTGCACGCGCAAGAGATTTTGAACCTGAAGAAACGGCTGAACGAAATCTACGTGCACCACACGGGGCAGTCGCTGAAGAAGATCGAGGACGCGCTGGAGCGCGATTACTTCCTCACCGCCGAGGCCGCGCGCGATTTCGGCATCGTCGACAAGGTGATCGAGAAGAGGCCGCAGGACATGGCCATCAAGCCGGCCTGAGGCGGACGACGCGGGATTTCGGGTGGCGAAAGTTCCTGCGCCCGAAAGCCCTGCGAAAGTTCGGAAAGGATCTGGAGTAACGGTAATTTGTGCCTGTTTTTGTACACAAATCCGGCCAATGTTATCGTTAATACATTCTTGATCATCCTGCCCGTAGCATGCTTCGCTTATGCTTCGGGACTGAAACGGGCGAGCGGCCACCCAAAGAAACTGGGCCGCCGTGTTGGAAATCCGGCGCGGAATTTGCTTCGCTGTCAATTGGCTCCGGATCTGCCGGGGCCGTGGCGGGTGACACAACGAACGATACTTTGACGAGCGCTGGCTGGACGGTCTGCTTGGTCGGGTATTGGGACGAGTGAGACGGAGAACGGAATGAGCAAAGTCGGCAGCACCGATTCCAAGAACACCTTGTACTGCTCGTTCTGCGGCAAGAGTCAGCATGAAGTTCGCAAGCTGATCGCCGGTCCGACAGTCTTCATCTGCGACGAATGCGTCGAACTCTGCATGGACATCATCCGTGAGGAGAACAAGTCCTCACTGGTGAAGTCGCGCGACGGCATCCCGACGCCGAAGGAAATCTGCAAGGTTCTCGACGATTACGTGATCGGCCAATTCCACGCCAAGCGCGTGCTCTCGGTCGCCGTGCACAATCACTACAAGCGCCTCAATCACCAGACCAAGCATCAGGACGTCGAACTCGCGAAGTCGAACATCCTGCTGATCGGTCCGACCGGTTCGGGCAAGACGCTGCTGGCGCAGACGCTGGCGCGCATCCTCGACGTACCGTTCACGATGGCGGACGCGACGACTTTGACCGAAGCCGGTTACGTCGGCGAAGACGTCGAGAACATCATCCTCAAGCTGTTGCAGGCGGCCGACTACAACGTCGAGCGCGCGCAGCGCGGCATCGTCTACATCGACGAAATCGACAAGATCAGCCGCAAGTCCGACAACCCGTCGATCACGCGCGATGTGTCGGGTGAGGGCGTGCAGCAGGCGCTGCTCAAGATCATGGAAGGCACCGTCGCGTCGGTGCCGCCGCAGGGCGGCCGCAAGCATCCGCAGCAGGAATTCCTGCAGGTGGACACGACGAATATCCTGTTCATCTGCGGTGGCGCGTTCTCGGGTCTCGACAAGATCATCTCGGGCCGCGGCAAGTCGACCTCGATCGGCTTCGGCGCCAAGGTGGCCTCGCCGGAAGATCGCCGCATGGGCGAAATCTTCCGCGACGTCGAGCCGGAGGATCTGCTCAAGTACGGTCTCATCCCGGAGTTTGTCGGCCGTCTGCCGGTCGTCGCGACGCTGGAAGACCTCGACGAAGCCTCGCTCAAGAAGATCTTGGTCGAGCCGAAGAATGCGCTGGTGAAGCAGTATCAGCGCCTGTTCGAGATGGAGTCCATCGACCTGACCTTGGCCGAAGAAGCCCTCGGCGCCATCGCCCGCAAGGCGATCGAGCGCAAGACCGGCGCCCGCGGCTTGCGGTCGATCATGGAAGGCATCCTGCTCGACACCATGTTCGACCTGCCGTCGCTCGAGGGCGTCGAAGAGGTGGTGATCTCCAAGGAGGTCGTGGATGGGACGGCGCGGCCGCTCTACATCTACGCCGACCGCAGCGACCGCACCGCCGACCAGGGCTCGGCCAGCGCCTGATTTCCTTAGTTCCAAAAGGGAACTACCGGCCCCTCTCGGGGCCGGTAGCCCGTTGCCGCGCGCCGGTTCCGCGGCGCCCGCGGGTGAGCCCGGCGGTGGCGGAATAACGCCCGTGCGACACGGCTTTAGCGTCGCAGAATCAAAGCGTTTGTGTTGTGCTTTGGCGCTAGGCTGATCTTAACCGGCGTTTCGGCCGTTACTTGCGGAGGAGGGACCACCATCCTACGTATAGTGCTGTCGAACAATTGGCGTACAAAGTTTCGTTTGGCGTCGTTTTTGACGAAGGAATTAACCCCGAAACTCATGCTCGGGGGTGGAGCGCGAAACAGGAAGCGCGCTCCGACGTTCCTTCTTCCTGCTCGGCACTGTTTTTGCGATGCCGCCAAGGCGGGTCTCGAAACAGGGGCACAACACAAGGACTGGAAGCAATGACCAACAAGCCACGACCCACGCTGCAGCCGGGCGATACCCGGGCTTATCCGGTGCTGCCGTTGCGCGACATCGTGGTGTTTCCGCACATGATCGTTCCGCTCTTTGTCGGCCGTGAGAAGTCGATCAAGGCGCTCGAAGAGGTCATGCGCTCCGACACCTTCATCCTGCTGGCGACCCAGAAGAATGCGTCCGACGACGATCCGGCCACCGACCAGATCTTCGAAGTCGGCACGCTGGCGAGCGTCCTGCAATTGCTCAAGCTGCCCGACGGCACCGTGAAGGTGCTGGTCGAGGGCGCGACGCGCGCCAAGGTCTCCAAGTATTCCGATCGCGACGAATACTATGAAGCCGACGCGACCCCGATTGCCGACGATGTCGGCGAGAAGGTCGAGGCGGAAGCCATGGCGCGTTCGGTCGTCACCGAATTCGAAAACTACGTGAAGCTGAACAAGAAGGTGTCGCCGGAGGTCGTCGGCGTGATCCAGCAGATCGAGGATTACGCCAAGCTCGCCGACACCGTGGCTTCGCATCTGGCCGTCAAGATTCCGGACAAGCAGGACATCCTGGAGACGCCGTCCGTCACCGCGCGCCTCGAGAAGGTGCTCGGCCTGATGGAGAGCGAGATCTCGGTCCTGCAGGTGGAAAAGCGCATCCGCACCCGCGTCAAGCGGCAGATGGAGAAGACGCAGCGCGAGTACTACCTCAACGAACAGATGAAGGCGATCCAGAAGGAGCTGGGCGACGAGGAAGGCAAGGACGAACTTGCCGAGCTCGAAGACAAGATCAAGAAGACCAAGCTCTCCAAGGAAGCCCGTGAGAAGGCGCAGCATGAGTTGAAGAAGCTGCGTCAGATGTCGCCGATGTCGGCCGAGGCCACCGTCGTGCGCAACTATCTCGACTGGCTGCTCTCGATCCCGTGGGGCAAGAAGGGCAAGGTCAAGAAGGATCTCACCGCCGCCGAGACCATCCTCGATGCCGATCACTACGGCCTCGAGAAGGTCA
This sequence comes from Pseudolabrys sp., assembly GCA_026125895.1. Taxonomy (GTDB): domain Bacteria; phylum Pseudomonadota; class Alphaproteobacteria; order Rhizobiales; family Xanthobacteraceae; genus Pseudolabrys. The sequence goes on along the minus strand of JAHCKG010000002.1, from coordinate 6,984 downwards.
AGGAGCGCATCGTCGAGTATCTCGCCGTGCAGCAGCGCGCCAACAAGCTGACCGGTCCGATCCTGTGTCTCGTCGGCCCTCCGGGCGTCGGCAAGACCTCGCTCGGCAAGTCGATCGCCAAGGCGACCGGCCGCGAATTCGTGCGCGTGTCGCTCGGCGGCGTGCGTGACGAAGCGGAGATCCGCGGTCACCGTCGGACCTACATCGGCTCGATGCCCGGCAAGATCATCCAGTCGATGAGGAAGGCCAAGTCGTCGAACCCGCTGTTCCTGCTCGACGAGATCGACAAGATGGGCGCCGATTTCCGCGGCGATCCGTCCTCGGCATTGCTCGAGGTTTTGGATCCGGAGCAGAACTCGACGTTCAACGACCACTATCTCGAGGTGGATTACGACCTGTCGAACGTGATGTTCATCACGACCGCCAACACGCTCAACATCCCTGGGCCGTTGATGGATCGTATGGAGATCATCCGCATCGCCGGTTACACCGAGGATGAAAAGGTCGAGATCGCGCGCAAGCACTTGATTCCGCACGCGGTGGCCAAGCACGGCCTGGCGCCGGAGGAATGGACCATCAACGATGAAGGTCTGTTGCTGCTGATCCGTCGCTATACCCGGGAAGCCGGCGTGCGCAGTCTCGAGCGCGAACTGTCGACCTTGGTCCGCAAGGCCGTGAAGGAGATCATGACTTCCGACAAGAAGTCGATCGCCGTCACCGCGCAGAACCTGTCCGACTATCTCGGCGTGGCGAAGTTCCGCTACGGCGAAGTCGAGGCCGAGGATCTGGTCGGTGTCGTCACCGGTCTGGCCTGGACCGATGTGGGCGGCGAGTTGCTGACCATCGAAGGCACGCAGATGCCGGGCAAGGGCCGCATGACGGTCACCGGCAACCTGCGCGATGTGATGAAGGAGTCGATCTCGGCGGCGGCGTCTTACGTCCGCTCCCGCGCCGTCGCCTTCGGGATCGAGCCGCCGATGTTCGACAAGCGCGACATCCACGTGCACGTGCCGGAAGGCGCGACGCCGAAGGATGGTCCGTCCGCGGGCGTCGCCATGGTCACGGCCATCGTCTCGGTGATGACCGGCATCCCGGTCCGCAAGGATGTCGCCATGACCGGCGAGATCACGCTGCGCGGCAGGGTGCTGCCGATCGGTGGTCTGAAGGAGAAGCTGCTCGCCGCCGCGCGCGGTGGCATCAAGACCGTGCTGATCCCGGAGGAGAACGCCAAGGACCTGGTGGAAATCTCCGAGACCATCAAGAAGCACCTCGAGATCATCCCGGTTTCGCGGATGGACGAGGTTCTCGCCAAGGCCCTGGTGCGCAAGCCGGAGCCGATTGAATGGGACGAAGCGGCCGCGGCCGCTGCCGCCGCCGCCGACAAGAAGGCGGCCGACGAGTCCGGCCTGACCGCGCACTAAGCGGCCAGCCTCTGAAACGAGAAAGCGGCGCCCTCGCGGGCGCCGTTTTTTTGTTGGGCGGCGAGGGGGACGTGCGTCTTGCGCGGCGGCCAGCCTTGGCCGATAAGGCGCGGCGTCAGGGCAGTTAGCTCAGCGGTAGAGCATCCCGTTTACACCGGGACGGTCGGGAGTTCGATCCTCTCACTGCCCACCATCTCATCCGTTCAGGCCATAGCCGGCAGCCGCGCGAGGCTCGGGATCGGCGAGCGCAGGATGATCGCAGCCTGAATCAGGAAACCGATGCAGGCGACGACGATGCAGGCCTCGGCGCCGTAGCCGGCGCCGATCAGGCCGCCGATCGCCGCGCCGATGGGCCGCGCGCCGGTATTGGCCGTCATGAACAGCGCCGACACGCGGCCGAGCAGGGCTTCCGGGGTGACGGCCTGGCGCAACGTCGTCGATGAGATCACCCAAACGATCGGACCGGCGCCGAACAGGAAGAACGAGAGCCCGGCCAGCGCGCCCGAAGGCCATTGCAGCGTCGCGACCATCGCCGCGATGGCGGCGACGGACACGAGAGGGCCGATGACAACCGCGGCGCCGAACGACATCCATGCCACGATGCGCGAGGCGAGCAGCGCGCCTGCCACCATGCCGATGCCGTAGATGGCGAGCGTGATGCCGACGCCGCTCGCCGACAGCCCGAGACGATGCACGGCGTAGGGCACGAAGGCCGCCTGCAAGACGAACCACGAGATATTCCACACCACCGCCGTCAGCAGGATCGGCCGCAGCCACTCGTGTTGCCAGACGAAGCGGGCGCCTTCCTTCAGGTCGCTCACGATGTGGCGCGGCGGTTGCGGCGGACGCTGCGGCTCGGAAATGCCGATCAACAGCATGGCGGCGGCTGCCGACAGGACCGCCGCGAGCAGGAAGGTCGGCGAGGCGCCGAGCCAGGCGACCACGGCGCCGGCAAGCGCGGGACCGGCGGCGAAGGCCGTGCTGCGCGCGAGTTCAAGTCGCCCGTTAGCGGCCGCGAAGGCCTGCCGGGGCACCAGCGCCGGCACCAGAGCCGGTGCGGTGACGCTGAACGCTACGGTCCCGGTCGCGGCCAGGAAGCCGATCATTGCCAGCATCGGCACCGATAGCCAGTCGAGCGCGATGAGCACCGGCAACGACAGCAACGCGGCGCTGCGCACGGCCTCGGCCGTCGCCATCAGTGATCGTCGCGCCGTGCGGTCGGCGATGACGCCGGCCGGGAACGACAGCAGCAGGAAGGGTAAGGTCTGCGCCGCGGTGAGCAGGCCGGTCGCGCCGGCGCCGGCCCCGAGCGCAAGCACCGCCACCATCGGCGTGGCGGCGAGCGCGACCTGATCGGCCGATTGCGCAATCAGGTTGGACCACGCAAGCCGTTGGAAGGCCGGCGGCAGGCGGTGATGATGCAAGCTCTTCGATAGATTATTCGACAGATTATTCGACATGGCGCCCTCGCGACCCGACCGAACGATGCGGTCTCAAGTCGCAGAAGACGGCAAGGCGAACCACCCGAATCCTGATCGGGCTGGAACGGGCCGGACGGCGCGCGGCGTTAGTTGCCCTTGGCTAATTGCCCTTGGCTAGTTGCCTTTGGGCCGCGACTTCTTGGATCCGAGGCCCAGGATACGTTCGATGTCGGCTTTCGCCGCGTTCTTGAACGTCGCCGTGATCGGCGTCGCGATCTTCTTCTTGCCCTTCTTGTCGTAGCAGACGGCGACGCACTGCTGCGTGTCCTGATAGTAGACCGCGCTGCAGCCGTCGTCGCAATCGACGCTGCAGCCGTTGCCGGCGTCGCAGGACAACGCGCTGGCCTGGTTTATCGCAGCCAGCATCATCAGCGATGCCAAGATCGGCAACGCGAAGATCAGCGACGCCAAAAGCACGATCCGCCGCATGGGGACCTCCCGGTTGATGGAGTGGTCATATTCGCCGCCGGCAACCGGGAGTTTATTGATGCATATCAAGGGCCGCGACACGGCTTGGCCGGCGCGGCCGCCAGGACCGATGCGCCTTCGCGCCTTACGCCCGCTCTTCCCACAGCGCGGCGAGGTGCACGATGGTGCGCACCGCAGCCTGCATGTCCTGGACGCTCACCCACTCCAGCGGCGAGTGGAAGGCGTGTTCGCCGGCGAAGATATTGGGGCAGGGCAGGCCCATGAAGGACAGCCGCGAACCGTCGGTGCCGCCGCGGATCGAGCCCTTGACCGGCTCGAGACCCGCGCGGCGCACCGCTTCCATGGCGTTATCGACGATGGCCGGATGCCGGTCGAGCACGACGCGCATGTTGCGGTACTGCTCCTTGATCTCGAAGCGATAGGTCGAGCGCGGGAAGTCGCGCATCACCTGCTTGACTGTCTGCTCCAGCAATTGCCCCTTGGCGCGCAGGCCGGCGTCGTCGAAATCGCGGACGATGAACTGGAGCTTCGCCTCGCCGAGCTGTGACGTCACCGACACCGGATGCAGGAAGCCTTCGCGGCCCTCGGTGGTTTCCGGCGTGCAGGTGTCCTTGGGCAGGGCATCGATGATACGCGCGGCGATCTTGATGGCGTTCTCCATCTTGCCTTTGGCAAAGCCGGGATGCGCGGCGACGCCGGTGATGGTGACGATCGCCGCGTCGGCCGAAAAGGTCTCGTTCTCGATGGTGCCGGCGGCCTCGCCGTCGATCGTGTAGGCGAAGTCGGCGCCGAGCCGCTTGAGGTCGGCCTTGTCGACGCCGCGGCCGATCTCTTCGTCCGGCGTGAACAGCACCTTGATGACGCCGTGCTTGATTTCGGGATGCGCGACGAGGAAGCGCATGGCATCGACGATCTCGGCAAGCCCGGCTTTGTTGTCGGCGCCGAGCAAGGTCGTGCCGTCGGAGGTGACGATGTCGCTGCCGATCTGCTTGGCGAGCGGGATGTTCCGCGGCGCGGATGATCTGCGTCCTGTCGCCGGGTAGCACGATGTCGCCGCCCTGGTAGTTGCGCACGATCTGCGGCTTCACATTCGCGCCGGAGCAGTCCGGCGAGGTGTCCATGTGCGAGCAGAAGCAGACCACCGGCACGGCCTTGGCCGTATTGGCCGGCAGCGTCGCATAGACATAGCCGTTCTCGTCCATGGCGGCGTCGCCAAGGCCGATATCGCGCAATTCGCTCACCAGCAGCCGGCCGAGATTTTTCTGCTTCTCGGTGGACGGCGTGGTCGGCGATTCCGGATCGGACTGCGTGTCGATCACGACGTAACGCAGGAAGCGCTCAAGCACGGTGTAGTCGAAGACGGGCGAGGCGGGCACGGCGGCACTCCAGAATGGTCCGTCCTCATAAAAGCGCGGCGGACGGCCAAGACAAGGGGCTTGCTCCGATCAGTGCGCGTCGCGGTGGCGATAGCGGAATGCCGCGGCCTTGGCGCGGTTGCCGCATAGCGCCTGGCTGCACCAGCGGCGCCGGTGTGACTTGGTGCGGTCGTAGAACCACAAGGTGCACTGCTCGCCTTCGCAGCGCCGCACCAGATCGAGATCGCCGTGACACAGGAGATCGGCGATCGCGGCGGCGAGCGGCGCCAGCAGGGCCTGCGCGTCGTCCATCGGCCGCACGCTGACGGTCTTGAGGCCGCCCGCGGTCGGCTCGACGCGCTGAAAGCTGGCGCCGCGCGCCAGCAGGGCATTCAGCCGCTTGAGATCGGATGCTGTCATCGCGTCGCGGCCCTTGGCCTTGATGCGGCCGAGCGCGCCGCGGAACCACTCGCGCAGTTCAATCGCGTCCCTGGCGGCGGCGTCGAGCCCCGCACGCTCGAAGCGCGGCGGCTTGTCGATGACGCCCGCCGTCTTGAGCCAGGCCAGGAAGGCCTCGCCCGAACTCAGCCATTCGACACGGCCGCCGCGTGCCGTCGCGATCGTGTTGAGGAAATCGAGCGCGAGATGGTCCCCGAGCGCCGGCCAGGGCGCTGCACCGGCGGGTTCGGCATCGGGGGTCTGAACGTGTTCCATCGCCGCTTCTCCAGTCACAAACGGGTGATAACCGGCAATACGATGATTGACAAGTTACGAACTGCAAGTAACCATCAAAATAGAAAAACAAAGGTTACTCATTTCCGAGGGCCTGAGCGACAGTGGAGACCAGCCGCATGCATTTCCGAACCGTGGCCGTGGACGGCGTCGATATCTTCTACCGCGAAGCCGGGCAGGCGGGCCGCCCCGCCATCTTGCTGCTGCACGGCTTTCCGACCGCAAGCCACATGTTCCGCGACCTGATCCCGGAACTGGCCGACGACTTCCACATCATCGCGCCGGACCTGCCGGGCTTCGGCCAGTCGGCGCAGCCGCCGCGCGAGACCTTCACCTACAGCTTCGCCAATCTGGCGAAGGTGATGGCGCGCTTCACCGAGGTGATCGGCCTGAAACGTTTCGCGATCTACGTCTTCGACTACGGCGCGCCGGTCGGCCTGCGGCTCGCCGCCAGTCATCCCGAGCGCATCACGGCCATCGTGTCGCAGAACGGCAATGCCTATGTCGAAGGCCTGAGCGACGGCTGGAATCCGATCCGCGCTTATTGGCAATCGCCGACGCCGGACAATCGCGACGCGCTGCGCGCCTTCCTGGCGCCGGAGACGACGTTGTTTCAGTACACCCATGGCGTACCGGATCCGGCGACGGTGTCGCCCGACGGCCGAAGCCTCGACGATTTCTATCTGGCGCGGCCGGGCAACGCCGACATCCAGCTCGACCTGATGCTCGATTACCGCACCAATATCGAAGCTTATCCGGGCTTCCATGACTACTTCCGCAAGCACCAGCCGCCGCTGATCGCGCTGTGGGGCAGGAACGATCCGTTCTTTCTGCCGGCGGGCGCCGAAGCCTACAAACGCGATCTGCCACAGGCGAAAGTGAGCTTCTTCGACACCGGACATTTCGCGCTGGAGACGCACGCCGCGCCGATCGGCGCGGCGATCCGTGAATTCCTGCCGCGCCACTAGCCGGAATCAAAACGACGGGCGCGAGCCTCGGCTCGGCGCCCGTCGTGACAATCCCCGGAGGGTCCGATCGGAAGCGTCAGATCGCTTCCTTGAGTTCCTTGGCGGCGCGGAAGGCAACCTTCTTCGACGCCTTGATCTGAATCTGTTCGCCCGTGGCCGGGTTACGGCCGATGCGCGCGGCACGCTTGCGCACCTGAAGGATGCCGAGGCCGCCGATGCGGATACGCTCGCCTTTCTTGAGGTGCTTGACGATGTTGCCGACGAAATCGCCGAGGACGGTTTCCGCCTGCTTCTTGGACATTTCGTGCGAGTCGGCGAGCGCCGCAGCGAGATGCTTCAGGGTAACCGTTGCCGGAGCCTTAGTTGCCGTAGCCATCAGGGGACCCTCCTCTTGAGCCGCAAGGGCTGGCGCAGCGCCAGACCGTGACGTCCGGATTAGACGATTCGGGTGCGGTCTGACCATGATTCTTACCGTGAAATAGGGCTTTTTCGCATTTCGCAGCCGCGTCATGGCGCCCCGCGCCGTTGGTTGTCCCTGTGTTGCCCGACACTTGTTCCTGTGTTGTCCGAGACTTGTCCTTGACTTGGAGAGGAGCCC
>JAHCKG010000019.1 GCA_026125895.1 Pseudolabrys sp. | reverse complement strand
CGAGATTTGTGATGCCGGTGAAAAGCGCCGGCGGCGGCGTCATCTTCGACAGACTGCCGAAGCCGAAGCGCACCGCTTCGACAAAAACGATGCCGAGCCCGAAGGTGACGAGAAGCTGATCCTCATGCGGCCGGCCGTAGAAATACCGGATAATGCCGCGCTCCATGATGACGCCGACCAGCATCACGAACAGCGAGCCGGCGGCCACCGCGACCAGGAACGAACCCGTATAGGTGTAGGCCACCCAACCGGCATAGCCGCCGAGCATGAACATCGCGCCGTGCGCGAGATTAAGGACGCCAAGCGTGCCGTAGATGATGGTGAGGCCGGAGGAGATCAGCGCTAGCAGCGCGCCGAGCACCAGCCCGTTAAAGCATTGCGAAAAGAAATTTGCCCAATTGACCACGTTGTCGCCCGTCGTCCGAGGTTGGTGGGAAATGAAATTCGGCGAACCGAAAGTGCGCGAATGGCCGGGCGCGTCCGAAAGTCCCGCCCGGCCATCGCATCGCATGAAGGCGCCCGTCCGTCAGGACGGGCGCGTCACGATCAGGTATAGCTGCCGAGCTTGCAGCCGAACGCATCCGGCTTCTGCATCAGCGGCTCGCCCGGAACGACTTCGAGAACTTCCCAGAAGTCTTCCTTGTTCTTCATGTCCTTCGGCGCCTTGCCCTTGACGATGACGACCGGGCGGACGCACTGGTGGTCTTCCGGACGATAGTGGCAATCGCCGACGAGGCCGGGGATGGTCTCGCCCTTCTCGTACTGCTTGATGATGTCCGGCGGATAGAAGCTGTTCGCCTCGGTCACCATGCGCGCCCAGTGGGCGAAGCTGATGTAGCCGTTTTCGGCGCCCCATTCCGGCCGGTAGCCGTATTTCTTCTGGAACGCTTCGACGAACATCTTGGCGAGCGGATACTTGTCTTCCAGCGTCCACCAGAAGTCGGTGGCCGCATAGACGCCTTCGGTGAGCTCGGCGCCCACTTCCTTGGCGAGGAAGGGGATCTGATAGGGGATCACCATCTTCATCTTCGGCGTCAGGCCGAACTGCTTGGCCTGCTGCACCGAGAGCACCGCGTCACGGCCCCAGTTGACGTTGACGATCACGTCGGCGCCGGAGTTGGCGATGTTGGTCAGGTACTGCGAGAAGTCCTGCGTGCCGAGCGGCGAGACCTGGTTGGTCACCATGGTCCAGCCGCCGTTCTTGGTCAGATAGTCGTTGACCGACTTAGTGACGGTGTGGCCGTAGGTGTAGTCCGGCGTCATGAACGCCGCCTTCTTGCCCTTGCCATAGGCCTTCACCAGCACCGGACCGATGGCGTTGGCGGCGGTCTCACCGTAGAAGCACTGGCGGAAGCCATAACGCACGCAGTCCTTGCCGGTGGTGTCGTTGGAGCCCGAAATCGCCGATACGTAGAGGATCTTCTCGCGGTCGGCGAACTTGTTGAGCGCCACGGCGACGGCCGACGAGGTCGAGCCGGTCATCAAGATGATCTTGTTCTCGTTGATGAAGGTCTGCTGAGCCTGCACCGCCTGGTTCGGCTTGGCGGCGCTGTCGGCGGCGAGCACCTCGACCTTCTTGCCGAGCACGCCCTTGGAAACCTTGGGCGCGATCTTCTTCATCAACGGGTGATCGGTGTTGATGTGCTCGACGGCAAGCTGCATGCCCTTGAGCTCATCTTCGCCCTGCACGGCATAGGCGCCGGTGCGCGGAACGGCGGCGCCGATGTAGACAGTCGAGCCCTGCGAGCCGGCCGGATAGGTGCCGATCGCCGGCTTGTCGGCGGCGTAAACCGGCATCAGGAAGCCGCCCGACGGCAGCGCGGCAGCGCCGGCGATGCCGGCGCCGATGGTCAGAACCTTACGGCGCGATACGCCGTCCTTGTCATGCAATGACACTGAAGTCTCCTCCTTGGTTCGCAAATCCCGAGTGCCCCCCGGGCTGCTTGTGCAAATTGCTTATCTTTTTGCTGACGGCCGAGGCCGGACATCAGATGAAAAATGGCCCACCGGGGCGCACTTGTTGTTGGCAAACGCGTCACCAGAAACCATCGAGCTTATGGCGAACTGAAAAGGTATCAGCGTCAATGCCACTTTGGTCGGACGCATGATGTGCACTGCGATGAAGTCATCGCTGTTTGATCGTGAATCCAGCGCCGATCGTGCTGTGCGATGCACGCGCGCGAATGAAATAAATTTGTACCGAGTGATGCTGTTCAATCACGAGAGTCGGCGGCGATCAGGATGGAGAAAGTTCCATCGGGCACGCTTGCCTCTTAGACTTTCGTATATATCGTATTGAGATGTAGTTGAAAGACGACGGAAACTCCGTCCCGTCAAACCTGCTCGGCGTTCAGATAGGCGAGTCGCGCCCCGCAGAAGGCACACACGACGCCGAGGCCAAGCGCGGTCAGCCCCGCGATCACGTCGACAGTGCCGCCGGCATTGCCGGTCTTGCTGATGATGCCGCCGGCGGTGGCCGCCGCGAAGACCACGGCGACGAGGAAGCGCTGCGCCAGCCGAAAGACGAAGGTACGCTCGCGCGCCGCCGCGATCAGGTAAGCGCCGGTTCCCCAACCGCCGACGAAGCCGGCGGCGCCGATCGCCCACCAGGCCATGGCCGAAGCCAGTTGGCTGGCCGAGCCGCGGCTCGCCTCTCGCAGCACGGCATCGAGTCCGACGCCGAACACCGTGAGCACGATGTGCACAACGAGCGCGGCAAAGACGCCGCAGCCGATGGCGGCGGCGTAATGCAGACGGCGGAGGACGTCGGAATCCATATGGGGGGTCTCGAAGGGCGGCGCGGCTTGCCGCGGCGCAATACTAGCCGATTTCGCCGCCAACTGCGAACCTTAGGGGCTGCCGTGCGCCGGGGCGAACGCTGCTCGGATCAAGGCGTTAGTCTCGAAGGGGCGGCTGGAGAGGATCACCGATGGCTGCGGAGCTTGAGGCGGGCGCCGATCGCCGCGAGGCCGGAATCGTCGAGACCGATATTCCGGCGCGGCTCGACCGGCTGCCGTGGGGCCGATTTCACACGCTGGTGGTCGCCGCCCTCGGCATCACCTGGGTGCTCGACGGCCTCGAGGTGACGCTGGCGGGCAGTCTTGCCGGCGCTCTCAAACAGAGCCCGGTGCTGCAATTCACCAACACCGATATCGGTATCGCTGCCAGTGCCTATCTCGCCGGCGCAGTGCTAGGCGCGCTCTTCTTCGGCTGGCTGACCGACCGTCTCGGCCGCAAGAAGCTCTTTTTCATCACGCTCGTGGTCTATCTCACCGCCACGGCGGCCACGGCGCTGTCGTGGAACATCGCGAGCTTCGCGCTGTTCCGCTTCATCACCGGCGCCGGCATCGGCGGTGAATACGCCGCCATCAACTCGACCATCCAGGAGCTCATCCCGGCGCGCCGGCGCGGCTGGACCGACCTGGTCATCAACGGCAGCTTCTGGATCGGCGCCGCGATCGGCGCCGTCGGCTCGCTGGTGCTGCTCGATCCCGCCGTGATCGATCCCGACCACGGTTGGCGGCTCGCCTTTCTGATCGGCGCGGCTTTGGCGCTGGTCATCTTCTTCATGCGGATGTGGCTGCCGGAAAGCCCGCGCTGGCTGATGACGCATGGTCGCATCGATGAGGCGCACCGTGTCGTCGCCTCGATCGAAGCGCGCTTCGCGGATCTGCCGCCGGCGCATGAACTGCCGCGCGTGCGCCTGCGTGCGCGGCGCAGCACGCCGCTCCTCGAAGTTGCGCGGACATTGATCGGGCAATATCGCCAGCGCGCTTTTGTCGGCCTCGCGCTGATGGCGTCGCAGGCGTTTTTCTACAACGCCATCTTCTTCACCTACGCCTTGATCCTCACCGATTTCTACCGTGTGCCGGCCGATCATGTCGGCTGGTACATCCTGCCCTTCGCCGCCGGCAATTTTCTCGGGCCGGTGCTGATCGGCCGGCTGTTCGATACACTCGGCCGCCGCATCATGATCGCCTTCACCTACATGATCTCCGGCATCCTGCTGGCGGCAACCGGCTATCTGTTCATGAAGGATCTGATCGGCGCGGAAACGCAGACCATCTGCTGGATGGCCATCTTCTTCTTCGCCTCGGCGGCCGCGAGTTCGGCCTATCTGACCGTCAGCGAAATCTTCCCGCTGGAAATGCGCGCGCTGGCGATCGCGCTGTTCTATGCCTTCGGCACCGGCGTCGGCGGCATCGTCGGGCCGTGGCTGTTCGGGGCGCTGATCGACACCGGCTCGCGCGTCAGCGTGTTCGGCGGCTATCTGCTCGGCGCCGTGCTGATGGTGCTCGGCGGCCTCGTCGCATGGCGTTGGGGCGTCGCCGCCGAGCGCAAGCCGCTCGAGCACGTGGCGCGGCCGCTGACCTTCGTCGATTAATCCTGACGCTTGGTGTCGGGGAAGAGCTTGTACTCCACCCAGCCGAGACCGGCGAGCACGAGGAGCGTCAGCGCGACGCCGATGACGACGAGATGCCAGGCCGCCAGCGCGCAGGCGATGCCGATGGCGGCTGTGACCCAAACGGAAGCAGCCGTGGTCAGGCCCTCGACCGTTCCAGATTCCTTGTTGCGCAGCACGACGCCGGCGCCGATGAAGCCGATGCCGGTGAGCACGCCCTGCAGCACGCCCTGAACGACGCGGCTCAGCGCATCGGGATTATGGTCGAGGCCGCGGTAATCGACGGCCGTGAGGGCGGCGATGGCCGAGCCCAGGGCGACGAGGGCCAATGTCCGCATGCCCAGCGGCTTGCCCTGCATTTCGCGATTGAGGCCGATGGCGATGCCGGCCGCCGCCGCCGCGACAAGGCGGAAGATTTCGTCCCAGGCGTTGCTGTCCATGGGGTTTGAAACTTGGCAGGCCGCCGCCGGGTTCCCGTCCACTGCCGCGACAAAAATGGCCGTCAGGCCTTCTTCCCGGCCTGTTTCTTGCCGGCCTGTTTCCTGCCGGCCTGCCTGGCGCTCATCTTCAGCGCCTCGCGGAAATCGGCGGTGCGGCCGTATTTCTTCAGGAGGTCGCGGAAGGCTTCTTCAGTGACCTCGGGCAGGTCCTTCATCTGTTCGCGCGCCATCAGCGAGATGGCGTCGAAGGTGGCGCGCTCGATCTGGATGCGCTTGCCGACCAGATCGTCCTCGTCGGAAGCCGCATTGGTCTGCTTGCCCGCCGCCGATTTGCGCTTTTTCCGTGCCATGGCGCTGAGCATAACACGCGTCCCGGCGATTGGCTCCCGCCACGGCGGCGGTTATGAATGCGGCGTCAACCGGACCCGCCCGCATGAGCCTCCTTGCCGCCCGAACCAGCCAGTTGCGTGTTCGCGGCCACCACGACAGCAGCCGCGTCACCTATGTCGAATTGTTCTTCGACCTGGTGTTTGTTTTCGCGGTCACGCAATTGTCGCACGGTCTGCTGGCGCATCTGACGCTGACGGGCCTTGCGCAGATGACCGTGCTGCTGATCGCCGTGTGGTGGGCGTGGATCAACGCGGCCTGGGTCACCAACTGGCTCGACCCGGCGCGGCCCGCCGTGCGCATGATGCTGTTCGCGCTGATGCTCGCCGGCCTGGTGTTCACCACGGCGATCCCGAAAGGCTTCGAGGACCGTGCCGGCGCTCTGGCTGTCGCCTACGTGGCAATGCACGTCGTGCGCGATCTCACCATGCTCTGGGCGCTGCGACGTCATGACGCCGTCAACTTCCGCAACTTCGTGCGCATCTCGCTGTGGCATCTGGCGGCGGCCCCGGTGTGGCTGGCCGGCGCCTTTGTCGATGCCACGTTGCGGCTCGAGGTGTGGACGCTGGCCGCGGCCATCGAAACGGTGGCGCCGATTGTCGGCTACTGGGTGCCAAGGCTCGGCCGCTCCACCACCAGCGACTGGGTGGTCGCCGGCAATCATATGGCCGAGCGCTGCGGCCTGTTCATCATCATCGCGCTCGGCGAGTCGATCCTGATCACCGGTGCGACTTTCGCCGAACTGGCCTGGACCGGCGAACACATCGCCGCGTTCCTGACCGCCTTCATCGGCAGCGTCGCGCTGTGGGCGGTGTACTTCAACATCGGCGCCGAACGCGCGAGCCGGCAGATCGAGACCTCCGGCGATCCCGGCCGCCTGGCGCGCTCGGGCTATACCTACTTGCACGTTCCGATCGTTGCGGGAATCATCGTCGTCGCCGTCGGCGACGAACTGGTGCTGCACCATCCCGGCGGCCACGTCGAATTGCCGGCGCTCTGTGCACTGGTCGGCGGGCCGGCGCTTTATCTTCTCGGCAACGCTTTGTTCAAGCGGCTGTCGGCGCCAAACCTGCCGCTCTCGCACCTGATCGGTCTGGGCCTGCTGGCGCTGAGCGTGCCGGCGTCGTTCTATGTGACGCCGGTCGAGCTGTCGGCCACGACGACGGCGGTCATGATCGTCGTCGCGCTATGGGAGTGGCTGTCGCTGCGCCGGCGGCACGAAGCCTGATCAGCCTTCGCCGATCTCCTTGAGGATCTCCGCGGTGTGCTCGCCGAGCTTGGGCGAGGGGCGGTCGCTTGCCGCGCGCCAGCCGTCCATCACGATCGGCGTGCGCACGCCGGGGATCTTGCCCGACTTGGCGTCGGCGCTCGGATATTCGAGCTTCATGCCGCGATGCACGACCTGCGGATCGTTGAACACCTGCTCGACATTGTTGATCGGACCCGCCGGCACGCCCTGCGTCTCGAGTTGCGCCAGCAGATCGTCGCGCTTCATTTTCGACGTCATCGCCGACAGCTTGCCGATCAGCTCCTCGCGATGCGTCAGACGGCCGGTGTTGTCGGCATAAGCCGGGTTCTGCGCCAGCTCGGGCGCGCCGAGAATATTGCAAAGTTTGATGTACTGCCCGGTGTTGCCGGTGGCGATGATGATGTGGCCGTCGGCAACCGGGAAAACCTGGTACGGCACGATGTTGGCGTGCGCGTTGCCGATGCGCTTGGGGATGTTGCCGGACACCATGTAATTCAGCGCCTGGTTCGACAGCACGCCGACGGTGGAGTCGACGAGCGCCGTATCGACGTAGCAGCCCTTGCCGGTGGTCTTGCGTTGGTGCAGCGCAGAAAGAATCCCGATGACCGAATAGACACCGGTAAAAATGTCAGACATCGGAATACCGATGCGCGTCGGCTCGCCGTCGGGCATGCCGGTGAGTTCCATCACGCCGCCCATGCCCTGCGCCATGAGATCGTAGCCGGCGCGCTTGGCATAAGGGCCGTCCTGGCCGAAACCAGTCACCGAGCAATAGATGAGGTGCGGGAATTCCTCCTTCATGCTCGCATAGTCGAGCTTGAACTTGGCCAGCCCGCCGACCTTGAAGTTCTCGATCAGCACATCGGATTTCGCCGCCAGCTTGCGCACGATGCGCTGGCCCTCAGGATCTTCGAAGTCGAGTTCGATCGAGCGTTTGCCGCGATTGGCCGCGTGAAAATAGGCAGCGCCGAGGTGGTCGCCTTCCTTGGCCTCGACAAAGGGCGGGCCCCATTGCCGGGTATCGTCACCGGCGCCCTTGCGTTCGACCTTGATCACATCCGCGCCGAGATCGGCGAGCGTCTGTCCCGCCCATGGCCCAGCCAGGATGCGGGCAAGTTCAAGGACGCGGACGCCTTGGAGGGGCTTGGACATGTTCTAAACTCCGGGACGTAATTCAGGACAAAGTGGTTCGGTGCTGCTTATCGACGCACGGTCCGGCGCCGGCCGGACAGGATTTCCCTTAAGCGAAAAGGGCTTGCCCTGCAATTCCCGCCCGCGCTATGGCGCTGTGCCGCCCAGGCGGCTAAGGTCGCGGTGGGGGTAACAACTCGCTATTGTTCTATCGCACTTCGGGCGGGCGCCTTCCATGGACGTCCGCCGTATCAAAAGACTGCCACAACAGAAGACTGCCAATTAAACGGAGGAAAGCTGATGACCAAAAAATTCACGATGTTGGCGGCCGCCGCCGCGGTGATCGCCATGTCGGCCTCGGCGCAGGCCCAGATCACCATGAAAGCCTCGCACCAGTTCCCGGGCGGCAAGGGCGACCCGCGTGACGAGATGGTGCAGATCATCGCCAAGGACATGAAGGCGGCCGGCGTCGATATCCAGGTCTATCCCGGCGCATCGCTGTTCAAGCCGAACGATCAGTGGAACGCGCTGGTCAACGGCCAGCTCGACTTCGCCGCTTTCCCGCTCGACTACGCCTCGGGCAAGGTCGGCGCCTTTTCGGCCACGCTGATGCCGGGTCTGGTGCGCAATCACGACCGCGCCGTGCGTCTCAATAACTCGCCCTTCATGAAGGACATCAAAGCCAAGATCGAGAAGGCCGGCGTCATCGTCGTCGCCGACGCGTGGCTCGCCGGCGCTGTGGCCTCCAAGAAGGGCTGCATCCGCAAGCCGGACGACATCAAGGGCCAGAAGGTCCGCTCCGCCGGTCCGACCTTTGCCGCGATGTGGCAACAGGCCGGCGCTTCGATCGTCAACATCCCGTCGAACGAAGTCTACAACGCCCTTCAGACCGGCGTCGCCGACGGCACCGACACCTCGGCCGGCAGCTTCATCTCGTTCCGCATCTATGAACAGGTCAAGTGCATCACCGCGCCGGGCGAGAACGCGCTGTGGTTCATGTACGAGCCGGTGCTGATGTCGAAGAAGAGCTACGACAAGCTCTCCGCCGACCAGAAGAAGGCGCTGATGGCTGCCGGCAAGAAGTCGGAAGAGTACTTCAACAAGGAAACCCGCGGCCTCGACGAAAAGATGGTCGAGACGTTCAAGAAGAACAACGTTGAGGTCGTGACGCTCACGCCGCAAGAATATGATGCCTGGATCAAGATCGCCCAGCAGAGTTCGTACAAGATCTTTGCCGACGAAGTTCCGGACGGCAAGAAGCTGATCGACGAAGCTCTCGCGGTGAAGTAATCGTCGTTTGCGAATGATCGGCCGGCCTCGCGCCGGCCGATTTTTCTTGGCTGTTACACGAGGGGATCATGGAACTCTTCGCTCGCATCGTGCGATGGATGTCGGTCGCATTGGGCCTGTTCGCGGCGTCGCTGACGGCTGCTGCGGTGGTCATCGTCTGTCAGATGGTGTTCGTTCGCTACGTGCTGAATCAGACGACCATCTGGCAGACCGACTTTGTCACCTATAGCCTCGTTGCGGCGACCTTCCTCGGCAGCCCCTACGTGCTGCTGACCAAAGGGCACGTGAACGTCGACGTGCTGCCGATCTATTCGGGCCCGCGCGTCCGCTGGTGGCTGGCATTCCTTGCCGTCACGGTATCGTTGGCGTTCGTCCTGGTGATGACCTGGCTTACTGCTTCCTTCTGGCTCGAGTCCTACCAGAACAACTGGCGCTCGGATTCGATGTGGCGTGCCAGGTTATGGATTCCATACATGGCGATGCCGGTCGGTCTCGGCATTCTTTCGCTGCAATACATCGTCGACCTCATCGATCTACTGACGGGCCGCGAACCGCCCTTCGGGATCACCGGGGAAGGTCCTGCCGTTTCGATCAAGGAGACCGGCACATGAGTCCGGCCACGCAAGGTATTCTCGTTCTCATCGTCACGGTCGCCGTCTTTCTGACCGGCGCCCCCGTTGCTTTCGCGCTCGGCGCCGTCGGCGTCGCCTTCCTGGTGATCTTCCAGGGCGCGGACTCGCTGCACGTCGCGGCCGAGACGCTGTACTCCGGCCTGCACGACTTCACGCTGGTCTCCATCCCGATGTTCATCATGATGGGTGCGGCAATCGGCTCGTCGCCGGCGGGACGCGATCTCTACATCGCGCTCGACCGCTGGCTGTATCGCGTGCCCGGCGGCCTTGTGGTCTCGAACCTCGGCGCCTGCGCCATCTTCGCCGCGCTGACCGGCTCGTCGCCCGCGACCTGCGCCGCGATCGGGAAGATGGGCATCCCGGAAATGCGCAAGCGCGGCTACCCGGATGAGGTCGCCACCGGCTCGATCTGCGCCGGCGGCACGCTCGGCATTCTCATCCCGCCGTCGATCACGTTCATCCTCTACGGCATCGCCACGGAGACCTCGATTGGCCGGCTGTTCCTCGCCGGCGTGATGCCGGGCCTGTTGCTGACTGCCTTGTTCATGGCGTGGACGACCTTCTACATCTGGCGCAAGGGCTTCCGCGCCTATGCGGCCGACTTCCGATACTCGTGGAGGGAGAAGTTCGAGGCGATCCCGAAGGTCGCCCCGTTCCTCGTGATCGTCGTGGCGGTCATGTATGTTCTGTACGGTGGTGTGGCGACGCCCTCGGAAGCCGCCGGTGTCGGCGCGGCATTCTGCTTCTTTCTTGCCGTGGCCATCTACCGCATGTGGAACCCGATGCAGTGGTGGGACATTCTACGTTCCACGACGCGCGAGTCGGTGATGATCCTCATGATCATCGCCACTTCCGTGTTGTTCGGCTACATGCTGACGTCGCTGTACATCACCCAGACCCTGGCGGAAACGATTGCCGCCATGCAGGTCAACAAATGGGTGTTGATGGGCCTCATCAACGTGTTCCTGCTCGTCTGCGGCTGCTTCATCCCGCCGGCGGGCATCATTTTGATGACGGCGCCGATCCTGCTGCCGATCATCACCGCTGCGGGGTTCGATCCTGTATGGTTTGGCGTGATTGTGACCATCAATATGGAGATCGGCCTCATCACGCCGCCGGTCGGGTTGAATCTCTTTGTCGTCAACGCGATAGCGCCCGACGTGCCGACCAAGACCGTGCTGTGGGGCTCGGTGCCCTATGTCGGGATGATGGTGCTCTGCATCGTGATCTTGTGTATTTTCCCCGAGATCGCCACATGGCTCCCAGACTATTTGATGGGGGCGGTCGCAAAATAAAGCCGCTACGATAGGAGCGTCATGAACACCTCGTTTTTCGGCGAACTCCTGCAGACCATTTCCGACCGCGGCCGGGCCTTGCTCGACCGCGGCCGCGACCGCCGCGGCGACACCGAGGCCCGCTCGGAGAGCCTGGTCGAATTGTGCGAGCACCTGCTTTCCGGCCGCGGCGAGGCGTCCGGGGTCGCCCGCGCCCGCGACATCCTGACCGAATATGCCGAACTGACGACCGGGCCGCGCATCGCCTTTTTCGAGGCGCTGGCCAAGCGTTTCGGCGCCGACGCCGAGCGGATGAAGGCGGCCTACGCCGCCTGGGAAGCCGAACCGAACGACAAGACCGCGGCGGCGCTGCATGCCGCGTCCGAGCCGCGCCGCCAGGAACTGTTCCGCCGGCTCAACCTCGCGCCCGGCGGCACCGCGGCGCTGGTCGCCATGCGCGAACAGCTCATGGACGTGCTGCCGAACCGGCCGGAGCTGCAGGCAGTGGACGACGATTTCGTGCACCTGTTCACCTCGTGGTTCAACCGCGGCTTCCTGGTGCTGCGCCACATCGACTGGTCGACCCCGGCGAACATCCTGGAAAAGATCATCCGCTACGAGGCGGTCCACGAAATCCATGACTGGGACGACCTGCGCCGCCGTATCGATCCGGAGGACCGGCGCTGCTACGCCTTCTTCCATCCGGCGCTGAATGACGAGCCGTTGATTTTCGTCGAGGTGGCGTTGACGCGCGACATTCCGGAGGCGATTGCCCCGATCCTGGCCAAGTCCCGCGACGTCATCGAGCCCGAGAAAGCGCGCACCGCGGTGTTCTATTCGATCTCCAACTGCCAGCGTGGGCTTGCCGGCGTGTCGTTCGGCAATTTCCTGATCAAGCAGGTGGTCGAGGAGATCTGCCGCGAACTGCCGAAGCTGTCGAACCTGGTGACCTTGTCGCCGGCGCCGACCTTCGCCAAGTGGCTCAAGCGTGAGCGCGCCACGGAGGCCTCGGTGGTGCTGACTGACGCCGACAAGGCGTTGCTGGCGACCTTCGATGAGCCGGGCTGGTGGAATGACAAGGAGAAGGTCGAGGCGCTGCGCGATACCATGAAACGCGCCGCCGCATATTACTACCTGCGCGCCAAGACGCCGCGCGGCATGCCGGTCGATCCGGTGGCGCGTTTCCATCTTGGCAACGGGGCGCGGCTGGAGCGCATCGACTGGCTCGCCGACGCCTCGGAGAAGGGTATCGCCCAGTCCTACGGGCTGATGGTCAACTATCTCTACGACCTCGAGGACATCGAGAAGAACCACGAGGCCTTCGCCGAACAGCGCACCGTGGTGGCCTCGAACGCGGTGCAGCGATTGCTGCGCCCGGCGCTAGAGCTCGTTCCGATCGCAGGTTGACTTGCCCCGGGCGCAGCGCAGCACGAAGCGATGCGCTGCAGACCCGGGATCTTCACGAAAATGGAGTTTGCGACGGCCCCGGCTCTGCGGCGCACCACTTCGCTGCGCTACGTGCTGCGCCGCGTCCGGGGCAGGCCTTCACGACCTGCCGTAGACCGGCACGACGCCGCCGCGTGCCACGGTGTTGGCGGGCGAGGCGAGATGGAGAATCGTCGCCGCGACCTCCTCGACCTTCGGCCATTTGGCAAAGTCCGCCTTCGGCATCGCCTTGCGGTTGGCCTCGGTGTCCATGATCGACGGCGCCACCGCGTTGACGAGGATGCCGTCCCTGGCGACTTCCTCGGCGAGCGCCGCCGACAGCGCCGCGACGCCGGATTTGGCGATGGTATATGCCGTCATGCCGGCGCCGGTGCGCGGCTCGAGCGCGGGGCGTGCCGCGACATTGACGATGCGGCCGCCGGTCCCAGCGGCTCTGATGGCCTTGACCGCGGCGCGGCAGCACAGGAAGCAGGAGACGAGGTTGCCGTCGAGCTGCGCCATCAGCGCCGCCTTGTCGGTGTCCTCGATCTCGCCCATGGCGAAGCCGCCGGCGATGTGGATCGAGCCCCAGAGCTTGAGACCGTCATAGATCTTCGCCACCACCGCTTCGTCGGCAAGATCGCCGGCCGGTATCAGGGTAACGTTGCCGCTGTCGCGATGGGCGAAGCGCTGCGCCTCGGCTTCATGACGGAAGGGCAGGATACAGCGCGCGCCCTGTCCGATCAGCGCGGCAACCACGGCTGCGCCGAGCGCGCCGGTGCCGCCGGTGACGACAATGGTTTTGTTGGTGAAGGACATCGCGCGCTCCGTCAATTGTAACCGGTCATTCCGGGGCGCCGCGCAGCGGCGAGCCCGGAATCCATAAACCGCAGCGCCGAGGCTATGGACTCCGGGCTCGCGGACTCCGTCCGCGCCCCGGAATGACAGCAAGCTAGCCTCGCCCGCGCTTTACGCGCATCGGCAGCACCTGATACTCGACCCAATTCGCCACCTCGCTGACGCGCAGCTTCTTGTCGAGGACGTTCTGACTGATGCCGTGGCGCCACGACAGGCGCTTGCAGGCCGGGTCACGGTCCAGCGCGTCGAGGTCGCGGGCGAATTCCTTCATGTCGGTCTCGTCGGCGAAGAAGCCTTCGCCGATCAGCCGCGTGCCGATGCGCCGCACGATCACTGCGAGTTCGCGCAGCGGATATTCCGGATGATACTGCACGCCCCACGCGGTCGAGGCCGGTGTGCGGAATTCCACCGCCTGTACCTGGGACACCGCGTTGCTCGACAGCACCGTGGCGCCTGCCGGCAAAGTCTCGACCTCGTCGAGATGAACGGTTGGCGCATTGAAGACGTCGAGCTTCCCGACATACATCGGGTGCTTGCGCCCGGCCTCCGTGAGCCGGATGCCGCGGCCAAAGCCGATCTCGCGGCCTTTGGGATTGCGGCGCACGACGCCGCCGGTCGCGACGGTGAGGACCTGCAAGCCCCAGCACGAGCCGAACACCGGCGTGCCGGTACCCAACGCCGTGCGCACCAGCTCGATCTGCCGGGTAACCTCGGGGCCGCCATTATAAATATGCAGGCCTGATCCGGTGATGGCGATGCCGTCATAGCCCTCCAGCGCCTCGCCGGCCGGCAATTGCGCCGTCACATCGGCCGGCTGACAGATGTCGACCTGTGCCACCGGCAACAGCTCACGCAGCAGAGCCGCATAGCCCTTGCTGGCTTCGGTGCCGCCGAACGAGACGTGTTCGGCCATGATGGCGGGGGTGTTGCCTTCGATGACAAGCAGGCGCGGGGTGGGCATGAGGACCTGGGGAGGCAGGCGTCAACGTGACGCGGAAACAGCAGGAGAGATATGTCGAAGCCAAGGCATTTGGCAACGGTTGAGGGAAATTTCCGGCTTTAACGGGCGTTAACAGGGCGGACGGTAAAGTGTCCGGCGCCGGGTGCTGACGTGGCCGGCAGGGCAAATCATGCGAACCGAGAGGCCCCATGGCCGATTTTGACAGGGCCCGCCGTGGCCAAGGGCGCACGGAAGGGGTCGATTTCGACCTCGCCATCATCGGTGGCGGCATCAACGGCGCCGGGCTGGCGCGCGACGCCGCGGGACGCGGCCTCAAGGTGCTGTTGGTCGAAATGAACGATCTTGCTGGCGGCACCTCGTCGGCCTCATCAAAGCTGGTCCATGGCGGCCTGCGCTATCTCGAGCACTTCGCTTTTCGGCTGGTGCGCGAGGCGCTGAGCGAGCGCGAAGTGCTGCTCGACATCGCCCCGCATGTCGTGCGGCCGATGCGCTTCGTGTTGCCACCGGCGCCCGGCATGCGCGCACCGTTGCTCCTGCGCTTCGGCCTCGGGCTTTACGACGTGCTCGGCGCGCGCAAGCTGTTGCCGCCCTCCCGCACCATTGACCTGACGCACAACGTCGTCGGCCAGCCGCTCAAGCGCTCGTTCCGTTACGGCTTCGAATACTCCGATTGCTGGGTCGACGATAGCCGCCTTGTCGTGCTCAACGCTCGCGACGCCGCCGATCGCGGCGCCTCGATCCGCACCCGCACGCGATGCGTACGCGCGGAGCGCAAGGAGCACTGGGAGCTGGTGCTGCACGACCACGGTCGCCGCGATGTCGCCACTGCGCGTGTTCTGGTCAACGCCGCCGGTCCGTGGATCGGGGAGGTCGCCGAGAACGTTCTGCGGCAGAAATTGTCGGCCAGGGTGCGCCTGATCAAGGGCAGCCACATCGTCGTGCGCAAGCTGTTCGATCATGAAAGCGGCTACATTCTTCAGGCTCCCGACAATCGCGTCGTTTTCGCTTTGCCTTTCGCCGACGAGTTCACGCTGATCGGCACAACCGACGAGAACTTCGTCGGTGACGTCAATTCACCGGCTCCAGGCCCGGAGGAGATCCTCTATCTCTGCGAAGTCGCCAACCGCTACTTCCGCCAGACGCTGACGCCCGATGAACTCGTCTGGTCCTATGCCGGCGTCCGCCCGCTGTACGACAATGGCAAAGGCAGGCCGGAAGATGTGACGCGCGATTATCATCTTGAACTCGACGCGCGGCGCGGTGAGGCGCCGCTGCTGACGATCTACGGCGGCAAGATCACGACCTATCGCCGGCTCGCTGAAGCCGCGCTCGCCAAGCTCTCTCACTATTTCTCCGGCCGCCCGGCCTGGACTGCCAGCGAGAAGTTGCCCGGTGGCGAGTTCGCCTCCGGCAGCGTCAAGGAAGTGATGGCGGAGATGCGTACGCGCTGGCCGTTCTTGTCCGAGCCAATGGCGCGGCGCTTGCTGCGCGCCTATGGCCTGCGCGCCGAGCGCTTCCTGGGCGAGGCGCAGCAACTGGAAGAACTCGGACCTGTCCTGACCGGCGATCTGACGGCCGCGGAAATCCGCTATCTCGTCGAGAACGAATGGGCGGAAACCGCCGACGACATCCTCTGGCGCCGCGGCAAATTCGGCCTGACAGCGACGTCGGAGGAGCGCGCCGCCATCGAGCGTTTGATCGGGACGCTACGGCAGTCGGCGGTGCAAGGTTAACGAAACGTCGACGCCTGCGTCGCAATTGGGTTTACAACCTTCACGTTGTAGCGACGCGGCTGTGGTTGAATACCAGAGTGAGAGACGCACCAGAATGGGGCCGCACATGGCGTATGACGTGCGCGAATTGGAACGTCGGTTGGGGAAGCTGAAGGTTCTCGTCATCGATGATGAACCTTTCATGCGAAAAGTCGTCCGGACCCTGCTTACCGGCATGGGTGTCCGTACGGTGATGGAGGCGAGCGACGGTCTCGCCGGTCTGGAATCGATCCGCCGCAATTTGCCCGATGTCGTCATCCTCGACTGGAGCATGCCCGGCATGGACGGTCCGGCCTTCGTGCGCATGGTGCGGTCGCCGCAGACCTTCCCGATGCCGGATATCCCGATCATCATGCTGACCGGACACGGCGAGCGGGCCAAGGTGATCGAGGCCGTGGAAATCGGCATCAACGAATTCCTGCTCAAGCCGGTCTCGACGAATTCGCTGCGCGACCGGCTGGCCGCCGTGCTGTTCAACCCCCGGCCGATGATCCGCTCCGGCGACTATTACGGACCGGTGCCGCGCCGTCTCTCCGATATTCAGCGCGACAGCGAGGACTCCTCGACGCTGGTGTTCCTCAACTGATCCGGCTTCAAATCGCGCCCGATCCGTTTTAGCCTCGGCCGATCCAGCGGCCGGGGACGCTCTTGCCAGACCACATCATTGCCATCGATCAGGGCACGACCTCGACGCGTGCCATCGTTTTCGACGCCGGCCTGAAGCCGCGCGCCGTAGCGCAACAGGAACTGCCGCAGATTTTCCCTGCGCCGGGCTGGGTCGAGCACGATCCGGAGGAGATTTGGCGCGCCACCGTCGCCGTCGTGCGTGATGCGATCGCCAAGGTCGGACTGGCCGCGGACGATATCGCCGCCATCGGCATCACCAACCAGCGCGAAACCACGGTCGTATGGGACCGCGCGTCGGGTCGGCCGATCCACAACGCCATCGTCTGGCAGGATCGTCGCACCGCCGAGTTCTGCGACAGGTTGCGCGCCGGCGGCCACGAGGGCGCCATTGCGGCGAAGACCGGACTCGTCATCGATCCGTACTTCTCCGCCAGCAAGATCGCATGGTTGCTCGACCACGTCGAAGGCGCGCGCGCTTCGGCGGAGGCGGGGCGGCTTGCGTTCGGCACCATCGACAGTTTCCTGCTGTGGCGGCTGACCGGTGGCAAGGTTCACGCCTCCGATGCCAGTAATGCCGCCCGTACCAGCCTTCTCGATATTTCCAGCGCGCAATGGGACGACGACCTGTGCCGCCTGTTTGGCGTGCCGGCTTCGATGCTGCCCGAGGTGAGAGACTGCGCCGGGCCGTTCGGCGTCACCGAGCCCGGTCTGTTTGGCGCCGCCATCCCCGTGCTCGGCATGGCCGGCGATCAACAGGCGGCAACCGTGGGGCAGGGCTGCTTCGCACCTGGCATGATGAAATCGACCTACGGCACCGGTTCGTTCATGCTGCTCAACACCGGGTCCGAGCGCGTTACCTCGCGCAACCGGCTGCTCTCCACCATCGCCTATCAGCTCGACGGCAAGCGCACCTACGCCCTCGAAGGTGCCATCTTTATCGCCGGAGCGGCGGTGCAATGGCTGCGAGACGGCCTCAAGGTGATCGAGAAATCGTCGGATGCCGGCGCGCTCGCGGCGCAGGCCGATCCGGCCGAGGATGTCTATCTCGTGCCAGCCTTCGTCGGCCTCGGCGCGCCCTATTGGGATGCTCAGTGCCGCGGCGCCATTTACGGCCTGACGCGCAATTGCGGCGCGGCCGAGATCGCACGCGCCGCGCTGCATGCCGTCGGCTATCAGACCCGCGATCTGATCGAAGCCATGCATGCTGACTGGCCGGCGGCGCGCGGCACGCAGACCGTGCTGCGGGTCGATGGCGGCATGACGGCTAGCGACGATTGCATGCAGTTCCTCGCGGACATTCTCGCCGCGCCTGTCGATCGGCCGGTGGTGATGGAAACGACGGCGCTCGGCGCCGCCTATCTCGCCGGCCGCGCGGCCGGGCTGTGTCCCGATCTCGACGGTTTTGCCGCGCAGTGGCAACGCGACCGGCGCTTCGAACCGAGGATGGATGCGACGGAGCGTGACGCCAAATACGCCGGCTGGAAGGACGCCGTGCGCCGCACGCTCTCAAAACAATGAGATATCAGGGCTTGGCCGGCGCGGTGCCGGTCTCGGCCGCAGGCACGGCGCCGCCGGTCAGCCGCTCGATCGCCGAGCGCACGGTTTCGCGGGCGCTGCGCTCGCGCACCGCATTGAGCAGCGGCGCCGCCGCGCCGGAACGGCGGATGAGGGCTTCGGTGTCGGGCAGCATTGTCGGGTCGTCCCACGAGCCTTGCACGACGAAAGGCAGGGCAAAAGGCTGAGCGCCGGCGCGCGTCGGCGTCACCAGCGCGGCGGTACCTTTGAGGTCGAGTTCACGGTT
Organism: Pseudolabrys sp.; assembly: GCA_026125895.1. Lineage (GTDB taxonomy): Bacteria > Pseudomonadota > Alphaproteobacteria > Rhizobiales > Xanthobacteraceae > Pseudolabrys. The sequence continues at coordinate 72,779 of JAHCKG010000019.1, read as the reverse complement.
GGGGACCGAGGCGGAGCCGGCAAGCGCCAGGCGCATCGCGGCGCTTTCCACCTTCACGTCCTGCACCTCGACGGTACCTTGCGTCATGCGCAGGTTGATCGCGATCTTGTCGTAGGGCGTGCTGCCGCTGCGGAAGTCGCCGCCGCCCGACAGCGGACGCCGCTCGAGCCGCTTCAGCAATTGCTCGACATCGATGCCGGAAATCGCGCCGTCGCGTCCGGTCAGCGAGGCCGTGCCGCTCAATGTCCGCGTCACCGCGAGCACGCTATCGCCGGTGCCGTCGATCGACATCGACACGGTGCCCTTGCCCTCGAGGCGCTTGAGCCCGAACAACTGCCCGAGGCAGTTTTCCAGTTCGACATCGGCGAACTGTACCTGCGATTTGAAATCGACGCCGGAATCGAAGTTGGTCAGCGCCAGCGATCCCTTGATGACGCCGCCGAACGCCTGGGCTTCGCCGATCGAGATCATGAGCTTGCCGTTGTGCAGGTTGGCGCCGATGGCGGTGCGGCCAACCTTGGCGTTACCCATGACCACATTCGCGGCCGACACGCGCAGGTCGAAGTCCATGCCGTTGAGGCCTTCGGGCGACAGCCGTGAATCGTTCCAGGCGCGCTGGTTGCTGGCGAGCAGCCGCACCGTGGAAATGTAAGGCGTGAGGTTGAGGCTCTCAGCCGCCAGCGTGCCTTGCAGCGTTTGCCGACCTTCATTGGCGAAGGACAGCACGCCTTCTGCAGTGTTGCCGTCGAGCTCGACGTTGACGCCGGCGAGACTAATGGTGTCGCCGACGATGTTGGTCTGCGCCTTGATGGCGAAGCGGCCGAAGCCGCCGCCCGGCAGGGGCTCATGGCCGGCCCAAGTCAGCGTGCGCCGCAGAGACACCGCGTCCGCCGCGAGCGTGCCTTCGACTTTCAACGTTGGTTTGAAACTGAACGCGCCTTCGAAGGCCGCATTCATCGGCGCGCCGCTCAGGCGCAATTTCACGCCGCTGCGCGTGCCGGCGAGCGCGGCGGCAAAGTCGGCGAGCGTGACGCTGACATCGATTTTTTCGCCGTGCCAGATGAAATGACCGGTGGCGCCGAGGCTCTTGGAAATTGACGGCCAGGCCAGCGAGAAATCGACGCCGTGCAGGGTCTCGACCGTGCGGCCTTCGTCATTGCGTAACAGGAGTGTGCCGTCGTCGATGCGCATTTCGGAGAAGGCGGCCACCGTGCGGTTGCCATGCGGCTTCTGGCCGCGGGCCAGAGCCGCGATCAGCGCCGACCAGTTCGATCCGCCGTCGCGGTCGATGTCGATGGCGATGGTCGGTTTCTCCAGCGAGATGTCGGCGATCTCGACACGGCCGACCAGTAGCGGGAAGAAGCGCAGCCGTGCGGTCAGGCGCTCGGCGGTCAGTGCCGGCCGCTTCGGGTCGCCGAGTACGACGTCCGCGAAACTGACGCTGCCCTTCGGGAACAAGGTGACGCTGGCCTTACCGCCGAGGATGGGATCGAGCCCGGTCGCCGAACGGATGCCGGTCAGGACCTCGCTGCGCACCGTGTCCGGCGAGATCAGGTAGCCAGCTGTCGTGAGGACGCCGACCGCCACCGCGGCGACGGCGAGCAGCACGAATCCCAAGCGTCGAATGCCAGCAAAAGCCGTCAAAATAGGTATCCGATGGGTCGGTACGGGGCCCGGTTCTGGCCGATGTGACTATACCATCGGGCCGCCCGACGCCAACATTAGCGGGGTCTGTGACCCTTTTAGGGCCGTTTCTCCGCGATAAAAATTGGCCGCATCTGACGGCGCGGGCCGGTTTCGCGGTCGCGGGCGTCAGTCAGCCGCATCAGCAGGACGATCGGGGGGATGCCCGCCGCAACGATCAGCAGCGCGGCCAGCGCGCCTTCCTCGAAGCTGCCGCGGGTGGCGTGCTGGTAGATCGAGGTCGCCAGCGTCTCAACGTTGAGCGGGCGCAGCAGGAGCGTCACCGGCAGTTCCTTGAGGCAGTCGACGAAAACGAGAAGTGCCGCCGCCGTCAGGGTCGGCGCTATCAAGGGCAACTGGATATACCGCAAGATAGGCCAGGCGCCGACGCCGTCGAGGCGAGCGCTGTCGTCGAACTCGCGGGGTATTTGCGCCAGTCCCGATTGTACGAGGCCAATGGCGATGGACCCGAAGCGGGCGCTGTAGGCGATGATGAGGGCCGCCGCCGAACCCGTCAGAACTAGTCCGGGATGGAGGCCGAAGGCCAGTTCGAGCAATCGGTTGATGACGCCGTCCGCTGCGACCAGCGGCGACATGAGGCCGAGTGCGAGTACGGTGCCGGGGATCGCATACCCTAGGCTGGCGATCGCCAGCAGCACGCGGCCGTACGGAATTTGCGAGAGCCGCAGTGGCACGATGGCGGCGACACCGAGCAGCAGCACAACCGCAGTGGCGATCGCGGCGAGAAGTACGGTGGTGGTAAGCGCCTGGATGAGCGCCGGATCGACGCCGGAGATCGCCGCGCGTAGCACTGCCTCGCGGATTAGATAACCGCCTGGAATGACAAATCCGAAGCCGACCGGCACCGCACAGACCGCCGCCGCCAGCCATGCGGCGCGGCCCTTGAGCGGCAGGCGCCTCGCCACCGTGCCGTCCTGCACGTCGCTCTCGATCGACTGACGCCGCCGGGCGCTGCGTTCGACGGCGATGAGCACAATGACGATGGTCAGCAGCGCCAGCGCGACCTGCGCCGCGCCGCCAAGGCTGCCGCGGTTGAGCCAGGTGGTGAAGATCGACAAGGTCAGCGTTTGCACGCCGAGATATTCGCTGGCGCCGATGTCGTTGAGGGTTTCGAGCAGCGCCAGCGCCAGGCCGACGGCGATCGCCGGGCGCGCCAGCGGCAGCGAGATGTGCCGCAGCACCTGCGTCAGCGACGCGCCGAGCGTGTACGCCGACTCGGCGAAGCTGGCGCTCTGCGTTTTGAACAGCGCGCGCGCCGCCAGATAGACGTAGGGGTAGAGGACGAAGCCGATGATCAGAATGCCGCCGCCGAGCGAGCGCACCGGCGGAAACCAGTAGTCGGCTCCGGTCTTCCAGCCGAACAGCGCGCGCAGCCCGCTTTGCACCGGCCCCGCGGCATCGAGCATGTCGGCGTAAACATAAGCGGCGATGTAGGTCGGGATCGCCAGCGGCAAGGGCAGCAGCCATTCGAGCAACCGGCGGCCGCGGAATTCGAAGCACGCCACCAGCCAGGCCGGCGCGATGCCGCAAAGCGCCGTCACCACGGCGACGCCGGCCAGCAGCAGCACCGTCTGCACCGTTGCAACCGGCAGAACGTAAGCGGCGAGGTGCGGCCACAACGCCGTATCGCCGGTCAGCGCCAGTTGGACGAGGCTGCCGAGCGGCAATGCGATCAGCGTCGCCATGGCCGCGGCGATCGTCAGGCTCGAAATCTTGTCGGCCGGAAAACGGCCAACGGCCCCGCGCAAGGCGGGGCCGCCGGAGAGCGACGTCATAGCCTGTTCAGATCCGTATCAGTTGTCGAAGCCGACCTTGTCGACCAGTTCCGAGGCCGTCTTTTTCGAGGCTGCAATCTTCGATAGCGGCAGCGGGTCGGGGTTGAGCGTGCCATAGCCGGCGATGATCGGATTGACGGCGATGCCGGGGCGCAACGGATATTCGAAGTTGACGTCGGCATACATGTGCTGCGCCTTCTCGCCGGCCAGCCATTCGATCAGTTTCATCGCATTGGCCTTGTTCGGCGCGTGCTTGGCGAGCACGACGCCGGAGACGTTCACATGCGTGCCGCCGCCTTCGAAGGTCGGCAGGATCACCTTGGTCGCGTCGGCCCAGGGCTTCTGCTGCGGGTTCTGCGTCATCAGCGCCCAGTAATAGGTGTTGCCGATACCGAGGTCGCACTTGCCGGCCGCGACGTCGCGCGCGGTCTCGCGATCGCCGCCCGACGGCTTCTGCGCCAGGTTGGCCTTGATGCCCTTGAGCCAGGCTTCGGCCTTCGCTTCGCCGTGCTTGGCGACGTAAGCGGCGAACAGCGCGTTGTTGTACATGTGCTGACCGGAGCGGATGCAGATCTTGCCCTTCCACTTCGGGTCTGCGAGTTCGTCATAGGTGATCGCGCTCTGCTTCACGCGCTCGGCCGAGGCGTAGATGACGCGGGCGCGCATCGAGATCGCGTACCAGTGGCCTTCCGGATCGCGGAACTGCGCGGGCACCACTTTGTCGAGTTCGGCCGAGACGATCGGCTGGCTGATGCCGGCGTTTACCGCATCTTCGAGGCGGCCGATATCGACGGTGAGCAGCACGTCGGCCGGGCTGCTCTCGCCCTCGGTCTTGATGCGCTGCTCGAGGCCGGAGCTCGCCGAGATGACGTTGACCTTGATGCCGGTGTCCTTGGTGAAGGCCTCGAACAGCGGCTGGATGAGCTTGGTTTCGCGATAGCTGTAGACGTTGACCTCGCCCTGGGCGGTGGCCGGCGCAGACGCGACGAGGGTCGCGATCGAGGCGGCGACACACGCGATAATCGATGGCTTCAACATGTCTGAAATCTCCGGGATGGCGCGCGCAAGCTGCGTCAGGCCGGCGTTATGTGGCTGCGCCAGGCCGCGCCGGTCAATATGAATTCCTCTTTAAAACCAATAGTTTAGAATGATTACAGGCTGCGCGGCGGGCCCGCCGTGGGATGAAAAAGCCTGTTTCGGCAGGGGGATATCCGTGCCGCCACGCGGCGCGGCCGCTGCCGGAGCCGCCGCTTGCGACAATGTGCCGTAGCCACGGCCGCGCCGTTTTGCCGTTTCAGCGGAGCGCGTTACCGCCGCCGGCATCGGCGATCTCCGCAATCATCTTTTTCAGGATCGCATCGCCGAACGATTCGAAGCTCTGCGCTTCCATGACGAAACTGCCGGGACCGCCGGTGACATTGTCGCGATAATATTTGGCGAGGCCGCCGGGCGGATTGGTGTGTTCGGGATTCCACGGCATCGGCGTATCGCTGAGGATCACCAGGCCGTTGATGACGATGCCTTTGTTGATGGCTTGATCGCGCACCGCCGCGACATCGCGCCCGGAGTTGTTGGTGCCGTCGCCGGAAACGTCGATGGTCTGCCGTTCGGACTCGTAAGGCGCCTTGTCGAGCTCGGCCATCGCCGCCTCGATCCCGCCGCTGATCGAGGTGCGGTCGGCGAAGGCCCGCGGCTCCTCCAACATGCGCGTACCGAAGGCATGGGCCGCGCGTTCGCCGTCGATGATGGTCCAGTCGATCACGACCTTCTGGTTGCCGAAGCCCGACCATTCGATGAACTGAACGGCGATACGGCCGTGACGGCCGCCCTTGACGGCATCGAGCACGCGCGGATTGGCGATCGCCGCGGCATAGCCCTCGCGTTGCAGCTTGAATTTGTCGGCGGTGACGCTGCGCGACACATCGGACGCCAGCACCAGCAGCAGGTCCACCTTCTCGGCGGCGTGCGCGGCGCGAGCAAACGCCAGAGCAATGGCGAAGCTGAGAAGAAGAGCCGAACGAAACCACCGTCGCATGACGAGCCTCGCTTGCCGCTGAACGATAAAGCTACCTGAAACCCCGGGGAATGGAATGGCGCCGATACATAATCCGCTTACCTCCGCGAAAGCGGGGGATCAAAGCGGATTAGTCTATTCATGGGCCTGTCACTGGGTCCCCGCTTTCGCAGGGACGAGCGGAGCGCGAACTCGCGTCCGCGTGCCTTATTCCGCCAGCACCCGGGTCGCCGGGAAGGCGACTTCGACCAGGGTTCCGTCGTCGGGCCGGCTGGTGATGCGGAACCGGGCGTGATTGGCTTCCGCCAGCGCCTTGGTGATCGGCAGGCCGAGGCCGGTGCCGCTGGCGCCCCAGCGCGAGGTCGTCGAAAGCTGCCGGAACGGCTCCAGCGCCGTCTGCAATTCCAATTCGCTCATGCCGGCGCCGGTATCGCGCACGCGCAGGCTTGCTTCGTTGTCGTCATTGACCGCGGTCGAGACGATGACCTGGCCGCCGGCGCCGGTGAACTTGATCGAGTTCGACAGGATGTTGAGCGCGATCTGCCGCACGGAGCGCGCGTCGGCGACGATCGGCGGCAGGTTCGGCGACAGCGAGGTGCGGATGATGACGCGCTCGCGATTGGCCTGCTGCTGCATCATCGCCACGCATTCCTGGACGATATCGTTCAAGTTGACGCTGGCGAAAGTGAGATCGAGCTTGCCGGCTTCGATCTTCGAAAGATCGAGCAGATCGTTGAGCAGCGAGATCAGGTGTCCGCCCGACGAATGAATGTCCTTGAGGTACTGCCTGTATCGGTCGTTGCCGATGGCGCCGAAACGCTCGTCCATCATCACTTCGGAAAAACCGATGATGGCATTAAGCGGCGTGCGGATCTCGTGGCTGATCTTGGCGAGGAATTCCGATTTGGCGGTCGAGACGCGTTCGGCCTCGCGTCGCGCATTGATCAGTTCTTCCTCGGTGCGCTTCCAGGCGGTGAGGTCGCGCAGCACGGCGCAGAACTTGTCGCCGTTTTCGAGCCGGCCCATGGTGACGTAGAGCGGCACCAGGCCGCCACGCTTGAAACGGCCGATGGCTTCGCGGCCGGCATCGGGCAGGCTGCCGCGGTCCCCGGCAACCCGATCGAGATAATCGAGCATGCTGCGCCGGCTTTCCGGTGCGAACAGTTCGCCCAAGCCCAGATCGGTGAAGTCGGCGGCGTCGTAGCCGAACAAGGCTTGCGCCGAGCGGTTGGCGGAAAGGACGCGGCCGGCGCGGTCGAGCACCAGCACGCCGTCGGTCGCGGTGTCGAGAATGGCGCGCAGTTCGGTCGCTTCGCTTTCAAGCCGGCGCAGCGTGGCATCGTTGGACTGCGTATGAGCCTCGGCGACGCCGTTGGTCTGGATCATCAGCACCAGCGCGTTCTCGCCGCCCCATGGCACGCTGAACAATTTGCCTTGAACCGGCTTGCGCTCGCCGCTGACGGTGTTGATCGTCAGCGACTTGGCGTGGTGGCCACCCCCATTGCCATTGGACGTCGTCGCGCCGTTGCCGTCACGCGACGGCTCAATGAAAAGGCTGTCGAGACCGCCGGCTTCGGTCAGCGCCGCGAGGCTGACGTAACCGGTCCAGTCGAGAAAGGCGCGGTTGGCGTAGAGCAAGTTGTTGAGCCGGTAGACGAGGATGCCAGTCGGTAGGCGATCGAGTATCACGCGGCTGTTGTCGGCAGTCGCCGGTGGCGCCGGCGTCGTCAACGGCACCGTCAGCGGCTCGGCAGCGAAGTCGGGCGTGTCGTCGGGCGGGGGCGCGCGTCGCGCTGCACCCTTGAGCCGCGCATTGAGTTCGCGCGCCAACTCTTCGAAATTGCTGGTTTCACCGGGAGAGAGCGACGGCGTTTGCCCGGGTGCCTCGGCCGGCGCGATCGGCGCGATCGGTGGCGTCGGCAGCACCGGCGGCTCCGGCGTCACCGCACGCAACGGCAGCACCTTGGCCTCGGTCACTGGCGGGGCGGGACGCGCTGCCGCTCCATCGACGTTGCGCAGCCCGGCGCGGCAGATGCCGAAGCCGCGATAGCCTGTGAAGTTGCGCTCGCGATCGAACATCGGCAGGCCGGACATTTCGATCGCGACGCGCTCGCTCGAGCCGTCGACCGGCCAATGCACGACGACGCCGCTCCAGGTCTCGCGCGCCGCCAGCGCGCGCGCGATGCGTCCTTCGGGATCCAGGCCGAGCGTCTGCGTGATATCGGCCCAGGCGCGCAGCAGCACCGATGCCGTTTCCGGACCGAGCAGTTGCGCGAAATTCTCCATGCCTTGCGTGAAATGCGTGCCCGCATCCATTTGCCAGACGAAGCGGTAAGGCTGCGGGCGCGATGTGGCTTCGAGCGGCGGCTTCGGTGCGGTTACGGGCGCGACCGGCTTGAGCGCAACGACATCGTTCGCAGGTGCCGGCGCTGGCGCCGTTTCCGGCTTCGCGGCGGCGAATTGCAGCAGCAACGCGTCGGTCGTACCGGCGCCGAGCTTGCGCAAGGTCACTGCGCCGGCGGCGCTGTCGCCTTCGGCGCGGCCGTTATGGCTGGCTTCGCGCGCCAGCCCTACGAGGTCGAGCGCGACGAGATCCGACTTGTCGCCGAGCCGTTGGCGGCCTGCGGCATTGGCCTCGATCAGTTCGCCGTCGGCGGTGAACAGCGCCACCGGCCGATCGACGGTGGCGATGAGGCGCCGCGCGCGTTCGCGCAAGGTGAATTCCTGACCGGCGCGCTCGGTGGCGGTGACCAGAATGGCTTCCGAGTTGTCGGCGAGCTTGAGCCGCGAACACAGGCAGGTCAGCACGCCGCCGAGCGGCGCGCCGAAGCCGCGCAGGCGCTCGAGACGTTTGATGCCGGCCGGCGGTAGCGTGCCGGCAAGGCGTTTGATCTGCGCCGCGGCGGTATGATGCGGATCGAAGGTCTGCTGCGCCAGGTCGGCCGCCGTCGGCGCGTTGAAGATCGCGGCGGCCCCGGCGTTCGCCCACAGGACGGCGCGGGCGTCGGCGCTCCAGAGCCAGACTGGCGCCGGCGCGAGCGCGTATTCGGCCAGACGAGCATCGTCGAGCCATTGTTCTTGTTGTGTCGCCCGGTCCATTGCGCGTCGGAAAACCGCAAAAAGTTACAACTAACAAAGCATTAATACGGCGGGCGCCAAGGCAGGTCCATGCAACTGGCCCTGTCGCCCCCATTCATACCGGAGTAACCTTAATCCGGCCGATTTTACGGAAACCGCGGGGGCAGCCCGTCACACATCCGCTGGACAGACGGGGTAGGATTCGCCGACCGTGAGGCTGAAAACCACCCAAGGAGTTCCCACCATGGCGCAGGACATGAAGTACCAAATTCCGGCCGAGATGCGTGAATTCGCCGAGAAGAGCATGGACCAGGCCAAGCAGGCCTTCGACAGCTTTGTCGCCGCCAGCCGCCACGCCGTCGGCACCGCCGAGACCCAAGCCAAGAGCTTGCAGAGCAACGCCAAGGAGGCCGGCCAGCTCGCCATGAGCTTTGCCGAGCGCAACCTGACCGCCTCGTTCGACCTCGCCCATCGGCTGCTCAAGGCCAAGGACGCCAAGGAAGTGACCGAGCTCCAGGTCGAATACATCAAGAGCCAGATCGCTACCTTGTCGGAGCAGGCCAAGGCGCTGTCGGCGCACGCGTCGAAGATGACTCCAAAATAGGCGGCGCCTCCTTCGGTATTAAATTACCGTTCATTTCATGTTGCATCGCAATATTTTTGTTGCAATGCACTCGATGGCGCTTATATTGAGCTGGCAAGGTCGCTTCCTGCGGGGAGCGACAGCGATTGCTCACATCGCTTACGGACCGGCAGAGGGCAGCGGTCCGTACGCAGCCGGAAATGTCCTCACAAAGGATCACCCCCATGTCCGACGAAACTGCCATGGAAAACAAGCCGAAGCTTTTCGCCGTGAACGAGTCGATGTTCCAGATGCCGAAATTCGACATCCCGAAGTTCGACGTGCCGAATATGGAAGTACCGCCGGCCTTCCGCGAATTCGCCGAGAAGGGCATCGCCCAGGCGAAGGAAGGCTACGAGAAGATCAAGGCCAACGCCGAAAAGACCACCGAGACTCTCGAAGAGACCTACGCGATCGCCGCCAAGGGCTGCACCGACTACAACCTCAAGCTCATCGAGACGGCGCGCGCCAATTCGAACGCTGCCTTCGATCTGATGGGCGAACTGATGGGCGCCAAGTCGTATTCGCAGGTGCTCGAGCTCACCACCGCCTTCATGCGCAACCGTTTCGACGCGCTGACGGCTCAGACCAAGGAACTGACGGCGCAGGCCCAGAAGGTCGCGACCGAGTCGGCCGAGCCGATGAAAGAGACCTTCGCCAAGATCAACCAGGCCGCCTGAGCGACCGGATTGGATCGACGCCAACAAATCCGCCCGGGCCTCTGGCCCGGGCTTTTTGCTGCTTGAGCGGCCATAGCGCGGGCCTTCGCGGCCGAAAAATCAAAGTTTTCTCGGCGGCCAAAGCGCTTGCCAAAGCCGGGCGTGGCTCTTAGGTTCGCGCCGCGTCCGGGGCCCTTTGCGGGCCCCGTAAGCCTTCGGGAGCCGTTCTGCCCTCGACGGCTTGAGGCCCTCGGGCACTGGCGATGTGTATGCAGGCGTAGCTCAGTTGGTTAGAGCGCCGGTCTGTGGAACCGGAGGTCGGTGGTTCAAGTCCACCCGCCTGTACCACTTGATAAAACCGAAGCGGATTGCCTGATCCTCGAAATGTAGTCTGCTCCGTGTTTTTCGCGCTCCTGTTTCCTTACTTCCTTGGCAATTTTTACCGGCCTTTCCTGGCCGTCGTGGCCGGCGATCTGTCGCGTGAGTTCGGTTTCGACGCCGCCGGTCTCGCCGGGCTGCAGGCCACGTTCCTCCTGGCTTTCGCGCTGACGCAGGTGCCGGTCGCGCTGACGCTCGACCGCTTCGGGCCGCGCCGCATTCTCATTCTGGGCCTGAGCTGCGCCGTCGCCGGCGGCGTTCTGCTGAGCCTGGCCGGCCGGCCGTGGCAGGTGTCGCTCGCCATGGCGTTGCTTGGCGTCGGCTTTTCTCCGGTGATGATGGCCGGCTTCTATGTCATCGGCCGCGTCTATTCGGCCGCACGGTTTGCGACCTTGTCGTCGCTGCTGTTCGGCCTCGGCACGCTGGGCGATCCGGTCAGCGGCGCGCCGTTGACGCTGGCCGTCGCCGCCTTCGGCTGGCGCCCGACCATCTTCGGCATGGCCGGCGTTACGCTCGTCAGCCTCTTGCTGATCGTCCTCGTGCTGCGCGACCCGCCGCGCATCGAAGCGCCGGGCGGCAAGATTTCCACACTCGCCGCGACGAAACAGATCGTCGCCATCCGCGCCCTCTGGCCGATCGTGCCGATAGCTTTCGTGTGCTACGCCGTGATCGCAGCGGTGCGCGGATTGTGGATCGCGCCTTACCTGGCGCAGGTGCATCACTTTAGCGCGCAGGCCGTTGGCCTCAGCGCCACCGCAATGGGACTCGCGCTGGCGGTCGGCGGCGTGCTCTACGCGCCGGCGAACCGCTATCTGCGTGATGCCAAGGTCACGCTCGCGGCCGGCACCGTGGTGGCGGTCGCCGGCTGGCTGGTGCTCGGCTTGTTTGGAAGCCATTCGGGCGTGCTGGCTCTCGCGCTGCTTTTCGCCGTGGCCGGCTTCGGGGCGAGCTTTGCGATCCTGCTCGCGCATGCGCGTGCGTTCCTGCCGGCTCATTTGCTGGGGCAGGGCGTGACGATGATGAATCTGTTGTTCTTCGGTGGCGCCGGCATCGGGCAGTGGCTGTCGGGCCGCTACGTCAAGGCGGCCGAAATCGCGGCGGTGGCGCCCGATATCCTCTATGGCCGGCTGTTCACCGCCTTTGGCATTGCGCTCGCGATCGCGCTCGGCATCTACCTGTTGTCGCCGCGCGAACGCTCAGCCTGACGTCGAATAGCTGACAAACAAAAACGCCGGCGATCTCTCGCCGGCGTTTTGTATTCGTCCGATAGGGAAGGGCGTTTAGCGCACCACCACCCGGCCGTCGCGGCCATAGCGCGGACCGACATTGCGGCCCGGGCGATAGACCGGCTCCGGCTGCGGCCGGCCGAAGCCGCCGAACAGCGCCTCGAAGAAGTTCGGGCCGCTGTTGTAGCCGCCGCCACCGCCGGCGATCGCCCCCGGCGGCAGCCGGACCGGCTTCGACGAGGTGTTCGCCGGGCGCTCGATCGCGATATCGGCGACCTTGCGATCGCTGCCCTTGAGGATCGCTATCATGCGCTGGTCGCGGCCGTACACATCCTCGCGGAACTGCAGCTTGCCGTCGGCATCGACGAAGGCGGTCTGATAGGTCAGGTGCACCCAGATGTTCTTCGGGAAGTTCAGGTTGATTTCCGAACCGCCGAACATGCTCTCGAGCTTCGCGGCGGTGTAGTGCTGGTCCGGCATCGCCAGCGACAACAGCTTCTCGCCATACACGAGCGGGTTCTCGACGCGCATGCAGCCGTGGCTGAAAGCGCGCTTTTCCTTCTTGAAGAGATACTTGTCCGGCGTGTCGTGCTGATACACCAGGAACTTGTTCGGGAAGTTGAAGCGGATGCGGCCCAGCGCATTGCCGGCGCCCGGCGGCTGATAGATGCGCACGGTGCCGTCGGCGGCCTGCTCGACCTTGAGGCCGATGCGGTCGAGCGCACCCGGATCTTCCTGCAGCGCCGGAAGATACTCGTTCTGAATGATCGAAGGCGGCACGTTCCAGGTCGGGTTGACCGTGATGAACTTCATCTCCGCGGAGATCATCGGCGTCGCATGGCTGCCCGCCTTGCCGGCGACGATCTTGGTGGTCCAGTAGACCTTGCCGTCGTTCCAGAGCGTCAGGCGATAGTCCGGCACGTTGACGATGACGTGCGGGTTGCCGAGGTCGCGCGGGAACCAGCGCCAGCGCTCCATATTGACGATGATGGTGTCGATCGGATCGTTCGAGGCGCGATCGATCTTGCTCGTCTCCGGCTTGGCGCCGTTGAGCACGCGCAGCGTCTGCGGACCGACATTGCCGTCGGTGTCGAGATCGGCCTGCGTCTGGAAGGTCTTCACGGCTTCGACGACCGCGTCATCGTAAACGGGATTGTTCTTGTCGCCAGCGATGTCGAGCCGCTGGCGCAGTTGGATGACTCGCGGGTCCTTGCTGCCGGGGCGCAGGATCGGGCCCGACGCGATCTGGATCGCGGGCGCGGGCTTTGCTTCATCCTTCTGCTCGGCCTGCACCTTGCCGGCGCGAAGTTCGGCGAGCTTGGCGCGCAGCGCCTTGAACTCGGGCATCGGCGGATTGTAGCCGTCGAGCGCCTTGCCGGCGTCGTCCGCCTTGGCGAGGTTCTGGAGCACGCTCTCCGGCTCCGGCGCCTTGAGGTCGAACTGGATGTCGGCGGCGACGCGGCTGAAGTGGACGCGGCCGATCTGCGCCTGGCGCGCATAGGTCAGCACGGCGTTGGTGAGCTTGAGTTCGGCATCGGCCGCCGCATCGGCGGTCGTCGCCGCGGCGAAATCCGGGGTCGGGTAATCGCGGGCGTCAAGGCCGGCACTGTCGGCATCCTTGAGCGTCGTCATCGCCGACTTGGCGCGGTCGGTGACCTTGCCGTTGTCGAGCCACAGCGGCGCATAGTCGCGGGCCTTGTAGAAGGCCTCGATGCCGGCGCGTTCGGCCTTGCGGGAGACAACGCGGTCGAGCGCCTTGCCCGTGACCATTTCGCGCAGCTTGTCGGCGACCGCTTTGTTGGCGGTCGGGCTTTCGACCGGGGCGGTGGTGGCGGTGTCGGTCGCGGCCGGCGCCGGCGTGGCAGCCGGGACGGCGGCCGCCTTGGGGACATCAGCCGGCTTGGCGGCGGGCGTTTCGGCGGCCTTCGGCGCCGTGAAGTCGCTCGCCGACGGAGGTGCCATGGTATCGGAGAGCGGCGCAGCGGCCTTGAGCTGCTCCTCCAGTGACTGCGCCTGCGCCCAACCGGGCTGGCTGGTCAGGACAAGAACCAATCCGACGGCGGTGGTGGCCAGCAGACGGTCAAAACTTACGACTTTCACCGCGAATTCTCCCAAGGCTGTCGGGGAACGCCCCCAGATGGGGCCTTTCCATACTACTCGATAGGCCGATTATCGTTACGAAATTTCCAAGAGCGTTTCAGCGATCCGCAGCGCAGTGTGACTATTTTACACTGGTGCGGCATTACCTTGCCCAGCAACAGCGGCTCAACTGACAGCCCGTGTGCATGTTCCCGAATCGTCGTCCTGTCGATGGCGTGGCACGTAAAAACCGCAATTTCGGGTTGGCCGCTGTGACGAGGGTCACACGCCCGCGGGTCGCCTGTACCTGACGAAAAAAACCGGGCCCCGCGAGGGGGCCCGGTTGGAGAATGCCGGCGTGGGGGCCGGCAAACCTCAGAGGGGAACTTGCTGCGTCAGCGGCGACTCTGGGAGGATATACATCCGCCGTCGCAGCGTGTTCACACTATGCTTGCCGCAACGCGCGCCAGCAATGCCATCGCGCGAATGTCAGCCATGCACTCAGCACTGCGAAAAAAGCGCGCAGCCCGCTTCGCGTTTCGCATGGCGTGACCGCGCTGTTTGCACCGCAGCTTTCAGTGTTGATGCGTGTGATGCATGTCTGGCGCATGCGGATGGCTGTGACGTAATGGCGCGTGACGATGCACATGCGTGTGCGGTTCGCCCGGAGGATCATCCGGCCCATGTTCGTGCTGATGATGTTCGTCGTGAACATGCGGATGACTGTGCGTCATCGGCTCATGCACGTGGTCGTGCTCGTGCCGTTCGGTGAGGTGCAGATAGACTCCCGCCGCCATCATGAAGCCGGCTGCGACAAGTTGAAGCGTCAGCGGCTCGTGTAGAAAGGCGAGGGCGGCGACGGCGCCGAGAAACGGCGCCGTGGCGAAATAGGCGCCGGTGCGCGCTGTGCCGAGATGTCGCAGCGCCAGCACGTACAGCGCCAGGCTCGCGCCGTAACCGATGAAGCCGACGATCGCCGCAGCGAGGGCGACTTCCGCTCTCGGCCACGCACTTCCCGCGGCGAGCGCGAGCAGGAGATTGACCGGTCCCGCGACCAGTCCCTTTATTTCGACGATCTGCAACGGGTCTGCGAGCGAAACCTTGCGCGTCAGATTGTTGTCGAGACCCCAGGCCACGCAGGCGCCGACGATCGTCGCCATGCCGGCGACGTTCGCAAACGTCGCCGTGCCCGACCACGCCAGCACGCCCGCACCGGCGACCAGCAGCAGCATGCCGAGCGCGATACGGCGATCGAAGTTCTCGTGGAATACAAACCAGGCCAGCAGCGCCGTGGCGACGCCTTCGAGCGTCAGTAGCAGCGATGCGGTCGAGGCTTCGGTGCGGGCGAGGCCGACCATCAGCAGCAGCGGCCCGATCACGCCGCCGCACAAGATCGCGCCGGCGAGCCAAGGGACGTCGCCGCGCGCCAGTGGCGTTTCCTGCGCCGCACTGTCGGTGCTGAGCGATCGCAGCGCCCGGCGCAGGATGCCGGTGCCGATACCGGCGCCGCAATAAAACAGGCCGGCGAGCAGGGCGGGATCGACGCTGCCGAGCAACGCCTTGGCGGCCGGGGTCGAGACGCCGAACAAGGCGGCCGACAGAAGCGCGAATCCGACGGCGCTGCGGTTCATCTCGCCTCGCTTTGGCCGGCGAATGCGTCGGCCGTGCGGCGGTGGCTAGAAATTCCAGCGCTGCGCGTTGGCAACGAGGAAGTCGCGGAACACCTGGATGCGCGCCACCGACTTGAGTTCTTCCGGGTAGACGAAGTAGGCGTCGAGCGCGAGCGTGTCCTGCTCGCCGAACAACTGCACCAGGCCGCCATTCTCCTCGACCAGATAGTCCGGCAGCATGGCGACGCCGAGACCGCGCTGGCAGGCGCGCAGCAGGCCGAGCACGTTGTTGATGGTCAGGTGCGGCACGCGGGAATTCTTCGCCTCGCGGCCGACTTCGACCAGCCAGCGCCGGTTGGCGAAATGCGCCGGCACGTTGCCGCCGAGCAGCAGCACACGATGGTTATCGAGCTCGTCATGGGTGCGCGGCGTGCCGAAGCGCTTGAGATAATCCGGCGACGCATAAGCGTGGAAGTGCACCGAGAACAGTTTGCGCTGGATCAGGTCCGGTTGCGTCGGCTGGCGCAGGCGCAGCGCGACGTCGGCCTCGCGCATGGCGAGGTCGAGCTCTTCGTCGGTGGTGATCAGCGTGATCTGGATGTCGGGATAAAGGTCGAGGAATTCGCCGAGCCGCGGCGTCAGCCAATGCACGCCGATGCCGGCGGTGGTCGAGACCTTGAGCTCGCCGTTCGGCCGCTCGCGCGAGTCGGTGAGCTTGGTACGCGCCGCCTCCAGCTTCATGAACACTTCATGCGCCGTGCGGTACAGCATGTCGCCCTGTTCGGTGAGGATCAGGCCGCGGGCGTGGCGATGAAACAGCGAGACGTTGAGGTCGGTCTCCAGCGCCGAGACCTGGCGGGATACGGCCGACTGCGACAGGCCGAGACGTTCGCCGGCGTGCGTGAAGGAGCCGGCTTCCGCTGCGGCGTGAAACACCTTCAGCTTGTCCCAGTCCATCGAGTTGTTGGAGTGAGTCATCGTCATTCTGCCGCCGCCCTCTGATCCTCTTGCGCCGCGATGAAGCGCTCGGTCTCGAGCGCGGCCATACAGCCCTGTCCGGCGGCCGTGACCGCCTGCCGGTAGATGTCGTCGGTGACGTCGCCGGCCGCGAACACGCCGGGCACCGACGTCGCCGTCGAGTGGCCGGCGGTGACGATGTAGCCCGAGGGCTTCATTTCGAGCTGGCCGGCGAACAGTTCGGAGGCCGGCTGATGGCCGATGGCGATGAAGACGCCGTCGGCATTGTGCTCGGTGACGGCGCCGGACTTGAGGTTCTTGAGCGCGATGCGGCGCACCTTGAGCGGGCTCTCGTCGCCCATCACGTCGTGCAGCACGGTGTCCCAGATCACCTCGATCTTGGGATGCTTGAACAGGCGATCCTGCAGGATGCGTTCGGCGCGGAAATGATCGCGGCGGTGGACGACGGTGACCTTGGAGGCGAAGTTGGTGAGGAACAGGGCTTCCTCGACCGCGGTGTTGCCGCCGCCGATGACGAAGACTTCCTTGTTCTTGTAGAAGAAGCCGTCGCAGGTGGCACAGGCCGAGACGCCGTAACCCTTGAACTTCTGTTCGGATGGCAGATCGAGCCAGCGCGCCTGGGCGCCGGTCGCCACGATCAGCGCCTCGGCGATGTAGGTATCGCCGGAATCGCAGGTCAGCTTGAACGGCCGGCTCGACAGGTCAACATTGTTGACGTGATCGTAGACGATGTTGGTACCGACATGCTGGGCCTGGGCCTGCATCTGCTCCATCAGCCAGGGGCCCTGGATGACGTCGGCGAAGCCCGGGTAGTTCTCGACATCGGTGGTAATGGTGAGCTGGCCGCCGGGCTGAATGCCCTGGATCAGGGTCGGCTTCAGCATGGCGCGAGAAGCGTAGATAGCGGCCGTGTAGCCGGCCGGCCCCGAGCCGATGATTACGACTTTGGCGTGGATCGTCTTGGACATGCGTATTCGCCCCCATGGCTGGACATGGACTTCAAAAGGGGGCCCCGGCGCCGGTCACCGACCCCTCAGGGCCGGCTCCAAAGCTGGTCCTAATCTATGGCTTTCTAGGAGCCATGCAAGATACGCAACCCCGCCGACCCACAAGCTTCGCCCACCTGTGATCAATACGCGCAATAATCTTTCGCGAAAGAATATTTCACGGTATGGATGTTTTGCTCGGGAGTGCAGATCCGCGCGAGGAGAACGACGTGCCAGCCAGCCTTGATGCCATCGACCGCAAAATCCTGAAGGAACTTCAGGACGACGGCCGGATGACCAATGTGGAACTCGCGCGTCGCGTCGGCATCTCGGCGCCGCCGTGCCTTCGCCGCGTGCGGGCGCTGGAGGAGGCCGGTTACATCAAGGGATACCGGGCTCTGCTCGACGAAAAGCTGCTCGGCTATGAGGTCGTGGTCTTCGCATTCGTCCACCTGGCGAGCCAGGCCGAAGCAGACCTGGTCGCTTTCGAATCGTTTGTGCGGGCCCAGCCGCTGGTGCGCGAATGCTGGATGCTGTCGGGCGAGATCGACTTCGTATTGAAATGCGTCGCGCCCGACCTGAAAACCTTCCAGACCTTCGTCGAGAAGCTCACCTCGGGTCCCAACGTGAAGAACGTCAAGACCTCGCTGACGCTGCGCCAGTCCAAGGACGCAGCCATGGTGCCGATGTAGGCGGGCGACGCTCCACGACTGTCAATGGAAATGGCCGAACAGACGATCGCTACCGAATCCCGCCTCCCACCGACCCTCTTCGAACTCTTCACCGTCTTCCTGCGCATCGGACTGTTTTCGTTCGGCGGCGGGTTGAGCGGCTGGATCTTCCGCGAGGTGGTGACCTTGCGTGGCTGGATCGACGAAGACGAATTCATGTCGGGGCTGGCGGTGTCGCAGATCCTGCCCGGCGCCAATGTCGCGAACTTGTCGCTCTATATCGGGCAGAAGCTGTTCGGCATCACCGGTGCGGTGGTGGCCCTGGTCGCCTTGCTGAGCGGCCCGTTCTTCGTAGCGATCGGTTTGGTCAGCGCCTACAGCGTAATGACATCGTTCGACTGGACCGAGACCGTGATGGACGGCGTTGCCGCTTCCGCGATTGGCCTTCTGCTGGTCGTCGCCGTGAAGGGGGCCCGGCGCGCATCGCGGCATCTCGGCTCGAGCGTCGCTCTCGTCGCGACCTTCCTCGGCGTCGCGGTGTTTCACCAGTCGCTGCTCCTGGTGGTCGCCATCGTCGCGCCGCTGTCGGTCTGGGCGGCCTGGCGCAGGAGCGCCAAGCCGTGAAGGACGACCCGCTGTTGAAGCTGATCGCGGTGTTCGTGCCGTTCTCGCTGATCTCTATCGGCGGCGGGCCGAGCATCATCGCCGGCATTCAGCACCAGGCCGTGGACGTCCAGCACTGGATGACGTCGCGCGAATTCGTCAACTTCTTCGCCATTTCGCGCGCCGCGCCGGGCCCCGGCTCTATGCTCACCACCTTGATCGGCTGGCACGTCGCCGGCTGGACCGGTGCGCTTGTGGCGACCTTGGCGCTGTTCGTGCCGTCCTCGATCATCTGCTACGGCGTGGCGATGGTCTGGCGCCAGCATCGCGGCAAACGCTGGCACACCGCGCTGGAGCAGGGCCTGGCGCCGATCGGCGTCGGCCTCATCCTCGCCGGCGCCGTGTCGATCCTGACGATCGGCCACGGCGGGCCGCTGGCGTGGGCGGTCGCCGGCGGCGCCGGGGCGCTGCTGCTGTGGCAGCCGCGGCTGCACCCGCTGCTGCTGTTTCTTCTCGGCGGCGCAATTTTCGTCCTCGCCCGCTTACTTTCAGCAATGCTCTGAGCAGACCGCTCGACATCACACTTTGGCGCGGGCACGATGAACGCCATCGTTATCGTCGGCAGCCGAGGATGCGGCCATGAAGCGGGTCTTGCTGGGCATGCTAACGCCGTCGTCGAACACGGCGCTCGAGCCGATCACGCAGGCGATGGTCGCCGGTCTGCCGGACGTGTCGGCGCATTTCTCGCGCTTCAAGGTGACGGAGATCGCGCTGTCGCCGAGTGCACTGGCGCAGTTCGACGACAGCGAGATTCTCCGCGCTGCCGAACTGCTGGCGCATGCCAAGGTGAATTGCATCGGCTGGAACGGCACGTCATCGGGCTGGCTCGGCTTCGAGCGCGACATGAAGCTGTGCGAGCGCATTAGGGCGGCAACCGGCATTCCAGCGACGACGTCGATGCTGGCGCTCAACGAGATACTGGAGAAGACCGGCGTCACCCTGCTCGGCTATGTCACGCCTTATCGCGACGACGTGCAGCGGAAGATTCTGGCCAATTACGAAAGCCTCGGAGTCGGCTGCGCCGCCGAGCGTCATCTCAACCTGCAAGACAACTTCTCATTCGCCGAGGTCGAGCCGCAGCAACTCGAGGAGATGACAATGGACGTTGCCAAGGCAAAGCCGCAGGCGATTGCCATCATCTGCACCAATCTGCGTGCGGCGCCGCTGATCAAAAAGCTGGAGCGCGCTACCGGCCTGCCGATCTATGACACAATCGCCACGGTGGTGTGGAAGAGCTTGATTGTTGCCGGTGCCGATCCCAAACGCGTTACGGGCTGGGGTTCGTTATTCCAGAAGGTGGCGTGAGGGACGACGGCGACCGCGGATTTCGCGGTCGCCGCGACGCGGTCAGCACACCGTCCGGTCACAGGCCGCGAGGCAGAGCTGCTTGGCGATGCCGCCGAGTTGGTCGCAGGCGGCGCGGCATATCGTGCAGGCGATGCCTGAACCGGCAATGTGCCCCGCGCTGTAATGATGCGTGCTTGCCTGGCGGCTGACGGGTGGCGCTTGCAAAGGAAGATTCATCTTCTTGATCTCCGGTTGATTGGGAAAAGGACGGGCGCGCTCGCCGGGCTGTCAGCGAACGCGTCCGTGGCGCGATGCCAGCGAAGAGGTCAGCACTGCCCGATATTCGGGACGCAGGCCCCGGCGCAATGGCCGAACAGGCACGCGCCGACGCAGCAACTGCCGGATCCGCAGCAGTCGGACGGCGCGATGCCGTTGCTCCTGACACCCGACACCGATGCGTTGCGCCGGACCGGCGCCGATTGCTTGGGAAGGTTCATGGATGGTCTCCTACGCTCTCGATCGCCCGCGTTTGTTTCGGGGTACGGGCATGACCCGCAGACGCTTGCGGCGTCTGAAACCGTTATGTACCTGAGCCGCGCTTGGCGAAGGTGCGGATGTCGCCGATCGTGACCGGGATGACGTCGCTGACATCCACCGTGTATCGGAAGACCCGGTTGGCCTTGAGCACGTTGTCCGGTCCGAAGAAGCTCACCTCGACGTCGTAGCACTCGGAGTCGGGCCGGCAGACCGGGCTCTTGCGCACGACGATGGTATCGAGTTCGCGGCCCTCGCTGCCGGCCATCGTAATGACCTGCGAAGCCTGGTAGGCGTTGGTGGCGGCGTAGTTGAGCGCCCGCTCCGATCCGGTCAGTCCGAGGTTGCGGAGGTCGTAGTAGACGCGGGACAGGAAATTGCTGACGCCGGACGCGCGCGCGTCGTAGAGAGATTGTTCGGCTTCCGCGCGCGGCCTCGCGCCGAGCACGCTCTTGATCAGCGCGCCGATCGACCAGGCGTGCAGCCCGCGGATGGCTGGCGCGATCAGCGGCACTTTCTGCCCCGACATCAACGTAACGCTGCCGCCGACATAGCCCGGCACCGATACCATCTCGACGCCGTCCTTCTTGGTCTGACCGTCGAGAACCTCGCGCAGGCGGCGATAGCCCAGCTCGGCGAAAGGTCCCGACGGCACGATGGCGTAGATCGGCGTGGCGTCGAGATTGAGAGTCCAGATCAGCGAAGCGGCTTCGTCCGGATTATCATTGAGATAAGCGCCGAGTCTGACGGGATCGTACGGCGCCGCGGCATCGCCCATGTACTGAATGAAGCGGTCGCGGCGTGCTTCTGTGCCGAAATCAATGCCGAGCTTGCCGAGCGCATAGACGAGCTGCACGGTTTTATTGCCGGCGCATGAACAGCTTTCCTTGCCGCTGCTACTGCCGCCGCCGCAACCGCAGCCGCAATCGGAAAGGTTCACGCCGTCGGGCAGGATCGCCGCCCCGGGCAAGGTTTCCTGCGGTGCCACGTTCCGTTGATCCGGCGCGCGTGTTTCCGATGCAAAGACGCGCGTTTCCGGCGGCGTTGTGCGCGCCGTTTCATGAGCGATGCCCGGGGCGATTGTTTCGGGATTTTCCGGCGACAGGCTCGGCATCAATGCGGTTGTGTCATTCATGGTCGGTACTCCCCCACTCGGTTTGATGTGTGTGCCAATGAGATCGAGGGCGCCGGCCGGGTTGATCCGTCCGGCAAGAAAGCGGCGGCAGTCGCGGATTTGCTGCGGATTGCACGGAAAGGCGCTGCCGAGCAGGGCCGCACGCACGGCGCGCGGATCCGGCGCCTCGCCGCGCTTGAGTTGCGCGCTCAGAAGCAGGGCAGCGACGCCGGCGACGAGCGGCGTTGCGAAGCTCGTCCCGGTTTTCAGCCCGGTTCGCTGGCCGGGCAGGGCACCGGGAATGTTCACCCCGGGCGCCAGCACGCCATGTTGCCGGTAGGTCGCGCCCCAATTGCTGGCGTCGAGCGGCTCACCGTTCTGGTCACAGGCCACCAGCACGTTGGCTTCGGCGCACACGCCGATGGCGTGATCCAGCATCGGCTCGGATTCGCCCGTTCGCGTTAGCTGGCCGCCGCTGATGTTGATGATGTGTGCGCCGGATTCGACGGCCTGAAGGATGGCGCGAGCGAGGTCGAGCTGCGAACACGGTGCCGGCGTTGTATCGGTGCCCGACGAAAACACCGCGAGCGCCAATCCGGTGCAGTTCGGCGCCACGCCGATCACCGGACCGCCGTGCTGACCGAATATGAGGCTGGCGACGTGGGTGCCGTGACGACAGGCCGGGCTGTCATCGACGGTGGCGGCGGCGAGGGTCGGCAGCGTCGAGATCCGGGCCCCGGCGAAACACGGCTGCGCGAGGTCGACCGGTCCGTCGAGGATCGCGATGCGAATGCCCGGATCCCCCCGCGTTTCCGCCCAGACGGCATCGAGATTCAGCGCGGCGGCTATATTCGTTGCCGCCGGCCGGGCCGGCGGGTCGAGCATGCCGATCTGATCTGGCAGTCCGACCACTCTCGCCTCCAGAGGCGTTTATCCATCCAAGCACAACTATTACTTGTGTAAGAGATAAATGCAACCCTTAACATGAGCTAGCCTGCACGGTGCCAGGCCGCCGTGCGGGCCGGGCAACGGGTCAACAAAAATGGCCGGGGCAAGCCCCGGCCTAGATGGTTCTTCTCAGGTGAAATCCGGTGGCGGAAGCCTACTTCCACTCCACCTTCTTGATCTCATAGCCTTTGGCGCCGCCGGGGGCGTTGACCTCAATCGAGGCGCCCTTGGCCTTGCCGATCAGCGCCTTCGCCATCGGCGAGGTGACGGAGATCTTGCCGGCCTTGGCGTTGGCTTCTGGCTCGCCGACGATCTGCCACACCTTTTTCTCATCGGTGTCTTCGTCGATCAGCGTGACGGTGGCGCCGAAAGTAATGGTGTCGCCCGAGAGCTTCGACACGTCGATGACGTCAGCACGCGCCAGCTTGTCCTCGAGTTCGGCGATCGCGCCCTCGTTCAGCGACTGCTGCTCTTTGGCGGCGTGATACTCGGCGTTTTCCGAGAGGTCGCCATGCGAGCGCGCCTCGGTGATCTGCTGGATGATACGCGGGCGTTCGACCGACTGGCGGTGCTTCAGCTCCTGTTCCAGCACGGCGTAGCCCGCGGCGGTCATCGGAATCTTGTCCATCGTCTTTCTCCTCCTGGCGGTCCCGCGTCGCTCCGATCAGGAGCCCGCGCCGCCAAGCCTTTCCATCCAAAACGGCCGCCCCTCGTGGTCCGGCCCATCATAATTGGACTCCGGCCACGGAAATCCGCTCCGGAGTCCTCTCGAAACCTCAACCGGCCAAAACACTGACCAGCCGCGGCGAGCTTTGACGCTCCACCCGCGACCGTCGGATCTGCCGGCCTTACATGCCGTCTGCCGGAGGGGCCGTTCAGCCCCGCCCGGTAAAATAGCTTTGCAGCGCGCGGACCTCGAGGTCGCCCCCGAGATAGGCCTTTATGCCTTGCGCAGCCGCGACGGCACCTGAAAGAGTGGTGTAGTACGGCACTTTATGCAAGAGGGCGGCATGGCGCAGGGACCGGCTGTCGGACAGCGCCGCGGCGCCCTCGGTGGTGTTGAATACGAGTTGCACACCGCCATTCTTGATCGCATCGACGATATGCGGCCGGCCTTCCAGCACCTTGTTGATTTTGGCCGCCTCGACGCCGTGTTCGGCCAGATAGCGCTGGGTTCCGGAGGTGGCGATGCATTTGAAGCCGAGCGCGGTCAGCAGCTTGATCGACGGCAGGATGCGCGCCTTGTCCTCATCGCGCACCGACACGAACACGGTGCCGGCCCGCGGCAAATTAGTGCCGCCGCCGATCTGGCTCTTGGCGAAGGCGGTCTCGAACGTCGTGTCGAGGCCCATCACCTCGCCGGTCGATTTCATCTCCGGCCCGAGCACGGTATCGACGCCCGGGAAACGGGCAAAGGGGAACACCGCTTCCTTGACCGCCTTGTGCCGGTAGCTCGGCTGCTTGAGCTTGAAGCTGGCGAGGCTCTCGCCGGCCATGATGCGCGAGGCGATCTTGGCGACGGGCAGGCCGATCACCTTGGCGACGAAGGGCACCGTGCGCGAGGCGCGCGGGTTTACTTCGAGCACGTAGATGTCGCCGTCCTTGATGGCATATTGCACGTTCATCAGGCCGCCAACGTTGAGCGCCAGCGCCAGTTCCCGCGTCTGGCGTTCGAGTTCGGCGATGATGTCTTTTGATAACGAGTGCGGCGGCAGGGCGCAGGCCGAGTCGCCCGAGTGAATGCCGGCTTCCTCGATGTGTTCCATGATGCCGGCGATGTAGGTGTCCTTGCCGTCGGCGAGGCAGTCGACATCGACTTCGGTGGCATCGGTCAGATAGCTGTCGATCAGCAGCGGGCTCTTCTCCGACACGATGAGTTCGGACGGCTTGTCGAGCGTCGCGGCGAGGCGCTGCACATAGCGGTCGGCATGCGCGCCGTCGCGCACGATCTCCATGCCGCGGCCGCCGAGCACGTTCGACGGTCTGATCACGACCGGATAGCCGATCTTGTCGGCCACCTCGCGCACCGCGGCCGGCGACGTGGCGATGCCGTTGGCCGGCTGGCGGATTTTCAATTTGTCGATCAGCTTCTTGAAGCGGTCGCGGTCTTCGGCGAGGTCGATGGCGTCCGGTGAGGTGCCGAGGATCGGCACATTGGCCTTCTCGAGCGAGCTCGCCAGCTTGAGCGGCGTCTGGCCGCCGAACTGTACGATGACGCCGTGCAGCGTGCCCTTGGAGCGCTCGACATCGATGATCTCGATCACGTCTTCCGGCGTCAGCGGCTCGAAATACAGCCGATCCGAGGTGTCGTAATCGGTCGACACCGTCTCCGGATTGCAGTTGACCATGATGGTCTCGTAGCCGGCATCCTTGAGCGCGAAGCAGGCGTGGCAGCAGCAGTAGTCGAACTCGATGCCTTGGCCGATACGGTTCGGGCCGCCGCCGAGAATAACGACCTTCTTCTTGTCCGACGGCCGCGCCTCGTTGGCCATCTGGCCGGCGAAGGCGGTCTCGTAGGTCGAATACATGTAGGCCGTCGGCGAGGCGAATTCGGCGGCGCAGGTGTCGATGCGCTTGTAAACCGGACGCACGTCGAGCTTGCGCCGCGCGGCGCTGACCGCGTCGTCGCTGTTGCCGGTCAGCTTTCCGAGCCGCTTGTCGGAAAAACCCATGGCCTTGAGCCGCCGGAACGGACCGGCGGTCGGCGGCAGACCCTTGGCGGCGATCTCGGCCTCGGCCTCGACGATGCCCCGCAGTTCGCGCAGGAACCACGGATCGATCTTGCAGGCGTTGTAGATCAGGTCGTCGGTGGCGCCGAGGCGCATCGCCTGCGCGACCTTGAGCAGCCGGTCGGGCGTCGGCGTGCCGAGCGCGGCGCGGATCGCCGCCTTGTTGTCGGCGTCGTCGGGGCCCTTGCCGGCGTCGTAACCGTCGATCGGAATCTCGTCGAGGCCGGTCAGCCCGGTCTCCAGCGAGCGCAGCGCCTTCTGCAGGCTCTCCTGGAAGGTGCGGCCGATCGCCATGGCTTCGCCGACCGACTTCATCGATGTCGTCAGGACGTTCGAGGCGCCGGGGAATTTCTCGAAAGCAAAGCGCGGGATCTTGGTGACGACGTAGTCGATGGTCGGCTCGAACGATGCCGGCGTCGCGCCGCCGGTGATGTCGTTGGCGATTTCGTCGAGCGTGTAGCCGACCGCGAGCTTGGCCGCGACCTTGGCGATCGGAAAGCCGGTCGCTTTCGATGCTAGCGCCGAGGAGCGCGACACGCGCGGATTCATCTCGATGACGACGAGACGGCCGTCTTCCGGATTGACGGCGAACTGCACGTTCGAGCCGCCGGTCTCGACGCCGATCTCGCGCAGCACCGCGATCGAGGCGTCGCGCATGATCTGGTATTCTTTGTCGGTTAGCGTCAGCGCCGGCGCGATGGTGATCGAATCGCCGGTGTGCACGCCCATCGGATCGACGTTCTCGATGGAGCAAATGATGATGCAGTTGTCCTTCTTGTCGCGGACAACTTCCATCTCGAATTCCTTCCAGCCGAGCACCGACTCTTCGATCAGCACTTCGTTGGTCGGCGAGGCATCGAGGCCGCCTTCGACGATCTCCAGGAATTCCGCCTTGTTATAGGCAATGCCGCCGCCGGTGCCGCCGAGCGTGAAGGACGGGCGAATGATGGCGGGCAGGCCGACGTAGTCGAGTGCCTGCAGCGCCTCGATCAACGCCTGTGACTGGTAACGCTCGGCGCGCTCCGGCTCGCCCTTCTTCCAGGCGAGTTCGAAGTCGGCGAGAAGACGGCTCTTCTCGTCGGCGGAAACGTCGCGGCTGGCGATCTGGTCGCGCTGCGCCTTGTAGGTCTCGCGATCCTGGCGCTTGAGCTCGGAGGCATTGGCGAGTTTGGAGCGTGGTGTCTCCAGGCCGATCTTGGTCATGGCCTCGCGGAACAGCGCGCGATCCTCCGCCTTGTCGATGGCGTCGGCGGTGGCGCCGATCATCTGCACGTCGAACTTGTCGAGGGTGCCGAGCCGGCGCAGCGACAGCGCGCAGTTGAGCGCGGTCTGGCCGCCCATGGTCGGCAGCAGCGCGAAGCCGCCGGGGACGACGTTGCGCTCCTTCTCGATGATCTTGGCGACGATCTCGGGGGTGATCGGCTCGATATAGGTGGCGTCGGCGAGGTCGGGATCGGTCATGATCGTCGCCGGGTTCGAGTTCACCAGGACGACGCGGTAGCCTTCTTCCTTGAGCGCCTTGCAGGCTTGCGTGCCGGAATAGTCGAATTCACAGGCCTGGCCGATCACGATCGGCCCGGCGCCGATGATCATCACGGTCTTGATGTCGGTGCGTTTGGGCATTCGGAAGTATCGAGCTCCCGGAAACTGGGCACAAAAAAAGGGCGCGCTTTCGCGCGCTTTCTGGCTGAGAACCCCGGTCAGCCGGCCGGAAAGCGCAAATCTTCAAGATGGGCGGCAGCGGGGCCGCGCCGGGTGCTTAGACCAGAATCGCCGCAGGGGGAAGCCTTTAGCGCCGCGCCAGCCACAGCCCATTTTCGTCCAGCCGCTCAGGGACCATGACCCTGATTTGGCGAAACTTTGTCGGATTTTTTCGGTTCTCCTCATATGAGGACCAAGGCCCGCTTCTTCAACGCCGCCCGCCAGAGCAACCGGCCCGCGTTGCTGGTCGCGCTGGCGCTTGCTGGTACATACGCAGCATCCACCATTCTGGATCGGTACGGCGAGGCCGCCGCCAGGCCGAAGCCGGCCGCCGAGCCCCGGCTTGAAGGGTTCGCCTTCTGGAAACACGTGCTTTACCGCACCTACCAGGAGATCAATGACGACCGGCTCCTCGCCCTTGCCGCAGGGGTCGTCTTCTACGGGCTGCTCGCCATCTTTCCGGCGCTCACGGCGCTGGTGTCGAGTTACGCGCTGTTTGCCGATGCCTCGACCATCGGCGGCCACCTCGGACTGCTGGCCTCGGTCATGCCGGCGGGCGCCTTCTCGATCGTCACCGAGCAGGTGGCGAGCATCGTCACCCGCACCACCGGCAATCTGAGCTTCACCTTCCTATTCGGCCTTGGGCTGGCGCTGTGGAGCGCCAATGCCGGCGTCAAGGCCATCATCGACGCGCTCAACGTCGTCTATGGCGTGAAGGAGCGGCGTTCCTTCATTCGCCTAAACCTGGTGTCGCTCGCCTTCACCCTCGGCGCCCTGGCGATGCTGCTCACCGCCTTCGCCGCCATCGTCGTCATCCCGGTGATGCTGTCGTACCTGCCGCTCTACGGCTACGACGCCACCTTTCTGCCGCTGCTGCGCTGGCCGGCGTTGCTCGTCGCCGTCATGCTGGGGCTGGCGGTGCTGTATCGCTTCGGTCCGGATCGGGACCATGCGCGCTGGCAATGGGTCAGCCCGGGCGCGGCGTTCGCGTCGGCGGCCTGGCTCGGCGGTTCGGCGCTGCTGTCGTGGTATCTCGGCAGTTTCGCCAATTACGACGCCACTTACGGCTCGCTCGGGGCCGGCATCGGCCTGATGATGTGGCTGTGGATGACGGCGATCGTGGTGCTGGTCGGTGCCGAACTCAATTCCGAGGTCGCCGAAGCGCGGCGGTCATTGCCGCCGGCCTAGAGCCTCAGGCTACATCGCCCGCTGCTCGTGGCCGCAATCCTTGCACTTGTACATGACGCGGGTCTCGCCAACCTTGGCGTTGACCTTGTTGACCGCGCCGCACTTGCCGCACTTGGTCTCGATCCGCGTATCGACCTGCTTGACGGCGAGTCCCTTGCGCTCCATCGCCTCGCGCATCAGGCGCTCGGCCTCCGCACGCTGTTCCTGCTTCGACATGTCGCCTGCCTGCTGCCGTGAAAGCCGGGCGGGTCATACTATCCGCGCCGCTCCCTGTCCATGACGCCAGCGGCAAGGCTGCTAGGCAGCGGCCAACGGGCGGGCGGCCCGGTTGCGCCGCCATGCCCAGATCAGGCCGATGCCGACCAGCGCCGAGACGGCCAGCCCGATGCGGTAGGGCGCGATCGCCAGCGCCGCCATCGCGATCGTCGCCGCCACGTCCAGCGCCCGCGAACCTGTGATGCGCGCGCCGCCGAACAGCAGGGCAAAGGCGATGACGAACAGCACGCCCGACAACGCCGCATCGGCGATCTGCAACGGTGTGCCGGCCGCCAGCATTCCCGGATAGATCAGGAACAGGAACGGCACGACATAGGTCACCGCCGCGATCTTGCAGGCCTCGATGCCGACCGGCAGCCACGGCGTCTTGGCGATGCCGGCGGACACGAACACCGCGACGCAGACCGGCGGCGTGATCACCGAGATGGTGGCGAAGTAGAATACGAACATGTGCGCGACCAATGTGCCGCTGCCGGCCTTCATCAGCGCCGGCGCCAGCACGGCCGCGACCAGCACATAGGCCGCAGTGGTGGGGATGCCCATGCCGAGGATCAGGCAGATCAGCGCCACCAGCACGGCGAGGATGAGGGTCGATTCGCCCGCCATCGACGCGATCAGGTTGGACAGCGCGATGCCGGCGCCGGTCAGGTTGATCATGGCGACGAGGATCTGCGCGCCGATCAGCAGCACGCCGATCAGCACCAGGCCCTTGCCGGCATCGGCCAGCGATTCCAGCACCACGGTGCCGAGCGCCTTGACGTCCTTGGCCGAACGCAACGTCACCAGCGCGTGGGCGGCGAGAAGGCCGACGATGCCCCAGAACGCCGAGGTCTGCACCGAGCGGCCCATGAACACGCCGGCCAGCAGCCCGGCGAAGGCGGCGAGGATTGGCAGCATGCGCTGCACGGTGAGCACCGAGCGCCAGGCCGGAATTTCGCTCGCGGGAACGACGGGCAGATGACGGCTCACCGCGATGACGTGAATGGTGAGGAAGACGCCGAGATAGAACAGGAAAGCCGGCAGGATCGCCGCCACCATGATCTTGGCGTAGCTGGTGCCGATGATCTCGGCCATGACGAAAGCGCCGGCGCCCATGACGGGCGGCGCGATCTGGCCGCCGGTCGATGCGACCGCTTCCACCGCGGCGGCGAACTTCGACGGATATTTCAGCCGCTGCATCAGCGGAATGGTGAAGTTGCCGACGGTGGCGGCATTGGCCACCGCGCTGCCGTTGATGGTGCCGAACAGGCCGGAGGCGATGGTCGCGATCTTGGCGGCGCCGCCCGGCGAGCGGCCGCCGAGCAGCACGGCAAGATCCATGAAGGTCTGGCCGGAGCCGGTGAACAGCAGCACGCTGCCGAACAGTACGAAGGCGGCGATGGTGGTGGCGGCCACGCCGGTGAGCAGGCCCCAGATGCCGAGATCGCCGAGCAGCAGCGTTTCGACAATGAAGTCGCCGTCGAAGGCGCGATGCGACAGCGGCCCGGACAGGTGGTGGCCGTACAGCGCATAGACGAGCGCAAGGGCGACGATGGCGGGAAAGATGATGCCGACGGCACGCCGGGACGTTTCCAGAACGGCGGCGACGAGGCCGATGGTGAGCACGGTGTCGTACCATTCGGCGGTCGGCAGATCGACCATGATCTTGTCGCTGAAGACCGTGACGTAGACGCAGCTCGCGATGGTGAGCAGCGCCAGCGCCGCATCGACGGCGATGCCGAGCGGCCGCCAGCGCGTATGCGCGCCGAGCGGATAGAGCAGAACGGTGATCAGCACCACCAGCGCGGTGAAGACCGGCCGCTGCACCAGACTTTCGAACTGGCCGAAAGCCGCGGTGTAAAGAACGAACAGGCTGAGCGCGACCGACAGCCAGCGCACGCCGAGGGCGCGGACGCCGGACGGTTTTTCAACCGTCCGGCCTTCGTCGTTGAGTTCGGCGGCGCCGGTCTCGATCGCCGTGCTCATTTCGGCGCGATCCGGGCCGGGATTTCCAAGCCCTTCTCCTTGAGATACTTGGCGGCTCCGGCGTGCAGCGGGATCGAGCCGTAATCGACCGTCATCTGCGCGATGTTGGCGCCCTTCATTTCGGCGAGCGCATTGGCCTGCACCGACTTGTCCTCGTCGATCGCCTTGACGATCTTGTAGGCAACGTCCTCCGGCATGTCGGCGCGGGCGACGACGGCGAGGCCGAAGCTCCAGGTCGTATAAGCGGGCACGCCGTCGGCGGCGCCGGCCGGCACCTTGACGACGCCGAGGTCGGGCATCTCCTTCTTGATCTTGTCGGCCTGCTCGTCGGTCAGCGACAGCACCTGGATCGGCGTGAAGGTGGCGATGTCGAGCGAGGATCCGTCGAGCTTGTTGCCGGCGCCGCTCTTGACGTAACCGACGACACGGTTGTCCTTGATGGCATCGACGATGTCGGAGGTCGAGCCGCGTGCCTCGTCGGCCTTGATGCCGAGCAGCTTGAACACCGCTTCGGTGGTCTTCTCGGTCGCCGAGCCGCGCAGGCCCGGATTGAATTTCTTGCCGGCGAGGTCCGCGATCTTGGCGATGTTGGCGTCCTTGCGGACGATGACGTTCTGCGGCGCGGCGGTGTAGACCCACAGCAGGCGTATCGGCACGGGCTTGTCCTTGAAGCCTTCGGTGCCGGCATAAGCCTGGTAGCCGGTGTTGGTGGTGACGAGGCCGAGATCGATCTGCTTGCGGTCGAGCCGGCGCAGGTTATCCACCGTGGCGCCGGTTTCGACCACCGACGACTCGATGCCCTGCACCTTGGCATTGATGATCTGCGACACGGCGACGAAATAGCCGTATTGCGACGACGACGACGAAGTCGAGCCGATCAGCAGCTTCTGCTGCGCCGATGCCGCGGTCATGCCGGCGATCAAGACGGCGGTGGTGATCAATAGCTTTTTGGCAATCATTGTTGTCTCCTCCATCAGTTTCATTGGCCGTTTCTTGTCAGTCTTCGCCGGGTTTGACCCGCGCGTATTTGGCAAGCGCCTCCGGCACCGGAATGCGCAGGCCCAGCAGATGAAAGCTCAAGGTCTTGCCGTGCGAATCGAGGTTGAGCGCCTGCGTGACGCCGCCGTCGAGCACGTCGTCGAGCACGAAATTGAGCGCGAACATGTTCGGCAGTTCGTAACGCTTCACCGCCGACGGCTTGCGACAGGCAAAGCGCGCCGCGACCACCTGTTCGGTGACGTGCTCGACCAAAAGCGGATAGATCGCCGGGTCGTAGGCGATCAGCGACACGTTGAGGCGGTTGCCTTTGTCGCCGGTCCGCGCGTGGGCGAGGGCATGAAGCTGAACCTCGGTCATGAACGCGCCTCCACGATCTCGACCCGGGGCTTCACGGCGCTGCGCGGAATGAAGCATGAGGTCGCGGCGATCCGCGGCCGCAGCGACAGCCGGATGCCGCCGCCGGCGGCCGGCCCGGCGCAGTACAGCGCCTCGACCTCCTGGAGACCGCGTTCCACCAGCGCCTTGTCGTTGCCGGCAAAGGCGACCCGCAGCCGCACGTCCTCGGTCGGCTCGCCGAAGCTGTCGAGCTCGCTCCAGGCGCGTCCTGTGTCGTCGCCCAGGACGCTGAGCACGCCGATGATGTCGCAGCGCATGCGGATGCCCTTGGGGCTGCGCTTCTTCACCACGTCGGCGGCGAGACGCGCGCGTGCCAGCGCATTCGGCCCGTAATAGGAGATCTCGCCCTCGGCGATGTAGCCGCCGTCGTAGCAGACGGTGACTTTGAGCGTGTCCGGCCGCTGGTGGCCGGTGATGCCGTCGACGCGGACGCGGTCGCCGCCGAGTTCGACGATCGAGGCGCGGCTGATATCGGCGGTGACATCGGGCGTGAGATAAGCCGCCGGATCGTGCACCTCGTACAGCAGTTGCTCGGCGACCGTGCGCTTGTCGACGAGCCCGCCGCCGTGCGCCTTGCCGATCACGAAGCTCGCGTCGCGCTCGATGGCGGCGATGGGAAAGCCGATGTTCTCCGGCTGCGGCACGTCCTTGAAGCCGGGATCGGCGAAATAGCCGCCGGTCACCTGCGCGCCGCATTCGAGCAGATGCCCGGCCATGGTGCCGACGCCGAGGCGATGCCAGTCGTCATACTGCCAGCCGAAGGCATGGATCAGCGGCCCCAATGTCAGCGACGGATCGGCGACGCGGCCGGTGACGACGACGTCGGCCCCTTCGCCGAGCGCTTCGACGATGGGCGCGGCGCCGAGATAGGCATTGGCCGAGACGAGGAGTTTGTCGTCCGGGAGTTCGTTGCTCGCGGCGCGCAGCACCTCGAGCCCTTCGGGCCCGAGCATGTCGTCGCCGGTGACGACGCCGATCCTGGCGTTCACCTTCTGCTCGGCGGCGAGTTCCGCGATCAGCTGCGCGGCGGCCGGCGGATTGCCGGCGCCGAAATTGCCGATGATGGAGATCTTGGAATCGACGCAATCCTTCAGCACCGGCGTCAGCAGGGCTTTCAGCTTCGGTTCGTAGCCGAGCTCCGGATTTTCACGACGGCGCAATTGCGCCAGCGCCAGGGTCCGTTCGCCGAGCGTCTCGAAAATGATGGCGGCGCGTTCGCCGGAGGCCTTGAGATCGCGCACCACGGCGATCGGGGCGTCAATGCGGTCGCCGGAATAACCGGCGCCGGCGCCGACCAATAGTCGCTCCACCATGCACGCTTCCTCGACACGTTCTTCTCGGTCGCATCGAAATCGAAAAACAAATAGGTGTCAAGGAAGGATTGCACCTGATATATAATCGAGACCTATGAATATAACTTTGAGACAGCTTCAGGTTTTCGTCGCCGCGAGCCGCGCCCGCTCCTTCAGCGAGGCGGCCGACAGGCTCGGCATTTCGCAACCGAGCCTGTCCGGGACCATTTCAAAGATCGAGACCCAGCTCGGCTTGCGGCTGTTCGACCGCACCACGCGCTCGCTCATTCTCACCGCCGACGGCCGCGATCTGGCGGCGGTTGCCGACGATCTGGTGCGGGATTTCGAGGCGGCGCTGTCCGGCATCAGCGCGCGCGCCGCCGGCAAGCGCGGTCGCGTGTCGCTTGCCGTGTTGCCCTCGGTCGCTGCCACCGTGCTGCCCGAAGCGCTCGGCGCCTTCGCCAAAGAATATCCGGAGATCGACGTCAGCGTGCACGATGTGCTGCAGGAGCGCGCGGTGGCGATCCTGCGCAACGGCGTCGTCGATTTCGCGGTGACGACGCAGGCGGCGGCTTATCCCGAACTGCATTTCGAGGAACTCGGCGCCGATCCGTTCTACCTCGTCTGCAAGCGCAATCACCCGCTGGCGCGGCTCAAGACGGTGACCTGGAAGGACACCGTCGATTATCCCTTCATTGCATTGTCGGCGACGACGTCGGTGCGGCGCTTCGCCGATACGGCGATGGGCCAGACCGAACTCGTCATCCGCCCGCGCTACGAGGTCGAGCAGATCCTGTCGGCGGTGACTTTGGTGAGCGCGGGGCTCGGCATCACGGCGCTGCCGTCGCTGACCTTGGCGATGTTCAGCCATCGCGCGCTGGCGATGCGGCCGCTGGTGGCGCCCGCTATCCAGCGCCGGCTCGGCATTCTGACGTTAAAGGAGCGGACCTTATCGGCGCCGGCGCGCTTCCTGCTGGAGCGCGTGTCGAAGACCCTGGCGGCGGCGGCGAAGAAGACGTCCTGACGACGCAGGAGAAGAGAGTGGAGGCCCAGCCTGGATTTGAACCAGGGTGAAGGACCTTGCAGGGTCCTTTGCGTAGACGCTCCGCCACCGGGCCATGACAGAAGCCTACACTGGCTCGATCACAAGGTCGTTAATCCGCTGCGACATTTTGGATTGCAGTTAACGGCGCTGTTAACCACGAAGCATGCAGTCGGAACCCGTCACACCGGCTTCGAGAGGAACGTCATGCGGTGCTGGTTATGGCCGATGTTGTGCGGGGCGCGCCGCGGCGCGAAGCCGGCGGCCCGGAGCCGCGCCAGCATGTCGGCCTCGGTGTAGTGCGACAGGCCGTGCGTCTTCTTCAGCGTGAAATAGTCCGACACCAGGATGCGGATCAGGCCGCCGACCGCGGCCCAGAAGAAGCCGTTCTGCGCGCCGAACTTCAGCAGCGACAGCGCGGCCCAGACCGAGGCCATTTGCGGCGGGACGATGTCGCCGAGCACAAAGGTGCCGGTCGGCTTCAGCAGCCGATGGAACGTCGTCATCATCGCCTTGAGTTCGTCGGCGGTCAGATACTGCGCCACCGAGTGCAGCACGATCATATCAACGGTGCCATCGGGGGTCTTCGCCGCTTCGTCGGGATTCATCACCGACATCTTCGGGTTCGCGGCGTAACGCTCGCGCAAGGCGGCGCGCACGTTAGGGGCCGCTTCGACCAAAGTGAGATGCTGGCAGGCTTCCGCGACCAGCGCCGCGCTCGTCGCTTCGCCGCAGCCATAGTCCATGACGATGGCGTCGGGCGAGGGCACCAGCACGCGGATGTCCTTGGCGATGGTCTGGTAATGGACGTCGCGGTGACGCCCGTTCACGTAGATCACCGAGTGCTTGAAATCGTAGAAGCTGATCCAGTCCATGCGCGCAGACCTCAGGCAGATCGTCAAACTCCGCTCATCCCCGCGCAAGCGGGGATCCAGAGGCCAAGCCGGAGAGGCTCTTGCTACGGCACTGGGTCCTCGCTTCCGCGGGGACGCGCGGAAATCGCATGTTAGGCGCTTCGCCACAAGGTGGTCAGCGCCCCATCCTTCCCCTCGACCGGGTCGCTGTCCGGAACCGGCACCTGCGGGATGGTCTCGAGCGCGGCGTCGCGGTCGGCTGGGCGGTCGCCGCGGCACAGATTATACGTGCCCTCGGGCGGATAGCCGCCGATGACGACGAGATCGGCCGAGCCCTCGAGCCGCTGATGACCCGTGCCGGCCGGCAGCACCGCGACGTCGCCGGGCTCGAGATCCAGCACTTCGCCCTTGTCGCCGCCGAAGCGCACCTTGGCGGTGCCGCGGGCGATCCCGAGCACCTCGTGGATCATCGAGTGATAATGCGTGTAGGGGAAGATGCCGTTGCGCCACCGGCCGTGGCCCCAACCGTTGGCGTCGAACATTTTCTCGATGGCAGCTTCGGGATCGCGGCTGGCCGCGAGATCGAGCGCGGCCTTGTACACCAGCATGGGCAGCGCCGCGTTGTTCGGCACCTTGCCGTCGTCCTCAAAGAAATAGGTGATGGGCGTTTGCATGTCCCGATAACGTCCTGCGGGGCGGCGGGTTCGATGCACGCCGGAGGCCATCCGCGACGACGGCGCGGCGGCGAGCGCGCCCGAAGGTAACCCGTTGCGCGCGGCGGGACCATCTCTCCCATCGCCGATTGCAGCCTCGAAAACTTCCCGCCGTACGACCGCGCGGCTGCGGCCAAATTCCCTTTGACTCGAAAACTTATCGCACAATACTATTCAGATAGCTAAGTTATATAAGCATAATAAATAGGTGGCGCGGCGGTGGTTGGTCGCTGTCGCGGCGGTTTCTTACAAACAGAGGGGGTGTGGTGATGACTGTTCGGATTGTTCTCGCGTCGGCGCTTTGCCTGGCCGCATTCGGTCAGACCGCATCGGCCCAGTCGATGGAAAAAGTGAAGGTCGCGACGACCTTCGTCGGTCTCTGGGACACCACCCAGCCGACCTTGTGCAAGGATCGCGGCGAATTCGCCAAGGCCGGTCTGGACGTCGAAGTGGTGTCGACCCGCGGCGGTTCGGAGAACGTGCAGGCGGTGCTCGCCGGCGGCATGGACATCGGCTATTCGCCGGGCACCAACTCGGTGCTCGCCGCTTATCGTCAGGGCGGCAAGTTCAAGATCATCAGCACGGAATTCATCGGCCAGAACGATTCGTTCTTCTATGTGCCGGCCGCCAGCCCGCTCAAGGGCATCGACGACATCCAGGGCAAGACGGTCGCGTTCTCCCGCCCCGGCGGCGCCAGCGAGGCGATCCTGCTGGCGCTGAAGGCCGAGCGCAAGATTGACTTCAAGGCGATATCGACCGGCGCGATGGACGCCACCTTTACCATGGCGATGACCAAGCAGATCGACGTCGGGTTCTCCGTACCGCCGTCCGGACTCGATGCCGTCGAGAAGGGCGAGATCCGCGTGCTGTTCTCGGGCGACGACGTCAAGTCGCAGGCGCAGCTCACGGGGCGCGTCATCATCGCCAGCACCGATTTCGTTTCCAAGCGGCGCGCGGTGGCGGTGAAATTCATGGAGACGCTCGATAAGTGCATCGACTGGGCTTATGCCAACGTCGATGAGGCTTCGAAGAGCTATGCCGCCTGGAACAAGGTGACGCCGTCGATCGCCGCCAAGGGCTTGGCCTTTTACAAGCGCGACGCGCTCTCCTTCGGTCCGATCCGCGGACTCGACACGCTCATCGAGCAGGCGATCAGCGGCAAGTTCATCGACAAGCCGCTGACGGACGACGAAAAGAAGGATCTGCTCGACATCCTCTACACGACGAAGAAGTAATCCCTCCGCTCACCAGCGGCACCTTCGCACCCGCTCTCTCCGTTGAGAGCGGGTGTTTTTTGCGAAAGCTCAGGCCGGCAGCGGCGCGAAGTACTTCTTGTGCATCATGCAGTGGATGCCCTTGTCGCCGTTCGCCACCTGCGTGACACGAAGGTCGGCGGCGAGGTTCATCAGGGCGTAAGCCTGGTAGCGGTCGAGCGAGGTGCGCGCGACCATCAGGTCGAGCATCAGCCGCAATGCGATGACGACGCAATCATCGAGGTCGGGATCGAATGCCATTGTGATGTAATGCGTCGGCGTCTCGGCCATCGGCCATTGCAACGGCATGTCGTCGCGCACCGTCAGGCGGAAGGTGCCGATCAGCCCGGCCTCGCAGGCCATGCCGATCTCGCCGTCGCTCTGCGCGCCGTGGCCGTCCCCGGTCGAGAACAGCGCGCCGTCGGTGAAGATCGGCAGGTACAAGGTCGAGCCGGCGCCGAGCTCGCAGTTGTCGATATTGCCGCCGTTTTGCCGCGGCGGCAGCGATGAGATCTTGCCCCAGTTGGCAGGGGGCGCCACCGCCATGATGCCGAAGAACGGCTTGTAGGGCACCTTGTGGCCCCACGGCAGCCGCCATGCCTTGCGCTGCTCATCGACCGTCAGGTGAATGACGCGGGTCTCGTCGAAATCGTGGGGCAGGGCGCCGACCAGCGGCCGGATCGAATGATAGGCCCAGCCGCACAGCGGCTCGATGCGCTCGATATCGACCTGGAGCGTTTGCCCTTTCCTGGCGCCGCGCACGGCGACCGGCCCGGTAAGGATCGCGCCGGGCATGCGATCGGTGACCTTGGCGTGGATGTCGCGCTGCGCCTGCGGCACCTTGAGCGGCGGCGGCGGCAGAATGTCGGGCCCGCCGGAGACCGCGGAAATGGTGACGCGGTCGCCGCTGTCGATGGTCAATCGCGGCGGCAGCGCCGCGCTGAAATAGCCCCAGTGCACGGTGTCGGGCGCGGCGTCGAGCCGGTGATGAACGGGATCGCGCATCGTCATCGGCCCCCGCGCCGCTCCGCAAATACCTTCGTTAAATAATTATGTTATATTACTAAAGGCGCTGTCAACGCGCTGCGCCGGCGATCGCTTCGACCATGGCGCCGAAGGTATCGAAGGCATGGTCCGGCTTGGCCGCCTTCATCGCCGCGCCGTGGGTGTAGCCCCAGGTCACGGCGCCGAAGGCGACGCCGGCCTCGCGCGCGGCGTCGATGTCGCGCAGTTCGTCGCCGATGGCGATGGCGTCCGAAGCGGCGACGCCGCTCGTGCGCAGCAGCTTGCGGAAGCGTCTGGCCTTGCCGTGCAGCGACGAGCCGCACTCGTAATGGCTGATGAGAGCCGCAGTCTCCGGGCCGAACATGGCGCGGATATTGGCTTCCGAGTTGGAACTGACGATGGCGAGCGTGACGCCGGCCCCGTGCAGCCGGCGCAGCGCGTCATGCGTTTCGGCGAACAGCGGGATGGCGTGCAGGTCCTGCGCCTTGCGCTTGCGGATGTAGTTGCCGATGAACGGCAGCTTCCAGGCCGACACGCCGAGGATCTGCATCATTTGGCGCGATGACTTGCCGCGCAGGCCGTCGACCTCATGCGCCTCGACGCGGCGGAAGCGGAATTTGTCGGCGGTGTCGTTGATGACGGTGGCGAACCACGGGAACGAGTCCGCCAGCGTGCCGTCGAAGTCGAAGAGCGCGAGCTTGTAGGGCATTGGGCTGTCATTCCGGGACGCCGCGAAAGCGGCGGGCCCGGAATCCATACGCCACAGCCGGGGTTATGGATTCCGGGCTCGCGCTACGCGCGCCCCGGAATGACGAAGAACTAAACCTTCGCCTTCTTCTCGCGCATCAGGCCGACGAAGCGCTGGAAGAGATAATGGCTGTCGCGCGGGCCGGGCGAGGCCTCGGGGTGGTACTGCACCGAGAACACCGGTCTGTCCTTGAGCGCGATGCCGGCATTGGAGCCGTCAAAGAGCGAGAAGTGCGTCTGCTCGACGCTCGCCGGCAGCGAGTTCTTGTCGAGCGCGAAGCCGTGGTTCATCGAGGTGATCTCGACCTTGCCGGTCGTGATGTCCTTCACCGGATGATTGGCGCCGTGGTGGCCCTGGTGCATCTTCTCGGTGCGGCCGCCGAGCGCGAGGCCGAGCATCTGGTGGCCCAGACAAATGCCGAAAGTCGGCGTGCCGGAGTTCACCACCTGCTGAATGACCGGCACCGCGTATTTGCCGGTCTCGGCCGGATCGCCGGGGCCGTTCGACAGGAACACGCCGTCGGGCTTGAGCGCCATGATGTCGTCATAGCTCGTGGTCGCCGGCACCACGGTGACCTTGCAGCCGGCGCTGGCGAGCAGGCGCAGGATGTTGCGCTTGATGCCGTAGTCAACCGCGACGACGTGGAATTCCGGCTTGTCCTGGCGGCCGTAGCCCTTGCCCCAGACCCACTCGGTCTCGTCCCAGGTGAAGCGCTGCGCCGACGTCACCATCGGCACCAGGTCCATGCCGACCAGGCCCGGCCACTCGCGCGCTTCCTTCTTCAGCGCCTCGAGGTCGAACTTGCCGGACGGCGAATGCGCGATCACGGCGTTCGGCATGCCCTTCTCGCGGATCAGCGCGGTCAGCGCGCGGGTGTCGATGCCGGACAGGCCGATGATGCCGCGCGCCTTGAGCCAGTCGTTGAGCGGGCGGGTGGCGCGGTAGTTCGAGGCTTGCGTGATGTCGGTGCGCAGGATGACGCCGCAGGCGCCCGGGCGGGCTGCCATGTTCAGCGACTCGATGTCTTCCTCGTTGGTGCCGACATTGCCGACATGGGGGAAGGTGAAGGTGACGATCTGCCCGGCATAGGACGGGTCGGTGAGGATTTCCTCGTAACCCGTCATGGCGGTGTTGAAGCAGACCTCGCCGACGGCGTGGCCTTCGGCGCCGATGCCGAAGCCTTCGAGCACGGTTCCATCGGCGAGCACGATGAGCGCGGTGGCCTTGGGCTCTGCCCAAATACTTGAAGAATTTGCTCCGCTTGGGGCGGCTTTGTCCTGTGTCATAAGCCTCTTAGTTGCGTATTATGGCGGGCGAGGCAAGGGGGCGGCGCCGCCGTCCCCGCGCATTTGAAGGGAGATCAGCCATGACCGCGGCCAGACACGACCAGTACCGGGAAAACGTCGCCGGCCGCGCCAATGTCGAGGATACGGCTGAACTCACCGCCTATTACGGCGACCTCGAGAAGTTCGAGGCGGCGGCGCTGTGGACCGTGGCCAACAAGATCGAGCCCTGGGAGCCGAAATCGGAGTCCGTGCCGGTGCTTTGGCGCTACCAGGACCTGCGCGAGCCTGTGCTGCGCTCGATCGAGCTGGTGGCGCCGGAGAAGGCCGGCCGCCGCGTCATCTATCTCAACAATCCGGGCCGGCGCGAGCAGGCCGCCGCCGTCGGCTGGCTCTATTCCGGCCTGCAGGTGATGAAGGCCGGCGAGACGGCCTCGGCGCACCAGCATTCGGCTTCGGCTCTGCGTTTCATCATGGAAGGCAAGGGCGCCTACACCGTGGTCGACGGCCACAAGATGACGCTCGGCGAAAACGACTTCGTGCTGACGCCGAACGGCTCATGGCACGAGCATGGCGTCGAAGCCTCCGGCACCGACTGCATTTGGCAGGACGGCCTCGACATTCCGCTGGTCAATGCGCTCGAAGCCAATTTCTATAAGGTGCATCCCGACCTCAAGCAGCCGGTGACATACGCGGTCGACGACGCGACCATGACCTGGGGCGCGCCGGGACTACAGCCGGCGTTGCAGGACTGGCAGAAGCCCTATTCGCCGCTCCTCAAATACGAATGGGAGCCGACTTACGAGTCGCTGACGAAGTTCGCCAAAGCGACCGACGGCTCGCCTTATGACGGCGTGCTGATGAACTACGTCAATCCGCTGACCGGCGGCCCGGTGATGCAGACCATCGGCGCCTCCATGCAGATGCTGCGCGCCGGCGAGAAAACCCGCGCGCACCGCCACACCGGTTCGTCGATCTATCAATGCGCCAAGGGCGAGGGCTATTCCATCATCGGCGGCAAGCGCCTCGACTGGAAAAAGCGCGACATCTTCTGCGTGCCGTCCTGGGCCTTCCACGAGCACGGCAATTCCTCGGCGAGCGAGGACGCCTGTTTGTTCTGCTTTAACGATTTGCCGGTCATGCAGGCGCTCGGCCTCTACCGCGAGGAAGCTTTCGGCGAAAACCAGGGCCATCAGCCGGTCAAGTGATTCAGAAGGAATAGACCATGATCCGCGACGACATCAACAAGGCGCTGACCGAGGCGATGAAGGCCAAGAACGAGCGCACGGTCTCGACCTTGCGCATGGTCAATTCGACCTTGAAGAACGCCGACATCGAGGCGCGCACCACCGGCAAGCCGCTCGACGACGCGGCCGTGCTGTCGATCCTGCAGAAGATGATCAAGCAGCGCCAGGAATCGGTCGAGATGTACAAGAAGGGTGCGCGTCCCGATCTGGTGAAGCAGGAAGAGGAAGAGATCGCCGTCATCTCGGCCTACCTGCCGAAGCAGATGTCGGACGCCGAAGTCGCCGCCGCGATCGACGCCGCCATCGCCGAGACCGGCGCCGCCGGCATGAAGGACATGGGCAAGGTCATCGGCATTCTGCGCGGCAAATATGCCGGGCAGATGGATTTCGGCAAGGCGAGCGGCATGGTGAAGGCCAAGCTGAACGGCTGAGCCGTCGCCTCAGGGCGCGTCGTCCGGGCCCTGGCGCCGGCTCCACGCGCCGATGGCGCCGCCGAGCGCCGCGCCGACGGCAATGCCGAGAGCGCCATTGTCCATCATGGCGCCGAGCCCGGTGCCGAGCGCAATTCCTGTCGCGATCCAGAGGGGCATGCTCATGGCCTCGATATCGCGCGCCCCGGCGCGA
This sequence comes from Pseudolabrys sp., assembly GCA_026125895.1. Lineage (GTDB taxonomy): Bacteria > Pseudomonadota > Alphaproteobacteria > Rhizobiales > Xanthobacteraceae > Pseudolabrys. Next base: position 31,138 of record JAHCKG010000019.1, on the reverse strand, counting down.
GCGCAAGGGTTGGAACCGCGCGAAATCGGGCCACGGCCCGTGAGTTGACCCCGGTCAAAGGTTCCGGCCGCCGGCGGCGCGATGATGCCCGGCGTTCAGCCCTTCGCCGAGGCGCCGCGTGCCAGAACCCGTGCCAGAGCCATTGTCATCGCCGTCGCTGTCACCTTTGCCCGAACGCTTCTGGTCGCTGCCGGCGGCGCAGGTGCTGGCGCGGCTCGAGGCCACGCCGGCCGGGCTGACGCAGGATGAAGCCGCGCGCCGCCGCGCCGCCTGCGGCCGCAACGTCATCGGCGACAGCCATCGCCGTCGCCTGATCGTCCGCATCGCGCGCCGCTTCGCCGATCCGCTGGTCGCGATTCTCATTGTTGCCGCGGCGATCTCCGGTCTCACCGGCGACTGGGCGAGCTTCGCCATCATCAACGTCATCCTCGTCGTCTCGATCACGCTGGAGATCGTGCAGCAGGAGCGCGCGGAGAATGCCGTCGAGGCGCTCAAGCGCTCGGTCGCCGTGCACGTCGCCGTGCGCCGCGACGGCGGCATTGCGCTGCTGGCGGTCGAAGAGATCGTGCCCGGCGACATCGTTCAGCTCGAAGCCGGCAATCTGGTGCCGGCCGACGGCATCGTGCTCGAGGCGCGCGATGCGCATGCCAACGAGTCGTTGCTGACCGGCGAGCCTTATCCGGTGGCGAAGCGCGCCGGCATCTGCGCCGCCGACACGCCGGCCGACGCGTTCAGCGCGCTGTTCTCCGGCACTGCTTTGGTCAGCGGCGAAGCGACGATGCTGGTGACCGCGACCGGCGCGCAGACGCGCTTCGGCGCCATCGCCGCGGCGCTCGAGACCGAGCCGCCGCCGACCGCGTTCGAGCGCGGCCTGCACGCCTTCGGCGTGCTGATCGTGCGCATCACCGGCTTCCTCGTTCTGTTCGTGCTGCTGGCGCATCTCGCCTTCGGCCGCGCCGTGCTCGACTCGTTCCTGTTCGCGGCCGCGCTCGCCGTCGGCCTGACGCCCGAACTCCTGCCGATGATCATGACCGTGACCTTGTCGCGCGGCGCGCAGCGTATGGCGAAGCGCAAGGTGGTGGTGAAGCGGCTCGCCGCGATCCACGACCTCGGCACCATGGACGTGCTGTGTACCGACAAGACCGGCACGCTGACCGAAGCGCGCATGTCGCTCGTTGCCCGGTTCGGCAGCGACGGCACGCCATGCGCGCGCGTGCTCGAACTCGCTGCGCTCAACAGCCATTTCGAGACCGGCATCCGCACCCCGCTCGACGACGCCATCATCGCCGCGGCGACAGGCGTTGCGCTCGACGGCTGGCGCCGCATCGCCGATATCCCGTTCGATTTCGAGCGCCGCCGCGTTTCGGTGCTCGTCGAACGCGACGGCGTGCGCCTTCTCGTCATCAAGGGCGCGCCGGAAGCGATCATCGAGGCGTCGGGCGCGCGCGAGGCGTCCGATGGCAGCGTTGAGCCGCTGGACGACGCGGGGCGCGAAGCGCTGCTCAAGCTGCACGATGCGCAGATCGCGCAGGGCCGCCGCTGTCTCGGCGTTGCCTGGCGCAGCTTCGCCAGTGAGAAAATCACCGCCGCCGACGAGAAAGATCTCGTGTTCGCCGGGCTTTGTGTGTTCGACGATCCGCCGAAAACCTCGGCCGCGGCGGCGATCGCGCGGCTCGAGAAGCAGGGCATCCGCGTCAAGATCGTCTCCGGCGATGCCGAGGCCACGGTGCGGCATCTGATGCAGTCGCTCGGTATTCCGCTCCGCGGTTCGCTGACCGGCGCGCAGATCGCCGAGCTCAGCGATGCCGCGCTCGCCGCCAAGGTGTTGCACACCGATCTGTTCGCCCGCGTCTCGCCCGACCAGAAAACGCGCATCATCCGCGCGCTGCAGGCCCGCGGTCACAGCGTCGGCTTCATCGGCGACGGCATCAACGACGCGCCGGCGATTCATGCCGCCGATGCCGGACTTGCCGTGGACAGCGCGGCCGACGTGGCGCGTGCTGCCGCCGATCTCATTCTGCTCGATCCCGATCTCGGCGTCGTCGCCGACGGCGTCGAGGAGGGCCGGCGCACCTACAGCAACATCATGAAATATCTGCGCATGGGCACGTCGTCGAATGTCGGCAACATGCTGTCGATGGCGGTGGCCTCGCTGTTCATTCCGTTCCTGCCGCTGACGCCGATCCAGGTGCTGCTCAACAATCTGCTCTACGATCTCTCCGAAGTCGGCATTCCGTTCGACAGCGCAGAGCCGCGCGATATCCGCAAGCCCCATGGCTGGGAAATGTCGGAGCTCATGCGCTTCACGCTGATCATGGGGCCGCTGTCGTCGCTGTTCGATCTCGCCATCTTCGTACTGCTGCTTCAAGGCTTTCACGCCGGCGCCGAGACGTTCCGTACCGCCTGGTTCATCGAGTCGATGATGACGCAGATTTTGGTGATCTTCGCCATCCGCACTGCGCTGCCGCTGTGGTGGGCAAGGCCGCGCGCGGCGCTGACGCTGACCTCGCTCGCCGCGCTCGGCGTCTCCTTCGCCTTGGTGCTGACGCCGCTCGGCGCGCCGTTCGGCTTCGTGCCGCTGCCGGGCGCGCTGTGGTTCGCCATCGCGGCGCTGGTCGCCGGCTATCTGGTGGCGGCGGAAGGCCTCAAGCGCCTGGCGATGAAGCCGGGGAGGCGCCATCGCCACGCCGCGCGGCGGCGCTGACAACCGCCATCAAAGTAGTTGACGCGGAAACTGTCGCGATGTAGTTTCCATGGAAATCATTGCTGTGCCTGGATCCCTCATGACTCGCGCCGTCGCGTCGCTCGAATCCCATCTCGGCTACTGGCTGCGCGCCGTATCGAACCAGGTGTCCGGCGCCTTCGCCGGCAAGGTCGAGGCGCTCGGCGTCTCGGTCGCCGAATGGGTCATCCTGCGGCTGTTGTTCGACAAGCGCGGCGCGGCGCCGAGCGAGCTTGCCGATCTCACCGGCATGACGCGCGGCGCCATTTCCAAGCTCGCCGACCGCATGATGGCGAAGAAGCTGATCGCGCAAAGCTTCGATACCGAAGACCGCCGCTATCAGAAATTGTCGCTGACGCCGGCCGGCCGCGCGCTGGTGCCCCGGCTGGCAGCGCTCGCCGACCAGAACGAGCGGGAATTCTTCGGCCATCTCAAGGCGGCCGAGCGCAAGGCCATCGAGACCTTGATGCGCGGCATCATCGCGCGGCGCGATATTCGCAGCGTGCCCGTCGATTGAACGTCGAATGTCAACGGCAGGAGTACACCCATGAATGCGCAATTTGGCTGTATCGTCGAGGATTGCACCGCCGCCTCCGATGAAAGCCGCATGACGTTTCCGGAAGTCGTCGGCAAACTGATGAGCGCCGGCGTCGAGCGCTATCACGCCGATCTCGTGCGGTCGGAAAAAACCTACTTCCTGCCGGGTGGCGAATCTCGCGTCATTCCCACTGACGATATCGGCCGCGTACCGGCGGCGGCATTCGCGGCTGCCTCCGTTGAAGCCGCGGTGAAAGCGATCCAGAAGGGCGAGATCGATTACAAGGCCTTCTGCGAGCAGGTCATGGACGCCGGCTGCGTCGGCTATCACGTCCACATCGCCGGCCAGCGCGTCGTGTATTACGGCCGCGGCGGCGACAGCCACACCGAGTATTTCCCCGGGACGCGGTGAGGGGGGCCAAGGCGGCCACACTCTCCGGTCATTCCCGCGAAAGCGGGGATCCGGCACTTTCTTCTGCATGGCTCGTGGGCATCCGCCTGACGGGGCGACGCCCTGTGACTAGCGGGGAAAATTCGTCCCTCTCGCCGGCCATATTTGGCGGGTAGATACGAAAAATCGGCGCTGACTATCGATTCGGTGCTTTAAGACCCCTATGCGCTTCACGCCCCAGTTCCTCGAAGAGCTGAAATCCCGCCTTCCGGTGTCGGAAGTGGTCGGGCGGCGGGTGAAGCTTGTCCGCTCCGGCCGCGAGTACAAAGGGCTGTCGCCGTTCAACAAGGAGAAGACCCCGTCCTTCTTCGTCAATGACCAGAAGGAAGCCTGGTTCGATTTCTCCTCCGGCAAGAACGGCTCGATCTTCGACTTCGTCATGATGACCGAGGGTGTCTCCTTCCCCGAGGCGGTCGAGCAGCTGGCGCAGATGGCCGGTATGCCGCTGCCCAAGGTGTCGGAGGACGACCAGCGCCGCGACGCGCACCGCAAGACGCTGCACGAGGTCATGGAGATCGCGGCCAAGTTCTTCGAGGCAACCTTGTCGTCGCGGCTAGGGGCCAAGGCGCGCGGCTATCTCGCCGATCGCGGGCTGGATGCCGCGACCCAGGTCAAATTCCGTCTCGGTTATTCGCCGAACGATCGCTACGCGCTGAAGGAGCATCTCGGCTCGCATGGCATCTCGACGCAGGACATGATCGAGGCCGGCCTGCTGGTGTCGGGCGACGACATCCCGGTGCCGTTCGACCGTTTCCGCGATCGCGTGATGTTTCCGATCACCGACATCCGCGGCCGCATCATCGCCTTCGGCGGCCGCGCGCTGGAGAAGGACGTCGCCGCGAAATATCTCAATTCGCCGGAGACGCCGCTCTTCCACAAGGGCCACACGCTCTACAACATCGCCGCCGCGCGCCAGGCCGCGCATGACGGCGCGCCGGTGGTGGTGGTCGAAGGCTATGTCGACGTCATCGCCATGGTCACGGCCGGCTTCAACGGCGCGGTGGCGCCGCTCGGCACGGCGCTGACCGAAGACCAGATCACGCTGTTGTGGAAGATGGCGGACGAGCCGATCCTCTGCTTCGACGGCGACAAGGCCGGCGTGCGCGCCGCCTATCGCGCCGTCGATCTGGCGATGCCGCGGCTCAAGCCGGGCAAGAGTTTGACCTTCGCGCTGCTGCCGGAGGGCCAGGACCCGGACGATTTGCTGCGCTCGGCCGGGCCGGACGCCATCCGCGATGTCATCAATGCTGCCAAGCCTCTGGCGCAGATGCTGTGGGCGCGCGAAACCGAAGGGCATTCCTTCGACACGCCGGAGCGGCGTGCCGCGCTCGAAGCGCGCATCAACGAGGTGACGCAGCAGATCGCCGACGAGAGCGTGCGCAAATACTACCGCCAGGACTTCAACGAACGTCTGCGCGCCTTCTTTGCGCCGGCACAGCCGGCGGGGTTTGTTGCTCGCGGCAATTTCGGCGGCCAGCGCGGCGGCTTCGGCGGCTCATTCGGCGGCCAGAACGGCCGCGGCGGCAAGTGGCAGCCGCGCATCGTTGGCCAGCGCGGGCCCGGTGGCGGGCCGGCGGCGGGGGCGCCTTACGTCGTGCTCAGCCAGCAGATGGCGGGCAGCGCGGTTCATCGCGGCTACCGCACCGCCGTGCCGACGCGCGAGGCGCTGATTTTGCAGGCGGCGATCAATTACCCCTGGCTGCTGCACGACCATCTGGAAGAGCTGGTCTCGCTTGAGTTCCGTCACGCCGAGGCGGAGAAGCTCAAAGCGGCGCTGATCGATATCGCCGCCCACTCCGTGGACCACGGCGCGGGTCTGGAACCCGACACATTACGCGCCGAACTGGCCGGTCGCGGCCTTGCCGACACGCTGGCGCGGGTCTTTGCCGCCGTGACCACGGCCTCGGTGTGGGGCGTGCGGCCGGACGCGGCGCCGGACGATGTTTTGGTGACCTGGCAACAGCTTGTTGCCTTGCATCGGCAGTGGCATTCCCTACTTAAGGAGCTCAAGGACGCCGAAATGGCCTTAGGCCAGGACGCCAATGAGGCGAATTATTTGCGGCTCCGCGACGTCAAAGACCGGCTGTCCCGCATGGACGGCACCGAGGCCCTGATCGAAGGGTTTGGCGCATCGTCCGGCCGGGGCGCCAAAAACCTCTGAAGCGGCGGCAAAAGCGGCGCCTGTGCGTGGCGAAATGAGCGATTTTTCGAGCCTTTTGGCTTGACCGGAACGACAGGCCGAGTCACGGACTAGGACGGGGACTTGGGGATAGACGAAGTGAGCCGGCGGGGAAGACAGACCGTTTCCCGTTGGAATCGTTCGGTTAATCGGGGCTTAAGCGGCCGCCGACGACACTGCGGTCTGATTCGGGCCCTGCCTTTCCCCGGCGGCGGCCCTTTTTTGGCATCCGCGCCGGGGATGCCGGGTTGAGAGTTAGTGGAATAGGTCAGGCGGAGTAGGCGATGGCTGGGAAGGTCCAGGAGAAGCAGATGGCGACAAAGGCGAAGGCCGCCCAGGCCAAGGACGAGGCGCCGGAGAAGGACACCGAGGGCGCCCCCGATACGCCGCTGCCGTTGCTCGATCTTTCCGACGCTGCCGTCAAGAAGATGATCAAGGCCGCCAAGAAGCGCGGCTACGTCACCTATGAACAGCTCAATGCCGTGATGCCGTCGGAGGAAGTGAACTCCGAGCAGATCGAGGACACGCTCGCGATGTTGTCCGAGATGGGCATCAACGTGGTCGAAACCGAAGACGCCGACGGCGACGAGGACGGCGAGAAGGCGACCGACGAAGCCGACGACGACGATGACGACGATTCCGGCCGCGAGATGGTCGAGGTCAAGGGCAAGGCGCTCGCGACCGTCGAGAAGAAAGAGCCGTCCGAGCGCACCGACGATCCGGTGCGCATGTATCTGCGCGAGATGGGCTCGGTTGAACTTTTGTCGCGCGAGGGCGAAATCGCCATCGCCAAGCGCATCGAGGCCGGCCGCGAGGCCATGATCTCCGGCCTGTGCGAGAGCCCGCTGACGTTCCAGGCCATCATCATCTGGCGCGACGAACTCAACGAAGGCAAGGTCTTCCTGCGCGACATCATCGACCTCGAAGCGACCTATGCCGGTCCTGAGGCCAAGCAGATGCAGACGCCGGTCGGCCCCGACGGCAAGCCGATGAACAACGGCGCCAATGGCGCCAGCGGCGCGCCGCATCTGCAGGTCGTGCCGCCGGCGGCGCCGACCGCACCTGCGGGCGCGACGCCGTTCAAGGAAGGCGGCGACGACGAGGAGAAGGATCCCGGCGAAGCCGCGGCCGAGGGCGATTACGACGACGACGACATGGAAGGTTCGATGTCGCTCGCCGCGATCGAGGCCGAGCTCAAGCCGAAGGTCGTCGAGACCTTCGACAACATCGCCGACCAGTTCAAGAAGCTGCGCCGCCTGCAGGAGCAGGACATCGAAAACCGGCTCAAGGCCGGCGTCGGCGCCTCGCTGTCGCCGAACCAGGAGCGCAAATACAAGAAGCTCAAGGACGAGATCATCGGCCACGTGAAGTCGCTGCGCCTCAATCAGGCGCGCATCGACAGTCTGGTCGAGCAGCTCTACGCCATCAACAAGTCGCTGGTGTCGAACGAAGGCCGCCTGATGCGCCTTGCCGAATCTTACGGCGTCGCGCGCGACGACTTCCTCAAGAACTACATCGGTTCGGAGCTCGATCCGCGCTGGCTCAACCGCATCTCCAAGCTGTCGGCCAAGGGCTGGAAGAAGTTCACCGCCGACGAGAAGGACAAGATCAAGGACATCCGCGGCATGGTCCACGATCTCGCGGCGCAGACCGGCGTCGAGATCGGCGAATTCCGCAAGATCGTGCAGATGGTGCAGAAGGGCGAGCGCGAAGCCCGTCAGGCCAAGAAGGAGATGGTGGAAGCCAACCTCCGTCTCGTCATCTCGATCGCCAAGAAATACACCAACCGCGGCCTGCAGTTCCTCGACCTGATCCAGGAAGGCAACATCGGCCTGATGAAGGCGGTCGACAAGTTCGAATATCGCCGCGGCTACAAGTTCTCGACCTACGCGACGTGGTGGATCCGTCAGGCGATCACGCGTTCGATCGCCGATCAGGCGCGCACCATCCGTATTCCGGTGCACATGATCGAGACGATCAACAAGATCGTGCGTACGTCGCGCCAGATGCTCAACGAAATCGGCCGCGAGCCGACGCCGGAAGAGCTCGCCGAGAAGCTCGGCATGCCGCTGGAGAAGGTGCGCAAGGTTCTCAAGATCGCCAAGGAGCCGCTGTCGCTCGAAACGCCGATCGGCGACGAAGAGGACAGCCACCTCGGCGATTTCATCGAGGACAAGAACGCGGTGCTGCCGATCGACGCCGCGATCCAGTCGAACCTGCGCGAGACGACGACGCGCGTGCTCGCTTCGCTCACCCCGCGCGAGGAGCGCGTGCTGCGCATGCGTTTCGGCATCGGTATGAACACCGACCACACGCTGGAAGAAGTCGGCCAGCAGTTCTCGGTGACGCGCGAACGTATCCGCCAGATCGAGGCGAAAGCGCTGCGCAAGCTGAAGCATCCGAGCCGGTCGCGGAAGCTGCGCTCGTTCCTGGACAACTGACCTCTCTTCGTCACCCTGAGGTGGCCGCGCACAGCGCGGCCCTCGAAGGGCGACGGCCCGGATTGCTCGGCCGGTCATCCTTCGAGGCTCGCTGCGCTCGCACCTCAGGATGACGGTATGGCTGCTGAGTTGTCATGAGAAAACGGCGGGCCCTCAAGGCCCGCCGTTTTTTGTGCCGCATCTCTGCCGCCGCCGTCCTTGCCTCCGACGGCTCTTGACCTGCATCAAGGGGAATGCCGGTCCCGGTGCGTAGCCTCGAACGGGAGGCGGATTATGAAAACGATTGTCGTTGCTTTGGCCCTGGCGGTTTTCGCCGGCTTGTTGGTGTCGCCCGTTTGGGCGGTCGGATATGACTTGAAATCCGGCAAGCCTTTGCCGAAGACCAAGGCCGCTTGCGAAAAGGCCGGCCTGAAGTGGAACGAGAGCACGAAGAAGTGCTCGAAATGATCTAGGCCGTTCCGGTCGGGGAGGGCGCGAGCTTGCCAGGCGACTGAGCCTCTGCGCGAGCATCGGCCGTCAGCTATACTCCGCCCATGCCCACCCGCTCCGCCATCGCCGCCGCCCTGCGCCATCTCGCGCCGAAACTGCCGGCGCATGAGTTCGAGGCGGTGGTCGATCACGCCATGGACAGCGCGGGCCTTTCCGTCGCCTCGCCGGAAAACGCGGCATGGCTGTCGCTGGTCGCCTATGCGCGCCACACCTTCACCGACTACGACGCGCTGCTGGCGGACGGTTACGACCGCGACAGCGCGCGCTTCTTCGTCGCCGATGAGCTCAAGGCTCTGCTTGCGGAGTGGGGCGTGCGCCGCCCGCTTGCGCCAGACGAATGAGCGCCAGGCACGGCAAGCGTCTTCTTCTTTATGCGGGCGTCAAGATGCCGGCGCCAGCTGCCGGCGCAACGCTTCGCATTCGCGCAGCAGCTTGGCGGATTTCAGTTCGGCCGCCGTCGCCTCGGCGGCGCTCAACTCGGCCGCCGCGCCCACCTCGTCGCCGGTTACCCGTTGCAGCGTCGCAATCTGAAGCCGCAGGCGCGTGGCATTGAGACGGCAATCGATGCTCGTCCACAGTTGCCGCGCGAGATGCAGATGGCGGAGCGCCTCGTCGGTCCTGCCGCGGACGCCGGCAAGCAATGCGGTCGCTTCGTTGGTCAGCGCGCGGATCGAAGGCATCGGCCAGCGCTCGTCGTTGCCGGCAAGTTCATCGATCAGCGCCTGCGCGCGCTCGTATCGCCCGGCATGCACGGCAACGACCGCAAGATGCCCGAGCAGCATGCCCTTGCGCTGCAGCGTCCACCAGCTCTGCCCGATCAGGCTGCGTTCGAGGCTGGCGAGCGCCGCATCGAATTCGCCGCGCTCGACCAGCAGCAGCGCGCGGCCCGGCTCGGGATTCCAGCCGAGCCCGTAGGACTTGTCGTAGGCCGCGAGCGCCGCATCGGTATCGCCCATCGCCGACTTGATGTCGCCCAGCACTCGGTAGGCGTCGCCGAGCGCCCACGGCGCGTCGCCGTCGAGCCGCGCCAGCGCATCCTCGATGTGCGCCAGCGCATCGGGCAGGGCGCCCTGCGCGCCGAGAACCTCGGCGCGGTGAAGCTGGCAGGAGCCGGTGAACTCCATGCCGCTCGTGGTGCAGAACTCACGATAGCCGCGGGTCCATTGATCGGCCCGCGACCAGTCGCCGAACGTCCGGCACGCCCACAGGATGTTGCAGTAGAGCGTGCCGCCGGTCACCGGATCGGTCTGGTGCGACAGCGAAATGGCGGCCGCGTGATCCTGGTCGGCCAGCCCGCCGCGCGTATCGCCGAGGCTGAGCCGGAAGAAGCCGCGATACATCAGGGCGAGCGCCTCGATCTTGGTTGAGCCCGCCGCGCGGCCGGTTTCATAGGCGCTCTCGGCAAGCCGCAATGCTTCCTCAACTTCGCCTTCGGCGGCGGCGATGCGCGCTGCCATCCATTGCACGAGCCCGGCTGTCGCCGGCAGCCCGGTATCGCCGATGAGATCGCGCGCCCGCTCGAGCCAGCCTTTCATCAGCGCGGCCTCGCCGCGTTCGAGATGCAGAACCGAGAGCGACACGGCGTTGGTTGCCGCCGCGTCTTTGTCGCCCGATTGCGCGTTCAGTGCGCAGGCGCGCATCAGCAGCGGGATCGCGTCGGCGGGTTTGCCTGTGCATTGCAAGGCCAGCGCCCATGACTCGAGGTCGCGTGCGTCGAGCGACTCCGCGTTGCAACGCTGATAATCGGCGATGGCCTCGGCCCAGCGCTGCTGCATGGCGGCCGCGCGTGCCGGTGCTAAAGGCGCCTCGCTGTCACCACTGGCCGGCTCGCTTGCGCCCTGGTCCGCCGATTTAGCCTCGGCGCAGAAGCGATAGCCGCTGCGCGGAATGTTGCGGACGGCATCTTCCATGCCGCCTTCGCGCAGCACGGCGCGCAGCGCGCTCACCGCGCGTTGCAGCGAATTGTCTGTCACGGTGACGCCCGGCCACAGCGTGTCGAGCAACTCGTCCTTGGACACCACGCGGGCGCTGTTCCTGATCAGATAGACCAGCAGGTCGAACACCCGCGGCTGCAACGAAAGCTCGCGATCGCGCAGGCGCAGGCTGCGCGCCGGCCCGTCAAGCCGAAACGGCCCGAATTGGAAGTTCACCGGTCGTCTCCAGCGGCGTCTGCTCAGCCGATCGTCAGGAATTGGTCAGCCCGGCGTCAGGACGCGACGTCGGGGCCCGGACTATAGCACGGATGCCGCTGAGGAAACGCCGCAGCGGCCGGCTCTTGGCGATCCCGCCGGCGCCGGAACAAACACGTATCGAGGAGAACTGCCATGCAATTGTATGTTATTCGCCGTCCGGGCGCCTGGGCCAATATGGACGAACTCAAGATGGCCGGCGCCAAGTCGGCCAAGATCGGCAACGAACAGATGGCCGACCGCGTTCGCTGGATCCGCAGCTACGTCGTCAAGGAAGCCGACGGCCGCATCGGCACCTTCTGCATCTACGAAGCGCGCGACGGTGAATCGATCCGCGAGCACGCCAAGCGGGTCGGCATGCCGGGCGACGAGTTCTATCCGGTCGAGACCACGGTCGTTGTGCGCGCCGATCCGGTCGAGACCAAGGCGGCCTGAGCTCGACCTTTGATGCACAAACGGCGGGCGAGGCCCGCCGTTTGTCTCATCCGGGCAGCGGCGTGATCACTCGCCCTTGGCCTCCCGCACCAGCGCCGGCTTGTCCCGCCACTCCGCGGCAAACATCTTCTGCAAATTGCGCACCTTCGGCGCGTCGTTGATGGCGATGTACGGATTGCCGGGATGCAAGGTCGCGTAGTCCTGGTGATAGGCCTCCGCCGCATAGAAAGCCTGCTTCATCGTCGATGTTTTGGTGACGATCGGCCGCTTGAACACCTTGGCGGCGTCGAGTTGCGCGATGTAGTCCTTCGCCACCTTGGCCTGCGCGTCGTTCTGCGGGAAAATCTCCGAGCGATATTGCGGCCCTTCGTCCGGGCCCTGCGCATCGAGCTGCGTCGGATCGTGCGCCACCGAGAAGTAGATCTGCAGCAGCTTGCCGTAGGAGACCTGCTTGGGGTCGAACGTTACCTTGACGCTCTCGGCGTGGCCGGTCGTGCCGGCGGAGACGACCTGATACTTGGCGTCCTTCTGCGTGCCGCCGGCATAGCCCGACACCGCGCTGCTGACGCCCTTGACGTGCTGGAACACCGCCTGCACGCCCCAGAAGCAACCGCCCGCGAGTACGGCCGTTTCCAGCCCGCTGCCGGGGGCCGCGGCATCATGCGCCGGCGGCGGAATGACGGTCGCGGTCTCGGCCTGTGCGCAATAAGGAAAAGCGGCGAGCGCCAGAGACAGCAACAAAGTGGGGCGGTTGATCATGGCTCATCCTCTCAAAGGCGATGGCCCGATGTAACAGCCGTCGGCGGCGCCGGCAGCACACGAAGTTACACGTATGCGTGAGGCGGCGTCCGGTCGAGACAGGACTACTCGTCGGACCCGCGCTTCTTGTCCGGATCATCCGCCCCCAGCGGCGCGATGCGCGGATTGGCAAACGGGCCACGATAAGGCTTGGCGTCCGACGAAGGCGGCACGCTGGCGGCGGCGTCCACTTCGACCGCATAAAGATGCTGCTGCGCGTCGATGGTCACGACGCCGAAGCTCGCGCTCAGATGCGAAACATCGACGCCGATCTGCCGGGCGGCCTCGCTCAGGCTCGGCGGCCCGGCTGTGCCGGTGACCGTCATCAGGTACGACTTCGGCTCGGTCATGGACGGTGATGTCCGGCTCTCTCACACGCCGAGGCTTTGCGCGGCGGCATTGGGATCGATGATGCCATGGCCGTAGTCGCCGTTCCAACCCGGCTTGCCGACGGCGCGCGCGGTGACCCGGAGCTGTGCGAACAGGTTCGCCGGCGGCACTTGCGTGGGCGACAGCTTGGTGCGCAAGGCAGCGACGCAGCCGGCGGCGACGGGGCAGGCGGCCGACGTTCCGGTGTCGGGAGCGGCGGGGCCGAAGGCCTGCGAGCCGAGGAAGTGCGTATAGGCGGTGACGTCGGGCTTCTGCCGATACATGCCGCGGATCGAGGGGCCTTGCGACGAATAGCCGACGCGGAGGTCTTTGATGTCGCAGCCGGCGAGCGTCAGCACGTCCTCATAGGCGCTGGCGCCCATGATCGTTTCCGTCGTGCGCCCCTGACAGCGGCCGCTGGGGCATTCGGTGCCGCAGTTGCACGCGGCGAACAGGATGTCGGCGCCGGCGCGGGCGAGAACGGAAACCAGCCCGGCGAAGGGATGCGCGGGATTGTCGAGGTAACGGCCCGGATGCCCGGCCGGGAAATCCCAGCTCGGATGAAACATGCCCCAGCTGTTGTTGACGACGAGCGCCTTGTAGCGCGGCGCTCCGCCCGGAGCGTAAGCCACGGCCCAGAACGCGATGAGTGCAGCATAGGCCTGCACGGCGACGCTCAGCGTCTGGCCACTGAAGGCGCCGCCGGGGAGCTCTGACGACAGCATCGGATAATCGAGCAGCGTCGCCTTGGGCGCCGCGATCAGCGCGTCGAAGGCGCACATCGTGCCGTGGTCGATCGGATGGGCGCCGGGCGCGGTCGGATTGTTTGGCCCGCGCCACGAATTCGTGACGTCGAAGCGCGGCACCGCGCCGAGCCTTGTGGTCAGATGCGGCAGGTTGATGCCGGTGTCCATGATCGCCACGGCGACCTGGTCGCCGTCAAGTCCGCGCGCGGCGAGCGCCGCGACCTTGAGGTGCTGCTTCACGTCGGCGTCGCTGCCGACCGCGGGGTCGCCGCCGCAGGTGATGAAAGGCGCGATCTTCGGATCGGAGAAGACCGGTGCGCCATCGACGAAGACCGGCACTTCGGCGGGATCGGCGACATCGACGAAGCCGCGCACGATGAAGCGGCTCGAATTCTCCGGGCGCAGCGAGAAGAGCGACATCTCGCGTGCAACGCCGGTGCCGACCGGGACGGCGGGAAAATCCGCATCGAGATCGATGCCGCGCGGTACGATCGTGGCGCTCAGCGGGATATCAGGGCGGCGCGACGCCTGCTGCGCCGCGGCGGATTCCCGCAACGGCTCCTGGGCTCCGAGGACCGTCAACACCGGGACACGCATGGCACCCTCCCATATGATTGTATATTCTTAAATGTACAACCTATGAGTTTGAAAAGGAAGCGCCTCCGCATTGAATAAAAACCCCGGCTTGCGCCGGGGTTTTTGCTGGGCCGTAACCCGGCGCGCGGTTCAGCGCGGCGCCGGCTGCACGACCAGGCCGACGATGCGCCGCACCAGCGGCAGGATCATCAGCAGCGTCGGGAAGGCGACCAGCCAGGACAGAAACCAGGCCATCGGCCACACCGTGATGAAGGTCGGGTTGATGCCGATGCTCTTGAGCGTCGAAACGCCGGAGACGATCAGCGACATCAGGATCGACAGCACGAAGGGCATGACGAAGGCCGCGTAGCGCGGCGGCAGGCGAAGGGAAGACATAAGGCAGGTACTCCTTGTGAAGTTTGGGTTGTCTGGGTGTCAGGGTTGGATCAGGCGCACCGCCCAGCCGGATGCGTAGAGCGAGAAAGCGAAAACCGTGTGTGTCGTCAGGCTGCGCAGCCGTGCGGCGCGCGGGTTCGGCGTGCGGCGCGCGAACAGGCCGGCGCCCATGCCCGGCTGCATGATCAGGAACGGCGCGGCGACGCTGCCGATGCCGACGATCAGCGCCGGCAGCAATGTCGGTGACTGCGCCCATTGCGCGCCGAAGGCGGCGATGAGGACGGCGGCAAAGCCGATGCCGATGGCGTAATGCGCGGCCCAGCCGATGGCGCGCTCGCCGGCGACCGGCGCGGCGCGGGCGATCGAGGCATGGATGACGCGGCCCCGCGCGACATGCGCCATCCAGCGGCCGACCGGCGCGTAATCCGGCGCCGGCGTGCCGGCGATGCGGCTGCGCGCCACGCCATAGACGTCGAGCAAAGCGGTGGCGGCGGCGCCGATCAGGACGGCGTCGGTGGCGCCGGCGGTCAGCGGGGCGGTGAGGTCGGACAACATGGGCCGTGCCTTTCTTGGAAAGCGACGGCCTTGGTGCTACATCTTCAAGTTCACTTGAGGTCAAGCATGCCGTTGAGGAGGGCAGCCATGCGGAATCCTGTACCGGGCCTGCCGGACATCGCCGAGGTGGCGCGGCGTTCCGGCGTGCCGGCCTCGACCTTGCGCTTCTACGAGGAGAAGGGGCTGATCGCCTCCGCCGGGCGGCGCGGCCTGCGCCGGCTATACGACGCGTCGGTGTTCGACCGTCTGGCGCTGATCGCGCTGGCGCGGGCGGCGGGATTCACGCTGGAGGAGATCGGCGCGATGTTTTCGGCCGACGGCCGCCTGCTGATCGACCGGGCGCTGCTCGACGCCAAGGCCGACGAGATCGACAAAACCATCCGCCGCCTCGGCGCGATGCGCGACGGCCTGCGCCACGCCGCGGTGTGCCAGGCGCCGAGCCACCTCGAATGTCCGACGTTCCGCCGGCTCATGGCCGACGCCGCGGCCGGCGTCATCCGCGCGCCGGAGTCGGCCTCGCGTCAGCGCAAGCCGAAAGCCAAACTCCGGCCCTGACGCGCCGTCAGCTCGTGCCCGGCTGGCAGCGCCGCCATTCCTGCTCCGGCCCGTTCTCGCCCTCGCGCGAGCGCGCCAGATATTCGCCGAGCAGCGTGATCGCCACAGTGTTGCCGGCGCCGGCTTCGCCCGCCGGGACGACGTAGGAGAAGGCGTGGCGGCTGTAGTTGCCTTGCGTCTCCTTGCCGCCGGGCGTGACGATGGCCGGGCCGCGGATGGTCATGTGCTTGCCGTCGGCGCGGCACCAGTCGCCGTCGATGGCGTCGGCGAAGGCCGGCGCGGCGAGCGCCAGCAGCGCCGCGGCAGACGCGGCGATCGCAACCGTTCGTTGTTTCATCTGGCCTCCCCCTGGCGGCCGCCCCTGACGCCGCCGATCGGATCAGCCTAGCGCCTTTTGCCGACTTTTTGTCGTCTTGCGCTGGCGTTCCGCGCGGGCTTTTCTCTGGACCCTTGAGCGAACGAACGACAGGACTGACCATGAGCGACGACACCGCCCCGCGCGGCCATCTGACCGTGCGCATCAGCGCCATGCCGGCGGACACGAATGCCAACGGCGACATCTTCGGCGGCTGGGTGCTGTCCCGCATGGACCAGGCCGGCGGCATCGCCGCCATCGAGCGCGCGCATGGCCGCGTCGTCACCATCGCGGTGGACGCCATGAAGTTCATCCGCCCCGTCAAGGTCGGCGACGTGCTCGAGGTCTACACCCACGTCGATTCCATCGGCCGCACCTCGATGAAGATCCACGTCGAGGCCTGGGCGCGGCGTTTCCAGACGCGCCACCACGAGAAGGTGACCGACGCGCATTTCACCTTCGTCGCCATCGACGAGAACGGCCGCCCGCGCCCGATCCCGGCGGCGTAAGGCTGCCCGCCGCCGCGGCGCAACCATCATCCCTGTTCCATCGTTGTCCCCTCAAGGGCACCCGAACAACAGGAGATGAACCATGGCCGCAGCGCTATCGGGCAAACGCATCCTCATTCTCGCCACCAACGGCTTCGAGCAATCGGAACTCGAAGTGCCGCGTGACCGCCTCAAGGCGGCCGGCGCGCAGGTGGACGTCGTCTCGCCGGAGGAAGGCGAGATCAAGGGCTGGGACAAGAAGGACTGGGGCCGCCCGGTCAAGGTGGACCGCAAGCTCAAGGAAGCGAACGCCGCCGATTACGACGCCATCGTGCTGCCGGGCGGGCAGATCAACCCGGACCTGCTGCGCGTCAACAAGGACGCGCTCAAGCTGATCAAGGCGTTCTACGACGCCGGCAAGACGGTGGCCGCCGTGTGCCACGCGCCGTGGCTGCTGGTCGAGACCGGCATCGCCAAGGGCAAGAAGATGACCTCCTATCACTCGATCAAGACCGACGTGATGAACGCCGGCGCGCAGTGGGAGGACAGCGAGGTGGTCACCGACAACGGCGTCATCACCTCGCGCAACCCCGGCGATCTCGAGGCCTTCTCCAAGAAGATCATCGAGGAAGTCCGCGAGGGCAAGCACCAGCGCAAGGCGGCGTAGGTGACGCTTGTAGCGGCGATGCCGTGACTTGTCCCGGGCGCGCTGCAACGCGAAGCGTTGCTGCGCAGACCCGGGACCGCCAAATACTCACTGTCATGGCCGGGCTTGTCCCGGCCATCCACGTCTTAAGGACCGGCAACAAGGCGTGGATGGCCGCAACAAGTGCGGCCATGACGAAGCCAAGCCGACGTCGGCGGAACCCACACCCTTCGCCTCCGTTATCCTCGCGACCTTGAGGGAGGCTCCGCACCATGACCCACAACCCCGTTCCGACCGGCGACGATCTCGATAACGACGACATCGCGCTGCTCGCCGACATCGGCGAATATTCGCACGACGAGGAAAAGCCGGAGCGGGCGGAGCGCGTCGCCTCGCTGATGGCGCGCGACTACGTCACATGTTCGCACGAGGACATGGCGGCGCTCGGCGCCAAGTTCATGCTGACGCGCAAGGGCCAGGACACGA
Source organism: Pseudolabrys sp. (assembly GCA_026125895.1). Lineage (GTDB taxonomy): Bacteria > Pseudomonadota > Alphaproteobacteria > Rhizobiales > Xanthobacteraceae > Pseudolabrys. The sequence continues at coordinate 13,725 of JAHCKG010000019.1, read as the reverse complement.
TGAGCGCCCGCGGCGCGTCGCTGAACGAGGCGTGAGGCGCTCTTGTCCCGGGCGCGCTGCGGCATGAAATGCCGCTGCGCAGAACCGGGACCGCCCCAGCCTCCGTCGCGCTCCACCCTCCGCTCATCCCCGCGAAAGCGGGGATCCAGCTCTTCTTATCACTGCCAAGACGTGGATGGCCGGGCCAAGCCCGGCCATGACGGCTTACGAGACGCGCCACACTCTCTTTCACCTCTCCCCTTGGGTGAGAGGTCGGCGCGCACTTGCGCGGCGGACAGAAACGAGGACGATGGGCGGGTTGTTATAGACGGGCAGAGAGTATTCCATACTTTCCAATAACCGAAGCCGAAGGTTCTCTAAAAAGTAGGGTTCTTCAGAATCTCGAGGTCATTCCGAATTTTTCTGCATGTGTCAGTTGCCTCACGAACGCGAAGTACATCAAACACGTTTGGGCCGTCTTTCCCGCGATCGAAATCGTCCAGATAGTCTAAATTGTCGGCAGTCACTCCAATGCGATATGGCTGTCGCGGCTTGCCGCCAAGGGCGCCGTCCCAGGTCTCGCCATGGATGATGAAATTTCGCTGAGGAAGTAACGATTCCAGATCCTTGTAGACCCTATCCAAAAGGGGCCTGTTTTTCTCTGATACGCTCGCCGGCGCACACCAAGCCTTGAAACAATCAATTTTTGGGCCGAATGTCTTTGATGCATAGATCGCAAAAAGATGCTCGAGGGGGGGCTTCATTGTAGATTTCCATAACTAAGAGCATCGTAAATTCAACTCGTCCGAGTTCGGTCAGAAATTCTCCTAGAGCCTTGTTCATGTCGTCGACACTGAAAGACATGGTCGCTCTACTTTCTATCCTCTTTTAGAACAGAGCTTCTAAGGGCTGAAATTCGCGACGAGATGTCTTCGTCTGAGACGTCCACGCGCAAACGCTCCTGAATAAATGTCAAACGCGATTCGCAATCTCTCAATACTTGCGCCCACGTCTTGACCCACACTTTAGAGTTGCCCGTTTCCAGAAAAAGTCCTTGCGGCCGATCCTTCTGAGTGACCCTATCTTTTATGGAGTCGTCATATTCGCCTGTTATCAGAAAGAAGTTCCAAAATGTGTCGGTGTGCGCAAAATCAGGTTGCGCCTTTAGGGCTGATACGTAGTCCTCTAATTGGTCAATTTCTTTACGCGCGATCTTCAGCGAGGGGCGCTTGAGTTCAATGACGACAAACTCTGTGGCCTCTCCCCTCTGATGGGGGACGCTTCTTCCTAAAAAGCAGTCTGCTCTTCCTGACTTTCCGTCTCCTTTCTTTATCTTTTTGCCTCGTCTCTTAGTGCCCAATTCATCGCTTACGCGGTCCATGATCTTTGTAAGGCCTGCTTCGGGCATTGTGATATGAAATCGCTCACCAAATATCCAGGTATTATCTCGCACGATTACATCGAGTTCTCCGCGCTCCTTTATTGTGTGGCGGTACTCAGGATTGAAAACCATCGCTTTTAATATCTCGATCGCAGTCACGCGATCCGCGATCAGGCTTGACGCTGAAATGATATTTCCAAGTTCAGTCTTGTGAAGAAGACCAGAGAGTTCGTCTTGCCGTGTTTTCGGCAGGTTCACGACCGCGCGAAGAATAGTAGAAAGGGAATCCGGATTGTGTCTGAGCGCTTCTCTTAAGAGCGTCAGAGTCATTTTCTTAAGCGAAGTGTCGGCTTTTTTGAAATCTCGCGAGTATGACGAGACCGCATAAGTGGCGATGTCGAAGACTTGGCGCTCTGTGCGCTCGACAGCATCGCGCGGTTCGCCCTCATAGGGGTACGCCCCTGCATTCTTTAGTTCTTCGATAAGGCCTTTGGATCGCTCTGCTAGGCGTGTGCGAAAATACTCGCCGAGTTCGTCACGAATGAAGTTCATCAAGTAGGCAAAGTCGGGGTCGGTTAGATCGTCAAGCTCTAGTAAATTTGCGTCAGCGATCTCTTCGAAAAATTTCGAATAGGCGTATGCAGAATACTCGAAGTCTGGAGCGGTGACGTTGGCGGGTTGTGACCCCAATACAATGCCGTTTTCCCCTCCGAGGTTTATCTTTCGATTTTCAACGTGGGATTTCCATTCGATGACCTTAAGGGTTAGGTCCTTGATTGTTCGCTTAGGGCAGACAACGGTTTTTCTGGGAAAATCGTAAGATAGTTCGATGGTGTCGGAAGGTCTTATTGGTGTGCCGTTATAAGAAATGGAAACATCTGGATACCGCAGCAAATATGGGGCGAATATGGTGCTGAATTCAATTAAGGCCGCTTCTGATTGCAGCCAATCGAACGGCTCCTTGAGCGGTGCCAAGTCTACGATAGTGCCGAAGCTGCTTTTCTTTGACGGCGTTGGCTCAGCCAAATCGCACTTACCCAAAGATTGAGAATCAATTTCGATGGTGAGGTCGAGTGGTTGACCTCCATTTGAGTAAGTCGAATACCATCTCGCCTTTTGGGAAAGTGAATAAAACCGCAGTCGACCCCTGCCTTCCTTCCCGTGATAGGGTCGTTGAGACGCTTTTCTTGGTGCATTCTTTTTCCAAGAGTCGCCTAGATTGCTAAAGTCGCTTTGAGCTCTCTCATAAGCTATGCCGATTCCGTCATCGCGAATTTGTATGGCGTCGATTCCGCCTAACTTGTTTGGCAGAAGGTCGACTGAAACGTGAGTGGCATTTGCGTCGAGGGCGTTCCAAACGAACTCTGACAATGCCTTTATTGGATCGCGTGTCTTGGCAACTCGCTCAAGATGATCTTGTTTTGCTGTAAGGCTTAAAACCGTCATGCCGAGCTCACCGCAGTCGCCTGTAGATTGTGGTATGAGAATTTTCGACCTTTCGCCGCTTTTGGCAATAGCGCAGTTAGTCTGTTCTCGCCCAGCTTCTTGTCTCTCGACTTAACGTCGAGGTATATATACCTTCGGCCTCGTCTTGTCTCAGGCTCGGCTCGTCCCGCCTCCGCTCGCTGAACGTGGGGCAGGGTGTGGCGCCTGCGGGCGGGGCTCGTAACCCCGCCCCCGACAATCGCGCCGCCGCAGCGTTCCCGCGCGCCGCAAACCCAACGCCGCGCTGATAAATCCCATCAACATTCGTGATCAACCGGCGCGGGCAAATCATGCTAGGCAAACCGCCTTCCGCAATCGAGATTTTCTCCCCATGTCGCAAACCGTCCCGTCCGTCGCCGCCGGCCGCGAATTCCTCGCCATTCCGGGTCCCACCAACGTTCCCGATGCCGTGCTCCAGGCGATGCACAGCCCGGCCCTCGATATCTATGCCGGGCCGATGGTGGCGCTCACCGACACGCTGCTGCGCGACTTGAAGCGCATCTTCGCCACCAGCGCCGGCCGCTGCTACATCTACGCGGCCAACGGCCACGGCGCCTGGGAAGCCGCGCTGACCAATGTGCTGTCGCGGGGCGACAAGGTGCTGGTGCTGGAAAGCGGGCGCTTCGCCATCGGCTGGGGCGAGGCGGCGAAGATGCTGGGCGCCGAGGTCGAGATTCTGCCCGGCGATTTCCGGCGCGCCGTGCAGCCCGAGCAGGTCGAGGCGCGGCTGCGCAAGGATACCAAGGGCGAGATCAAGGCCGTGCTGGTGGCGCAGATCGACACCGCGTCCGGCGTCATCAACGACATTCCGGCGATAGCGCAGGCGCTGCGCGCGGCGGGGCATGACGCGCTGCTGTGCGTCGATACGGTCGCCTCGCTCGGCTGCGTGCCGTTCGAGATGGACAAGTGGGGCGTCGATCTGTCGATGTCGGCCTCGCAGAAGGGGCTGATGACGCCGCCGGGGCTCGGCTTCACCGCCGCCGGGCCGCGCGCGCTCGAGGCGCACAAAAAAGCGAACATGCGTACGCCTTATTGGGACTGGACGTTCCGCGACGGCCCGGTGCACTACCACAAATATTGCGGCACGCCGCCGGAGCAGCTGCTGTTCGGCCTGCGCGCCGCGTTCGACCTGATGTTCGCCGAGGGCGAGGCCAATGTGTTCGCGCGGCATCGCGCGCTCGCCGAAGCGGTGCGCCGCGCCGTGGCGGTGTGGTCGGAAGGCCAGACCTTCGATTTCAACGTCACCGAGGCGAATGAGCGTTGCGACACGGTGACGCCGGTGATCACCCGCGGCGGCGAAAGCGCGCAGGCGCTGGTCGATTACTGCGGCGTCAAATGCGGCGTCGTGCTCGGCCGGGCGCTCGGCAAGACGGAAGGCCGCGGCTTCCGCATCGCCCATATGGGCCATGTCAACGCGCCGATGGTGCTCGGCGTGCTCGGCGCGGTGGAGATGGGGCTCAAGGCGCTCAAGCTGCCGCACGGTTCCGGCGGCGCCGCCGCGGCGATCGACTATCTGGCGGGCGCGGTGCCGGCGTGAGGCTCTTGCGGCAGCAACACACTCCGGTCATCCCCGCGCAAGCGGGGATCCAGTTCTTGCTTGTTAAAGACTGGATTCCCGCTTGCGCGGGAATGAGCGGTCGTGCTGGATAAACGCATGAAAAAACATCTCGCCCTCGCGCTTCTCCTCACCTCGCTGTTCGCCGTTCCGGCCCAGGCCGCGCGCTGCGGCGGCGATTTCAACGTCTTCCTGCAGCAGATGGGCGGCGAGGCGCGCGCCGCCGGCGTGTCGTCCTCGGTGATCAGCCAGGCCTTCGCCGGCGTCACCATCGACCAGAACGTCTTGGCCTTCGACAAGCGCCAGCGCTACACGTTCCGCAAGAGCTTCGAGGATTATGCGCGGACCCGCGTCATCCCCGCCCGCATCAAGCGCGCCTCGGCGCTGATGCAGAAGCACGCGCAATTGCTCTCGCGCATCGAGCGGCAGTTCGGCGTGCCCAAAGAGATATTGATGGCGGTGTGGACGCTCGAGACCGACAATGGCGGCGGCGACATGGGTAAATTGCCTGTCGTGCGCACGCTGGCGACGCTGGCGCATGACTGCCGGCGCACCGAGTTGTTTCAGGGCGAACTGATCGCGGCGCTGCAGATCGTCAATCGCGGCGACCTGCCGCTCGGCGACATGAAGGGCGCCTTCGCCGGCGAGATCGGCCAGACGCAGTTCCTGCCGTCGAGCTACATCAAGTACGGCGTCGATTACGACGGCAACGGCCACGTCGATCTGCGCCACTCGGTGCCGGACGTGCTGGCCTCGACGGCGAATCTGCTGCGCGTCAGCGGCTGGCGCACCGGCCAGCCGTTCGGCGAGGGCACCGAGAATTTCCAGGTGATGCGCGAGTGGAATCGCTCGGAGATCTACCGCAAGACCATCGTGCTGTTCGCGGAGAAGCTGGGGGCGAATCCGAATTAACGCATGATCCCGAAAAGTGGGAACCGGTTTTCGGACAAGATCATGCGCATTAATTTAGCGCGCGCACCAGGACGGCGACAGGTTTACCGCCACCGGGAACCGGCGGTTTGGGCTTGCGGCCGAGCGCCATCACGGCGGTGCCCATCGCGACGCTGCCGAAGGTGACGACGAGCCCGAAGAGCAGCAGCGCGAAGGCCGCCGCCCCGCTGCGGTCGGCGAGAATGAGATCCCGCAGATGCGCGGGATTGAGCCACATCAGCCCGCCGGTCATGACGACCGCAGCCGCGATGCCGATCGCCAGATTGATCGCCAGCAGGCGGAGCAGGGGGTGGCGGCGCAGTTTCATGTTTTTAAATTACGCCCGGCGCCGCGCGCCGGCAACGGCGATTGCGCCGCGGATGTTTCATGGCTGACTCTCGCTGCCGTCGCGGGATACCTTTGCAATGTTTGTTGATCAGGGTTCCACCAGTTCGACGCGGCGGTTGAGCGCGCGGCCTTCCTCGGTCGTGTTGCTGCCGACCGGGCTGAGAAAACCAAGGCCCGCGGTTTTCATGCGGCCGCGCCCGATTTTGTAGCTGCCCGAAAGCGCGGCGGCGACGGCATCGGCGCGCTGGCGCGACAATGTCATGTTGTGCTCGAAGCTGCCCTGGTTGTCGGTGTGGCCGACGATATAGACATTGAGCGCCGGCTGGCCGTTCAGGAGCTTCGCCATCTCGGCGAGTGTCGGCGCGCTCTCCGGTTTGATCGTCGCCTTGTCGGTGTCGAAATAGATGCCGTAGAGCGCGATGTGGCCCTTGTCGCCGAGGCCCTTGGCCATGGCGGCGGCATCGACCATCTTGTTGTCCATGGCGCCGACCACGGCGATGACGAGCTGCACGGTGATGGCGTCGTTGTTGCGGCTCGTGACGACCGTGCCGTAGATGTCGGTGTTTCCGTCGCGCTTGCGGGCCGCGACGTAGCGGAAGTCGAAACCGTCGATCCACATCTGCGGGATCGGCAAGACATCGATCTTCTCGCTGAAGGGAATGCCGCCGCAGTCGTCGGCATTGCAGGCGAGCAGCGGCTCGAAGCCGGCTTTGCTGAGCTGGTTCTCGAAATTGCGCGACACTTCCAGGATCGAGGGTCCCGGCCCGGTGCGATAGGCAATGCGGGTGACGCGGCCTTCGACGGTGCGCGCGTCGGCCGGCTGGCCATCCTTGAACGGCGCGGCCTGCAATTTCACCGCGTCGAAGTCCTTGGTCTGATAGCCGGTGATGACGCTGCCGGCGAAGCGGCCGATGCCGGGATAATCGCGGGCGCCGGCGACGTCGCGGTTCTGGGCGAAGGCGGTGTCCGCGAGCAGAAGAGAAAGGGACATACCGAGAAAAACGGCGATCGGTCGTGCAGCGATGGAGCGCATGGTCAGCCTCACGGTTCGGATCGAAAGACGATCCATTGAACCGCGAAACCGGGCGTCAGGCTGTGATGGCCATCATTTGACGTTCATGACCTTCTTCGGCTTGGCGCCGACCCGCGCGATCGACTTGATCTCGAGCGGCGCGCGGCCGGACTTCTCGGCGATCTCGCGGTCCTGCTCGATCAGGAAGCCGAGCGCCGGTTCATCCTTCTCGAGGCTGTCGAGCAGTTCTGCCGGAACCCGGCGGTTCGAGCGCTGCGAGCCGTCTTCATAGACGACATTGAAGAAGACGAACTCGCCCTTGGGATTGGTACCCGGTTTTTTGGCCATTGGTCATGAACCTCAACGGTCGGCGCCGGGCGCGGCGCAAAGGCGCGCATTCCCGGGGCAAGGGGCGGCAAACTGCCGATTTTCGGAGTGGTCCCGGGCCGTGCCGGAACCGATAGACTGGAAGCTATGCACTTGTGGCCTATATCCAAGGCATCGAAAAGAGCCGATTCGTTAATAAATCGCCTAAAGCGACCAGCGTCCCCAAAAACGACCGCTCAAATCGTCCATTCCGCTAAGATTCGTTCAACAATGGGCCGTTTGCCGCAATGTAGAGCATGCACATTCGGCATGCGTCACATGTTGCAGTGCACCTACCTCCGACGCCCAATTCGACTATATTGCGTTGCAACAAGGTTTTGATGCTCTGCACCATCGACGATGCGGAGCGGAATTGGAGAGATGCCATGTCCTACACCCCGTCTGCCGTCGAAGCGGCCTTTTCTGCCACCTACACGCCGGCCAAGACGACCCGCAAGCGCGGCTTTGTCGCCCGCGTGCTGGACGCCCTGATGGCCGCCCGTATGCGTCAGGCCGAGCGCGATGTCGCCCGCTACGTCGCCGAGACCGGCGGCAAGTTCACCGACGAAGCCGAGCGCGAGATCGAGCGCCGCTTCCTGTCGTCCTCGGCCCGCCTGTAAGGAGCGTTTTGGTCATGAACGTCGCAACCGCGAAGGCCGATCCGCGCCACATGCTGCCGGCCGCCAACACCGGCAAGAAGCTGTCGCACTACGTGTCGATGGTGCTCGAGGTCCTCGACGAGGCCCTGCAGCAGACCCAGGAAGCGCGCCGCAAGTATCCGTTCGCGGACGTCTGATCGGCGCACAAAGCAAGAAGTCAAATGCCGGATGGGCGCCTCGCCCGTCCGGCATTTTTTATTTGGCGGCGGTTTCTTCGGCCGCTGCCGTCGCAGCGGCGATGGTCTGATCGGTCTCCGCCGTGCTCATGGTGGTGACCGGCGTGCTCGCCGCCATGCCGAACTCGACCTTCTCGTCGGCCGGCGGCGAGGACTGCACCTTGGTGCGGTAGAACACGTAACCCGCCAGCAGCGCATGCGTCGCCGCGGTGAACAGGAACAGCGCCCGCGGGTCGACCGCGCCCATGACGGCGGAGGCGATGAGCGGGCCGATCACGGCGCCGGCGGCGTTGGCGAGCAGGATCGTCGCGGCGGTCGGCAAAGTCTCACTCGGCGGCGTGCGGTCATAGGCATGCGCCGCGGCCAGCGAATAGGTCGGCAGAGCCAGCGCGCCGAACAGCAAGCCGAACACGAGGAGCAGCGCGCCGCTCGCCGCTGTCAACCACAACAGGAAGCCGACCACTGCCGCGCTGATCAGCAGCGCCAGCAGCACCATGCGCCGGTCGACGCGATCGGACAGGCGGCCGACGGGCCACTGGCTGATGGCGCCGGCGAGCGTTGCCGCGCTCATGAACATCGCCACCTGGCCGACGTCGAGGCCGCTGCCGGCCGCCGAAATGGCGCCGAGACTCCAGAACGAGCCGCTCACCATGCCGATCATCGAACTGGCGACCAGACCGACCGGCGCTGCGCGATAGAGCTGCACCGGACGGAAGCGCACCACCTTGATCGGCGCCGGCTGCGGCGAGCGCGTCAGGGCCACGGGAATGATGCCGATGGCGCCGAGGATCGCCGCGATCATGAAATTGCCGGCGGCATCGATGGGATACAGCGTCACCAGCGACTGGCCGACGGTGAAGGCGCCGTAGTTGACGACGACGTAGGTGGACATCACCAGGCCGCGCGTGTCATTGGTGGCGCTGCTGTTGAGCCAGCTTTCGATCACCAGATAGATGCCGGCGAGCGAGAACCCGTTGATCAGGCGCAGCGCCATCCACGCATAGGGATGCGGCGCCAGTTCGTAGGCGAGCGAGGCGGTGACGGCGAGCGCCACCAGCGCGGCGAAGGCGCGGATGTGGCCGGAGCTCTGCACCACGAAAGGCGCCAGGATGCAGCCGGCGACGAACCCGACGTAATAGAAAGAGCCGATGAGGCCGAGGGTGACGGCGCCGAAATCATCCGCCGTGCCGCGCAGCGGCAGCAGCGTGAACAGCATGCCGTTCCCTGACAGCAAAAAGCCGATGCCGAGCAGCAGCGATGCGATCGGACGCAGACTTTTCCGCATGCGGCGCAACGCCTCCGGACCTGGCCTGAATGCCAGCGCGCCCGCGTGTTGCGCGCGGGGCGGCCAGATCGGGAATTAACCGGATTTGCGGTGGCCGCCAACCACTAAAGCGGCAAGCGCGCGTCGCGTTTTATTTCTGTGTCTTGCGGGTCTGGTGGTCGGCCCAGGCGAGCGCGACGGCGAAGACTACAAAGGCGAAGGTGACACCAATCGTCACGAATAGTGAATCTGTCGGCATGCGCGGTTCCCCCGGTTCCAATGGGGTAAAGCTAGGTAAAACCGACGATTTCCCCTTGATCTGGATCAATGACGGAACCGAATGGGGCGGAATCCGGCCACAAAGTTGCCCGAGTCCGCCTTCACAAGGCCGCTACCCCCAACAACACGGAGACGAGACCATGCGCAGCGTTTGCCACCGATTCTCGGTCGCTTTGCTCGTCGTCGCCGCCTTCTCGACTTCGTCGGCGCTGGCGCAAACCCGCAAGAACATCGATGGCAACGGCAATGGTCTCGACTCGCTGATCGCCAAGCACGCCGCCGCGCATAGCGTGCCGGAGGCGCTGGTCCGCCGCGTCATCCATCGCGAGAGCCGCGGCAATCCGCGCGTCATCAGCAAGGGCAATTACGGCCTGATGCAGATCCGCCTCGGCACCGCGCGCGCCATGGGCTATCGCGGCACCGCAGCCGGCCTGCTCGATGCCGACACCAACATGACCTACGCGGTGAAGTATCTCGCCGGCGCCTATCAGGCGGCGGGCGGCAATGCCGACCGCGCCGTGCGTTATTATGCCGGCGGCTATTACTATGTCGCCAAGCGCAAGGGCATGGCGATGCCGGGCGCCGAGACCACGGCGGCGCTGTCGCCGGGCAAGCAGGCGGCGATCGCCGCCAGTGCCAAGGCGGCCGACCAACCGCAAATGACCACGGCGGCTGCGGAAACCTCGGAAGCGGCGGACGAGCCGGGGCCGAGCGAGATGCGCGCCGACCGCGTGGATGCCGGCGACGCGGCCATCATCAGTTCGCACTGATAAGGCGGGCGCCGGACGGGCGCTCTCGCACTTCGTTGCTCACGAATGTCAAAAACCGCCGCGCTTGCGCGGCGGTTTTATTTTGCATCGATGCGGGGTGCTATTGCCCGGCGGCGCGATTGGTGCCTGAGGCGAGATTGTAACCGGGCGTCGGCGCGGTCGCTTCGGCGCGGGAGAAGCCGCCGAAGATCGCAGCCAGTATATTGAACGGCGGCGGCACCTGAGGCGCGGCGGCCTGCGGCGCGGGTGTCGGCTTGCGGTGGCGTGGTCGCTTTTGCATCACGCGTATCTTCGGCCTGGCGCGCGGCAGGACCGTCTCGCGCCATTCGATGACGGCAGCGGCGGGCGGCGCCGCGATCGCCGGCCCCGGGGCGGGCGCCGAGGCTGGCTCGAAGGCAGGCGCCGGCACGTGCGAGTCCTGCACGCCGCTGACCGGCAGCTTTTCCTCACTCGGTCCGATCGGCAATTCGGTTGACGACGCTTCGCCGATATCGATCGGGATGGTGGCGCCGGGATTTTCGTTGATCGACCCGGTAATGTCCTCGGACGCTGGCGGCTGCGCGCCGGACTGCAAGCCGGCGACCGCCTCATCGGGCTGCGGGGTTGCGGCATCGGCCGCCTTGTCATCGGCGGACTTGTCATCGACCGGCGCGGCGATGTCGGGCAGGCGTACCGGCGTGCTCGGCAGGCTGCGCAACCGCCCAAGCTCATCGGCGCGGCGCAGCGCCGCCTGGATCATGAACTGCCGCCATTCCGGGTGTTGGCCCCGATCGATCATCGCGCCGCGCGCGCCGGTGTCGTGCGGCGTCAGCAGCAAATGCGTGCCGCCCGGCGGAATGAGCGCCAGGGCCAAAATCAAAATGGCGAGGGATACGCCGCCCACTGAAATGATTCGAAAGATCGGCAGCATCACCTGTGCATAACTGAGTCGGGAAAAACGCCATAGCCTTGCCATCCAAATAAATGCGCCGGCGCGAAACGCGGGTGGCACACGTAAAACGAGTCGTGCGGCGAGGATGAATCTTTCGGCGCGCGGCGCGTGATGGGCGGCGAGGCCGCCAGGTGGCGGGTCGTGGGGGCGGCCCGGAAAAGCCGGGCGTCCGGCAATTGCCTCAGGGGTGCGTGCCTTGTTACATGAGGGCGCTTGCCGCCCGCCTTGCTGCGGCGGCAACGGGCCCGTAGCTCAATGGTTAGAGCCGACCGCTCATAACGGTCTGGTTGCAGGTTCGAGTCCTGCCGGGCCCACCAATAAAATCAAGCTCTAACGATCGTTGTTCGGATTGCTCGGCCTGCGCCGCCACAGATACCGCCACAGAAACGATGTCCTTTCGTTCTTCATTCAGTCACGCAGGATTGCGGGCAGGTTGATCAGAAAGACCATATACAGATTAAAGCAAAAGACGGCGGCACCGTGCCATCCCGTGAGCACCCGCAGCTCGTCCACCTGCTTTTGGGCTTCGTCGAAGCTTCCCGGCTTCAGAAACTCAAGCATCTTCGAGTATCCTTTTGATACACCGAACTCCCAAATTGCGAATGCCACATAGATCAGCGTCACCGCGATCATTGGAAATGCGGCGATCATCTTGAAAGCAGGCGGGTGTTTGTAGGCTAGCCAGGTCAAGGCGCTCAGTGCCGCCACAATCAGGCTGGGTATTAGCTTGTCCATCACAATACCTTGGCTTGGACGGGCGCTCGGCCTCCGCGACCGGCTGCCTCGACTGCCCCTTTCAGGTGGTCGGGGTGGTGGTGTCCGTAAACGCGCTCCAGCGTTTCCGCCGTCATGCCGAGATAGCCTGCCGCTTGCCACATGTCGACGCCGGCCTGCATCATCCAGGTCGCGGCAGTGTGACGAAGCGTGTGCGGAGAGACGCCGGCGCCGAGTTTTGCCAGCGTCACCGCGTGCTTGAAAGCCGTCTTCACCGATTTGACCGGCTTGCCGTTGTGCTCGACGAAGTGCGCCGCGATCAGCGCGCGACCGTGCCAGCGCCGCATGTGCGCGAGCAGCCGCGGCGGAAGGGGGACGGTTGGCTGGCGCTTGTTGGACGCGGCCGCGCCTTGCTGCAGGCGGTAGAAGCGTCCTCGCTCCAAGTCGACGTAAGAGCGGCCAATGGCGGGCACCGGCGACGCGCTAGCGATCGCGCTGGCGCGGGTGCCGGTGTACAACCCGATCAGGATGAACCGCGCCAGATGACGCAACGGCCGCTTGTCTGTTTCAATCAGCTTTCCCCGCATTGGACCGCGGTGCGCTCGCTGGATTTCGCGGTAGCGCCAGCACGCCCAGACGAGCTTGGCGGCCTCCTTCCGTGTCAGCCAGCGATCGCGAGGCCGTCCCTTCGGCGGCAATAGGACGCTGACAACGCCGTGGTGAAGGCCTTGGCCGGCGTGATGGTTGATTGCTGCTCGAAGATCCTCGAGATCGCGTCGCGCGCCGCCCTTATTGTCGCGGTGCTTCTGATACGCGCGACAGCTCTCACCATTCACTGCGGCGAGGCACATGCGTCCCCAAAATGCATTGAGGCGGGCGATCCGCTTGTCGAAGGTCCGGAGATTGCGCTGACGATCTCGGCAATCATCGACGTAAACGGACAGGACGTCGGCGATCAGGATGCTTTCGATATCTTGAACCTTGCGCCTCGGCTCGTACTTCTCGGCAAGGTAGGCTTTGAGCTTTTGCTCAGCCGCTCCAGCTTCATGCTCAAGGCATCCTGTGCCAATGATGCGTCCGCCGTCGCGGATGACCCAAGTTGACGCGTGGGTGATATTGCCGGCGGCATCGGTGCGCGCTGCCCTGAGATAGAGCCGGGCTCCTTTTGCTCGACGCGGCATAGCTCACGCATCCTCTCGATATTCGCCAGCGTCGTGAAATATTTCCCGGCGATAAATTCCAGCACGAGACGGCCTTTGTCCGCCTCCCTGCGGAGCCCGGCGGCCGTCATGCCGCCCATAGGAAATGCGATCTTCGCCGCCTCGGCAAGGCGGAGCGGCGCATCGCGGTCGACTACAGGCTTATCGCGCTGTTTTTCCTCGATCATCCCGCAATCCCCGTGGTCCGCTCTATCGCCTGGCGCTTCAGGCAGGCCCACAGACGCCTGGCGATGGCGTCGGCAGCCGCCGGCGGCCCGAAGCGCCGCCAGCGGCCCCGTATGCGGCCCCAGACGCGACGGCGGGGCTTGTCGATCAGCGGCCAGTGGTCGCCGCAAATCCACTCCACGTATTCAGGATTTTCGTTCTTGCGCGTCCGACGGCAGAACGGAACGCAGCACTGAAGGCGGACCGCGGTCATCGCGGCCGCTCCAGTTCCTGCGGCCAGCGAATTCGCTCCCAGCGCTGCCGGCCGTCTCGGTATTCGACGAGTTCTTCGACGACGGCGAAGCCGAACCACGAGGGCCTGACGCGGAGCCGGCCCGTTTCGTGAGAGCCGTCGGCGTTCCATGGCGGTGGCGGCTCTGGGTAGCGGTCTGGTGCGCGCGTCGTCATGACCAGTTCCAGAAGCCTTGGGCGCCGACGGCGGGGACGGGCGC
>JAHCKG010000018.1 GCA_026125895.1 Pseudolabrys sp. | reverse complement strand
TGCTGCCGATGCGATCCGCGCTCTGCAAGAGCCAGCGGCACAGCCGCGAGGCGGCGTCATGCGCGGCGTTGCAGGCGGTCGTCTGCTGCGCTTCCGCCCACAGCACCTCGGTGTAACGCTGGATGATCTCATGGGCGGCCTTGTTGCCGGCGACATGCTGGGCGAAGCGCGACACCGGAACGGCGACGAACGATCCGCCGATCTGGACGTTGACGCGGGTGAACGACAAGCGGCGCCCCAGCACCGCATGAAGACCGACGGCGCCTTCGCGGCCGACGGTCGCCGCCTCGATCATGGCGCCGCTCTCCGTCACGATCAGCAGCGAGATCAGTCCGGTTTGCGGAAAATAGATCGTGTCGACCGGCGCGCCGGCTTCATAGAGAATGCGTCCCTGCGCGAGGCTGATCACGCGCATGTCACGCCTTGCCGCTTCGATGAGGGAAGGAGGGAATGTCGCAAGCAGACGATTGCTATGATCCGGTGCGGTGCCCGACATAATGGTCCAAAAAATGAAACGTTTTTTACGGCCCCGAGCGGGGCGGCAGTTTCCCGAGGGTGCTGTATTGCGAACCCGCGGTAGTTATTGCTCGACGCCGTGCAAGGCTCTGTCCGGTGCACGACTTAAGAATGGATGGTCCACGACTTAACGTCGTCCAGCAGCCCGTGACGCTCAGCTAGGAAGCGATCTGGGTGCGAATGCGGCTTTAGATCGGTCATCTCGTGGCCCGCCGGCGGAAAAAAATCGCTCCGGGCAACGACGGCGCGGATTTTGCACTGCAACCAGTCCGAGTTGACTTGTCGCGGCAGGTTTGCGACCCAACCGGCCAAAGAGAGAGGCGGGCGGGCCATGGCCAAGAAGAAGATCGTTTTTCAGGGCGAGCTGGGCGCGAATTCGCACCTCGCATGCCAGGAGGCCTATCCGGACTACGAGCCGGTGCCCTGCCCGACCTTCGAGGACTGCTTCACCGCGCTCGGCAATGGCGACGTCGATTTCGGCATGATCCCGATCGAGAATTCGGTCGCCGGCCGGGTCGCCGACATCCACCACCTGATGCCGACCTCCGGCCTCCATATCATCGCGGAATGGTTCCTGCCGATCCGCAACCAGTTGATGGCGCCGAAGGGCGCCAGCCTGAAGACCATCAAGACCGTGCAGAGCCACGTCATGGCGCTCGGCCAGTGCCGCGGCACCATGCGCGAGCTCAAGCTCAAGCCGGTCGTCGCCGCCGACACCGCGGGTTCCGCCCGCGAAGTCGCCGAGGCCAAGGACCCGACCCGCGCGGCGATCGCCTCGCGGCTGGCGGCCGAGATCTACGGCCTCGAGATCCTGAAGGAGAATGTCGAGGACGAGTCGCACTCGACCACCCGCTTCGTCGTGCTGTCGCGCGAGAAGAAGTGGATCGCCCACGGCAAGGGCAAGACCATCACCACCTTCGTGTTCCGCGTGCGCAACGTGCCGGCCGCGCTGTACAAGGCGATGGGCGGCTTCGCCACCAACGGCGTCAACATGACCAAGCTCGAGAGCTACATGGTCGGCGGCAACTTCTTCGCCACGCAGTTCTACGCCGACGTCGAAGGCCACCCCGACGACACCTCGCTGGTGCACGCGCTGGAAGAGCTCGCCTTCTTCTCCAAGGAGCTGACGATCCTCGGCGTTTATCCGGCGCACAAATTCCGCGAGACCTTCAAGGAAGAAGGCGACGACGAGTAAAGATTCCGGGCCCGCGCCTCTTATAAGGCCGCGAACCCGGAACTCCACGTCGCTCCCGCTGGGAAGTCTCACCTACCGCGTCATGCGGTCTTCGGCCTTGAAGTATTTGCGCGCGTGCGCCACCAACTGGCCGTCGCTCGGATGGTCGATGGTCTCGACGCCGGCGATCAGCTTCTTCAGCGCAGCATCGTGACTCTCTATGTGCTTCACCAACTGGTTCTTGGCATTGCCCGGACCGGTGATCAGCACCGCGCCGGCATCGGCGAAGCCCCGCGCCACGGCATGCAGGAAGTCGTGGTCGGCGCCGGCGTGACCGGAGCCGAGCTCTCCCGCCTTGTGATGCAGATGCTTGGCCGGCTTGTCCGGGTGAATGGTCAGCTTCTCGATCTCGGTGGGGCTGAAATGAAAGACCCGCGCCTCACGATGGTCGATCCAGACTACGGCGTGATAATGGCTCATCGCTAACGTCCCTTCGCAATCAACTGTCGGCCGGGTTCTCCCGGCCTCATGGATATAATGGTCGTCTCCGCGGCCGGCCGCTTTGATCTAGCGCATGGCCGCTGCGCGCGCTCTTTGCCCCTTGATCGCCGTGCCGCAAACGGCTTGAACTGACCGGACACGACCCGGCGACAAGGCCGGGCATTCGGGAGGTATCATGCAGTCGGAACACAAGGTGGCGCTGGTGACCGGCGCCGCGCGCGGCATCGGGCTTGCCACCGCAAAGCGCTTCCTGGCCGAGGGCTACAAGGTCGCCCTGCTCGACATCAATTCCGAGACTTTGCACGCCGCCCACGCGGCGCTGGCCGGCGCGCACGACATCATGGCGATCGAATGCGACGTGTCGCAGCCGGACGCGGTGGCGCTGGCTTTCGACGCCGTCGCCCGCCAGTTCGGCCGGCTCGACGCGCTGGTCAACAATGCCGGCATCGCCATCTTCAAGCCGATCCTCGACGTGACCTACGAGGACTGGTCGCGCGTCATGGCCGTGAACCTCTCCGGGCCGTTCCTGTGCGCGCAGGCGGCGGCGCCGATGATGCGCGACCGCGGCGGCGGCGCCATCGTCAACATCACCTCGATCTCGGGCTTGCGCGCCTCGACCCTGCGGACCGCCTACGGCACCAGCAAGGCGGGCCTCGCGCATCTGACCAAGCAGCAGGCGGCCGAGCTCGCGCAATACGGCATCCGCGTCAACGCCGTGGCGCCGGGGCCGGTCGATACGGCGATGGCGAAGGCCGTGCACACGCCGGAAATCCGCGCCGATTATCACGACCACATGCCGCTCAACCGCTACGGCCTCGAGGAAGAGCTGGCAGAAGCCATCTTCTTCCTGTGCAGCGACCGCGCCAGCTACATCACCGGGCAGATCCTGTGCGTCGATGGCGGATTTGATTCGACGGGCATCGGCTTGCCGACGCTGCGCAAGGAGATGCGGAATAGCTAGGTCGCTTGTCCCGGGCGCAGCGCAGTACGAAGTATTGCGCTGCAGACCCGGGATCGCCGGAAACTCCGCGGTTGGAACGGCCCCCGGATCAGCATCGCAGCACTTCGCTACGCTTCGTGCCGCGATGCGTCCGGGGCACGAGACTGGCTCTCCCACCACGCCACAAACCCCGGCGACAATTTCCGCAATCTCTCGATATCGACCCGCCCTGAGCGCGTGATGTAGCTCATGGCGAACTCGGCGGGCGCAAGCTTCAGGTGTTCGCCGAAATGCTCATACCAGGCGGCGCTGTCATTGGCGCCGCCGACCAGTTTCTCGAGCACCGGGCGGCGCGTCGCCTCGTAAGCGGCGAAGGCCGCCGCCATGTCCTTCGGATGCGCCGCCAGCGCCTTGTCGAGCGCGATGGCGTCTTCCAGCGCCAGACGCGTGCCGGAGCCGATCGAGAAATGCGCGGTGTGCAGCGCATCGCCCATCAGCACATATTTGCCGTGCGACCAGCGCTCATTGTGAACAAGCGGAAACTGCCGCCAGATCGAATTGTTGGCGATGAGCGGCTCGCCGTCGAGCACAACCGCGAACACCTTCTCGCAGAACGCCTGCGATTGCACCGGCGCCATCTGCGCCAGACCTGCGCGGGCGAAGGTGTCGGCGCCGGTCTCGACGATGAAGGTCGAGCGGTCGCCCGCGTAGCGGTAATGATGGGCGTTGAACGGGCCCCACTCGGTCTCGACGAAAGTCTGCGTCAGCGTCTCGAACACCTGCGAGGTGCCGAACCAGGCGAAACGGTTGGTGAGATGGCGGACCGTCGCACCGAGTTCATTCGCATAAGTGCGCCGCACCAGCGAATTAACGCCGTCGGCGCCGACGACGATGTCGAATTCGCTGAGATCGTCGAGTGATTTCACCGCGCAGCCGAAGATCGTGGTGGCGTTGACCCAGGCGGCGCGCGCCTGCAGCAATTCCAGCAATTTCAGCCGCTCGATGGCGGCAAAACCGATGCCGTCGATGACGATGCGGTCGCGCGGATGATTGAGCGTCATGTCACGCCAGGACACCATCGACGGCACGATGGCCGCGTAGGTCTCCTCGTCGTCCTCGCGCAGGAAATCGAGCGCGCGATCGGAGAACACCACGCCGAAGCCGAAAGTGGCGTCGGCCGCATTCTGTTCGATCACGGTGACGTCGGCGCCGGGCGAGCGGCGCTTGATCAGGTAAGCGAGATAGAGGCCGGCCGGACCGGCGCCGAGAATGGCGATGCGCATGCGGCGAGTGTGTCACAGGGCGCGAATGGAAGGCAGCGAAAGATAGTTCAGCATCTGTCGTCCCCGCGCATAGCCGGCCGAAGGACGGCGTTCTTTCAGAACGCCTGTGGGCGGGGACCCATACGCCGTGCCCTCTCGATAGACTGCGGAGTATGGGTCCCGGGCCTCCCATCGGTCGCCCGGGACGACAAAACTTAGATCGTCTGATTGTACTCGCCGACTTCCGGGAAAGTCCGCAACACGCCGTCCACCGACTTGAACATCTCGCGCATGCGGGCTTCCGACACGGGACTTTCGACGACCACCACCAGTTCCGGCTTGTTCGACGAGGCGCGCACCAGGCCCCAGGTGCCGTCCTCGACCGTGACGCGCACGCCGTTGACGGTGACGAGATCGCGGATCGGCTGGCCGGCAAACCGCGCACCCTCCTTCTTGAGCCCCTCGAAGTGCTTCACCACTGCATCGACGATGCCGTACTTTTTCTCATCGTCGCAATGCGGTGCCATGGTCGGCGAGCCCCAGGTCTTGGGCAGCGCCTTGCGCAGGTCCGCCATGGTCTTCCCGGGGTTGCGGTCAAGCATGTCGCAGACCGCGAGCCCGAAGATCATGCCGTCGTCATAGCCGCGGCCGAACGGACGGTTGAAGAAGAAGTGGCCGGACTTCTCGAAGCCCGCCACCGCCCCGAGTTCGTTGACGCGGCGCTTGATGTAGGAGTGACCGGTCTTCCAGTAATCGACCTTGACGCCGTTCGCCTTCAGCACCGGATCGGTGAGGAACAGGCCGGTCGATTTCACGTCGACAACGAAAGTCGCACTCTTGTGCAGGCTCGACATGTCGCGCGCCAGCATGACGCCGACCTTGTCGGCGAAGATCTCCTCGCCCTCGTTGTCGACGACGCCGCAGCGGTCGCCATCGCCGTCGAAGCCGAGCGCGACGTCGGCCTTGTTCATCAACACTGCATCGCGCATCGCGTGCAGCATCTTCATGTCCTCGGTGTTGGGATTGTAACGCGGGAAGGTGTGGTCGAGATTGCAATCGAGCGGCACCACCTCGCAGCCGATGGCTTCGAGAATGCGCGGCGCAAAGGCGCCGGCGGTGCCGTTGCCGCAGGCGGCGACGACCTTGAGCTTGCGCTTGATCTTCGGCCGCTTGGTCAGATCGGCGATGTAGCGGTCGGGGAAATTCTCGACGAAGTGATAGGAGCCGCCGCCCTTGAGATCGAACTTGGCGCCGAGCACGATCTCTTTCAGCCGCGTCATCTCCTGCGGGCCGAAGGTGAGCGGCCGGTTGGCGCCCATCTTCACGCCGGTCCAGCCATTGTCGTTGTGCGAGGCCGTCACCATCGCGACGCAGGGCACGTCGAGTTCGAACTGCGCGAAATAAGCCATCGGCGTCATGCAAAGGCCGATGTCGTGCACCTTGCAACCCGCCGCGAGCAGGCCGGAGATCAGCGCCATCTTCACCGAAGCCGAATAACCGCGGAAGTCGTGACCGGTGACGATCTCGGGCTTGACGCCCATCTCCTTGATCAGCGTGCCGAGGCCCATGCCGAGCGCCTGCACGCCCATCAGGTTTATTTCTTTTTCCAGGAGCCAGCGCGCGTCGTATTCGCGGAAGCCGGTCGGCTTCACCAGCGGCGAGGACTCATAGGCATAGGTGTTCGGCGTCAGCGCCGGCTTCGGGGTCGGATACATCAAAGCCTCGAATGGGATGGCAGGAAATCGGACGGGAAATCAGGCAGGACAATAACGTCAGGGAAATTGCCAGTTGATTACCCTAACGCATGAGGGGTTCAAATAGCTCCAGCTCGGGGCCGGAAAATGGCAGAAAATATCAGCGCTATCAGGTACCGCGCGGTTTGGCCCGCCGCGTCGGCGCCGCCGCCGCCGGATCGTCCGGCCACGGGTGGCGGGGATACCGGCCGCGCATCTCTGACCGGACATCGGCGTAAGAACCGCGCCAGAATCCGGGCAGGTCGCGCGTGATCTGGACCGGTTTGTGACCGGGCGACAGCAATTCGATGACCAGCGGGATACGCCCGTCCGCAATCGACGGATGTTTGGACAGGCCGAACAATTCCTGCAGCCGGATCGAGATGGTCGGGCCCTGCTCGGCCTCGTAATCGATGGCGGCATTGGTGCCGGTCGGCGCGGTGAAATGCGTCGGCGCCTCTTCGTCGAGGCGGCGGCGCATATTCCAGGGCACGAGATTGCTGACGGCGTCGAACAGTTCGCCGGAGCTGATCTGCGTGCGCGCGGTCTTGTCCAGCAACAGCGGCTCGAGCCAGTCGCCCGCGCTTTGCGCCAGACCGTCGTCCGAAAGGTCCGGCCATTCATCACCTTCAGCAGCCCGCAGGAAATGAACGCGGGTGCGGAATTGCAGCGCCGCCTTGCTCCAGTCGAGCTTGGCGAGACCTTGCGCGACAAGGCCCTGCGCCAGGATGCGCCCCGTATCGGCATCGGGCGACACTTGTTTGATCTGCTCGGCAAGCACAATAGAGCCGAGTCGCCGCGTGCGCCGCGCGCGCAGCGAGGCCGAGGCATTGTCGAAGGTCACGGTGTCGCGGTCGTCGATTTTGCCGGCGAAACGCTGCTCGATCTCCTCGAGCGCGATCGGTGCAGCCAGTACGATGCGGCTGGCATTGGCGGTGCCGGTCAGCTCGGCGACGACGATGAACGGCTCGCGCGCCAGCGCCGACGCCGGATCGACGAGGCCCGCCCGCCCGTTGGCCAGCAGGAAGGCGCCGCCGGCGCCGCGATTCTTCGCCACCCGGTCGGGATAGGCGAGCGACAGGATGGCGCCGACCGACATGTCGCCGCCGGTGCCTGAGGCCCACCTTTTCGCCATCGCCCGCGCATCCTCGGCGCGGCGGGAGCGGTCGCGGCGGAATTGTTCGAGCCGGTGCGTCAGATCGACGTCATCGCCGCCGAGGCCGCGCTCGGTGAGGATCGCCGCGATGGTTGCCGCCTGCGCGCCCGCGCCCTGCTCGCCGGCATCGACCACCATGCGCGCCAGCCGCGGCGGCAGCGGCAGCGCCCGCAGCTTGCGGCCCTCGTCGGTGATGCGGCCCTGTGCATCGAGTGCCGTGAGTTCGCTGAGCAGCGCCCGCGCTTCCTTCATCGCCGCCTGCGGCGGCGCATCGAGGAAGGCGAGCTTGCCGGCGTCGCTGGCGCCCCATTGCGCCAGATCGAGCACGAAGCTCGACAAGTCGGCCGACAATATCTCCGGCCGCGTATAGGCGTCGAACGAGCCGGTCTGCGGCTCGTCCCACAACCGATAACAGACACCTGTCTCGGTGCGGCCGGCCCGGCCGCGGCGCTGGTCGGCCGCCGCGCGCGACACGCGAACGGTCTCTAACCGCGTCAAGCCCACGTCCGGCTCGTAGCGCGGCACGCGCGCCAAGCCGCTATCGATGACGACGCGCACGCCTTCTATGGTCAACGACGTCTCGGCGATCGAGGTCGCCAGCACCACCTTGCGCTTGCCTTTCGGCGCCGGCGAGATGGCGCGGTCTTGGTCGCGCGCCTCGAGCGCGCCGTAGAGCGCGACGATATCGACGTCGGGATCGCGAACCTCGTCCTTGAGGATCGTTTCGGTGCGGCGGATTTCGCCGGCGCCCGGCAGAAAGACCAGCAGCGATCCCGTGTCGGCGCGCAGCGCGCGCTTCACCGCATCGGCCACCTGCCGTTCGATGCGTTCGCGCGGATCGCGGCCGAGATAGCGCGTCTCCACCGGAAAGGCGCGGCCTTCGCTGGTCACCACCGGCGCATCGCGCAGCAGCGCCGCGACGCGGGCGCCGTCGAGCGTCGCGGACATCACCAGAACTTTCAGATCCTCGCGCAGGCCCTCCTGCACATCTCTGGCAAGGGCAAGCCCGAGATCGGCATCAAGCGAGCGCTCGTGGAATTCGTCGAACAGTACGGCGGCGATGCCGTCGAGCGACGGATCGTCAAGCACCAGCCGCGTGAACACGCCTTCGGTGACGACCTCGATGCGGGTCTTCTTCGATACCTTTGAGCCGAAGCGTACGCGCAGGCCGACCGTGTCGCCGACCTGTTCGCCCAAGGTCGCCGCCATGCGCGCGGCGGCCGCACGCGCCGCCAGCCGGCGCGGCTCGAGCAGCAGGATCTTCTTGTCCTTTGCCCACGACTCGTCGAGCAGCACCAGCGGCACGCGCGTCGTTTTGCCGGCGCCGGGCGGCGCCACCAGGACGGCGGCTTCGCGGCCACGCAACGCCTCGGTGAGGCGCGGCAACGCGTCGTCGATGGGGAGAGGGGTGGGAAATTGACGCATCGGCCTCAACCGTCATCGTCCGCGAAGGCGGACGATCCAGCACTTAATCAAATTCATTGCATCAAGAAAGCGCTGGGTCCCCGCCTTCGCGGGGACGACGACCTAATTTACGCGCCCCGTCCGACGCCCTCATAAACGAAGCCGTAGCGGGTCAGTTCTTCGGGCCGGTAGATATTGCGCAAGTCGACCAGAACCGGCTTCGTCATCACCGATTTGAGCCGGGCAAAGTCGAGGGCGCGGAACTGCTCCCATTCGGTGACGATCACCAGCGCCGACGCGCCTTCGGCGCAATCATAGGCGTCGCGGCAATAGGTGACGCCGGTGAGGTGATCCTTCGCCGCCTCCATGCCGACCGGATCGTAGGCGCGTACCTGCGCGCCCATGTCCTTGAGCGCGGCGATCAGCGGGATCGACGGCGCCTCGCGCATGTCGTCGGTGTTCGGCTTGAAGGTCAGGCCCAGCACGGCAACGGTCTTGCCGCGGATGTCGCCGTGGAGCGCGTGCGACACCTTGCGCGCCATCGCCCGCTTGCGATTGTCATTGACGGCCACAACGGCTTCCACGATGCGCAACGGCGAGTCATGATCCAGCCCGGTCTTCAACAGGGCCAAGGTATCTTTCGGGAAGCAGGAGCCGCCATAGCCCGGGCCGGCATGTAGAAATTTCGTGCCGATGCGGTTGTCGAGACCGATGCCGCGGGCGATCTCCTGCACGTCGGCGCCGGCTTTTTCGGCAAGATCGGCGATCTCGTTGATGAAGGTGATCTTGGTGGCGAGGAAAGCGTTGGCGGCGTATTTGATGAGTTCGGCGGTGCGCCGGCCGGTGAACATGATCGGCGAGCGGTTGAGATAAAGCGGCCGGTAGAGCTCGGTCATCACGGCTTTGGCGCGCTCATCATCGGTGCCGACGACGATACGGTCGGGATGCTTGAAGTCCTGGATGGCCGCGCCCTCGCGCAGGAATTCCGGATTGGACACCACGGCGACCTGCGCCCCGGACCGCGCCTCGCGGATGATGCGCTCGACCTCGTCGCCGGTGCCGACCGGCACTGTGGATTTGGTGACGACGACCGTAAAGCCGTCGAGCGCCGCGGCGATCTCGCGCGCGGCGTCGTAAACGAAGGACAGATCGGCATGGCCGTCGCCACGCCGCGACGGCGTGCCAACGGCGATGAACACCGCGTCGGCGTCCCCGACGGCGGCCGCAAGGTCGGTGGTGAACTTGAGCCGCCCGGCCTTGGCGTTGGCGGCGACCAGCTCGGTCAAGCCCGGTTCGTAGATCGGCACTTGTCCGGCATTGAGCGAATTAATCTTACCTTTGTCTTTATCGACGCAGGTCACCTCGTGGCCAAAGTCGGCAAAGCAGGCCCCTGACACCAGGCCGACATAGCCGGAGCCGATCATTGCAACGCGCATTTTTCCAAACCGTATCCGGGGCCAAGATAGTTAACCGATTGAAGCCGCCCCTGCGGCGCATTCCATAGCAGAACGTCGACGCGGATGCGAGAGAGGCCGGGTCGGCCTGAGTTTCTGCGATCCCGTAAAGGGGAAAGAAACGTTGGCCTGCCATAAGTCCATCATGAACGGGACCGGTAAAATGCCAGTACAAATGCATGACGGGCGCGTCGACTGGGTCGACTATGCCAAGGGCTTCTGCATCGTCTTCGTGGTAATGATGCATTCCGTGCTCGGCGTCGAAGCCGCCGCCGGCCAGACCGGCTGGATGCATCACGTCGTCGAGTTCGCGCGGCCGTTCCGCATGCCGGACTTCTTCATGATCTCCGGCCTGTTCCTCGCCCTCGTCATCGACCGCGACTGGCGCACCTATCTCGACCGCAAGGTCGTGCACTTCTTCTACTTCTATGTGCTCTGGACGGCGATCCAGTTCGCCTTCAAGGCGCCGGGCTTCATCGCCGAACAAGGCGTCGCCGGCGTGGCGCACGCTTATCTCATGTCGTTCATCGAGCCGTTCGGTACTTTGTGGTTCATCTACCTGCTGCCGATCTTCTTCGTCTTCATCAAGCTGACCAAGCGGGTGCCGTGGCCGGTGCTCTGGCTCCTCGGCGCCGCCATGGAAATCTCGCACGTCGAGACCGGCTGGATGGTGCCGGACGAATTCGCCTCGCGCTTCGTTTATGTCTACACCGGCTATATCGCCGCGCGTTACATCTTCTCCATCACGGCCTGGGCGCAGGCCCGGCCGCAACTCGGCATGGCCGCGCTCGTGGTGTGGGGCGTCTTCAACGGCATCATGGTCAAGGCCGGCCTCGCCGCCCTGCCCTTCTACTCGCTGGCGCTCGGCCTGATCGGCGCCGCCGCGGTCGCCACCATCGCCGCGCTCTTGTCGCTGCACGACGTGTTCAAACCGCTGCGCTATTGCGGCCGCAACTCGATCGTCATCTATCTCGCGTTCTTCCTGCCGATGGCGGCCTCGCGGGCGGTGCTGCTCAAGACCGGCATCATTACGGATATCGGCACCATCTCGGTGCTGGTCACCGCTTCCGGCGTGATTGGCGCGCTGGCGATCTACTGGGCGGTGCGCTGGACACCGCTGAAGTTCCTGTTCGAGCGCCCGGCTATGTTCTGGCTGGTGCCGAAAAAGGAAAAGCCGGCCGAAAAGAAGCCCGAGTTCGCCCTGCAGCCGGCGGAGTAGCCAGACCCGTCATCCTGAGGTGCACGCCGAAGGCGTGCCTCGAAGGACGACGGCCCGCGGCCCCTCGGCCGTCGCCCTTCGAGGCTCGCTGCGCTCGCTCCTCAGGGTGACGGGTTTGACATTGATTCATCCCGCGGCACGGCCCACATTCGGGCCATGCCCACATCCAAGACGTCCAAAGCCGCCCCGAAATCCGCTGCCAAATCAAAGGCGGAGCCAAAGCCCGCCGCCGCGCCGGCCAATCCCGCCGCGCGCGCCCTCAAGAAAGGCGACCACCTCTTCGTCGTCGACGGTTCCGGCTACATCTTCCGCGCCTACCACGCGCTGCCACCACTGACCCGCAAGTCCGACGGCCTACAGGTCAATGCCGTGCTCGGCTTCTGCAACATGCTGTGGAAGCTGCTCTCGGAAATGCCGGCCGACAACAAGCCGACGCATCTGGCCGTCATCTTCGACAAGAGCGAGAAGACCTTCCGGACCGACTTCTATCCGGACTACAAGGCGCACCGCCCCGAGGCGCCGGAAGACCTGCGGCCGCAGTTTCCGCTGATCCGCGACGCCGTGCGCGCCTTCGAGATCCCCTGCCTCGAGCAGGCCGGATACGAGGCCGACGACTTGATCGCGACCTATGCGCGGCTGGCCTGCGAGGCCGGCGCGACGACGACCATCGTTTCCTCCGACAAGGACCTGATGCAACTCGTCGGCGACACCGTCGTCATGTACGACACCATGAAGGACAAGCGCATCGGCCGCGCTGAGGTGATGGAGAAGTTCGGCGTGCCGCCGGAGAAGGTCATCGAGGCGCAGGCGCTGATCGGCGACACCTCCGACAACGTGCCCGGCGTTCCCGGCATCGGCCCGAAGACCGCCGCCGAACTGATCGGCACCTATGGCGATCTCGAAACGCTGCTGGCGCGCGCCTCCGAGATCAAGCAGGCCAAGCGCCGCGAGAACATCATCCAGTTCGCCGAACAGGCTCGCATCTCCAAACGGCTCGTCACGCTCGACAGCAAGGTGCCGCTGGAAGTCGATGTCGCCGAGCTCGCGGTGCACGAGCCCGACTACAAGAACCTCATCGCCTTCCTCAAGGCGATGGAGTTCACCACCATCACCCGGCGCATCGCCGAGAAGGCCGGCATCGATGCCGGCGCCATCAGCGCCGACACCGCGCTGACGTCGAAATCCGCCCCCGCCCCGTCCGGCCGCACCGCCGGCCAGGGCCAGCTCGCCTTCGACACTCAGCCCTCCGCCGGTCATGCGCCGGCGGATGCCTCCGGCGCCATGACGCCGATCTCGCTGGCCGAGCGCCGGCTCGAGCGCCTGCGCAACGCGACGTTCGATCCCGCGAAGTACCAGACCATCGACAGTATCGACGCGCTGAAAAAACTCATCGTGCGCGCGCTCGATCTCGGCGCCATCGCCATCAAGACCGAGACCAGCACGCTCGACCCGTTACAGGCGTCGCTGTGCGGCATCGCCTTCGCCGTGGCGCCGAACGAGGCCTATTACCTGCCGCTCGGCCATCGCGACGCCAGCGATGGCGCCGGCCTGTTCGCCGCCAAGCTGTGCGACGGCCAGATCCCGGAGCGCGCCGCACTCGACACGCTCAAGGCGCTGCTCGAAGACGACTGCGTCACCAAGATCGGTCACGACATCAAGCGCGATCGTCTCGTGCTCGGCGCGCGTGGCATCAATCTCGGCGCCGCCGACGACGTGATGCTGATCTCCTACGTGCTCGACGCCGGCCGCGGCGGCCACGACACCGCGACGCTCGGCAGCCGCTATCTCGACCGCATGCCGTCGCGCTTCAACGAAGCCAAGAACAAGGAGAAGGCGCTGTTCACGGCCGAGGCGACGCCGATCCCGCGGACCGCCGCCTATGCTGCCGAGGACGCCGACATCATCCTGCGGCTGTGGCAGGGCCTGAAGCCGCGCATGGCGGCCGACCGCGTCACGTCGGTGTACGAGACGCTGGAGCGGCAGATGCCGGCCGTCCTCTCACGCATGGAAGCGCGCGGCATTTCCATCGACCGCGCGGTGCTGGCGAAACTGTCGAACGACTTCGGCAAGAAGCAAGTCGCGCTCGAGGAGGAGATCAACAAGATCGCCGGCACGCAGGTCAATCCGGGCTCGCCCAAGCAGCTCGGCGACATCCTGTTCGGCCAGCTCGGCCTGCCGGGCGGCTCCAAGACCAAGACCGGACAGTGGTCCACCACCGCCCGCGAATTGGAGGAGCTCGCCGAGCAGGGCCACAAGCTGCCGCAGGTCATTCTCGACTGGCGCCAGGTGTCGAAGCTGCGCTCGACCTATACCGAGGCGCTGCCGAACTACGTCAATCCGAACACCGGCCGCGTGCACACATCCTACGCGCTCGCCGCAACCTCGACCGGTCGCCTGTCGTCGTCCGAGCCGAATTTGCAGAACATTCCGATCCGCACCGAGGAAGGCCGCAAGATCCGCAAGGCTTTCGTCGCCGCGCCGGGCATGAAGCTGATCTCGGCGGACTATTCGCAGATCGAACTGCGCCTGCTCGCCGAGGTCGCCAACGTGCCGGCGCTGCGGCAGGCGTTCAAGGACGGCATCGACATTCACGCCATGACGGCGTCGGAGATGTTCGGCGTGCCGGTCAAGGACATGCCGGGTGAAGTTCGCCGGCGCGCCAAGGCCATCAACTTCGGCATCATCTACGGCATTTCCGCGTTCGGTCTCGCCAACCAGCTCGGCATCGAGCGCAACGAGGCCGGCGAGTACATTAAAAAGTACTTCGAGCGGTTCCCCGGCATCCGCGACTATATGGACGAGACCAAAGAGTACTGCCGCCAGCACGGCTACGTGCTCACTTTGTTCGGCCGTAAGTGCCACTACCCGGACATCAAGGCGTCGAACCCGTCGCTGCGCGCCTTCAACGAGCGCGCCGCCATCAATGCGCGTCTGCAAGGCTCGGCGGCGGACATCATCCGCCGCGCCATGATGCGCATGGAGGGCGAACTCGCCAGTGCCCGCCTGAAGGCGCAGATGCTGCTGCAGGTGCACGACGAACTGATCTTCGAGGTGCCGGAAAAGGAAGTCGCCGACACCATCCCCATCATCCGGGACGTCATGGAAGGCGCGCCGCACCCGGCGATCGCCATGAACGTGCCGTTGCAGGTCGAGGCGCGCGCCGCCGACAATTGGGACGAGGCGCATTAATTGACTTGTAGCGCGGGCGAATCCCAGTCGTCATGCCCGGCCTTGTGCCGGGCATCCACGCCTTGACGGGCTTGCGGCTACTAAAGACGTGGATGGCCGGGACAAGCCCGGCCATGACGGAGAGATTGCATGCCCACGACCACCAGCCTGATCGCCTTCGCCTCGCTCGCCGTCGCCGTGGTGCTGACGCCCGGGCCGAACATGATCTACATGATCTCGCGCGCCATCACGCAAGGCCGCCTCGCCGGGCTCATCGCCTTCACCGGCGTGGTCGTCGGCTTCATCGTCTATCTGCTGTGCACGGCTTTTGGCCTCACCGCCATCGTCTTCGCCGTGCCCTACGCCTATGACGCGCTGCGCTTTGCCGGCGCGGCCTATATCGGCTGGCTCGCCTTCGATGCGCTTCGCCCGGGCGGCAAGTCGCCGTTCCAGATCCGCACGCTGCCGCCGGCGCGGCCGCGCCGCCTGTTCCTCATCGGGCTGATGACCAGCCTGCTCAACCCGAAGATGGCGATCTTCTATCTCGCGCTGCTGCCGAACTTCATCGATCCGGCGCGCAACGTGCTGACGCAGTCGCTGGTGCTCGGCTCGACCCATATCGCGATCAGCATCGTCATCAACTCGGCGATCGCCTGCGCCGCCGGCTCGATCGCGTCGTTCCTGATGACGCGGCCGAAATGGCTGCTGGCGCAGCGCTGGATAATGGGCACCATGCTCGGCGGTCTCGCCTTGCGCATGGCGCTGGAAGGCCGCAAGTAGCGCCGGTTACATCTCGCTGAGGAAGCGTTGAAACGCCGGGTTGGCGCTGAGCGCATCGCCGCCGGCGCGCGACAACGCGTCGACCGTATCGGCCGGCAGCGTGAAGCTGGTCGGTACCGCGCTGAGCGCGCGGGCGCGTTCCGGCCCGAGCTGGTCGAACGAAATGCGCGCGATGGTGAATTTGAGGTCGCGGCAATTCCACGGGCCGCCGCGGCCGCGCAGGCGGCTTACCTCGCCCGCCTTCAACCCGCAGCGCCATGTGACGATGTGCTCGCGCCAAGCCTTCATCGTCGCTTCGAAGGCGGTGTAGCTCGTTTGTGAGTTGGCATCGACCAGCACATCGACGACGGCGCTGACGAGATCCTTGCCGGCCGGCCCTTCGAGCGTCGTCGACCAGTCGCCTTTCGGTCCCTGGCCGGCATCGACGACCAGGAACATCAGGCGCCGCATGTTGACCGCCTCCTGCGGCGTCAGCGGGCCGTAAGGCGTCGTCTGCCCGGCGCGGATGATGGTGATGCCGGAGAGGCCGAGATTGTCGACCAGGCCACCGTCGAGCAGCTTGACGTACTTCACCCGGCCGCTGCGGATGTCGGTCATGCCGCGGGCATACGCGCGCAGCAGCGGCGGCGCATCGACATTGTTCGCCGCGGCCGTGACCCAGGCCGGCAACGGCGTCTGACATTGCTCAGGATAGGTTTCGATCACGACCGGCGCGAAAGCGCCGGGCACCGCCGAGGAGGCCGCCACCGCGGCGGCGAGCGGATATTGCGCGATATCGCTGCACGCCGCGGCGAAAGTCTGCGGCGAGAACAGGAACGGCGTGCGGTTGTAGATGTCGGTGGCGTTGATGATCGTCACCGGCCGCTTGCCGATCAGGCTGCCGAAGGTGGCGCCGTGAAACAGATGCGTATTGAACCAGTCGCGCAACGCCGTGTCGGTGTTGGCGCCGCCGCCCAGCGCCCGCGAAATGTTGCCGAGCGACAGGCTGGTGTTGAGCTGGGACATCAGGTCCTGCGTCAGGTACCGCGCGCGGAAGTCGGCCAGCGCCGCGGGCCCCTTGAGGCCGTAATAGGCCGCCATGATCGAGCCGCCGGACACGCCCGAGATGACGCCGATATGGTCAAGCAACTGGCCGTGCTTTGCCGTCGGCGTCTGCGCCATGCGATCGAGCACACCGTAGGCGAAGGCCGCGGCCCGCGTGCCGCCGCCGGAGAAAGCCAGTCCGATCACCGTATCGCTGCGCAGTCCCGGCGCGCCCGGCGTACCGGACTCCGCGGCTTCGGCCGGGCGAACGATGCCGCCAAACGGATTGGCCGACGGCTCATTCAGCGGCTGATTATAAACACTGGCGCAGCCGCCAAGGACGGAGGCAAGCGTCAGCGCCGCAAACGTGGCGGCGGCACTCTTGACGATACGCCCGAACGCGACTGGCACGGTTTACGCCCGCAGGCTCCTGGGTACGACGGCGGCCTGATGCCCGCAGTCTAGCGGGCATGTGCCGACCCTGTCACGCCGCGAGCAGCGGCTTCATCACGGCGTAGAGCGCGTTCTTGGCCTCGAAGCCGACGCCGGGAATGCTGGGCATGGCGATGCGGCTGTCCTTCACCGCAGTGTTGTCGGCGAAGCCGCCGAACGGCGCGAACACCTGCGGATAGCTTTCATTGCCGCCGAGGCCGAGGCCGACGGCGATATTCAAGGCGAACTGATGCCCGCCGTGCGGCACGCAACGCCGTGGGCTCCAGCCGTGGGCACGCAGCATGTCGAGGGTACGCAGATATTCGACCAGGCCATAGGACAACGCCGGATCGAATTGCAGCCAGTCTCTATCGGCGCGCAGACCACCGTGGCGGACCAGGTTGCGCGCGTCCTGCATCGAGAACAGGTTCTCGCCGGTGGCGAGCGGCGGCCGATAGCGCGTCGCCAGCGCCGCATGCAGCAGATAATCGAGCGGATCGAGAGGCTCCTCGTACCAGCGGAGATTATACGGCGCGATGGCGTCGCCGCAGGCGATCGCCTCGTCGAGATCGTAGCGGCCGTTGACATCGACGCAGAGATTCTCGCCCTTCCCACCGAGAATCTTCAGCACCGCCTCGATGCGCTTGATGTCGTCCTTGAGCGGCACGCCGCCGATCTTCATCTTCACCGTCGAATAGCCGAGATCGAGATAGCGTTTCATCTCGTCCTGCAGCGCCGAAATGTCCTTGTCCGGATAGTAATAGCCGCCCGCGGCATAGACCCAGGCGGTGTCGTCGGCCTTGCCGCCGTTGTAACGGTCGGCGAGCAGCTTCCACAGCGGCACGCCTTCGGCTTTGGCCACCGCATCCCACAGCGCCAGGTCGAGCACGCCGACGGCGACCGAACGCTCGCCGTGTCCGCCCGGCTTCTCGTTCTTCATCATCGCCGCCCAGGCTTTCGTAGGATCGATCAGGCCGCGCTCGTCCTGAATCGTCTCCGCCTTGGCGTCGCGCAGCCGCGGAATGAAGCGCTCGCGCAGCAGGCCCTGCGGGGCGTAGCGGCCGTTGGAGTTGAAGCCGAACCCGACAACTGGCCTTCCGTCATGAACCACATCGGTGTGGATAGCCACCACGCTCGCCGTCATGGTGGAGAAGTCGATATAGGCGTTGGCGATGGCGGACGAGATCGGGACGACGATGTCGTGAATGGCGGTGATGCGCATGCAGCCTCTCGGGTCAGAAACGCCTCGATCCTTAAACGGCTACCGCCGGCGCCGCCACCCTGCCGGGCGCAGGGGTGATAACCAGGAATTTACCACGCTGCGGTTACCTGTCGGCCAGGCGCCAGCTCGGGGCCCGCAACCTTCGCCTCCGTGATGCGTTGTTGCGTCGGAAAATCGCGCCAGATCGGTGCGAATTGAGGCGACTGCGGGCGTACACATGGCGCGTGCCGGCAACAAGCGGATGTTTCAGGCTCTGGCTCTTGGGGCCGGCCTCGGCATTGTCGCCCTGCTGACGCTGCCCGCGCCCGCCTCCGCCGGCTTTTTCGACCGGCTGTTCGGCAGCATCGGCCGCGCCATCGAACGCCCGGCGCCGCCGCCGACTCCCGATTCTTTCCTTGGCCTGCTCGATCGCGGCGGCGGTGACGAAAGCCATGTCCGCACCGCTAACAACGGCCCCGCCAAGGCGTTCTGCGTGCGCAGCTGCGACGGCCACTATTTCCCGGTGACGGCGCATGCCGGCATGAGCGCGGCGGAAGCCTGCCGTTCGTTCTGCCCGACGTCGGAAACCAAGCTCTATGTCGGCAGCGACATCGATTACGCGACGACCGCCGACGGCAGCCGCTATGCCGACATGCCGAACGCCTATGCCTATCGAAAGAAGCTGGCTGGCAAGGGCTGTACCTGCAACGGCCGCACGCCCTTCGGTCTGGCGCATATCGATGCGACGACCGATCCGACCTTGCGGCCAGGCGACATCGTCGCGACCGAGAACGGCCTGATGGCCTTCACCGGCAAGGGCGGCGACCGTACGAATGTCTCCGCCAACTTCACGCCCGTTCAGAACTATGCCGGTCTGTCCAAGGCCATGCGCAGCCAGCTCGGCGCCACCAGGGTGTCGGCGCCGATGTCGCAGCCGGCCGATGTGACCTCGGCGATCCCGCGCGAGGCCCTCAATGCCCGGGCCGAGGCGCGCTGATCCGGCCTCGGACGGGCGTTAATGGCCCTTCGGTCGGCGAAACCTCGCTAAAACCATCATTTCCCCCGAATTGGTCGCCAAGATCGGCTTTAACGCCGTTGGTCGGCCGGCCTTGACGCAGCCCGCCATATCGGAAGATTCGAGGGTCGGAAGCCCTCTAAGCACCAGCGGATGGGACGGATGCGACCTGCCAAGCTGATTGTGACGGCCAGCCTCGCCCTGGCGGCCTTTGTCGTGTCCGGTCAAGCGATGGCGGCGCCGCGCTGTGTCAACACCGGCGATTTCAATCGCTGGCTGGCCGAGTTCAAGCAGGACGCGCTGACGAAGGGCATATCGCAGAAGACCCTCGCGGCGGCCTCTCCCGACATGTATTTCGAGGAGTCGGTCATCAAGCGCGACTCCGGCCAGGGTGTGTTCCAGCTCACCTTCCTGCAATTCTCCAACCGCCTGCTCGGCGGCAAGCGCATTCCCAACGGCATCGCCAAGATCCAGGAGCACCGCGCGCTGTTCGCGCGCATCGAGAAGACTTACGGCGTGCCTGCCGAAGTCATCACCGCGGTGTGGGGCCTGGAGAGCGATTACGGCGCGCTGTTCGGCAAGTTCAAGATCCTCCCCGCGCTGACGACCCTGGCTTACGACTGCCGGCGCGGCGACAAATTCCGCGAAGAGCTGATCGACGCGCTCAAGATCATCCAGCGCGGCGACAAGACGGTCGATCAGATGACCGGCAACTGGGCCGGCGAGTTCGGCGGCATGCAGTTCACGCCGTCGAACTACATCAAATACGGCGTCGATTTCGACGGCGACGGTCACCGCGACCTGGTCAACAGCATTCCGGACACGCTCGCTTCCGCCGCCAACTATCTGCATTCGATCGGCTGGCGCCGTGGCGAGCCGTGGCTGCAGGAAGTGAAAGTGCCCGAGCAGATGCCGTGGCAGGAGGCCGATCTCGACACGCAGCACCCACGCTCGCAATGGATCGCCTGGGGCGTCCGCGCCGCGCACGGCTCACTGCCCAACGACAAAACGCCAGCCTCGCTGATCCTGCCGATGGGCCGCAAGGGTCCGGCCTTCCTCGCCTATCAGAACTTCCACGTCTTCACCGACTGGAATTCGTCCTTCGTCTACGCCACCACCGTTGCCTATTTCGCCACCCGGCTCGGCGGCGCGCCGCCGGTCAGCGAAGACGGCGCCAAGGACATCAAGCCGATCACCACCGAACAGATGATGGAATTGCAGCGCCAGTTGCAGAAGCGCGGCTTCGACGTCGGCGAAGTCGATGGCCGGTTGGGCGCCGGCACCCGCAAGGCCGTGCGCACCGTGCAGGAGCGCTACGGCATGCCGGCCGATTCCTGGCCGACGGTCGAGCTGATTGCGCGGCTCGAGAACGACAAGAGCCCGGGCGCTGTGGCGCCTATGGCCAAACAGAATGAGCCTGAGACGCAATCCGAGGCGAGGCCGGTGCCGCGTCCCGTGGCGAAGCCGCCGGTCACCGCTGCGCCGGAGGCGGCACCGAGGCCGGCTCCGACCCGCGCCGCGGTCACGCCGCCCGCGCCCGCCCAGCAGCCCTTGCCGCCGGCGCCGTCGCACAAGATCACCGTGCGGGTCTGGACCGTGCAGGGCTGCCTGACCTTGCGCATGTCCCCGGAAAAAGCGCGGGAATATCGGCGGTGCTGAGTCTTATCCCTCCCCCGTAGGGAAGGGATAAGAAAGCGACCACCGTCCCGGAACTGACACGTCCGGCATACCCTCAATGCCGTCTTGGGTGGGCCGCATAGGGTGACGGGTCGGGCCCGTATCCTCTAGACTGCGACCCGCGGAGTTCCTCATGGCGCGTCATAGTTTCTTCTGCATCGATGCCCATACCTGCGGCAACCCCGTGCGCGTCGTCGCCGGCGGCGGGCCGCTGCTGCCGCATGTGCCGATGATCGACAAGCGTGAGATCTTCCTGCGCGACCACGACTGGGTGCGGCGCGCGCTGATGTTCGAACCGCGCGGCCACGACGTGATGTCGGGCTCCATCCTTTATCCGTCGACACGCGAGGACTGCGATGTCGGCGTGCTCTACATCGAGGTGAGCGGCTGCCTGCCGATGTGCGGCCACGGCACCATCGGCACCGTCACCGTGGCGATCGAGGAAGGCCTCGTCACGCCGCGCGAGCCGGGCAAGCTCGCCATCGAAGCGCCGGCCGGCCGCGTCGCCATCGAGTACACGCAGAACGGCCGCTTCGTCGATCAGGTGCGGCTCTACAACATCGCCAGCTATCTGCACGC
The DNA here is from genome assembly GCA_026125895.1 of Pseudolabrys sp. Lineage (GTDB taxonomy): Bacteria > Pseudomonadota > Alphaproteobacteria > Rhizobiales > Xanthobacteraceae > Pseudolabrys. The sequence continues at coordinate 72,942 of JAHCKG010000018.1, read as the reverse complement.
CACCGACGTCGAAATCGACGTGCCGACGCTCGGCGCGATCAAGCTCGACGTCGCTTATGGCGGCAACTACTACGCCATCATCGAACCGCAGAAGAACTGGCCGGGCCTCGACGGCATGCCGGTCAGCGAAATCCAGCGCCTGTCGCCCATCATCCGCAAGCTGGCGCAGGAGAAGGTGGCGCCGGTTCATCCCGAGGATTCGCGCATCCGCGGCGTCACCCATGTGCAATGGGCCGACAAGCCGCGCGCCGAACGGGCGCATGCGCGCAACGCCGTGTTTTACGGCGACAAGGCCATCGATCGCTCGCCGTGCGGTACCGGCTCGTCGGCGCGCATGGCGCAGCTTGCCGGCAAGGGCCAGCTCAAGACCGGCCAGGAGTTCATCCACGAGAGCATCATCGGCACGATGTTCGATTGCCGCGTCGAAGCCGAAACGCATGTCGGCAACCATCCCGCCATTCGCCCCAGCGTCGCCGGCTGGGCCCAGGTGATCGGCCACAACACCATCTTCGTCGACGACCGCGATCCCCTCGCCCACGGCTTCCTCGTGGCGTGATCCGCGGCCAGCCCTTCCCGATACGACTTCAAGGAAACTGCATGACGAGTGTTATCTCCCCTGTCCGTCATCGCGCCGATCTCGGCGAGATGGATGCCGATTCCAAGGCCTACATGACCTTGCAGCCGCCGCCGCCGGCGACGCCGCCGAGCGTGGAAGCGGCGCGCGAAGGCATGCGCCGCGCGCGACCGTTCAATCAGCCAGATCTGCCGCATGTCGCCAGCGTGCGCGAGTATCAGGTGCCGGGCAAAGGCGGCCCGATCCCGGTGCGCTATTATCGCGGTACCTCGACGCTGACCGGCGACGCCCTGCCGGTGCAGGTCTATTTCCATGGCGGCGGCTGGGTCATCGGCGATCTCGACAGCCACGACTGGGTCTGCCGCGCCGTCGCCAATGCGGCGAACTGCGCGGTCGTCAGCGTCGATTATCGCCTGGCGCCGGAGCACACGTTTCCCGCCGCCTATGACGATGCGGTGGCGGCGACCAAATGGGTGGCGGCCAATGCCGGTTTGCTCAACATCGATCCGGCGCGCATGACGGTCGGCGGCGACTCGGCCGGCGGCAATCTCGCCGCCACGGTCGCGCTGGCGCTGCGCGACGAAGGCAAGATCAAATTGCGGGCGCAGATCCTGACCTATCCGATCGTCGACCTGACGTTCGAATACGACGAGCGTTTCGAGAAGGGCGTTGCGCTCAACAATGGCGGCATGCGCGACTTCATCGAGAAGTATGTGCCCGACGTGAGCCAGCGCCGCGACTGGCGCTGCTCACCGCTATACGCGTCGAGCCTGAAGGGCCTGCCGCCGGCGCTCGTCATCCTCGCCGGCTACGACCCGCTCTATGACGAAGGCGATGCCTATGCGGCGCGCCTGAAGGACGAAGGCGTCGCCGTCACCGTGTCGCGCTTTCCGGGGCAGATGCACGGCTTCGTATCGCGGCCCAAGCTGCTGCCGAAGTCGCTCGACGCCATCGCCGAGATCGCCAGCTTCATGGAAGCGCATCACTAGGAGCGCCCGCGTGTCCGAACCCGCCGACGCCGCACAGCGACGCGCCAGACAGGCGGTCGTCTGCTATCCGGTCGAGACGCTGCCGCAGCCGGACATGGCGACGCTCGAACGGGCGCGCGGGGCGCTGACCAAGGTGTCCGAGGTCGTCGTGCCACCGCGCGATGCCCGCACCTTCGAGGTACCGGCTGGGCATTTCTTTCGCATCGTCTCGATCGAAGGACCACAGGTCGGCGATCTCAACCTGTGGAACGCGCACGACCTGTCGGAGCGCTTCTTCAGCGGCAAGACGCGGGCGCTGCATGCCACGCACGTCACCACCGGCAACCGGCTGTGGAGCACGCTGCCGAATCTGCGGCCGCTTGCCACCATCACTCATGACACGCTCGGCTGGTACGGCTTCGACGCCGACGGCGGCGGCGTCCACGACGTCATCGGCACGCGCTGCGATCCCTATACCCACCGGCTGCTGTCGGGCGGCGACTATCATTACTGCTGCCACTCCAACCTGACGCGCGCACTGGCATCGGCGCGCAACATGGATGTGCGCGAGGCCGAGATGCACGTGCACGACGTGCTCAATGTCTTCATGTGCACCGGCTTCACGCTCGATACGCATCAGTACTTCATGAAGGCGAGCCCCGTGCGGCCCGGCGACTACATCGAGTTCTTTGCCGAGATCGACCTTCTCGGTGCGTTGTCGGCCTGCCCCGGCGGCGATTGCGGCAGCGAGCATTCGAGCGACACCGCGGCCTGCCATCCGCTGAAGGTGGAAGTGTTCAAACCGGCCGACGGCAGCCTTTCCGGCTGGCAATCGCCGGCGCGCAATGCCTATCCGCGCACGCACGGGCTGTAACCGCCCGGTCAGAATTTATTAACCATACGAGTTCCACAGTGGCGCTCCCGACCCCGGTCAAAGAGCAGCCATGTCCGCTTCCGCGCCGAGCAGCCACGCGCCGAACCTCGCCCGCCGCAACGAGCTTCTCGAACGCGTCGAGGGCGCGGTCGCCATCGCCGCGAGGCACGACACGTTTCGCGCCGCGATCGACCATTCGCTCGAAGAGCTGCGTCAGGAATGCGCGCGCACCATGGCGCTGATCCGTACCTTGCGGACCTCGCCGCTCTATGACCGCGTGTCGGTCAATCCGCGCTACGAGCCCGGCTGGTAACTCATCAACAAAAAGGGCGGCCCTTGCGGCCGCCCTTTACCCTCTCCTGGAGGGGGAGGGTGAAGAAGTTACTCCGCCGCGATCTTCACTTCCGGCGCGGCGGCGCGGATGTCGGGCGAGACGTGCTTTTCGTATTTCTCGAAGTTCTTCTGGAACATGCCGACCAGCTCGCGCGCCGTCTTGTCGAACGCGGCCTTGTCCTTCCAGGTCTTGAACGGATTGAGCAGGTGCGGCTCGACGCCCGGCACCGAAGTCGGCACCGAGAAGCCGAAATACGGATCGGTGCGGAAATCGGCATCCTTCAGCGAACCGTTGAGCGCGGCCGTCACCAGCGTGCGCGTCGCCTTGATCGGCATGCGGCGACCGACGCCGTAGATGCCGCCGGTCCAGCCTGAGTTGACCAGCCAGACATCGACCTTGTGCTTGTTGATGTATTCCTTGAGCAAGTCGGCATAGACCGACGGATGCCGCGGCAGGAACGGCGAGCCGAAGCAGGTCGAGAATTCCGGCTGCACCCCGACCAGACCCTTCTCGGTGCCGGCGACCTTCGCGGTGTAACCCGACAGGAAGTGATACATCGCCTGCTCGGGGGTGAGCTTGGCGACCGGCGGCATCACGCCGAAGGCGTCGGCGGTGAGGAAGATGATGTTCTTCGGGCTCGGCGCGCGGCCGGTGCGCGAGGCGTTCGGAATGAAATCGAGCGGATAAGCCGAGCGGGTGTTCTCGGTCTTGGAGATGTCGTCGTAATCCGGCACGCGCGTGTCGGGATCGAATCCGACGTTCTCCAGCACCGAACCGAAGCGGTTGGTGGCGTCCCAGATCATCGGCTCGTTTTCTTTGGACAGCTTCACAGTCTTGGCGTAGCAGCCGCCCTCGAAATTGAAGATGCCGTCGTCGCCCCAGCCGGTCTCGTCGTCGCCGATCAGGATGCGGTGCGGGTCGGCCGACAGAGTGGTCTTGCCGGTGCCGGACAGGCCGAAGAACAGTGCGCTCTCCTTGCCGTCCTTCGAGACGTTGGCCGAGCAGTGCATCGGCATGACGCCCTTGGCCGGCAGGTAGAAGTTCAGCGTCGTGAACACCGACTTCTTCATTTCGCCGGCGTAGGACGAGCCGCAGATCAGCACGATCTTGCGGGTGAAATCGATCGCCACCATCGTGTCGGAGCCTTCGCGGCCGCCGTGACGCTTGGCGTCCGGCTTGAACGACGGCAGATCGACGATGGTCATCTCGGGCACGAAGCCGGCGAGCGCCGCGCGCTCGGGGCGGATGAGCAGCTGGCGGATGAACAGCGAGTGCCAGGCGAGTTCGGTGAAGACGCGCACCTTGATGCAGTGCGACGGATCGGCGCCGCCAACGAGGTCCTGCGCGAACAGCGACTTGCCCTTGCAGTGCGCCTGGAAGTCGGCGAGCAGCGTGTCGAAGTTCGCCTTCGACATCTTGCGATTGCCGTCCCACCACAGCACATCGCGCGTCAGGTCGTCTTCAACGGTATGCTTGTCCTTCGGCGATCGGCCGGTGTGATGGCCGGTTTCGGCGCAGAGCGCGCCGCCGGCGACGATCGTCGCCTCGCCGTTCAGAAGGGCATGTTCGTAGAGCTTGGGCTCGGTAAGGTTCCAGTTGACGCCTTTAAGCCCGGTGAAACCGAATTTGTCGGCGCCGTAGGCGGCGTTCCGTACACCCGTTTCTTGCACGCTATGCTCTCCCCATCCGGCGGAAAACGCGCCGCCGCGGCCGATACGGCCTGAATTCCGATACGACTTTCGTCGAGTGACCTGGTAAGGCGGCGACCATAGTCATCAAGAATGTGAATGCCAAGATCAAATGCCATGCATTATGAACGGCCCGCGTTGCACTGCATCAAGGGCTTAAACGCGGCCGACCGCGGTCGGGTTTCACGGAATTTGATGAGTCATATGATGACTGATCAATGATGCAGAGCGGCAAAGCGCTACCCGCGCGCGCCCCTCACTCGGCCATCCCCTGCTTCACCAGCCACGTGTCGATCAAGTCGGCGATGGCGGCGTTGTTCTTCTCCATCATCAACATGTGCGAGTTGCCGGTGATGCCGACATCCGGCAGCGAGACGACATCGACCTTGCCCCCGGCGGCGCGGATCGCATCGGCATAGGTGACATCGATCTTCTTGTAGGCAGCCCAGCGCGGGTGCGCATCGACGTGATCGCCGAACAGCATGAGCACCGGAATTGATTTCAGAGCCGGCGCATTGGCGATGACGCCGGCGGACGCCGACTCGACGGCAACGATGGCCTTGAACTTGTCGGGCCGCTTCTCGGCGACCTTGAAGCCGAAGGAGCCGCCCTGGCTGTGCATCAGCACGACACACGGACAGATCTTGTCCACCAGCGCGACATAGGCGGCGATGATCGCGTCGTCGGTGGACAGCCAGCGCGGCACCGCCTGCTTCATGAAATTTTCATAAGCCTCGACCGGAAACTGCGTGCCCGGTATCGGACGCTGCTTGGCCGGATCGGCGTTCCACGAACCTTCGCCCTGGCCGATGCGGAAGCGCTCGTAGGGATCCTTGTAGTTCAGGAAAGCCGGCTCCGACGGCCAGATGTCTTGCGAGGCAAAGCCCGAGCGGCCGCGCTCGACGGCGTCGGACACATAGACGTCCCACCCCTTGCGCACGAACATGTTGAGCCAGCCTTCGCGGCCGTCCGGCGTCGTTTCGAACGACACGCCGGTCAAGCCGCCGCCGTGCCACATCAAGAGCGGCAGCTTGCTCTTGCGGTTTTGCGGCAGGAAATACTGCACATACATCTGCTCGACCATGAACTGGCCGTTCGGATCGTATTTCGATGGCGGCCCGCCCGGCACGCGCGTGATCGTGCGCGTTTCCTTGCCGCTCACTTCGGCGATGCGGCCGCCGACGTGAAACGAGCCCATGCCGCGCAGGACGAGCGGCTCGGCGGCCACGGCCGGCAGGGCGATCAACGACAGCATGAGAGAGAGGAAGATTTTGCGCATCGTTTCGCCCCTGACATGTCTTGTTCGAGGCGGCGAGTGTGACGCCATGCCAGCCGCCGGCGCAATCCTTCATTACCGCATGAGGCCATGCGTCGACGGCGGGATGATGGGCGGTTGCCCGCAGCGATCAGCCGGCGCGCGCTTGCTCCGCCAATTGCCTGAGGACGCGGCGCAAGCCCGCCGCATCGGTCACCCGCTGCGGAAACATCAGCCGCACCGCGAGCGGGCCGTTGGCGAGATCGAGACCGTCGGGATCGATGCCGGTGCAGCGCCACACGCCGCTCGGCGCGCCGCAGAGTTTCACCGCATAGAGATTGAGCGCGTCGCCATGATCGTCGTTCATGTGGGCGACGGCGCCCTCCTCGGCGTCGATCAGGTCCTGCGCGTCGGCGATGTCGGTGAGAATGTCAGCGGCGGTGAGATCCGCGGCGCGCGCGAAGCCGCCATTGAGATGCGCGGCTTCGACCTGCATGCGCCAGAAGGCGAAGTCGGCGAAGCCGGCATACAGCTGCGCCTTGGGGTGATGCGCCAGGAAGCGCCGGCGCAGCCGCGCCTCGTCGGCCGCCTCGCGCGCGACCGCGGCAAATCGCCCGAGCACGGTCAGCCGCGGATGCGTCAGAGCGTCGCCCTTTCCGGTTTCGGCCAGCAGCACCGAAGCGCGCCCATCGGCCTCAAGGTTGGCGGTATGGGTGGACAGCCGTGAGATCAGGATGACGGGGGAACCGTCAGCGTCGGTGCCGACGTTCACCAGCGAAGCGAAGGGGTGCCCGGTATTCCGGTCCAAAGTGGCCAGAGTTCCCGCCCGAATCCGGCGCAGGAGTTCCTTTCCCACGCGTCCGGCGTGGAAATCGGCGGCCGGCGGGGCATTTTCCGGCAGACGGTCCGGCATGGAACCCGGAAGCGGGCCCGGTCGTTCGCTCACGTCTGTATTCCTTTCCGCCCCTGGATTCGGGCGTAATTCCAGCCTTTTACCCTTGTAACCGGCCCAGAATCACATAGTTGTTGCAAAGAGGCCACAATTCGTACCCTGTTTGCAGGCTTCAACGCTCGCGGGACGACACCGTCAGAAGGGGCTTTTATGCCAACCATCGCGCTCGTGGACGATGACCGCAATATCCTGACCTCGGTGTCCATGGCACTCGAGGCCGAAGGCTATCGCATCATGACCTACACCGACGGCGCCTCCGCCATCGACGGGTTCAAGACCTCGCCGCCGGACCTCGCCATCCTCGACATCAAGATGCCGCGCATGGACGGCATGGAGACGTTGCGCCGCCTGCGCCAGAAGTCCGACGTTCCCGTCATCTTCCTTACCTCCAAGGACGAGGAAATCGACGAGCTGTTCGGCCTCAAGATGGGCGCCGACGACTTCATCCGCAAACCGTTCTCGCAGCGCCTGCTGGTCGAGCGCGTCAAGGCGGTGCTGCGCCGCGCGACGCCGAAGGACGGCACCGCGCCGAAGGAAATCGACACCACAAAGGTCCTCGAGCGCGGCCTGCTGCGCATGGATCCGGAGCGCCACACCTGCACCTGGAAGGGCGAGCCGGTGACGCTCACCGTCACCGAATTCCTCATCCTGCAGGCGCTCGCCACCCGCCCCGGCGTGGTGAAGAGCCGCAACGCGCTGATGGACGCCGCCTACGACGACCAGGTCTACGTCGACGACCGCACCATCGACAGCCACATCAAGCGCCTGCGCAAGAAGTTCAAGGTCGTCGACGACGACTTCGAGATGATCGAAACGCTGTATGGCGTGGGGTATCGTTTCAAGGAATAGCGCTCGAGAGAGCAGCGTACTCTGACGGCTCCCCTCCCCCTTGTGGGGAGGGGTTGGGGGTGGGGGTGATGATGGTGTGCAACGCCATCACCCCCCTCCCTAACCCTCCCCCACAAGGGGGGAGGGAATAGACCGAGTAGCCGGGCACGGTCATATTGATCGCAACGCCATTCGGACCACTCATCGTGCTCGATCGAACCGCAGAGCAGCAAGCGCGCGAGGCCGAGACGGTCGACAGCGAAACGGCGGCCGAAGCCGGTAACGCGAAGAGGCGCGACTGGAATCCGATGCGCTTCGTGCGCTCGGCCTGGGGCGCCTTCATCACGCTGAGCTTCTCCAGCCTCACGCGCCGCATCGTCTTCCTCAATCTCGCCGGCCTCGTCGCGCTCCTCGTCGGCCAGATGTATCTGTCGCAATTCCGCGCCGGCCTGATCGACGCGCGCGTGCAGAGCCTGCTGGTGCAGAGCGAGATCATCGCCGGCGCCATCGCGGCCTCCGCCACCGTCGAGAGCGACGCCGTCACCATCGATCCCGACCGCCTGCTGGAATTGCAGGCCGGCGAAAGCTACGGCCCGGACGACTCGCTCTCCGGCATCGAATTCCCGATCAATCCCGAACGCGTCGCGCCGGTGTTGCGCCGCCTGGTGTCGCCGACCAAGACGCGCGCCCGCATCTACGATCGCGAGGGCGTGCTCATCCTCGACAGCCGCAATCTCTACGGTCGCGGCGACGTGCTGCGTTTCGACCTGCCCTCGCCGACCGCCGAGCAGCCGAGCCTGATGGAGCGCGGCTTCATCGCGCTGCGCCGCTGGCTCGGCCGTGGCGACCTGCCGCTGTACAAGGAGCTCGGTCCGGAAAACGGCAAGAGCTATCAGGAAGTCGCCGACGCGCTGTCCGGCCATCACGCCAGCATGGTGCGCGTCAACGACCGCGGCGAGGTCATCGTCTCGGTCGCCGTGCCGGTGCAGCGCTTCCGCGCCGTGCGCGGCGCGCTGATGCTGTCGACGCAAGGCGCCGACATCGACGACATGGTGGAGGCCGAGCGCCTCGCCATCGTCAAGGTGTTCCTCGTCGCCGCCGGCGTCATGGTGGTGCTGTCGATTCTGCTCGCCGGCACCATCGCCGGTCCGGTGCGCCGCCTCGCCGATGCCGCCGAGCGCGTGCGCCGCCGCATCAAGACGCGCGTCGAGATCCCGGATTTCACCGGCCGCCGCGACGAGATCGGCGAACTGTCCGGCGCGCTGCGCGACATGACCAATGCGCTGTACAGCCGCATCGAGGCGATCGAGAGCTTCGCTGCCGACGTGTCGCATGAATTGAAGAACCCATTGACGTCGCTGCGCTCCGCCGTCGAGACGCTGCCGATGGCCAAGACCGACACCAACCGCAAGCGGTTGCTCGACGTCATCGCCCACGACATCCGCCGTCTCGACCGGCTGATCTCCGACATCTCCGATGCCAGCCGTCTCGACGCCGAATTGCAGCGCCATGAAGTGGCGATCGTCGATTTCGCCAAACTGCTCGACGCGCTGGTGTCGGCGGCAAACGAAGTGGACAAGAACAACGTCAGGGTGACGCTGACCTTCGAAGGCGGCCAGCCGTCGCAGTTCAGGATGCCGGGCCATGACTCGCGGCTCGGCCAAGTGGTGTCGAACCTGATCGACAATGCGCGTTCGTTCTCGCCGGAAGGCGGCACCGTGCGCGTCACCTGCCGCCGGCTGAAGAGCGAGGTCGAAGTCCTCGTCGATGACGACGGCCCCGGCATCCGTCCCGACGCTTTGCAGAAGGTGTTCGAGCGCTTCTACACCGACCGACCGCATCAGGGCTTCGGCCAGAACTCGGGCCTCGGCCTGTCGATCTCCAAGCAGATCGTCGAAGCGCATGGCGGCCGCATCTGGGTCGAGAACCGCATCGGCTCCGGCACGCGCAAGAACGAGACGACCGGCGAAGACGAACCGCGCATCCTCGGCGCCAGGTTCATCGTGCGCCTGCCGGCGAAGTAGATTTCATCCGGAGGCACCCGAAAACTCCGCTCATCGCGTATCAAACCCGTCATCCTGAGGTGCGAGCGCGCATACGCGCGCGAGCCTCGAAGGACGACGGCCCGGGAATCATTGCCCGTCGCCCTTCGAGGCGCGCCAAGAGGCGCGCACCTCAGGGTGACGGCGCTATACTGAGTGCCATGGCCATAGACAGCCTCCCCACCACCCACGCCTCGGCCGTCCTCATCGGCGCCCATGCCGCGCTGATCCGCGGGCCGTCCGGCGCCGGCAAGTCGCGGCTCGCCTTCGATCTGATCGGGCTCGCGGGCCGCGGCGGTTTACCATTCGCGCGCCTGGTGGCGGACGACCGCGCCGTCCTCGAGCCGCGCCACGGCCGCCTGCTGGTGCGTCCGGCGCCGGCGCTGGCCGGGCTGATCGAGATCCGCGGCCTCGGCATCCGGCGCCTGCCCTTTGAGCCGGCCGCCGTGGTCGGCCTGGTCATCGACCTTGCCGCCGGCGACGCCGAGCGCCTGCCGCCGGCCGGGGCCGATCGGACCACCATTTTGGGCATCGAATTGCCGCGGCTTGCCGTCGCACCGCAGGCCGATGCGGTAACTCTGATCCGAGCCTGGCAGGCGTCCACAGCCGCGACCGGGGGATAGGCCGCCCCGACAATTGACCCCGAAATCGGCCTGCGCTACGCCCCCACCCCACGTTCCGTTAAGAAAAATTAACCATATCGGGCATAGCGTTCGTTCGGCCCGAAACCCTAGATAGAGCCTGCTCTTGACACCGCCTTTCCGCGTTGCAGCAGAGCGCTTATATAGCGAGTCAAGCCCTTGCCAGCGGGCTTCGGATGCGCCTCAATGCGCCCCCATTCGTGCGGCGCAACAACATCAACAAGGCGCCCGCGAGGAGTTCGGAATGATCGGCCTCGTATTAGTGACCCACGGGCGGCTCGCCACCGAGTTTCGCTCCGCGCTTGAGCACGTTGTGGGTCCGCAAACCCAGATCGAGGCTGTTACCATTGGCCCCGACGACGATGCGGAGCAATGCCGCATGGACATCCTTGACGCCGTCAAGCGCGTGGATTCCGGCGAAGGCGTCGCCATCCTCACCGACATGTTCGGCGGCACGCCGTCAAACCTCGCCATCTCGGTCATGAGCCAGCCCAAGGTCGAGGTGCTCGCCGGTATCAATCTGCCGATGCTGATCAAGCTCGCCAAGGTGCGCGAGACCTGTCCGCTCGAGGACGCCGTCGCCGCCGCCCAGGAAGCCGGCCGCAAGTACTGCACCATCGCCAGCCGCGTGCTCAACGGCAAATGACGTTGCCGCGTAGCGACGCTCCCGACCCGCACGGTACCGGCGTCAGCCGCGAAGTCGAGATCGTCAACAAGAAGGGCCTGCATGCCCGGGCTTCGGCCAAATTCGTGCAGCATGCCGAAAAATTTGACGCTGCCATCATCGTCACCTGCCGCGGCGAAACTGTCGGCGCGACCTCGATCATGGGGCTGATGATGCTCGCCGCCGGCCCCGGCTCGAAGGTCACCATCAAGGCGACCGGCAAGGACGCCAAGGCCGCCATCGATGATCTCTGCGCCCTGGTGTCAGACCGCTTCGGCGAAGAAGAGTAGCGGCCGCGAAGGCCCGCCCTCCGTTCTCTACAGCAGCTTCTCGATCCGCTCGCGAAGTGCGGCCGGCTCCGTCGTCGGCGCAAAGCGATCGACGACCTGACCGGCGCGATCGATCAGGAACTTGGTGAAATTCCACTTGATCGCCTCGCTGCCGAGCAGCCCCTTGGCCTCATTCTTGAGCCAGCGATAGAGCGGATGCGCTTCCGCGCCGTTGACGTCGATCTTGGCGAACATCGGAAAGCGGACGCCATAGTTCAGGTTGCAGAAACTGGCGATCTCGGCCTCGTCGCCCGGCTCCTGCCCGCCGAACTGATTGCACGGGAAGCCGAGCACGCTGAAGCCGCGCTCGTGCAGATTCTCATAGAGTTCCTCGAGCCCGGCATACTGCTTGGTGAAGCCGCACTGGCTGGCGGTGTTCACGACGAGCAAAACCTGGCCGCGGAAGCGCTCGAGCGTCACGTCGCGGCCTTCGATATCGCGCGCGCTGAAATCGTAGAGCGTGGTCATGCCTGCGTCCTGCGAGCCCCCGCGGCACTGGATCACAGCCACCGGCCGTCACGCAAGCAAGGCGGCGGCTACAGCACCAGGACGCCGCCATCGCAGCGGATGCCGGACATCCACACATCGGCCTGACCGAGCCCGACGCCCAGTGTTTGCAGCAGCGACGCCAGCAACTGGTCGATCGGGCTCGTCGCCGTCGTCAGCACAGTCCGCACGCCGGCGGCAATCAGCGGCGCGCTCAGGCCGAAGCCGAAGGCATTGACGCCGAGATTGGTGCTGCCGATCAGGCTCGACACCAGCGACGTGGCGTAGCTCGTGGTGCCGACCGTCTTCTTGGTCTGGTTCAGGATATCGCTGTAGGAAAACGTCACCGGCGTCGCCGACATGTTGCTGACGCTGACACGGGAACTGGCGGTCACGCGCAAGCCTCCGGCGTTGACGATCGTTGCCGGATCGGGATCGACCGCGCGCGAGGTATTGGTGAAATCGCCCGAGGACACCTGGCCGATCCAGGCGTCGATGAGGCCGGGCCGTACCGACAATGTCGCGGTGGAGGTCGAGATGTCGGGAATGCCGCAACTGATCGCCGACAACGTCGCCGTGCCCGAGGCGATCTCGATATAGATCGGCAGCGATATCACCGGGTAAGCCCCCGTGCCGGCAAGCTGCACGGTGAGCAGAAGCCGCGTCTGCGCCGTATGCACGGTGGCGCCGGTGCTGCCGAAGGTCACCCAGCTCGTGCCTTGCGGCCGCTCGCCGACTTTCACTTTCAGCGTCGCCGCGGCGATGCCCGGCACCGAAACATTGAGCGCCACCGCCACCTGGCTGTCGCCGTTGGCCATCTGAGCCATGGCCGAAAGCATGTCATAGGCTGCAAGCGAGGCCGAAGCTTGCGGCCGCGTGCCCACCGCCATGCTGTCATAAGGGCCGAGGTCGATCATCGAGCGCACGCCGATCTTGGTCGTGATGCCCTGGATCGATTGCTGCACGCTGGTGAGCGCGCTGACGGCGGGACTGAGACCGCCGTACTGACCTCTGGCCGTGTCGATCATCGAGGCGACGATATCGCCGATCCGGACATCGGAACTGAGCAGGGAATCATAGGTGCCCGCGGTGATCTGCAAGCGGGTCGCCAGCGCGTTGATAAAGCTGAAGGCGTCGAGTTTGGCCGACAGCAGCGCGTTGTAGTCCATCGCCGACAGCGACAGGCTGGTGCCGAGCATCGCGCCGAGCACCGCGTTGAGCAGGCCGCCATCGACCTGCAGCAGCCGCGAGCCGATGGCGAAATTGACAAATGAACTCTGCGCCGCCGTGGCGGTGCTGCTGATGGCGAAGGTGTCCTTCCCCGTGACGACGCGGGCGAAGAACAAGGGCGTCGCGGTATTGAGCACGACGCGCGCTGCATTGGCGCTCGCCGCACTCGACGGCGCGAAGCGGTTCTCAGGCGCGACGGCAGGATCGGCGGTGTAGACGCCATATTGCAGCGTGTAGGACGGATTCATCAGCTTGTTGCTGGCGACCGTCGCGGCGGCGGCTTTGTCGGCATTGGTCAGGTTGGCGACCGCGGCCAGCGCGGCGAGGTCGGCGACGCTCTGCGCCTTGCGCCGGTCGGTATAGATCGAGCCGACATCGACGCCCAGCGCGGCAAAGCCGATCAGCGCCGTCATCAGCAAGGCCGAGGTGATGGCGACGGCGCCGCGCCGGTCAACCGCGAACGCCTTGAGCATGCGCACCATGTCCTGCTCCTAATAGCCGCCGCGCTGGATTGCCGCCGTCCGCACGATGACCGGCGACGGCATCGGGATCAGGCTCGGCAAATTGAAGATGAACATGTCGGCGGCGTTGTATCGGACCGTGACCGAGAAGGTGCCGGCGCCGTTGGTGGCGGCCGACTGCACGACGAGGTCGTTCGCCGTGAGGAACGGATAGCCGCCGATATTGCTGGAGATGTTGGATTGCGCCAGCGAGACGCGCTCGGCATCGGTCACGCCCGCGATCGAGGCGCGCGCGGCTTCCGCCGTCAATTGCTGCACGCCGTGAACGACCGACAGATAACTGCCATAGGCGAAGATGCCGATCAGCAGCATGACGAATACGGGGATGATGATGGCGAATTCGACGGCGGCGGCGCCGCGCCGATCAGCCACGAACAAAAACGTGTGTGTGGTCTTGTCTGCCATGCGCCGATGATTGCACCGGCGCCTTGAGCATCGCTGAATCAAACGGCCAAAGTTCTTGAATGCCAATCGCCTTTGATGCCGCCATCAGTTTTGATGGGTTATCAAAATTTACTTCGTTTGCCCGCGGATTTTCCCGCTCCCGCCTCGGCGGTTTTTGTGGCGCCGTCCAAGGGCGCCAGCTTGGCAAACAGATCGGTGATCTCTTTTGCGGCTTCCGGTTCGAAGCCACGCCGGAAGGCGATGCCGGCCCGCATCGACCGCAGCTTCGGCAGGTAATAGTCATTCGCCACGATGAGCGGCGAAGTCACCAGCCAGGCAGGCAGCGCCATCAGACCGATGCCGGCGGCGACGGCCGCCCGGCGCGCCCGGAAGTCGGCACTGGTAAACACGATGCGATAGGAAATGCCGGCCTGTTCGAGCGCGTTGATCGCCGGCAGTTCGGCGGAGTTGCCCGGCCAGCTCACCAGCGGAATCGGCGCGCCGGGGCTGAGGACGAATTCGGCGCGGCGCGCCCACACAAAGTCCTCTTGCCAGGACACCGCCAGTTCGTCGATCTGCCGCGGATTCTGGAAGACGAGGCCGACATCGGCAAAGCCTTCATTCAGCGCCTGGGAAATGTCGTCGGAGCGGTCGCATTGAAACAGAAAGCCGCGCGGCGCGCCCGCCGCCTGCCAGGCCGCGAGAAAGCGCTCGACATAGAACGAGGCGATGCCCAGCCGGACCGGGCGATGATCCGGCGCGCCGCCTCCCAGCGACAGGATCTGATCATTGGCTTCGAGCAGGCGCCGGGCGTGTGACAACACCAGCCGTCCGCGTTGTGTGAAGTCGAGACCGCCGCCGGCGACTTTCTGGAAGATCGAACCGCCGATCAGGAGTTGCAGGCGCTTGATCTGGGCGCTGATCGCCGGCTGGCTGAGCGCCAGACGGTCGGCGGCTTTGGAGAAACTGCCGGCGTCGGCAATGGCAACGAGCGTCCGCACGACCTCGGTGGGAATGTTGATCTGCTGATGACGGCGATGCATTGCCAGCCTCCAAATGCCGCCCGAGCAACAAGTACCCCTGCAGCAGTGAAGCCGGCTTTAAACGGAACCTTCATGTGAAATAACAAAAAGTCTTTTGTCCCCAATCGGATACCAGCGCCGACCCACCACAATACCCACGAAGGACAATATAAGGAAATCTTTATATATGCATTGCGGCCCGGTGCCCCGCCTGTTATAGGCACGGCGAACCCCTCAACCCACCGGATTGCCCGGGAAGGACCGCGTATGCCCATTGCCAAGGAATATATCGTCAAGGACATCGGCCTCGCCGATTTCGGCCGCAAGGAATTGTCGCTGGCTGAAACCGAAATGCCGGGGCTGATGGCGACCCGCGAAGAATACGGTCCGAAGCAGGTGCTCAAGGGCGCGCGCATCGCCGGCTCGCTGCACATGACGATCCAGACCGGCGTGCTGATCGAGACGCTCACCGCCCTCGGCGCCGACGTGCGCTGGGTATCGTGCAACATCTATTCAACGCAGGACCACGCCGCCGCCGCCATCGCCGCCGCCGGCGTGCCGGTGTTCGCCGTCAAGGGCGAGACGCTGAAGGACTACTGGGATTACACCGCCAAGCTGTTCGACTGGCACGGCGGCGGCTATCCGAACATGATCCTCGATGACGGCGGCGACGCGACGATGTACGTCCACCTCGGCCTCAAGGCCGAGAAGGGCGACACCGCGTTCCTCGACAAGCCCGGCTCGGAAGAAGAGGAAGTGTTCTTCGCCCTGCTCAAGAAGCAGCTGAAGGAGAAGCCGAAGGGCTACTTCCAGGCCATCGCCGACTCCATCAAGGGCGTCTCGGAAGAGACCACCACCGGCGTGCACCGCCTCTACGACATGCAGAAGGCCGGTACGCTGCTGTGGCCCGCCATCAACGTCAACGACTCGGTCACCAAGTCGAAGTTCGACAACCTCTATGGCTGCCGTGAATCGCTGGTCGACGGCATCCGCCGCGGCACCGACGTCATGATGTCGGGCAAGGTCGCGATGGTCGCCGGTTTCGGCGACGTCGGCAAGGGTTCGGCCGCCTCGCTGCGCCAGGCCGGCTGCCGCGTCATGGTTTCCGAAATCGATCCGATCTGCGCGCTGCAGGCGGCGATGGAAGGCTACCAGGTCGTGACCATGGAAGACGCCGCGCCGCAGGCCGACATCTTCGTCACCGCGACCGGCAACAAGGACATCATCACGATCGACCACATGCGCAAGATGAAAGACCGCGCGATCGTGTGCAACATCGGCCACTTCGACAACGAGATCCAGATCGCCTCGCTGAAGAACCTGAAGTGGACCAACATCAAACCGCAGGTGGACGAGATCGAGTTCCCCGACGGCCACCGCATCATCATGCTGTCGGAAGGCCGCCTGGTGAACCTCGGCAACGCCATGGGCCACCCGAGCTTCGTGATGTCGGCGTCGTTCACCAACCAGACCCTGGCGCAGATCGAGCTCTTCGCCAACAACAAGGACGGCAAGTACAAGAAGGAAGTCTATGTGCTGCCGAAGTCGCTCG
This sequence comes from Pseudolabrys sp., assembly GCA_026125895.1. GTDB lineage: Bacteria > Pseudomonadota > Alphaproteobacteria > Rhizobiales > Xanthobacteraceae > Pseudolabrys. The sequence continues at coordinate 56,598 of JAHCKG010000018.1, read as the reverse complement.
ACGAGAAGGTGGCGCGTCTGCATCTCGCCAAGATCGGCGTGAAGCTGACCGAACTGCGTCCGGACCAGGCCTCCTATATCGGCGTCAAGCCGGAAGGCCCGTTCAAGAGCGATCACTACCGCTACTAGGCGTCACGCGAACGACGCGAAACCATGGACGGCCGGGCCTCAGCGCCCGGCCGTTTTCGTTTGGTCCGCGCAGTCAGGCGGCGGCGCTGCGCGGGAACGCGCCCATGAAGATGAAGCGCTGCGCCTCGCGCTGGAAATCGAGCTGCGGCAGCCATTGCCGCACGATGCCCTCGAACACGAACAGCGACAGGATCGCGGCGATGAATTTCGGCGTGCCGCGCACGCGATGGCGGCGCTGGATGTCGAACAGGCGCACGACGAAATCGGAAACGCTGAAGGTTTCCGGCGTGCGGCCGAGGCTGCCGACGAGATCGACGATCTCGGCCTCGAAGGCGGCGCGATCGAGATCTGCCGACACCGTCATCGCCGTATCGAGCGTGATGTCCGCGGCATGCCGGCCGTCATTGACCGCCACGGCGTAAAAGAATTCGGCAAACTTCAACCGGTCCTCGGGCGCCATCGGCACCACCAAGCCGAAATCGACGATGGCGGCGCGGCCGTCGTCCATGAGGCGGATGTTGCCGTCATGCAGGTCGCAATGGATCGCGCCCTCGACGAAGATCATGCGGTACAGCGCGCGCAGGCCGGCGCGCGCCGCCTCGGCGTAGCGCCGCGCGTCGTCGGTGCCGGACGGCTGCTCGCGCGTGAAGGCGTCGATCAGCGTCATGGTCAGCACTGCCGGCCCGCACAGTTCGGGCAGCGGCTGCGGCAGCACGACCGCCGGTTCGCCGGCAAAGCCCTGGGCAAGTCGCTCGGCCATGGCGCGCTCGCGGTCGAAATCGAGTTGCTGCTCCAGCGCCGCGCAAACCTCGGCGCCGACGGCCTCGACCGGCGCGTCGCGGAACAGCCGCCACGTCGCGGCAAAGCGCATCGCGGCGCGGATGCAGGCGACATCCTGCGCGATGACGTCGCCGACGCCGCGGCGGCGGATCTTCACCGCGATGGCGCGGCCGTCCTGCGTTCGCCCCCGGTAGACACAGGCAACGCTGCCGCTGGCGAAGGGCGTATCCTCGATCGCGGCCAACGCCCGGCGCAGATCGATACCGAGTTCGGCGTCGCGTCCGCGCGTCATCGCCGCCAGATCGACCGGGCTCGCGGCATCCTGCAATCCGCGCAACTGGTCGATGACGGCGACCGGCAACAGATCGGCGCGGGTGGCGAGGATCTGCCCGACCTTCACGTAAGTCGGACCGAGCCGCGACAGCAGCCGCGCCAGACTTTGCCCCATGATGGCGTGACGCCTTTCGCGGCCGCGGCCGGCCGCCCAGACGAGGCGACCGGCCAAAGGCAGCGCCGCACCGAAGGTCAACGCCGCGACGCGCGCCGCACGCAGGATCATCGCCGCCGCCCGCGTTATTGCAGCGGCGCCAGCAGGCAGCTTCCGACCACCGTGATGGTCCAGCCGCCAACCGCCGCGCCGAGCACGTTCATCGACAGCGGCCACGCCACCGCCGCGGTCTTCGGATCGGACACGTGGCGCCGCGCGGCGATCGCCGGCGGCAGCAGCAGCACCGTCGCCAGCGCCGCCCACCAACCGAGCTGCTTGTTGATGATGTGCAGCGCGGCTTCCGCCTGCTGCGGATCCGACAGGCGCTTGATCACCTGATCGCCGAGGATCGCGGGATCGGCCATTTCGCGCTCGAGGCTGGGGAACCGCGCCTGCACGGCGTCGATCACCTCGTCGGGCGTCGCGCGCGACGACAAGCGAAGCTGTTCGAACGTCGTCGCCGGCTCGGTGTCGAAGATGACGATCTCGCGCGCCAGTTCGAACCACGACACCTCGCGATAGCGATCGCGGCCTAGTGCGGTGCGGAACGCCGCGCCCTGCAAGCCTTCCAGCAGCTTCACGAGCCGGTCGGCTTCGCCGAGATTGACGAACTCGCGCAGCAACGCGGTGAGCTGCACCTTGTCGATGAGCGGCTCGCCGGTCTCGTCGTCGATGCGGCCGATGGCGTCGAGATCGGCATAGTAGCGATCGAGCATCCTGAACACGTCTGGCTCGACCAGCGGCGCCGGGAAACCTTGCAGCACATGGGCCAGCCGGTCGCGATCCATGTCCGCGCGATTCAAATCGACCTGATGCATGTTGGACTCCTCGAGGTTGACGCTGTTAGCCGGGTTGCAAGAGTTCATGGACGTTGCCGAACGGATCGCGGAAAGCGATGAACGGGCCGAACGGCGTTTCGGCGATGCCGCTCTTGTCGCGCGACCAGGCGATCGGCACGAATTCGACTCCTTTGGCCTTCCAGTCGGCGACGGTCGCCTTGATGTCCGGCGTGTAGAAAACCAGCGTCACGCCGGTGTCATCCGGATAGTGGCGCAGCGCCATGCGCTCGACGCGATAAACCAGAACCTCGGGCGCGCCTTCCACCGCGAGGTGGAAGGGTTTGCCGCGCCCGAGACGTTCGGCGCCGGGCAGCCCCAGCGCATCGACATAGAACCGCCAGGCTTCGCCCAGATCGGTGACATTGATCTGGACGAGTCCAAGCCGGAGCTGGTGCCGCGGCGCCATGCGCAGGCGCCCTCAACCGCCGCGGATCTTGCGCGCTTCCATGATTCCGCGCTCGAACTCGTCCTTGGTGATCGAGCGCATGCCTTCGCAACTTCCGGCCGAGAAGCTGAACAGGTCGGAATCGAACGGCTTCTCGAACGCCACCGTGGTGTTGCGCGGCGGGATTTCGCGCACCGGCATCGCCACCGCCGTGCCGGCCTGGTGCGTGATGATGCGCTCCTTGCCGACATAGACGTCATAGATCGCGTTGTAGACGATCATCGCCGGGTAGTCGGATTCGCGTTGCAGCGAAATGCACAGACTCTTGGGCTGTTCGCAGTCCGACAGCGTGAACGTCACGTCGGCATTGAGGCCCTTGCTGTAGGTGTTGTTGAGCTCCCAGGAATCGATGAAGAACTCGAACTGCCGCAGGCCCAGGCCGTTGCGGATCGGCTTCTCGCGCAGCAGCCGCATATAGGCGTCGAAGGCCATGATATCGACGTCATGGCGCGAGTCCGTCCTCGCCTTGCCCTTGAGATAGAACGGAATGCGGATCACCGAGCGCTCGTATTCCAGCTCCGCCTCGTCGGGAAAACCGGTTTGCTTGCCGGCGGATTTCTGCACCGCCCGCACCGGCAGGGTCTCGCGCAGGTGTTCGCGCGTCGCCGCCTGGCGACCCCGGATTTGCGCGCTTTCGGGATTGGGCCAACCGCCTGCGGGTTCGCCATCACTCGGGTTCGCCATCTTCGCCTCCGTTGTTGCGGATAGGGAGGCGGCCATTGTGGCCCAGGCCCGGGCGGCGAACTTCTCCGGTATTGCGAATTAATCGGCGGTCCTGGCCGTCGGTCCCAGGAGTTCCACCCAGCGCCGCATGTCGATGGTCATCCAGATCATCCAGCCGAGCACGATGAAGGCGAGCACCGGCTTGAGCACGCGATCGACCGCCAAAGCGCCGTGGAAGTCGATGACCAGCGCGGCAACGATCAGCAGCCAGGCGCGCTGATCGCGGGCGTTACGGCGCAGCAGCATCAGCGCGACGCCCGTCAGCGCCGGCGTCAGCACCATGTAGGACAGGAACTCGTTGCGAGGCCCGAACAGGTTGATGTAGCAGGCGGCATAGAGCATCACGGCGACGGCGAAGACGACGATGTTGCCGTAGCGGGCGATGCGCCACACAAGCGCGAGGAAGCCGAGCGCGGCGGCAAGCCGGATCGCCGTCTGCACCGCATGCGACAGCGTCAGGCCGAACGAGTCGAGCATGGTGGCGAAGTCGGCCTGATACAGCCACTGCCCCGGCTCGACCGACGTCAGCTGCTGCAGCTTGACGATCCAGATTCGGTACTGCTCGGCGACATAGGCCGGCGGCGCGAAAGCAAAAGGCAAGGCCAGCGCCGCGACCAGCGCCAGCAGCAGCCAAGGCCGCATCTTCGGCTGCGTGGCGCCGCACAGCAGCAGCATCACCAGCGACAGCGGCTTGGTGATGACGCTGAGAAACAGCCACAGCGCGCCGAGCACCCAGCGCCGCCGCGCGATCGCCACCGCCGCCAGCATCATGAAGGCGGTCATGCCGACCTGGGCCTGCACGTATTTCAGATTGAACCAGGCCACCGGGATGTTGATCATCAACAGCACGCCGGCGAGGTTGAAGACATCGCGGCGGCTCTGCTCCGGCAGCAGCAGCTTCATGAAGCAATAGGCGGCGACGGACAAAAGCGCCGCCGAGATCGCCATGGCGATGCCCGCGGCGACGACGGGCTGCAGCATCGGCAGCGGCCCGAGCACCAGCAGCGACACCGGCCAGTACAGATACTCGCCGAGCGTCGACATGTCGTAGATCGTCTGGTGGCTCCAGAACGCGTGCGCGGCGTCGAGATAGGCCTGGAAGGTCGAGCCGAAGCGCTTGGGGTCGTTGCGGATCAGCGAGTTGATGCAGAAGAGGATCCAGACGCCCCAGCCGATCCACGGATAGCGCAGGAAGATCTCGGAGACGCGATCCTCGAGGCGCAGCAGGTTCTGATAGCTCAAGAAGCTCGTGGTCCGGGTCTGGGAGTCCAAGGCTCTGCCCTCTCTCGCGCCCTCGCGGCGGTTGAAGCGCATATCACGGCCGCGGCGGCACGACCATGATCGTGTAGTGGCGCGGCTCGGCGCCCGGACTACCGGGCGTGCGGAAGATCGTGGTTTGCGACACCTGGTTCGGCGCGTCGCCGATCGCGGCCTTGGCCCGGGCGAGGCAGGTCTGATCCTCGGCGAAGCACAGTTGCACCATGCCGGCGTGCCGCAACGTCACCGGGTCCGGCATCGTCACCAGCCCCGGGATCAGGATGCGCGGCTTGTCCTGCGCATAAGCCGCTACCGGCAAGACAATGTCGCCTTCGCCGCCGACATAACGCAGCGGGAACGGGATCGCCTGACGCCAGAGCCGCTCGACCTCACGCGCCAGCAGCGGCGCCTGCGCCGCGGCGGGCGGCGGGCCTTTCGGCCGCGTCTTGGCGGCGATGAAGGGCGAAGCGGCGAGCAGCGCCAGCGGCAGCACGATGGCGAAGCCGGTGACCCTGACGGTATCGACCGGCCGCCAGTTCAGGCCCGGCGGCGACAGCAGCAGCACCGGCAGCAAGGTCCAGGCCGACATCGACCACAGCGAGGTGATCTCGGTATGCGCCGCGATGGCGCCCAGCATCGGCAGCAATAGCGGCGCCCAGAACGCCAGCGCGACGAGGCGGCGGTCGTCGTCGTGCGGCCAGACCATGTCACGCAAGGTGGCGATGCGGCCGCGCGCCACGACAAGGACGACGATCAGCGGCAACGCGACGTAACCGATCGAGCCGGCGAGATAGCCGAGCGCCGCCACCGCCGTCGCGGTAAACGGCTTCGCCTCATGCGCGGCCTCGGCATATTTGAACGTCATGAAGTCGTGCTGGAACAGCCAGACGATATGCGGCGCCAGACAGGCCGCGCCGAACAGCACGGTGATCCACGGCGCCGCCGAACGGAAATACAGCGCGCGGCGGCGGTCGGCGAGCGCGGCGACGACGAGGCCGGCGATGAGGAAGATCGACCAGTATTTGCCGAGCATGCACATCGCCGCGGTGATGCCGGCGAGTGCGGCAAGGCGCGGACTGCGCGTCACGTAGGAGCGCAGGAAGTAATAGGTCGCCGCCGCCCAGAGCGGCATCAGGATGGTGTTGACGTTGAACTTGAGCGCATGAAACGAAAAGAACGGCACCAGAGTCAGCAAGGCGAGGCCGGCGACGCGCTTCGACAGCGGCAGGTAGTCTGCCATCAACTTCCAGACGATCCAGAGCGTCAGCGCCGGCATCAGCATCGCCAGCAGGTAGTAGGCCCAGTCCGACACCGGGAAGACCTCGAACCAGCCGCGCACCAGCCAGGCGGCGAGCGGCGGATGCTTCGAATAACCGAAAGCGAGATCGCGCGACCACGCGATCAATTCGGTCATGTCGGGATTGAGGCCCTGCGCCTGCTTCGTGATGGCGCCGTAAGCCGCCCACACGCCGGTATAGACGACGAGCGCGAACAGCACCGTCACATTGGCGTTCGCCGGATCGGCGAAGGAGGCGGCGATGCGCCGGGCGTCGCTCTTGATGTTGGACCACATGGCGCCCTGCCTATGCCACGGCGGCGCGCGGGCGTCACGTTACCTTTGTCTCACACTTCCTTGTAGAAAAACGCCGTGGCGGTCGGCACGCCGAGCGTGGAGAGCGCATGGCCCGGCACGATGCCGTATTCGGTCCAGCCGCAACGGCGATACAGCATGTCGCCCGAACTGCCCAAGGTTGTGTCGAGCATCAGCAGGGTGCGCCCCTGCTCTCGCGCCAGCGCCTCAACCGCGTCGAGCAGACGGCGGCCGAGACCGCGGCGGCGATGCGACGCAAGCACCAGCATCTTGCCGACATCGGCGCGGTGCGGCTGGTTCGGCTGCGGCGCCAGGGTCAGCACCACGGTGCCGATCAGCCGCTCGCCGTCCTCTGCGACCAGCAGACGCCGGCCGCCGTCTGCGATGCCGGGCACCTGCCCGCGCCAGAACGCTTCGGCCTCGGCTTGCGTGAAGCCTTGCAGGAAGTTGACCGAGGCGCCGCTCTCCACCGCGTCGCGCAGGATGACGCCAAGCTCATCGAGCCGCCGCTCCGCCTCGGCGGCAGCGAGTTCACGTATGACGACCGTGTCGGCCATAAATCACCTTTCAGAATCGCGGCGCGCCGGAGCTGATGACGACGAGATAATGCGCGGGCCTGGCTCCCGGATTGTGGAAGCCGACCGGCTGGCCGAGCTGCATGTGCAGGCAGTCGCCGGCCTCGAGCCGATGCGTCGTGTTGCCCACCGTCAATTCCATGCGGCCGGACAGCAGCACGATCTGCTGATCGCTCGCCGGCGTACGCGAAGATTCCATCGTCACCGTGGCGCCGGCCGGGAATTCGACATCGACGATCTCGGCGGCCGCGCCGCAGTTCGGCGGCGTCACCACGCGCCGGACATAGCCGCTGGCGGGATCGCGCCATACGGCCTGCTCGGCGCGGCGCGCCAGCGGCGATGCCGCCTGTTCGGTCTCGGCGAACAGCGCCGACAGAGTGACGTCGAGCCCGGCGCAGACGCGGCCGAGCAGTTGCGCCGTCGGGTTCGACTCGCCGCGCTCGATGCGCGACAGCATGGCGCGGCTGACACCCGCCTTTTCCGCCAGCACCTCGAGCGTCAGCCCGCGGTCGGCCCGCAGCGCCTTGATGCGCTCGCCGATGGCGCGGTCGAGGGTGCTCAGGCCATCTGCTGCTTGTTCCATGATATGAGAATATACTTCTCATATATTGGAATCAAGCGCGAACCCGCCGTTAACGCCCCGGCGGCACACTCCGCGGCCATGGCCCAGCAGACACTGAAAAAGACGGTCGTTCAGACCCCGCAGGTGGCGGCGCCGTCGCTCGTTCCCATGACCGAGCCGGCGCCGGAACTGTCCGTCATCCTGCCGGCCTTCAACGAGCGCGCCAACATCCCGATGATGGTCGAGCGGCTGGCCAAAGCGCTCAACGGTATCGACTGGGAGGTCATCGTCGTCGACGACAATTCGCCGGACGGCACCAGCGCGCTCGCCCGCGACATCGGTTCCCGCGACCGCCGCGTCCGCTGCATCCGCCGCGTCGGCCGTCGCGGCCTCGCCGGCGCCTGCATCGAGGGCATGCTGGCTTCGAACGCGCCTTACGTCGCGGTGATGGATGCCGACGGCCAGCATGACGAGACGCTGCTCGCCGCCATGGTCGGGAAGCTGCGCAGTTGCGAAACCGATCTCGTCGTCGCCTCGCGCTATATCGGCGGCACGACGGACGCCGGCTTTTCCGCCGCCCGCGCCAAGGCCAGCCAGTGGTCCACGGCACTGGCGCGCCGGCTTTTGAAGGTCGAATTGACCGACCCGATGAGCGGCTTTTTCATGCTCCGCCGCGAGGTGATCGACGAACTGGCGCCGAAGCTGTCGACGCAAGGCTTCAAGATCCTGCTCGATATCGCCGCCACCGGCCGCGACACCTTGCGCATCGCCGAACTGCCTTTCGTGTTCGGCAGGCGCCGTCACGGCGAGAGCAAGCTCGACGCCCGCGTTGCCCTCGACTTCGGCCAGCTCCTGCTTGCCAAACTGACCAACGACGCAGTCTCCTACCGTTTCGTGCTGTTCTGCCTGGTCGGCCTGACCGGCATCGGAGCCCATATGGCGACGCTCGGCCTGCTGCATGGCATCGGCGTGCCGGGCTTCGGCGTGCAGCAGACCATCGCCACCATGGTGGCGATCGTCTGGAACTACGTGTTCAACAACGCCTATACCTACCGCGACCAGCGCCTGACCGGCTGGGCCTTCATCCGCGGCCTCCTCGTGTTCGAACTGGTCTGCTCGGTCGGCGCCATTTCCAATGTCGGCGTCGCCAGCCTCATTTATACCGGCGGCCCGAGCTGGTGGATCGCCGGCCTGGGCGGCGCCGTCATGGGCGCGGTGTGGAATTACACCGTCTCCGCCGCGGTGGTGTGGAAGGCGGCGTAATTGGTCATTCCGGGGCGCCGCGAAGCGGCGAGCCCGGAATCGATAGCCCCGGCGTCAGCGAATATGGATTCCGGGCTCGCGGACTGCGTCCGCGCCCCGGAATGACATAGAAGTCGCCTTGCTGGCCCCGGATTCGGGTGTTATCTCGCGGCCCATGACGTCCGCCCCCATCCAGAATATCCGCAATTTCTCCATCGTCGCCCATATCGACCATGGCAAATCGACGCTCGCCGACCGGCTGATCCAGCTGACCGGCGGCCTCGATGCGCGCGAAATGGCCGGCAAGGAGCAGGTTCTCGACAATATGGAGATCGAGAAGGAGCGCGGCATCACCATCAAGGCGCAGACCGTGCGCCTGAACTACCGGGCCAAGGACGGCAAGGATTACATCCTCAACCTGATGGACACCCCCGGCCATGTCGACTTCGCCTACGAGGTGAACCGGTCGCTGGCCGCCTGCGAAGGTTCGCTCCTCGTCGTCGATGCCTCGCAGGGCGTCGAAGCGCAGACGCTCGCCAACGTCTATCACGCGCTCGACGCCGGCCACGAGATCGTGCCGGTGCTCAACAAGATCGACCTGCCGGCCGCCGAGCCGGAAAAGATCAAGAAGCAGATCGAGGACGTCATCGGTCTCGATGCCTCGGACGCCATCGGCATCTCGGCCAAGACCGGCCTCAACATCGACCAGGTGCTGGAAGCCATCGTCACCAAGCTGCCGCCGCCGAAGGGCGACCGCGCGGCGCCGCTCAAGGCGCTGCTGGTCGATAGCTGGTACGACGCCTATCTGGGCGTCGTCGTTCTGGTCCGCGTCGTCGATGGCTCGCTCAGGAAGGGCCAGCGCATTCGCATGATCGGCATCGAGTCGCACTACGAAGTGGACCGTGTCGGCGTGTTCCTGCCGAAGCTGACGCCGGTGGACGAACTCGGCCCCGGCGAAATCGGCATGCTCACCGCCTCGATCAAGGAAGTGGCCGACACGCGCGTCGGCGACACCATCACCGACGAGCGCAACCCGAACGACGATCCGCTGCCCGGCTTCAAGCCGGCGATCCCGGTGGTGTTCTGCGGCCTGTTCCCGGTGGACGCCGCCGACTTCGAAGCGCTGCGCGCGGCGATGGGCAAGCTGCGCCTCAACGACGCTTCCTTCACCTTCGAGATGGAGACCTCGGCCGCACTCGGCTTCGGCTTCCGCTGCGGCTTCCTCGGCCTGCTGCATCTCGAAATCATCCAGGAGCGGCTGGAGCGCGAATTCAATCTCGACCTGATCGCGACGGCGCCGTCGGTCATCTACAAGATGAACCTGCGCGACGGCTCGCAGATCGAACTGCACAATCCCGTCGACATGCCGGACGTGATGCAGATCCTCGAGATCGAGGAGCCGTGGATCGAGGCGACGATCCTCACCCCCGACGAATATCTCGGCGCCGTGCTCAAGCTGTGCCAGGACCGCCGCGGCACGCAGAAGGAGCTGACCTATGTCGGCTCGCGCGCCATGGTGAAGTACGACCTGCCGCTCAACGAAGTCGTGTTCGATTTCTACGACCGGCTGAAATCGGTATCGAAGGGCTATGCCTCGTTCGACTATCACCTCACCGACTACAAGGTGTCCGACCTCGTCAAGATGTCGATCCTTGTCAATGACGAGCCGGTCGATGCGCTGTCGATGCTGGTGCACCGAACCCGCGCGGAATCGCGCGGCCGCGGCATGGTCGAAAAGCTGAAGGAATTGATCCCACCGCACATGTTCCAGGTGCCGATCCAGGCCGCCATCGGCGGCAAGATCATCGCCCGCGAAACCGTGCGCGCCCTGCGCAAGGACGTGACCGCCAAGTGTTACGGCGGCGACGCCACACGTAAACGGAAACTTCTCGACAAGCAGAAGAAGGGCAAGAAGAAGATGCGCCAGTACGGCAAGGTGGACATTCCGCAGGAAGCGTTCATCGCCGCGTTGAAGGTGGATGTCTAAGCGCGCCGAGTCTCAGCCATAGATCGTCATGCCCGGCCTTGTGCCGGGCATCCACGTCTTGGGCCGTGACATCGAAGACGTGGATGGCCGGGACAAGCCCGGCCATGACGGCTAACGCTTCAGCGCATCGCAGCCCCGCCCGGCCTCATCGTGAGGAGCATCGCGCAGCGATGCGTCTCGAAGGACGAGGCCGGTTTAGCGGCTTCGCCTCGCCCGCTTTCTGCGCCGCCTTGGCTCCGGCTTCTTGTCCATCGGCGCCGCCTCTTCGATCGCCTGCCAGAACTTCTCGTTGCCCTTCTTGGTGACGCAGACCTTGATGCGATGCGGCGGCGGGCCGTGCTTGCAGGTATGCCCGATCGTCCCGGCGATCATGGCGTCGCACCAGACATACCCGTGCAGGTAATACCGATTGGCCCGGCGCATGACGCCGCCGCTCATGTTCGACCAATGCCAACCATCGACATCCGCCAGCCGATAGGCCGCGTGCCTGCGGCTGTTGAATTGCCGGCGCACCCAGACGACAGGACCCGGCTCGGCCGCCAGCGCGTCGCGGCGGCGATCCTCCTTCGTCTTGAACTGCGCGCGCTTCTCGAGAAAGAAAGGATGCAGCTGCACATAGGGAACGCAGACATTGGGGCCTTCGCCCGTCGCGGCGAGCATGAGTTCGAACGGGTCGTCGCCGCTTGCAATCGCGCGCTCGATGGCGTCGCCGGCGGCCTGCAGCAATCGCGTTTTTCTTTCGGATCTGGCTCCCACGATTCGAAATATAGCGGTTGCCGCGGAGAACTGGATTCCGCTTTCGCGGCTATGAACGGAATGTTGAAGCCCGCCGCCCCACTGGATTGACGCCGCTCCGTCGCCTCAGCCAAACTCCGCCAAAACCACAACGATTTCGCGGAGGACCCCATGCTCAGCACCGACGATCTCGCGCGCGCGAAAGACAAGCTCTACACGCCGGTTCTGTCCGACGTGCTCGACAGCCTCGGCCACACCGCGCAGGCGATGACGCCGAACATCCGCCCGCTCGACGAGGCGCAGGTGCTGATCGGCCGCGCCCGCACCGGCGCCTATATGGCGGTGTGCGATGCCGGAGCCGAGGGCGAGAACCCCTACGAGCTCGAGATCAAGCTGATCGACGACATCAGGCCCGGCGAAATCCCCGTGCTCGGCTGCGCCGGCAACCTGACCATCGCGCCGTGGGGCGAACTGCTCACCACGGCGACCAAGATGCGCGGCGGCGTCGGCTGCGTCACCGACGGGCTGACGCGCGACGTGCGCTTCATCCGCGACATGAAATTCCCGGTGTTCTGCGGCGGCATCGGCCCGCTCGATTCGCGCGGCCGCGGCAAGATGCAGGAGATCGACCGGCCGATGCTGTGCGGCGGCGTGCGCGTGCGCTCCGGCGACATCGTGTTCGGCGACGTCGACGGCGTCGTCGTCATCCCGCGCGAGATCGAGGACAAGGTATTCGAGGCCGCCTTCAGGAAGGTCGATGGCGAGAACCGCTCGCGCGACGAACTGCTCCAGGGCCGGCTGCTGGCGGATGTTTACGCCAAGTACGGGATCCTGTAGCGCGCACCCTGTAGCCCGGATGAGCGAAGCGAAATCCGGGACTGGCTGCCGATGCCGTTCCCGCATTCCGCTTCGCTTCATGCGAGCTACGGTCCGGAGAGTATCCCCTTCCCCGCCATCCCCTTGCCGGTGCTGATTTTTCCTGCATCGCTGCCGCAAATTCGCAGTTGTGCAGGCTTCTAAACTGGGCGATGCTTTGCGCGATCCGGCCGCCGGGCGTGATGTGTGTGCGTGCGAGGCGGCGGATGAGGAGCCGCGTTCGCATGTCCGTATCTGAACCTCTGGTATCGTTTCGCGGGGTGCAGAAGACCTACGACGGCGAATTGCTGGTGGTGAAGGACCTCAATCTCGATATCCGCCGCGGCGAATTCCTCACCATGCTGGGCCCGTCCGGCTCGGGCAAGACGACGTCGCTGATGATGCTCGCCGGCTTCGAGGTTCCGACGCGCGGCGAGATCACGCTCGCCGGCCAGTCCTTGCGCGATACGCCGCCGCACAAGCGCGACATCGGCGTCGTCTTCCAGAACTATGCGCTGTTCCCGCACATGACGGTCGAGGAGAACATCGCCTTTCCGCTGGCGGTGCGCCGCATCGGCAAGGCCGAACAGAAAACGCGCGTCGCCCGCGCGCTCGACGTCGTCAAGCTCGGCGCGCTCGGCGCCCGCCGTCCCGGGCAATTGTCCGGCGGCCAGCAGCAGCGCGTCGCGCTCGCCCGCGCTTTGGTGTTCGAGCCGAAGCTGGTGCTGATGGACGAGCCGCTCGGCGCGCTCGACAAGCAGCTGCGCGAGCACATGCAGATCGAGATCAAGCACATCCACGACAATCTCGGACTCACCGTGGTCTATGTCACGCACGACCAGAGCGAGGCGCTGACCATGTCGGACCGCATCGCCGTGTTTCACGAAGGCGTGGTGCAGCAGCTCGATACGCCGCAGGGCCTTTACGAGCAGCCGCAGAATTCCTTCGTCGCCAACTTCATCGGCGAGAACAACATGCTCGGCGGCACGCTGGAGCTGGTCGATGCCGGCTCCTGTCGCGTGCGGCTCGACGACGGCACCGTGATCCATGCCCGCGCCGGCTGCGGCGACGGCACCGGACGCCGCGTCAACCTGTCGCTGCGGCCGGAGAAAGTCGATATCGAACCGCAAGGCGACATCGCCAACCGGCTGCGCGCCACGGTCAAGGAGACGATCTATCACGGCGACCACATGCGCGTGCGCCTCGACGTGCCGGGCAACGACGACTTCACCGTCAAGATGCGCTACCGCGCCAACCGCGTGGTGCCGAAGCCCGGCGACGTGCTGTCGATCGGCTTTGCCACGCGCGACTGTCTGGCGCTCGACGCGCCGCGCTGATTTCAACAGGGGCCGGCCGCACACCGCGGCGGGCCGAGAACGAGGGAGAGTATCGATGCACACAAAGGCGTTGGGAACGATGGCGTTGGGCACGGTCGTCGCGGCGGCGATCGCCGTGGGCGCGGGCACGGCCGCGCAGGCGCGCGACCTGACCGTCGTGTCGTGGGGCGGCGCCTATCAGGCGGCGCAGAAGAAGGTGTATTTCGAGCCCTTCAAGCAGGAAGCCAAGATCCCGCTGATCGACGAGTCGTGGGACGGCGGCATCGGCGTGCTGCGCGCCAAGGTGCAGGGCGGCGCTTCGACCTGGGACGTCGTGCAGGTGGAATCGGAAGAGCTCGCGGCCGGCTGCGAGGAAGGCCTGTTCGTGCCGCTCGATTATTCCAAGATCGGCGGCAAGGACAACTACATCGCCCCCGCCGTGCATGAATGCGGCGTCGGCGCCATCCTTTACGATTTCGTGCTCGGCTACGACAAGGACAAGCTCAAGGATGCGCCGAAGTCCTGGGCCGACTTCTTCGACACCAAGAAGTATCCTGGCAAGCGCGGCTTGCGCGCCGGACCGAAGACGACGCTCGAGATCGCGCTGATGGCCGATGGCGTCGCCCCAAGCGACGTCTACAAGGCGCTCAAGACCAAGGAAGGCGTCGATCGCGCCTTCAAGAAGCTCGACACCATCAAGAACGACCTGGTGTTCTGGAAGGCCGGCGCCCAGCCGCCGCAGCTGCTCGCCTCCGGCGAAGTGGTGATGACCTCGGTCTATAACGGCCGCATCGACGCCGCCAACCGCGACGACAAGAAGAACTTCGGCATCTCGTGGAACGGCGCGCTGTACACCATCGACTCCTGGGTCATCCTCAAGCGCTCGCCCAACGTCGATAACGCCTACAAGCTGATCAACTTCCTCGGTGAGGCCAAGAACCAGGCCAAGCTGCCGGAAGCGATCGCTTACGGCGTCACCGCCAAGGGCGCTAATGCACTGATTCCGAAGGCGCGCCTCGCCGACCTGCCGACCGCGGACGAGAACTTCGCCCACGCCGTGCAGATCGACACCGCGTTCTGGATGGAGAACATCGACCGCCTCACCGAGCAGTTCAACAAGTGGGCGGCGACGAAGTAGCCGCCGCGTATGCCCTCAACATCGTCATGGCCGGGCTTGTCCCGGCCATCCACGCCTTACTTCATGGCTAAGACGTGGATGCCCGGCACAAGGCCGGGCATGACGGAGGGTGACGTCAGGAGGCTTCACTGACGAACTCCGGCCTTGCCGCGCCGCTCGCCGGCACCGGCGCCTCGCTCAAGGCGCAACTGCGCCGCGCCGAGCGCATGCGCAAGCTGCGCGCCTTCGCGCTGGTGCTGCCGCTGCTGCTGTTCATCGTCGTCACTTTCGTCGTGCCGATCCTCGACATGCTGCGGCTGTCGGTCGTCGATCGCGAGCTGGCCTCCGTGTGGCCGCATGTCACGCAGTCGATCAGAACCTGGACCGACCGCACCCAGCTGCCGCCGCCGCCGGTGTTCGACGCGCTCGCCACCGATATCCGCGACAGCTACCGCGCGCGCACGCTGCCGATCGCGGGGCGGCGGCTGAACTACGCCATCGACAACGGCCGCACTTTGGTGTTCGGCACCGCGCGCCGCCTGCCGGATACGTCAGCGGACTGGGGCGCCACGCTCACCGAGATCGATCCGCACTGGGGCGATGTCAAAACCTGGGCGGCCATCGATCAGGCGAGCGGCCCGGTCACCAGTTTCTACCTGCTCGCCGCCGTGGACCGGCAGAAGACCGCCGACGGCCACATCGTCGCGACGCCGCCCAGCCAGGCGATCTATGTCGAGGTGCTCACGCGCACCTTCAAGGTCAGCTTCATCGTCACGCTGCTGTGCGTCGTGCTCGGCTTTCCCGTCGCCTATCTGCTGGCCACGCAGCCGCCGCGCCGCGCCAATCTGCTGATGATCCTGGTGCTGCTGCCGTTCTGGACGTCGCTTTTAGTGCGCACAGCGGCCTGGATCGTGCTGCTGCAGGAACAGGGCATCATCAACCACGCGCTGATCTGGCTCGGCGTCATCGATTCACCGGTACGGCTGATCTACAACCGCATCGGCGTCTACATCGCCATGACGCATATCCTGCTGCCGTTCCTCATCCTGCCCTTGTATTCTGTGATGAAGGGCATCAAGCCGTCCTACATGCTGGCGGCCAAATCGCTCGGCGCCTCGCCGACCGAGGCCTTCATCCGCGTCTATCTGCCGATGACGTTGCCCGGCATCGGCGCCGGCGCGCTGCTCGTCTTCATCCTGGCGCTCGGCTATTACATCACGCCGGCTCTGGTCGGCGGTGCCGCCGACCAGATGATCAGCTACTTCATCGCCTTCTATACGTCGGACTCGGTGAACTGGGGCATGGCCTCGGCGCTCGGCGCCGTGCTGCTCGTCGCCACGCTACTGCTGTACTGGGTGTACGACCGCCTCGTCGGCATCACCAACGTCAAGCTCGGCTGAGGGACTCGCGATGGCCACTCAGCATCTGACCCGCGAAGAACGCATCTGGCGCACGGTGCTCTATGTCGCCAGCGGCCTGGTGCTGTTCTTCCTGATGGCGCCGATCCTCGCCATCGTACCGCTGTCGTTCAACTCGGGCACCTTCCTCACCTACCCGCTCGATGGCCTGTCGCTGCGCTGGTATCACGCCTTCCTCGCCTCCGAGCAGTGGATGCGGGCGCTGCGCAACAGCTTCATCATCGGCATATCGAGTGCCGTGCTCGCCACCGCGCTCGGCACCGTCGCCGCGCTCGGCCTGACGCGCGCCGACTTCCGCGGCAAGGGCCTCGTCATGGCGATCCTGCTGTCGCCGATGATCGTGCCGGTCGTCATCGTCGCCGTCGGCTTCTACTTCTTCTTCGCTCCGCTCGGCCTCACCGCCAGCTACACCGGGCTCATCCTCGCGCACACCGCGCTCGGCACGCCCTTCGTCGTCATCACCGTGGCGGCGACACTGAAAGGCTTCGACGACAACCTCGCCCGCGCCTCCGCCAGCCTCGGCGCCGCGCCGGTGACGACCTTCTTCAAGGTCATCCTGCCGCTGATCGCGCCCGGCGTCGCCTCCGGCGCGCTGTTCGCCTTCGCCACCAGCTTCGACGAGGTCGTCGTCGTGCTGATGGTCGCCGGCCCCGAACAGCGCACGCTGCCGCGCGAAATGTTCTCCGGCCTGCGCGAAAACATCTCGCCGACCATCACCGCCGTCGCCACCATCATGATCCTGGTGTCGGTGGTGATGCTGGCGGCGCTGGAAATGCTGCGCCGGCGCAACGAGCGCCTGCGCGGCATTCGCGGCACCTAGAGCTCAAACAATCCGAGACCGTCGCGCACCTCCTGCAGTGTCGCCTGCGTGATGGCGCGCGCCTTGGCGGTGCCGTCGCGCAGCACGTCGAGCACCGTGTCCGGATCGCGCGCCAGCGCCGCGCGCCGCTCGCGGATCGGCGTCAGCAGCTCCTGAAGCAAGGTCTCGAGCCGCGCCTTCACCGCCTTGTCGCCGAGGCCGCCGCGCCGGTACTGCGCCTTCAGGTCGGCGACACCGCCCCCGTCCGGATCGAAGGCGTCGAGATACGTGAACACGACGTTGCCCTCGACCGTACCGGGATCGCTGACGCGCAGATGGTTCGGGTCGGTGTACATCAGATGCACGGCGCGCTTGATCTCCTCCGGCGAGGCCGACAGCAGCAGCGCGTTGCCCTGCGACTTGCTCATCTTCGCCTTGCCGTCGATGCCGGGCAGCCGCCCCACTTTCGGGATCAGCGCCTGCGCCTCGACGAGCACGTCGCGGCCGGCCTGATGATTGACGCGGCGCACGATCTCGTTGGTCTGTTCGATCAGCGGCGCCTGATCCTCGCCGACCGGCACCACGCTCGCCTTGAAGCCGGTAATGTCGGCGGCCTGCGAGACCGGGTAGCACATGAAGCCCGCCGGAATATCGCGGCCGAAACCGCGGGCGCGAATCTCGTCCTTGATGGTCGGGTTGCGCTCCAGCCGCGCTACCGAGACGAAGTTCATGTAGAGCATCGTCAGTTCGGCCAGCGCCGGCAGCGCCGACTGCACGCAGATGCTGGCCTTGCCCGGATCGATGCCGACGGCGAGATAATCGAGCGCCACCTCGATGACGTTGCGCCGTACCTTGTCGGGATCGTGGGCGTTGTCGGTCAGCGCCTGCAGATCGGCGAGCAGCAGGAATTGGCGGTGCGTATCCTGCAGCGCCAGCCGGTTGCGCAGCGAGCCCACGTAATGGCCGAGATGCAGCGGCCCGGTGGTGCGCTCGCCGGTGAGGATGACGGGTTTGAGGTCGAGGGGGGCATGCATGGCAGTTCTCCTGTTGGGAGCCGCCGCGCGTCGGTGAGGTTGTCAATTCATGGACGATGCCTGCCGATACCCGGCGGCCACGTCTGATGAATGAAAAGAAATTCGACGCGCCGCTTTTTAAAAGCAGCGCCACCAGCAGGTCTGCGGGGATGTCATCGCGTCGAACATGGCGGGTCAGATGCCATAGTTTGCGCGGGTGGGCAAGCCGGCGGCCTACTGGTTCGGAATTTGCGCGCCCTTGGCGGGCAGCGTCTGCGTGGCGGCGTCGAAGCATTTGAGCCGCGCCGTCTGGTCGGCGATGGACCGGCAGTCGGCCCCGCCGCTGCCGTTGATGGCGATCAGCACGCCGAAGAACGCCGCCATGCCCATGGCAAAGAGCACCCAGAACCAATCGGGCTTCTCGGCTGTGTCCTGAAATTCCTGATTGGGCCAGTCGAAGCGCGGGGCCATGACCGCCTCCTTTCACCTGCTTGCGCAAGGTGAACATGGCGCGGCGAGCGCAAAGCTTCGATACGGAAATGCAGCCCGGCGCATAAGGGCGGCGTAAAGAGGGAGATTGGGAACTTCTGCAGCCGGGAAGATCTCAGTAACACTGCTATCGCAGCGGCATTGCATTCATCCCGCAGAAGCATTGATTGGGCGCCGGCGAAGTCAGTGCAGGGCCGCTAGTGAACGAGACGCGTAAGCTTGGACCATGGGTTCGATTTTTCAGCATAGTACTTTGCCATCTTCGATCCATAGTCCCTGACTTCACGGTCGGTCATCACCGGATAATTTTCTGGCTCCCGAACGCGCGCCCGTGCCCAGAGAAGCCAAATAACAAGCGCTGTCGACAGCGACAAGAATAAAAATGAAATCGATAAATGAGCCGAGGAAACTGGACGTGGCTGGGCTCGAAGGCACACGTGGCCCATGAGGAACAGCCAAACGCCACAGATGGTCAACGACAGAATATTATTTATTCTTTGGGTCGAAAACGGATACGGCAGAATGAAATCAGTGCTGTCGAACTCCAATCGGTTCATCACGCTCTTGAAGAGTTTACCAATGACTTTGTCTTCCAGAATCTCAACGTGAATTTCCCAGTTTCTGGCCCAAGACGCCCCCGCTCTGTTGATAAGATACCAAGCGAACGAGACGATGAGGCCGAGGCAAGCCATGCCATATTCGATGGCAAAATCAGCCTCGCCGCGGACGGCGCCAAATGCGGTAATCGCCGCGCCGACAATAACCCATCCAAAGCTCGCTCTCTTCCAATAGAGATCGTATTCGAGACTTCGCATCTGGAGGGCGACATCGAACGCCTTTTCCAGCTTTGCCTGATCGTCAGGAAATCCTTTGAAATAGTCGCTTACGTTATGCGTTCTCGTAATCATGAGCGCCTCCGTAATGCAACTAAAGATTGCATTACGGAACGGCGCTGTCAATCGCGCGTGTCAAATCCCCCGCATCAAGCCGCCATCCACTTTCAGATTCTGCCCGGTGATGTAGCCGGCGCCGTCGGAGACGAGGAATGCCGCAGTAGCGGCGATCTCGTCGGCGGTGCCGTAGCGGCCCATCGGCACACTGTCGCGGCGCTCGTCCTTCTCCGGCAGCGAGTCGATCCAGCCCGGCAGCACGTTGTTCATGCGCACATTATCGGGGGCGTATTGGTCGGCGAAAAGCTTGGCAAATGCGGCAAGCCCGGCGCGAAACACGCCCGAGGTCGGAAACATCGCGCTCGGCTCGAAGGCCCAGGCGGTGGAGATGTTGACGATGGCGCCCTTCTTTTGCGCCGCCATGATCGGCGCGACGAGCCGCGCCGGGCGGATGGCGCTGAGCAGATACACGTCCATGCCGGTGTGCCATTGCTCGTCGGTGATCTTGAGGATGTCGTCGCGCGGCCCGTGGCCGGCCGAGTTGACCAGCGCGTCGATGCGGCCCCAGGCCTTCATCGTCTCATCGACCAGCCGCTTGATATCGTCGTTCGACTGGTTCGAGCCGGTGACGCCGATGCCGCCGAGCTCCTTGGCCAGCGCCTCGCCCTTGCCCGACGACGACAGGATCGCGACCTTGTAGCCGTCCGCCGCCAGTTTGCGCGCGCAGGCCGCGCCCATGCCGCTGCCGCCCGCCGTCACGATCGCTACCTTCATGTCTCAACTCCCGCAATGATGCCGGGCGCGATCATGGGCAAGTGACACGCCGGGCGCAATGCGTCCGCGCCGCGAAAGCGCGCTACAGTTTGCCCGTCATGTAGGCCTGCAAGGACGGCCCGACGCTGCGGACAATCTGTTCGCGCGACAGCCCCGTGACCGGTGGCAGCTTCAGCACATAACGGCACAGCGCCAGGCCGAGAAGCTGGGTCGAAACCAGCCCCGCGCGCATCGCCATCTCCGAGCGATCGACGATCGCCGCCAGCATCGGTGCGACCTGACTGGCGAAGATGCGGCGCATCTTGGCGGCCGCCTCCTCGTTGGTGGCGGCCGCGCGCATGAGGATTGCCATGCCGGCGCTGCCGCTCGATTCCTCCCAGACGTCGAGGAAATGCGCGATGACGATCTCGCCGAGCTTCGCGCGCGGCGCGCCGGCGAGATCCGGCAGGCGCAAATCGAAATCGCTGGCCTCGGCGAACAGCGCATCCTTGCCGCCGAAATAGCGCACCACCAGCGCCGGATCGACGCCGGCGCGCGCCGCGATGTCGCGCACCGTGGCGCGCTCATAACCCTGCTCGGCAAAGGCCGCTCGCGCCGCGGTGAGGATGGCGGCGCGGGTCCGTTCGGATTTCTTGAGCGGCGGTGCGGCGGCGCTGGAAGGCGTTTTAGCCATCGATTCCCCGGAAGATTTTGCGCTCCGCAAGGAACGCATGGCAGGTAATATCAACGCACGTTGACTTTTTCAAGTCGCCTCGATAGAAAATCAACAAATGTTGACTTTTAGCCCAGGAGGCAGACATGACCCCTTCACTCGCTCGAACTCTCCCGGCCCAGACCGACGTTCTCGTCGTCGGCGCCGGTCCGACCGGCCTTGCCCTGTCCATCGCGCTGCGTCAGGCCGGCGTCGATCACGTCGTCGTCGACAAGCTCGCCAGCGGTCAGAACACCTCGCGCGCCGCCGTCATCCACGCCCACACGCTCGATGTGCTGGCTTCCGTCGGCGTCGCCGGCGACCTCGTCGCGCGCGGCCTCAAGCTCGACACCTTCAGCATCCGCGATCGCGATCAGCGGCTGCTCGATCTGTCCTTCGGCGGCCTCGACACCGATCACTCCTATCTGCTGATGCTGCCGCAGGACGTGACGGAAAAGGTGCTGGCCGACCGGCTCGCTTCGCTCGGCGGCACGGTGCATCGCGGCGTATCCGTGCAGGCACTCACGCAAGGCGATAGCGGCGTCGAAGCCACGCTCGACACCGCGTCGGGCCCGGCCGTCATTCGCGCCCGCTATGCCGTCGGCGCCGACGGCATGCACAGCGTCGTGCGCGCCGCCGCGGGCATCGCCTTCGACGGCGGCGCCTATGGCGAATCCTTTGTCCTCGCCGACGTGCACATGGATTGGCCGCTCGCCAAGCCGGAAGTCTCGCTGTTCTTCTCGGCGGCCGGGCTCGTCGTCGTCGCGCCGCTGCCCGACGGCTCCTATCGCATCGTCGCCACCGTCGCCGATGCGCCGGAAAAGCCGGACGTCGCCGACATTCAGGCGCTGCTCGATGCCAGCGGCCCGCGGCGCAAGGCCGGCAAGGTCCTCGATGTGGTGTGGAGCTCGCGCTTCCGCGTGCATCACCGGCTGGCGAGCGCCTATCGCAAGGACCGGCTGTTCCTGATCGGCGATGCCGCGCATGTGCACAGCCCGGCCGGCGGTCAGGGCATGAACTGCGGCCTGGTCGATGCCTGCGTGCTCGGCCCGTTGCTGGCCGATGTCATCGGCGGCCGGCGGCCCGAGGCGGCGCTCGATCTGCACCAGACCTTGCGCCGGCCGGCGGCGGCGCAGGTGCTCGGGCTGGCCGGACGCCTGACCCGGCTTGCGACCATGCACAATCCCGCCGGCCGTGCGCTGCGCAACGCGGCGTTTCACATCCTCGATCGTGTCGCGCCGGCCAAGCGCAAGATCGTCATGAACCTGTCGGGGCTGGCGCGCCCGCAACTGGCGCAGTTGCCGCCGCCACGGCCGGCTCTGCGCCGGCCCGCGGCACCGGCCCTGCTCGCGTCCTGACGATGTCGCGAGGCGCGATGCCGCGCGCGCGAGAGCTTGACGCATGATGGCCGCGGGCAATAGCTGGCATCGTCCGCATGTTCGGACGATGCCAGCCGGGAGAGCCTCATGCCGATCAAACCCGTCGCCGACTTCTCGCACTTCGACGCGCTCGACATCCGCGTCGGCCGCATCGTCAAGGTCGAGGACGCGCAGACGAAGAAGCCGACCTGGCGCATGACCATCGACTTCGGCGGCGACATCGGCAGCAAAGTGTCGTGCGGCGCCTATCGGCATTACACCAAGGAACAGCTGGTCGGCCGTCAGGTGCTCGCGGTCGTCAACTTCGCGCCGCGCAGGATGGGGCCGGAAATCTCCGAGGTGCTGACGCTCGGCGTGCCGGGCGAAGGCGGCGCGACGATCTTCGTCACGCCCGAGCAGGAGATCGCCCTCGGCGCCGCGCTGTTCTGACGCCTCGGCCCGGCTTGCTCGCCCGCTTGCTTCTACCGTCTCGCGCGCTCTAGTCTTCGGGCGGCGGGGCAAACGGAGACGATGACATGGCCACCACCTTGAAAGAGTTGATGGAGCAAGCCAACGCCGCGGTGCCGCGCGTGTCGCCGGCGCAGGCGAAGGAACTGATCGCCAAGGGCGACACGCTGGTCGTCGATGTGCGCGACGCGCCGGAGGTGGAGAAGAGCGGCCTGGTCAAGGGCGCGCATCACGTCTCGCGCGGCATGCTCGAATTCCGCGCCGATCCCTCCTCGCCCTATCACGACAAGCATTTCGCCAAGGACAAGACCATCATCGTCTATTGCGCGTCGGGCGGCCGCTCGGCGCTTGCCGGCAAGGCGCTCAAGGATCTCGGCTTCGACAAGGTGCTCAATCTCGGCGCCTTCAAGGATTGGGCGGAGAGCGGCGGCGCCATCGACAAGCCGATCGAGCCCGGGATGTAAGGCGGCGGCCGGAACCGCCGTTCGTTTTGCCGCGTTCAAGCCCTGCGACATTCATGCAGGAGGAAGCGTCATGGCACGCGGCAGCAAGGCGGCCTATACGTCGAAACAGAAACGCAAGGCCGAACACATCGAAGAAGGTTACGAGAAGCGCGGCACCTCGAAGAAGGAAGCCGAGCGCCGGGCCTGGGCCACGGTCAACAAGGAGTCGGGCGGCGGCAAAAAGTCCGGCTCCGGCCGCGGCAAGAAGGAAAGCCACGCTTCCTCGCGCAAAGGCGGCAAAGCCGGCGGCCGTGCTTCGGCCTCACGCTCCAAGGCGGCGCGTTCGCGCTCGGCCAAGAAGGCGGCGGCGACGCGCAAGCGCCGGGCGAGCTAGACCTCATCCGCCCATCCATACTCCGCTCATTCCCGCGAAAGCGGGAATCCAGAGACGCATTCGCTGGCTTGATTGTTGTTAAGACTGGGTCCCCGCTTTCGCGGGAATGAGCGGAGTTTGCGGGCCCCCGCAGCCTCAGTCGTCCCACTGCGCGCGCTTGGCGCGGTAGCGCGGCCGCTCGCTGAAGATTTCCTCGAAATCGGCGTCGTGCCGCACGGCGCGGCGCACCGCGCGCTCCTCGACCCTGACCTCGACGCGGCGCGCCGCCGGCCGCCGTTCGACATAGCTGCGGCCGCGCGTCACGACCTCTTCGGCCGGCGCCTGGCGATATTTCTTCACGCGCGTCGCCACGATCGCGTCGGGCCGGCTGCCGGTGATCTCGATACGCGTCGCGCCGGTGTTGTGCTTCACCAGGTCGAACAAGGTCGCCGCATTGCGCGGATGCAGGCGGATGCAGCCATGCGACGCCGGGCGGCCGAGCCGCGAAATCTCGTTGCTGCCGTGGATGGCGTAGCCGCCGGCAAAGAAGATGGAGTGCGGCATCGGCGACCAGTCGTATTTGCGCGAGTACCACTGCCGCTCCAGACGTTGCGGCCTGTATGTTCCGTTCGGCGTGTTGTAACCCCATCGCGCCGTCGACACCGGCCAGCGATAGCGGGTCGCGCCATCGACGTGCACGGTCAGTTGCTGCGCCGATTTGTCGACCGTGATGAGAATGCCGGCGCGCGCGGGCACACCGGCGCATGCCAGTGCCGCCAGGGCTGCGATAACGGCGAGAAGACGCATAACTCACTCCTCGTTCTGTTTACCGCGATTTGCGCCGGCGGAAGGCGCGATCGCAAAGCTTGGTTAGCGCGTGATCCCGTACTTGCGGTCGAGGCTGCGCAGCCAGGCCTCGCGGCCGCGCAAAACCGCGGCGTCGTCGCCGACCGAGGTGAACGGCCCGCCGCGCACGATCTCGATCTTGGCGGGGACTTGCGGAGCCGGGCGCGCCGTCACGGCGATGATGCGCGCCTTGGGCGGCAGCGCCGCGACGTCGGCCGTCGCCACCCTAATGGCAGCGCGCGGCAGCGGCACGTCAACTTCCGGCTTGGCCGCGACCTTGATCACGGGCGCCGGTTCGGGGAGGCGCGCGACTTTCGTATCGGCTTTCGCTGCCGGTTTGATGTCGGGCTTAACGTCTGCCTTTGCTTCAGGCTTGGCGTCGGGCTTTGCGTCAGCTTTTGCGTCGGGTTCGGCCAGCGCTTGCTTGCTCTCGCTGCGCAGCGTCGCCTTGATTTCGGCGATGTTCAGCCGCGGGTCCGCCAGCGGTGCGGGCAGCGGCGCCGGCAAGCGGCCGTCGATCACCTCGATGCTGGCGCTGTTCTTGCCGCGCTCGCGCAGCAGCGCAAACAAGGTGGACGCATTGGCGCGGCTCAAGCGCACGCAGCCATGCGAGGCGGGGCGGCCGAGGCGGCGTTCCTCGAGCGTGCCGTGCATCGCATAGCCCTTGTAGAAGAAGATCGAATGCGGCATCGGCGCCCAGTCGTATTTGCGCGAGTACCAGCTTTTCTCCAGGCGGACCGGACGAAACGATCCCGACGGCGTCGAGTAGCCGCTGCGGCCGGTGGACACCGGCCAGCGATAGCGTTCGCTGCCATCGACATCGACGACGACGCGCTGCTCGGCCTTGCTGATGGTGATGCGGATATCGGCGCGCGCCGACGACGATGAAGCGGCAACTGGCGCCAGCACGAACAGCGCGGCCATGGCCGCTGAAACACGCGCACAACGCATGACACTTCCCCTACAGCTCATACGCCCGCCACAGCGGGGTACTCCCGGAACCAGAGGATCGCCCATCCGCCGGTCCCTTGTAAAGCTTTCGTTAACCATAAAAGTCGTTGTGCTGGCTTACGTTTTCGTGATGGCCACGGTCCGGTAGCGACCCCGGTTCCGCCTAAACCATTCTGTGCAATTAACCTGACACCCGGCGGCGAAATGGCTTAAATCGCGGTCGCGATGCTCAAACCCGCCGCCATCATTGCTGTTTGCGCCGTGGCGCTTGGCGCCGGCGTGTATTTATTCGTGCCCACCAAGGAGCGCGCGCCCGAGCCGACGCCGACGCCGGTCGCGCAGGCCAAACCGGCCGCCGAGCCCGCGCCCGCGGTGACGCCGGCGCCAACGCCGCCTCCGGTCGCCATGATGCCGCGGCCGCAGACCGCGGCCGTCGCCAGCACGGCTCCGCCAAAAACAAACACCGAAGCGCCGCCGCCACCGGTCGCTGTGACGCCGCCGGCGCCGCCGGCCGCGGTCGAGCCGCCGCCGCAGAAATCCGCCGCGCTCGCACCGGCCCCGTCACCTGAGCCGCCGCCTCCGGTCGCCGTTGCGCCGGCGCCAGTCGCGCCGCCTGCGGCCGAGTCGGCCAAGGTCGTGCCGGCTGCGCCGCCGCCTGTTGCGCCACCGGCCGCAGCCACGCCGGCTCCCGCCGAGCCGGTGATCGCGCCGGCCCCATCAGCACCGCCAGCGCCGGAGCCGAAGGTTGCGGCGCTGCCGCCACCGCCGCCTCCGGAAAAGCCGGCCGCCGTCGATCAGCCCATCAAGGCGGACGAGACGACCCCGGCGAAGAAACTGTTCGCGGCCGAGAAACTGCCGAGCCTCGGCAAGGCCATGGCGATCGGCTACTACCCGCGTGGCTGTCTGCAGGGCGGCGTCGCGCTGCCGGTCAACGGGCCGACCTGGCAGGTCATGCGCATCTCGCGCAACCGCATGTGGGGGCACCCCAGTCTCGTGCGCTTCCTCGAGCGCTTTGCCCCCGCCGCCGCCAAGGCCACCGGCTGGCACGGCATTCTCGTCGGCGACATGGCGCAACCGCGCGGCGGCCCCCTGCCCTTCGGTCATGTCAGCCATCAGATCGGCCTCGACGTCGACATCTGGTTCATGCCGATGCCGAACCACGTGCTGTCGAGCGAGGAGCGCGAAAAGATCTCGGCGACCAACCTCGTCGCCGCCGACTGGAAGAACATCAATCCGAAGACCTGGACGCCGCAGCATTATGACTTCATCCGCGTCGCGGCCGAGCAGCCGGGCGTCGAACGCGTGCTGGTGAACGCCGCGATCAAAAAGGAAATGTGCCGGATGCAGGGCAACAAGCATCCGGAGTGGATGGACAAGGTGCGGCCCTGGTACGCCCACCACGACCACATCCATGTCCGCCTGTCCTGCCCGCCGGATTCGCCGAGCTGCCGCAAGCAGCCGCCGGTGCCGGAGAGCGACGGCTGCGGCAAGGCGCTCGACTACTGGTTCTCGGACCGTGTGCTGCATCCCAAGCGCGCGCCGCCCAACCCCAATGCGAAGCCGCCGAAGCAGATCACGCTCGCTGACCTCCCCCCGGCGTGCAAGACCGTGCTCGCCGCGCCGGACAAGCCGCTGACCGCCGCGCAGAAGAACGACTAGGCGCGCGCCTCCACCGGCAGCACGTTGGTGTACTTCACCTGCTCCAGCGCGAAACTCGATTCGATCGAGGCGATGCCGTCGAGCCGTGTCAGCTTGGTCTTGAGGAAGCGCTCGTAGCTCGGCAGGTCCGGCACCACGACGCGCAGCAGATAATCGCGCTGCCCGGTCATCAGGTAGCACTCCAAAACTTCCGGCCAGCGCGAGATCGTCTTGCCGAAGCGCTCGAGCATCTCCTCGCGCTGCTTGTCGAGCTTGATCGAGATGAACACCGACACCGGCAGCCCCACCGCGCGCTGGTCAAGCACCGCGACATAGCGGTTGATGACGCCGGCCTTTTCCAGGAGCCGGACACGGCGCAGGCACGGCGACGGCGACAGCCCGACCTGCGCGGCGAGATCGTTGATGCTCATGCGACCGTCGGCCTGCAGCAGGCCGAGGATCTTGCGGTCGATCGGATCGAGTTCCAGAATTGGCATTTTACGCCTTTACTAGACAATTTATTGGCATGTTCTGCCAATATCGTCCGGAATGATAGCGCGCTTTGGCAGGCATCGCCATGATGAAAGGCGCACAATCCGGCGGCAGGAAAAAAGAATCCCGGAAACGCGCCATGGCAACCAATGCGAACGAACTGAAATCCCTCGGCGCTCTCGAGCGCAAGGTGCTGTGGCTGGCGAGCTGGATGATCCACAACGCCAACCACATCCGCGAGAACAATGACGGCTTGAAAGTGGGCGGTCATCAGGCGTCGTCAGCATCGCTCGCCACCATCATGACGGCGCTGTATTTCGACGTGCTGCGGCCGCAGGACCGGGTCGCGGTCAAGCCGCACGCCTCGCCGATCTATCACGCCATTCAATATCTGTTCGGCAAGCAGACGCGCGAGAAGATGGAAGCCTTCCGCGGCTACAAGGGCGCGCAGAGCTATCCGTCACGCACCAAGGACACCGACGACGTCGATTTCTCGACCGGCTCGGTCGGCCTCGGCGTCGCGCAGACCTTGTTCTCGTCGCTGACGCAGGACTACGTGAAGGCGCATGGCTGGGCCAAGGATCGCCCCGAAGGCCGCATGGTGGCGCTGGTCGGCGACGCCGAACTCGACGAAGGCAACATCTTCGAAGCGCTGCTCGACGGCTGGAAGCAGGGCCTGCGCAATTGCTGGTGGGTCATCGACTACAACCGGCAGAGCCTCGACGCGGTGGTGCGGGAAGGCCTGTGGGAGCGCTACGAGCAGCTGTTCAAGAATTTCGGATGGAATGTCGCCATCGTGAAATACGGCTCGCTGCAACAGGCGGCGTTCAAGGAGCCGGGCGGCGACAAGCTCAAGCACTGGATCGATACCTGTCCGAACCCGCTCTATTCGGCGCTGGTGTTTGCCGGCGGCGCGGCGTGGCGCAAGCGGCTCAATGACGAGATCGGCGATCAGGGCCCGGTGTCGAAGTTGATCGCCAGCCGCAGCGACGACGAGCTCGCCGCGCTGATGAACAACCTCGGCGGCCACGACCTGCCGGCGCTGCTGGAAGCCTTCCATGGCGCCGATCCGGAAAAGCCGACCTGCTTCATCTGCTACACGGTGAAGGGCTTCGGCCTGCCGATGGCGGGCCACAAGGACAACCACGCCGGCCTGATGACGCCGGCGCAGATGGAAGGTTTCCGCACGAAGATGAAGGTGCGGCCGGGCCACGAGTGGGACAAGTTCGAGGGCCTCGACGGGGCCGATGCGCTACAGGCCTTTCTCGACAAGGTGCCGTTCCTGTCGGGCGGCGACCGCCGCCTGACCGCGCCGGCCATTCCGGTGCCGGAAACGCTCAAGGTCACCATTCAGCCGACCATGGCGACGCAGACCGGCTTCGGCACGATCCTGCACGAGATCGGTCGCGAGGATTCGGAATTCGCGCAGCGCATCGTCACCACGTCGCCGGACGTCACGGTGTCGACCAATCTCGGTCCGTGGGTCAATCGCCGCGGCCTGTTCGCGCGCGAAGCGATGGCCGACACTTTCAAGAGCGAGCAGATTCCTTCGACCTTCAATTGGGAATTCTCGCCGAAGGGCCAGCACATCGAACTCGGCATCGCCGAGTCGAACCTGTTCATCAATCTCTCGGCGCTCGGCCTGTCGCATTCGATCAACGGCGTTCGGCTGCTGCCGATCGGCACATTGTACGATCCGTTCATCGCCCGCGGCCTCGATCAGCTCAATTACGGTTGCTACCAGGACTCGCGCTTCATGGTGGTGGCGACGCCCTCGGGTATCACGCTCGCCGGCGAAGGCGGCGCGCATCAGTCGATCGCCGAGCCGCTGATCGGCATGGCGCAGGACGGCCTTGCCTCGTTCGAGCCGGCCTTCGTCGATGAACTCGCCGAGATCATGCGCTGGTCGTTCGAGTATTTGCAGAAGGACGGCAAGGACGCCGAAGCGTCGGAGCAGAACTGGCTGCGCGACGAGACCGGTGGCTCGGTTTACCTGCGGCTTTCGACGCGGCCGATCGAGCAGATCCAGCGCAACATGACGCCGGAATTGCGCCAGCACATCATCGACGGCGCCTACTGGCTGCGCGAGCCGGGCCCGAATGCCCAGGTGATTATCGCCTACACCGGCGCCATTGCGCCGGAAGCCATCGCCGCGGTCGGCCTGATGGCGGAAGACCGCCGCGATATCGGCCTGCTCGCCGTGACCTCCGCCGACCGCCTCAATGCCGGCTGGACGGCAGCGCAGCGCGCGCGCGAGCGCGGCCTCGTTCATGCGCGCTCGCATATCGAGCGGCTGCTCGGCGGCCTGCAGCCGAATTGCGGCATCGTCAGCGTGGTCGACGGCCACCCGGCGACCTTGTCGTGGCTCGGCGCCGTCCACGGCAACCGCACGCGCGGCCTCGGCGTCGAACATTTCGGCCAGACCGGCACGCTGGCCGACCTCTACAAGCACTACGGCATCGACTCCAATGCCATCATTGCCGCGGCGGAAGCGATCGCGCCGGGCCGGCCGATGCGATATTTGAAGGCGTTGTGAGGCCGTTGCTCGCAAGCCCCTGTCCCGTCATCCTGAGGTGCGACCTCCGCGAAGCGGAGGGAGCCTCGAAGGATGGACGGCCACATGGGCGCTTTCGTCTACATGCTTCGCTGCGCCGACAACTCGTATTACGTCGGCAGCGCCACCGGCGAAGATTTATCAAAGCGAATTGCCGAGCATCAATCCGGGGCATATCCCGGCTATACGTATTCGCGCCGCCCGATCACGCTCGTGTGGTCAGAGCACTTCGAGAAGATCACTGACGCGATCACTGCCGAGCGACAGATCAAAGGCTGGAGCCGGGCGAAGAAGGAAGCGCTCGCGCGTGGCGATTGGCCTTCGGTTCGATCACTCGCGCGTCGACGTGCTGGCCGGCCCAGATCGACGTAACGCACCGCCCGGGCCGTCGCCCTTCGAGGCTCGCTGCGCTCGCACCTCAGGGTGACGGAATGAACACTCGCGGGTTCGTCTCTCGACCCGTCATCCTGAGGTGCGACCTCCGCGAAGCGGAGGGAGCCTCGAAGGATGAGCGGGCAGCGAAAGTCAGTTCCCATCCTCCATCACCATCGCCGCACCTTTCTCGGCGATCATCATGGTCGGCGAGTTGGTGTTGCCCGAGGTGATCGACGGCATCACCGACGCATCGATGACGCGCAGGCCGTCGACGCCGATGACGCGCAGGCGCGCATCCACCACCGCGTTGCGGTCGTCGTCGCGGCCCATCTTCGCGGTGCCAACCGGATGAAAGATCGTCGTGCCGATATCGCCGGCGGCCTTGGCCAGCGCCGTGTCGTCGTCGCTGCGGATAGCTTCGCCCGGCAGATATTCGACCGGGCGATACGGCTTCAGCGCCGGTTGCGAAACGATGGCGCGGGTGACGCGGATCGAATCGGCGGCGACGCGGCGGTCTTCTTCGGTCGATAGATAATGCGGCGCGATCGCCGGCGCCTCTCCCGGATCGGCGGATTTGAGCGTCACCGCGCCCCGCGATGTCGGCCGCAAATTGGCGACGCTTGCCGTGAAAGCCGGGAAGGGATGCAGCGGCTCACCGAACTTGTCGAGCGACAGGGGCTGCACGTGATACTGGATATTGGCGCGGTCCTGCGTCTTGTCCGACTTGGTGAAGGCCCCCAGCTGCGAGGGCGCCATGGTCATCGGCCCGCGACGGCGAAACACGTAATTGAGGCCCATGCCGAGCTGGCCGAGCCGCGTCGCGTTGACGGCATTGAGCGTGCGCACGCCCTCGACCTTGTAGATGGTGCGCAACTGCAAATGATCCTGCAAATTCTGGCCAACCCCGGGCCGGTCGCACCGTGCGGCGATGCCGTGATCGCCGAGATGCGCCGCCGGACCGATGCCCGACAGCATCAGCAGCTGCGGCGAACCGATCGCGCCGGCGGCGAGGATGATTTCGCCGCGGCACGACGCGCTGCGCGTCACGCCATGCTGGCGAAAGCGTACGCCACTGGCGCGCGCACCATCGAACTCGATGGCCTCGGCGAGACACCCGGTTTCGAGACGCAGATTGGCGCGATGGAGCGCCGGCCTCAGGAAGCCGCGCGCGGCGGACCAGCGCCGGCCGCGGCGCTGATTGACGTGGAAGTAGCCGATGCCATCGTTGTCGCCGGTGTTGAAATCGGCGCTTTCCGGGATGCCGTATTCGATCGCCGCGGCGCGGAACGCCTCGAGGATCTCCCACGACAGCCGCTGCTGCTCGACGCGCCATTCGCCGCCCTGCGCGTGTTGCTCGCCGGTGAGGAAGTGATCGACATGCTTGCGGAAATACGGCCGCACGTCGTCCCACGACCAGCCGGGCAGGCCGAGCTGGCGCCACTGGTCGTAGTCGGTCGCCTGGCCCAGCATGTAGATCATGCCGTTGATCGCCGAGCAGCCCCCTAACACCTTGCCGCGCGGATAGTTGAGCGCACGGCCGTTGAGACCGGGCTCGGGCTCGGTCTTGAACATCCAGTCGGCGCGCGGATTACCGATGGCGAACAGGTAGCCGACGGGAATGTGAAACCAGATCCAGTTGTCCTTGCCGCCCGCTTCGAGCAGCAGCACGCGCTTGCCCGGATCGGCGGACAGCCGGTTCGCCAGCACGCAACCGGCCGAGCCGGCGCCGACGATGATGTAGTCGTAGTCGCCTTCGAGGGGCGTCACGGTCGCCATGGACGTTTCCTTTGGCCGCAACTTTGCGTGATGGCAGGTGCCGTGACAAGCGGCCGGGGACTTGCTAGGTTCTCGGTACCGGCGGCGCATTGCGCATGCGTCCCGCGAAAGTCGGAACGGCGGTTCCGGCGACGGATCGACACCCAAACGATTTGACGCCCACCGGCGCCGTCAAGGCGCGCGAGGAGTACCGCCGTGATCAAGCCCGCGATCAAACCTTTGTCATTTGCCGCTGCCCTTTTCGCAGTCATTGCCATTGCCGCGCCGCGGCCTGCCGCCGCGCAAGACACCCTCACCGTCTTCGCCGCCGCCTCGATGAAAAACGCGCTCGACGATGCCAACGCCGCCTTCACCAAGGCGACTGGCATCAAGGTCACGGCGAGCTACGCCGCCTCTTCGGCACTGGCCAAGCAGATCGAAAGCGGCGCGCCGGCCGACGTCTTCATCTCCGCCGACCTGAAGTGGATGGATTACGTCGCCGACAAGAAGCTGATCAAGACCGACAGCCGCTATAACCTGCTTGGCAACAGACTGGTGCTGATCGCCGGCAAGGACTCGAAACTCGCGAACGTGACGATCGAACCGGGCTTCGACATCGCCGCGCTCGCCGGTGATGGCCGCATCGCGGTCGCCGATGTCAAAGCGGTGCCGGCCGGGCTCTATGCCAAGGCGGCGCTGGAGAAACTCGGCGCCTGGGCCAAGGTCGAGCCGAAGCTCGCCATGGGCGAAAACGTGCGCGCCACGCTCGCCTTCGTCGCCCGCGGCGAGACGCCCATCGGCATCGTCTACGAAACCGACGCCAAGGTGGAGCCGAACGTCAAGATCATTGCCACCTTCCCCGACAACTCCTATCCGCCGGTCACTTACCCGGTCGCCGCGACGACCAATGCCAAGCCCGATGCGGGCAAGTATCTCGCCTTCCTGCGCGGCGATGCGGCCAAGGCCATCTTCGAGAAATACGGCTTCAGTGTGCTGGCGAGTGCGAAGGCGAGCTAGAGAGCGCGACATGCAACCTCCTCCTCCGCTCGTCCCCGCGAAAACGGGGACCCAGAAAAGGCAAATCCGGGCTTTTGCGTGTATCCTCTGGATTCCCGCTTTCGCGGGAATGAGCGGAGTCATTGCAGCTTCAAGCGAAACGTCGAAAAGCCACTGATGTTCTCGCTCTCCCCCGACGAATGGACCGCCGTCGCGCTGTCGCTGCGCGTAGCGGCAGTCGCAACGCTGGTGTCGCTGCCGTTCGGCATCGCGGTGGCGTGGCTGCTGGCGCGCAAGAACTTCCCAGGCAAGACGCTGCTCAACGCCGTTATCTATCTGCCGCTGGTGCTGCCCCCGGTCGTCACCGGCTATCTGCTGCTCATCGCCTTCGGCCGCCGCGGCCTGTTCGGCGCATGGCTGGAGAGTATCGGCATCGTGCTGTCGTTCCGCTGGACCGGCGCGGCGCTGGCCTGCGCGGTGATGTCGTTTCCGCTGATGGTCGGCGCCATTCGCCTGTCCATCGAGGCGGTCGATCGCAAGCTCGAGGACGCCGCCTCGACACTGGGCGCCAGCCGCGCCTGGACCTTTGCCACCGTGACGCTGCCGCTGGCGCTGCCCGGCATCATCGCCGGCGCGGTGCTGGCCTTTGCCCGCGCGCTTGGCGAATTCGGCGCCACCATCACCTTCGTCTCCAACATCCCCGGCGAGACCCAGACCATCTCGGCGGCGATCTATACGCTGACGCAGGTGCCGGGCGGCGACGCCCAGGCGCTCAAGCTGGTTGTCATCGCCATTGCCATTTCGCTGCTGGCGCTGGTGCTGTCGGAATGGTTCGGCCGCAGGGCTGGCGCCCGCGTGCATGGGGTGTGACGTGATTTCGGTCGACATCGACAAGCAGCTCGGCGACTTCACTCTCAGCGCCGCCTTCGAGAGCGACAGCGGCGTCACTGCGCTGTTCGGCCCTTCCGGTTCGGGCAAGACCTCAATCGTCGGCATGATCGCCGGACTGATCAGACCGGACCGTGGCCGCATTGTCATCGACGGCGAGCCCGTGTTCGACAGCGCCGCCGGCATCGACGCGCCGGCGCATCGCCGCCGCATCGGCACCGTGTTTCAGGACGGCCGGCTGTTTCCGCATCTGTCGGTGGCGCGCAATCTCGATTACGGCCGCTGGATGACCGGTCTGCCGCGCGACGAGGCGCAATCCAAACACGTCATCGACCTGCTCGACATCGCGCCGCTCCTCAAGCGCCGGCCCGGCGCTTTGTCCGGCGGCGAGCGCCAGCGCGTCGCGCTCGGCCGCGCGCTGCTGATGAAGCCGCGGCTGATGCTGCTCGACGAGCCGCTGGCCTCGCTGGATGCGCGGCGCAAGAGCGAGATCCTGCCCTACCTGGTTCGTCTGCGCGACGACACCGGGCTGCCGATGATCTATGTCAGCCACGACGCCAGCGAGGTGAAGGCGCTCGCCAGCCGCGTCGTGCTGCTCGACGGCGGCAGCGTGGTGAAGAGCGGCGGGGTGGAGTTGCTGGGTTGAGCTTAATCCCGCTCGTCCCCGCGAAAGCGGGGACCCAGTTCTTTCTTTTTCTTGGCCCCTGGATTCCCGCTTGCGCGGGAATGAGCGGACAGTGGCAATTGTCGCTACAATGCGTAAATGTTCCCTCCTTCCCGCATCGTCTGCCTCACCGAAGAAACCGTCGAGACGCTGTATCTGCTCGGCGAAGACCGGCGCATCGTCGGCGTCTCCGGCTACGCGGTGCGGCCGCCGCAAGTGCGCAAGGAGAAGCCGCGTGTTTCCGCCTTCATCTCCGCCGACGTGCCGAAGATCCTGGCGCTGAAGCCCGACCTCGTCCTCACCTTCTCAGACCTGCAGGCCGACATCGTCGCCGAGCTGATCCGCAACAATGTCGCAGTCCATGCCTTCAACCAGCGCGACATCGCCGGCATCTTCGACATGATCCGTACGCTCGGCGCGCTCACCGGCCAGCCGGAGAAAGCCGAGGCGCTGGCGCGCTCGCTGGAGACGCGGCTGCACCGGATCGAGGTGCAATCGAGCAGCCGGAAACGTCGGCCGCGCGTTTACTTCGAGGAATGGGACGAGCCGATGATCTGCGGCATCGGCTGGGTTTCGGAACTGATCGAGGCCGCCGGCGGCATCGATGTCTTTGCGGAATGGTCGAAGCGCAAGAACGCCAGGGACCGCATCGTTACGGCGGAAGAAGTCGTCGCGGCGCGACCCGACATCATCGTCGGCTCCTGGTGCGGCAAAAAATTCGTGCCGGCCAGGGTCGCCGGGCGTCCGGGCTTCGATAGCGTCCCGGCGGTCGCCACCGGCTGGCTGCGCGAGATCAAGTCGCCCGTTATCCTGCAACCGGGCCCTGCGGCGCTGACCGACGGGCTCGATCAACTCGCTGCCATCATGGCGGATTGGGCGGCCAATGCGCCCGAAAAGGCCTTCTGACGGCCGTTTGGCCGATGGATTCGGGGCCGCCGGCCGTGCTAAGACCCATGCGACGCACAAACGGGATCTAATGTGATGCAAAAGACCGCGAACCGCTCCGCCCTGCTGGCCGATCTGGCGCTGATCGCCTTCCTCGTCGCCTTCGACGTGGTGGCGCGGCTGCTGCCGCACGCCTGGGGCTTCATGCCGATCGCGGCGAGCGCCCTGTTCGCCGGCCGTATGCTGCGCAACCCGGTGCTGGCGCCGGTGGTGCCGCTCGCCGCCATGGCGCTGTCGGGTCTGGCGCTGTCGGGCGATGACTGGCGCGTCTCGCTCATCACCTACGTCGCGATCACCCTGCCCGCCTTCGCCGGGATGGCGACGCGCCGCGCGCACGGCGCGCTCGGCACCGCGTGCACCATGCTCGGCTGCTCGGTGGCGTTCTTCGCGATCTCGAACTTCGCGGTCTGGGCCTTCAGCGGCATGTACAGCCACACGCTGGCCGGCCTGACGCAGTGCTACGTGCTCGCCCTGCCGTTCTTCCAGAACAGCCTCGCCGGCGACATGTTCTGGACCGCGGTGCTGTTCGGCGGCGCGTGGATGGTCCAGCACCTGCCGCAGATGGCCCGCCGCAACGGTTAAGGCTCAGCGCGCCAGCTTCTTCCGCAATTTCTGAATGACGGCCTTGGCGCGGCCGCTCATCGTGGCGGGCGCTTCCGGCTCGTCGAGTTGCAGCCCCACGGTCGTGACCTGCCCGTCCTTCACCTTCTGCGCCAGCAGCGCGATCGTGCCGAGGGCGACGATGTCGCCGGCCTTGGCCGGACGGCCGAGTTGCTCGGTGAAGAAGGTGGCGAGGCTCACGTCGGCATGATCGGCCGCGACCTGTAGGCCGTAAATATCCGCCAGCGCGCCGAGCGTCGCCTCGCCCGGCACGAAGAAGTCGCCCAGCATTTCGGGATCGGGCACGCGCGGCGGCGGCGTCACCATGAAGAAACGGTCGAGCGCCTGCGCCTTCTCCGGCGGCGCCAATAGGTAGACATAGTCGCCTTCGCGCACCGGCGCGGCTTCGAAGGGCGTCAAAATCTCTTCCTTGCGGATCACCAAGGTCGGCCGCGCCCAGTTCGGGATCAGGCCGCGCTTGAGGAACGGGCTGTTGGCCGGCACCGGATAACCGACGATCTCGCGCGACATCTGGCCGGGAAGATCGAGTTCGACGCGCCGCGGCAACGGATCGACGCGGTTGAACGACATGTCGAGCTTGCGTGCCGACAGCGCCACAGTCCAGCCCTGGATGAGCAGCGACGACACGACCACCACGAAGGCGACGTCGAAATACATCGATGCACCGGGCAGGCCGACCAGCAGCGGGATCGACGCCAGGAAGATCGCCACCGCGCCGCGCAAACCGACCCAGGAGATGAACAGTTTTTCCCGCCACTGGAAATTGAACGGCCACAGGCACAGAAACACCGCCGCCGGTCGCGCGATCAGCATCAGCACCAGCGCCACACCGATGGCGCCGATAATGTTTTCGCCGAGCCGCCCCGGCCAGACCAGCAGACCGAGCAGCACGAACATCACGATCTGCGCCAGCCAGGTGATGGCGTCGAGAAACACGACCACCGAATTCTGCGCGCGGATCTGGCGATTGCCGACAACGAGACCGGCGATATAGACGGCGAGGAAGCCCGAGGCGTGAACCGTATTGCCGAAGGCGAACACCACAAGCGCGCTGATCGCCACGAAGGGAGCGTGTAGCCCCTGCGGCAGGTCAACGCGATTGAGCACGAAGGTGATGGCGCGGCCGCCGGCATAGCCGATGACGGTGCCTAACGCGGCGTCGCGGATCAGCGTGACGGCGGCGTGCGACCAGGATTGGCCGCCGACCGACAGGATTTCGACCAGCAGCAGCGCCAGGAAGATGGCGAAGGGATCGTTGGTGCCGGACTCCACCTCGAGCGTAGCGCGAACCCGCGGCC
Organism: Pseudolabrys sp.; assembly: GCA_026125895.1. Classification (GTDB taxonomy): domain Bacteria; phylum Pseudomonadota; class Alphaproteobacteria; order Rhizobiales; family Xanthobacteraceae; genus Pseudolabrys. The sequence goes on along the minus strand of JAHCKG010000018.1, from coordinate 19,220 downwards.
GCAGACGCAAACCGCCGGCGCTGAGCAGGAAGAACACGGCGGCCGCGTCGGTTGACGCCACCACCGAACCGAGCAGCAGCGCCTCGATCCAGCCGATGCCGAGCAGGAATTTGGCGGCCGGCGCCGTCAGCAGCGTCGTCACCAGCACGCCGACGGTCGCGAGCATCACCGACGGCGCCAGCACGGAGCGGATGCTGGCAAAACGGCTGCGCAGGCCGCCGTCGAACAGGATCAGCGCCAGCGCGACCGAGCCGACCGTATAGGCGACACCGACATCGTCGAAGCGGACGCCGCCGGGCCCGTTCTCGCCGGCCAGCACACCGACCAGCAAGAACACCAGCAGCAGCGGGGCGCCGAAGCGCAGCGCCAGCAGACTCGACAGGATGCCCGCCATGACCAGCAGGCTGCCCAGCAAAATCGCAATACTGACCGTGTCGAGCGCCGCCATGCGAGCTGATCGTCCTCCAAATAGTGCAGCGGCCGATGGCAGAGCCTCTAACGGCGCCGCAAATCACCCGGACACAGGGAATCACATTCAATTGGCAAAAATAAACGGCAATCGTTCGACAAAGCGTGAATCGTCATGCGGCGGCCGGCCGGGCCGGCACCAGCCCCAGCATGGCTCGGGCAATTTCGTGCTCGCCCATGATCACCGAGGTGGCGCCGTGTTTGAACAGGTATTGCACCTCTTCCTCCGAATGCGCCCGAGCCACGATCGGCAGGCCGGGGTTGATGGCGCGGGCCTGGGCGACGGCCTGGCTACCCTCGAAGGCATTCGGCACCGCGACCAGCAGACAGCGCGCCGCGGCCAGATTGCAGGCAGCGATGACCTCCTTGTCGGCGGCATTGCCGGCGATGACCTCGCGGCCCTCTTGGCGCAGCCGCTCAACCGTGTCGGAATTCTCCTCGACGATCAGCATCGGCTTGGCATTGTCGCCGGCATTGAGCACGAAATGGCGGCCGACGCGGCCGCAGCCGATCAGCACGACATGACCGGTCAGCGTCGTGACCGGCACCGGCTCGCGCGATGGCTCGGCCGGCGGCGCCGCTGCTGCTGCTTCGGCATCGGTCGCGCCATCGGTCCGGGGCGCCGGCGCGGCGACCGCGCCGCGGGCCAGCCACCAGTCGAGCGCCGCGAAGCACAGCGGATTGAGCAGGATCGACAGGATGGCGCCGGCCAGGATCAGGGCCCGGCCGCTTTCCGGCAGCAGATTGAGCGCGACGCCGAGGCCGGCGAGGATGAAGGAGAATTCGCCGATCTGCGCCAGGCTCGCCGAAATCGTCAGCGCCGTCGCCTGCGAATAGCCGAAGGCGCGCACCAGGGCGAACGAGGCCACCGATTTACCGATCATGATGATCAGCAGGGTCGCCAGCAACGGCAGCGGCTGTTGAATGACGATCATCGGATCGAACAGCATGCCGACCGAAACGAAGAACAGCACCGCGAAGGCGTCGCGCAGCGGCAGCGTCTCCTGGGCAGCCCGCTGGCTGAGTTCGGATTCGGCCATCATCATGCCGGCGAAGAAGGCGCCGAGGGCGAAGGAAACATCGAACAAGGTGGCGGCGGCGAAGGCGCAGCCGAGAGCGATCGCCAGCACCGACAACCGGAACAGCTCGCGCGAGCCGGTATGGGCGATGTAATGCAGGATCCACGGGATCACGCGGCGGCCGATCAGCAGCATCAGCGCCAGAAATGCCGCGACCTTGCCGATGGTCAGCGCGATCGGCAGCAGGATGCTCTGCAGGTCGGCGCCGCTCTGCAGCCCGCCTTTGAGAATCGGCGCCAGCGCCGGCAGCATCACCAGCGCCAGGACCGTCGCCAGATCCTCGACGATGAGCCAGCCGACCGCGATGCGGCCGCGCTCGGTGTCGATGAGCCGCCGCTCCTGCAGCGCGCGAAGCAGCACCACCGTGGAGGCGACCGAGAGCGCGAGGCCGAACACCAGCCCGCCGGCGACGTCCCACCCCATCGCCAGGCCGAGCGCCATGCCGAGCAGCGTCGCCACCGCGATCTGGGCCACCGCTCCAGGGAGCGAGATCGCGCGCACCGCCCAGAGGTCCTTGAGCGAGAAATGCAGGCCGACGCCGAACATCAGCAGGATGACGCCGATCTCGGCGAGCTGGTTGGCGAGACCTATATCCGCGACGAAGCCCGGCGTCGCCGGCCCGATCACGACGCCGGCGAGCAAATAACCGACCAGCGGCGATATTTTGAAACGCTGCGCGACCGCGCCGAGCGCGAATGCCAGGACGAGGCCCGCCACGATCGTCGATATCAGCGGCATGTGGTGGGTCATCGGCAAGCGGGCTCCGGGCTGGGATTTTTACGAAGCGCGCAGCGACGCGTTCGTCAACCCCAGGCGCACTATGTCGCTGCAAAGCGCCGCTTATAGGGCCAGCCGCGGGAGCCACAGGGCTATTTGCGGGAAAGTCATCAGAATGAGAACAAGCACAAGCATGATGGCAAGGAATGGCAGAGCGTGCCGGAAGATGTCCGGAACGGCGACGCCGGTATCCTCCACCGCCGCCCTGGCGGTGAACACGAGGAGGCCAAATGGCGGCAGCAACTGCGCGGCCTCGAGGGTGATGACCCCGATGACGGCAAAGGCCAAGGGATCGATGCCCATCCGGGCCGCAGCCGGGGCGAACAGGACCACCGTCAGCGCCATGATCGATATCTGATCGAGAACCACCGACAGGATCAGCCAGATTGCCACCATGGTGGCGAGGCCGAGTCCGAGACCGAAGCCGGACAGCGCAGTCTGGATCGCGATGCCGGCGCCGGTCAGGCCGAGCGCCTGCGCGTAGATCTGTGCCGTGAAAATGAGCAGCAGGATCGGCGCCGACACGCGGCCGACGACCAGAATGGCCTCAACGATGGCGGACAGCCGCATGCCCTTGCGCACCGCCATGACGAGACCGATCACGGCCCCGACGCTGGCGGCTTCCAGCGGCGTCAACAGCCGCGTGCCGATGCCGCCGAGCAGGACGATGAGCACCACGGCGATGCCCATGGCGCTCTCGACCGCGTGCGGCGGCAGTGGCTCTTCTTGTGCGTCGGCGGCCGCGGCCGGTTTGACCGCCATCGACAGCACGGCGCCCGCAAACAGAATCGCGGCCAGGATGGTCGGCACGACGGCGGCGAGGAAGAGCGGCGCGAGCGGCTGATGGGCGAGCAGGCCCCAGACCGTGAGCAGCACACTCGGCGGGATGAGCGCACCGAACGCGGCCGCACTCGCCAGCAGGCCGAGCGCCGTGGCGCCGTCATAGCCATCGCGCTTGAGCGCCGGGTAGGTCTCGCGGGTGAAGCCGGCAGCACTGGAGGCGCTGGCACCGGCAACGAAACTGTAGAGCCCCTGCCCGATCGCGGCGGCCAGCGCCGCACCGCCGGGCCAACTGCGGAGCTGGCGGTGCAGAACGCGAGAGACATCGCTCACGGCGTTCGATCGCGCAATGAATTCGCCCATCAGCATCAATAATGGAATGACGAGATAGGCCGGCTGGCGCAGGCCGTCATAGGCGGTGGCGGCGAGGAGGTGGGCGACAGCCTGCCAGTCGCCCGTGCCCCACCAGAGGCCGAGGACCGCAACGACACCCAAGGCCACCGCGACCTGGGCGCCGAGGGCGACCAGGACGACCAGCCCGGCAATCAACAACCATGCAGCGCCCGATCCAATCACCGGCCCGCCTTAGCATGTCGGCCGGTCAGGGCTCCAGTTGGCCGAGGTCCTCCAGTTCGCCTTCCAGCGTCGGCTCCGGACCGGTCAGATCGAGGAACCCGAGGACCAAGTAGTTGACCGCCGCCATCGCCGCCCCGGCCAGGATGACGAAGCGCGCCGGCCAGGCCGGGAAACCGGGCCCGCTGCCGCGCAGAAAGGCGGTCACGGCCGGCTCGAGATTGGCGATGAACAGGCCGGCGAACAGCAGCGCGCCGAGTGCGTAGCCCGCCGCGAGAACGACACGGCGGGTCGGCCACGGCATCAGGCCGAGCAGGACATCGGCCCGCGCCATGGACCGGCAACGCACGGCATAGCCGGCCTGGAGGAACACGATCATGACGACCGCATGCCCCAAGATGTCGCCGGCGCCGCCGAGCGGATGACGGCTGAATTGCCGGCTCACCGTGTCGGCGAGGATCACGATCGCCAGCACGAAGGTCAGGGCCGCGGCCATGACCATCATCGACCGCGACAGCCGGTCGGCCAAGGCGACCGGCTTCATCGCGGCTGTCTGCCGGCGCTCCCGCATCAGAAAGCGACTTTGTCGCCGCCCTTTAACGACAGGATCTCGCGCGCCTCGTCCGGCGTCGCGATATCGAGGCCGAGGCCCTCGAGGATCTGGCGAACCTTCTTGACCTGCTGCGCATTCGACTCGGCGAGCTTGCCGGGACCGATCCATAGCGAGTCTTCAAGACCGACGCGGACGTTGCCGCCCATCGACGCAGCCATCGCGGCAATGCGCATCTGCGCCGCGCCGGCTCCCAGCACCGACCAGTGATACTGATCGCCGAACAGACGGTCCGCCGTGCGCTTCATCATCATGACGTCTTCAGGATGCGTGCCGATGCCGCCGAGAATGCCGAACACCGACTGGATGAACAGCGGCGCCTTGATGACGCCACGGTCGAGGAAGTGCTTCAGTGTGTAAAGATGGCTGATGTCGTAGCACTCGACCTCGAAGCGGGTGTTGTTCTCCGAACAGGTCGTGAGGATCATCTCGATGTCGGCGAGCGTGTTCTTGAACATCCCCTTGCGGGTGCCTTCGAGATAGGGCTCTTCCCAGTCGTACTTGAACTTGCCCTTGAACCGCTCGATCATCGGATAGAGGCCGAAGTTCATGGTGCCCATGTTGAGCGAGGCGACTTCCGGCTTGAACGTCGCCGCCGGGCGCAGGCGCTCTTCGACGGTCATGGTCGGCGCGCCGCCGGTGGTCAGGTTCAGAACGACGTCCGAGCGCTGCTTGATCACCTTGAGGAACGGCGAAAACAGTTCGGGCGACTGATCCGGGCGGCCGTCCTGCGGATTGCGCGCATGAAGGTGCACCACGGCGGCGCCCGCTTCGGCCGCACCGATGGCCGCGTCGGCGATTTCCTGCGCGGTGACCGGCAGGTGCGGCGACATCGAGGGCGTGTGGATGCCGCCCGTAACGGCGCAGGTGATGATGACTTTGCGGGCTTTGGCCATGTGAGCGTTTCCGATCTCGTTTCTTGAATGTGTGCGTGCTCAGCCGGCGCCGACGCGGCCGAGCTTGGCTTCGACGAGGCGGGCGTAAAGCGCCGAGCCGAGCGGGAGGATCTCGTCGTTGAACTGGTAGGCGGGGTTGTGCACGGGCACGCTCGTCGGCGTGCCGGGCGCGCCGTTGCCGATGTTGATGTAGGCGCCCCGGCACTTCTCCAGCATGAAGGAGAAGTCCTCGGACGCCATGACGAGGCTGCGATTGCGCTCGACATCCGCCTCGCCGACTAGGTCGGCGGCGCGGTCGGCCATGAACGTCGTCTCCTTCTCGTCGTTGACGAGGGGAGCGAACAGTACGCGGAAGTCCACCTCCGCCGTTGCGCCGAAGGCCGCAGCGGTGTTCTCGGCTGTACGCTTCATAGCTGCTTCCACCTGCGCCATGATGTCGTGGCTGAACGTGCGCACGGTGCCGCGGATCGTCGCCGTCTGCGGGATGACATTGTAGGCGTCGCCGGAGTGGATTGCGGTGCAGCTCACGACCGCCGTCGCGATCGGCGTGATATTGCGCGCGACAATGGCCTGCATGGCCGTCACGATGTGGCTCGCGACCAGCACGGGATCGACCGACTCCTCCGGTCGCGCGCCATGCGAGCCGCGCCCCGTGATGTGGATGTCGAAGAAGGCGCCGCCCGCCATCATCGCCCCGGGCCGGATCGAGAACTTGCCGACCGGCAGCCCCGGGTTGTTGTGCATGCCGAACACGCTGTCGCAGGGGAAGCGCTCGAACAGCTTGTCTTCGAGCATGGCGAGCGCGCCGCCGATGCCTTCCTCGGCCGGCTGGAAGATGAAGTAGACCGTGCCATCGAAGTTCTTCGTCTCGGCGAGGTAGCGCGCCGCGCCGAGCAGCATGGTCGTATGGCCGTCGTGGCCACAGGCGTGCATCACGCCGGGCTTCGTGGACTTGTAGGGGACCTCGACGATCTCGTCGATCGGCAGCGCGTCCATGTCGCAACGCAGCCCGATTGTCGGCCCGTTACCTGTCTGCAGTACGCCTACGACGCCTGTCTTGCCGACATGGCGGTGTACCGTCACGCCGAACTCGCCGAGCTTCTTCGCGACGAAGTCACTCGTGCGGTGCTCGTCGAACCCGAGCTCGGGATGGGCGTGCAGCTCGCGCCGCCAGGCAGTGAGGTCGCTGTGATAGGCTTTGATCTTCTCGGGGATCTGCATCGCTCGGGCTCGCTCTACGGGTCACGCCAACACGATCACTCTAAGGCCTTGCCGCGCAATGGCAAGGCTGCCCGGCGCGACCCTAGTCGCCGGGCTTTACGAGACCCCTGAGGGCCGCGATCTCCTCTCTCAGCGAGCGAATCTCCTGCACCAGCGTTTCGTGCTGATGCGTTTGCTGCTGAGCCTCGGCGTGGAGCGTCTCGGCGTCCTTGTGCAGCATCTCCGTGTCGTCTTTGGCAGCCTCCTCCATAGAGTTGACGATGATCGCGATGAACAGATTCAGCACCGCGAACGTCACCGTCAGAATGAACGGAATGAAGAAGAGCCAAGCGTACGGGTAGACCTCCATGATCGGCCGTACGATGCCGCCAGGCCAGTCCTCGAGAGTCATGAGCTGGAAGAGCGTGAAGAGCGACTTCGGGAGGGAGCCGAACAGTGCGTCGAACTCGCTGCCGAAGAGCTTGGTCGCCATCACGGCGCAGATGTAGAAGACGATGGCCAGCAGGGCGATGACGGCGCCCAATGACGGGATAGCATTCAGCAGCCCTTCGACCACGCGGCGCATCCTCGGGACCACCGAGATGATGCGCACGGCGCGCAGGATGCGCAACGCGCGCATCACCGAAAGCCCGCCGCTCATCGGCAGCACGGCGATGGCGACGATCACGAAATCGAAGACGTTCCAGGGATCGCGAAAATAGCCTAGCCGATAGGCGAGCAGCTTCAGCGAGATCTCCAGGACGAAGATGATCAGCGCTACGGTATCGATGAGCCCGAGGAAGGGGCCGATCTGTGTGTTGACGCTCGGAAACGTCTCGAGACCAAGGCCGATCGCATTGATCGCGATGACCACGATGATGAAGCTCTGGAACCAGTTAGCTTCGACGAGCGCACGCAGCCGGGCGCGCCACGGAGCGACGCCGGGGTCAGTATTGGTCAGTGTCACGTCCACCCCCTGACATTGATGGGCAAAGCGGCGCAACATCTTCCCCAAGTGTGCGTTTGGCAAGGCCGCCAAGCCCAATGCCGCGATCTGTTACACAGTTTCCGGCCCTTCGGGCTATCATGGAATTGTCAGGCGAAAACGGGGCAAGCATGACGGACAAGCACGATGCGGACTTGGTAGAGGTCGTCCAGAGCGCGGGTTGGCTCGCAAGGATGCGTGCGCCCCTCGGCGCGGCATTCGGTGCTGCCGGCAATGTGCTGGCGCCGTCGCTCTGCCTCGCTTGTCACAACCGCACGTCGACTCATGATGCGCTCTGCGCGGGTTGCTGGCAGCAGGTGGCGTTCATCACGCCGCCGCTCTGCCATCGGCTTGGCCTGCCCTTGCCGTTCGGCGGCGAGGGCCTTCAGATTTCAGCCGCGGCAGCGGCCGACCCGCCGCCCTATGACCGGGCCCGTGCCGCGGCCGTCTTTGACGGTGTCATCCGCGAGATCATTCACGGCTTCAAGTATGCCGACCGGCACGAGGCGCGGCGGCTGCTCGCGCGCTGGATGGCGGGTGCGGGGCGCGAGCTTCTTGCGGACGCGGATGTCATTGTCCCGGTGCCCATGACGCGCTGGCGGCTCATGCGCCGTCAGTTCAACCAAGCTGCGCTGCTGGCACGGGAAATCTCGCGGCTGAGCGGCGTCCCCTTTGATCCCTTCATCGTCGCGAAGACGAAGAGCACGCCGACGCAGGTCGGCTCGAGTGCGGCGCAGCGGGCGGCGAACGTGGCAGGGGCCTTCGCCGTGCGTCGGTCCGCGCGGGATCGTGTGGCAGGACGCCATGTTGTTATCGTCGACGATGTGATCACGACGGGCGCCACCGTCGGGGCGTGTGCACGCGCGCTCAGGGCCGCCGGTGCCGCGCACATCGACGTGCTGGCGGCGGCCATCGTCGCCGATCCACGCCGCGTCGATCTTTAACATAGGAATTTCAAGGGATGAGCCCTGCATCCCGGTCATGCTGCACGGCACGCGGCGCCCCTCCTGCTCGGTGCAATGGCGCACTATGTTCTTAGTCCAACGCGCCTGAATCCTGCGAAAGACACCCCGCTTTTGCCCAAGGTGGTCATCTATACGATTGACTGGTGCCCCTACTGCGAGGCCGCGCTCGATCTCCTTGCCTCCAAGGGTATCGAGTTCGAGGAGATCAACCTCACCGGCAAGCCGGCCGAGCGGACGAAGCTCAGGGAGAAGGCCGGCGGCAGCCCGACCGTTCCGCAGATCTTCATCGGCAGCACGCATGTCGGCGGCTGTGATGATCTTTACGGCCTCGATCGTGCCGGCAGGCTCGACCCGCTGCTCGCGGACTGATATCCGATTGAGCGGTGGATCACTGATCACGGGACCATAATGCTCCAGCCCATCCAAGCGGACGCGCTCGAGCGGCGCGGCTGCATCGCACATGGCTTCTTCGGCCGGCAAGGGGGCGTGTCGGAAGGGATTTATGCGGCGCTCAACTGCGGGCTCGGCTCGAAGGACGCGCGCGATCTGGTCGGCGAGAACCGCGGCCGCGTCGCCGGACACCTCGGTGTTGCGCCGGATCGTCTGCTCACAGCCTATCAGCATCACAGCACGGACGCGATCGTGGTCCGCGAGCCCTGGACCTTCGCATCCATGCCTAAGGCCGATGCCCTGGTGACGGCGACGCCGGGTATTGCCGTTGGCGCTCTTGCAGCCGATTGCGCGCCGGTCCTCTTCGCCGATGCGGAAGCGGGCGTCATCGCGGCCGCCCATGCAGGTTGGAAGGGGGCGCTCGGCGGGGTGCTCGAGTCGGCTGTCGCGACTATGGAGCAACTTGGCGCGCGCCGGTCCCGCATCGACGCGGTGCTCGGTCCCTGCATTGGTCCCGCAGCCTATGAAGTTGGCCCTGAGTTCGAAGCGAATTTCATTGGGCGATCACCGGAGAATGCACGGTTCTTCAAGAGACCGTCAGCGGACGCACGACCCTATTTCGATCTTCCAGCGTTTGTTCTCCATCGCCTCGGTGCCATGGGGCTTGGGGTTGTCGAGAGCCAAACGCGCTGCACGTACACGCACCCCGAGAGCTTTTTCAGCTATCGCCGCACGACGCATCGCCGCGAGCCGGATTACGGACGCCAAATATCCGCCATCGTACTGCTCTAGTTTTTCCACAGTTTCCCCCTCAACTGGGGGCTAAGTGATGAATCAGAAACAGGAAAGCTGGGCCCGCCATCTGGACGGTCGGGAAGCCAGCAGCTACAGGATTCGCAAAAGGGTACCGAGTCGAGGGTGAACCTCGAGGCCGCCAAGTCCGTAAGACGGTCACCGGGTGTCAGCGGGATCACATTCAAGGGGGCGTCACTGTGACCAAATCCGACGCTGAGAGGACACTGCGGAGGCAGGCGCGCTTCGCGTTGCCGGCCGCGATCACCATTGCCGCTCTGGCACTGGCCGGCTGTGAATCGAGCGGTTCGTCGCTCTTCAGCAGCCTCACATCAAGCCCGGAGACGGCCACGCCGGAACCGGCGAAGCCCGTCGCGCAGCAGGCGACGCTCGCACGCATCGCGTTGGCGCCGGTCATCGGCGCACCGGACGCCGTCTCGCGGCAGATGGCCGACCAGATCGTGCAATCTGCCGAGCGTCAGCGCATCTCGCTCATCAATGACCGCGATGCGAAGGGCGACTACACGCTGCGTGGCTACATCGTCGCGTCCAAGGACCGTTCGCAGACCAAGGTCTCCTATATCTGGGATCTCACCGATCCGACCGGCAAGCGCGTCCATCGCGTGACCGGCGAGGAGCACGCGCCGGCCGGTGCGGCCAAGGACCCCTGGGCTGCCGTGACGGGTGCGCTTACGCAGAGCATTGCGGACAAGACGGCAACGCAGCTCGCAACGTGGGTCGCGGCTAACCGTCCCGCGGGGAGCGGTGCACCGCCGATCGCGAACCAGGCACCGGATACGACGGGTGCCCAGCGGCCGGTTGCGGCCGTCGCGCCGCCGGCCGTGCCAGCGCCTGAGCCGGCGGCTGCGCGCACGACGACGGCCAGCCTCCCACCGTCCGGCGATGTTGCGGCGATCGTGCCCACCGTCAATGGCGCGCCGGGGGATGGCAACAGCGCACTCTCGAGCGCTCTCCAGCGTGAGCTCTCGCGCCAGGGCGTGACGATGGCCAATCGGCCGGGCGCCTCGTATCGCATCGAGGGCAAGGTGGCGCTGGCGCCGGGACAGGCCGGAAAGCAGACAATTCAGATCGACTGGCTGGTCCGTGATCCGCAGGGCCGTTCACTCGGCACGGTCTCGCAGAAGAACGAGATCCCTGAAGGTTCGCTCGACGGCTCATGGGGAAGTACTGCCGACGCTGCGGCCGGCGCCGCCGCGCAGGGTATCCTGAAGCTATTGCCGCAGACCTCATCGCCGCCACGCGGATAGCCGCGCAGGTCGCTGCCTTACCCGTATGACTTGAGAAGCATCCCGGCCCGCGCGTCGGGATGTTTCGTTTGGCGTGGCTGCAGCAATGTCTTTCGGCCATCTTGACCGGCTGCTGTGTGGCACCTAGCGTCGCCTCGAGATCAAAAGCATCGCAACATCTGGGAGGACGCCGTGGCTCGCAACTATCTCAAACGCGCCGCGCTGCAGGCCGGGCCGCGCGCAGCCGAAGTCGAGAACACCGTCCGGCGCATGATCGCCGACATCGCCGAGAACCGCGACGAGGCCGTCCGCCGCTATGCCCGCGACCTCGACAAGTGGACCGGCGAATTCCGCGTGCCGCAAGCGCGCATCGACGAGGTGACCCGCACGCTCCCGACGACCTTCAAGGAGGACTTCGCCTACTGCCACAAGCAGGTGACGGACTTCGCCAAGCGGCAGAAGGAGAGCCTCCAGGCGTTCGAGGTGGAGTTGCGACCGGGCGTACTGCTCGGGCAGAAGCTGATTCCGATCTCGACGACCGGCTGCTACATTCCCGGCGGCAAGTATCCGCTGATCTCGGCGGCGATCATGAGCGTCGGCACGGCGAAGGTCGCCGGCGTCGGGCGCATCGTCGCCGCCGCGCCGCCGCGCGGGCCGGATGGTATCTACCCGCAGACGCTCTATGCGCTCCACCATTCCGGTGCCGACGAGATCTATTGCGTCGGCGGCGTGCAGGCCATGGCCGCAATGGCTTATGGCTGCGTGGGCATGCCGCGCGTCGACATGATCACCGGTCCCGGTAACCCCTTTGTCGCGGAGGCCAAGCGCCAGCTCTTCGGCATGGTCGGCATCGATCTTCCGGCCGGTCCGACCGAGATACTCGTCATTGCCGATGACACCGCCGACCCGGCGCTCGTCGCGACGGACCTTCTCGGTCAGGCCGAGCACGGCCCGGACAGCCCCGCATGGTTCGTGACGCCTTCGGAGAAGATGGGCCGCGCCGTGCTCGCCGAGGTCGAGCGCCAGCTCAAGACGCTGCCGACGCGCGAGGTCGCGTCGCGCTCGTGGGCGGACTGGGGCGAGGTCGTCGTCGTCGGAAGCGACGACGAGGCCATCGCCGTTTCCGACGAGTACGCGCCGGAGCATCTCGAGATCCAGACGGGCCGCGACGACTATTACCTCGAGAAGCTCAAGAACTACGGCTCGCTGTTCATCGGCGAGGAATCGACCGTCGCCTATGGCGACAAGGGCATCGGCACGAACCACACGCTGCCGACGGCGGGCGCCGCGCGCTATACGGGCGGGCTCTGGGTCGGCAAGTTCATCAAGACCGTCACGTACCAGCGCCTGACGCGCCGCGCCTCGCTCGAGGCGGCGCCGATCATGGCGCGCGTCTGCCACGAGGAGGGTATGCTCGCGCACGAGATCACCGCGACCGTGCGCGAGAAGCGTTTTGCCGGGGCGAATTAGATTGTCCCCTCTCCCTCCCTTTGTGGGGGGAGGGAGAAGAAGGAGCTCATCATGCCAACGCAGGCGCCCCGTCCGGTCCTCGCGCTCGCGATGGGCGATCCGTGCGGTATCAGCCCGGAGCTCACGGCGAAGGTCATCATGGACGAGAAAGTGCGCGCTGCCGCCGATCTGATCGTGATCGGCGACCGCCGCATCCTCACCGAGGGAGAGGCTGTGGCCGGCCTCGCGTGTGATTGCCGCGCCTGGAAGCCCGGTGCGCCGCTCGCCTTCAACGGTGCACCGGTGTTCGTCGATCTCGGTCATCTCGATCCGGCGCGCGTCACGCGCGGGACGGCCTCGCGCACGGGCGGCGCCTTCGCACTGACGAACTTTCGCACGGCATTGCGTCTCGCGGCAGCAGGCGGCGCGGACGCAGTGACGTTCACGCCCTTCAACAAGTACGCCATGAAGCTCGCGGATGCTTCCTACGAGGACGAGATCGCGGTGATCACCGAGGAGAGCGGCGCCGCGCAGAACGGTCGCGAGTTCAACATCCTCGATGGCTTGTGGAATGCGCGCGTGACGAGCCACGTGCCGTTGAAGGATGTGGCGCGTCACGTCACGCGCGAGGCTGTCCTGAATGGTCTGGTTCTCACGGACCGCTGCATGCGCGAGGCGGGCATCGCGCGCCCGCGCATCGCGGTCGCCGGTCTCAATCCGCACGCGGGCGATGGCGGCAACTTCGGCCGCGAGGAGATCGACATCATCGAGCCAGCCGTCGTGGCGGCCAAGGCCGAGGGCATCGTCTGTGAAGGGCCCTTTCCGTCCGACACCGTCTTCCTGCGCGCCAGGCGCGGCGACTTCGATGCCGTGCAGACGATGTACCACGACCAGGGCCAGATCGCGATGAAGCTCATGGGTTTCGAGAGCGGCATCACCCTCATAGGCGGCTATGCCTTCCCCGTCTGCACGCCGGCGCATGGCACGGCCTACGACATCGCGGGCAAGGGCATCGCCAACCTCGGCGCAACCCGCAATGCCGTGCTCACCGCCGCTCGAATGGCCAGGCCGCGGGTGCTCGACGCAGACGGGCGTGGCCGTCGTGTCGGGGACATTTTTGCCAAGGTTGCCGCGTAGAGGTGTGGCTGGCCGGGGGCCGCACGCGTGCATTGCGCGCGACCGTCTGTCCGCGAGCCGCGACGCAGCGTATGTATCGAAGCGTGGCGCCTTCTATTGTCGCGGCTGCCTGTTTGCGTGGGGCTACAGGATCGAGGGGGAGGTATGAGGAGAAGGATCGCGACGGCACTGGGCCTCGGCCTTTTCATGCCGCTGGTGGCGTCGGCAGCTACGCTCGAAGACTCGTTGGCCAAACTCACACCAGAGTTTCGCTCGCATCAAGCCTGCATTCTTCGTGGACTGCCGGCCGTGAGAAGCGAGCAGGCGCTGCGCCGCGCCGATCGCATGAAGACGTCAATTTTCAAGCCGGCTGTGCTCAACGGCACCAAGCTCACGGCTCCCGGCGGCGCTGTGAGATCGGCCGGACATTGGTATGCACTGAGCTTTACCTGCGATCTGACGAGCGACTGGATGAAGGCGACGACCTTCACGTTCAAGCTCGGCCCCGAGATCCCGAAGACGGACTGGGAGCGGCTGGGCCTCTGGCAGTAATCAGCCGCCCCTACATCCTGAAGACTCCGAATTTCGTCTCGGTGATCGGCCGCTCGAAGCAGACTGCGAGTGCGAGGCCGAGCACGCGCCGCGTCTCCGAAGGCGTGATGATGCCGTCGTCCCAGAGCCGCGCCGTGCCGTAGTACGGATGGCCCTCGCGCTCGTAGGCATCGAGAACGGGTTGCTTGAAGGCATCCTCCTCGGCCTTGGACCAGGTCTTTCCCTCGCCCTCGATGTTGTCGCGCCGCACGGTCGCGAGCACGCTTGCGGCCTGCTGTCCGCCCATGACCGAGACGCGCGCATTGGGCCATGTAAAGAGGAAACGTGGCCCGTAGGCGCGCCCGCACATGGCGTAGTTGCCGGCACCATAGCTGCCGCCGATGATCAGCGTGATCTTCGGCACGTCGGCGTTGGCGACCGCCATGACCATCTTGGCGCCGTGGCGCGCGATGCCACCGGCTTCGGCATCGCGCCCGACCATGAAGCCGGTGATATTCTGGAGGAAGAGGAGCGGCGTCTTGCGCTGGCAGGCGAGCTCGATGAAGTGGGCGGCTTTCTGTGCCGTCTCGGAATAGAGGATGCCGTTGTTGGCGAGGATCGCGACCGGCTGCCCTTCAATGTGCGCGAAGCCGGTGACGAGAGTGGTGGCGTAGTTCTTCTTGAACTCGTGCAGCTCTGAACCGTCGACGAGGCGTGCGATCACTTCGCGCGTGTCGTACTGCGTCATGAGCGAGGCGGGAACGACGCCGTCGAGCTCTGCGGGATCATAGGCGGGCGGGACAGGTGCACGCGTCGGCACATCGGCCCGCTCGCGCGCCGGCAGCGTCCCGATGATGCTGCGTGCGATCTCCAGTGCATGGCGATCGTTGAGGGCGTAGTGATCGGCGACGCCGGAAAGGCGGGTGTGGACATCCGCGCCGCCGAGATCCTCCGCCGAGACGTCCTCGCCGGTTGCCGCCTTCACGAGCGGCGGCCCGCCGAGGAAGATCGTGCCTTGGCGGCGCACAATGATGGTCTCGTCCGACATCGCCGGCACGTACGCGCCACCCGCCGTGCACGATCCCATGACGACGGCGATCTGCGGGATGCCATCCGCCGACATGCGCGCCTGGTTGAAGAAGATGCGGCCGAAGTGATCGCGATCAGGGAAGACCTCCGTCCAGTGCGGCAGGTTCGCGCCGCCGGAGTCGACAAGATAGAGGCACGGGAGCTCGTTCTCCCAGGCGACCTCCTGAGCGCGGACGTGCTTCTTGACGGTCAGGGGGTAGTAAGTGCCGCCTTTGATCGTAGCGTCATTGCACACGATCATGCACGGGCGCCCGGCAATACGACCGATGCCGGTGATGACGCCGGCGCCGTGGATGTCGCCGCCGTACATATCGTAGGCGGCGAGCTGAGAAAGCTCAAGAAAGGGCGAACCAGGATCGATCAGCCCGAGCACGCGATCGCGCGGCAGCAGCTTGCCGCGCGAGAGATGGCGTTCGCGCAGCCGCTCCGGGCCGCCGGCGGCTGCGGCGCGCCGCTTCTCGGCGAGGTCGGCAACGAGCGCCGACATGGCGGTGCGGTTTGCCGCGAAGGCCTCCGAGGCTGTATTGATCGCCGTTTTCAGTCGCGCCATGGTGCCCCTCTGCCGTCCCCGCGCCGGTCGTGTCGCTGCATCGCTGTCACTAAGTACGGGGCCAGCCCCCGCGTTCGCAAGGATCGCGTTCTCCCGCATTCTAGGAATTCCGTCCTTTGCTCCATTGTCTGCTGTTGGAAACCTCATTCCACATATCGAACGCCCCATCGCTGCACCGCATCATATGGTTGACGAAGCGCAAGCCCACACCTAGGAATTGCGCAATAATCGCATCGCCACGGTGCGGATGTTTTGGGTCCAGAGGTTTGTGCAGGGGGATGTCATGGTTGACCCTACGGACGATGGCGAAGGGCTCGAGCGGGGCACGCGCCGGCCCAACCCGATCGATATCCATGTGGGCAATCGTGTGCGGCTGCAGCGCATGCTGATCGGGATCAGTCAGGAGAAACTCGGTGAGCGTCTCGGCCTGACGTTCCAGCAGGTGCAGAAGTACGAAAAAGGCATCAACCGCATCGGCGCGAGCCGTCTCTTCGAGCTTTCGCGCGTACTCGGCGTGCCCGTCCAATTCTTCTACGAGGACGCACCTGCCAGCGGCGCACAGCAGAGCGCGACCCCCGGCCTCGCCGAGCGCTCGTCGGACAGCCACGTTTTCGAGTTCCTGAGCAGCCGCGAAGGGCTCGAGCTCAACCGCGCATTCTCGCGCATCACGGATCCCAAGGTGCGCAAGTCCGTGCTTGATCTCGTGCGTTCGCTTGCCGATGAAGCAGGCAACGGCAGCTACGAGGCACCGTCGGACTGACAACGACTTGATGAGTTCGGTGGCGGTGCCGGCGCACGCGCGCCGCGCATCGCCGTTTTATTTGTGGAGCGCACCATGGCACTCACAGCCTCGCAATCCGTGACCGGCGCGATTGCCCCCGATACCACGGGGCTCAATTTCTTCCGCGCGGATCCATCGCTCATGGACTTGCTGCGCATCCATCTGTCCGCGGACGTGCTCGCGCACATCGAGCCCCATCTCGATCGCCTCGGCGCACTTGCTGGAGATCATCTCGACAATTGCGCGCGCCTCGCCGACCGCCATCCGCCGGTGCTGCACGCGCGTGACCGCTTCGGCAACGATGTGCAGCACGTCGAGTATCATCCCGCCTATCGTGAACTCGAGCGCGTGGGTTTCGGCGAGTTCGGCATCCACGCCATGTCGCACAGGAAGGGCATTCTCGGCTGGCCCGGCACCTATCCGGCGGCGGCGAAGCACGCTTTCACCTACCTCTTCAACCAGGCCGAGTTCGGCATGGGCTGCCCGCTCAATGTGACGGACGGCGCGGCCATGCTGCTCGCGCGCTATGGCGATGAAGCGCTCAAGACCAAGTATCTCGACCGCCTGACCGAGACGGACATGAGCCGCCTGACCCAGGGTGCGCAGTTCATGACCGAGAAGGAGGGCGGCTCGGATGTCGGCAGCCTGACGACGGTCGCGAAGCCGGAGGGCGATCACTGGCGCCTCTACGGCGACAAGTGGTTCTGCTCGAACGCGGACGCGGAAATCGCCATGCTGCTCGCGCGGCCGGAGGGCGCTGTCGGCGGCACGCGCGGCGTCGGCCTCTTTCTCATGCCGCGCCATCTCGATGACGGCATGGTCAACAGCTACCGGATCGTGCGCCTCAAGGACAAACTCGGCACGCGCTCCATGGCATCTGGCGAGATCAAGCTCGAAGGCGCCGTGGCCTATGCCGTCGGCCGTCTTGATCGCGGCTTCGTGCAGATGGCCGAGATGGTCAACTGGTCGCGACTCTCGAATGGCGTCAAGTCGACGGCGCTCATGCGGCGTGCGCTGCACGACGCGATGACCGTCGCGCACGGCCGCCGTGCGTTTGGCCGCCGCATCATCGAGCTGCCGCTGGCGCGCCGCCAGCTTCTCAAGCTGATCCTGCCGCTCGAGCAGGCGCTGTCGATGTGCTTCATCACGGCCGACGCGCTTGAACGGGCGGAGATCGGTGGCAGCCAGGAGGCGGCGGCGCTCGTGCGGATGCTGACGCCCGTGCTCAAGTACCGCTCGACGCGCGATGCGCGCAAGATGACCGGCGACGCCCTCGAGTTCCGTGGCGGCATCGGCTATGTCGAGGAGTTCGCCTGCGCGCGCCTGCTGCGCGACGCCCACCTCGGCTCGATTTGGGAAGGGACCGGCAACATTGTCGCGCTCGATGCACTGACGCGAGCTGTCGGCCGCCACAGCGCCGAGGGTGCGCTCGCTGCAGACCTCGCCGCGCGCCTCGATGAGAGCGGCAGCGTACCGGTGGCGTTCCGGGATAGCCTGCGCCGCAATGTCGATGCCGCGATCGGCTTTGCACAGCGCGTCGCCCGCGAGGCCGCCAACGAGGCCGATGCCCGCCGGGCGACGAGCGTGCTCTATCACGTGGCAAGCGCGGTCTATCTCGCCTGGGAGGCCGACCGCATTCACAATCATCGTGGCGACGCCCGCCGCCTGCTGCTCTCGCGTCTCGTCCTCGATCACCGGCTCACCGCGCGCGATCCCTTTGCGCTGGAAGCCGGCCGCGGCGAGGATCGGATTGCCGACCTCCTGCTCGGCGACACGCCTGTGCCCATGCGCGAGATCGCGGAGCTTATGGTGGCCTGAAGGCCGCTGCGCGGGTGAAATCAAACATTGCTGCGCCTGCGTTGAAAGCGCATCGCTTTGCAACGGGCGTGACGGTATAAGCGGCAGAGCTCTGCGTCGCCGCCCAACTCCCCGCCATTTCCGAGATCGGCCCTGTCCCGATGTCTGCCCAGTCCCAACCCGGCCCCGGCGTTGAGGCGCGCGCCGTGGCTGCCGCCGCCTTCGGCTCATCGCTCGTCGGTACTGTGCCGTACTTCGCGATCGGCCTTTACAAGAGCGGCATGGACGTCGCGTCCGTTCTGTTCTGGCGCTACTGGATCGCGCTCGCCGTCCTGATCCCCCTCGCCTGGTGGACAAGCCCGGGCCTCCGGGCCGAATGGGTGGTCGCCGGGCGCGGCCTGTTCCTCAATGGCATCACGTTCGGCCTCGCGCAGACCTATACGTACTTCCGCGCCGTGCAGACGGTGCCGTCGAGTGTCGTCGTCACGGTCTTCTTCGTTTATCCGATGATCACGCTGGCGTTGGACCGCTACCTCTACGGGCTGCAGATACGGTGGCAGTCGATCACTGCGGTCGCGCTCATTTTTGTCGGCGCCCTGCTCGCCGGCTGGCCAAGCCTCGGGCTTGGGGATGCCGATCCTGTCGGCCTGCTCTGTGTGCTGGCAACGCCTGTCATATTCAGCATCTATATCGCCATCGCGTATCGCTACACGCGGCAGGCGTCGCCGTTCGCGAGCGCAAGTGCGATTTATCTGGGCCTGGGCTGCGGATACGGTCTCGTGGTGGCCCTCTTCGGCATGTCATTCCGCCCCCCGAATGCCGGGAGTTGGCCCAGCCTCATCGCCATCGGGCTCGTCGGCGGGGCAATCCAGATCGCCTCGTTCGCCTATGCGCTTCCGCGGCTGAGCGCCGGTCGCTATTCCATCCTCGTCGGCCTCGAGCTGGTGACGGTCGTGCTGATCGGCGTCATGGTTCTCGGCGAGCAATTGACGCTCGTGCAGTTTGCCGGCATCGCCCTCGTCGTGATCGGCATCATTGCGGATCGTCTCGTGCGGGCGCAGCGCTGATCGACGCTGCATTGCCGCGGAACCTTCATCGGCCAGTTGCGTTCGAGGGATATGTACAACCCTGCGGCACGGGAGGTG
>JAHCKG010000017.1 GCA_026125895.1 Pseudolabrys sp. | reverse complement strand
AGGCCGGATTCATAAACCTTCGCCGGCTGGTTCAGGGCGAGGAAGCGTCCGCCGGCCTCGGTGATCGCCGGGACGGCCAGCTTGGCGTAGGCCTGCCACGCGGCCGGATTCGTCACGGAACGATAAGTCACCACCCAATAGGCTTTCGGCATCACGATCTCCCTCACGTTTGACGGCGAAATGCCAGAATTCGGTCACGCCGTCCAGATTCCACGCGCATACTGCGCGCCGGGAACCTATTGGCCGCAGCCGCATCCAAGCGACGATAGGCGAGGACGACACCGATGGCACTGACATTGATCCCGCAAGCTGAACGCGGCGTCCCGACGGACGAAGACCTGGTGCGGCGCGCGCTGCTGCGCGACGAGGCGGCGGTGCGGACCCTGACGACGCGCTACAATCGGCGGCTGTTCCGCGTCGCCCGCGGCATCCTGCGCAACGACGCCGAAGCCGAAGACGTGGTGCAGGAGACCTATGTGCGCGCCTTCACGGGCCTCGACATGTTTCGGGGCGATGCCGCCTTCGGCACCTGGATCACGCGCATCGCCATGAACGAGGCCCTCGGCCGTCTGCGCAAGCGAAAGCCGAGCGTCGATTGGGAGAGCTACGGAGAAAACCGCACGCAGGCGCAGATCATCGACTTTCCCGTCTCGGCAGTGAGCATCGATCCGGAGAAGACCATGGCGCAAGGCGAAATCCGCGTCGTCCTCGAGAAAGCGATCGATCGATTGCCGGATGCCTTCCGCATCGTGTTCGTCGCCCGCATCATCGAGGGCATGACGGTCGAGGAAACGGCCGATCTGTTCAGCCTCAAGCCGGAGACGGTGAAGACGCGGCTGCACCGCGCCCGCGCGCTGTTGCGCGAAGAACTGGAAAGTCAGCTCGGACCGGCGTTGACCAGCACCTTTCCCTTCGGTGGCCGGCGTTGCGAAGCCATGACCGAGAAGATCGTGGCGTTGATCTGCCGCTGAAGCGGGAACCTCCGTCCGCCTGCTGCATCCAACGATGAGATGCAACACCAACGGAGGATGTCATGAAGCTCAATCTGATCGGCGCGCTGGCCGCGCTGTGCCTGTTGCCCGGTGCGGCCCTGGCGCAAGGCAGCGCCAAACCCAACGATGCGCAGATCGCCCACATCGCCTATACGGCCGGCGTGCTCGATGTCGAGGCCGGCAAGCAGGCGCTGGCCAAGACCAAAAACAAGGCGGTGAAGGAATTCGCCGAAGGCATGGTACGTGACCATACCGCGGTGAACAAGCAGGCGCTCGATCTCGTCAAGAAACTCGGCGTCACGCCGGAAGACAACGACACCAGCAAGGCGCTGACCAAGGCCGCCGCGGAAAAGCGCGCGAGCCTCGCCAAGCTCGACGGCGCCGCGTTCGACAAGGCCTATGTCGCCAACGAGATCGCCTATCACAAGACGGTCAATGGCGCGCTGGAGACCACGCTCATTCCGTCGGCCAACAACGCCGAGCTCAAGAGCCTGCTGCAAACCGGCCTGAAGCTGTTTCAGGGTCATGAGCAGCATGCCGAGCACGTCGCCAGCGGACTCAAGTAGGAGCGACGCCATGACGCCGGGACGGATTCTGACAGCGATTGCCTTGTGCTGGTCCATGGCCGCCCCGGCGCAGGCGGAGGTCATCACCATCACGATCGATAAATTGGTGTTCCAACTGGCCGAGGTGGAGGCCAAGGTCGGCGACACCATCGTCTGGGACAACAAGGATGTCATGGCGCACACCGCCACCGCGTCCGACAAGAGCTGGGACGTGACGATTGCGCCCGGCAAGTCCGGCCGGCTCACGCTCACGCGAGCCGGCAGCGTCGAATATTTCTGCCGATTCCATCCGAACATGAAGGGTCGCATCGTCGTGACGCCCTGACCGGCAGCGCCGGACCACAGGCGAGTTGCCGCAGCATGTTACCGACGGCGCCGGTTTCGTTTAGACTGGCGCCGTCGATTTGTGTGCTGGAAGGAGCGAAAGCGTGAGCGGGCGACTGGCAGGAAAGACGGCGATCGTGACGGGTGGCGGCGGCGGCATCGGCTCGGCGGTGGGCGCCTTGTTCTGCGCCGAAGGCGCCAGCGTCGTGCTGGCGGATCACGACGACAAGGCGGTGACGGCGGCTGTCGCGGCGATCAAGGCGGCCACGCCTTCGGCGCGCGTCACGGCGGTGGTGACGGACGTCGCCAGCGATGCGAGCGCGGCGAAGCTGGTGGCGGCGGCGGTCGGCGAATTCGGCGGCCTCGACGTACTGGTCAACAATGCGGCCGTGCGATCCTACGAGCCGTTGGCCGACGCCTCGGCCGAATCCTGGAACCGCGTGCTGTCGGTGAACCTCCTGAGCTACGCCTTCATGATCAAGGCGGCGCTGCCGCAACTGCGATCGTCCGGCCGCGGCAGCATCGTCAATGTCTCCTCGACCTACGCGCTGTCGGGCCGCGCCGGCATGGGCCAGTACGACGCGACCAAGGCGGCGATCATCTCGCTGACGCGGACCTGCGCCTTCGAAGAGGCCGAGCATGGCGTGCGGGTCAACGCCGTTTGTCCCGGCTACACGTTGACGCCGTTTCACGTTGCGCGCGCCGAGGCTTCCGGCGGCAGCCGCGAGGCGCTCGAGAACGAGCATCTGCCACATTGCCTGATGAAGCGCTGGGCGAGGGCGGAGGAGGCGGCCTATCCGATCCTGTGGCTGGCGTCGGACGAGGCCTCGTACATGACGGCCTCGACCGTGGCGGTGGATGGCGGCCGGCCGGTGGGTTGAAATCGCGCGGCTTGCGCCAATCGATAGGCTTTCCCCACGAATTGTTTTAGGGTTAAAATATCTGCCGGTGCATCGTCGAAGGCAGAAAATCCTCATGAAAATCGCGGTTCTGGGTGGCGGCAACGGTTCTTACGCGGCGGCCGTCGATATGTCGGAAGCCGGGCACGAGGTCCGCTTCTGGCGGCGCGACGCCGCGGCGCTGGCGCCGGTGCTCGAGAGCGGCACGATCACGGTACGCGACTTCAAGGGCGTGCGTGACGTCAAGATCGCCAAGCCAACGACGGACCTCGGCGCAGCGGTGCGCGGCGCCGAACTGATCGTCGCGCCGGTGCCGGCCTTCGCGCAGGAGGATCTCGCGGTCGCGCTGGCGCCGCACCTGACCGACGGGCAGGTGATCTATCTGCCGCCCGGTACCTTCGGCTCCTACCTGATGATGAAGGTGCTGCGCGCGCATGGCTGCAAGGCGGACATCGCCATCGCCGAGACCGGCACGCTGCCGTGGCTGACGCGCAAGCGCGGGCCGAACGAGGTCGCCATCACGACGCGCGCGACGCGGCTGCCGACCGGCGTGTTCCCGGCGCGGCTCACCGACAAGGCGCTCAAGGTGATTTCGGCGGCATTCCCGGGCGCGATCGAGCCGGTCGAGGATGCGCTGTCCGGCGCGCTCATGAATGCCGGGCCGATCATCCATCCGCCGCTGATCATCATGAGCGCGGCGCCGATCGAGCATTTTCCGCGCTGGGACATTCACAAGGAAGGCACGCAGCCGTCGGTGCGGCGCGTGCACGACGCGCTCGACGCCGAACGCATCGCGCTGCGCGAAGCACTCGGCTACAAGGCGCCGCACTTTCCGCTGGCCGATCATTACAAGACGTCGAACTGGATGTACGGCAAGCTGGCGCATGACAAGCTGGTCGACTCCGGCGACTGGCACGAGCATCTCGACCTCAAGACGCATCGCTATCTGCAGGAAGATGTCGGCATGGGTCTCGCCCTGATCGTCTCGCTCGGCGAATGGGCGGGCGTGCCGACGCCGGTGGCGGCCGGGCTTCTCGCCATCGCCGGCGCGGCGAGCGGCAACGACTTCCGCAAGACCGGCCGCACCATGGGAACGCTCGGTCTCGCCGGTGAAAGCCGCGAGAGCCTCGCCGCGCTGCTGCGCGAGGGCATCTGATGAGCGCGCCGGTGATCGCCTGCGTCGGCGCCGGCCGCATGGGCCGCGGCATCGCCCACGCTTTTGCCTATGCCGGGCACGACGTGCGCCTGATCGACGGCAAGCCGCGCGACAAGGACGGGCAGCAGCGGTTGTTTGCCGACTGCGACCGCGAGATCCGCGCCTCGCTCAAATCGGTGGCGGATATCGGCGGCTTCGACGTGGCCGACATCGATCCGATTATGGCGCGCGTGTCCTGCTACGGCTTCGACGAGATCGGCGCCGGCCTCGACGGCGTGCGCATCATCTTCGAAGCCGTGCCGGAAACAGTGGAAGCTAAAAGGGAAGCCTTCGCGGTGATCGACAAGGTCGCCGGCAAGGAAGCCATCATCGCTTCCACAACCTCGACATTTCTTTCGACCGAACTGTCGGGCTACAGCGGCCGGCCGAGCCACTTCCTCAACGCGCATTGGCTCAATCCGGCCTTCATCGTGCCGCTGATCGAACTGAGCGCGACCGACGACACCGACCGCGGCGTCATGGCCGAGTTCAAGGCGTTGCTGGAATCGATCGGCAAGGTGCCGGTCGAGTGCAAGGCCTCGCCCGGCTACATCGTGCCGCGCATCCAGGCGCTCGCCATGAACGAGGCGGCGCGGCTGGTGGAGGAGGGCGTCGCCTCCGCCGAGGATATCGACAAGGCGGTGAAATACGGCTTCGGTTTCCGCTTCGCCATTCTCGGCCTGCTCGAATTCATCGACTGGGGCGGCGGCGACATCCTGTTCTACGCCAGCCGCTACATGACCGACGCGATGAAGAGCGATCGCTTCGAAGCGCCGCAGATCGTCAAGGACAACATGGCGGCGGGGCGTAACGGCCTGCGCGACGGCAAGGGCTTCTACGATTTCACGGCGATGGACGTGCCGGCCTATCGCCGCGAGCGGCTGTCGGCCTTCCTCAAGGCGCTCGATGGGCTCGGCCTCGCCAGGCCTCCGGTGGTCAGGCGGTAGACGGCGAGGGCGGGGATCGTCATGGCCGGGCTTGTCCCGGCCATCCACGTCTTGCTTAAATGCCGCCATGAAGGACGGTTTCGTTTACTTCATGAGCAATCGGCCCGACGGCACCCCTTATGTGGGCGTCACCAGCGATCTTATTCGCCGTTGCTACGAACACCGGAACGGGTTGATTGACGGCTTCACCAAACAGTATGGCTTAAAGTCGCTCGTTTATTTTGAGGTCTTTGACGACATCAGAACGGCGATCCAGCGGGAAAAAACGATCAAGCACTGGCCACGAGCCTGGAAAGTCCGTTTGATACACGGCGGAAACCCGGAATGGCGGGATTTGTATGAAACGCTGATTTAAGGCGTGGATGGCCGGGACAAGCCCGGCCATGACGGAGCATTTACTTCGCCTGAGCCACCGCCCGCAGCGCCACCTTGTCGATCTTACCGACGCTGGTCTTGGGGATGGCGTCCGTGATGACGATGCGGGCCGGCACCTTGTATTTCGTCAGCCGTTCCTTGAGAAAATCGAGCAGGCTGTCGGCATCGGCGCCGGCATTGTCTTTCAACGTCACATAGGCGTGCAGCGCCTCGCCACGATAAAGATCGGCGACGGCAACAACGGCGGCTTCGGCTATGGCGGGATGCGCGCACAGCACTTCCTCGATCTCGCGCGGATAGACATTGAAGCCGCCGACGATGGCCATGTCCTTCTTGCGGTCGCGGATGAAGAGATAGCCGTCCTCGTCGAAGGCGCCTATGTCGCCGGTATAGAGCCAGCCGTCGCGCAGCGCCGTCGCCGTCTCTTCGGGGCGGTTGCGGTAACCGCTCATGATCTGCGGACCGCGGGCGCGCACTTCACCGGTCTCACCGACCGGCAGCACTTTCGTGCCGGTCTCGACATCGACGATCTGGACTTCGGTCCACGGCAACACCGTGCCGACCGAGCCCGCCTTGCGCACCCCGTGACGCGGATTGTAGGTCAGCACCGGGCCGGCTTCGGTCTGACCGTAACCTTCACAGATGCCGCAGCCGGTGGCCTCTTCCCAACGTCTCAGCGTCTCGACCGGCAGCGCCGAGGCGCCGGAGAAGCACAGCTTCAACGACGAGAAATCCGTTGCAGCAAAGTCGGCATGCCCCATCAGGCCGGTGAACAAAGTCGGGCTGCCGGAAAAGAGCGTGATGCGCTCGCGGGCGATGAGATCGAGCACATCCTTGGGGTGATAGCGCGGCAGCAGGACGAGGGTGCCGCGGCAGTGGCTGGCGAGATGCAGCCCCATCGCCATGGCATAGGAGTGATAGAGCGGCGTCACGGCGAGGATGCGCTCGCCGTCCTCGCTCGGCAGCAGGGCATCGCGCTGCGCCACATTGGTGGCGACGGCGCGATGCGTCAGGTTGACGCCCTTGGAGCGGCCGGTGGTGCCGCCGGTATATTGCAGCAGACCGAGGTTGTCGGGATCGGGGAAGCTGTCGAGGGCGCGGCCGCTGCCATGCCACGCGGTAAGGCGCTTGTCGGGACCGATGGCGATGAGGCGCTCGACGCCGATGCGCGCGGCGACTTCTCGCAGCATGCCTTCAAGCGCGACGTCGAAGACGATGAGCGCCGGATCGGCATCGCTCAGGATCGGCTCGAGCTCGTGCGCTGTGTAAGCCGGGTTCAGCGGCACGAGCTGCGCGCCGGTGGCCGCCACGGCATAGATGGCGACCGCGGTGTCGATTGAATTCGCCATCACCACCGCGATGCGCGATTGCGCGACATCCGGCCCGACGGCGACAGTGAGCTCGCCCGCAAAGCCGGCCACGCAAGCGGCGTAATCGCGATAGCTCAGGGACTCGCCGCCGCAGCGCAAGGCTTCGCGATCCGGGGCAGCCGCCGCTCCCACTGCGAGCATATGCACGACAGTCGGGAAGGGCGGTGTTGTCACGGCGTCAGCGTTTCCGGTCGGTAACCGACAGCACCACGGCCATCGCGGTGTCGCCGGCGGCGCAGCCCTGAAACAGGCCGAGGCCGCCGCCGCGTTGCGCCAGTTCCTCGATCAGTTCGATGACGCCGCGCAGGCCGGTGGGGCCTTGCGGATGGCCCCACACCAGCGAGCAGCCGTAATTGTTCATGCCCATGACGTCGAGATTGAAGTGGCGGGCGAACACGATGTCGTTGATGACGAAAGGATTGTGCGACTTGATCGCCGCAAGATCGGACGCGGCAATGCCGGCGCCGTCGAGCGCGGCGCGGGCCGCCGGCACGGGCGCCTCCGGCATGTAGCCGCGATCGACGCGGGCCTGGCCATAGCTGAGAATGCGGATCTCGATATCCGGGTTGCTCGACAAGTCGCGCGCGCGTTCGGCGCTGGTCATCACCATCGCGGCCATGCCGTCGGCGGGATGGGTCTGCGTGCCGTAGGTCACGGTGCCGCCGGGCATTACGGGCTTCAACGCCGCGAGCTTGTCGGCGCTGGTGGCGTGCACGCCTTCGTCGCCCGAAAGCTGGCCGACGCTCTTGGCAAAGCGCGCATCCGGCACGTCGAAGGGCAGGTCCATGAAGCGGCGCAGGAAGGCGGCGTCGTTCGCCGTCGCTTCGGCATATTGCTCGTAGCGGCGCACCGTCACGGCGTTCTGTTCGGCCGTGCCGACATTGTGCTTGCGCGCGACGTTCTCCGCGGTTTCAACCATGGCCAGCTTGGCGTAGGGGTCGCGGGAAAAATTGTCGAGCACCCAGTCCTCGTGCTCGCCGGTGCCGCCCGGCGAATTCGGCGCCGGATAATAGAGGTGCGGTCCGTTCGAGGTACGGTCCGTGGCGACCGCCAGCGCGACCTTGGCGCGCCCCGCCATGACTTCCGACGTCGCGACGTCCATGATACGCACGCCGGTGGCGCAAGCCTGGTTGATGGTCGGGCCGCCGACATGGCCGGCGCCGGCTTCTCCCATCAGCCAGGGCAGGCCGTAAAACGCGCCCTTCTGTGGCACGGTGGTGCCGAGCACGCCGAAGTCGATGGCGTCCGGCGCGATATTGCGTTTCGCCAGTGCGTGCTTCGTCACATGTGCGGCCAGCCGCAGCGAATGCAGATGCGCCAGCGAACCCTGCCATTTGGCGAAAGGGGTCGCCCAGTAGGCGCCGTACGGAATGTGGACGTCGGTCATCCGGGCCTCCATCGGCAGCGGCGCGGCGGAGGGAGCAGATCCGTCAGTGCGCACCGCCGAGATAAGTCGAGATCAAGCGCGGGTCGTCGATCAGCGTGGCAGACGAACCGGAGTGCACGATCTCACCGGTCTCCATCACATACCCGAAATTTGCGGTTTCCAAGGCCGCACGCGCGTTTTGTTCGACCAGCAGGATCGACACGCCGCTTTCGTTCAGCGAGGCGATGATGCGGAAGATTTCACGGGTGATGAGCGGCGCAAGACCGAGGCTCGGCTCGTCGAGCATCAGCAGCTTCGGTCTGCCCATCAGCGCACGGCCGAGCGCCAGCATCTGCCGCTCGCCACCGGACAAGGTGCCGGCCTTTTGGGCGTGGCGCTCGCGCAGGCGCGGGAAGCGGCCATAGACCTCTTCCATCGAGGCCTTGATCGCCGCCGAGCCATCGCGCCGGCTGTAGGCGCCGAGCAGCAGATTGTCGTAGACCGACATTTCCGAGAACAGTTCGCGCCGCTCCGGCACCAGGCAGAAGCCCATCTCGATGCGGTCTTCGGTCGGCAGCGCGGTGATGTCGACGCCGTCGAAGACGACGCGTCCCGACGCCGGGATCATACCGATGGCGCTGGTCAGCAAACTGGTCTTGCCGGCGCCGTTCGGCCCGATGACTGTGACGATCTGGCCGCGATCGACTTCGAGCGAGACGTTGCGCACGGCCTCGGCCTTGCCGTAGCTGACGCTGACGTTTTCGATGGAGAGCAGGGCCATCAGGCGACGCCTC
This sequence comes from Pseudolabrys sp., assembly GCA_026125895.1. Taxonomy (GTDB): domain Bacteria; phylum Pseudomonadota; class Alphaproteobacteria; order Rhizobiales; family Xanthobacteraceae; genus Pseudolabrys. Next base: position 88,892 of record JAHCKG010000017.1, on the reverse strand, counting down.
CGAGATAGGCTTCCTGCACGCGGGCGTCGGCGCGCACCGCGGCCGGATCGCCTTCGCACAGCTTGCAGCCGAACTCCATGACGACGATGCGGTCGACGAGACCCATGACGAATTCCATGTCGTGTTCGACCAGCAGGATCGTCAGGCCTTCGGCGCGCAAGGTGCGCAGCAGTTCGGCGAGCGCCAGCTTCTCCTGGCGGCGCAGGCCGGCGGCGGGTTCGTCGAGCACGAGCAGCACCGGATCGGCGGCGAGCGCGCGGGCGATTTCGAGCACGCGCTGATTGCCGAGCGGCAGGTTGCCGGCGAGTTCGTAAGGCCGGTCGCCGAGACCGACGCGATCGAGCTGGCGCATCGCCTCGTGGCGCGCGCGCGCTTCCTCGGCGCGGTCGAGGCGCAGCGCGCTTCTGATGAAGCCGGACTTGGTGCGGCCATAGGTGCCGAGCAGCACGTTGTCGATCAGCGTCATCTTCGGCCGCAGCTTGACGTGCTGGAAGGTGCGGGCGATGCCGGCGCCGGCGATGTCGCAAGCGCCGGATTTGGTGATGTCCTTGCCGGCGAAGACGATGCGGCCGCCGCTCGGTGGCAGCGCGCCGGTGATCAAGTTGAACATCGTCGTCTTGCCGGCGCCGTTCGGGCCGATCAGCGCCAGGATCTCTCCTGCGCGCACCTCGAAGCTGACGTCGTTGACGGCGATCAGGCCGCCGAAGCGGCGGCTCGCGGCTTCGACCTGCATCAGCACGGTGCCCTTGGCCGGTTGCGGCTGGCGCGGCAGCGCTTCGGCCTGCGGCGGCCGTTCGCGATGCGGCTCGGGGATCCATTGCGCGACGAAGGGGACGATGCCGTTGCGCGCGCGCTGCAGAAACAGGATGAACAGCGAGGCGAAGACCACGACTTCGAGCTGGCCGGAGGCGCCGGGCGCGATCTGCGGCAGCACGTCCTGAATGCCGTTCTTGAGCAGGATGATGATGGCGGCGCCGACCACGGCGCCGAGCAGATAGCCCGAGCCGCCGATCATCGCCATCATCAGGAAGATGATGCTCATGGTGACGTCGAACGGCGTCGGCGACACGAAGCGGCCCATATGGGCGTAGAGCCAACCCGACAAGGCTGCGCACAAAGCGGCAATCACGAAGGTCGCGAGGCGGACCCGCAGCGCGTTGACGCCGAGCGATTCCACCAGCGCGTTGCCGCCGCGCAGCGCCCGCAGCGCACGGCCGACGCGCGAGTCGAGCAGGTTATGGACCGCGAGCATCGTTAGCAGCAGCGAGACCCAGATCAGGTAGAAGATCTGTCCGCTATCGACGAGGGCGAAGCTGCCGATCGAGATCGGCGGCAGTGACGGGATGCCGTCAAAGGCGCCGAGGCCCGGGATGTTGCCGAAGCTGAAATAGATCGCGAGGCCCCAGGCGATCGTGCTCAGCGACAGGAAGTGGCCGCCGAGGCGTAGCGTGACCGCCCCGAGAATGGCGGCGATCAGCCCGGTCAGCACCAGCGCGAGAACCAGCCCGAGCCAGGGCGAATAGCCCATCACCGCCGAGGTCCAGCCGGTGGCATAGGCCGCGATGCCCATGAACGACGCCTGGCCGAACGACACCATGCCGGCATTGCCGGTGAGCAGCACGAGGCCGAGCGCGATCAGCGAATAGACGCCGATGTAATTGAGCAGCGTGATCGAGAACGGCGCCAGATAGAACGGCGCGCCCGCCAGCAGCAGGAGGGCGACGACGCCGGCGGCGAGGGTGATCTGCCGGTTCATTCCTCGTCCTCATCCTCGGCATGAACCAGGGTGTAGGAGCGCCACAGCAGAACCGGGATCAGGATAGAGAACACGATCACGTCCTTGAACTGGCTGCTCAGGAACGCGGCGAAGCTCTCGAGAATGCCGACGAACATCGAGCCGATGGCCGTTACCGGGAAGCTCACCATGCCGCCGATGATGGCGCCGACGAACGACTTGAGGCCGATCAGGAAGCCGGAGTCGTAGAAGATGGTGTTCACCGGCGCGATCAGGATGCCGGAGATGGCGGCGAGCAGCGCGCCGAGCAGGAAGGCGATGGTGCAGGCCTGCTGCGGCCGGATGCCCATGAGGCGCGCGCCGGTGCGGTTCATCGCGGTGGCATGCAGCGCCTTGCCGTAGAGCGTGAAGGTGAAGAACAGGTAGAGCAGGAAGCTGAAGAAGATCGCCGAGCCGAGGATCAGCATGGCCTGGCCGGACACCGGCGTGCCGGCGATGATCGCAGTGTAATCGACGAGGCTCTGCGTGCGGACGCCTTCGGGGCCGAAGAACAGCAGGCCGAGGCCGCTCATGGCAAAATGCAGCGCCACCGACACGATCAGCAGCAATAGCACGGTGGCGTCGGCGATCGGCTGGTAGACGATGCGGTTGAGCAGCGGCGGGATCGGCAGGATCACGGCGACCGTGAGCAGGATGCGCAGCGCGGTCGGCAGCAAGGTGCCGGCCGTCAGCCAAATGACCGCCGCCGGTATGAGCGGCAGGACGAGATAGAAGAGCAGGGCGCGGGGTATCCTGTTGAGCGCGCCCTTGCGCCACAGGCTGAAAATTTCCATCAGCGTCGCCATGGCGGCGAGCACCGCGACCATGCCGACCGTGCCGGGCAGGTTCTTGTTCTCGAGGCTGGCCAGCGTCAGCGCCGTGAAGGCGGTGATATCGCCGAACGGAACGAAGATGATCCGCGTGACGGCGAAGATCAGCACGAAGCCGATGGCGATCAGGACATAGATGGCGCCGGAGGCGATGCCATCGATGCCCAATATCGCGGCGATCTGTGCGTTCATCGGTACCTGCTCAAATCGCCGCGATACGGTGGTGGATTATCAGGGCTGGTACACCCACTTGCCGTCGGTGAGCTTGACCACGACGAGGCTGCGTTCATCGACGCCGTAATAGGACTTCGGCGTGAAGTTGTAGATGGCGTGAACGCCGGCGACGTCCTTGCTGGAGTAGATGGCGTCCATCAGGGCCTGGCGGAATTCCTGCGTGCCCGGCTTGGCCTTGGTCAAAGCGGTCTTGGCGGCTTCGAGGAACACGACCCAGCCGTCGAAGGCATAGCCGGAGAAGCCGTCATCGGCCTCGCCGCCATTCACCTTCTTGAAGGTCTCATGGAAGGCGGTGCCGATTTTCTTGGAGAAATGATCGTTCGGCAGCTGGCTGGTGACGACCACAGGACCGGCCGACACCTGGGTGCCTTCGGCCGCCTTGCCGCCGATGCGCACGAAGTCGCGGTTCAGGAGCGACGGCGTGCCGAAGAACGGACCCTTGAAACCGAGCTTGCGCAGCTCGATGAGCGGCAGCGCGGCCTGCGTCGCCGAGCCGCCATCGAGGAAGCCTTCCGGCTTCGCCGCGACGACCTTGAGGGCCTGCGCGGTGACGGAGGTGTCGGTGCGGGTGTAGCGCTCGTTGGTGAGAACGGCCGGGCCGCCGTTCTGCTCGGCGGTCTTGGCGCCGTTATAGACGAGATCGCCCCAGGAATCGGAGAAGCCGATGTAGCCGACGGTCTTGATGCCGTCACGCTTCATGCGGTCGGCGATGACCTTCACCATCAGCGGCGGCGTCTGCACCATGCTGATGCCCCACGGGTGGCCTTCCTTCGGCAGCGGGACGTTGACGGGCGACACGGCGATGAACGGCACCTTGAGCTCGTTGGCGACGGTGAGCATCGCGTTGGTGCCGGGCGCGCTCGACGTGCCGATCATGACATCGACCTTGTCTTGCTCGACGAGCTTGCGCGCGTTCTTGGTCGCCTGCGACGGGTCCGAGCCGTCATCGAGCTTGATGAGCTTGATCTTCACGCCGCTGACTTCGTCCTTGTAGGCGTAGGCGGCGTTCATGCCCTTTTCGTAATTGATGCCGATCGAGGAAGCGGGGCCGCTGAGCGAGGTCACGAAACCGACGGTGATTTCCTGGGCGGAGGCCGCGGTGCCGGCAAGAAGCAAACCGGCCAATGCGGAGGCGCCGAACACGAGCTTTCTCATGATGATCTTCCTGCGTTTGATGACGAGCGATGTCGCTTGGGTCTCGGGACTTCCGACGAAATTCACGTTCTCGAAGGCCGCCGGTGCGCCGGCTTGCTTCCGATCTGGCTTGCTACCTTTCGGCTCGCGTCATGCAGGTCTCGCGCCAACGCCGCGGCGAGACAGGCAATCGGCGGCTACCGCCGGCCCGGCAATTATTTTAATCTTAAAATGATCGGTTTTGGCGAGTCAACACGCGAGCGGCCTGAAGCGGTGCGTCGTCAGGTCCGTTTCACTTTGTAGCCGGCGGCTTCGCGGTCCCACGTCGCGGCGGTGACGCCGCGTTCGCTCAGCTTGTATTTCTGCACCTTGCCGTTTTCCGTCGTGGGCAAGGCCTCGACGACGTCGACGTAACGCGGCACGGCGAAATAGGGCAGACGCGGCTCGCAGTATTGGACGAGATCGAGCGCGGTAAGTGTCTGCGCCGGATGCAGGACGACGGCGATCATGACCTCGTCTTCGGCGAGCGACGAGCGCACCGGAAAAGCCGCCGCCAGCGCAACCGCAGGATGGCTCAGCAGAACCTGCTCAACTTCGAAGGACGAGATGTTTTCGCCGCGGCGGCGGATCGCATCCTTGATGCGATCGACGAAACGGAAATAACCGTCCTGCTCACGCACGACGCGATCGCCGGTGTGAAACCACAGGTTCTGCCAGGTTTCGACGGTTTTTTCCGGCGCTGCGAAATAGCCGGTGGCGATGGCGAAGGGCTCGTCGGCGCGGATCAGCAGTTCGCCCGGTTCGCCGTCCGGTACGTCGTTGTCGTCGGCATCGACCACCCGCGCCTGGAAGCCCGCGAACACCGTGCCCATGGTGCCCGGGCGTTGGCGGTCCCAGGTCGTGCCGATGGCGAAATTGGTTTCCGTCGAGCCCCAGCCATCGACCAGCTTGATGCCGGTGCGCGACGTGAATTCCTCGTGGAAGCGCGCCGGCACGCCGGGCGCCAGCGCGACCTTGACGCCATGCGCGCCTTCTTCCGGTGAGCGCGGCCGCGACAGCAGGATCGGCACCATGGCGCCGAGCACATAGGTCGCAGTGGCCTTCGAGCGCGTCAGCGCGGCGTAGAAGTCCGACGCCGAGAAACGCTTCTCGTAAGTGACGCTGATGCCCATCAGCAGCGCCTGGAAGAAGGTATTGAGCGCGTTGGTATGGAAGAGGGGCAACGTGGATTGCAGCCGGTCGTCGCCGGACAGGCTCAGCAGCGCGGCGGTGTTGGCGCCCCACCAGAAGTATTGCGCGTGCGGACAGCACACGCCTTTCGACGGGCCCGTCGTGCCTGATGTGTAGAGGATCGTCAGCATGTCACGCGGCCGCATCGCCGCGGCATCGCACGTGGCGCGTGATGGCGGCACCGGCTGCGACACGATCTTGCCGACATGGAGCGGCTGTTCCGCATCGACCGTCCACACCGCTTCGAGCGGCAGCGCCGAGACATCGAGATGCTCGAGATTGCCGGCGAACTGGCTCTCGACGATGAGCAGGCGCGCCGCCGAATTGGTGAGGATGTGCTGCAACTGGTGGCCGCGCGAGGCGGTGTTGACCGGCACCGACACCGCGCCGATCCAGGCGCAGCCGAGAAAGGCGCGCATGAACTCGAAACGATTTGAACAGATCAGCGCCACACGATCGCCGCGTTTGATACCGGCGGCGAGCAATGTAGCGCCGAAAGCGGCGGCTTCGTCGCGTGTCTGCGCGTAGGTCCAGAAGCGATCGCCGAACCCGACCAACGGCTTATCGCCGTACCGGGCCGCCTGCCGCGTCAGCATCGCTGGCACGGTGCGCTCACCCGGTGCGAAGCTCTGCGACAGTTCCCGAACCAGCGCGACAGCGGCGGGATTGGGTGCGGAGGAGAATGGCTGGGATGTCTCGGACATTGGCTTGGACATTCTGGAAAATATTTCTAACTTAAAATATCTTCGCTCCGCAACGGAATTCCATTGGCGGGCGCGGCTCAGGAGGAAACATGCGTATCTGGTATCAGAGCTACGTCGATTACGAGAACGGCAAGATCTACTGGGACCGGCTGCGCGCCCATCTGAAGACCATCGTCGATGAGGGCACCGAGGTCGAGGTGCACGGCATCACGCCGCACGACTCCTATGCGCATCCGATCGTCGAAATGCGTTGCGCCCGTGAGGTGATCTGCAATGCAGTGCGCGCCGAGCGCGAGGGCTACGACGCCTTCGTCGTCGGTCATTTCCAGGATGCCGGCCTCTATGAGGCGCGATCCGTCGTCGATATTCCGGTGGTGGCGCTGGGCGAAGCATCGATGCTCTATAGCTGTCAGCTCGGACAGCGCGTCGGCATCGTCACCATCAATACCCGTTACATTCCCTGGTTCCGCCACCAGATTGCGAAATACGGACTCGAGCGCCGCATCACCGGCATCCACGCGATGCAGTTCGAGCCGGGACAGATTCTCAAGGCCTATGAATCCGAGGCGCTCGCCGAAAAAGTGAAAGACCTGTTCGCCGAGCAGGCGAAACCGCTGGTCGCGGATGGCTGCGAGGTGCTGATCCCGGGCGGCGGCATTCCGATGCTGCTGTTCTCGGCGATCCATGGCCACGTCGTGGACGGTGCGCCGGTCATCAACGGCATTCCGATCGCGGTGAAGATGGCGGAACTCGCGGTGAAATTGCGAAAACTTGCGGGTGTCGGCGTCAGCCGCGCCGGCGAATTCGTCAAGGCGCCGCCGGAGATCATCGCCGAGTTCATGAGCCATCCAAAGGGGCTGTAAAACGCCGGCACAGGGGCGTTGCCAAGCGGATTATTTTAGACTTAAAATATCCGGCAATGGCCGAAACCCTGACATTGACCGTGACGGATGTGCGGTCGGAAACGCCTTTGGTCCGCGCCGTCACGCTGGCGCGGCCGCATGGCGAGCCGCTGCCGTCGTGGCAGCCGGGCGCCCATATCCGCATCAAGCTGCCCGGCGGCGACGATCGCTCCTATTCGCTGATCAATCTGCGCGACGATGCGCAGGCGACGACGCGGCCGCACGCCTACAGCCTCGGCATCCGCCTCGAAGACCCAAGCCAGGGCGGCTCCCGCTTCATGCATGCGCTGAACGCAGGCGACACCGTCGAAGTGCTGCCGCCGTCGAACAACTTTCCGCTCAATCCGGGCGCGGCGCCGGTCGTGCTGATCGCCGGTGGTATCGGCATTACGCCGATCGCCTCGATGGCGGCGGCGCTGACCACGGACAAGCGGCCGTATCGGCTCTACTACGCCGGCCGCTCGCGCGACCAGCTGGCGTTCGTCGCTGCGCTGGAAGCGCTGTGCGGCGAGCGCCTGGTGCTGCATGCCGACGACGCGGCCGGGCAGGTGTTCGACGTGCGCGGCCTGATGGCGTCACTGAAGGCCAACGAGCCGGTCTATTGCTGCGGCCCGCGCGCCATGATCGACGCCGCCATCGCCGCCGCCAAGGATTTGGGCTGGGAGAACGGCCGGCTGCGCTTCGAATTGTTCACCGCCGCGGAGCCGGCCGCCGGGGACGGCGCCTTCGAGGTCGTCTTGAAAAGCACGGGCGAAAGTTTTCTAATTCCGCCGGACAAAACCATCCTCGATGTGCTGATCGACGCCGGCAAGGATCCACTGCACGACTGCAAGCGCGGCGACTGCGGTATCTGCCAGGTGGACGTGGTTGAAGGCGTACCCGACCACCGGGACTACATTCTCACCGATGCCGAGAAGGCCGAGGGGAAGAAGATGCAAATCTGCGTGTCACGCTCGAAGAGCCCGCGTCTGGTTCTTGATTTGTGACGGACGGAACGGAGAAGCGCGATGGCGAGATACCGCGGCAACGTCGAAGCAGTCCGTGACCTGGTGCGACCGGCCGAAGTGCACCGTGACGTCTACATCGACGACGAGGTGTTCCAGCTCGAGATGGAGCACCTGTTCGCCAATACCTGGGTCTATATCGGCCACGAGAGCCAGATTCCCAATCCCGGCGACTATTTCGGCACCACGATCGGCCTGCAGCCCGTGCTGATGGTGCGTCACACCGACCAGTCGGTGAAGGTGCTGTTCAACCGCTGCCCGCACAAGGGCACGCGCATCACCACCGAGACCTGCGGCAATGCCGGCAAGTTCTTCCGCTGTCCGTATCACGCCTGGAGCTTCAAGACCGACGGCTCGCTGCTCGCGATCCCGCTGAAGAAGGGCTACGAGAACACCGGGCTCGAGCAGAGCCACGCCGGGCAGGGCATGGCGCCGGTCAGGCACGTGCACAATTATCGCGGCTTCGTCTTCGCCAAGATCAACGACGTCGGCCTCGGCTTCGAGGAATTCTTCGGCGACAGCCTGTCGAGCTTCGACAACATGGTGGACCGCTCGCCGGTCGGCAAGCTCGAGGTCGCCGGTCTGCCGCTGCGCTACATGCACAACTGCAACTGGAAGATGCTGGTCGAGAACCAGACCGACACCTGCCATCCGATGGTGGCGCATGAATCCTCGGCCGGCACCGCGGTCAATGTCTGGAAGAACGCGCCGCCGGGCACGAAGAAGCCGATGGCGGTCGAGATCTTCGCGCCGTTCATGAGCCCTTACGAGTTCTTCGAGAATATGGGCATCCGCGTCTGGCCGAACGGCCACGGCCACACCGGCGTGCATCATTCGATCCACTCGGACTATTCGGCGATCCCCGGCTATTTCGAGAAGATGGTGGCGGCCTATGGCGAGGAGCGCGCCAAGCGCATCCTCGGCGAAGCCCGGCACAACACCGTGTATTTCCCCAACCTGATGATCAAGGGGCCGATTCAGCTCATCCGCCTGTTCAAGCCGATCGCGGCGAACAAGACCCTGGTCGAATCCTATACCTTCCGCCTGGTCGATGCGCCGGACGTGTTGCTGGAACGCACGCAGATGTACAACCGGCTGATTAATGCGCCGACTTCGGTGGTCGGTCACGACGATCTGGAAATGTACGAGCGCGCCCAGGAGGGCTTGCATGTCGACGCCAACCAGTGGGTCAATGTGCAGCGGCTGTACGATCCGCAAGAGCCGGTCGACGTCACCGCCGAGACCAACGGCACGACCGAATGGCAGATGCGCAACCAGTTTCACGCCTGGCAGAAATTCATGACGATGTCGATGTAGGCTGAGCGCTCATGACAAGCCCGACCGACAAAGAGATCATCGATTTCGTCATCCACGAGGCGCGGCTGCTCGACCAGCATCGCTTCGAGGAGTGGCTCGCGCTCTATGCCGACGACGCCTATTACTGGATGCCGCTGGAGTGGGGGCAGACCGACCCCAAGCTGGTAGGCTCGCTGATGTATGAGGACAAGCTGTTGCTGCAGATCCGCGTCGAGCGGCTCAAGGGCAACCGCACCTTCTCGCAGAAGCCGAAGAGCCGCTGCCATCACGTGCTGCAGACGCCGCAGATCGACGGCCGCGACGATGCCAAGGGCGAATACGTCACCTGGACGCCGATGCATTACATCGAGACGCGTTACGACGAGCAGCAGCTTTACGCCGCCTGGGCGACGCATACGCTCGTCCTCGTCGGCGGCGTCCTGAAGATCAAGCTGAAGCGTGTCGACCTCGTCAATTGCGAGGCGGCTTTCGGTAACATCCAGTTGTTCATGTGATGTTCGACGCCCAATCAACCTCTCCGTCGTCGTCCCCGCGAAAGCGGGGACCCATACTCCGCAGCATGTCAATTCTGCTGCGGCGTATGGGTCCCGGGTCTTGCTTCGCTCGCCCGGGACGACAGAAGGCATGACAACCCGTCTTCCCTATGACGGCGTCGTCGTCTGCGCTCCCGTCACGGTGCCCTATGTCCGTTATTCTACGGACACCGCGCATTGGTGGATCGGCCGGGCGCTGCATCAGCTGACCAAGACCGCCGGCATTCGCCCGCAGGACATCGACGGCCTGGTACTGTCGAGCTTCACCACCGGCGCCGACAGCGCCGTCGGCATGACACAGCATCTCGGCCTGTCGCCGCGCTGGCTCGATCATGTGCCGATGGGCGGGGTGAGCGGCGTTGTCGGTCTGCGCCGCGCCGCCCGCGCCGTGCAGGCGGGCGATGCGCAGTTCGTCGCGGTGGTCGCCGGCGACACCAACCATGTCGATTCGTTCCGCAAGACGCTGTCGTCGTTCTCGCGCTTCGCGCAGGACGCGGTCTATCCTTATGGCTCGGGCGGGGCCAATGCTTCCTTTGCGCTGATCACCCAGAACTACATGAACATGTACGGGGTGACGCGCGAAGACTTTGGCAAGATCTGCGTCGCGCAGCGCGATAACGCGCTGTCGATCCCCTTCGCCATGATGAAGAAGAAACTGACGCTCGACGAATACATGAAGGCGCGGCCGATTTCCGATCCGCTGCATCTGTTCGATTGCGTCATGCCCTGTGCCGGCGCCGAGGCTTTTCTGGTGTGCCGCGAGGATGTGGCGAAGTCGCTCAAGCTGCCGGCGGTGAAGCTGCTCTCCACCATCGAACGTCACCACGCCTTTGCCGACGATCCGATCCAGACGCGCGGCGGCTGGGCCGTGGATGTCGACGACCTCTGGCAGATGGCGGGCATCAAGCCGGACGATGTCGATGTGCTCGAGACCTATGACGACTATCCGGTGATCATCACCATGCAGTTCGAGGACCTCGGCTTCTGCAAGAAGGGCGAGGGCAAGGACTTCATCCGCCAGCACACCTTCACCACCGACGGCACGTTCCCGCACAACACCTCGGGCGGCCAGCTCTCGACCGGGCAGGCGGGCGCCGCTGGCGGCCATCTCGGCATCACCGAGGCGATCCGGCAGTTGACGGATCAGCCGATCGGCAAGCCGGTGAAGGATGCGAAGATCGCCGTCGTCTCCGGTTTCGGCATGATCAATTACGACCGCGGCCTGTCGTCTGGCGCCGCCGTGCTGGCGAGGGCCTCATGACCGCGCCGCTCATCCGCCCCAAGCGCAAGGATCCGCTGAAGCGCACGCAGCAGCCGCTGTATCCGCAGTCGGTGCGCAGCCGCACCGCGCATGGCCTGACCAAGGCGGCGGCGGAAGGTCGTTTCGAACTGCAGACCTGTGACGATTGCAGCACGGCGTTCTATCCGCCGCGCGATGCCTGCCCGAACTGTCTGTCGGCTCGCGTTCCGTTCAAGCCGGTGGACAACAACGGCACCTTGCTTGCCGAGACCACGATCCGCACCTCGACGGACCCGTACTTTCGCGAGCGCACGCCCTGGCGCGTGGGCCTCACCAAGCTCGACGCCGGCCCGGTCATCCTCTCGCATCTTCACGGCGATGTGCTGGAAGGCCAGCGCGTTCGCCTCGATCTCAAGCTCGACAAAGGCGGCGCGCCGGTGATGATTGCGCTGCCGGAGAAAGACACCCCCAACATGGCCGACGATCCGCATTTGCGCGAAATGACCTGCGATCCGAAATTCCGCCGCGTCCTGATCACCGACGGCCGCACGCCGGTTGGGCAGGCGATGGCCAAAGCCTTCTCGGACGCCGGCTGCAACATCGTCTTCGTCGGCATTGCCGATCCGTGGAAGCCGTTTCCCGGGCAGGACGAATTGAAGAAGATCGAGCGGGTCGAGATCGTGCCGCTCGACGTCACCGACTCCGAGTCGGTCACCGAGCAGGCCGAGCAGAACGGCGGCCGCATCGACATCGTCGTCAACACCGCCGAGCACATCCGCGCCGGCGGCATCATGCAGCGCCACGGCGTGACGGTGGCGCGCGAGGAAATGGATGTCCGTTACTTCGGCTTGATGCGGCTGGCGCAAGCCTTCGGCCCGGCGATGCGCGGCCGCGGCGCCGACGGCGTCAATTCGGCGACGGCCTTCGTCAATCTCCTGTCGGTGCATGCGCTGATGAACTGGCCGGAATACGGCGCCTATTCGGCGGCTGAGGCGGCGTCGCTGTCGGCGGCGCAATGCCTGCGCGCCGAATTGCGACCCGGCGGCGTGCGGGTGTTGAATGTGTTCTTCGGCCCGCTCGACACCGAATGGTTCCAGACCGTGCCGCCGCCGAAAGTGACGCCGGCGGCTTTGGCCAAGGCGGTGGTGCAGGCGTTGCAGCGCGGGCTCGAGGACGTGTTCGTCGGTGACATCGCCGAGGATATCCGCGCGCGGCTTGCCGCCAATCCGAAGGCGCTCGAGCGCGAATTGGCAGGATAGGAGGGCATCATGGTTGCCAATCCGGCTTCCGATCTTCTCGGCTTTGCCCAGCGCGTCGCGTCGGGCGCGATCAAGGTGGTCGATCTCACGCAGACCTTGACACAGGAATTCCCGACCATCGTGCTGCCGCCGGAGTTCGGCCAGGCGGCGCCGTTCCGCCTCGAGGAAATCTCGCGCTACGACGAGCGCGGTCCGGCGTGGTACTGGAACAACTTCTCGGTCTCCGAACATGCGGGCACGCATTTCGACGCGCCGATCCACTGGATCTCCGGCAAGGACCTGCCGAACAACGCCGTCGATACGATCGATCCGCACAAGTTCATCGCGCCGGCCAATGTGGTGGATTGCTCGGCTGAGAGCGCCGCCAATGCCGATTTCGAACTGACGGTACCGTTCCTGCAAGCCTGGGAAGCCAAACACGGCCGCATCGGCGCCGGCGAGTGGGTGCTGCTGCGCACCGACTGGTCGAAGAAGCCTTATGCCGAATATGCCGGCATGCGCGACGATGGCGCGCACACGCCAGGCCCGGTGCCTGAAGCGGTAAAATGGCTGGTGGAGGAGCGCGACGTCCACGGCTTCGGCACCGAAACCATCGGCACCGATCACGGCCAGGGCCATCACTTCAATCCGCCATTCCCGGCGCACTTCTATATGCACGGCAAGGGCCGCTTCGGCCTGCAGTGCCTGACCAATCTCGACCAACTGCCGCCGAAGGGGGCCGTGATCTTCTCGGCGCCGCTGAAGATCAAGCAGGGCTCCGGCAGTCCGTTGCGCGTGTTGGCGCTGGTGGAGGGCGCATGAGCGGGCACACGGCTATCGTCACCGGCGGCGCTTCCGGCATCGGCGCCGAGATCGCGCGGCAATTGCTCGGCGCGGGCTACGAGGTCGTCGTGTTCGACCGGCAGAAGCCGAAGGATGCCGCCCCGAAGTTGCACGGCGTCGAGGTCGATCTCCTGGACAACAACGCGGTGGCGCAGGCCGCCGCCGACGTCGCCAAACGCTTCTCCGTGACGCATATCGTGCACAACGCCGGCACCATCCGCCCGGCGAGCATCGAGCAGACCAAGATCGAGGATCTGCAGGCGCTGACGCAGCTCCACATCGGCGCGGCGCTGACGATTACCCAGGCGGTGCTGCCGGGCATGAAGGAGCGCGGCTTCGGCCGCATCGTGCTGATGTCGACGCGCGGCGCGCTAGGGCTGGCCAACCGCACGGCTTACGGCTCGACCAAGGCCGGCGTCGTCGGCCTGGTGCGGAGCTGGGCGCTGGAGCTGGCGCCCGCTGGCATCACGGTGAATGCGGTAGCGCCGGGACCGATCGGCGACACCGATATGTTTCGCGGCGTCATCCCTGTGGGCGATCCGCGCGAGCAGAGTCTGGCGGCAGCGATCCCGGTGAAGCGCCTCGGCCGCAGCGACGACGTCGCTCGCGCCGTGCTGTTCTTCGCCGATCCGGCGAATTCGTTCGTCACCGGGCAGACCCTGTTCGTCTGCGGCGGCTCGAGCGTTGGTTCGATTGTGATTTGAGCAGACGTCGCGCCGCGCGCGCTTCACCTCTCCCATAGGGAGAGGTCGCTCGCCTGAGCGAAGCGAAGGCGGGCGGGTGAGGGGTTACAGACCTTTGGTCAGGCCCCCCTCACCCGGCTCGCTTCGCTCGCCGACCTCTCCCCGCAGGGGAGAGGTGAAGAGTGGTTGCGGCACTCGGAACGCAAAAGGCTTAATGCAAAAAACTGTCGACGGTCTTGAGCGCGCCGTCGAGCGCGACGCCTTCCTCATCCTTGAGGGCGGCCTCACGCAGGCGGCGCACCCATTCGGCGGCGTCGGGCCGGCCTTCGAGCTTGTCGGCGGCCGCCATGACACGGTCGAACTTCGACAGCCCGCGCGCATGGGTGTCGGAATAGCCTTTGACGAGACGGCGGTTGTTCAGCAGCTCGACGGCGAGGTCGTAATCCCTCGCCGCGGCTTGCCTGACGCGCGCCAGCCAGGCGTCGCGATGCGCCACTTCGGTGGCGTGACGCAAAGTGCCGCGCCGGAAGCGCTTGAGGCCGCCGAGGATATACAGCATCAGGAACCAGCGGATCGTGCCGGTGCGCACGCGGCGGCCGCGATTGACGATTCTGTCGAGCGTCTTGAACTGGCCGGGCCGCGACTCGATGAAACGGCCGAGCGCCTTCGGCAATGAGCCGGCGACTTCGTCCATGCGCGGATGCATGAACTCGGTGGTGTAGATGAGCTGATCGGGCGCGACGCCGACTTCCTGGCGCACGCGCTCGAAGCGGCTGGCGCGCGTCTTCAGGTCGGCGACGCGATAGACGTCGTCATAGGCCATGGCGACGGCGATGTATTTGGCGGCCAACTGCGTGAGTGCGTAACCACGATCGGCGCGATCGAGGGCAAGGATGCCTTTGACGAGATCGAGATACTCGCGGCCATAGGCGACATCCTGAAAATCGACGACGCGCTGCAAGCCGGCGGCAAGCATCGCCTGCATCTCGGCCGGAAACTCTGCCTGCGCGCGCGCGACAAACTTGGCGTACTCGCCTTGCGGCGTCTTCGCGGTAACGACCTTCTTTGGCGGCGGTGCGATCTCGAGCGGCGGGCCGGTCCTGGCGCGTTCGTAAGCAGCGGCGAAACCACGCAGGCTCGGCTCGACACCGATGCCGGCGGCGCGGATTGTCGCCTCGTAAGCCTCGCGTGGGAAGGGCAGGGCGTCGGCGCCGGCCAGCGCGCCGAACAGCACGGCCGAAATGGCGCTGCCGGTCTTGTCGCCGACGGCGGCCATGTCGAAGGCGACGAGCTTCTTCGCGGTCGCCTGCGCCGCCGCGAGCATGGTCGGCGCATCGCCGATGCCGTCGCCGGGCGTCTGCTTTTCGACCACGGCATAAGCGCGGTGCGAGGAGGCGATCAGCGTCGTGCGATCCGGCGTCACCAGCCCGCGCTGGATGGCGCGGCCGGCTTCCATGAACTCGGCGCCGATGACGATATCGACTTCGCCCGGCACGGCCATCAGCGACAGCACCGGCTTGAGCCCGGGCGGCGCGTTCGGCGGCAGCGGCAGCGCCTCGATGTAATAGATCGTGGCGCCGGTTCGTTGCGCGACACCGGGCACCGAGGTCGATTGCGCGGCCCAGCCTTGCGCCTCGCACAACGCGACAATCCAATCCACCAGCACGCCGCCGCCCTGGCCGCCCATCGCCAGCACCGCAATGGCGAGCGGCTTGGCCGTATCGAGGGATATCGCGGGAGCGGGCGCGGTCATGGGCGGCGCCGCGTCAGGAGAGGGCAAGCGCGTGGCGCGCGCGCCGGCGCTGCAGGAAGCCGATCACCGCGCCGCGGATGCGCGCCATGAATCGGTCGAAGCTCGTCGGGTTATGGATGATCTCGGCGCGATAGAACGACGGGCACAGCACCGCGGCTTCCGCGACCTCGCCGCAATTGCCGCAGCCGACGCAGCCATTGTCCACGGCGGCGACCGGATCGTCCTTCAAGGGATCGTCGCTGTGCTTGATCGTCAGCGACGGGCAGCCGGAAAGGCGGATGCAGGCGTGATCGCCGGTGCAGACATCCTCATCGACGCCGTAGCGCTCGCGCACCATGCGCTGGCCGCCTTTCACCGCCTTGTTGAAGAGCGGCTTCTCGCGGCGCTGTTTGTTGAGCATGCATTCCGACGAGGCGACGATGACTTTCGGGCCGGGCGAATTGTCGGTCAGCGCTTCCTTCAGCGTGTCGCGCATCTTGCCGACGTCGTAGGTGCGATCGACCTGGCGCACCCAAGTGGCGCCGATGCCTTCGACCGCCTTGGTAATTGGATGCTGTGTCGAGCGCGTCGCGTTGTCGGCGCGCGAGGACAGGATGTCCTGGCCGCCGGTCGCCGACGCATAGTAATTGTCGACGACGACGATGACGCCGTCATGCTTGTTGTAGACGGCGTTGCCGATGCTGGTGGTCAGGCCGTTGTGCCAGAAGCCGCCGTCGCCGATGAACGAGATCGACTTCTTCGACGACGGCACGTTGAAGGCCGCCGCCGAAGCGGGGCCGAGGCCATAGCCCATGGTCGAGGCGCCGATGTTGAACGGCGGCAGGATCGAGAACAGGTGGCAGCCGATATCGGCGGCGATGTGATGCTGGCCGAGCTCCTTCTCGACCAGTTTCACCGCAGCGAAGATCGGACGCTCGGGGCAGCCGACGCAGAAGCCCGGCGGGCGCGGTGGTACGACGCCGGTCAGCGCCTTGACGCGCGGATCGTCGGCGATGGCCGGCACGTTCGGCGCGCGGCTCGCATCGGACAGCGCCGACGGCAGCGCGGCCGAGAGGAAATCGCGCACGCCCTTGAGCATCACGTCGGCGGTATATTCGCCGGCCATCGGCAGCACGTCCTTGCCGAAGATGCGGGTCGGGATGTCGCGGCGGCGCAAAATGGTGTTGACCGCCTGCTCGATATATTCCGGCTGGCCTTCCTCGACGATCAGTACGCCGCGCTTGCCGGCGCAGAACTGCGTGAGTTCGTCGTCGATCAGCGGGTAGGCGACGTTCATGACGTAGAGCGGGATGCGTGTCTTGCCCCAGACGTCGGCGAGGCCGAGCCGCTGCAGCGCGCGGATCACGCCGTTATACATGCCGCCCTGCACGGCGATGCCAACGTCGGTCAGGTCGCCGTCGAAGAATTCGTTGAGCTTGCGACTCTTGATGAATTCGACCGCGGCCGGCCAGCGCTTCTCAATCTTCTCCTTCTCCTGAATGTAGGAGGCGGGCGGCAGCACGATGCGGTTGACGTCGCGGACCGGGTTTTCCAGCGCCTCACGCAGCGTGAAGGCCGGACGCTTGTTGTCCTTGGCGATGAAGGAGCCATGGACGTGGCAGGACCGCACGCGCACCTCCAGCATCACCGGCGTGTTGGAGGCTTCCGACAGTTCGAAGCCGTCTTCCACCGCCTTGACGATGGAGGGCAGGTCAGGCCGCGGATCGAGCAGCCACATTTGCGATTTCATGGCGAAGGCGTGGCTGCGCTCCTGCATGATCGAGGAGCCTTCGCCGTAATCCTCGCCGAGGATGATCAGGGCACCGCCGACCACGCCGGAGGAGGCAAGGTTGGCCAGCGCGTCCGACGCGACATTGGTGCCGACGGTGGACTTGAAGGTCACCGCGCCGCGGATCGGGTACATCATCGACGCCGACAGCGAGGCGGCAGCGGCGGCCTCCGACGCGGACGCGGAGAACTGGACGCCCAGTTTGCCCAACAGTTCCTGGGCGTCGGATAGAACGTCCATCAGATGGGAGATGGGTGAGCCCTGATATCCGCCGACATAGGCGACGCCGGATTGCAGCAGGGCCTTGGTCAGCGCGAGGATGCCTTCGCCCCGGAACTCCTGGCCTTCGCCGAGTTCGAGGTCCCGAACTTCTTTGGCAAACGAACGTTCGGCCATTCTCAAGTCCCAGGCCCGGAGGCTGGCGCGCCGGCCGGATTGGCCATAAGGCTCCGGAATTGCTTCAACCTTAAAACATTCCGTATGCTATAGGTCAACTCGGTTCCTGTCAGGGGTGATGTTGACGTGGTGGGCGCGGCCAAATCCGCAAGTCCGGGTGCCGCGCGTCCGCTGCGCAAGCAGCGGCTGCGCTTGTGGATCCGCCTGCTGCTGGCGCGGCAGGTGATCGAGGCGGAGCTGCGCAAGAGGTTGCGCGACCGGTTCGATATGACTCTGCCGCAGTTCGACGTGCTGGCCGCGCTCGACCGACACCCGGACGGCATGACGATGACGGCGCTGTCGCAAGCCCTCATGGTCTCGAACGGCAATGTTACCGGCATCATCGACCGCCTGCTGGTGAAGCGATACGTCGCCCGGGAAAGCGCGGCGGGAGACCGGCGACGCTTCATCGTCAAGCTCACGGGCGAAGGCCGCGCGCAGTTCGGCGCCGTCGCTGCGATGCACGAAAGCTGGGTCGACGAATTGCTGTCCGCTGTGGAAATGGAGCGCATCGAGCGCACTTCGGCGCGGTTCGACAAACTGGCGCGAACGCCACCGGCGCATAACAGCCGCGCGTAGTCTGCTCGCTAGTATTCCCATTCGACGCCGGCGCCGACGGCGGTGCCGCCATTGGCGTCGGCCTCGCCCTTGAGCCGCAGATTGCGCGTGACGTCGAGATCGACGCTGACGCCGCTGTCGCCGGCTTCCGCGCCGGTTTTAACGCCGACGCTCAAGCGACGGTTGATCGAGCGCGAAATGCCGACCGTCGGACTGCCGCTGCTGCCGACCGAGACATCGAGGCTGTCGACGCCGAGCGACTTGCGCACGCGTTCGAACACGTCCGGGCCGCCGCCGCCGGAGAACTGCGCGGCGACCTGCGCCAGTTGCAGCGCTTGGATGGCGGAGAGGCCGCCGCTCGCTTTCGAGAACAGGATGCGCGACAGCACCTCGTCCTGCGGCAGATCGGGCTGCGAGCTGAACGCGAATTGCGGCTCGCGCGCCGGACCGGTGACAGCGATGATGGCGGTCACGTCGCTGGCCTGGGTCTGCGCCTTGAAGTCGATCTCCGGGGTCAGGTCGCCGGTGAAAACAATGTGGCCTTCGGTAAAATCGAGCCGCGTACCGGCGATCGACATGCGGCCGCGCCGCAATTCGAAAGAGCCGACGGTCTGCGGATCGGACAAACGCCCCCGCAGCCGCAAATCGCCGCCGAGTTCGGCATCGATCCCGCGGCCGCGCACGAAGACGCGGCTCGGTGCGGTGATGGTCAAATCGAGCGAAGCGTCGAAGGCGGGGGCGCGGCTGGCGCGGGCCCGGGCGCGCGCCGCAGCGGCCAGGCGGGCTGCTGCTTGCGGCGGCGCGTTGACATGGACCGTTCCCGGAATCGGACTAAGCGTCGTCGGCAGCCGTTCCGGCACCGTGACGTCGAGCGAGACCACGTCGATCTTGCCGGCGATGGAAGGATTGCGCGCCAGCGGCCCGGACAGCGACACCGCCATGTTGGCGACCAGGCTGTAGATGTCGTTCTCGATCAGCTTGGCGCGCCGCGCCGAGATTTTGACGTCGCCGGGGAAGCCGGCGGCCGGGTCGATGGCCACCGAGCCTTGCGCCGTGATGGTGCCGCCGTTCGGCGTCGTCGCGGAGAAGCGCTCGATGCGGACGTCGTCGCCGCGGGCGGCGATGCGCGCCGCGATGTTGGTGTAGCGGATACCGAGCAGCAGATCGCTGTAGCTCGCGCCATTGACGGTGGCGGCGCCGTCGATGCGCGGCTGCTGCAGGCTGCCGCCGATCTTGAGGTCGATGGCGGCGGAGCCGGCGACGCGGCGGCCGCTGGCCGCGAGGAAACGGTCGGCGACGCCGATATTGACGTTGCCTCTGGCGGAGACGTCGAGGCCGTCACCGGCGAGGGGTACCGTGCCGGTGACGCGGATGGTGCCGGCGCCCTTGGCGCCGAGGTTGCCATCGACGCCGGTCTTGCCATCGGCGAGCTGGCCCGAGGCCTTAACGTCGATGGGCGGCAGGCCGGCATCGCGGGTTTGCGGCGCGACGAGGTTATCGACCCGCAACGACCATTTCCCGGTGGGGGCGTCCTTGGTGCCGGTAACGCGGGCGTCGGCGTCGAGCGTGCCGCCGAGGCCGAGCTTGGGCACGAACACATCGGCGATGGACAGCGGCACGGTCTGCGCCTTGAGCGTCAGGTCGTAGGTGTCGCCGGCGCGGCCGTCGACGGCGAGCCGGCCGCGATCGAGCGACAGCATCAGCGCGCGGATGTCGACGCCGTTGTCGCGCAAGGTCAGCGTCGCCGGCTGGATGAGGGCGAGGCGATGCTTGTCGCGCGTGGCCGTGAACCGCGACAGCTCAAGACTGACATCGTCCGCGGCGATCAGGCGGCCGCGCGCGTCGAGCGTAAAACCACGCGCTTGCGCGGTGAGGGCGATGTCGCTCGCGTCCGACGCCCCGGTCGCGCTCAGCCGCACCTGCCTGATGACTTCGCCGGCGACCTGGGCGCGATCGATCGAGATATGGCCGTCGATCACCGGTTTGCGATAGACATCGGTCGCGCGCAGATCGGCGTCTAACTGGTCGAGCGACGAGGCGCCGAACTTGACGCCGCGCGCGGTGGCCTGCAGCGCAATGTCCTGGCCGCCATTGGTGGCAGCGAGCGTCGCATCGGCGCGTAGCTGGCCGGCGAGCTTGGTCAAAGCGAGCGGCGACAGATCGTCGAGATTGCCGGCATCGATCGTCAGCCGGCCGCTGGCCAATTGCTCCGGCGTCAAGGTCACGCCGCCTTTGGCGGTGACGGAGCCAATGCGAAGATCGACATCGTTCAAGAGCCACGCGCCGTTCTGCTGCTTGGCGACATGCAGGGCGCCGTTCGCAGGCTTGTTGTCGATGCTGCCATCGAGCGTAGCACGCGCGTCGATCAGACCGGTGAGGTCGGTCGCGGTGAGGCCGACGGCGAGGCGAGAGATCGGCCGGCCGAGCGCCCGAGCGTCGGTCACGGTCAAGGTGGCGTTGGCATCCGGCCGCTCGATCGTGCCGGCCAGCTTGCCGGCAAGTTCGGCGCGGCCCGCGAGGCGCGCATCGGCAAATTTCAGTTCGGGAATGACGACGCGGGCGTCGATATCGGCGGCGGTCACGGTCGCCTGGCCGTCGAGCCGGGCCGTGGCGTGCTCGCCGCCGAGATTGAGATCGGCGAAGCCGTAACCGCCGGCCGGCAGCTTCAGCACCTTGCCCTTGAGCGTGACGCGCTCGCCCGCGAGGCCGTCGATCGCGGCGATGCCGGTGCCGAAGCGATTGACGCCGCCGTCGATCGCGGCCTCGATGCGGCCGTCCTTGGGCACGCCACTGATGTCGGCATCGACCTTGAGCGCGCCGCGCAGGCGGGTTCCGGCGATGCCGGCGAACCGTGCAAGTTCGGGAGCCTCGAGCGCGAGTCGGCCCTGAACCAGCGCTTGACCGACTTTCCCGGTGAAGCCGGCTTGCGCCGTTTTGGTCTCCAGGCGAGCGGCGGCGATATCGGCAATGCCGTCGCGCCAATTGCCGCGCACGGTGAGCGACAAGGTATCGCCGAGCGCGCGCGCCAGCGCCGCATCGCGCGGGGCGAGACCGGCGGCCTGCGCGTCGGCGCTGAAGCCAATGCGTGTGGCCTTGTCGGTCACGTCGCCGGTCGGCGAAGCATTCAGCTTCGCGGTGACCGACGTGGCGCGGCCCTGCGGCGTGGCGATATTGCGCGCATCGAGCGTGGCATTGATGGCCGGGCCCATCAGCGGGCCCTTGATGGTGGAATCGAAAGTGAGGCGGCCGATCTCGGCGCCACCGGCGGCGGTTTTGTCGCCGGCATTGGGCAGCGAGCGCGCGGTGATGCTGACGTCAGCGATCTGGTCCGCGGACAGGCCGCCGTTGACGTCGAGCCGCGCCGTCTGCGAGGCGACGGTCAGCGGCGCGATCGCGATGGCGCCGCTGTCGGCGAAACTCACATTGCCATTGAGCCGCGTGGTGCCGGCGAACACGGGTGCGGCAAGGGGCGGCAAGAGGCCTTCGATGCGCGAGGCCATATCGACGGTCAGCCGCCGCTCGGCATTGACGCGATTGATCTGCGCCGTCCCGTTGGCGCCGATGTCATCGCCAGCCGAGAAGGCGAGCTGCGCCTTGAAGGCATCGAGCGTGCCGTCGCCGTCGAGGTTCAGCTTCACGGGCGGCCGGCCGGGGATATTCAACGCGTTGGCGGCAATGCCGTTGGCGGGCTCATCGACCGTCAGTTTCAGCGCCAGCTTCTGATTGTCGGGTACGAGTTGAACACGCGCGGCCAGCGTGCCCGCCGCATCGAGGCGCTTGGCGTCGAAGCGCAGGTTGAGGCCTTCGGTCGGATTGCCCAGCGAGGCTGTGCCGGTCGCGCCGATGCTCGCGGCGGTGCCGATGACCGGCGCGCCGAGCGCCAGTTCCTTCAGGCTGAAGTCCTTGATCTCGACCTTGAGCGGCAATTCCGGCAGCAGCGGCTCGTCGGATACGGCTTCCGGCCGCTCGTTCGGCAGCGCGGGCCGCAGATAGCGCACGGTGCCGATCTCGAGCTTGTCGATCTGCAGCTTGCGGAACAGCAGCGCCGAGCGTGTCCAGTTCAGGTGCACTCTGTCGATCTCGAGCCAGACGCCGTCGCGGTCGTAAATCTTGATGTCGCTGATCGTGGAGTCGGACAGCAGCGCGCCCTGCACCAGGCCGATCGACACGCGCGACTGCGGCGTCGACAGCGCCCGCGACAGGAAGCTCGACAGCAAGCCCTTGTCGTCGTCGGCGCTGCGGCCCGCCAGCGTCGTGACCAGCAGCGCGCCAACCGCGATCAGGCAGACCGCCAAGCCGATACCGATGCTGGTGCGCCATTTCCGCATGTCAGAAGGCCTGTCCGATGCCGACATAAAGCGCCCAGCGGTTGTCGCCCTCGCGCCGGTTGAGCGGCAGGGCGACATCGACGCGGATGGGGCCGACGGCGGTGTAGTAGCGGAAGCCGAGGCCGGCCGAGTAGCGCAGCGGTTGGCTGAAATCCGGGTAGGCGGGTTCGAACGCGCCGCCGGCGTCGAAGAACGGCACGAGGCCGATCGTGTCGGTGATCTTGATGCGCGCCTCGAGCGAGGCCTCGACCAGGCTGCGGCCGCCGATCACTTCGCCGGTCGGGCCGAGCGGGCTCAGGCTGCGGAAGCGATAGCCGCGCACCGAGCCGCCGCCGCCGGCGTAGAAACGGTGCGTCGAGGGAATGTCGCCGAGCGAAGCGCCGGACACCGAGCCGAGGCCGAGACGGCCGGCAAGGACGTAACGCGCTTCGTCGTCGATGGCGTAATAGGTCGAGGCTTGCGCGCGGCTTTCGACGATGCCGACCGAGGAGCCGAGGAATTCCGGATAAGCGGTGACCGTGCCGGTGGCGCGGATGCCCTTTGTCGGATCGAGCAGGCGATCGGTGGAGTCGTAGGTCACCGCGGCCTGCAGGCCGAACAGGCTGTAATCGACAGTGCCCAGCGAATCGCTGGTGGTGCCGCGCTCGGCGGTGACGCCGAACTGCGTCGAGAATGTATCGGTGAAGCGATGGCGGATCGCGGCCGAAGCCGTCGCGCGCTTGCTGCTGTAGCCGCCGAAGACGTCGCCGCCGGTGTTGTCGCGCTCCACCATGCCGTCGAGCAACAGATCGTTGCGGGTGCCGTAGAGGCCCGGCTTGACGAAGCTCGCCTTGAAGCGGCCGCCGAGATCGGCGAGCTCGAAGTCCTTGAGGTTGTCGAGCGCGCGCGTGTTGGTGCGCGGCGGCACGAACAGATCGCCTTCGAGACGCAGGCTCTCGGCGCCGCCGAACAAATTGCGATGCTGCCAGTAGGCGCGCAGCGCCGGACCGTCGAGCGTCGAATAGCGGGCCGACAGGCCGACGACATGCGGCTTGCGGTCGGTCCCTTCGGCGTCGATGGGCAACTGACGGTTGGCGTCGAGGTGATCGGGCTCGCGCATGCGCACCGAGCTGATGGCCGGCAGCTTGAGCACCGACTTGCGCGACGCCGCCACCGCCGCGGGCGAATAGGGATCGCCCGGCTCGATATAGATCATCGAGCGTACGACCTTCGGATCGACATTGGACTTGCCGGAAACGGTGACCGGCCCGAACGGCGCGCGCGGCCCGGTGTCGATGGCGATCGCGACGCCCATCACGTCCTCGCGGTGGAAGACGGTGGGCCGCACGTTGGCAACCTTGGCCAGCGGATAGGAGAGGCTGCGGAAATGATCGATCAGCGCGGCCTGCGTGGCGCGGATGTCGGCGGCGCGCGCCGGATCGCCGGGCCGCAGCTTAACGACTTTCGGAGGCAACTGCTCCGGGGTGAACGGGCTCCGCGTACGCGCATCGACGATGGCGATATTGCGTAGATGGAACAGCGGCCCCGGTGTGACGACGATCTTCACCGGCACCGCCTCTCGCGCGCGGAAGCTCTCGGCGCCGCGCGCGACATTCGGCGGCGTGGTGCGGCCGAGCGCGAGCGGCTGCCCCGCAATCTCAATCCGCAGCGTTGCGTCGTAATAGCCGGCGCCCCACAGGGCATCGAGCATGGGCGCGAGGTCGCCCTCGGCGCGGCGAACGAGGGTTTCGCCGTCGGGCGGCGGATCCTGACGCGTCTTGTATAATGTAGAGGCTTGCTCCAACGCCTCCTTCAGTTCCTTGTCGATGCTTTTGGAACTTTCGCCGCCCTGGAACTCGATGAGGTAGGGCAACGCATGCTGCGATGCGGCAGGCGGCTTATCGCCGAAGAGCCCGAAAAAATCGAAAGCGGAAGCGGGGCTCGGGCCTAGAAGGACCGCGCTGAGGCAGCAACCAATGGCAATTCGCCTGACATCGCGCCACTCGGCACTTCGCAATACCCGCACCCCACGCAACACGTCCAGAGACTACCAAACAAAGGCAGCAGCATGTCGCAACAGGAAATTTTGCGGGGATGCGTGAGCGGCCCGATCAGCGCGGGCCGATGACGGCCCAGGGCCGCCGCTCGCGGTCCGCCTTTCGGAACCCGTCGATCTGCGCGCGGAAGCTCTCGGTCAAATCGACATCGTCCCAGCCATTGAGCAGCTGGTTCTTGCTGACCGGATCGATGGCGAAGGCGTAAGTGCGATTGCCGCAGGCGATGCTCTGCTGCGCCAGATCGACCGTGACCTCGCGCTCCGGATCGGCGGCGATCGCCGCGGCCAGTTCCGCGGCATCGTGGTCGGACACGACGGCGGTCAGCAGGCCGTTCTTCACCGAATTCTGCGCGAAGATGTCGCCGAACGAGGGCGCGATCACGCAGCGGAAGCCGTGGTCGTAGACGGCATAGACCGCGGCCTCGCGCGATGAGCCGCCGCCGAAGTTGCGCCCGGCGACGAGAATCCGCGCGCCCTGCCATTTCGTCTGGTTAAGCGGGAAATCCGAATCCTGCTTGCCGTCGGCATCGACGCGCAGATCCTGGAACAGCACCGAGCCCAGACCTTTCTCGCGCGGCCATTTGAGAAAGCGCGCCGGCAGGATCTGGTCGGTGTTGAGATTGGCCTGCGGCAGCGGGCAGGCCTTGGCGGTGAGGCGGGTGAATTTCTCCATGATCGTGCCTCAAACCTTGCGGCCGGCGAGCAGCGGACGCACGTCGGCGAGATGGCCGGAGACGGCGGCCGCGGCCACCATCGCCGGCGACATCAGATGCGTGCGCGCGCCGCGGCCCTGGCGGCCCTTGAAGTTGCGGTTCGTGGTGGAAGCGCAGCGTTCGCCTTCCGGCACCAGATCGCCATTGATGCCGACGCACATCGAACAGCCGGAGTCGACCCATTCCAATCCGGCATTCGTGAAGATGCGGTCGAGGCCTTCCTGTTCAGCCTGCTGCTTGACCAGCGTCGAGCCCGGCGACACCAGCCCCGGCACCTTGCTGCGGCGGCCGGCGAGGACGGCGGCGGCGGCGCGCAGATCCTCGATGCGCGCGTTGGTGCAGGAGCCGATGAATACGCGGTCGATGGCGATATCCGTCAGCTTCTGGGCCGGACGCACGCCCATGTAATCGAGCGCATCGCGGATATAGCTGGCGCGCGCTTCATCGGCCTCGCGCGCCGGATCGGGAATGGTGGCGTCGATCGGCAGCGCGTCGTCGGGCGTGGTGCCCCAGGTGACGATGGGCGCGATCGCCGCCGCATCGAGGCTGACCTCGCGGTCGAATTCGGCATCGGCATCGGAGGGCAGGTGCGACCAGTCTTCGACGGCACGCTCGAACAACTCGCCCTGCGGTGCATAGGGACGGCCCTTGATGTAGGCGAAGGTCGTCTCGTCCGGCGCCACCATGCCGCAGCGGCCGCCGCCTTCGATCGACATGTTGCAAAGGGTGAGGCGGCCTTCCATCGACAGCGCGCGGATGGCGCTGCCGGCATATTCGATGGCGTGGCCTTGCGCGCCGTCGGCATGGATCTGCGCGATGATGGCGAGCGCGATGTCTTTCGCGGCAATGCCGGCGGTCGTCTGCCCGTCCACCGTGATGCGCATGCGCTTCGGCTTCTTCTGCCAGAGCGTCTGCGTCATCAGCACATGCGCGACTTCCGACGCGCCGATACCAAAGGCATAAGTGCCGAAGGCGCCGTGCGTCGAGGTGTGGCTGTCGCCGCAGACGATCAGCAGGCCCGGCAATGTCAGGCCCTGTTCGGGGCCGACGACATGCACGATGCCCTGGCGGCGGTCGCGCAGGCCGAACAAGGTGACGCCGTTGTCGGATGTGTTCTGTTCGAGCTTGCGCACCATCTCGGCGATTTCCGGATTGGCGATCGGCTGCTCGCGGTGATGCGTCGGCACATAATGATCGGCGACGCCGTAGGTGAGGGTCGGCTCGGCGACCTTGCGGCCGCGCGCCTTGATCTGGCTGAAGCCGTGAAACGAGCCCTCATGCACGAAGTGCCGGTCCACGAACAGCAGAGCGGCGCCGTCCTCACGGCGCGTGATCTCGTGTGCGGACCACAGCTTGTCGAACAAAGTGAGGGGCGGCTGCCTCATGGCGTGCATCATCATGCTCACTATTGGGGCAAAGCTCGGGCTTGCCGGACGCCTCCAATATTGTATGCTAAAGAATACCAAGTAAAGGGATGGCCGCCATGCGGGCGTCTCCAGGGAGCACCCGGACCTTGCGCGACTGGCTCGGCGAAGCGAAAGCAAAGCAGGTCTATCTGACCTTGCGCGACCGCATCATGAGCGGCGCGGCCGGCTTCGGCACCCGACTGGCGACCGAGAACGAACTGGCGGCTCAGTACGGTGTTTCCCGCGTCACGGTGCGCCGGGCGCTCGGCGAGCTCGAACGCGAGCGGCTGATCGACCGCCGCCGCAGTGCCGGCACCCGCGTGATCTATCGTCCGGCGCCGGCGCCGATGACGGCGGACATTTCCGGCGTTCTCGCCAATCTCGCCGATATGGGGCGCCGCACGGCGGTCAGGCTCCTGGATTTCAACTATGTGCCGGCCGAAGGCGCGGTGGCCGAGGCGCTGGGCGCCGGCGCCGATCAGCTGCTGCAACGCTCGGTGCGCGTTCGTTCGGTCGATGGCCTGCCGTTCTCGTATCTGACGACGCATGTACCGGAGAAGGTCTCGGTGACGTTCTCCGAACAGGAACTGGCGACGCGTCCGCTGCTCGACCTGATCGAACGCGCCGGCGTCAAGGTCGGTCATGCGCGCCAGCGCATCAGCGCCGTGCTGGCCGGGCCCGATGCGGCCGCGGCGCTCGATCTCCATACCGGGTCGCCGCTCATCGAACTGGTGCGCGTGGTTTACGACCGCGACGGTCGCGGCGTCGAACATCTGCACGCGCTGTACCGGCCCGATCGCTACGCCTTCGAGATCGATCTGGTGCGGTCGGAAACGTCCGCCAGTTCGTCCTGGTCGCCGGTGATGCGCCGGGACAGTGACAGTCAGAGAAAGACAACGACGAAGACACTGCGCAGTAAAGCCAAACCGGCCGGGCTTCGGCCGTCGCGTTAAAAAGGGGAGAGTGAAATGTCGAACAAGAAGATATCGCTAAACCGCCGCCAATTCATCGCTTCGACCGCGCTCGGCGCGGCCGCGGCCGCCACCGGCACCATCGCCATGCCGTCCGTGCTGCGCGCGCAAGGCGCAGCGGTGAAGATCGGTGTGTTGCAGCCGGTCACGGGCGCACTCTCTTACTCCGGCACGCAGGGCCAGCTCGGCGCCATGCTGGCGATCGAGGAGATCAACGCCGCCGGCGGCATCAAGGCGCTGGGCGGCGCCAAGTTCGATCCGGTGACGGGCGACGCGCAATCGACGCCGGCCGGCGGCACCGCCGAAGTCGAAAAGATGAACGCGGCGGGCGTCGCCTGCATCGTCGGCGGCTACGCCTCGGGCATTTGTCTCGCTACCACGCAGGCGGCGGCGCGTTACGATCTGCCTTACGTCGTCGATGTCGGCGTGGCCGACAACATCATGACGCGCGGCCTCAAGAACACCTTCCGGTTCGGTCCGGGCTTCGGCGTCATCGCCAATACGGCGCTCGATAACCTCATCGCCATCAACGATGCTGCCGGCAAGCCGGCCAAGACGGTGATGATCGTGCATGAGGACTCGCTGTTCGGCGCGGGCCTCGCCAAGCTCCTCAACGAGAAGCTGCCGGCGAAAGGCTTCCAGGTGCTCGAGACCATCGGCCATCCGACGCCGACGCGCGACTTCAACACCATCGTGCTGAAGATCAAGGCGCAGAACCCGGATCTCGTCATTCCGGCGAACTACTACAACGAGTACGTCCTGCTCGCCCGCACCATGCAGCAGCAGCAGGTGAAGCCGAAGGGCATCTACTCGGTGCTCGGCGGCGCGGCATCGTCCTACAAGTTCGTCAAGGAATTCCCGGAAGCCGCCAACGGCATCATGGATTGCAATCACTGGTTCAATCCGTTGAGCGACAAGGCGCAGGCGCTGAAGAAGAAGGTCGAAGCCAAGGGCCAGTTCTTCACCTACGAGGTCTATCTGAACTACGCCTCGATTGGTCTCGTCGCCGACGCGCTGGAGCGGGCGGGCTCGGCCGATCGCGCCAAGCTCACCGCGGCGCTGGCGAGTTCGACCTGGGCCGAGCACATCATGCCCTACGGACCGACCAAGTTCGTCGATGGCCAGAACCAGGGCGCCGCGCCGTGCGGCACGCAGGTGCAGGGCAACGACATCAAGGTGATCCTGCCGGCGAAGTTCGCCGACGCCAAGCCGAAATTCCCGGCTTGATTTAGGAGAGATCGCGGGCGGCGCCGTCGAAGGATGCCGCCCGCGACCCGTGTATTTCGTGCTGTCACCCGTCATCCTCATTCCGGCGCTGCTCAACGGCCTCCTGACCGGGGCGGTCTATGCGCTCGTCGCGCTCGGCCTGACGCTGATCTACGGCGTGCTGCACATCATCAACTTCGCCCACGGCGCGCTTTTGACGGCGGCGATGTTCGCCGCCTATTTCGCGTTCAAGCTGCTGGGCATCGATCCTTATCTGTCGATCTTCATCATCGCCCCGCTGTTCTTCGCGCTCGGCTACGGCCTGCAGCGTTTCGTCATAGGTCCGGCTTCGCACGGCAGCGACAGCAACATGCTGCTGGTGACGCTGGGGCTGGCGGTCGTCGTCGAGAACGCGCTGCTGTTCAACTTCCGCGGCGATACGCGCACGATCGATGTGCCTTACGCGTTCCAGAGCATCGACATCGGCTTCACCTTCCTGGCGCTGCCGCGGCTCGTCGGCTTCGGCGCGGTATTCGTCGTCGCGCTGATCCTTTGGCTGATCATGACCATGACCGATGTCGGCCGCGCCATCCGCGCCGTCGCCAAGGAAAAGCTCGGCGCGCAATTGATGGGCATCGATGTCGCCCACATCTATGCCGTCACCTTCGGCCTCGGCACCGCCTGCGTCGCCATCGCCGCCTGCCTGCTGATGCCGACCTATTATGTCAATCCGACCGCGGGCAATGCCTTCGTGCTGGTCGCCTTCACCATCGTCGTGCTCGGCGGTATGGGCTCGGTGCCCGGCGCCGTGATCGGCGGACTGGTGATCGGCGTCGTCGAGAGTCTGTCGAGCCTGTTTCTCGGCGACTCGCTTGGGCAGGTCGGCATCTTCCTCATATTCATCGCCGTGCTGCTGGTGCGCCCGCAGGGCCTGTTCGGAGCCAAGGCATGAAGTCGTTCGTGCCCGTCGCGCTCGTCATTGCGGTGCTCGCGGCGGTGCCGCTGCTCGTGCAGTCGAACGTCGTGCTGAACTTCCTGGTCGTGACGCTGATGATCGCGCTGGCCGGGCAGGGCTGGAACATCCTCGGCGGTTATGGCGGGCAGTATTCGTTCGGCCATGCGATCTTCTTCGGCACCGGCGCCTATGTCACCGCGATCCTTCAGGTGAAATACGGGGTCAACGCGTGGCCGGCCTTCGGCGCCGGCATCGTCGCCGGCGCCGCCGTCGGCGTCGTCGTCGGCTGGCTGGCGTTCCGCGCCGGGCTGCGCGGCTCGTATTTCGCGCTGGTAACGCTCGCCTTTGCCGAGGTGCTGCGCATCGTCGCGAGCGTGGCGCCGGTCACCGGCGCCGGTGTCGGCACCCTGGTGACGCTCGACCTGCGCTTTTCCGCGATGCAATTCCAGAGCCGCGCCTCGTTCTACTGGCTGATCCTGTCGCTGGTCGCGGCGGGGCTTGTGATCACCTGGGCGATCGAGCGTTCGCGCTTCGGCGCCTGGCTGATCGCCGTGCGTGAGAACGAAGATGCGGCGCGCGCGCTCGGCGTCAATGCGCTGACGATCAAGCTCGCGGCCATGGTGGTGTCCGGGGCCATGACCGCCGCGGCCGGCTGCTTCTACGTGCAGTATTTCCTGTTCGTCGATTCCCATATCGCCTATGGCACCTGGATCTCGATCGAGGCGTTGCTGACGCCGATCATCGGCGGCGCCGGCACCGTGTTCGGGCCGCTGGTCGGCGCCGTCGTGGTCAAGGCGCTCGGCGAGGCCGCTCTGCTGATCACCGGGCAGGCGCCGGGTCTCGATCTCGTCGTCTTCGGCATCGTCCTGATCGCCGTCGTGTGGATGTCGCCGCGCGGGCTCATCGGGCTGCGCAAGACGCTGCTGGCGAAGTTCCGGCGCCGGGGCGCTCGTGCCGCGAAGGTGCGTCATGGTTGAACCGGTGCTCGATGTGCGCAATGTGTCGCGCCGCTTCGGCGGCCTGCTGGCCGTCAGCGGCGTGTCGATGAGCGTGCGCGAAGGCAGCATCACCGCGCTGATCGGCCCGAACGGCGCCGGCAAGACGACGTTGTTCTCGGTGATTTCCGGTTTCCTCAAGCCGAGCGACGGCGAAGTCTTTTACGACGGCGACGATGTCACCGGCGCGCCGTCGCATAAGCTCGCGCGGCGCGGCATCGGCCGCACCTTCCAGATCGTGCAGCCCTTCGCAGGACTCACCGTGCGCGAGAACATCCGCGTCGGCGCATATTTGCGGCACCGCGGGCGCGATGCGGCCATCGCAGCGGCTGAGCAGGTGGCGCGCGAAGTCGGTCTGGAGGCGCTGCTCGACACGCCGGCCGACGCGCTCACTGTCGCTGGCCGCAAGCGGCTCGAACTCGCCAAGGCGTTGGCAACGGAGCCTAAACTTCTGCTGCTCGACGAAGTGCTGGCCGGCCTCAATCCATCTGAAATCCGCGACATCATCCCGGTGATCCGAAGCCTGCGCGATCGCGGCGTGACCATTTTGATGATCGAACACGTCATGCAGGCGGTCATGAGTCTCGCCGAACAGGTCTTTGTTCTTGCCGAAGGGCGGCTGGTCGCCGAGGGCACACCGGAGGAGGTGGCCGGCAACCCGATCGTCATCGAGGCCTACCTCGGCCACGGCGCTGCGGCCCGCTTGGCGAGGCCGGCATCATGACCGCGCCGCTTCTCGCCATCGAAGGGCTGCGCGCCGGCTACGGCGAGACCGAAGTGCTGCGCGGCATTGATTTGACCGCCAATGCCGGCGAGATCGTCACGGTGCTCGGCTCGAACGGCGTCGGCAAATCGACGCTCAATCGCACTTTGTCCGGCGTCTTGCGGGCGCAGGCCGGCACCATCCGTTTCGACGGCGCCTCGATCGAACGTGAGAGCTGCGCCGCGATCGTGGCGCGAGGTCTCATCCATGTGCCGGAAGGCCGCCGCGTCTTCCCGAACCTCACGGTGCGCGAAAACCTCGACCTCGGCAGCTATGGCCGGGCCCGCGAGCGCCGGTCGCAGAACCGCGAGCGGGTGTTTGGGATATTCCCGCGGCTGCGCGAACGTTTCTCCCAGTACGCCGGGACCTTGTCGGGCGGGGAACAGCAGATGCTGGCGATCGGCCGCGGTCTGATGGCCGAGCCGAAACTTCTCATCCTCGATGAGCCGTCGCTCGGGCTGTCGCCGCTGCTGGTCGAGGAGCTGTTCGCCCTGATCGGGCGCATTCACGCCGACGGCGTCGCCGTCATGCTGGTCGAGCAGAATGTGGTGCAGAGCCTCGAACTGGCGGATCGAGCCTACATCCTCGCCGAAGGCCATTTCGTCATGTCGGGACGTGCCGCCGAAATCGCCGCCGATCCCGAACTCAAACGGACCTATCTGGGACTATGATGCATGACTGACAAGAACTTGCGCGCGCGCCTGTCGCAGCCGCCGATTCTGGTAGCGCCGGGCGTTTACGACCCTCTGACCGCGCTGATCGCGGAGCAGGCCGGCTTCGAGGCGATGTATGTTTCGGGCGCGGCCATCGCCTACACCAGGCTCGGGCGGCCGGATATTGGTCTCGTGTCCCTAAGCGAGGTGGTCGATACCGTCGGTTTGATCCGGGACCGGGTCGCGGCCCATCTCGTCGTCGATGCCGATACCGGCTACGGCAACGCTCTCAATGTCGAGCGCACCGTGCGCCTCCTGGAGCGCGCCGGCGCCAGCGCCATCCAGCTCGAGGATCAGGATTTCCCCAAGCGCTGCGGTCATCTCGACGACAAGACGCTGATCCCGGCGCTGGAAATGGCCGGCAAGATCAAGGCCGCGGTCGATGCGCGGCAATCGCGAGACACGCTGATCATCGCCCGCACCGACGCCGTGGCGGTGGAGGGGTTCGACAGCGCCGTCGAGCGCGTCGCAACCTATCGCGAGGCCGGCGCCGACATGCTGTTCGTCGAGGCGCCGCGCGAGCGCGGAGAACTGGCCCGCGTCGTCGAGCGCGTCGGCAAGGGCCTGCCGCTGATGGCCAACATGGTGGAGGGTGGCAAGACGCCGATCGTGCCGGCGCATGAGCTGGAGAAGATAGGCTTTTCCTTCGTCATCTTCCCCGGCGGCATCGTCCGCGCCATTGCCAGAGCGGCGCAGGATTTTTATACGACGATCAAGGCCGACGGCACTACGGACGCATACCGCCCGAAGATGTTCGACTTCAACGCGCTCAACGACCTGATCGGCACGCCGGAGACCCTGGAGCGCGGCAAGTGGTACGCCGACTACAAGCCGGGCAAGAACTGATGCGCACGCTCGATCCGGTCACGCTCGCCGTGCTCAACGGCCGTCTGGTGCAGATCGCCGACGAGATGGACGCGACGCTTTTCCGCTCGGCCTTCAATCCGATCATCGCCGAAGCGCATGACGCCTGCCACGGCCTCTATCACGCCGAGACCGGCGCGACCCTGGTGCAGGGCACTTCCGGGCTGCCGATCTTCGTCGGCGCCATGGCCTTCGCCGTCAAGGCGGTGATCGACAAGGCGAAGGCGCAGGGCGATCTCGAAGAGGGCGACATCTATCTCTTCAACGATCCCTACGACGGCGGCACGCATCTCAACGACTTCCGCCTGGTGCGGCCGGTGATGCGCAACGGCAAGGTGTTCGCCTGGCTCGCCTCGGTCGGTCACTGGCTCGATGTCGGCGGCAATGTGCCGGGCAATTTCAACGCCAAGGCGACGGAGAGCTTCCAGGAGGGCTTCCGGGTCCCGCCGGTCAAAATCGTCAGTGGCGGTCAATTTCGGCAGGACATCGCCGACATCCTCGCCGCCAATTCGCGCGTGCCGCAGTCGAACTGGGGCGACCTCAACGGCCAGCTCAATGCGCTGCAGCTTGGCGAGCAGCGCGTCCACGCCTTGCTCGACGAATATGGCGACGACACCGTCCAAGCCGCGATGCAGGCGCTGTCGGCGCGCGCCGAGGCGCTGATGCGCGCCAATATCGCGGCGCTGCCGGACGGCACCTATTCGTATGACGATTTCCTCGACAATGACGGCATCACCGACGAGCCGCTGCGCATCGCGCTCGATCTGACCATTGCCGGCGACCGCATGACGCTGGATTTCTCGCGCTCGGCGCCGCCGTGCCGCGGCCCGCTCAACATCGCGCGCTCGACCGCGGTGGCCTGCTGCTATGTCGCGCTGAAGCATTTGTTCACCGACGTGCCGGCCAATGCCGGGTGTCTCGCGCCGATCGAGTTCGTCATTCCCGATAGGACGCTGCTCGGCGTCTCGGCGCCCAAGCCGGTCGGCGGCTACACCGAGACCATCCTGCGCGTCATCGACACCGTGTTCGGCGCCTTCGCCAAGGCGGCGCCGGAGCGCGCCAATGGCAGCCCTTACGCCACCATCAACGCGCTGTCGCTCGCCGGTTGGCGGGCGGACCACAGGCGCTGGGTGATGTTCTGTTTCTTCGGCGGCGGCTTAGGGGGCAATCCGGAAGGCGACGGCCTCAACCACGGCAACAACCCGATCTCGACCGCGACCATTCCGCCGGCGGAAATCCTGGAGTCGCTCTATCCCGTGATGTTCACGCAGTGGGCGCTGCGCGTCGACTCCGCTGGCCCGGGCTTCAACCGCGGCGGCTGCGGCGCCATTTACGAGATCGAGGCGCTGAACGAAGGCGACACCGACGTGTTCCTGCTCGGCGAGCGCGGCAAGTTTCCGCCCTTCGGCGTCAATGGCGGCAAGAGCGCCGCGCTCAATCGCTTCTACTTTGACAGCGAGAGCGGTGAGCGCTCGCCGGATCTCGTCTCCAAGATCACCGATGTGCGCATCAAGCGCGGCCAGCGCGTGCGGCTGGAGACGCCCGGCGGCGGCGGCTTCGGCGACCCCATGACACGGGAGCCCGCCCGCGTCGCCCGCGACGTGGCGCTCGGCTACGTGTCGCGCGACAAGGCGGCGAGCGATTACGGCGTCGCGGTCAAGCCCGACGGCACGGTGGATGACGGTGCGACGGCGAAGCTGCGCGGGGGAGCCCGCGCGTGAGTGACAAGATGAGTAACAAGCAAGCCATCGTCGGCGTCGATGTCGGCGGCACCTTTACCGATCTGTTCCTGTTCGACGAGGCTGCGCGCGCCTTCCGCACGGCCAAGGTGCCGTCCAACCGCGGCAACGAGGCGGCCGGCTTCATGCAGGGCCTGGAAGCGCTCGGCGACGTCAAGAGCTTCGGCTCTATCGTGCACGGCACCACGGTC
This sequence comes from Pseudolabrys sp., assembly GCA_026125895.1. Lineage (GTDB taxonomy): Bacteria > Pseudomonadota > Alphaproteobacteria > Rhizobiales > Xanthobacteraceae > Pseudolabrys. Next base: position 53,833 of record JAHCKG010000017.1, on the reverse strand, counting down.
GGCACCAACATGCTGCTCGAACGCAAGGGCACGCGGGTCGGCGTGATCACCACGCGTGGCTTTCGCGACGTGCTGGAAATGCGCCGCCGCGACCGCCGCCAGACCTGGGGCCTGTGGGGCAATTTCACGCCGATCGCCGACCGCGATCTACGCCTCGAGGTCGATGAGCGCACGCTTGCCGACGGCACCATCCGCACCGCAGTGGATGTCGATGCGGTCCGCAAGGCGGCGGAAGAACTGAAGAGCAAGGGAGCGCAGGCGCTCGCCATCATCTTCATCAACGCGTACGCCAATGCCGAGAATGAGAAGCGCGCCTTCGCGGCGGCCCAGGCGGTGTGGCACAACGAGCATGTCTCGGCCTCGCATCAGGTGCTGCCGGAGATCCGCGAGTTCGAGCGCGCCTCGACCACCGGTCTCAACGCCTATCTGCAGCCCGGCGTCGCCGCCTATCTGGCGCGGCTGGAGCAGGCGCTCGACGACAACGACTTCAAGGGCACCTTCCATATCGTGCAGTCGAACGGCGGCGTGATGTCGACGAAGACAGCGCGGCGGCTGCCGGTGCGCACGGCCTTGTCGGGTCCCGCGGCCGGCGTCATTGCCGCGGCGGCGATTGCCCGCGCCGCGGGCCACGACAACATCATCACCGGTGATCTCGGCGGCACCTCGTTCGACGTGTCGCTGGTCGCCGGCGGCAAGCCGTCGCTGGCAGCGCAGACCACCATCGATTTCGGCATGGTCATCCGCACGCCGATGATCGAGATCACCACCATCGGCGCCGGCGGCGGCTCGATCGCCTGGGTCGATCGCGGCGGCCTGTTGCAGGTCGGCCCGGAAAGCGCCGGCTCGGTGCCGGGCCCGGTGTGCTACGGGCAGGGTAACGAGCGGCCGACGCTGACCGACGCCCATGTCGTGCTCGGCCGCATCAATGCGGCGCGGCCGATCGGCGGCAAGCTCGCCGCACTCGATGTCGAGGCGGCCAGGCGCGCCATCGACAAGCATGTCGCGCAGCCTTTGAAGATCGACGTGATGGCGGCGGCGGAAGCCATCGTCCGCGTCGCCGATGCGCGCATGGCCGGCGCCATTCGCCTCGTCTCCATCGAGCGCGGTCACGACCCCGCGAAGTTCGTCGCCATGCCGTTCGGCGGCGGCGGCGCGCTGCATGTCAGCGCGCTGGTCAAGGAGATCGGGCTCAAGGGTGCTTTGGTGCCACGCTTCCCGGGCGTCACCTCGGCGCTCGGCTGCGTGATCGCCGATCTGCGCCACGATCAGGTGCAGACCGTCAACTTGATGGTCGACGGTCTCGACATCGCCGCGCTCGATGCGCGCATGGTCACCGCCGGCAAGGAAGCGAAGGCGGTGGTGGACGCCGCCGGCATCGCCGTCGACCGAGTCGATGTGCTGTTCGAGCTCGACATGCATTATCTCGGCCAGACGCATACGGTGGCGGTGCCGCTGCCGGTGACATTCAGCGAGGCCGGCACAGGCGTGACCGAAGCCGCGATCCGCGCCGCCTTCGACAAGACCTATGAGGCGGCGTTCAGCCGGCTGCTGCCGGGCATTCCGACGCGCATTGTGTCGCTGCGTACCGCGGCAGTCGGGCGCCGCCCGGCTTTCGATCTCACGGCCTTCGCGCCGCGGGCGGATGCCTCGCTTTCCAAAGCGGAAAAGGGCACGCGCCCGGTGTTTCACGGCGGCGCCTGGCACGACGCCAAGGTGTGGTCGCGGCTCGATCTGCCGGTGAAGGCGGTGATCGAAGGGCCGGCGGTGCTGGAGCAGCCCGACGCCACCATCTTCATCGATCCCGATCTTGCCGGCCGCGTCGATGCGCTGGGCAATCTCGTCGTGGAGCGCAAGTGATGAGCATGGCGACAACGGCGTTGCTGCTGGTCGATCTGCAGAACGACTTCATCCATCCGAAGGGCGCCTATGCGCGCGGTGGCGCTGTCAGCGCCGAGGCCGCCGCTCTGCCGGCCAAACTGAAGCCGCTTGTTGATGCGGTGCGCGCCAAAGGCGGCGTGGTCGGCGGCACCCTATTCACGTTGGTGCCGGGCCGCGGCGGCGAGCCGATGATCGCGCCGCATCTCAAGAAGTTGCGGCCGTTCCTGCGTAAGGGCGACTTCCTGCCTGGGGCGTGGGGCCAGCAGGTGGTCGATGAACTGCAGCCGCTCGACTTCACCGTCGAGAAACTCGCTTACTCGGCGTTCTACATGAGCCGCCTCGACTGGCTGTTGCGCAAGTTCGGCGTCGAGCGGCTGATCGTCGGCGGCATCGTCACCAATGGCGGCGTGGCCTCGACCGTGCGCGACGCGCATGTGCGCGATATCGACGTGACCGTGCTGGAAGACGGTTGCGCCGCGCCGACGCCGGCTTTGCACAAAGCCGCGATCGAAGGCCTGCGCCCGGTCGCCGATATCGCCACCATCGCCGAGGTGATGAAGAGCATCGGATGAGCCAGGTCCTGCCGCCGCCTGCGAGTTTCGACGCCGAGGTGCCGCTGATCATTATCGGCGCCGGCGCGGCGGGTTTGTGCGCGGCGCTGGCGGCGAAGGAGGCCGGCGCCGATCCGGTCGTCATCGAGCGCGACGCCGTGCCGGCCGGCTCGACCGCGCTGTCGGCGGGACTCATTCCGGCGGCGGGCACGCGCTTCCAGCGCGCCAAGGGTATCGAAGACAGCGCCGTGCTGTTCGCTGAAGATATCCAGCGAAAGGCGCATGGCGAGAATGACGCCGCGATGGTCGAGGTCGTGGCGCGCGAAGCGGGGCCGGCGGTCGAATGGCTCGCTGAGACCTACGGCCTGCCGTTCGATGTCATCGACAATTTCTATTACCCCGGCCATTCGGCGATGCGCATGCACGGCCTGCCGACGCGCTCCGGCGCCGAATTGATCGACCGCCTGCGCAGCGCGGCGGAAACCGCTGACGTCACTATCCTGGCCGAGAGCCGCGTCGAGACGTTGTTCGCCGACGAGCAGGGCCGCATCCGCGGCATCGAACTCACGCGCGCCGATGGCTCGCACGAAACGATCGGCTGCGGCGCGCTCGTCCTCGCCTGCAATGGCTACGGCGGCAACGCCGCGCTGGTGCGCGAACTCATTCCGGAGATGGCGGATGCACTTTACTTCGGCCATCCCGGCAATCAGGGCGATGCCGTGCTGTGGGGCCGCGCGCTCGGTGCGCAGCTGTCGCATCTGCCGGCCTATCAGGGCCACGGCTCGGTGGCGACGCCGAACAATATTCTCATCACCTGGGCGGTGATCGCCGAAGGCGGCTTCCAAGTCAATGCACAAGGCCGCCGCTTTAGCGACGAGACGCATGGCTATTCCGAGCAGGCGGCCGAAGTACTGCGTCAGCCGGGCGAGGTCGCCTTCGATGTGTTCGATGCGCGCATTGCCGGCATCGCGCGGCAGTTCGAGGACTTCCGCGCCGCGGAAAAGGGCGGCGCGCTGCTGACGGCAGCCACGCTCGAGGAGCTTGCCGCGCGCATGCGCGTGCCGCCGGAAGTGCTGCTCGCTGAGTATGACGAGACCGAAGCGCTGAAAGCCCGCAACGGCACCGACCGCTTCGGCCGCGTGTTCTCGGCCAAGCAGGCACTTACGCCGCCGTTTCACGCGGTGAAGGTCACCGGCGCGTTGTTTCACACGCAAGGCGGTCTTGTTGTAGACGGCGATGCGTGCGTCAGGCGTGAGGATGGCACGCTGTTTCCGAACCTGTTCGCCGCCGGCGGCGCCGCGGCCGGCGTCTCCGGCGACAGCGCAGCGGGTTATCTGTCCGGCAATGGTCTGCTGACGGCGACGACGCTGGGGCGGCTGGCGGGCCGCTCGGCCGCACGGCGGCTCGTCGGCTGATCGCCACCCGCATTGTATGATCGTCATATTGATTGCCCGGCGGGCCGCCCCTATAGAGGTTGCGGCGCCGTAGCTTCCAGTCCGCGGCGGGACTGCGTTATTCCGGGAACGTGAAGATGAGCACCGATCAGCGCCTTGCCGTCAAGCTCGCTGCCTTCGCCACGGATACGGCAGCCGCGACGCTGCCTGCCGAAGCGCTGGAGCGCGCCAAGATGAGTCTGGCGAGCACGGTGGCGAGCACGGCCATGGGGCAGAACATCGCCTCGGCCCGCATTATTCGCGATCTCGACCTGCGCAACGGCGGCACGCCCGACGCGACCTTGTGGTTCGTCGGCACCAAGCTGCCGGCCGTCGCGGCCGCGCGCGTCAATGCGGTGGCGAGTGACGCTGCGGCCAGCGACGACAGCGACCTGCGCAGCATCGCGCATATCGGTACGGTCGTTTCGACGACCGCGGTGGCGCTGGGCGAAAAGCTCGGCGCGTCCGGTCTCGACATGCTGGCGGCCATGGTCGTCGGTTACGAGGTGGCGGGGCGTATCGATGAGGCGCTGACGCCGGGACGCATGCAGCGGGGCTTTCACGGCTCGGTGTCGACCGTCTTTGGCGGCACGGTGGCGGCGGGGCGATTGCTGGGCCTCAATACCCAGCAGATGGCGCACGCCATAGCGCTCGCCGCGACGTCGATCGGCGGCATGGCGATTTCCGCCGACACCAGTTGCGGCCGCGAATATCACGCCGGCTGCTCGGCGGCCGCCGGCCTGCAAGCGGCGATGGCCGCGCAAGCCGGTTTTGAAGGCGAACTCGGCGTGCTCGATCACCCGCGCGGTTTTCTCGCCGCCATGGGCGGACAGGAACTGGCCGACATCACCCGCGATCTCGGCGGCTCATGGGATATCGTCACCGACATGGCGATCAAGCTGATGCCGGGCGCGCATCCGTTTCACGCCACGGCGGAGGCGGCTTCCGACGCCGCGCGTCTGGGTCATGTCGATCCGGCCGATGTCGAGAAGATCATGATCTCGTCGTCGGTGCAGTGGACCAAGTTCAAGGGCGAGCCGCATCCGCGCAATCTCGTCGATGCCGCGCATAGTCTTTATTACTTCGTCGCAGCATCGATCGCCGACGGCGGCTTCAGCTGGCAACACATGGACCCGGGCAAGATGGCGGATCCGGTGATTGCCGGCTTGCAGGACAAGGTGACGTTCGATCCGAACCCGGCACCTTTGCCCGACCGGTTTCCGCACCGCCATGGCGGCACGGTCATCATCACCATGAAGAACGGCGAGGAGTTCCGCAGCACCTGCAAGGCGCCACGCGGCTCCGGCCCGCGCGGTGTCGAGTGGAGCGATCTCGAGGCGAAGTATCGCGCGCTGGTGCCGATGTCGGGCCTGGCCGGCGCGCGCGCCGACAAAAGCCTGGCGCTGATCCGCGGCTTTGACAAAGGCCATCCGGCAGCGGAATTGACCTTGCTCCTCGGCCTCGGTTGAAGCGCCGCTAGCGTGCGCCGACGGCCGCGGCGGGCCGCTTGGCGGCGCGCGCCGGCTTGGCTGGAGCGGTTTGCGGCTGCGCATGGAGCAGGGCGACCGCCGCCTTCGCCGCATTGCGCACGTGATGTTCGGCGAGCGCGCGGGCTTTCTTGCCGTTCTTTTCGTCGAGCGCCGTCATCATCTCGGAGAGTTCGGCGAGGCTCGCCGTCGAGCGGCCGGGCGCGCGCAGCGACGTCGCGCGCAGCAACATGATGCGGGCGTTGAGCAGCCGCAGCGTATCGCCGAGGGCCTGATTGCCGGCGCCTTCGACGAGACATTCGTAGAAATGATTCTTGGCTCGCAGCCGCGCCAGCGGATCGGTGTCCTTCAATGATCTCTTGAGATTGCGGAACGCTTCGTGCAGCGCGTCGCGCTGCTGGCCGGTGGCCTGTTCGGCGAAGAGCTGGCAGGCGAGCCCTTCGAGCTCGATGCGCACCTGATAAACGCCCTCGGCCTGTTCGGCGGACAGCCGCGTCACCATCGGGCCGCGGTTCGGCACGACCTCGATCAGTCCCTCGGATTCGAGCTGCCGCAGCGCCTCACGCACCAGCGTGCGGCTGACGCCGGTCATCTCGCACAGCGCGCGCTCGGTCAATCGCTCGCCGGCGGTGAAGTGTCCCAGCGCGATGGCGTAGCGGATGCTCTCGGTGACGCTCTGGCGCAGCGGCGCGGCAATTCTCTCGACCCGCAGATCAGGCTTCAGGAAAGGGACGGTCAAAGCCGTTTCCTCCGAAAATGCCGGTCCTGGCGGACCGATTCCAGACATCTGTACAACGGAATGCGGGGCGCCGGAATGCCGCCGGCGTGGGGGGCGGCGGATTTTCGTCCCCCCGCGCGGCTAGTTATCGAGCCTGCCAGCCTCCGTCGATCGGGAAGGTCGCGCCGGTGATGTCGTCGCCGGCCGGGCTGCACAGGAACGCGGCCAGCGCCCCGACATTGGCGGGCGCCACGAAGCGCCTGGTCGGGTGGCGTTCGGCTACGTAGCGGCGCTCGGCTTGCGACGCGTCCACGCCTTCCTCGGCCGCCAGTTCGTGAATGCGGCCGAGCAGCGGCGGCGTCGGGACGGCGCCCGGCGCGATGGCGTTGCAGGTGATGCCGGTCGCCGCCGTCTCAACGGCGACGGCGCGCGTCAGGCCGAGCAGGGCGGTCTTGGTCGTGATGTAGTCGATGCGGTTCTCGCCGCCGCGCGCGCCGAAGATCGACGACATGTTGATGATGCGGCCCCAGCCTCCGGCGCGCATGCCCGGTACGGCGAGCCGGACGCAATGAAAGGCGGCGGACACATTGACCGCGAGCGAGCGGTTCCAGTCCTCGGTGCTGAATTGATCGACCGGCGCGTAATGCCGGACGACGGCATTGTTGACCACGATATCGACATTCCCGAACCGCGCGACTGCGTTTCCATGCATGCGCTCGATGGCGGCAACATCGGTCAGGTCGGCGCCATCGAAGACGATGTCGCGGCCGGTGTCCTTCGCAAGATGTGCCGCCGCGGCCTCGCCGGTGGCCGGATCGACGAGCGCGTTCAGCACAACCGTGGCGCCGGCCTCGGCGAGCGCCTGCGCGATGGCGTAACCGATGCCGCCGACCGAGCCGGTGATGAGCGCGCAGCGACCGTCCAGCATTGCCGGCATTTCGTTCCCGCCATCCATTTTTGCATCGGGTTTGCGCGGAGCGGGTTCTTGACCGCCCGGCGGCGCTATTTTACACCCTGTAGGACTGTCAGACAATCATGCCGGCGCCGACGGCCGGGAAAGCCCGGCAAAGCCGGCGGCACACAGCAGCGGAGGAAGCGTCAGGAAGCCCGAGCCTCGGTTCGGCAGCATGCGCCAGCGCCGCTGCCTGGCAAGTCCCAACGGTTGCCGGTTCTGCCCAGCCTCCGCACGATTCCCTTCTCAACACAGCAAGTCCCTCTCACAACAGGAAGCGATCATGAGCAGCGAAATGGATAAAGCCGCCAAGGTGATGTTCGACGAAGGTCTGAAGCATCGCCGCGAAGTGTTGGGCCCGGAGTATGTCGACGGGTCGATCGCCAATGCCAACGACTTCATGATGGCGTTCCAGCACATCACCACGGAGTGGTGCTGGGGCTATGGCTGGTCGCGTCCGGGTCTGCCGCGCAAGACGCGCAGCCTGCTCAATCTCGCGATGCTCACCGCGCTCAACCGCGGCCCGGAAATCAAGCTGCACGTGCGCGGCGCCATCAACAACGGCGTCACCGTCGAGGAAATCCAGGAAACGCTGCTGCACGCCACGATCTACTGCGGCATTCCCGCGGGCCTCGACGCCTTCAAGATCGCCAACGAAGTCTTGAAGGAAATGGGCAAGGTCTCGGCGGCCCCGGCGAAGAAGCCGTAAGATCGCCTGCCTCCAGGCCCAGGGTCGGCTCAATGAGCCGCCGCTGGCGCGCGGCGGCCTCGGCCAGACGGGAGTGGCGGCATGACCGACAAGATTCTATCGCGCAAGGAGGGCGCGGTCGGTCACCTGATCTTCAACAATCCGGAGCGGCACAACGCGGTGTCGCTCGACATGTGGGCAGCGGCCGAAGCCGTGGTCGCCGATTTCCGCTCCGATGACGCGATCCGCGTCATGGTCGTCTCCGGCGCGGCCGGCAAGGCTTTCGTGTCCGGCGCCGACATTTCGCGGTTCGAGAAGGACCGCGCGACCGAAGAAGCGGTCGAGCGCTACGGCAAACTGGTCGGTCGCGCCTATACGGCGTTCTACGAATTTCCCAAGCCGACCATCGCCATGATCCGCGGCTATTGCATCGGCGGCGGCATGGCGCTGGCGATGTGCTGCAACATGCGCATCGCGACCGAGACGTCGAAGTTCGGCATCCCGGCGGCCAAGCTCGGCCTCGGCTACGGTTTTGCGGGCATCAAGCGGCTGGTCGATGTCGTCGGGCCGTCCTTCGCCAAGGAGATCTTCTATACGGCGCGCCAGTTCACGGCGGCGGAGGCGTTGGCGATGGGGCTTATCAATCACACCGTTGCCGATGCCGCGCTGGAAGCCTATGTCGCCGACGTGACGGCGGCCATGGTAAGCAACGCAACCGATAATCCGACTTCAGCCGCCTAAATCCGCGAGGCTTTGATGCTCGACCGTCCCAACGTCACCCAGCAGCTGGCGCGGTTCGTTGCCGGCACCCGGATCGAGGACATCCCCGCCGACGCGATGCACCAGGCCAAGCGCTCGGTGATGAACTTCTTCGCCGTGGCGCTGGCCGGTTGCCGCACCGCGCCGGTCGAGATCGCCCTGGCGACTTTGGCGCCGTTCTCCGGCGGCAGGCAGGCGACCCTCGTCGGCCGCGGCGAGCGCATCGATGCGCTGAGCGCCGCCTTCCTCAATGCCGCCGGCGCCAATGTCTATGATTTCTGCGACACGCACACCCGTACGGTGATCCATCCGACCGCGCCCGTGGTGCCGCCGCTGCTGGCGCTGGCCGAGCTGCGCCGCGTCACGGGTCCGGAGTTGCTGTTCGGCGTCGTGCTCGGCAACGAGATCGAGGATCGCATCGGGCTGGCTGTGTCGCCGCAGCATTACGGGCTGGGCTGGCACATCACCTCGACCTGCGGCGTATTCGGTGCGGCCGCCGCCGTCGGCCGGCTGATCGGGCTCGATGCGCAGCACCTGGTCTGGGCGCTGGGCGCGGCGGCGACGCAATCGTCCGGACTTTGCGAAAATCTCGGCACGGCATCGAAGAGCGCCAGCGTCGGCAATGCGGCGCGCAACGGACTGCTGTCGGCGCTGCTGGCGGAGCGCGGCTTCGACGGCCCGCCGGAGCCGCTCAACGGCGTGCAGGGTCTCTACAACGCCATGGGTGTGCCGCCGGACCTCTCGTTCCTGACCGAGGGCTGGGGCAAAACGTGGCAGATCATGGAGACCGCCTACAAGCCGTATCCGTGTGGCTTCGTGATCAATCCGGTGCTCGACTGCGTGCTGGACTGGCGGCGCGACCATGGCGACGCCGAGGTGGTCAAGGTTGTCGTGCGCGGCAACCCGCTGCTCGCCGACCGTACCGATCGGCCGCATGTCACCAGCGGGCGGCTGTCACAAGTGAGCGTGCAGCATGCGGTTGGCGCCGCGCTGGTGCGCGGCAAGGCGGGCCCGGAGGAGTTCAGCGACGAATGTGTCGCCGATCCGGAGGTTGCGGCGCTGCGCGGCAAGGTCGAGGTGGTGCGCGATGCGTCCTTCGCGACCATCGCCGCGGCGGTCGATATCGTCACCCGCGACGGCAAGGTGCACAAGCTCTCGACGCAGGCGGCGCGCGGCAGCCAGCTCAATCCGATGAACGACGGCGATCTCGAGGCCAAGCTGCGTCGCGCCGCCGCCGCATGGAATCCGCGTCACGACATCGCTCCGCTGGTCGATGCCATCTGGTCGCTTGATGAGAGCCCGGACGTCGCCGGGCTCTGCGCCTTGAGCGTGCCGCGCGCCGCCTAGTGCTGCATGCCCCAGCGCCGCACCGTCATCTTCTCGGCGGTGAGGAAGACGACATTCTCCACGATCAGACCGAGCAGGATGACGGTCAGCAGGCCGGCAAACACCGACGGGATCTCCAGAGAATTTTTGCTCTGGAAGATGAACCAGCCGAGCCCGCCGCCGCCGGAATTGGCGCCGAACACCAGCTCCGCCGCGATGAGGGTGCGCCAGGCGAAAGCCCAACCGATCTTGAGGCCGGTGAGGATGCTGGGAAACGCGCCCGGAATCAGAATGCGCACGACGTAACCGATATTGGACAGGCCGTAGTTCTGTCCGACCATGCGCCAGGTCGGGCTGACGCCGCGGAAGCCGGAATGGGTGTTGAGCGCGACCGACCACAGCACGGCATGGATCAGCACGAAGACGATGCCGCCGGTGCCGAGGCCGAACCAGATCATGGCGAGCGGCAACAGCGCGATCGAGGGCAGGGGATTGAACATCGCCGTCAGCACCTCGAGCAGATCGGCGCCGATCCGCGTCGCGCTGGCGAGGGCGGTCAGCAGGCCGGCGAGCAGCAGGCCCGCGGCGTAACCCTGGAACAAGATCTTCATCGAATACCAGGTGGCGGCGGGCAGTTCGCCGCTGACGATCGATTGCCAGAACGCCGCGACGGTGGCGCTGAAGGTTGGGAAAAGGAGATCGTTGCCGAGCCAGCGCGCATAGCCTTCCCAAATCGCCGCCAGCACGACGAGCACCAGCGTCTTGCGCAGGGCGCCCTGGTTGGCGAGGCGCTGGCCGAGCGACAGCGGACGCTGTACGACGCCGATGCCGGCGGTGCTGACCTGGTAGATGGCCTCGGGACGAGGATGGAGGACGGGGCGGGCGTCAGCCATGAGACGCGCTCCTTTCGCCGATCTGCTGTTCAAAAAGAAGATGTTCGATGCGTTCCGACAAAGGCCGGCCATCGGCGCCGATGTCGTCGGTGCCGTTGCTGTTGATCTCGCCCTTGACCTGACCCGGATGCGCCGAGAGCAGAAGGATGCGGTTGCCGACGCGCACCGCTTCGGTGATCGAGTGGGTGACGAACAGCACGGTGAACTTGGTGTCGTCCCACAATTGCAGGAGCTCTTCCTGCATCTTGGCGCGCGTCAGCGCATCGAGCGCGGCGAAGGGTTCGTCCATCAGCAGGATTTCCGGCTCCATCGCCATGCCGCGCGCGATCGCCACGCGCTGCTTCATGCCGCCGGACAAAGTGTGCGGATAATTGTCGGCGAATTTGGTAAGGCCGACCTTGTCGATGTAATGCAGCGCGCGCTGCTCGGCTTCCTTGCCGGACATCTTGCCGCTCGCGGTCAACGCGAAGGCGATGTTCTGCTTCACCGTCTTCCACGGCAGCAGCTGGTCGAACTCCTGGAACACCAGCACCCGGTCGGGCCCCGGTTTGCTGATCGAGACATCATTGAGCCGGATTTCGCCCTCGACCGGACGGATGAAGCCGCCGACCGCTTTCAGCAAGGTCGACTTGCCGCAGCCGGACGGCCCGAGAATGACGTAGCGGTCGGAGCGATAGATGTCGAAGCTGACGCGGTAGGTGGCGGTGACGAGGTGATCGCGCGTCTGGTACTGAAGTGTCACGCCCTTTACAGCCAGAATGGGGGCGGGGCCTTGATCCATTGTCCCGATGCTCCGAATGAAGGGGCCAGTGACGACACCGCACGAGGGCGCCGCCACTGGCCGAAGGAAAAAGCGGCGTGGTCCTAGTTGCCGCCGCCGAGCGACTTGGCGTCGAAGAACAGGTCGTCGAGCGAAGCCGGCTTGTTCTTGAGCGTGCCGATCGAGTTCATGAAGTCGGCATATTTCATCACGCCTTCCGGCGTTGTCGTATACTTCATGTCCTTGTCGTCGAGCATCGTGGCAAGCTCGTTGACGTCCCAGCCCTTGCCGCCCATGGATTCGAGCAACACTTCGGCAGCGGCTTTCTTGTCCTTCTTGATCATGTCGAAGGAGACTTTCAGCGCGTTCACGAAGGCGGCGTAGGCCTTCGGGTTCTCCTTGTGGAATTTCGTCGTCGTCGAGATCATGGTGAAGGTTTGCGGCCCGCCCATCACATCATTGGTGTTCTGGATGGTACGCGCGCCTTCCTTGATTTCGCGCTGGTGGAAGGGCGCCGACGCGTAATGCGCGGTCACCTGCTTGTTGCCCGACAGGATCGCGACCACCGCGTCTGGGTGCGTCATCGACACGGTCGACTTGTCATACTTGAAGGTGGCGTCGGCGCCTTCCTTCTGCCGCGCATACATCTGCATGATGATCGCGGGGATCGAAACCTTGACCGCGGTGACGGCGATCTTGTCTTCGTCTTTGAGGTCCTCAATCTTCTTGAGATGGTCGGACTTGGTGTTGAGATACATCGGGATCGTGCTCATGGCCGCGACGCCCTTGACGTCGCCCTTGCCCTTGGTGCGGTCCCAGAGGATCAGGAAGGCGGGCGGGCCAGCGGAAATGAAGTCGGCCGAGCCCGACAGCAGCGCGTCGTTCATGACCGAGGGGCCGCCGATATTGGCGTAGTTGACGGTCAGCTTGATGCCGAGCTTCTCGGCTTCCTTCTCGACGAGCTGAAATTTCTTCATCATGTGCAGCGGCAGGAAGCCGAAGCCGCCGGCGCCGAGCGGCACCCGCAGTTCGCTGACCTCGGCACGGGCCGGGGCGGCCGCCATCACGGCCGCGCCGAGTGCAAGAGCGGCAATCACTTTCTTCATTGTGCGTTTCCTTCTGTTTATTGGTTTTTCGAACATCGGCATTCCAATTTGCCGCTCCGATCGCGGATCGTCAGCCGTGCGCGGCGGACGGTCTCGCTTTCGGGTCGGCATCGAGCCGCGCCACCCAACCCTCCATGTTGGGACGCGCCGCCGGATAAATGTCGAGGACGATCGGGTCGTGGCCGGGCACGACATGCGCTTTCGACGTCGCCAGCGCCTCGACCTTGTCGTAGCCGGCGAGCACGTCGCCGACATTGTAGGTGATCGGAAACACGCGGCGCTGGTCGAGATGCGCGTAGTAGTGCGCGGCATCGGATGCCAGCACGACCCAGCCGCGCCGCGTCTTGACCCGCGTTGCCTGCAGCCCCTTGGAGTGACCGCCGACATGATGCACCGACAGGCCGGGCGCGATTTCGGCGGCGCCGTCGTGAAATATGACGCGGTCCTTGAAGACCTTATTGACCATCGCGGTGACGTCCGCCGCCTCGAACGCCATGCGCATCATGGCGTGGCACATGCAGCGCCCGGTGGCATAGGCCATCTCGCATTCCTGCAGGTGGTAGCGGGCATTGGGAAAGAGGTCGTGGTTGCCGGCGTGGTCGTAATGCATGTGCGAGATGATGACGTCCTGCACCGAGGCGGGATCGACGCCGAGCGCACGCAGGCCGTCGCCGACCGGCTTGGAAATGTTGCGCTTGCGCGCGGCGGCCCGCGCTTCATCAAAGCCGGTGTCGAGCACGATTGTGCGATCCTTGCCGACGATGGCCCAGACGAAATAGTCGAGCGGCATGGGTACATCGTGGGGATCGCCGCCGATGAAATTGTCCGGGGCGTTCCGCTCATGGCGGCCGTACTTGATCGCGTAGATTTCGTAGGTGTCGTCGCTCATCGCGTCCTCCGCTCGGTGTCTTTGCCGGCGATCCTAGGGATTGACGCTCCATTCGGCAAAGAGACGAGGCGGCCGGCGCCCGTCATCGGCCTGCGACGTAATTGCGCGATCGGGTCGGTGAGGTTCGTCGCACGGACGTGAAGACCGCCCGTAGGTGCGGCGGTTCTGCTCGCGGCGGTCGTGCCCGCGGCCATGAGCCGTTCCTCCCTCGCGGCCCGCCAAGAGCAATCCCCGCCGCGCCGAAAATTGTATTACAATATTATAGTAACGTCATATCGGCGGGGAAGGCGACATGCAAGGATGGAGTGCCGGCAAGCCATATTCCGCCATCCGAAACGATGCGCGCCGGCGCCGCGCGATGCGCGCGGCCGAGCTGCCGCAGGCGTCCCGTTGCGCGACGCGCGGAAGATAAGCCCACTGAAACGTTCAAGGACACGCGATGCCCTCCGACCTGCCGGAATTCGAGCTCTACGCTCTGCGCTATGCGACGCGTGAGGCGCGGCGCCGCGACCATTTCATCGGCGGCGACCCGCATGATGGGCCGATGCCCATGGACTACTTCCTGTGGGCGGCGGTGTCGCCCGAGCGGACCTTCGTCATCGACTGCGGCTTCACGGCCGAGGTCGCGGCGAGGCGCAAGCGGACTTTCCTGCGCGATCCGATCGACGCGCTCGGGCTGATCGGTATCAACGCCGGCGACGTCACCGACGTCATCCTCACCCATCTGCATTACGATCACGTCGGCAACTTCCACCGCTTTCCGAAGGCGCGCTTCCATCTCCAGGAGCCGGAGATGCATTACGCGACCGGCCACTACATGGCCTATCCGCGGCTCGCGCATTCCTTCGAGGCCGACGATGTCTGCGGCATCGTCCGCCTCAATTTCGCGCAGCGCGTGGCGTGGCATTTCGGCAGCGGCGACCTGGCGCCCGGCCTGTCGCTGCACGTCGTCGGCGGGCATTCGGCGGGGCTGCAGTTCGTGCGGGTGCACACCAGGCGCGGCTGGGTCGTGGTGGCGTCCGACGTTTCGCATTTCTACGAGAATCTGGAGAGCCGCCGGCCTTACACGACCTCGTTCCATGTCGGCGAGATGCTCGATGCCTTCGAGACGCTGATTGCGCAGGCGCCGACCCCGGCGCACATCGTTCCGGGCCACGATCCGCTGGTGATGAAGCGCTATCCGGCGCCGAACAAGGCGCTGGAGGGCATTGTCGTGCGGCTCGACGTCATGCCGAACGACGCCGCCTGATGGATGACGCGGAGGAGGCGGTTTTGCTGCGGCGGCTATCGCGCCGGCGGCGCGATGGTCACGTCGCCCTGGCCGGCGCGCCGCAGCGAGCCGGCAACGAAGCCTGAGGCCTTCATCTCCTCGATGAAGCCGCCGAGAAAAGCAGCGCCGGCCGCGCGGCCGGCCGGCGTTCCCATCGCCTGGTGGATCGCCATGAAAGGCGGCTCGAGGAGGCGCAGGCCCGGCCGGATCGCCATGGTGTTCTGCAGCGCCTGGCGCACGCCCGCGACAACCTCGAGCCCGTCCTGCTCGAACCGGTTCATCGCTTCACGGCCGTCGGGTGAGCGCATCAGCGTCGCCGCCTTGATGGCGCGGGTGAGATGCAGCTCGTAAGCGGAGCCGGCGGCGACCGCGATCCGGTTGCCGGCACGGTCCACTTCCTCGGGCGTTTGCAACGGCGAGTCAGCGCGCACCAGATAGTTGCCTTCGATGACCAGGTAGGGCGCGGTGAAGGCGATCTCGGTGGCGCGCACCGGATCGACCGCGAGGAAGGCGATATCCCATTCCTGCCGCTTGAGCGCCTCGAACACCTTGCCGGCGGCATCGAACACCACGTGATCGACCGGCACCGACAGTCTTTCGCCGAGTGCGCGCGCCAGATCGATGGTGACGCCGGTCAGCGTGCGCGAAGCCGGATCGGACTGCACGAGCACGGCATTGCCGCGATTGATGGCGGCGCGGAGCCGCCCCGTCGGCGCCAGGCTCTGCACGACATCGGCGCTTGGCGGTTGCATCGTCATGATCCGTGTCCCGTTGCGATCCGCTCAGGCTACATCGTCGCGCCGATCTGCCAAGGCACGAATTCGAGATCGCCGTAGCCGAGATCTTCCGACTTGGTGTGCTCGCCGGAGGCGACCTTGAGCACCTTGTCGAAGATCTCCTGGCCCTTCTGCTCCAGCGACACGCCGTCGAGGACATCGCCGCAGTTGATGTCCATATCTTCGGTCATCGTTTCGTAGACATAATGATTGGTGGCGAGCTTGATCGACGGCGTCGGCTTGCAGCCGAACGCCGAGCCGCGGCCGGTGGTGAAGCACATGACGTTGCAGCCGCCGGCGACCTGGCCGGTGGCGCCGACCGGGTCGTAGCCCGGCGTATCCATGAAGACGAAGCCGCGTTCGGTGATCGGCTCGGCATACTCGTAGACCGCACGCAAGGTGCTCGAGCCGCCCTTGGCGGCGGCGCCGAGCGACTTCTCGAGGATGGTGGTGAGGCCGCCGGCCTTGTTGCCGGGCGAGGGGTTGTTGTTCATCTCGCCGCGATTGCGCGTCGTGTAGTCTTCCCACCAGCGGATGCGCTCGACCAGCTTCTCGCCGACCTTGGTATTGAGCGCGCGGCGCGTCAGCAGATGTTCGGCGCCGTAGATCTCCGGGGTCTCGGCGAGCACGCCGGTGCCGCCGTGTTTCGCCAGCAGGTCGACGGCCTTGCCGAGGGCCGGGTTCGCGGTGATGCCGGAATAGCCGTCCGATCCGCCGCATTGCAGAGCCAGCACCACCTCTGAGGCCGGCCGCGTCTCGCGCCTGGCCTTAGCGGCCGCTGGCAGCATGGCCTTGATACGCTCGACGCCTTCGGCAACGGTCTTCCGCGTGCCGCCGACTGCCTGGATGGTCATGGTCTGGAAGTGGTCGCCTTCGACGAGGTGTCCCTCGCTCTTCATGCGCTCGATCTGGAAGGCCTCGCAACCGAGCCCCACCATCAGCGCCGCACCGAGATTGGGATGAGTGGCGTAGCCCGATTGCGTCCGTTGCAGCACGTCATAGCCTTCGCCACGCGAAGCCATGCCGCAGCCGGTGCCATGAACGAAGGGCACGACGCCATCGATCTCCGGATAGTCGTCGAGCACGCCGGAGCGGTTGACCTGTTCGGCGATGAACTTGGCGACGCTGGCCGAGCAGTTCACCGAGGTGAGAATGCCCACATAGTTGCGCGTGCCGGTGCGGCCGTTCGGCCGGACATAGCCTTCGAACGTAGCGCGCAGTTCCGGCGGCAGCACTTCGTCGTTTCTTGCATCTTCGGCATGGCGATAATCGCGGGCAAAATCGTGCATGACGACATTGTGCTCATGCACCCAGTCGCCCGGCGCGATGGGCTTGGCGGCGAAGCCGATGATCTGGCCATATTTGCGCACCGGCTCATTCAGCGCGATCGGCACGATCGCCATCTTGTGGCCGCGCGGGATGCGCGCCTGCGCCGTGACGCCGGCCACCGACGCGCCCTGGCCGACCTGATCGACGGCGACGATGACATTGTCGTCGGCGGCGAGACGAATGATGCGCGGCGCCTTCGAGGTTTGCTCTGTCATGGTGCGAATCCGATCACTGTTTGCGGCTGGCGAGCAGCTCGGCGTATTCGATGGCTTCGATCAGGCTTCGTTCGCTCGCGATGCCCTTGCCGGCGATGTCGAAGGCCGTGCCGTGATCGACCGACGTGCGGATGATCGGTAGGCCGAGAGTGATGTTCACGCCGCTCAGGGCCTCCCATTTTCCGGTTGCCGGATCGACGGAGAAGCCGAGCAGCTTCACCGGAATGTGGCCCTGGTCGTGATACATCGCCACCACCGCGTCGAACTGACGGGCGCGCATCTTGACGAACACCGTATCGCCCGGCACCGGCCCGGAGACGTCGATGCCGTCCTTGCGCAGCTTTTCGAGCACGGGTCCGGCGACATCGATGTCGTAGCGTCCGAGCACGCCGCCTTCGCCGGCATGCGGATTGAGCGCGGCAACCGCGATGCGCGGCTGCTCGATGCCGAGGCGGATCAGCGTTTGATGGGTGAGGGCAACGACGCGGGCGAGCCGCTCCGGCGTCGCTTTGGCTGGCACCTGCTCGAGCGGAATATGCGTCGTGACGTGGCTGACGCGGAAGTCGCCGTGCGCCAGCATCATCACCGGTCCGGCGCCGCCGGAGAGATCGGCGAGCAGCTCGGTGTGGCCGGGATATTGATGGCCGGCGAGGTGCAAGGCTTCCTTGCTCAGCGGCGCGGTGACGATGGCGTCGGAACGGCCGCCGCGTTGCGCCTCGACCGCCGCGGCGATGGCGCGATAGGCAAGTTCGCCGGTTCGGGCCGACCATTGGCCGAAAGCGGGCGGCTCTGCACCGCTGTCGATCTCGATCAGTTCGATGCCGTCGAAGCTTTGCAGCGCCGGCAGCGACATCGCTTTGGCTGCCGCGTCGAAGACCTTGGCCGAGCCGGCCACGCTGATCCGCGCCGTCGGCACTGCGCTACCGGAGCGCAGCGTGCGCAGCGCCTTCAGAATGATTTCGGGGCCGATGCCGGCGGCGTCGCCCATGGTGATGCAAAGACGTGTCAGGGGCATTGAACCTTCTCGATGATCTTGCGCAGCGTATCCTCGGAACCGAAGGCGCCGGATTTGGAAATGACGGGCATGCCCGCCCAGGCGCCGTCGGCGAATTCCGAAACGGCGATGCCCCGCGCCAGCAGGCCGCGCACCGCCAAGCCGTAAGCGCCGAGACTCCCGTTGCAGACGGCGAGCGTGTCGCCGCCCATAACGATCACGGCATCCGGGCGGTCGAGGCGCGGCATCACGTCGCGCAAAGCCTCGTCGAGCAGGCGCCGGGCCTCGGTGGCCGGCATGTCGGGAAAGTCGGCGGCGAGCGCTGCCCAGGTATTGGCTTTCAGCCGCGCATTGACGATGCGCGCGGCGGCTGTCGCATCGTAATCGGGCGGCAACGCCGCCACCGCCGATGGCTCGTCGCGGCAGAGCCGCTTTACCTGAAGCGATGCGACGGGGTGCCTCGTGCCGCAAATGACGAGCACGCGGCGGGCGGCGAGTTTGATCGGCGCGACGGGGCCTGCGATTGCTTCGGCAAGGCCCGCGCTGCCGCACCAGAGCACGCGGCCCATGCGCCTGCCATGATCGGCGATGCGTTCGAGGTCGTCATCGGTCTCCGCATCGCAAAGGAAAACCTGTGGCGCGCCGGATGTGCGCGGTGCGGACAAGTCGAAGTGCACGGCGATATCGAGACGGGCGAACGCGGAAGCGAGGTCCGGCCCGATCATCCGGTACTCATCGTCGCCGGCCAGCTTCGCCCATTGCCGGCCATTGCGGGTGACGCGCCCGAGCCCGGGAAGGGCAGGGGCCAGCACCACCGCCTCGAAACGGTTCTGCCGGACGATACGGACGATCTCTGCGGCGACGTGGCCGCGCAACAGGCTGTCGATTTTCTTGAAGGCCAAACCTTCGAAGCCGTCGAAGGCCATGCCGAACGCGCTCACCCGGGCGAGCGCCTCATCCTCCGGGACATCGCGCGTTTCGCTCGAGAGCGCACAACTCCCGCTGCGCGGAAGGGAGGCGGCATCGAAAATCAGGGGCAGGGACTGTCCCTCGCGGACGAAGCAGCCAGCCGTATCCAGCGCGCCGGTCAGATCGTCAGCGAGGATACGGATGAGCTGCACGGCTAGTCTGTGTCGCCGGTGGCGACGGTCACGGTCGTGCCGCGTGCGCGCAGCGCGGCGCAGATCGCCGGATCGGCTTTCCAGTCGGTGACCAGTTCGTCGATGTCTTCGATGGCGCAGATGCGGAATGTCGAGGCGTCGCCGAGCTTGGTGTGATCGGCCAGCACGCGCACGCTGCGCGCCGCCTTCGCCATCAGTTGCTTGATGCGCGTGATTTCGACGGTCACTTCGCTCGGCCCATCGAGTGTCACGGCATGCGCGCCGATCAGCGCCACGTCGGCTTTCACGCCGAGCAGGAAATCCTCCCCCGGTGCGCCGTACAGGGTCATCGAACCGGGACGCACCCGGCCGCCGATGGTGAGCACGGTGATGGCGGTCGAATTGGCGAGGGTCTGCGCAACGAGAATGTCGTTGGTGATCGCGGTGATCGGGATGTCACGGTCGAGGATCGCCTGCGCAGCTTCGCGAACGGTTGAGCTGCTGTCAAATATCACGCTCTGGTGGGGCTCGATGCGCGCTGCGGCGGTCCGGCCGATCGCGACTTTCTCGTCGTGGCGGATGTGAGCGGAGACCGCGTGACCCGGCTCGAGCCGCGCCAGCGCCCGCGCGCGCAGGCTGGCGCCGCCGAAGGTGCGGTCGAGAAAGCCTTTGGCTTCAAGTGTTTCCAGATCGCGCCGGATGGTCGCGACCGATGCGCCGATGGCGTCGGCGAACTGCTGCACCGAGGCGGCGCCGTCCGCCTGCAACAGTTCAAGGATCATCGCCTGGCGCTGGGCAGGGATGAGCGCGACGCGCGTGGTGGATTGTCGGTCATTGGTCATGGGTGCTCCCGCAACTATAACAAACTCGATCAACCGGCGTCAAACTACGACAAATTCGATTGACAACGATCAAATTCGCATCAAGAGTTTCCCCCGTGCCCGCGATCGTCCCAACCGACGGGCCTTCCTGGGGAGGATTCCAATGAAATTGCCGCACATGTTCCGCGCGCTGATCGCAGCAGGCGCGTTGCTGGTGCCATTGTCCGCGCCGTCCATGGCGGCCGACGCCGAGTGGAAGCTGTACACCTACTTCGGCGCCAAAGATAAGCCGACGATGCTGCACCGCGCCTTCGCCGAGGACGTCACCAAGGCGACGGGCGGCCGGCTCAAGATCACGGTCTTCGCCGCCAGCGAGCTGCCCTACAAGGCCTCCGACGTGCTGCGCATCACCGCCGGCAATCAGGTGCAGATGGGCGACGTCGCGCTCGGCTTCGTCGCCGGCGACGTGCCGGAGCTGAACGCGCTGTCGATGCCGTTCTCCTGCACCTCGATCGACAAGTTCTACGACAAGGCGGTGCCGGCGATCACGCCGGTGGTCTCGCAGGTGCTGCTGACCAAGTTCAAGGTCGATCCCATCATGCACTGGGCGATGCCGCCGCAGCAGCTTTGGCTCGCCAAGCCGGTCTCCGGCATCGAGGGCCTGCGCAATCTCAAGGTTCGTTCGTGGAATCGCGAGCAGGCGGAGATGATGCGCCTGGTCGGCGGCTCCGGCGTCACCATTACACCTGCCGAAGTCATTCCCGCTCTCCAGCGCGGCGTCGTCGACGGCGCGTTCACCGCGGCGGTGCCGGCGCTGGACTGGAAGTTCAACGAGGTGACGAAGTACGGCTACATGATGAACCTGACGCTGGCGCATCAGGTGCTGGCCGTGAACAAGGCGGCGCTCGATGCACTGCCGGCCGACGTGCGCGACATCCTGATCGCCAAGACCAAGGAATGGGCGCCGCGCTATCGCGCCGAGATGATCGAGGCCGATCAGGCGGCGCGCAAGACGCTGGCCGAAAAGGGCATGACGCTGCATGACGCGACGCCGGCGGAAGAGGCCAAGCTCCGCGAGCTGACCAAGCCGATCGCCGACGAATGGAGCGCCAAGGTTGGCGATGTCGGCAAACAGATGCTGAGCGCTTCGATCAAGGCGTGCAACTGAAGAAACGGTGGCGGCGGATCGCTTCGGCGGTCCGCCGCCTGTTCTACGGGGACTGCCCATGACCGCCATTTCAGCATTGTTCGACCGGCTGGAGCGGGTGGCCATCGCCGCTTCCATCATCTTCATTCTGCTGATGGGGCTCTTGATGAACGTCGAGGTTTTCGGCCGCACTTTGTTCGGCCGCTCGACGCAGATCTCCGACGAGTTCGCCGGCTATTTCTTCACCGCCGCGACGCTGCTGTGCCTGGTGCCGACGCTGCGGCACGGCCGTTTTCTCCGGGTTGAGGCGGTGGTGAACCGCCTGCCGATGCCGCTGCAGGTCGCGCTCAAGGTCGTCGGCGGCATCGTCGGCGCGGTCATGAGCGCGGTGCTCACCTACACCACCTTTGGGCTGGCCTGGACGAGCTGGAGCTACGGCACGGTGTCGTTGCAGGCTTTCCAGGTGCCGCAGGCCATCCCGCAGGCGGTGCTGCCGATCGGCTTCTTCCTGCTGACGCTCGCTTTCATCGAACAGACGGCACTGGCGATCCTGGGGCGCGACACCGCCGACGCTCACCGCGACACCGAACTTCTGCAGGGACTGGACTGATGAGCTGGACCGACGCGCTGTTGATCTACGGGTTGACGCTGGTCGGCTGCATCGCCGGCGGCGTCAGCATCGGCGCCAGCATGGGCTTCGTCGGCATGATGGGCATTACCCTCGCTTCGGGGATGATGCTGTGGCCGACCTTCGGCGACGTGGTCTGGAACACGACGACCAACTTCAACCTGGTTTCGATCCCGCTGTTCGTGCTGATGGGCGAACTCATCCTGCAAAGCGGCATTTCGAGCCGCTTCTATTCCGGCATCGCCGGGCTGTTCCGCCACGTCCCGGGCGGCCTCGCGCAGACCAACATCTTCGGCTGCGCGGTGTTCTCCGCCATCGCCGGGTCATCGGTCGCAACCGCGCTCACGGTCGGCACCGTGGCGACGCGCGAGATGCGCTCGCATGGCTATGCCGACACCCTGACGCTCGGCACGCTGACCGCCGGCGGCTGCCTCGGCATTCTGATTCCGCCGAGCATTCCGCTGATCGTGTACGGCTCCATGACGCAGGAATCGATCATCGACCTGTTCATGGCCGGCGTCGTGCCCGGTCTCGTGCTGGCCGGACTGTTCTCCGTGTATGTCGTCGTGCGCGTGCTGATCCAGCCGAGCCTGGTGCCGAAGAAGCCGACCGACAAGATCGATTACGTTCTGGCCGCCAAGAATTCCTTTCCCATCATCCTGCTGATCGCTGCGGTGATCGGCGGCATGTACACCGGCGTCGTGACGCCGACGGAGGCCTCGGGCTTCGGCAGCCTGCTGGCATTGCTGCTGGCGCTGGCCTATCGCGAACTGACGCCGGCCGGGTTCTGGCGCGCCTTGCGCAACACGGTGCTGACCAGCGCCGTCATCATGTTCGTCACCATCAACGCCCAGATCCTCAATTTCGCGGTGGTCTCGTCCGGGATCGGACACGGTCTCGCCGAGTGGCTGGCGCACCTGCAGGTCTCGCCGCTGTTGTTCTTCTGCATCTTGCTGGTCATTTACCTCATCATCGGCATGTTCATCGACGGCCTGTCGATCATGCTGCTGACGGTGCCGCTGCTTTACCCCTCGCTGGCGACGCTTGGCTTCAACGGCGTCTGGGTCGGCATCATCCTGGTCGTATTCATCGAACTCGGCGCGCTGACGCCGCCGATGGGGCTCAATCTGTTCGCCATCCAGTCGATCGTGCCCGATCGCACTTTGGGCGATGTGGCGATCGCGTCACTGCCTTACTGCGCGATCATCATCGCATTTTCGTTCCTGCTCTATGCGTTCCCGCAGATTGCCCTGTGGCTGCCGGCCGTGATGAAGTGACGGCCGGCAGGTTCTGCCCCCGCGCGATCGAGGAGTTCACCCCGTGTTTGCTGCGCCACCCGCCATCACCGCCAGCGCCTTCGCGCGGCTGCCCGATCGCTTCCGCAAATCCAAGGCGGACTCGGAATGGCATCGGCACCAGCCCGGCCTGCTGCCGCCGCATTCGCTGCTGGAGGGGCCGGCCTTCGACCGCGACGGCAACCTCTATTGCGTGGATATCCCGTGGGGCCGCGTGTTTCGCATCGACGCCAGAGGCGAGTTCACGCTGGTCGCCGAGTATGACGGCGAACCGAACGGGCTGAAATTCCACCGCGACGGCCGCATCTTCATCGCCGACTACAAGCACGGAATCGTCACGCTCGATCCCGAGACGGGGAAGGTCTCGCCTTTCGTCACCCGCGTGCGGCTCGAGCGCCTCAAGGCGGTCAACGATCTGACCTTCGCGTCGAACGGCGACCTGTATTTCACCGATCAGGGCCTGACCGGCTGGCACGATCAGACGGGGCGGGTGTTCCGCGTCCGCGCCAGCGGGGAGGTGGATTGCCTGCTCGACAATGTCCCCAGCCCGAACGGCCTGGTGCTCGATCCGAGCGAAAGCGTGCTCTACGTCGCGGTGACGCGTGCCAATGCGATCTGGCGCGTGCCGCTGATGCGGGACGGCACGGTGGCCAAAGTCGGCACCTTCATCCAGCTCAGCGGCGGCGGCGGTCCGGATGGCATCACGGTCGATGAGCAAGGCAATCTCGTCGTCGCCCATATCGGGCTCGGCGTCGTCTGGCTGTTCAGTGCGCGCGGCGAACCCATGCTGCGCATCAATTCAAGCGCCGGCACGCACACCACGAATGTCGTTTATGGCGGGCCGGAGCGGCGGCGCCTGTACATCACCGAGTCGGAAACGGGCACGATCCTGCAGGCCGACATGCCGGTGCCGGGGCGGCTGCCGTTCGCGGGCTTTTGACGGCGGCGCATCGGCGTTTATCGCGGCGGCAAGGGCTGACGTTCGCGTTTCCTCAGTTCCAGGATCCCGCCAGGGCGTCGCTGTCGGTGACGACGGCGACGTTCTGCAGCGCGTAGTTCACTGACGCGGTGTGCCATTCGGCGTTCATCGTCGAGCAGCAATCCTCCGGCACCACCATGTAGTAGCCCTTGTCGGCGCCGGTGCGCGAGGTGTGTTCGATAGACATGTTGGTCCAGGCGCCGGTGACGATGACGATGTCGCGCTTGAGCGCCTTGAGCACCGTCTCGAGCCGGGTGCCTTCCCAAGCGCTCATGCGCTGCTTTTCGACGATGTGATCGCCTGGCTGGGCCTCGAGGCCGGGTACAGGAGCCGATCCCCAGCTTCCGCGTACCAGGGCGCGCGCATCGGCCAGGCCTTCGAACAACGGCGCATTCATCGTGACGCCGGGGCAGCCGGCTTCGACCACGAACCAGACATGGATGACCGGGATGCCGCGCGCGCGCGCGGCGGCGGCGAGCCGTGACGCATT
This sequence comes from Pseudolabrys sp., assembly GCA_026125895.1. Taxonomy (GTDB): domain Bacteria; phylum Pseudomonadota; class Alphaproteobacteria; order Rhizobiales; family Xanthobacteraceae; genus Pseudolabrys. The sequence goes on along the minus strand of JAHCKG010000017.1, from coordinate 29,349 downwards.
GCCGATGGCGTTCTGCTCGCGGCAATGGGCGGGGGAGCCGGACGAGGCGAAAGCGCCGCCATCCATCACGACATCGTTCTGCATGTCCTGAATGATGAGCGCGCAGCGCGACGGGTCGAGCGTGTAACCGGCGGCCGCTTTCTTCGTGCCGTTGCGGGCGACGCTGGCGCCCGCTTGCGGCGCCGATCCACCGCGGGTCGCTCCTTGTCGCATGTAGGGTTCGATGCGTGGGCCGACCTTGGTCTGCACCGTGTAGACCGAATGAGAGGCGGTGAGAAACAGGGTGCGGAAGTCCGAACCGCCCCAGGTCAGGTTGCCGACCAGTTCGGGCACGCGCACCTTGCCGATCAGTGCGCCGTCCGGCGCATAGACCCAGACGCCGCCCGGCGCGCAGACCCAGATATTGCCTTGCGCATCGCATTTCATGCCGTCCGGCACGCCCGGTTCGGCGGCCGAGTAAATGCCCGAGGCGAACATCCGCCCGCCCGACAGCTTGCCGTCGGGTTGCACGTCGAAGACGCGTATGACCTGTTGCACCGTGTCGTTGATGTAGAGCAGCTTCTCGTCCGGCGAGAAGCAGAGACCGTTCGGCTGATCGAACAGATAGCGGTCCACCAGCAATTGCGGCTTGCCGCCGCCCGGCGGCACGCGATAGACGCCCTGGAAGCCGAGCTGGCGCGGCCGCTCGACGCCGTAAACCGGCATGCGGCCATACCAGGGATCGGAGAAATAGATCGCGCCGTCCGATTTGACACAGACGTCGTTCGGGCTGTTGAGCTCCATGCCGTCGAAATGAGAGGCGATGACCTCGCGCCGGCCGTCCGGCCGCTCGCGCACGAGCGTCGAGGTCGCGTGCTCGCAGACGATGAGGTTGAGCTCGGCATCGTAGGTCATGCCGTTGCACTTGTTGGCCGGCTTCATGACCTCGCGGATGCCACCTCCATCGTAGCGGCGGCGCACATCGCCCGGCATGTCGGAGAACAAGAGGTAGCCGTCGGCCGGGTGCCAGATCGGCCCTTCCGTGAACTGGAAGCCGGTGCCGATCTGCCGCACGGGCGCCCACGGATCGATGAGGTCGGCAAAGCCCGGACGGACGGCGACATGCGTTGTCATGACCAAATCCTCGACAGCGTCGGGCGTCTTTCCATGCGCCCCTTATCGTTTGCTAGGCCGCGAACCAGTTGCGCGGCGGCAGGCTCTGCACCACCGGGCCGGGGACGGTCATGTCCATGCGCCCGATCACCTGGCCGTGGGCGATTTTCGCCGGCTTGTCGTGGATCGGCAGCAGGAACTTCGAGCTGTTGAGCAGCTTCTTGATCGCCGCCTTTTCCTCACGCTTGGAGACGCCATGATTGCCGGTGGTGCGCGGCTCGTTCGCGTGCAATTCGTGGAAGGGATTCACGATCTGGTCGTTGAAATCGTAGATGACGTCGCCGCAGATGGTGGCGCGGCCCTCGGCGGTGTCGACGTGGACGTTCATCGAGCCCTCGGTGTGGGCGCCGGCCATCTCCAGATAGCAGCCGGGGAACAGCTCGATCATGCCGGAGAGTTCGAGGTCTTCGAGGCGCAACGCGTCGCGGGTGTGCAGGCGATCGACGAGATGCTTGATATCAGGCGCCGGGTATTGCGGATGCATCAGGCCGGACACCGAATATTCGAGTTCGCGCCGGTTGATGATCACCGTGGTGTTCATCGGGAATAATTCGTCCTTGCCGGCGTGGTCGATATGCAGGTGGGTGTGCAACACGTAACGCACGTCGCCCATGCGCACGCCGTGCTTCGCGAGCTGGTTCTCGATCATGTTCTCGTGGAACTGGAGGCCGCGCATGCCGAGGCTCTCCATGATCTGGTTGTGGCGATACCCGGTATCGACAACGATCGGCCAGGGCCCGCCCAGTACCAGGAAGCCGAAGGTGTGAACGCGGCGGACGCGGCCGCAATCGCGGCCGAGAACGAGGAAGCTCGATTCAAGCTCGATATCGCCGTAGTCGAGAATTTTGATTTCCAAAGCCATCGTGAGCCTCCCATTCGTTCTATTGGCCGAGCCTGTAGACGCGGCGCGCGGTTTTGTTGAAGACGTGATCGTGATCGGCAGCCGGGACGGCGGCGCGGTGCGCCTCGACCAGCGCGGCGTAGCTTGTCCACAGCTTCTCGATCGGAAAATTCGAGCCGAACAGGCAACGCTCGGCGCCGAACAGCGCCAGCGTCTCGCCGGCGATAAAGGCGACGTGCGCCGCATCGTTGCGGCGGATGAAAGTGCCGAGACCGGACAGCTTGCTAACGATGTTGGGGCAGGCGGCCAGCAGCTTCATGCCGTCGCGCCACGCGGCGATGCCGTCCGGTGTCAGGTCCTCCAGCATGCCGGCATGCTGGAGAACGAAGGTGACGTTCGGGCAGGATTTGGCAAGCTCGGCCGCGCCGGCCATCTGGCTGGCGAACACCTGAAGGTCGAAACTGAAGCCGTAGTCGGAGAGCCGCGCCGTATTGCGCTGAACCAGCGGATCGCGGGCGAGGTCCGGATTCGGCGCGAAGCGGTACAGCGCGTTCTCGTGCCAATGCAACTGCATGCGGACGCCGCGCACCGAAGGCTCGGCGGCGAGCGCATCGAGTTGCGGCCGGATATCGGCGGCCAGCATGTCGGCATAAGCGACGGTGGCGATCGGGAAGGCGGCGCGGCGCGCCGACTCCGCGACGAACCGCACCTCGTCCAGCGCCCGGTTCGGCGCCCAGTTCGCCTGCACGTAGACGGCCTCGGTGCAGCCTTGCGGCCGGCAATCGGCGAGATATTCCTCGACGGGATAATCGCGCCGGATCGGCTCATAGGGTCCGAAGATGCGCGGCTGCATAGGCCCCATCAGCCAGGGCAGGTCTGCTTGGCGCCAGATATGAAAATGTGCGTCGACGAGGCCGGTCATGCTGCTTGCAAGTCTCCGATGGCAAGAATGTCCCGGCACAGCCGGGCGGTGGAACTGGCATCGCCGAGCGAGGCCAGCAGCGGGCGGATGGCGCGCAGCGCCTCGGTCTGCGGGCTGTAGCTGGGCTCGGTAGCGAGCGGCGTGAACCAGTCGATGCGGTGGGCGCGGGCCGCGAGCCGCTTGACGGCGCGGATCATGGTCGTCGGATCGCCGCGTTCGAGGCCGTCCGACAGCACGATGACATTGGCGCCGCGGGCGTAGCCGGCAAAGCGCGGCACCGCGAGGAAGGCTTCGAGCGCATCGCCGATCCGCGTGCCGCCGTCCCAGTCGGCGACGAGGCCGGAGGCTTCCCGAAGCGCCTGCTGGCGGTTGCGCAGTCGCAGCGCGCGGGTGAGGCGGGTGAGCCTTGTGCCGAAGGTGAACACCTCGACCCGCGGTAGTGCATGGACGATCTCATGCGCCAGCGCCAGATGCGCGTCGCTCCGTTGCTTCATTGAGCCAGAAACGTCGATGAGAAGAAGAATGGGGCGAGGTCGCGTAGCACGCCGCAGCCGCTTGAGGTCCATGACCTCGCCTTCGTTGCGCATGGCGGCCCGCAGGCTGCGCGCGAGATCGATGCCCTTGCCGCGGCGCGCGGCCTTTTGGCGATAGCCGCGCCGACGCGGCAAGGCATCGGGCAAAGCATCGCCGAAGCGCCGCAAGGTGGCGGTGTCGTCCGGCACGCGCAGTTCGCGCACCGCAAGCGCTTCCGCGCCGGTCGCAGTCTGCCCGGTTTCGTTGACCTCGTCGCCGACGACGATCTCTTCGGTGCCGACATCGTCCTGCACCTGCATCTCATCATCGGGTTCGAAACTGTCCTCGCCGGGTTCGCCGACCGCGCCGATGAAATGCATGTCGAACAGCGTGTCGAACAGCGGGCGCTGTTCGGGGTGCGGCGCCAGCGTCGCCACCGCGGCCTTGCGCACATGCTCGATGGTACGCGGGCCGAGCAGTTCGACCGCTTCCAGGAAGCTGACCGTCTGCTCCGGCGCGACCATGAATCCGTGGCTGCGCAGCAGCGCCGGAAACGCGATCAGCGGCCGGGCCGCGCCTGGGACCCGCATGGTCATGCCGCCATTCCCGGGATGAATTGCGCGAGGCGCGGGCGCAGATGCGCGAGGTCTTCCTCATCTTTGATCGCCGCGCCGAGCGAGCGGCGGAACGCTTCCGGCCAGGAGGCGCCGGTGCGGGCCAGCGCCGTCGCGGCTTCGGCCCAGTCGACTGCTTCGGCGACGCCGGGCGGTTTCGACAATGGCTCGTTGCGCAGGATGCCGACGGCGGCGACCACAGCGCGCGCCGTGCTTTCGGCGACGGCGGACGAGCGCAGCATGATGATCTCGGCTTCGCGCGCCGGATCGGGATAGGCGATGTAGTGGTAGACGCAGCGGCGCCGCAGCGCTTCGTGCAGGTCGCGCGTGCGGTTTGAGGTGAGGATCACCACCGGCCGCTCCGCCGCGCGCAAGGTGCCGCGCTCAGGGATAGAGATCGAGAAGTCCGACAGGAACTCGAGCAGGAACGCTTCAAATTCGTGGTCGGAGCGGTCGATTTCGTCGATCAGCAGCACGGTGGATTCCGGCCGTCGCAAGGCGGTGAGCATCGGCCGCTCTATCAGGAACTCGTCGCGGTAGATATCGACGTTGTTGCCGTCCTGGGCCTGGCGTATTGCCAGCATCTGGCGCGGATAGTTCCATTCATAAAGCGCGGCGGCGGCGTCGATGCCCTCGAAACATTGCAGGCGGATCAATTGCCGCCCGAGAATGCCGGCAATTGCCTTCGCCGCTTCGGTCTTGCCGACGCCCGGCGCGCCCTCGAGCAGCAATGGCTTGCCGAGCGCCAGTGCCAGATAGCCAGCAGTCGCGATGCCGTCGTCGGCGAGATAGAGAGCCGACCGCAGCGCGTCGGCGAGCGCTTCGGGGCTGGAAATGCCGGCGATGGTCGTGCGCAAGGCCATGGTCAGTTGCCCCGGCGCGCTTGCGGCTTGGCGCCGCCATTGGCGCGCAGACCGCGCAACACCTTCTCGGGCGTGATCGGCAGTTCATCGACGCGCACGCCGACGGCGTTGAACACGGCATTGGCGACCGCCGGCAGCACCGGATTGGCGCACATCTCGCCGGGGCCTTTGCCACCAAACGGACCATCCGGCGCGGGACGCTCGAGGATGGTGACCGAGTAGGGCGCGATGTCGCCGGGGCCCGGCATCAGATATTCATTGAAGTCGCGCGGGCCGTGATCCGGATTAGGATAGTATGGCTCGGGCGTTTCATACAGCGCGTGGCTCTGGCCCATCCAGGCGCCGCCAACCAGTTGCTGCTCGACCATTTTCGGATTGAGCGCGCGGCCGAGTTCATAGGCGCTGGTGATGCCGAGCAGGGCGACTTCCCCGGTCTCGTCATCGACTTCGACGTCGGCGACCAGACAGGCATGGGCGAAAGCGGTATTGGGATTCATCTCGCCGGTCTCGGCATCGACCGCCGACAGCGGGATGAGGAAGATGCCGCGCCCGGCAATGGTCTTGCCCTGCTTGAACTGCGCGGCCTGCGCGGTGGCGCGCACCGTGATCGAACGCGACGGCGCGCCGCGCACGTGGATGTTTCCGCGGCCATCGGTGACGAGATCGGCGGCGTTGACTTCGAGCTCTTCCGCCGCCGCTTCAAGCAGCACGCCGCGCGCCTCGCGCGCCGCGGCGATCACGGCATTGCCCATGCGGTGCGTGCCGCGCGAGGCGAAGGAGCCCATGTCGTGCGGGCCGGTGTCGCTGTCGGCGGTGTCGACATAGACATCCTCGACCGGCACGCCGAGCGTTTCCGCCGCCACCTGCCGCGTCACCTGCTTCATGCCCTGGCCGAGATCGATGGCCGAGAGCGCGACCGTGAACTTGCCGTCCGGGTTGGAATGGATCAGCGCCTGGCTGGGATCGCCGCCGAGGTTCATGCCGATCGGGTAGTTGATCGAGGCCATGCCGCGGCCTTTGTAGCGTGCCATGTCAGCGCCTCCTGGTGCCGAAGACGGACGAGAAGCGCATCGCGCCGTGTTGCGATGTCGCGCCGGGCGTCGGTGCGGGCGGAGGCGGCGCTGGCGGCGCGGCATGTGGCAGCGGTGCCGAGGGTGCCGAGGGTGCGAGCGGCGCGGGCGCCTGCACGGCCGGTTGGCCCATCGGACGCGCCGGCTCGTAGCGCGGCACATTCGCGGCCGCCGGCCGCGCGTCGCGGCTGCCTTCCATCTCGGGCTGCTTCGACAGCGCGATGCGCGAGGTGCCGGCCGGCAGCGTCTGCGTCGACGGCGCGTTGCGCGTCTCGGGCCGGCCGATCTGGCCACGTTGGTCAATCGGCGTCGCCGGGATCTGGCTGCGCTCGCCTTCGCCGCCGCCGACCAGCGACGACATTCGTTTGGCGTTGTCCGAGATCGGCCAGTGCGCCTTGTCCGCCGCGACCTGCACGCATTCGATCAGCGCCGTGTTCTTGGCGACACGCCGGTGTGGCTTCATGTCCCCGTCGCGATAGGCGTTGAGGATGCGGAATTCCATCGGGTCCATGTTCACGGCATGGGCCAGTTTGTCCATCTGCACCTCGATGGCGAAATCGACCGCCGTGATGCCGAACCCGCGCATGGCGGTAGAGGGGCAACGATTGGTGTAGGTGACATAAATGTCCGACGACACGTTCGGCACCCAATACGGGCCCGGCACATGCGCCGTGCACTTCACTGCGGCGTAGGAGGAGAGGCGTGTATAGGCGCCGGCGTCGAAATAGGAGCGAATGTGGCGCGCGACGATGCGGCCATCGCGCATCACGCCGTCTTTGACGTAGATGCGTTCGGCGCCGCGCGGCGACCCGTACAGCATCTCCTCTTCGCGATCGAGCACGTAACGCACCGGCCGCCCGGTCATCATGGCGCCGAGGACGGCGAGCGGCTCGGTGATCGAATCCACCTTGCCGCCGAAGCCGCCGCCGACCGTACCGCCGATGAAATGCAGCCGGTTGGAATCCAGCTTGAGGATCTTGGCGGCGGTGCCTAGCGAAAAGAAAAGCCCCTGCGCGCAGGAATGTACGACGAAGCGGTTGTCCTGCTCCGGCGCTGCGATCGAGCCGTTGGTCTCCGTCGGCGCATGCTCGATCGGCGACATCTGGTAGCGTTCTTCCATCACGATGTCGGCGGAACGGAAGGCCTTTTCGGTGTCGCCGAAGCGCAGCTTCTGGTGATCGAACTTCTCGTGGTACTCGAAGTAATTGTTCGGATAGGTCTCGTTGACGACTGGGGCGCCGGGCTTGAGCGCGTCCTCGACGTCGAACACATGGGGCAGGGCCTCGTAGTCGATGCGCACGAGGTTGCGCCCGGCAAGAGCCGCGGCTTCGCTGTCGGCAATGACGGCGACGACCGGCTCGCCCTTGTAGTGAACCTTGTCGACGGCAAGCGAGGGCTCATCGTCCTTGCCGAAGCCGATCAGGCTCAGCAGGGTGTTCTTGTTCAGCGGTACATCGGCGGCGCGCAGGATGCGCTTGACGCCCGGCGCACGCTCGGCGGCGCTGGTGTCGATGGAGCGGATGCGCGCGTGATGATGCGGGCTGCGCACGACCTTGAGATGCAGCAAGCCCTCGAAGACATGATCGTCGAAGAACGGCGAGCGGCCGGTGACATGGCCCGGCATGTCCTGGCGCTGGACGCCCTTGCCGACGACGTTGAGATTGTCGTCGCGCTCGTTGGCGAAAAGGTCTTTCCTGAATTCGAGCATCGCGTTCTCCTTCAGGCCTGCCGCTGGTTGCGGTTGCCGGCAGCGGCGAGGATGGCGGCGATGATCGGTTCGTAACCGGTGCAGCGGCAGATATTGCCGGCGATGGCCTCGACAACATCTTCGCGGGTCGGGTTCGGGTTGCGCTCGAGCAGGGCGCGCGCCGCCATCAGCATGCCCGGCGTGCAGAAGCCGCACTGCGCCGCGAAATTGTCCATGAACGCGTTTTGCAGCGGATGCAGGTTCGGGCCATCCGCCATCCCGGACACCGTCTCGACATGGCGGCCCTCGCAGGCGACCGCCAATGTGAGGCAGGAGAGGTGGGGCTGACCGTCGACCAGTACTGTACAGACGCCGCAGGCGCCCTGGCCGCAGCCGTATTTCGGGCCGAACTCGTTGAGCCCGCGCCGCAGCGTGGTCAGAAGATTGTCGCCGGGATCGACGAAGGTCGCTCGGTCGGAACCGTTGAGGCGAAACTGGACGGGACTTTTGGCCATGCGGTTCTCCTCAGCGTCCTTCGTCGGCGAGCAGCCGGCCGAGATGCACCGGCGCGACTTCGCGGCGGTACCAGTCGGATGCGATGGCATCGGTGGCGGGGCGGGTGCCTTCGAGCGCGACAGCTTTCGCGGCCTGAATGGCGGCGGCATCGAGCGGCTTGCCTTCGAGCGCGCGTTCGACGCCGCGCGCGCGCACGGGCGTCGGCGCCATGGCGCCGTAGGCGACGCGGGCCTGGCTGATCCGGCTGGCGGAATTCGGCAGGTGCGCGGCAATGCTCATCACCGAAATGCCCTTCGGCTTGACCCGGCTGATCTTGCGGAAGCGGAAGTCGGCGGTGTTCTGTGGCTTGGCGAATTGAACGGCGGTGACGAGGCCGGAGATGCCGCGCTCCCGGCTATTGAGGAATTCCTCGATCGCGATGGCACGCGCCGAGCCGTAACTCGACTGCACCATCACCTGCGCGTCGAGCGCCAGCAGCGCGACAGCGAAGTCGCCGTAAGGCGTTTCGGCGAACAGATTGCCGCCGAGCGTCGCCATCTGCCGCACGGCCGGTCCGCCGATAGCCCGGGCAACCGGGTGGAGGAAGGCGAGGTCGTGATTGGCCAGCACCATCGCCATGGTCGTGCCGGCACCGAGCTCGACGCGAGCGCCGGAGGCATTGATCTGGCGATAGGCGGGATCGGTGAGGCGTAGCAGCGTGCCGTCGAGGAAGCGGCCTTCATTGACGTCACGCATGACCAGCGTGCCGCCGGAGAGCAGGCGAGTGCGCTGATCGGCGCCGAGAATGCCGGCGGCTTCCGCCATGGTGATGGCGACGCGTACCTGGAGCGCCATGTCAGATGCCCTCTCGTTGAAGTTCAGGGAGATGGCGCACGGCTTCCATGCCGGCGACATAGACGTCTTCGCCCACCTTGCGCGCCAATTCTTCCTCGCGCCCCGGCGGCGTGGTGAAGCGGCTTTCCCAATGCCAGAAGCTGCGATTGCCGTCGGTGACCGGCAGCAGGCGGATATGGGCGACGTAGTTGAAGAGCGGGATCGGCGTGTCGAGCAGGCAATAGCTGTAGGTCATTTCGAGATCGGACAGCGACAGCAGTTGCTCGCGTAGTTCGCTGCCATCTGCGAGGAAGAAGTGGCGGACGCAGCCGACCTTGTCGACCGGATAGCCGCGCTCGATGGTGCTGGCGGCGACAATTGGATGGTACTGGTCGTGGGCGTTGAAATCGCGCACGACCGCCCACAGCCGGTCGACCGGGACATCGATGATCGTGCTGCGGACGACCTTCGGCACGTCAGCCTCCGAACGCGCGTTTCAGGGCGTCGAAGCCGGCCTGGAACACGTTGCCGCCGATGCCGGACACCAGTTCGGCCTCGCGCTCCGGGGCGCAATCGAAGTCCGCCGACCATTCGATGAAGGTGCGGTCGTGGTCGGTGATCGGCGTCAGCCGCAAGGTCGCCACGTAGTTGGTCAGCGGCATCGGCGAGTCGAGGATCGAGTAGGTGCAGAACATGTCGTAGTCGGACAGGCCGAGCATCTGCTCGCGCAGGCGGTCGCCGTTGCGCAGCGAGAAGGCGCGGACGCAGCCGACCTTGTCCGCCGGCTCGCTATTCTCGATGCGGCTTTCGGCGATGGCCGGATGCCAGTTCGGCAGGCCGTTGAAGTCGCGCACCCGGGCCCAGACCCGGCTGGCCGGCGCGCCGATGACGCTGGAGGCGTAAACCCGAGCCATGGTCGCTTACTCCTTGGCCTTGCGGCCGGAGCCGCTGCCGCCGCTACTGCCGCTTCCGTCGCCGCCGCCGTCTTTCGCCTTCGCGTCCTTGCCGATGCGCTGCATGTCGCTGGCCTCACGGATGAGGCCGCCCATTTTGGCGAGATTGCCGCCTTCAATGCCGATTTCCTTGAGCACCTCGTCGATCAGCGGCGCCTGGACGCGATAGCGCAGTGCGCTCTCGATCACCTCGTCGGTGGGTGAACGCACGGCACTGCCGGCACCGCCGACGCCCCCGAGGCCATCGACGTGCAGAATCTTGATGCCTTCGATCCGCTCCATCGGCTTGACGCTCTCGCGCACGATGCCCTCGATGCGGTCGAGCAGGCGGCGGCGGAACAGGCCGTAGCGCGCGCCATCGGAGAGAACGTTCTCGGCTTCGTAGAGCAGTTTCTGCGATTCCGCCTCGACGGCGCGGCGCACTTTGTCGGCCGCGGCGGCGATGCGCATCTCTTCCGCCGCCTTTTCGGCGAGGGTGACTTCCACGGCCTTGCGGCGTTTGGCGGATTCGCTTTCCTGAACCGTCTTGACGAGCTCTTCGGCTTCCACGGCCTTGGCGCGGGCGAGTTCGGCCTTGACCTGCGCGGCCGACTCCTCGAGCGACTTGGCATAAAGCGCGATGGCCTTTTCCATCGCCGCGTTCTCGACGTCACGCTCGCGCTCGATCTCCAGCTTGCGCAGATCGCGCTGGCGGCCGACGCGCGCCTCGTCGAGGCCGCGATCCGACGAAATGCGGGCGCGCTCGACTTCCTCGTTCGAGGTGATCTGCGCTTCCTGCAGCGACTGATTGCGGGCGATTTCGAGCTGTTCGAGCGCGCGCCTGCGTTCCACCCGCGCGGCTTCGAGCGCCTGTTCGCGGGCGATGTCGATCTTCTCGACCTCCTGCCGCGCCACGATCTCGGCCTGACGCAGCGCCTTGTCGGCGTCGGTGCGCTCGGCCTTCTTGGCCGCCAGCGTAATGGCGCGCTCTTCCTCGGCGACCTCGATGGTCTTCTTCTGGTCGATCTGGAGCATTTCGCGCGTCTTGGTCGAGGCGATGCGCTCCTGTTCGAGCTTGAGCTCGGTGGCGATGCGCTGGCGCTCCACACTGTCGCGCTTCTTGATTTCCTCGGCTTCGAGCGCCGCGGTGCGCTGGATATCCAGTTCCCGGGTCGCCTTCTCCTGGGCGATGCGGGCGGCCTCGGTCGACTCGCGCGCAGCGATTTCCGCGGCGTTGATGGCCTTGTTGCGAGCGATCTGCAGGGCCTGAACGCGCTCTTCGTGGGCGATGCGGGCGGCTTCGATCTCTTCGCGCGCCGCGATATCTTCCTGTTCGAGGGCGCGGGTGCGTTCGATTTCGAGGTGGCGAACTTCCTGTTCGCGGGCGATGCGCTCGACATTCACCGCCGCTTCCTGAAGAACGCGGGCCTTGTCGGTGGATTCGCGCGCCGAGATTTCGGCGGCTTCGAGCACACGCATGCGCTCGATTTCCTTCTGGCGGATCTCGCGTTCGGAGGCGATGCGCGCGGCGTTGATGGTCTGCTCGTTGGCGATGCGGGCCTTCTCGACCAGTTCGCGTGCGGCGATTTCGGCTTCCTCGACCGCACGGGTACGCTCGATTTCCTTGTGGCGGATGTCACGCTCGGAGGCGATGCGTGCTTCGCTGATGGCGCGTTCGTTGGAAATGCGGGATTTCTCGATTTCCTCGCGGGACTGGATCAGCGCCTGTTCGGCTTCGGTGTCGCGCGCGGCGCGTTCGCGGGCGACTTCGGCGCGCTGCATGGCGCGGCGAATCTCGATCTCGCGCTGCTGTTCGAGCTTGGCTGACTCGCTGTCGCGTTCGATATCGAGCGACAGACGCTCGGCTTCGAGGTTGCGGGTGCGAATCTTGATCATCGCATCCTGTTCGATGTCGTTGCGCAGCTTCCGCTTTTCCTCGATCTCCCCGATGATCCGGGTGAGACCTTCGGCATCGAAGCGGTTGGACGGGTTGAAATATTGCAGGTCGGTCTGGTCGAGATTGGTGATGGCGACGCTTTCCAATTCGAGGCCGTTCTGGTCGAACGCCTCCGCGGCCGATTCCTTGACGCGCTGCACATAGGTGCCGCGCTTCTCGTGCATCTCCTCCATGGTCATTTCGGAGGCGATCGAGCGCAGCGCCGAGACGAGTCGGCCGGAGAGGAGGGTGTTGAGCTGTTCCGGCTGCAGCGTGCGGCGGCCGAGTGTGGCCGCGGCGACGGATACGGCTTCGCGTTGCGGGCGTACGCGCACATAGAACTCGGCGTCGATATCGACGCGCATCCGGTCGCGGGTGATGAGCGCCTCGTCATTGGCGCGGGTCACCGCCATGCGGATGACGTTCATGTTGACCGGCGTGACGTCGTGGATGATCGGGAGCACGAAGGCGCCGCCGTTGATCACCACTTTTTCTCCGAACAGACCGGTGCGGACGAACGACACCTCCTTCGAGGAGCGCCGATAAAGCCAGTTCACCAGGTAGACGACGATCGCGATGACGATCACCGCCACGATGAGCCAGAGGATGAGGGATCCGATCAATTGCCCCGACATGTCACGTTTCTCCTGTCCGCCGCGCCGGCATCACCGGGTGGCGTTTGATCGGCGGGTTGTCCCCGCCGGGTTGTCTGCGCCGCCTTCGCGGCTGATCGTCTTGAAAGCCCGTGTCTGGTCGCGGATCGCCGTCTCGACCGGCAGGCGCTCCATCGAGGAGGCGCCGTAAAAGCCGTGGCAGTGCCGCGTGTTCTTCATGATGAAATCGGCTTCCGGCGGTTCGGCGACCGGGCCGCCATGGACGAGAATGATCGCATCCGGCTTCACCGACAGCGCTGCCTCGGCGTACCGATCGACGATGGCCGGGCAGTCGGCGAGCTGGAGCGCGGTTTCGGCGCCGATCGAGCCGCCCGTGGTGAGGCCGAGATGGCAGACGATGATGTCGGCGCCGGCCTTGGCCATGGCCACGGCATCGGCCTCGCAGAATACATAGGGGGTCGTGAGCAGATCCTTGCGGTGGGCGAGCGCCACCATCTCGACCTCAAGGCCGTAGCCTATGCCGGTTTCTTCGAGGTTCTGGCGGAACACGCCGTCGATCAGGCCGACGGTCGGGAAATTCTGCACGCCGGAGAAGCCGATGCGCTTCACCTCGTCGAGGAAGACGTCCATGGAGCGAAATGGGTCGGTGCCGCACACCCCGGCGATCACCGGCGTGTTCTTCACCACCGGCAGCACTTCGCCGGCCATGTCCATGACGATGGCGTTGGCGTCGCCATAGGGCATCAGGCCGGACAGCGAACCTCGGCCGGCCATGCGGAAACGGCCGGAATTGTAGATGACGATAAGGTCGATGCCGCCGGCTTCCTCGCATTTGGCGGACAGGCCGGTGCCGGCGCCGCCGCCGACGATCGGCTCGCCGCGGGCGATCATGGCGCGGTAGCGGGCGAGAAGATCGGATCGGGCAAAGCGGGGCATGGCTCAGGTCCTGCCGGATGCGCCGCGGGCGCGGCTCTGATGCAAGGCGCGAAAGTGCTGTGCCAGAGCGGCGGCGAAAGCCGGATCGTTGATGTGGTGCGGCAGGCGGATGATCTGCCGCGTGGCGGTGGCGCGCACCGTCTCGGTGATGGCATTGAACAGGGCGGCATCCGCCTGCGGATCCCAGAACGCCTGACCCGGCGCATCGAGCGCCGACACGCCACCTTCAGGGATGAGGAAGCGCACCGGGCCGTCCATCTGATTGAGCTTGTCGCCGATCCAGCGGCCCATCCGCCGGTTCTCTTCCGTCGTGGTGCGCATCAGCGTGACCTGCGGATTGTGCGGATAGAGATTGCGGTTGCGGTACTGCGCCGGCACGGTGTCCGGCGCGCCGAAGTTGACCATGTCGAGCGCGCCGACCGAACCGACATAAGGAATGCGCGTGCGGATGACAGCGCCGAAGCGGTCTTCCGTGGCGGGGAGAATGCCGCCCATCATCATGTCGCAGACTTCGGTGGTCGAGACGTCGATGACGGCGCGGATCAGCCCGGAGTCGATGAGCTTCTCCATAGAACGGCCGCCGATGCCGGTGGCGTGGAACACCAGCGGCTCCCACTCCTTCTCGATCAGCTTGACGACCTGTTGCACGCACGGCGTGGTGACGCCGAACATGGTCATACCGACCAGGGGGCGATCGGCGTCGGCGCGTGGCGTCTTGCCCGGTGCGTTCTGCTCGATCCAGTTGCGCGCCATCGCCGCCATGGCATGGGCGGCGTTGCCGAGCACGGCGCGCGAGACGCGGTTGAGGCCCTGCACATCGGTGACCGAGTGCATCATGGTGATGTCGGTCGGGCCGACATAGGCGGCGACGTTCCCCGCGGCCATGGTCGAGATCATGATCTTCGGCACGCCGACCGGCAGGACCTGCATGCCGGCGGTCGCGATCGCCGTGCCGCCCGAGCCGCCGGCCGAGATGATGCCGGCGACGTTCTGCTGTTTGCCGATCCAGACGCGGAAGGCATCGGTCATTGCCGCGACGGCGGTGCCGCGGTCGCCCGACGCGATGCCGGCCGAGCCGGTCGGCGAGGCGAGCGCGACTTCCTGCGCGGAGACATCGGCGCCCTGATTGCGGCCGATCGTCGAGAGATCGATCAGCCGCGTGCGCAGACCCGAAGCCTTGATGATATCGCGGATGTAGCGCAGTTCGTCGCCTTTGGTGTCGAGCGTCCCGGCGACGATGACGTGCGGCTCCTGCGGCGCGCGCGCCGCCAGCGGCGAGACGTCGCCGACGCGCCGGCCATCGAGCGTCGCCAGCGTGGGCCGCGACACGGTGCGCGCCGCCGCTTCGATGCGGGCGGCCGGGACGTCCTGCGACCAGCGTGTCGGCAGCACCGGGTTGGCGACGTAGATCCGCGTCGGCCCCTGCGACGCGGCGGGCGCCGTCGTCTGACGCGCAGCGGTTGCCGTGGTCGGGTCGGCTTCTTCGGTCTGGTCGTGGCTGTGGCGGCCGACGCCGAGCAGGCGCTGCTGCAGGTCGCGATCGGCGGCCAAAGTCTGCGAGGCGATGACGCGGTGGATGCGGCCGTTGACCATGATGGCCACGGGATCGGACATCTGCGTCGCGACGCCGATGTTCTGCTCGATAACCAGGATGGAGACGTCGCCTTCGGCGGCAAGCCGCACCAGCGTTTCCTCGACATGGGCGACGATGACGGGGGCGAGACCCTCGGTCGGCTCATCCATGATGAGCAGGCGCGGATTCATCAGCAGTGCGCGGCTGATCGCCAGCATCTGCTGTTCGCCGCCGGACAATTCGCCGCCGAAGTTGCGCCGCCGCTCGGCAAGCCGCGGGAACACTTCGTAGACCCGTTCCGGCGTCCAGCTTCCTTTGCCCGACGACATCACGCGCAGGTGCTCGTCCACCGTCAGCGAGCGCCACAGGCGGCGGCCTTGCGGCACATAGCCGATGCCCATGCGCGCGATCTCGGTCGGCGAGCGCCCGGTGAGCTCATCGCCCATGAAGCGGATCGATCCCGACGACACCGGGACAAGGCCCATGATCGCCTTGCACATGGTGGTCTTGCCCATGCCGTTGCGCCCGACGACGGAGAGGACCCCGGAGGCGAGCGCCAGATCGACGCCCTGCAAGGCGTGGCTGCGGCCGTAGAAGACGTTCACGCCCTGGAGCTGAAGGATGGGCATGGACGATCCGGCCGGGCGGTGCGGGCGTTCAGCCATGCCCGCCTCCGAGGTAAAGCTCCTGGACTTCCGGGTCGTCCTCGATCTCTTCCGGCCGGCCTTCCTTGAAGATGCGGCCGTTGTGCATCATCGTCACGCTCTCGGCGACGCGCAAAGCGACGTCCATGTCGTGCTCGATGATGATGTAGCCGATGTGGTTCGGCAGCGACGTCAGGATATGGATCAGGTCGCTGCGCTCGGTCGGCGAGAGGCCCGCCGCCGGTTCGTCGAACAGGATGAAGCGGGGCGCGCCGGAAAGCGCCAGCGCGATTTCGAGCTGGCGCTGCTGGCCGTAAGCGAGTTCGCCGACAAGGCGTTCTTTCTCGCCAGTGAGATGCACGGCATCGACCAGCATGCCCGCCGCGTGCATCAGCGCATCGTCGGCCCGCGGCCGGATCAGCGAGAAACGGTTTCGCGAGACGCCGACGCAGGCGAGATAGACATTGTCGATCACGCTCAAGCCGGTGAACAGCGAGGAGATCTGATAGGTGCGGCGCAGCCCGCGGCGGATGCGCTCGTGCGGCGGGAATACCGTGACGTCCTCGCCGAAGAAGCGGATGAAGCCGGCGGTGGGGAGGAAGTCGCCGGCGATGCAGTTGAACAAAGTGGTCTTGCCGGCGCCGTTCGAGCCAAGCACGGCGCGCCGTTCGCCCGGCTTGACCGACAGCGTCACGTCGGAGATCGCCGCCAGCGCGCCGAACATCTTGGTGATGCCGCGCAGCTCCAGCGCGTTGCCGGACGTGGTGGTGCCGGCGCCGAGCTGGGTCAGACGGGACGGGGCGACGGGCGCATTCATGCCCCACCTCCGGTCTCGGCCGCCTTGCGCGCCGCTGCCCGCACCCGCCAGCGATCCCACAGCGCCAGCACGCCGTCCGGCGAGAACAGCACGATGGCGAGGAAGCCGATGCCGATGATCAGCTTGAAGCGATCCGCGGAGAAGCCGAAGAAGCCGAGAATATCGGTCGAGAACACCTGCAGCAGGACATAGATGAAGGCGCCGATGAAGGGCCCGAGCGGCCGGCGCAGCCCGCCGACCACCGCGACGACGAGAACGTCGATCGCCGAGGCGATGCCGATGGTGCCCGGCGCGATCTGCGCATTCTGCCACACGAGGAGAATGCCGCCGGCCGAGGCGAACACACTCGCCAGCGCATAGGCGGCAACGCGATGCGCGATGACGTTGAAGCCGAGTGCCGCCATGCGCCGCGGATTGTCGCGCACGCCCTGCAGCGCCAGCCCGAAGGGCGAGCGCGCGATGTAGGCGACGGCGCCGTAACACAAGGCGGCGCAGGCGAGCGACAGGTAATAGAAGGGTATAGGATCGCGCCAGTTCACGCCGAACAGTTTCGGCGGCAGCACCAGGTTGAAACCGGAATAGCCGTTGAAGATCGAGTAGTTCTGCCGCGTGAAATAGAAGAAGGCCGCGGCGATCGCGAGCGTGATCATGATGGTGTAGATGCCGTCGGTGCGGACGGCGAGCGCGCCGCAAACGGTGGCGAAGATGGCGGCGATCAGGAATGCGGCCGGCAGAAAGACCCACCACGACAGGCCGAGGCTGACATTGTGCGCGCCCGACTGGCCGAGGATCGCCACCATGTAACCGGCGACGCCGGCGACCGTCATCTGCAGCAGGCTGACCATGCCGCCGTAGCCGGCGAGAAACATCAGGCTCAGCCCGATCATGCCGAGAATGAAGGTCCAGCCCATCACTTGGAACAGCCAGAAGCTGTTGGCGACAATGGGCATCAGCAGCAGGACGACGGCGGCGACCCACCAGGCGACGGGAATGCGCTGCGCCCACGAGCGGTGGTCGGCAAGGTCGGCCAGGCGAGGGGCGTTATCGGGCACCGACATGATCTATCGCCTCGTGCCGAGGAGGCCCTGCGGCCGGAAGGCCAGCACCGCCGCCATGATCAGGAAGGTGAAGACGATCGAATAAGTCGGCGCGTAGACGAAGCCCATTTGCTCGGCGACGCCGATGATCAGCGCGCCCAGCGCCGCGCCGACAATCGAGCCCATGCCGCCGACGATCACCACAACGAGGCTCGACAGCAGGAAGCGCGTGTCTTCGCCAGGCGACAGAGACTGGAACGTGGCGCCGACAATGCCGGCAACGCCGGCAAGCCCGGCACCAAAACCGAACACCGCGAGAAACAGAAGCTGGATGCGCACGCCCGAGGCGGCCAGCATTTCACGGTCGTCAACGCCGGCGCGGACCAGCATGCCGAGCGCGGTGCGGTTGAGCACCAGCCACATGGCGATGCCGATGACGATGGCCGCGATCAGGATCCAGATGCGCACGGCCGGATAACGCAGCCAGACGGTCGCGCCGGTCGACTCGTTGACGGCGCTGACGATGGGCAGGTGCATCGGCCCTTGCAGGAATTGCGGGGCGAGGATCGAATAGGATTGCCCGCCCCACCACCACAGCATCAGATCGGCGAAGACGATCGACAGGCCGATGCTGACCAGGGTCTGGCGCAGTTCTTCACCTTCCATCTTCGAGAAGATGAAGCGCTGCATCAGCAGGCCGATGATCGCCACGATGACGAAGACGATCGGGAAGGTCAGCAGCCAGGAATTCGAGGCGATAGAGATCTCGTAACCAAGATAGCCGCCGATCAGATAGAGCGAGCCGTGGGCGAGGTTGACGACGCGCATCAGGCCGAAGATCAGGGTGAAGCCGGCGGCGACGAGGAAATACAGCGCGCCGAGCGTGATGCCGCCGAGCAGCGCGTTGAGGAAAATCTGCTTGCGGCCCCAGGCGGCAACGAGTTCGGGCGGCCATGCCGCCAGCACCAGCCACAGGAAGCCCGCGATCAAAACGATGATGATCAGGCTCCAGAGCGGATAGCGCGCGATGAACTTGTCCATCTCAGAACGGCCCGGCAAAACTCCCGTGGCGGTCTGGCCACCATTGAAAGGCTAGTTCGAACCTCCCGGCTTGTCCTTTCCCGAACGTCTGTTCATTCGCCCGGCCGTCTCTTCTTCGCAGTGCAGCACAGGCGTCAATGCATGGGACCGGCGACACTGCGCCGGTAGGCGCTCGGCGGCACGACGCCGTTGGCAATAAAGAAGCGAGAGAAGCTCGCAGGCGTAGCGAAGCCGAGATCAAAGCCGATCTCGGACACGGTTTCGGTGCCTCTGGCCAGCCGATCGATGGCGCACTCCATGCGCAAGGCGTTTAGGAAGATCGTGGGCGGCAAACCCATCTGTTCGCGAAACAGTTTGAAGAAATGCGGCCGCGACAGGCCGGCGCTGCGCGAAATCTCGGCGAGATCGACCGGCTGGCCGAGTTGCTCGCTCATGAGGTTGATGGCACGGCGCAGCCGGAAATCCCGCAGCCCCGAACAGTGTGCCGCCGGGCGGTCGCCGGCGCTTGTCCATTGCCAGGTCTGATCGAAAGCGGCCTGAGTGAGCGCGCTGAGCCGGTCCTCGAAGGAGCCGTCGGAGCCGCCATGGGCGGCGAGCAGCCGCGCCGTTTCCGAGGCAAGCCGAGTGATGTGATCGCTCATTTCGACGGCGACGCGGCCGAAGCGCAGGATCTCGAAGGCGGTGTGGCTGGCGTCCACGAACCAGCCCGGCCGGATATAAAGAACGAGCGTGAGCGTCGGCTCGCGGCGATCGATCGGCGCGAAGTAATGCGGCTGCCACGGGCTGATGGCGGTGGCGCGCCGGGGCGTCAGCGGCCAGACCTTGCCGTCCACGACGACGCTGGCGATCGGTCCGCTGACATGAAAAATCAAATGTCCTTCGCGATGGGCATGCGGCACCATCGGACGGTCCAATTCGTAGAGACATGCGCGCCCGAACGCCCCATGGGCGACCGCGTGAGCGATACTCATCGTCTACCTCCCGGACCGCTTATGTCTGCGGTTTTGGATGAGTGTATAAACAGCCACCGTTGCCACAACGGGCAAAATGCCTCGGGTATTGCTCCCCTTTTGGCATTGCTGTCCCATAGGCGTTCCTCGTTCGTACTCACCAGGCGGCCTCGAGAATGCGGCGGCAGTCGCCAGGGGTGAGCCGCCGGGGATTGGCGAGGGCGCCGGGATCGTTGGCCGCGATCTCCGCAAAGCGGTCGAAACGAGCCGGATCGACGCCGATTTCGCGTAAGGAGGTCGGCAGGCCGACGGCACGGGCAAAAGCGCCGATGGTGGTGCTGAAATGGGGCTGCGGCACCGGCCGGGCGAAGGTTTCGGCCATAGTGGCATAACGATCACCAACCGCTTCGGTGTTGAAATCGGCCATCGCCGCCATCAGTGGGGCGTGCAGATCGCCGTGCATGATGTCGGCGCCGAGCTCGACCTTGATGGAATGCGCCAGCGCATCGACGCCGCCGACGGCCTTTTCGAGCGCCAGCCCGGCTGTGAGCGCGGCCGCCATCAATTCACGCTGCGCTTCGCGGTGATCGGGCGACGCCAGCGCGACGGGAAGCCACCGCGTGAGACGTTTCGTGGCCTCGAGCGCCAGCGCATCCGCCGGCGGGTGATAGACAGGGCTCGCATAGGCCTCGATGGCATGGACCAGCACCTCCATGGCCGAGGCGGCGAGGCAGCGTGTCGGCGAACCTTCGAGCACGGTCGGATCGGCAATCACCTGATCGGGTCGGGGGCAGGCGATTGGCTGGGCTTGCCCGAGGCGCACTCGACGGGCCAAGCCAAAGTCGCTGAGGCCGGCTGGAACGGCGATGAGTGTCAGGCGATCGCCCCGCCGCGCCGAATGTTCGGCGGCGAGCCGCGCCTGGCCGATGGCCGCCGCCCCGCCCACCGCGATCAGTGTATCGGTTCGTATGTCACGCACGGCGTCGAGAACCCGGGAAACGGCTTCCCGGTGAGAGGTGGCGGCGCCGGTTCGCGCCAGGCTGACGGTGGTGTGGCCGAGGGCTTCCTGCACGCGCGTGCAGGCGGCCGCGCTTCCCGGTTCGTCATCGACGAGAACCAGAGCGCGGGCGATCTGCCCGACCTCTTCGGGAAGGGCATCCTCGATCGCCGCTTCTGCAAAATGCGTCCGCGTGAGGTAACCGATCAGGGTCATCTAAGACGCTCCCGGCGCGTTCGCCGCAGAGGATTCATGACGGCGGAATTCGCGAAGGAAACGGTGGCCGGCCGGGACGACGGTCGGCCACCTTTCACGACGTCAGGGCTGATGTACTCAGCCGCCTGCGCGCAACTTGGCGCAATCGACCACATCGCGCGACGGCAGTCCCAGGGCCTTGAACTGGGCGGGCGTCATGCCGAGAGTCTGGTTCACGTTCTCGGTCTTGGCCACCATCTTGTTGGTCATGTTGCCATCGGCACCATCGACCACTTCGGTGACATAAACCGTACCCGTCGCCTGCCGGTTTTCGTTCAAGGTGATTTTGCCGACCGGGCTGGCGAGCTCCATCTTGTTCAGGGCGGCCTTGAATTTCGCCTGACCGTTCGACAGGTCGCCGCCGGCTTCCTCCAGGCCCTTGATCGCCGCGAGCGTTGCCACGTAGTAGCCGAGACCGAACAGCGAAGGCGACGGCAGACGCTGATTGGCGGGGAAACCGTTCTGATACAGCTTGACGTAGGAAGTCCACGCCGGATCGGTGTCGTCGTCAGCGAACGGGCCGGAGGTCGGCGTCCCCTTCAGCGCATCCTTCGCCTTGCCGCGCGCCGTCAGAACCGTCTGGTCGGCCATGATGGTGCCGCCGATCAGTTTCGTATGCTCGCCGGCCTGTTGATACTGGTTGAGGAAGTTGATCGCGTCCGTGCCGCCGAGGCCCAGATAGATCGCATCAACATTGTCCGGCAATTGCGCGATGATGCCCGCGAAATCGGACTGGCCGAGCGGCTGCCAGAAGCGCTGGACGATGTCGCCGCCCGCCTTGCAGTAGTCCACCGCGAAGCCCATGAAGTTGGTGTAGCCGAAAGAATAGTCGGCGGCGATCGTCGCCACCTTCTTCCAGCCCTTCTTCTTCACGACGTAGCTGCCGAGGCCGTAGCCCCATTGCGAGCCGTCGAGATTGAAGCGGTAGAAGTTCGGCGCCGGATCGACCCAGGTGGTCTCCAGCGCGCCGGAAATGCCGTTGATCACCACCTTGTCGGGGATGGTCTTGGCGAAGTCGCGCATGGCGATGCCTTCGGAGCCGGACAGCGGACCGATGATGATGTCGACCTTGTCCTGCTCGATAAGCTTGCGTGCCATGCGGACTGTGGTGTCTGGTTTGGTATCAGTCGGCGCGACGACCGTTTCGACCTTCTTGCCCGCAATCGTGTTGTTGACCTGCTTCAGGGCCAGTTCGACGTTACGAACGCCATCCTGGCCGCCGGTGGCGAAGGCGCCTTCGAGGGCGACCAGAATGCCGATCTTGATGGTGTTGCTTTGGGCGAGAGCCGCGCCCGGCAGACTGACGGCGACTGCCGCGACGGCGCCAAGTAACATCTTGCGCATTGTTATTCCTCCCTGTGACGCGACAGGAGGAATTCGGCAGTCACGCCGGCCCCCCATGCGCGCCTTGTATCGCGCCCCTTGGGCGCGCCTTCGCGTAAGCTGCCGTTCAAAGAGGTAACCGCGAATATCCAAGCGTCTCATTTTCACGGCGCAGGACGCGGCGGTGACATTCAAAGTTCATTATGTGGCAAGTAAAGGCGTTAATGCTGCATCACGGAATAAACTTTGCCTAACCAAAGCCGCGACGCGCTGCGGAAATAGTTTTTACGAAAATCGGATCGGACTTGAGGGAGGTCTGCCGGGGGCAGTTCCTTGAGCGGCGTCGTAATGCCGCAGCAACATGATTTCTTATTGAACAAGGACAGTGATCGCGGCGCTCGCCAGCGGGCGACGCACAGTCCGCCCGCAGGCAGTGGCTGTCGAACCATTCGCGCGGAATGGCGTTTTCCAGCAGACCATGGAGGATCGCACGATGGGGAAAGCGCCCAAAGACATTGAACGTCTCACAGAAGACGACCGTGCGCGCGCCGAACTCGGTCCGCAGGGCAACCCGGGCAAGCCCGATCAGCGGAAGATGACGCCGGACGCCGAAGAGCAAACCCCCAAGAGCGGAGAATTCGACGGCCATACAGCGTGAGTGCCGATTGAGCGCGGAATCTGCCTCAGGCCGACGTGCGGCGTATGCTCAGCACCGGCCATCCGACGAATGGTCCGTTGCGCCGTGCGAGTTGAACCTCGACGATGTCGATCTCTTCGTTGCGAATTTCCCGATCGTCCGGGATCAAACGACTTGCGACGTGCCAATCCGGTCCGTTATCTCTTTCAACGCCGCTACGTCGCGTGCCGAGCGAGGTTGGTGCACCCGTGCGACTGCCGCCGGATGCCGCCAAATCGAGGCAGGGCGGGCAGAAAATCACTCTCCCGGATAATCGTATCCGTTGACTCTCAACTCTGAGCGAGAATCATCTTGTCGGAACGATCGATATGCCGCGACGCCTGAAATGGGGCTTTCGCCGGGTACATTGCAACGCGCTTTATGTCATTGAGGGTCACCAAGGGAGAATGTGATGACACAAGATACTCTCCGAGAAGAGATCCGGCTGGCTCACTTTCCGCCGCCATTGAGCCATTATACCGATGCGGTGCGGTTTGGAGATCTTCTGTTTATCTCCGGGATTCCGCCGCTGGACGCCGATGGAAAGCTGGTTGGGAAGGACGATCCTGTTGCGCAAACGGAATGCATCCTGAAGGGCATGCGAGACGTCCTGGAGCGCGCAGGGATGGGGTTTGGCGATGTTCTCAAGGTCACGGTCTACTTGGCCGATATCAATCATCGCGCCATGATCAATCCTGTGCGGATAAAATATTTCGGCGAAGCACGGCCGGCGTCGACACTTGTCGAGGTTTCGGCGCTCGCCGTGCCAGGTATGCTGGTCGAAATTGAAGCCATTGCAGGACGGAAGCGCACCTAAGCGGCATTGACGCTGGCGCATTTCCGGCTTTGTCTCGCGAAGGTCCTTCCCATATTGCGGGCTGAGCTAAGGATGAGCGGCCGCGCTCAAGCCGGGAGCAGCGCATTCAGCGGCAGCGTGCTTTTGACGATCGGCGATTTGAGGACGACATAGCTGAAATAGGTCTTGATGCCGATGTTTCTGCGGAGCAGCGCTTCCATGCATTCCTGATAATGCGCGATGCTGGGTGTGAGGAAGCGCAAGAGATAATCGTAGCCGCCGCTGACGAGGTGGCATTCGAGGAGCTCATTCACTTCGCGGATATTGGCCTCGAACTTGTTGAGGTCGTCGAGACGGTGATCGAGCAGCGTTACTTCGGTGAACACGGTCACACTGTCGGTCAATCGCGCGAGGTTGATGCGCGCGCCGTAGCCTGAGATGTAGCCGGCATCTTCCAGGCGCTTGACCCGCTGCAGGCAGGGGCTGGGCGACAACCCGACCTTCTGCGCCAGCTTGAGATTGGTCTGCGCTCCGTCGGACTGCAACTGGACGAGGATATTGAGGTCGATTCGGTCGAGTTTCGGATGGCCGGCCATGTGACGGTCCCGTCGATCCACCGAAAATTCAAGCGTGAGCCAGGTCTCGCTTCATGTCTTCCATGTCCTGGAAGCGGTCGGCGAGGCGCGGATGGGCCCGGCTGTTGTCGGCGGCGCCGATGGCGACAAGAACCTCGTCGGCCGCCGGCGCATCCGGGATCTGAAATTGCGCGGTGAGGAAGTGCGAGCGCTTGCCGGTCTCGGACTTATGGATCATCGGCAGCGACAGCAGGGCGCCCGGCGCGTTGCGGGTGTTGGTGAAGCTCAGATAGGCCGTACCTTTCACGGCTTCGCGGAACATGTTGCCGAAGCGCAAGGTGTGTATGAGCGCCGAGGCATGTTCGATCTCGCCATTGGTGCCGAAGGCGGCGCACTTGCCGTAGGCCTCGACCTGGCCGGCCGGCATGACGGCGACGAGGCGCCGGGTCAGCTCGGCGCCAAGTTCGGGCGCGATGCGCAGGATCTCGGGTCGCAGGTCCTCAACGAAGCCCTTGCCCGCCCACGGGTTACGCAGGACGGCGGCCACCACCACGAAACGCACCGGCCTGGGCGCCGTCTTGCCGCCCTCGATGAAGGTTTCCTCGATGAAGGTCGAGATCTTTCGCAGGCCGTAGGTCATGGCGGGTCCACTTCATGAGTTCGCGAGGTTTGCAGGCTAGCGGCGGCGCCGCTACCCCGTCTTCCCTCGGAATGGGGGAAGAAACGGTTTGATCGCCCTATGAGCCGGCGTAAGATCATGAGGCGCCATAGGGGAGTTTGATGCCGGATCAGATATCGCGGCTGAGTTCGCTGCGCGATGTTGCCAGCCAGATCGATTCCGGCGGCGATCTCGAAAGCGTGCTGCGCAGCCTAGTCCTGGCGGCCTGCGAGCATGGCGGCTGGGCGCTCGGCTCGATCATGGCCATCGACGCGCCGCACGGCGAGGCGCATGTCATCGTCCGTCACGACCCGACCTTGCTGCGCCGGCCGCTGGTGAACCGCTGGGAGCTGGCGACAAGCCCGGCCCTGATCGCGCTCCAGCGCAACGAGCCCGTCTACATCCGCGACGCGCGCGCCTCGGACGAGTTTCCCGGCTATCGCAAGGAAGCGTTTGAGCGCGATTATCGCACCGTGCTCGTGTTGCCGATGAGCTGTTTCGACAGCGAAGGCCGGCCCATGGTGCTCAACGTCATCTCCCGCGACGTCACCGATGTCTCGGACGACGACCTGGCGTTCATGGGTATCATCGTCCATCTCGGCGGCATTGCGGTCGCCCGCGAGCACCGCCTGCGCGCCCAGCGCCAGGCGGCCGAGCAGTTGCAGAACGCGCTGCAGACGCAAACGGCGCTGCTGCAGGAAGTCCTCTCCGGCGGCTCGACCGCAGCCCTGACGGCGAGGCTCGCCGGACTTCTCATCGACGCCGTCGCCGTCGTGGATTTTGCCGGCAATGCCATCGCCGCCAGCCGCTCGCCGGCGCCCCATGAGATCGACGACGCCGAATGGCAGCGCGCGCTCGGGGGTCAGATCGGCCTGCAACTGGCCGCCGCCGCCCGCGACGCGCTGGCCGCGGGCAGGGCGGAGCCGCAGAGCCTCCGGCTCGCTGACGGAACGCGCCGCCTGCAGGTCCCGGCGCGCGCCGTGGCGCTCAATGTGGACGGTCAGGCGGTGGGCGCGCTCGTCATCTTCCCGAGCGGGCAAGGCGCCGAGGACGACATCCAGCGTTTGATGCTGGAGAGCGTGACCTTTGCCCTCAGTGTGCAGATGATGCGCAGCGTCATCCGTTTTCGCTTCGAGACGCGGACCCAGACCGAACTCTTCTTCGAGATCGTCGAGCGGCGCTGGCGCGATGTCGAGGACGTCATCCAGCGCGGGCGCCGGCTCGGCCTGCCGCTCGGCACGCCGGCGCGCATGATCGTGGTGGATTTCCCCGATACGCCGAAACTGCCGGCCGATATCGGCGCCGATTGCCATCACGCGGTGACGCGGGTGGCGCGGCAGCTCAACCTTCCGGTCAGCGTCGTCGCCGTCGGCGGCGGTCTCGTCTGCTTCCTGCCCGAAGAGAAACAGGGCGAGCAGGAGCGCGCGGCGCGGCTCGCCCGGCGCGTGGTCGAGGCCTTGCGCCACAGTTTCAATCGCGAGCCGATCGTCGTGCTCGGCGGCACCTGCGACGAATTGGAAAGCTACTCCAAGGAGTGGGAGCGCTGCTGGCGCATGATCCGCATCGCGC
Organism: Pseudolabrys sp.; assembly: GCA_026125895.1. Taxonomy (GTDB): domain Bacteria; phylum Pseudomonadota; class Alphaproteobacteria; order Rhizobiales; family Xanthobacteraceae; genus Pseudolabrys. The sequence goes on along the minus strand of JAHCKG010000017.1, from coordinate 3,029 downwards.
GCTCTTTCGGACGCTATGGCGTGCTGTCGGCCTCCGACTTCGGGCCGATGCCGATGCTGATCGGGGCGGCGGAATCCGCGGATGTGCGCACGTTCGTGGACGGTTCCATCGGCGCCGTCATCGCTCACGACCGCGAGCAGGGCACACCTTATCTCGAGACGCTCGCCGCCTATCTGCGCGAAGGCTGCCGGGCGCAGGCCTGCGCCGATGCGATGGGGCTGCATGTGACCACCTTGCGGTACCGGCTGTCGCGCATCCAGGCGCTGTTCGGCATCGACCCGGAAACGGCGGACAAGCGCTTCGCCATCGAACTGGCCATCCGGTTGCACGGGGTGATCGAGAACGGCCGAACGCCGGCCAACTAGACCGGCAGGCGTTCTTCCTGCGTTTGCCGGAAAGGTTTCGTTGTTTCGTCCCGCGGTTCATAGGAAGCCGCGGACCCTGAGCGGGCCTAACCTTGCGATCCTGAGACTGCATGGATCGAGGGAAGGCGGATGCTCGCCCCAGGCGAAAAGACGGTCAGTTCGATCGACACGGTGGCGCTGCGCCGCGCCTTCGGCACCTTCGTCACCGGCGTCACCGTCATCACCACCCGCGACGCCGACGGCACGCCGCGCGGCATGACGGCGAACTCCTTCACCTCGGTGTCGCTCGACCCGCCGCTGCTGCTCGTTTGCGTCGGCAAGAGCGCGCACAGCTTCGCCGCCTTCAACCGTTCGGATTCCTTCGCGGTCAATCTGCTGCACGAAGCGCAGACCGAGGTCTCGAAGCTCTTCGCCTCGAAGTCGGCGGCGAAATTCGACAGCGTCGATCACGACCGGGTTCATACCGGCGCGCCGATCCTGGTCGATTGTCTGACCTGGTTCGACTGCACCGTGCACAACCGCGTCGATGCCGGCGACCACGTCATCCTGATCGGCGAAGTTAAAGCCTTCGGCACCAGCCCGAGCGCGCCGCTCGGCTTCTGCCGCGGCCGCTACGCCAACGTGAAGGATCCGTTGCCGCCGGGCTGGCTCGAGTCGCACGACATGATCGTCGGCTATCTGATCGAGGCCGACGGTCAGTTGCTGTTGCGCGACGACGGCAAGGGCGGCTGGGCCTTGCCGAGCGCGCGGCGCCGCATCGCCGACACCGCACTCAAGCTCGAGGGCGGCGAGGCGCTCACGCTGGTGCCCGACGCGACGTTTCTCTATTCGGTCTTCGACGTCAGCGATGACGATCCCGGCTATCTCATTTACCGCGCCCGGCTCGCGCAGGACTCCACCTCGGTCGCCCTCCCCGCCGGATTGAAGTTTTTCCCGATGGCCGAGCTGCCTTACGAGACCATACCAACCCGCGAAATCAGGACGATGCTGCGGCGCTATGCGCGCGAAAGCGCCGACAAGCGCTTCGGCATCTACATGGGTTCGGATGACGGCGGCCGTCTCGCCATGGTCGGCGATGCGCAGCCTTGGTCCAGCCTGCCGAACACGTGATCAAGCCGGGCGATCGGATGCAGGACTGCCTGCGCTGACGTCCCGAACCGAAACTGGAATGGAGAAGCAGCCGTGAAATTCGCCGTCTCGATCGCCATGGAACGGTTCTCGCCGCAGGAGTCCATGCAGGAGGCCGTTAGAAACTTTCTCACGCTGGCGATGATCGCCGACGAGGGCGGCTTCGAGACCTTGTGGACTGCCGAGCACCACACCATCGAGTGCACGATTTCGCCGAATCCGTTTCAGAGCCTGACCTGGATCGCGCAACACACCGATCGCATTCGCCTCGGCACCGCGACGATCGTCGCGCCATACTGGTCGCCGATCCGGCTCGCCGGCGAGGCCGCGCTCTGCGATCACCTGACGGGCGGCCGGCTCGAATTCGGCATCGCCCGCGGCGCCTATCAATACGAATTCGACCGCATGGCCGGCGGCATTCCGCAGCAGGAAGGCGTCGCCTTCATGAAGGAGCTGGTGCCGGCGGTGCAGAAACTGTGGGCCGGCGACTATGCCCATGACGGCCACTACTGGAAATTCCCGCTCGCCACGTCGGTGCCCAAGCCGTTGCAGCAACCGCATCCCGCGATCTGGGTGGCGGCGCGCGATCCCGGCACCTTCGATTGGGCGGTCGGCATCGGCGCCAACATTCTCTCGACGCCGCTGTCGGCGCCGCCGGCCGAAGTCGGCGTGCTCGGCGAGAAATTCCGCAAGGCGGTCGCCGATCATCCGGAGCGTCCGCGGCCGCGCCTGATGATGCAGCGTCGCACCTGCGTCTACGACCGCAAGCAGGATTGGGAGGTCGCGGTCCGGCATTCGGTCGATTACGGACGCTATTTCGAGAACCTGATGCAGAACCTCGGCGGTGTGAAGAACGGCTTCCCCGAAGCCGTGCCGATGGAGATCGTCACCAACCGGGACAACTACAATCCGCAGGCGGTGCATGACAATCTGATGTTCGGCACGCCGGACGAGATCATCCGTAAGCTGCAAGTCTATGAGGACGCCGGCGTCGATCAGTTTGCGCTGGGGCTGTCCTTCAATCTGCCGTTCGAGTTGCAAAAGAAGACGCTGCGCCTGTTCATCGACGAGGTGATGCCGCACTTTGCCGCGCGCGAGCGCGACACGGGTCAGCCGTCACGCCTCGCCGCCGTGGGACACTAAACCATGGCCGCTGCGACGCCCATCGTCACCGACACCAGGTCCGGCTCCGGCACCCGGAGTTTCGACCATGGCGGAGTGACGTTGAACTATCGCATCGTGGGGCAGGGCGAACCGCTCGTCTGCATTCACGGTGTCGGCTCCTACCTCGAAGCCTGGGATGGCGTCGCCGAGCGTCTTGCCGATCGCTTCCGTATCCTGACCTTCGATCTGCGCGGTCATGGGCGATCGACGAAGGTGCGCGGCCGCTACGAGATCGACGATTTCGTCGGCGACGTGCTGGCGCTGGCCGACCATGCCGGCTTCGACACCTTCAACCTCGCCGGCTTTTCGCTGGGCGGGCTGATCGCGCAGCGCCTGGCGCTGACGCATCAGCAGCGTCTGCGGCGTCTGGTG
>JAHCKG010000016.1 GCA_026125895.1 Pseudolabrys sp. | reverse complement strand
GTCCTTTCGGGTTGATGTGGCAGCATGGGCTTGATTTCGATTCAGCTCATTTCGAATCCCGTACATGGCGCGATGTACGAAATTTCCTGCGGCACTCGCGAAGCTCGGCAAGTTCTTCCCAACTGTACCGTCCGCGTATCCATCCGCGATCAAGCGATGCCTCACGAACTCCGAACTTCGCGACGGCTTCCTTGATGATGGCGGTCGGGCTGTCATTGGACGAGCGTTCCCGCCACTCGCACCATTCAACCGCATCGGCGACCGCGTGGAGGTAGGGGCTGAATTGCGAGCGGAGTCGGAATGCGCGACGAACCGCTTCGCGATCTTCGGCTGGAAGATGATTGAGGATCAATTCGTCAAGCTCTAGAGGCCGAAATTTGGCCGAAGCGCTGGCGAGTCGCGTGAGCTTGGTCATCGTCCGCGCTCCGCTTTGGAGTTCGCGGAACGCCAGATTTTCGCGTCGCCCTGAAGTACCGCGAACAGGCGACATTCGTCGCAGCGACCGCAACCGCAGCCGGGCGCGGCGATCAGGGGCTTTGGCTTTGCGACTGCGGCCAGCTTTTCCTTGGCGCGCACTTTCGCTTTGTACCGGGCAACGCGCGCTTGTTCAGTCGCACGTTTGCCATCGGCGCGGCAGGCGAGCGAGCAATAATGCATCGTTCCCCATGCGCCGGATGGCATCGGTCCGCCACAGTGGCGGCAAAGTCGATTTTCCATGACGCGGCCTCAGGCTGCGTCTTGAGATTTGGCTTTCGCAGGCTTTGCCGCGTGCGCGCGTTCCCACGACTCAAGATCGGCCAGCTTCCAAAAGCGGAGCCTGCCAAGCTTCACGCACGCCGGGAATTCTGACCCATCAGCCGCACGTCGAACCAACCACATGTGGCTTACGTTGCCGTAGCGGCGGCGAACTTGAGCGGCTGATAGAAATGTTTCGTTTGAGGCTTCAGACATGGCGCGACCCTGATCTTTGTTGAAGATCACGGCCCGGCTTGCCACCTTTGCGGGCGTTGATACGCGGGGCATGATCCCGCGCCAACTGAAAGGACTCGACACGACATTCGGCTTACAAGATTGGAAGCCGACGCCCTTCAGCCATTCAACGCGCCCGGTGACAGCCAATGCAGCGTCGGGAAACCGCCCGACCGGAAAGTTGGCCTTAATGGCGCGCCGTTGTCGCTATGCGACCCGCCCAATTTGTAGGTCCGATCCTTCGAACGGATCAAGTTCTTTTTCGTTAACATCGCGCGCGAACAAATCGTCACGGCGCTAAATAACGGAAGTTAACGGAAGCTCACGCGAGCGGATTTCGCCATTAGGCGGTCGCTGGCGCATTATCTCAAATCGCCCACCATATCGGCCCGGCCGAAGGGCCCTTCCGTGATCCTGCCCGGCAGCGCCGGGCCGTAATCGGGTCGGAAACGGCCGTCGTTGCGGCCATTTCGGTCGCGGCGATCTAGCCGATCGCTTCCGGGGTGCGACTCGGCTGAAGCGGGATGACGTTTGACGCCACTTCGCCGGTCACGATCCGGCCAACATGTGTCGTCCAAATTTCCCAAGCTGCTTTCTTTTCTGTCGTGTAGGGGTGCCGATTGTAGACGGCCAACGGTCCCTTCAACGTATGGTTCAAAGCCTTTTCGATGACGATTTCGTTGACGCCCAACGGCACAAGTCCGGTGCTGAAGGTGCGCCGCAGGTCGTGAAGCCGCCACGCCTTGCATGGTGCGATCTTGTCTAACAGCGCCTTGGCCTTGCTGAACCCCGACGAAGGCGAGTCGCCCGTGGTGCTGAAAACAAATTTGCAATCCTTCAAACGCGGAAGCGGCTTCAGGATTTCCAAGGCGGCGTCCGTCAAATAGATCGCGTGTTCGGAGTCGGTTTTGGTCCGCTCGCGCGGGATGGTGATATAGCGCGCGTCCAAATCGACTTCGGACCATTCGAGCGAAGCGATTTCGTCGCGCCGCGCGCCGGTCAACAAGAGCAATTGAAACATGGGGCCAAAAGGATAAGCGAGCGAATTGCAGCCCTGCCAAATTGTTTTCAACTCGGGATAGGCCAACGTGCGCTCGCGCGATTTTTCGTCAAGCTTGGGAATGCCTGCCGTTGGAGCGTTTTCGATGATCGCCCGGCCGACTGCCCAATTGAAGAAAAGCGACAAGATCGTGCGCATTGAATTGCGCGCAGAAATCCCGCGCTTTTGGGCTTCATCAAGTGCCGCAATCACGTCGCTTTTGCGGATATCGGCGATCAACCGCTTTTTCCACCTCGGCAGCACGTTCGCTTCAAAGATCGGCTTTAGCCGTTTGGAACTCGATTCGCGGACCAACCGGCGGTCGTCCAGATGCAGTTCCAAAAATCTCTTCCAAACGGCCGCGACGGTATCGGCTTCCGAGGCGGAAGCCGGGGCCCTGACCTGCAGGGCCTTGTCCGGATCAGCACGGACCTCGCTGGCGCGCTCGCGGGCGGCGGCTAGGCTCATTTGGGGATAGGTGCCCAAGGTGACCTTCCGGCGCTCGCCTTCGTGGCGAAAACGCAAGGCCCAAGACCGATGGCCGGTCGGCTGGACGATGAAGGACAGGCCCCGCGATCCCGCGTCGCGAAGCTCTTTGCGGGTGGCACCGGGCTTCACCGCGTCGATGGCGTTCGCGTTTAGCGGCTTCCCTTGCAAGAGCTTCGGCATGCCTCTGACCTCGCATTTTGCGGTGCCAACGGGTGCCCAAACGGGGTGCCAAAATCGGCCGAGCTCAGCGTTGGCGTCCGTTAGGTTATGCGCCGTCGAAGCACGACTTTTCTAGTGAAATCAGGGTCTTTTGGCTGGCGAAAGTTATTTATAGTTACCGACCGTTTGACTAATTCCTGACTTTGCCAAGGTCGGGGTCGAGGGTTCGAATCCCTTCGCCCGCTCCAGTCGGATTTAAGCCGCAGAGGCTAGAACGGAAAAAGGCCGGAGCTTTCGCTCCGGCCTTTTCGTTTGTGGCGATCGCCTGGCGCTTCTAGCGGCCGAGGCGCTTGAGCGGCGAGCGGGCGATGGCGACGGCAAGCACGCCGCCCAGCCCGATCTTGACCACCGACGACAGCAGGAACGGCATCACGCCGAAGGCATAGGCCTTCACCGGCCCGATGAGGTGCGCCAGCCAGGCATAGCCGAGCGCCAGCATGATCAGCGTGCCGACGACATTGACCAGCACCGCGCTGAACAGGTCGCGGCCATAACCGCGCTCGGCCAGCCAGCCGGACACGTAAGCGGCGGCGCAGAAGCCGATCAGATAGCCGCCGGTCGGCCCCATCAGGTAGGCGAGCCCGCTGCCGCGCTCCGGCGAATTGGCGAACACCGGCAGGCCCATCAGGCCCTCGAGGATGTAAGCGGTGACGACGATGAAGCCGAGGCGCGAGCCGAGCGTCATGCCGATGAGGATGACGGCCATTGTCTGCATGGTCATCGGCACCGGCCAGAACGGGATCTGGGTGCGCGCCGACGCGGTCAGCAGCAGCGAGCCGATCACGACCGCGGCGAAGCCCATCAGCAGACGGGCGCGCAGGTCGTCCCTGGCCACCGCGGCCGAGGCGTTCTTGAACAGGCGCTTCATAGGAATCCCTTTCTTTGCAGCGATCGCCCCTTGGTAGCCCATCGCGGGCCGCCGGAAAAGTCACCCCTCCCGGACGTCGGCCACCGAGCCGCCGGTCATGCGGGCGATCTCGGCACCGGTGGTGCGGAAAACGTGGCGCGGTGAGCCGGCCGCGGCCCAGACCGTGTCGAGCGCCATCAAATCCTGGTCGATGAAAATGCGCGGCGGGCTCTGGTGGCCGACCGGGGCGACGCCGCCGATGGCGAAGCCGGTGACGTCGCGGACCCAGCGGCCGTCCGCCGGCTTCACCGACTCGCCGGTGAGGGTGGCAATTTTCGCCATGTCGACGCGGTTGGCGCCGGAGGTGATGACCAGCACCACCTGTTCGCCGGCGCGCAGCACGATGGACTTGGCGATCTGCGCCACGGTGCAGCCGACCGCATTGGCGGCGTCCTGCGCGGTGCGCGTGCCGTCGGGAAACACCGCGATGGTGTCGTCATGGCTGGCGGCGAGAAGCGCGGCGCGCACGCGCTCGACCGAGGGCGTTGTCTCATTCATCGTTGGCGGTCCCGATTGTATCAATAGCCGGCGGCCAGCGCGCCGCGCGTGCGCGTGTCGGCGGCGCCGACGTAACGTTGCGGTTCGAATTCGGTCTTCGGCAGCACCGCGATCGAGTTGGCCGAGGTGTGCGGATCGGTGGGGACGAGTTTATGACCGCGCGCGGCGAGCGCGTCCAGCACCGGCTGCGCAAAGCCGTTCTCGACATAGGTCTGGTCCGGCAGCCACTGGTGATGGATGCGCGGCGCGCTCACCGCCTGCGCGATGCTCATATGAAAGTCGATCACGTTGGTGACGATCTGCAGCACCGCGGTGATGATGCGGCTGCCGCCCGGCGAGCCGGTGACGATGAACGGCTTGCCGTCCTTCAGGACGATGGTCGGCGTCATCGACGACAGCGGCCGCTTGTTCGGGCCCGGCAGATTGGCGGCGAAGCCGACGAGTCCGTAAGCGTTGGACGCGCCGGCCTTGGCGGTGAAGTCGTCGAGCTCGTTGTTGAGCAGCACGCCGGTGCCGTCGGCGATAAGGCCGACGCCGTAGGAGAAGTTCAGCGTATAGGTGTTCGACACCGCGTTGCCGTCGCGGTCGATCACCGAGAAATGCGTGGTGTTCTGGCCTTCGAAATCCGCCGGCTTGCCGGCCTTGATTTCGGAAGAAGGTGTCGCCTTGTCGGTGATGCCTTTGCGCAGTTCGGCGGCGTATTTCTTCGAGATCAGCCCGGCGATCGGCATCTTCACCGAATCCGGATCGCCCATGTAGACGGCGCGGTCGGCGTAAGCGCGCTTCATCGCCTCGATGAAATAGTGCAACGCCTCGTCGTTGCGGCCGATCTTGCCGAGGTCGTAGCCCTCGAGAATGTTGAGCATCTCGATCAGGTGCGCGCCGCCGGACGACGGCGGCGGCATCGAGACGATGTCGTAGCCGCGATAGGTGCCCTGCACCACCGGGCGTTCGACGGCGCGATAATTGGCAAGATCGTCGGCGGTCATGATGCCGCCGGCGCTTTTCACCGCGGCGGCGATGTTCTTGGCCACGTCGCCGCGATAGAAGCCGTTAGGCCCCTTGTCGGCGATCTTCTTCAAAGTGTCGGCAAGATCGAACTGGATCAGCCGGTCGCCGGCCTCCAGCGGCTGGTTGCCGTTCTTCAACAGGATTGCCGCCGAGGATGGCCAGCGTGCCAGCTTTTTCGCCGCGGCGGGCAGGGAGTCAGCGGTGTCGTCCTGCACCTGGAAGCCGTCTTCGGCAAGGCGGATCGCGGGCTGCAGCAGGTCGCTCAACGTGAGACGGTGCGAGCCATATTTTTCCGCCGCCATGGCCAGGCCCGCGACGGTGCCCGGCACGCCGACCGACAGGCCGGAATCGCGCGACTTCACCGGATCGGGATTGCCCTGCGCGTCGAGGAACATCGTCGGCGTCGCCGCCGCCGGCGCGGTCTCGCGATAGTCGATCGCGGTGTTCTTGTTGTCTTTCGCCAAGTGAATGACCATGAAGCCGCCGCCGCCGAGATTGCCGGCGCGGGGGTAGGTCACGGAAAGCGCGAAACCGACGGCAACCGCGGCATCGACGGCATTACCGCCACGATCCAGGATCTCGACGCCGATGCGCGCGGCGATGCGCTCCTGCGCCACCACCATGCCGTTCGTGCCGACGACACCGTGCGCCGGCGGAAACGACTTCTGCGACGTCGCCAGCTGCGGCGTCGATTGCGCCAGCGCCAGCGAGGCGGTGAGGAGAAGGGCGAGGCATGAAATGGCAAAACGCTTGAACACAGGCGAGCCCTCAACCGCTCGTCCCCGCGAAGGCGGGGATCCAGTTCTTATTTTAGCTGGATTCCCGCATCCGCGGGAATGAGCGGAGTTCTGGTCAGGCGCATTTTATCTTGATTGCCCGTGATACACCGCGTTCGGCCGCATGTCGGTGGCGGTGGCCACGCGGTTCGACATGTTGAAGAAGCCGGTGATGGCGGCGATGTCCCAGATGTCGCGATCGGAAAAGCCGGCGGTGCGCAGCGCCTCGCGGTCCTTTTCCTCGACCTCGGCCGGCGTCACCGTCAGCTTGACGGCGAAATCGAGCATGGCGCGCTGGCGCGGATCGAGCCGCGCGGCACGATAATTCATCACGATCTGCTCGCCGAGCAGCGGATTGCCGGAATATTGCCGCACGGCGGCGCCGTGCGCCGTCAGGCAATAATAGCAGCGGTTCTGCGACGACACCGCGACCGCGATCATCTCGCGCTCGAGCTTGGACAGCCCGCTCGGCGCCAGCATCAGGTCGTTGTACATCGCGGCGAAGGCTTCGAGCTTGGCGTTGTCGAAGGCATAGGCCGCGAGCACATTGGGGATGAAGCCGAGCTTGTCCTGGCACTTCTGGAAATAGGCGCTCATCGCCGGCGAGAGCTGGCCTTGCGGCAGATCGAGCGCGATGATCGGAACATCGTCGGCGGCGGCGGGTGCTGCGGGCGCCTTCGCGCCGGGCGTTTTCGCCGGGCTGCTGCCGGGCTTCTTGCTCGTCTGTTTGGCCATCGCTCCACCCAAAAATTTCTTCGTCGCTTGCGCTGCTACGCTACACCGCTTTGCGGCCGTGCGATATCCACCGAATGTGCCATTTTATCGACTGATATCAATATGTTGTGACGACGCCGCGCCTTCTCGCCGAGCGGTCACGGTGCCGTCACCAATTGATGTGTTGCTCTCGACCTGACGGTCGGGAAGGTGAAGACTGCCCCCATCAGCCTCGACCGATTCACCGGATGCAGATCGCCTCCACGACCGGTCCCCGCCCCGGATGGTCTTCCGCTCTTTCTACCTCGTGAGGTCCCCCGTGCTGGATAAATTGGCTCAATCCAATCATGCCAATGCCGAACAGGCCGCCGCTCAGGCCATCATCGAACAGGCCGACAAGTCTCTCGCCGCCCGACACCCGGAAATCCCCGCAGACTTCGTCGCGCAAATCTTCGGACGCGTCGTGCCGGAAGACGTCGTGCGCTATTCCGCGGCGGAAATGGCGCAGCTCGCCGAGCGCGCCTTCGCTTTTCTCGCCGAGCGGCCGGCGGGTACGCCGAAGGTGCGCTGCGAGACTGTGACGCTCGACGAGGCGGACGGCCACAAGAAAATCACCGTCATCGAAATTCTCAATGACGACATGCCGTTCCTGGTCGATTCGGTCGCGAACGAGCTTGCCGACCGCCGCATCGACGTCCGACTCGTGGCCCATCCCGTTTTCAAAGTGCGACGCGAGAGCGACAAGCTCGTCTCGTTCGATGGCGGCGCGCGCGAGAGCTTCATCCATATTCACGTGGCGCCGATCGCCGACGCCGCGGCGCGTGCCGATCTCGTCACTGCCATCGAGCAGATCCTGACGCAGGTGCGCGTCGCCGTTGCCGACTGGCGGCCGATGCTGGAGCGCGTGCAGGCCATCATCGGCAATCTCAAGACCAATCCGCCGCCGCTGCCGGTGGACGAGATCGGCGAAGGCATTCACTTTCTGCAATGGCTGCTGGACGACCATTTCACTTTCCTCGGCGCGCGCGATTACGTCGCCTCGGGCAACGGCCTCGATCCCGACTTCGATTCGAGCCTCGGCATCATGCGCGACACCGGCGTGCGCGTGCTCAAGCGCGGCGACCAGCATCTCGAATTCACGCCGGAAATCATGGCGTTTCTCAATGAGCCGCGGCCGCTGATCATCGCCAAGGCCAATGTGCATTCGCGCGTGCACCGGCGCACCTATCTCGATTACATCGGCGTCAAGAAATACGACGCCGAAGGCAACCTGATCGGCGAACATCGCATCATCGGCCTGTTCACGTCGTCGGCCTATACGCGCGCCACCCGCAACATTCCCTATCTGCGCCGCAAGATCGCGGCGATCGAGCAGCGCGCCGGCTTCGCGCCGAACAGCCACTCCGCCAAGGCGCTCGCCAACGTGCTGGAGCATTATCCGCGCGACGAGCTGTTTCAGGTCGATGACGAAACGCTCTACGAGTTCGCCATCGCCATCATGCAGCTCGACGAACGCCCGCGCGTGCGCGTGCTGGCGCGCCGCGACCGCTTCGATCGCTTCGTGTCGGCGATGGTCTATGTGCCGCGCGAGCGCTACGACAGCGCCATGCGCGTCAAGATCGGCGATTATCTGGCGCAGGCCTTCAACGGCCGGGTCTCGGCGTTCTATCCTTATTTCCCGGAAGGGCCGCTGGTCCGCGTGCATTTCATCATCGGCCGCTCCGGCGGCGAAGCGACCGCGATCGCCCGCGAAACGCTGGAGCGCGACGTCGCCAACATCGTGCGCAGCTGGAGCGACGGGCTGGCCGAGGCGCTGCATGCCGGCTATTCGCCCGACAAGGCGCGCGAACTGTTCGACCGTTACGGCGCTGCGTTCTCGGCCGGCTTTCAGGACACCTATCCACCGTTGGTCGCGGCGGCGGATGCGCGTGTCGTCGAGCAACTTACCGAAGAGCGCCCGCTCGGCGTCGATTTCCACCCGCGCCACGGCGAAAGCGGGCATGCCGTCGGCCTCAAGGTGTGGAGCTTTGCCCGGCCGCTGCCGCTGTCGGAGCGCGTGCCGGTGCTGGAAAACATGGGCTTCCGTGTCGTCGATGAGCGGACCTATGACATCAAGCCGGCCGGCAAATCCGAGGTCTGGTTTCACGACATGCTGCTCGAGCGCGCCGACGGCTCGGCCATCGATCTGGCGCAGGCCAAGTCCCGGCTGGAGGCGGCGTTCCTCAACATCATGCGCGGCATTGCCGAGAACGACGGCTACAACGCGCTGACGCTGACGGCGGGCGCCGGCTGGCGCGACGTCGCGTTGATCCGGACCTTGTCGCGCTATCTGCGGCAAATCCGGACGCCCTATTCGCAGGATTACATGTGGGCGACGCTGGTGAAGCATTCGGCCGTCGCCGCCGACATCGTCGAACTGTTCTACGCCCGCTTCGATCCGCGCAGCGGAGCGACCGAGCTGCGCGATACCGCGCAGAAGATGATCGTCGCGCGCATCGAGGAGGCGCTGGAGAAGGTCGACAGCCTGGATGAAGACCGCATCCTGCGCGTCTTCGTCAACGCGGTGCAGTCGGCGATCCGCACCAATTTCTTCCAGACCGACAAGGGCGGTCAGCTCAAGCCGCTGATCTCCATCAAGTTCGAAAGCGGCAAGCTCACCGAAATGCCGCTGCCGCGGCCACTCTACGAAATTTTCGTCTATTCGCCACGCGTCGAAGGCATTCACATGCGCTTCGGCAAGGTGGCGCGCGGCGGCATCCGCTGGTCCGACCGGCCGCAGGATTTCCGCACCGAGGTTCTCGGACTGGTCAAGGCGCAGCAGGTCAAGAACGCGGTGATCGTGCCGGTCGGCGCCAAGGGCGGCTTCGTGCCCAAGCAGATGCCGAAGAATCCGACGCGCGACCAGTTCATGGCCGAGGGCATCGCCACCTACAAATTGTTCATCACGTCGCTGCTCGAGATCACCGACAATTACGCGGCCGACGGCGCCATCATTCCGCCGGACAACGTGGTGCGGCATGAGGGCGACGATCCGTATCTCGTCGTCGCGGCGGACAAGGGGACGGCGACGTTCTCCGACATTGCCAACGGCCTCGCGGTCGAGCACGACTTCTGGCTGGGCGACGCCTTCGCCTCCGGCGGCTCGGCCGGCTACGACCATAAAGTCATGGGCATCACGGCGCGCGGCGCCTGGGAATCGGTCAAGCGCCATTTCCGCGAAATGGACATCAACATCCACGAGACGCCGTTCACCGCGATCGGCGTCGGCGACATGTCCGGTGACGTGTTCGGCAACGGCATGCTGCGCGAGAACACGATCAAGCTGGTGGCGGCCTTCGACCATCGCGACATCTTCATCGATCCCGATCCGGACCCGAAGGAGAGCTTCATCGAGCGCCAGCGGCTGTTCGACCTGCCGCGGTCGAGCTGGCAGGACTACGACAAGGCGCTGTTGTCGAAGGGCGGCGGCATCTATCCGCGCTCGTCGAAGGAAATCCGGCTGTCGCCCGAGGCGCAGAAGCTGATCGGCGTCGGCGAGAGCGTGACGCCGCAGGCGCTGATGAAGGCGATCCTGAAGATGCATGCCGACCTGCTGTTCTTCGGCGGCATCGGCACCTATGTGCGCGCTTCAACCGAGAATGACGAGGCGGCCGGCGACCGCGCCAACGACGCGATCCGCATTACCGGCGCCGATCTGCGCGTGAAGGTGGTCGGCGAGGGCGCCAATCTCGGCATGACGCAGCGCGGCCGCATCGAGGCGGCGCTGAGCGGCGTTCGGCTCAACACCGATGCCATCGACAATTCCGCCGGCGTCAACACTTCGGACGTCGAGGTCAACATCAAGATCGCCTATTCCTCGCTGCTGCGCGACGGAACGTTGAACCTCGAGCAGCGCAACGCCGAACTGGTCGAGATGACCGACGACGTGGCGCGGCTCGTGCTGCGCAACAATTACCAGCAGACCCTGGCGATCTCGCTGGCGCATCGCCGCGGGCTGGAGGATCTCGGCTTCCAGCAGCGCCTGATGCAGACCTTGGAGCAGCACGGCCTGCTCGACCGCGCCGTCGAATATCTGCCGGACGAGATGGCGCTGGCCGACCGGCGCAAGCGCAATCTGCCGCTGACGCGGCCGGAGCTGGCGGTGCTGCTCGCCTACGCCAAGCTGACGCTCTATTCGGAGCTGCTCGACTCGACGGTGCCGGACGATCCCTATCTCGGTCGCGAGATCAATCGTTACTTCCCCAAGGAGATGACGTCGCGGCATCCCGAGGCGTTGCAGTCCCACCGTCTGCGCCGCGAGATCATCGCCACGCAACTGACCAACTCGATGATCAACCGCGGCGGCGCCACCCTGATCGTGCGCATCGCCGACCAGACCGGCGCCACCGCTGCTTCCATCGCCGCCGCCTTCGCCGCCGTGCGCAACAGCTACGACATGGTCGATCTCAACGGCGAGATCGATACGCTCGACAACAAGGTGTCGGGCGATACGCAGCTGTCGCTGTATGCCGCGGTGCAGGGCCTGCTGCTCGATCGGCTCGTCTGGTTCCTGCGCAATGTCGATCTCAAGCTTGGCCTCGACACCATCGTCGCGCATTACCGCGACGGCATCGCGCAGGTGGAGGCCGCGCTCGATACCGCGCTGTCGAAGCAGGCGGCGTCCGCCCGCAGCGCCCACATCGCCGAGCTGACGCGGGACGGCGTGCCGGAGCAACTGGCGCGGCGCATCGCCAATCTCGCTTATACCAAGGCGGCGACCGATATCGTGCTGGTCGCCGACCGCGCCGGCAAGCCGATCGCCGAAGTGACGGCGACCTATTTCGCCACCGAGGCCTTCTTCCAGCTCGACAAGGTGGCGCATGGCGTGCCGGGCATCGTCGTGTCGGATTACTTCGACCGGCTGGCGCTCGACCGCGCTCTCGATCAGATCGGCGATGCCGAGCGGCGGCTGACCTCGGCCATGGTCGGCAACGGGCACGCTGGCGCCGAAGCGGTCGAAGCCTGGCTCGGCCCGCGCCGCGGCGAGGTCGAGCGCATCCGTGCGGCGATCCACGAAATCGCCGGCTCGGGACTGACGCTGTCGAAGCTGAGCGTGGCGGCGAGTCTGCTCGGCGATCTGGCGCGGGAGTGACCTTTATCCCTCCCCTGAAAGGGGAGGGTCCGGCGCGAAGCGCCGGGGGTGGGGTATAGTCTAACGTCTGGCAAAACCCCACCCGGCTCGCGTTCGCTCGCCACCCTCCCCTGCGGGGGAGGGATAAACGGCCTCAGTGCTTGAAATGCCGCGTGCCGGTGAACACCATGGCGATGCCGTGCTTGTCGGCCGCCTCGATCACCTCGGCATCGCGCATGGAGCCGCCGGGCTGGATCACCGCCGTGGCGCCGGCTTCGATGGCGACCAGCAGACCGTCGGCGAAGGGGAAGAAGGCGTCCGACGCCACCACCGAGCCCTTGGTCAGCGGCGCCGCCAGCTTCAGTTCCTTCGCGGCGTCTTCCGCCTTGCGCGCGGCGATGCGCGCCGAATCGACGCGGCTCATTTGCCCGGCGCCGATGCCGACGGTGGCGAGATCCTTGGCGTAGATAATCGTGTTCGACTTGACGTGCTTGGCGACGCGGAAGGCAAAGCGCAGGTCGTTCAGCTCAGTGGCGCTCGGCGCGCGCTTGGTGACGACCTTGAGCTCCATGTCATCGACCACGGCATTGTCGCGCGACTGCACCAGCAGACCGCCGGCCACCGATTTCACCAGCAGGCCCTGCTCGCGCGGATCGGGCACGCCGCCGGCGATCAGCAGCCGCAGGTTCTTCTTGGCCGCGACGATGGCGATGGCCTCGTCGCTCGCCGCCGGCGCGATGATGACCTCGGTGAAGATTTCGACGATCGCCTTGGCCGCTTCGGCATCGAGCGGCCGGTTGAGCGCCACGATGCCGCCGAAGGCGGAGGTCGAATCGCAGGCCAGCGCCTTCCTGTAGGCGTCGAGCAGCGAGGCGCCTTCCGCCACGCCGCAGGGATTGGCGTGCTTGACGATGACGCAAGCCGCCGTGCGCTTCGGATCGAACTCGGCGATGGCTTCGTAAGCAGCGTCGGTGTCGTTGATGTTGTTGTACGAAAGCTCCTTGCCCTGCACCTGACGCGCGGTGGCGACGCCGGCGCGGACATTAGGCGTGCGATAGAACGCGGCGGTCTGGTGCGGGTTCTCGCCGTAGCGCAGTGATTGCGCCAGCCGGCCGCCGAAGGCGCGGTAATCCGGCGCGTCGTTCTTCAGCGTCGCCGCGAACCAGTTGGAGATCGCCGCATCATAGGCGGCGGTGCGCGCATAGGCCTTGGCCGCCAGCCTCGAGCGCGTCTCGAAGGTGGTCATGCCGTTGTGCTGGGTCAGCTCCTCGAGCACCACGGCGTAATCGGTGGTGTCGACGACGACGGCGACGTCGCCGCGGTTCTTGGCCGCGGCGCGGATCATCGCCGGGCCGCCGATGTCGATGTTCTCGATGCAGTCGTCGTAACCCGCGCCCTTGGCGACGGTGTCCTCGAACGGATAGAGGTTCACCACCAGCAGGTCGATGGCCTTGATGTTGTGCGCTTTCATCGCCGCGGCGTGCTCGGCGTTGTTGCGGATGGCGAGCAGGCCGCCATGCACGTTCGGATGCAGCGTCTTGACGCGGCCGTCCATCATCTCGGGAAAGCCGGTCAGCTCGGACACGTCCGCGACGCGCAGGCCGGCATCCTTGAGCGCCTTGGCGGTGCCGCCGGTCGAGACCAGCTCGATGTCGAACCGGGCCAGTTGCTTGGCGAATTCGATCAGACCGGTTTTGTCGGAGACCGACAGCAGAGCACGGGTAACGCGGCGCGGATGGCTGGGCATGGGAGGCTCGATGTTTGGTGCGTGAAATGACGGGGAATAGCGCTCCAAGCGCGTCACTACAACGGTAATTCGGGCTCGTCGGCGCGGTCGATGCGCGGGCCGGAGGTCGCCGGCGGCGTATGGCGGAAGCTCCAGCGCACCCTCTCGGCCTGCCGGGCGTGGCCGTAAATGACGATCTGTACCGCGCGGCGCGGGCCGTCGGGGCCGGCCAGATACACGCTCTCCTCGACGTCGACCCGCTCGCCCATGGTGGCGAAGGTCCACACTTCCTTGTCCGGCAGCAACAGAATGACGCCGCGGCCTTCCGACAGCCGATTGGCTTTCACCGACGGATGAAGGTGGAAGCGAATGGCGTATTCGTCGCCTTTCCTTGCATCGAATTTCTTGTGCGACGGCGTAAACACGTCCTCACCATCGAGGCTGCGGCCGTCGTCGCTGACCTTGAGCGTGCGCGTATGAATGACGCCGAACTCGGCGGCATAGCCGTCATGCGACGCGGTGAGCGTCGTCACGCCGCCGTCCTTGTCACGCCGCTCGATATTGATGTGACGCGGGCCGGAGACGACCGGCGTGCCGCCGAGCAGGCGGCGCAACGATTTCGAATCGAGAAAGCGGCATGACGACGTGTCGTTGAGCGTAACCGTCGAGTGCGCCGCCGTCGCGCGCGCAACCTGCCGCCAGTTCTCGCGGTTCATCGCCGGCAATCCGCAATTGACGACGATGCGATGCTGCCGGAACGACATTTCGAACGACAGACAACCGGCATGCGCTTCGGTCGACAGCGCCACCGGCGGCGGCTTGCCGGTATCCATCAGCACAACGGTCGAATCCGCATCGATGCGCTGATAGCCGGAATATGGTGCATTCGAAACCGGCGCGCCTCGCGCATCGTCATAAGCCAGCACGGTTGCCAGTAGATCGACCGGCGTCGGCCCCATGCCGTTGAACTGCGCGAAATTGCCGTCGGGGTGACGGAAGAAGCGCAGCATCGGCATGATGCGGTCGATGGCGTTGTTGATGGCCTGCGGCGGCTGCAAATTGCGCGCCGAGAACAATTGCCGCAATGGCAACAGGTCGATGACGATCTCGATCAGCGCGCCGGGATTTCGACTGAGATGGCCGCCATCCGGCAGGACCTGAGCGCGCAGTTCTTCGATCAGCCGCCGCGCAATGGGCCGCAAGTTTCCGGACAGGCCATTGAGGCACAGCGCCGCATAAGTCAGCGCGATCAGCGCCTGCAGGCGCGGCAGCCCGTTGCGCGAGTCGTTTACCGTGTGGCGCAGGAAGCGCACCTGACGCTGAAGGCTGCGAATGAAGCGCCGGTAGAAGCGCGCATCGGCATCCTGCAGGATGAAGGGCGAATGGCAGAGCCAGCAGATGATCCGGCGCGACAGCACCTCCGGCTGCCAGGCGAGCGGATGCCAACTGCCCTGGATGTTGATCCATTCGTCAATCAGCGAGCGCGCATTGGCGCGGGTGATCGCGGAGTCGGCGGCGCGCAAATGACGCAGCCAGACGAAGCTGAGCAGCGCCGTCGCCCATTCATCCGACGGCGGCGTCATCTCGAACGGCGAACGCCGGTCGCAGATCACGACCTTGCCGGCGAAGGCGAAGCGCCCTGCATAGATCTCGGCGGCGCGGGTGGCGTCGGCGGTGCGCAAATCCTGCGGCGCGATGACCAGCCGGTCGGTCTTGGCCGAGCCATAGCGCCAGCGCAGCAGCGGATGCGTGCCGACGCCGCCGACGAGGCTGCGCGCCGCGCGGCGCCCGACCAGCATCGACAGTCTGGCTCGCTCGCCGACCGAAATCCGCATCGCCCTCATTCGTCCCCAGCACCGCAGGCGATTCCCGCGTGCAATCCGTAGGATAGCGGAAGGGTCCGCGGCGGGCCAATATGGCGGCCGCGGGCCCCTCCGGCGGTGCATAAGTCGGGCTTTAGGCGTCTTTCCGGATCAGCCGGGCGGCGAAAAAGCCGTCGAGCCCGGCCCAGCGCGGATCCTCGTCCGGCAGGTAGTGCGGCAGCGTGCGCAGGTCGCCTGCCGCGGTGACGAACTCGGCATGGCCGAAGACTTCCGTGCCTGCGATCGGCGCGCGCGCCACCCGCGAATCGCGCGCCAGCAGCGCCGCAATCTGCGTCTCGCCCTCCTCGGGCTCGAGCGAGCAGGTGCAATAGACCAGCATGCCGCCTGGCTTCACCAGTTCGACAGCGCGGTCGAGCAGCCGGCTCTGCAACGGCGTCAGCACGGCCAGATCGTTTTCCGACTTGAGCCACGGCACGTCGGGATGGCGGCGGATAGTTCCGGTCGCGGTGCAAGGTGCATCGAGCAGCACGGCGTCGAACTGTCTGCCCGGCTGCCACTCGAGAGCGTCGGCGGCGACGGTTTCGACGTTCAGCTTGAGCCGCGTGAAATTCTCCTTCAGCCGCGCGATGCGCGCCGGCGAACGATCGACGGCGGTGACTTTGGCGCCGGCATTGGCAAGTTGCGCCGTCTTGCCGCCGGGTGCAGCACACAAATCGCAGACGTCCTTGCCGGCGAGATCGCCGAATAGCCGCGCCGGAATCGATGCGGCGGCATCCTGCACCCACCATGCGCCTTCGACGAAGCCGGGCAGCAGCGAAATCGCGCCATGCGCCAGCGTGCGCACGGTGCCGGTCGGCAGCACGTCGCCGTGTAGATGCTCGGCCCACGAGCCGGCGTCGGCCTTGACGGTAATGTCGAGCGCCGGTTCATGACCGTTGGCCTGCGCGATCGCGCGCGCTGTGTCCTCACCGTAATTCTTCTGCCAGCGGGCCATCAGCCACGGCGGCGTATCGCGCGAAGCGTCGGCGCTGTCGAAAGAACTGCGCGCTTGCGCGACGCGGCGCAGCACGGCGTTGACCAGACCGGCATAGCGCGCGCCGCGGCGGTCGGCCTGCGCCAGGCGAACCGAGAGATCGACCGCGGCGTGATCCGGCACTTCGAGCCACAGGATCTGCGCGGCGCCGATCAAAAGGATCGTCTCGATGCGCGGCGCTTCAGCCGGAAAGCCCTTATCGAGAAAACCGCCGACGAGATGACGCAAGGTGCCGAGCCGGCGCAGCACGGTGGCGACCAGGCGGCGCATCAGCGCGCGGTCGCGCTCGGGCAATGTCGGCAGGCCGAAATGCGCGGATTTGCCGGAAAGTTGTTCGTCCAGGGGCAGGCGGCGGCGCAATACGCCATCGACGATGTCGGCGGCGATGCGCCGCGCGGCGAGGCCGGGAACTTCGGGTTGCGGGGAGATTCGCGGACGCGCCATGACGACCCCTTATTGCCACGAAATGTGTCATGGGCGCGAGCACGCTGGCAAATATAGGGGACTTCACAAGATTTGCCGTGAGCGGGGACCGGACCGGCAGCAGCCTACCGCAGGACGGGAGGGACTGCGCTTACTGCAGGACGTGGACCTGGGTGCCGAGCGGCGTGCGCCGATAAAGGTCCATGATGTCGTCGTTGTACATGCGGATGCAGCCATGGGAGACGAAGCCGCCGATCGAGGACGGATCGTTGGTGCCGTGGATGGCGTAGTTGCCGCGATCGAGGCCCATGGCCGCGGCGCCCATCGGGTTGTTCGGCGAGCCGCCGGGATAGGTCGGCGTGCGGCCGGGAATACGCGCCCAGGCCGGGCGGACATGCTTGGCGGCGACATAGGCGGTGCCGTGCCAGGCCATGCCGGCGCGGCCGACGCCGACCGGATAGCGGATCGCCCGCTCGCCATCGACCACGAAGAAGAGCTGGCGCTGGCCGGTGGCGACGACGATGGTGCCGGCGCGGTAGCCGCTGCGGAAAGCGACGAGGTCGCCGCGCGCATCCGCGGGCGATGCGGCGAAGGGAATGGCAATGAGAAGGAGGAGGGCGGCGAGCGGCCGTAACAACGTCATTGCTCGACGATCACCGGCGTCCCGACGGCGACGATGCGATACAGTTCGCGGATGTCGCGGTTGAACATGCGGATGCAGCCGTAGGAGACGAAGCCGCCGATCGAGCGCGGGTTGTTGGTGCCGTGGATCGCATATTCGCCGCCGCGCAAGGTCAGCGCCGCATCGCCCATCGGGTTATGCGGCGAGCCGCCGGGAATGACCTCCGGCAGGCTCGGATTGTCGCGGCGGATTTCCTCCGGCGGCGACCAGGCCGGCTTCACATATTTGCCTTCGACGCGCGCGGTGCCGGTCCAGGTCATGCCCTCGCGGCCGACGCCGACCGGAAAGCGCAGCGCACGATAATCGTCGAGCACGTAGTACAGATGCCGTTCACTGGTTTTGACGACGATGGTGCCCGGCGCGAAGCCGGAGAACGGCACGACGCCGCGCTGGCCGGCAGCGGGAGAACCATGGGCGATGACGGCGGCGAACACCGCCCAGCAGAGGACGAAGGCGACGAACAGCACCGTCCGTTTGAGGAGAACTTGAGTCATGACGCGGCTCGGGAAATATTCCAATGCCGCAATCATAGGGCGGCGCGCGGCGCCGTCGGCGGAAAGCTCGCGGTAACGTAAACGGGGTGGGTGGAACTTTCCCTTTGGGGGCGGGCAAGAAAAAGCCCTCTCACGCCGTGCGGGAGAGGGCTTTTCAGCTGCCTTTTACTCCGCTCGTCCCCGCGGAAGCGGGGACCCAGCTTTCTGGATTCCCGCTTTCGCGGGAATGAGCGGAGCTTGTCTTAACGTGGGCGCGTCACACCTTCGCTTCCGCCTTCTTGTTCTGGCGGTTGGCGACGAGGTCATCGACCACCGCCGGATCGGCGAGCGTCGTGGTGTCGCCGAGATTGCCGAATTCGTCCTCGGCGATCTTGCGCAGGATGCGGCGCATGATCTTGCCCGAGCGCGTCTTCGGCAGGCCGGGCGAGAACTGGATGAGGTCGGGCGCCGCGAACGGGCCGATCTCCTTGCGTACCCACTGCACCAGCTCCTTGCGCAGTTCCTCGGTCGGCTTCTCGCCGGCCATCAAGGTGACGTAGGCGTAGATGCCCTGGCCCTTGATGTCGTGCGGATAGCCGACGACCGCGGCTTCCGACACCTTGGCATGCGCGACCAGCGCGCTTTCGACTTCGGCCGTGCCCATGCGGTGGCCGGACACGTTGATGACGTCGTCGACGCGGCCGGTGATCCAGTAATAGCCGTCGGCGTCGCGGCGGCAGCCGTCGCCGGTGAAGTACTTGCCGGGATAGGTCTTGAAGTAGGTGTCGATGAAGCGCTGGTGATCGCCATAGACCGTGCGCATCTGGCCCGGCCAGGAATCGGCAATGCACAGATTGCCGGAGGTGGCACCGTTCAGCACCTTGCCTTCGGCATCGACGATCTCCGGCACCACGCCGAAGAACGGCCGCGTCGCCGAGCCCGGCTTGAGTTTGGTGGCGCCCGGCAACGGCGTGATGAGAATGCCGCCAGTCTCTGTCTGCCACCAGGTATCGACGATCGGGCAGCGGTCGTCGCCGACGACGTGGTAGTACCACTCCCACGCTTCCGGATTGATCGGTTCGCCGACCGAGCCGAGCAGGCGCAGCGAGGCGCGCGAGGTCTTCTTTACCGGGCCTTCGCCGCCCTGCATCAGTGCGCGGATCGCGGTCGGCGCGGTGTAGATGATGTTGACCTTGTGCTTGTCGCAGACTTCCCAGAAGCGCGACGTGGTCGGGTAATTCGGCACGCCTTCAAAGACGAGCGAAATGGCGCCGTTCGAGAGCGGGCCGTAGACGATGTACGAATGGCCGGTAACCCAGCCGACATCGGCGGTGCACCAGTAGATATCGCCGTCGTGATAGTCGAAGACGTATTGATGGGTCATCGACGCGTAGAGCAGATAGCCGCCGGTGGTGTGCAGCACGCCCTTCGGCTTGCCGGTCGAGCCCGAGGTATAGAGGATGAACAGCGGATCCTCCGCGTTCATCGGTTCGCACGGGCATTCCGCCGGCACGGTTTTGGCGATGTCGTCGTAATAGACGTCACGGCCGGCTTTCATGTTGACCGCGGCGCCGGTGCGCTTGACGACGATGACGGTGGCGACGCCGGAAACCTTGTCGCAGGCGGCATCGACATTGGCCTTCAGCGGCACCTTGCGGCCGCCGCGCAGGCCTTCATCGGCAGTGACGACGACGGTCGATTTGCAATCCTCGAGACGGCCGGCGATCGAGTCGGGCGAGAAACCGCCGAAGATCACCGAATGCACGGCGCCGATACGCGCGCAGGCGAGGATCGAGACCACCGCTTCCGTGATCATCGGCATGTAGATGGTGACGCGATCGCCCTTCTTGACGCCGCGCGCCTTGAGCACATTGGCGAAGACCTGCACCTGCTCGTGCAACTGCTTGTAGGTAATCTTCTTGTCGTCCTTCGGGTCGTCGCCTTCCCAGATCAGCGCGGTCTGGCCGCCGCGCTTGGCGAGGTGACGATCGACGCAGTTGAAGCAAGCGTTCAGCGTGCCGTCCTCGAACCACTTGATCGAGACATTGTGCGGGTCGTAGGTCGTGTTCTTGACCTTGGTCGGCTTCTTGATCCAGTCGAGGCGCGCGGCCTGCTCGCCCCAGAAGCCGTTCGGGTCCTTGATCGAGCGCGCGTACATCTCTTCGTACTTCGCGGCGTCGACATAGGCCTTCGACTTCCAGTCGGCCGGCACGTCGTAAATCTTGTCGTCGGACATCGCACTTCCTCCCGGTATCGCGTCTCGCCCCGGCGGCCCGTTTGCTCCGGGCGCCCTTATGGTTCCATCCGGCATTATGCGCCGCCGGGCCAAGCGCTCACAAGCGCCCAACCTGCAACTTTCGTCGTGTGCGACGTTTGGGAAATATCAATGCCGGGGCAGCTTTAGGGCGCTTCCGGCGCGGCGCCCGCAGGGCGGTGAACGGCGATGCCGGCGACCACCAGCCCGATGCCCGCGAGGTCCCGGAATGAGGGGATCTGGGCAAGAATGGCGGCGGCGATGACGGTGGCCGTGACCGGCAGCAGGGCGAGCAGCAGCGCGAAGCTCGCCCGCGGCAGCCGCGACATCGCCAATTGGTCGCAGACATAAGGGATGACCGACGAACAGATGCCGACGCCGATACCGGCCAGCACGAGGCGGGGCGAGGCGAAGGCCCTGATCGCCTCGAAGAGGCCGATGGGCATGATGACGGCAAAGGCGATCAGCATCGCGGCGCCCAGCCGCTCCACGCCGCCGCTCGCGCCGTCCTGCGCCGCCTTGTGGCCGATGACGATGTAAGCCGCAAACAGCACGGCATTGAAGGCTGACCAAGCCAGGCCGATCGGGTCGGTCGACCAGGTTATGTCGATGAGAACGAAGACACCGGCGACAACCAGGCCCAGCGCCAGAAAGTTGCGCCACGATCGCGCGCCGATCAGGGCGATGGCGATGGTGCCGACGAACTCCATCGCCGCAACCAGGCTCATCGGCAGGCGGTCGAGCGCGAGATAGAACGACGTGTTCATCGCCGCGAGGCACAGGCCGAGACCGACGAGCATGAGGCGCGTCCTGCCATCGGCGCTGGCGATGGCGCGCCACGGATTCGTGAGTACGGCGAAGGCCGCGGCAGCCGTGGCGATGCGGAACCAGGCGACGCCGAGCACGCCGACCGCCGGAAACAGCAGCACGGCGAAGGACGGGCCGAGATAATGAAAGACCGCGCTGACGCCGAACCAGAGTTGCGGCGGCGCCCGTTCGGCGGCGCGATTGAAGCGGGCGGGGCCTCGCGATAGCATGCCTTCATTCTGGCGCGCCGGATGCCGTAATCCATCGGCATCGACAGCCCATTGGCTTGCTTTGGCTAGTGATCGAAGGAGATTAAGTTGGCGAGCCTGCGATCCGAAAATACGTCTTTCGACGCCGTCGACGCCAAACTGATCGCAGCGCTGGCGGCCAATGCCCGCGTCAGCACGGCGGAACTGGCGCGGCTGGTGAAACTGTCGGCCCCCAGCGTCGCCGATCGCATCAAGCGGCTTGAAGAGGCCGGCGTGATTGAGGGCTACTGCGCCGTCATCAATCCCGCGGCGCTGGGATTGCCCATCGCGGCGTGGATCCGAGTGCGGCCGACGCCGGGTCAGCTCAAGAAGGTGGCGGAGATTCTCAAGGGCCTGCCGGAAATCGTGTCGTGCGATCGCATCACCGGCGAAGATTGCTACATCGCGCGGGCGCATGTCCGGTCGGTCGCCGACCTCGAGCGGTTGATCGATGCGATCAACCCATTCGCGCTGACCAACACCTCGATCATCCAGTCGATGCCGGTCGAGCCGCGCCTGCCGCCGGTCGCCGTGCGGCGGCGATAGATCTTTTTCAGCCTTTGAGACCGCCCATCTTGCAGACGAGCTTCCATTCGGCGTCGGTGATCGCCGGCAGCGACAGCCGCGACTGCCGCAGCAACTGGATGTCGGCGAGCTTCGGCTCGGCCTTGATGGCGGCGAGCGTCACCGGCTTCGGCATCGGTTCGACGGCCTTGACGTCAACGCAGACCCAGGGTTCGCCGGCCTTCGCGGTCGGATCGGGGTAGGCAGTCTTGATGACCTCGACGATGCCGACGATCTCCTTGCCGACATTGGAATGATAGAAGAAGCCGCGGTCGCCCTTCTTCATCTTCATCATGTTGAGCTTGGCGGTGTGGTTGCGGATGCCGGTCCAGGCCGTGCCCTTGGCGCCGGCTTTGACCATCTGGTCCCACGACCAGGCATCGGGTTCGGATTTCAGAAGCCAGTAGGCCATCGCTGTTTATTCCTCCGCCTTGATCGGCCGCGACAGCAGAGCCGCGATCGCCTCATCGACGCTCAGTTGCTTCGCCAAGACGGCGGCCACCGCCGCCGAGATCGGCATGTCGATGTTCTTGTCGCGCGCCATCTCCAAGAGCACCGGCGCGGTGAAGGCGCCTTCGGCCAGCTTGCCGCTCGGCGCTTCGCCACGGCCGAGCGCGGCGCCATAGGAGAAGTTGCGCGACTGCGGCGACGAGCAGGTGAGGATGAGATCGCCGAGGCCGGACAGGCCGGTGAGCGTCTCGGGCCGGGCGCCGAGCGCGCGGCCGAAGCGCACCATCTCGGCGAAGCCGCGCGTCGTCAGGGCCGCCGAGGCCGAGGCCCCGAGCCCGCGTCCAGTGACAATGCCCGAAGCGATCGCCAGCACGTTCTTCACCGCGCCGCCGATCTCGACGCCGCGGATATCGGTGGTGTGATAGGGCCGGAAGCTGCCGGAGTTCATGGCCTGCGCCAGTTGTTCGGCGATGACGGCATCGGCGGCGGCGATCGTCACCGCGGTCGGCAGGCCGCGCGCCACGTCGATGGCGAAACTGGGCCCTGACAAAATCGCCGGCACGGCATCGGGCGCGTGCTCGACGATGATTTCGGTCATGAATTTGTGCGTGCCGTGCTCGATGCCCTTGGCGCAGGCGATCAACGGCGTGCCCGTGCGCATGGTCTGCGCCAGCGCCGCGACCACAGAACGCAGGGCCTGCGCCGGCACCACCAGCAGCACGGCGTCGGCCTGCGCGGCCTCGCCGAGCGCGCGCGTCACCTTGATCGAAGCTTCGAGCTTGACGCCCGGCAGGAAGCGGCTCTCGCGCGCCGTGGCGAGATGTTCGGCATGGCCGGCATCGAACTCCCACAAGGTCACGTCGCGGCCGGCGCGCGCGGCGGTCTGCGCCAGCGCCGTTCCCCAGGCGCCGCCTCCCAGCACCGCGATGCGTTGGATGGTCATGAAATGGTTTCCGGCAATGTCGCGCTACTTATACGCCGCCGTGCGCTTGCGCGCACCTTCCGCCGCGGCCGAGGCATCGAGCGGCCAGCGGGCGCGCGGTGCCATTTCCATCGTGTCGGTGAGGCCGAGCGCCAGCCGTTCGATGCCGGCCCAGGCGATCATGGCGCCGTTGTCGGTGCACAGCTTGAGCGGCGGCGCGACCAGCGGCGTGCCGGTTTCCATGGCGAGACGATTGAGGACGCCGCGGATCGCCTGATTGGCGGCGACGCCGCCGGCCGCGACCATGGCGTGCGGCTCGCCGAAGCGCGCGCGAAACAGGCGCAGGCCGGCGCGCAGCCGGTCGTACACGACATCGACGACGGCCTGCTGGAACGAGGCGCACATGTCCGCGACGTCCTGCGGCGACATCGGCGCGATGCGCTCGGCTTCCAGCCGCAGCGCGGTCTTCAAGCCGGAAAAGGAGAAGTCGCAGTCCTTGCGATGCTGCATCGGCCGCGGCAGCGCGAAGCGCTCCTTGTCGCCGCGCGTCGCCTGGCGCTCCACTTCCGGACCGCCGGGATAGCCGAGGCCCAGGAGCTTCGCGGTCTTGTCGAAGGCTTCGCCGATGGCGTCGTCCTGCGTGGTGCCGAGCCGCACATAATCGCCGACGCCGCGCACGGCGACGATCTGGGTGTGGCCGCCGGAGGCAAGAAACAGCAGATAGGGAAACGGCGTGTTGTCGGTCAGCCGCGCGGTGAGCGCGTGCGCCTCGAGGTGATTGATGGCGAGCAATGGCTTGTTCTTCACCAGCGCGATCGCCTTGGCGGTGGTCAGCCCGACGATGACGCCGCCGATGAGCCCGGGGCCGGCGGCGGCGGCGATGCCGTCGAGGTCGTCGTAGCTTTTGCCCGCCTCGCGCATTGCCTCGTCGATGATCAGGTCGAGCGCCTCGACATGGGCGCGGGCGGCGATCTCCGGCACGACGCCGCCGAAAGCCGCATGCTGTTCGACCTGGCTGAGCACGATATTCGACAGGATGCGCGACGAGCCGTCCGCGGCGCGCTCGACGACGGCGGCCGCGGTTTCGTCGCAGGTCGTCTCGATACCGAGGACGAGCATCATACTCCTTGTCATTCCGGGGCGGGCGCCGAAGGCGGCCGAGCCCGGAATCCATAATCCCTGCTGCGGCGTATGGATTCCGGGTTCGCCACTTCGTGGCGCCCCGGAATGACGATAAAAGGGTCGCTTTCCTTCGTCACGCCGTCTGCACTACAAGGACCGCCTAGCATCGCGAGGATATATGGCGCAATCGGCCCCCCTTCTCCGCATCGGCACGCGCGGCTCACCGCTGGCGCTGGTCCAGGCCAATACGGTGCGCCGGCTGCTGGCGCAGGCCCATGGCGCCGACGAGGCCGCGTTCGAGATCGTCACCATCAAGACCACCGGCGACGCCATCCAGGACCGTCCGTTGTCCGAGGTTGGCGGCAAGGGCCTGTTCACCAAGGAGATCGAGGAGGCGCTGCTGACGGAGCGCATCGATCTCGCCGTGCATTCGGCCAAGGACATGCCGACGATCTCGCAGCCAGGGCTGCTGCTGGCCGCCGTGCTCGAGCGTGAGGACCCGCGCGACGCCTTCATCAGCCTCAAGGCAAAGACGCTGGCCGATCTGCCGCAGGGCGCCCATCTCGGCACGGCGTCGCTGCGGCGCCAAGCCATCGTCATGGCGGCGCGGCCCGACCTGAAAGTGACGCCGCTGCGCGGCAACGTCGAAACGCGGCTGCGCAAACTGGAGAGCGGCGAGGTCGATGCCACCTTGCTGGCGATTGCCGGGCTCAACCGTCTCGGCCTGTCGCAGCACGCGACCCACGTCATGCCGGTGGAAGAATTTCTGCCGGCCGTGGCGCAGGGCGCCATCGGTATCGAAACGCGCGGCGACGACAATCGCACACGGCAGTTGGTGGCGCGCATCAATCACACCGCGACCTTCATTGCGGTCGCCTGCGAGCGCGCCTTTCTCGCTGCGCTCGACGGCTCGTGCAAGACGCCGCTCGCCGGTCACGCGACCTTGTCGGGCGACACGCTGCATTTCCGCGGCCTCATCGCCCGGCCGGACGGCAAGGGCGCGCACGACATCACCGGCAACGGCCATATTCGCGACGCGGTCCGGATCGGCGACGATGCCGGCCGCGCCCTGAAGAAGATCGGCGGACCGAATTTCTTCGATTGAACTTTTTGACGCGTTTCCGGACGGCGAGGGAGCAACGATGCGCATCGTGCTGACGCGGCCGCAGGACGACAGCGAACGCACCGCCGCGGCGCTGCGCGCGCACGGCCACGAGATGCTGATCGCGCCGCTCTTGCGCATCGAGACGCTGCCGGTCGAGCTGCATCAGCGCTACGGCGCCGTCGTCATCACCAGCGCCAATGCCGCGGCGGCGATCGCCGACCACCCGGCGCTCGCCTCGCTTACGTCATTGTCGCTTTATGCGGTCGGTAGCCGCAGCGCCGATGCGGCGCGCGATGCCGGCTTCACCCGCATCCACGTCGCCGGCGGTGACGCGGTCGATCTGGTGCGGCTGATCGCGGAACAGCGGCCCGACGCCACGGCGCCGCTGTTGTATCTCGCCGGCCAAGACCGCGCCGCCGATCTTGCCGGCGAACTTGCCGTACACGGCATCGCCGTGGAACTGGCGGTGATCTATCGCGCGGTACCGCAGCCGTTCCCGGCAGAGCTGACCGCCGCGCTCAAGGATCGCGCGGTCGATGCCGTGATGCATTTTTCGAAACGGAGCGCCGCGCAATACGTTACCGGTGCGCGCGACGCCGGTATTGCCGAGGCGGCGCTCGGCGTCCGTCAACTGTGCCTGTCGGCCCAGGTCGCCGCGCCGCTGCGCGAGGCCGGCGCGACCCGGATCGGCGTCGCAAAGCGGCCGGACGAATCGGCGATGATTGCGTTAACCGATCAGGCCGCGGCCTGAGCGCGGTTTTAATTGCTGCGGAATAGGCCGCATTTCGCTAGGGTTTCCTGCATGAACGACAAGCGCCCCACGCCTGACCCATCGGCCGGCCGCCGCAAACGCACGGCGCCGACGATCGACCTCGAGGCGGAGGAAGTGCGCGCCGACGCCGCCGCATCCGAAGCGGCGCAGGCTGATGCTGAAGCGCCGGGCGCAGCGGCGCAGCCGGCGGCGGAAGACGAAGCGCTGACACAAGCGGCAGCCGCCGAAGAAGCGGCATCGCACCAGCCCGATACGGCGTCGTCCGATGACGACCTCAGCAAGGCCGAGCGCGCCAGCCCGATCGTGCCGGCGCTGGCCGGCGGCCTCATAGGTGCCGCCGCGATGGCGGCGATCGGCGCCGCGATCTGGTATGCCGGCCTGCTGCCGAGCACCGGCAGCGCGCCCGCCGATCCGCGTGTCGCCGCGCTGGAAACGCAGGTCAAGCAATTGCAGAGCCGGCCGGCGCCGACGGCCAATAGCGCGGCGAACGATACGCTGACCGCGCGCATCGCCAAGCTCGAAGACGAATTGTCGAAACGCCCGGCATCCGCGCCCGCCGACGACAAGGCGCTTGGCGAGCGCGTCGCTGCCAACGACAACGCGATGAAATCACTCGGCGTGACGTTGACGGCGCTGAACCGCCGTTACGACGAACTCGCCGCCAGCAACAAGGAAGCGCAGGCGCGCGCCGAAGCGGCGGAGAAGGCGGCAGCCGATCTGCGCAGCGAATTGCAGACCGTGTCGCGCGCGGCTTCCGCCGGCGCTTCGTCCGCCGATCTCGCGCCGTTGCAGCAGCGCATCGCGTTGCTCGAGGATCAGACCAAAACGGCGAAAGCCGAACTCGCCCGCACCAGCCAATCCGAACGCGCGGCGCGCCTGGCGGTGAGCACGGCCGCGTTGCGCGATGCCGCCTTGCGCGGCGTGCCGTTTGCCGAAGAGCTGGCGCAGGTGAAAGCGCTCGGCGCCGACGAGAAGGCGTTGGCGCCGCTGTGGCCTGTCGCCGCGTCCGGCATCCCGACCGTCAGGGACCTGACGCGTGAACTCAACGAATTGCTGCCGCAACTCAAAAAGGAAGTCGGCGCGCCCGCCGCGAGCGGCGGCTTCCTCGAGCGCCTGCAGGCGAATGCCGAAGGCCTGGTCCGCATCCGTCCTGCCGGCGCGCCGGCCGGTGACGATTCGTCGGCCGTGCTGGCGCGGCTCGAGGCCGCCGCGGCGCAGAGCAATATCGACGCGGCGCTGACCGAGATCGGCAAGCTGCCGGATGCGGCCCGGCAGAAGGCGTCCGGCTGGGTGACGCGAGCGACGGCGCGGCAGAAGGCGCTTGCCGCCGCTCGCGATGTCGCCGCCGACAGCGCGCGTGCGCTCGGATCGCGGTGAGGCCGGCATGATTCAGGTTATCCTCTTCCTCATCACGGTCGGTCTCGTTGCCGCGGGCTTCGTCTGGTTCGCCGATCGTCCGGGCGACGTCGTCATCAACTGGATGGGCTACCGCATCGAAACGTCGCTGATGGTGACGCTGCTTGCGGTGCTGGCGCTGATCGTCGCCGGCATTCTGATCTGGTCGATCGCGCGCGCCATTCTGCGCTCGCCGGAGCAGGTGTCGCTGTTCTTCCGCCATCGCCGCGCCATGCGCGGGCATCTCGCGATTTCGCGCGGCCTCATCGCCATCGGCTCCGGCGACACGCGGCTGGCGCGGCGCTCCGCCGATGAGGCGGCGCGGCTGTCGCCGGGCGATCCGCTGACACTCTTGCTCACCGCGCAATCGGCGCAGCTCGCCGGCGATCGTGCCGGCGCCGAACGCGCCTTCTTCGAGATGACGCGGCATGACGAGACCAAGCTTCTCGGCCTGCGTGGGCTGTACATCGAGGCGCAGCGCCGCAACGACGGCGCCACCGCGCGCCGCGTCGCCGAGCAAGCGGCGCAGGCCGAGCCGTCGCTCGCCTGGGCCGGGCAGGCGGTGCTCGACGATCGCTGCGCGCAAGGCGACTGGAGCGGCGCGCTCAAGGCGCTCGACGCGACGCGTTCGGTGCTCGCCAAGGACGACTATCGGCGCAAGCGCGCCGTGCTGCTCACGGCGCAGGCGATGGCGTTGCAGGACAGCGACCGCGAAGCGGCGCGGGTTGCCGCGCTCGATGCGCTCAAGCTCGCGCCCGGCCTGGTGCCGGCCGCGGCGCTGGCCGGCCGCCGCTATGCCGAGACTGGCGATACGCGCCGCGCCGGCAAGGTCCTGACCGCCGCGTGGCGGCTCAATCCGCATCCCGATCTGGCGGAGGCTTATGCCGACATTCGTTCCGGCGATACGGCGCGCGCGCGTCTCACGCGCATGCAGGCGCTGGCCGACAAGGCGCCGGAAGATCCGAGTGCCAAACGCGAAGGCGCCATCGCGGTGGCGCGCGCGGCGATCGATGCGCGCGAATTCAAGATCGCCCGCGATGCGCTGTCGCCTTACGTCACCGCGCCGTCGAAGCGCATCGCGACACTGATGGCCGAACTCGAGGAAGCCGAACACGGCGATGTCGGCCGCGTGCGCGAGTGGCTCGGCCGCGCCATGCGCGCGGCGCCCGATCCGGTGTGGACCGCCGATGGCGTCGTGTCCGATCGCTGGCTGCCGGTGTCGCCGAGCGGCCGGCTCGATGGCTACGAATGGCGGGTGCCGCTCGCGGAGATCGGCATGACGCATCCGGTGGTTGATGCGCCGCCGCCGCCTTTGCCCGCCGAGCCGCAACCGCAGCCGACCGAGCTGGCGGCGGAAGCCGCGCCGCCAGCAGAGCCCGAACTGGCGCCGCCGGCCGAACCAGGCTCGCCATCGGGCCCGCCGGACCGCGAGGGCGGAGCGCCGGCCGTGACTCTGGAAGCGGTGGTCGCGCCGGCCAAGCCAAAATCGAAGCCGGCCGAAGCCAGGCCGGCCGAGCCGATCATTCCGCTGGTTCAGGCGCCGGACGATCCGGGCCCCGAGACCGACCCCTATTCCGATCCGATTCCGGAGAAAACCTCATCATCGGACGGCTGGTCGCGCCTCAAGGGCCTGTTCCGCTGAGCCTTGCCGGGCTTGCCGGTGCGCTCGGGAGCATGCTTGCCAAGCCGGGGCAGCGCCGATAGTAAGGCGCCGCGGGCTTCATAGTTTCTGCATGAATTTGTCGGAAAACGAGGCTCGATTTTCGACTTCTGCGCCGGCGCCGATGTAGCTCAGTGGTAGAGCATCCGCTTCGTAAGCGGGTGGTCGGGGGTTCGAATCCCTCCATCGGCACCACTTCCCGCAAGTTCCGGCGCCACCAGCTCTGCCAATCCGTCACCGGTTTTCAGCGGGCCCGCTTTGCTGTGGTCAGGGCCGCATCCGGATGTATCGGCATACCCGACAACCTTGCCAACCCCTCTGAATCCGTGCAGTTTTTTGTCGGGCCTGAGGCTAACGCGTTGGCGCGGCACCGAAACTGTCGCAACCCGTTTCTAGAGTGAAGCCATGGCAAAACCAGCCGTCGTTCTCGTAGGCGCCGACAAGGGCGGGGTGGGCAAGACCACCGTGGCGCGGACCTTGCTCGACTACTTCGGCGCACACCACACCCCGACGCGGGCGTTCGACACCGAATCGCCGCGCGGCACGCTCAAGCGCTTTCACCCGCAG
Organism: Pseudolabrys sp.; assembly: GCA_026125895.1. GTDB lineage: Bacteria > Pseudomonadota > Alphaproteobacteria > Rhizobiales > Xanthobacteraceae > Pseudolabrys. Next base: position 74,096 of record JAHCKG010000016.1, on the reverse strand, counting down.
CTGACCGAGGTCGTCGATGTGACCGAGGTCGCCGACCAGATGAAGATTTTCGACACCCTCGGCACCACGCCGGCCCAGGTCACGGTGATTGATATCCGCGCCGGCCTGCTGTCGCCGACCTTGCAGGCGCTGAGCGACATCGGCTTTCTCGAATCCGCCAAGAAGGGCCAGATCACCTTCGCGGTCTTTCACATCCTCGGGCCGTCGATCGCCTCGCTGCAGGAGATCGCCGAGACCGCCGCCTATGTCGGCGACGCCAGCTACTTCCTGGTGAAGAACCACATCAACGACACCTCGTTCTTCGACTGGGATCCGGCGACCTACAATTCGTACTTCAATCAGATCAAGAACGCGCAGGACATCACCATCCCGAAGCTCAACGAGATGGCGACCGAGCAGGTCGAGGTGGCGAGCGTGCCGTATGTGCAGTTCGTCGCCAACAAGACCGGCGGCGGCGATGCCGCGAACTACTCGTTCGTGCTGCGCGGCTATGTGCGGCACTGGCTGGGTCAGGTGTGGGGCGAATACGACCGCGTCAAGCTGGTGGATCTCCTGGCGCCAAAGCAGGAAAGTGCGGTGCGCCAGGCCGCCGGCTAAACCTGCCAACTGATCTGCCGCTTACTTTGCCGCCGGCCTCGCCGCCAAGCGCGGCGCGATTGATTGTGGCTTCGGGCGATGTCGATCCGGCACTCTGTCTATATCGTAGCGTCGCCGCGGCCGCGGGTCGGGAAGACCCTGCTGTCGCGGCTGCTCATCGACTATCACAAACACGAAGAGCGCGAGGTCGCCGCCTTTGATCTCGACACCGGCGACAATACGCTCAGGCAGTTCGCGCCGGACGACGTCACCGCCGCCGACATCGGGAGCGTCAGGGGACAGATGGCGCTGTTCGACCGTCTCGTCAGCGAGCAGGGCGGCGGCAAGATCGTCGATGTCGGCGCCGACACGTTCAAGAGCTTCTTCGACGTCGCCTATCGCATCGGCCTCGTCGAGGAGACGCACAAGCGCAACATCGCGCCGGTCATCCTGTTCATCGCCTCGTCGGACAAGCAGTCCGCCGACGCCTATCGCGAACTGCGCGACCGCTTCCCCGGCGCGGCTCTGACGCCGGTGCACAACGAGATGCTCGGCCACGTCCCGCACCGCGACCGCTTCTCGCCCTCGGCGGAAGGCAGCGCCGTCCTGCGGATGCCGGTGCTGGCGCCGGGCCTGCGCAAGTACATCGAGACGCCGCCGTTTGGCTTCGCCGACGAACTCCTCGCCAACGCGCGGCATATTCCGCTCGAAGCGCACATCGACATCCAGCGCTGGCTGCGCAAGGCGTACCTGGAATTCCGCGAGCTCGACCTGCGCATTTTGCTCGGCCAGTTGCAGACCTCGCTCAAATTGTAAATTTTTCTGTTTCTTTTCATGTACTTATACTCGGGAACACCGGGCCGGGTCCCGGCGTTCTTATCGGCTGACCGCCGTGCGGGAACCCCCGCCTTCCGAAGGAGGCTCGAAGATGTGGATCAATCTGTTCACCGTCGCGCTTGCCATTGCCCTCGGCTGCGGCGTCACCGCGCTCTACATGCAGAATGATCTGACCGCCCAGCCCGCGACGCCCAAGCGCCGCCGCCGGGTCGCGCGCGTCCGCGGCTAGCTTTTCACGTCCAACCTGATTTAAGGGAGCGGCATGGCCACGCCGCTCCTGCTGTCACGCCGATTCGCGCCGCTGTTCTGGTGCCAGTTCTTCGCGGCGTTCAACGACAATTTCCTCAAGACGTCGCTGGTCTTCCTCATCCTGTTCGGCGCCGATGTGACGTCGGGCGAGGCCGAAGTGCTGATCACCATCGCCAGCGCCATCTTCATCGCACCCTATTTCTTCCTCTCGGGCCTCGGCGGCGAACTCGCCGACCGTTATGACAAGGCGCGCGTCGCGCAGTGGCTGAAATTCGCCGAGATCTTCGTCGCTGCGCTCGCCTTCTACGGCTACACCCACAAGTCGATCGCCATTATGTTCGTCGCGCTCGGCCTGTTCGGCGTCATCGCCTCACTGTTCGGGCCGATGAAATACGGCATCCTGCCGGATCACCTGCCGGCTTCGAGCCTGCCGGCCGCCAACGCGCTGGTCGAAGGCGCGACCTTCATCGCCATTCTCACCGGCACCATCGTCGGCGGCATCGCCGCGCATCAGGGCGGTCCGCGGGTGTTCGGCTTGCTGGTCATCGGCTTTGCGCTGTCGTGCTGGCTGTCGGCCTTGCGCATTCCGCCGAGCGGCGAGGGCGCGCCGCACCTTACGGTCAACGCCAATATCGCGCGCTCGACGGCGGCGATGCTGCGCCATCTGCGCGCCGACAGGCGGCTGTGGTGGGGCGCGATGGTGACGAGCTGGTTCTGGCTGGTCGGCATCGTCGTGCTGTCGCTGCTGCCGCCGCTGATCAAGACGCTGATCGGCGGCAACGAGGACACCGTCACCGCCTATCTGGCGCTGTTCTCGATCGCTGTCGGCGTCGGCTCGGCGCTGGCGGCGGCGATCGCGCGCGGCCGCATCGTGCTGCGCACGACCTTCGCCGGCGCGCTGCTGCTCGGCGCCTTTGCGCTCGATCTCGGCCTGTCGGCGTTCGGCGCGGCGCCTTCGGCGCCGGGACAGACGCCGGCGCAGGTGTTCGCCACGTCATTCGGCGTACGGGTGGCGATCGATCTTGCCGGGCTGGCGGTCGCCGGCGGGCTGTTCATCGTGCCGGCCTTCGCCGCGGTGCAGGCGTGGTCGGACAGCGATTATCGCGCACGCACGGTGGCGGCGGTGAATGTGCTCAACGCCGCCTTCATGACCGGCGGCACGGTGCTGGTGGCGCTGTTGCAGAAGTTCGGCGCGACGTTGCCGATGCTGTTCGCCGGCATCGGCGTCGCCACATTCATCGTCGCGTCGGCGATCTGGCGGACGATGCCTAGAGATACGTAGCAACAAAGGTAATGGTCGTCCCCGCGAAGGCGGGGACCCATAACCCCTGAACAGATGAACGCCGTAGCCGCTGGCGCTTCACTCGATACGCTGCGGCGTATGGGTCCCCGCTCATAGGCGTTCTGAAAGAACGCCGTCCTTCGGACGGCTATGCGCGGGGACGACCAGATTAACGCGCGGGGACGACAGTCTACTTCTTCCGCATCGCCAGCACGCGATCGACCATCTCGCCGGCGACGCCGAGATAGTTCGCCGGATCGACCATCGCTTCCAATTCCTTGCGATTGGCGTGCTTCCTGATCTCCTCATCCTTCTCGAGAAGATCGATCAGCGGCGTGCCGGTCCTCACCACCTCGCGGCAGATGTCATAGACGTGGTCGTGCGCGTAGTTGCGGCCCATTTTGTCGCCGAGCTTCATCATCACGGCTTCCGACATGATCAGTCCCTTGGTGATCATCAGGTTGTCGGCCATCTTCTTCTCGTTGACCTGCAGGCCTTCGAGCACGAAGCGCGTCTGCGCCAGCGCGCCGGCCGACAGCATGAAGATCTCCGGCAGCACGATCCATTCGATTTCCCACGGGCCGGTGGCGCGCTCGTGGTCTTCGACCATGGCTTCCATCAGCGCCGCGGCGTGCTGCTTCACGATGGCGGTCTGCGCCGTGATGTAGACCGACGAAATCGGATTGCGCTTCTGCGGCATGGTCGAGGACGAGCCGCGGCCCTGGTGGAACGGCTCGAACACCTCTTCGACTTCCGTCTGCATCAAGAGCTTCACGTCGAAGGCGACCTTGCCGCACGAGCCGGTGACGAGGCCGAGGAAGGCGCCGACTTCGGCGATGCAATCGCGCACCGTGTGCCACGAGATCGCCGGCTGGCCGAGCTTGAGCTCCTTCATCAGTTCGGCCTGGCACTTGAGACCTTCCGTGCCGAGCGACGACAAGGTGCCGGCGGCGCCGCCGAACTCTCCGACCAGCACGCGCTCCTTGAGCTGCGCGAGGCGCTGGCGATGCCGCTCGAAGCCGGCGAGGATGGTCGCCATCTTGTAGCCGAAGGTGATCGGCACGGCCTGCTGCAGGTTGGAGCGGCCGGCCATCGGGGTGTCGCGATATTTCTTCGCCAGCGCGGCGAGCGCGTCGCAGATGCCGTCGATCTCCTTGCCGACGATGTCGAGCGATTCGCGGATCTGCAGCACCGTCGCGGTGTCGGTGATGTCCTGCGTGGTCGCGCCCCAATGCGACCATTCCCCGAGCTTGTCCTTGCACAGCTTCACGAGCTGCTGGACGACGGGCAGCACCGGATAGCCGATGCGCTCGGTCGCCTCTTTCAGCTTCGCCATGTCGTATTCCTTGGCGTCGCAGTGCTTGACGATCTCGTCGCAGGCTTCCTGCGGAATGATCTTCAATTTCGCCTGCGCGACTGCCAGGGCCTTCTCGAAATCGAGGTACTTTTGTACCCGGTTCTCATCGGACCAGACCTGGCGCATGGCCGGGGTCGTGAAAATGTCGCGGAAAACGGCTGAATCGAGATAGGTCGACGGCACGGGGGAGCTCCTTGGGGTCTTTTTCGGCCCGCGCCTTAGCACGGATCGGCCCGCCCTGCAGGGCCCGGTTAAACAATTCGTTAACCATAAAAGCCCTAGCCTGCCGGCGTTTCCCGCATGATTTCCGCAGGTTTGGCCGATGTCCATCGCCACCCCCAGAGCCTTGATGATCGTCGGTGCAGGCCTGCTCCTCGCGGCCTGCAACACGACCAACGACCGCGTCGCTGACGGCAAAGGCCCCGGCACGCAGGCGCTGGCCATGGTGCCGCCGCCACCGGACGTGACCGGTTCGATCGGTGACGCCGGCAAGGAGCGCGAGACGGCCGCGGAGAAGAGCGCCAGGTCCGCCGAAGCGGATGAGCCGGCCAAGGCGCCGGTGAACCTGCCGGGAGACGAAACGGAGACCGGCACCGTTGGCGGCGCTGCGGCGGCGATGAACCGCGGCCGCGAGCAATACCAGGCCAACCGCTTCCGCGAGGCCGAACGTCACTTCCGCCGCGCCACCGAGATGGCGCCGAAGAGCGCGGAAGCCTGGCTCGGTCTTGCCGCCTGCTACGATCGCTTGCGCGATTTCGGGAAGTCCGACGGCGCCTATGCCAAGGCGCTGGCCATCGCCGGACCGACCTCGGAAGTGCTGAACAACCAGGGCTATTCCTTCATCCTGCGCGGCGATCTCAAAGCTGCGCGCGAAAAGCTGCTGGCGGCGCAGCGCCAGGACCCGCGCAACAAATACGTCGAGAACAACCTGACGCTGCTCGAATCCAGCGAGCGCAAGAGCCGCTAGCAGACCGCGCCCGGAGCGCGCGTCCATTCGCCGCCTCGGAACCTTTCGATTTTGTCACGAGCAATTGGGGAAATCCGGCCTACATTGGGCTTGGATTGCGGCCCGACGTGCTGCATTTTGCCCGCTGCGCACCAGGCAACGCTGAATTCAAGGACCCAAGACCGCCCCATGTTCGACGCCATCATAAAATTCATCGGGGAATTGGGTGAAGATCAGCCGCGCCGCGAATCCTTCGATGACAGCGACTACCGGCTCGCCGCGGCGGCGCTGCTCGTCCACACGGCGGCGATCGACGGCGAGATTTCCGAGGTCGAGCGCGCGCGCCTGCACGATCTCATCAAGCAGCGCTTCAAGCTCGACGACGATTCGGCCGACAAGCTGATTGCCCGCGCCGAGGAAGTCGATGAACGGGCGGTCGATCTCTATCAATTCACGACGAGACTCAACCGCGCGCTGGACGACAAGCAGCGCGCTCGCGTCGTCGAGATGATGTGGCAGGTCGTGTTCGCCGATGGCGGCGTTACGGAGTTCGAAGACAACCTGATCTGGCGTGCCGCCGACCTGCTCAACGTGTCGCGCGAGGAGCGCATCGCGCTGCGCACCCGGGTGGCGGGGGAACAGGCCGGCGGAGGCTGACATCTTTGTCATTCCAGGACGCCGCGAAGCGGCGGGCCCCGGAATGACGGTTGGTTGGGCGGCCACATCAGTTAGGATGGTCGCATGAGCAGACCCGTCACCCTCATCACCGGCGCATCGTCCGGCATCGGCGTCGAACTGGCGCGCGTCTTCGCGCGGCACGGCCATGCGCTGGCGCTCACGGCGCGGCGCATCGAGCGGCTCAACGCGCTGGCCGACGAGATCGAAAGAAGCGGCCAGCCGCGTCCGATCGTCATTGGCGCCGACCTCACGAAGCCGGACCCGGCGCGCGCCATCGGCGAGGCGCTGACCGCCGCCGGCGCCGAAGCGCAATATGTCGTCAACAATGCCGGATTCGGCCTGGTGGGCAGCGCGGCGAAACTCGACCGCGCCGAGCAGCTTCAGATCATCGACGTCAATCAGCGGGCGCTGACAGAACTGTCGCTGGCCTTCGTGCCATGCCTCGAGCGGCATCGTGGCGGCATCCTCAATGTCGGATCGGTCGCCGGCTTCCTGCCGGGACCTGGCAGCGCGGTCTATTACGCCAGCAAGGCCTATGTGCTGTCGTTCTCCGAGGCGCTGGCGAGCGAACTTGCGCCGCGCGGCATTCGCGTCACCTGCCTGTGTCCGGGGCCGGTTCCAACTGAGTTTGCCGAGCGCGCCGGCGTCAAATCGAAGATCGCGCCGGGGCCGCTGGTACACACCGCCGAGATGGTGGCCGAAGCCGGTTACCGCGGGCTGATGGCCGGAACGCCGGTGGTCGTGCCCGGGGTCGGCAACAAGGTCGTGACGCTCATGGTGCGCGTGCTGCCGCGCCGCCTGGTGCTGCGGCTGGTCGGGCGCCGCCAGAGCCGGCGGACTTCGTCAGCGGAGCAGCCGCAAGGCTGACATGGCCTCCGGGGCGCTGAGAATCGGTTCTGGAGGGTTGGGTGGTGGAGCCAGGCGGGATCGAACCGCCGACCTCGTCATTGCGAACGACGCGCTCTCCCAGCTGAGCTATGGCCCCTTCCCAAAGGCGGAGGACGGAAACCCGTGACCCCCGCGCTTTTTTGCTGAGTGGGCGCCATTTAGGACCGGGCATCCCTCCTGTCAAGGACGGCCCGCGCGGGCCATTTCGTCGCCCTTTGCGGCAGCCCCTTTCCTCAAGGTCGCCGAGCGGCTATTCGTCCGGTTCGAATTTTCGTTTCCGGACGGTGAACCGGCCTCCGCTTCCGCTGGAAACGCCCGAGCTCACGGAGCACGCGATGAACCCCTTTCTCTGGCTCATAGACACGGTCATCAACCTCTACATCTGGATTCTGGTGGCCTCGGCCGTTCTGTCCTGGCTCATCGTTTTCAACGTGGTCAACACGCGCAATCCGATCGTGCATTCGATCGGTAATTTCCTCTACGCGGTGACCGAGCCGCTGCTGCGGCCGATCCGCAACATCATGCCGAATCTCGGCGGCATCGATATCTCGCCGGTCATCCTGATCATCGGCCTCTTGTTCCTGCGGCAACTGATCTTCTGGCTCTATCTGCAGATCTTCATCTGAGGCATGACCCCGCGGCCGTGGTCGGCGGTAGCGGGTGGCGTGGCGCTGGATGTGCGCCTGACGCCGAAAGGCGGCCGCGACGCCATCGACGGCGTCGAGACGCTCAGTAACGGCCGCAGCGTGCTCAAGGTCCGGGTCCGTGCGGCGCCGCGCGAGGGCGAAGCCAACGAGGCCCTGTGCCGGTTGATCGCCAGGTCGCTGGACGTCGCGCCGCGCCATGTAACGCTGGCGAGCGGCGCAACGTCGCGGATCAAGCGGCTGACGGTGTCGGGTGACGGTGCGGCGCTGATCGCCGCGCTGGAGAAACTCGGCGCATCGCAATAATGCTGCCGGCCAAGAGGAATAAGGGGCGCTATGACCGCAGCTATCATTGACGGCAAGACCATCGCGGCCACGCTGCGCGGCCAGGTGGCGGAAGAAGTGGCGCGGCTCAAGCGCGATCATGGCGTCACGCCGGGACTTGCTGTCGTGCTGGTCGGCAACGATCCGGCGAGCGAAGTTTATGTCCGCTCGAAGTCGAAGGCGGTGATCGAAGCCGGCATGGCGCCGTGCGACCACAAGCTGCCGTCGAGCGCGAGCGAGCAGGAAGTGCTGGCGCTGGTGGCAAAGCTCAATGCCGATCCGGCGGTGAGCGGCATTCTCGTGCAGCTGCCGCTGCCGCCGCAAATCGACGCGCAGAAGGTGATCGCCGCGATCGATCCGATGAAGGACGTCGACGGCTTTCACCCGGTCAATGTCGGGCGGCTGTCGCTCGGCCTGCCGGCCTTGACGCCGTGCACGCCGACGGGCTGCGTCATGCTGGCGAAGAAGGCCGCGCCGTCGCTCGCCGGTCTCGACGCGGTGGTGATCGGGCGCTCCAACATCGTCGGCAAACCGGTGGCGCAGCTGCTGCTCGCCGAGAACGCCACGGTGACCGTCGCGCATTCCAGGACGAAGGATTTGCCGGATTTGTGCCGCCGCGCCGACATTCTCGTTGCCGCCATCGGCAAGGCGGAGTTCGTGCGCGGCGACTGGATCAAGCCCGGCGCCACGGTCATTGATGTCGGCATCAATCGTGTCGCCGGCGAGGGCGGCAAATCGCGTATCGTCGGCGATGTGGCATTTGACGAGGCCAAAGCGGTGGCCGGTGCGATCACCCCGGTGCCGGGCGGCGTGGGGCCGATGACGATCGCGTGTCTGATGCTCAACACCGTGCGCGCGGCGTGTGCGTTGAAGGGACTGAAGGCGGCTTTGTAGTCCTCATCCCCGCCTTAGCGGGAACGACAAACACTCAGCCCTGCGGCCAGGCGTAGGCGACCTTGTCGAGCGTCTTGGCCCCGAACTTCTCCGACGAGCGGGCCACGGCGCGGCCGCCCAGCGCCCGATAGAATTCCATCGCCGGGTCGTTGTCCGACAGCGCCCAGACGACCAGGCTCTTCAGCCCCGATTGCGCCAGGTCCTTGCGCGCGGCGTTGAAGAGGCGGCGGCCGAAACCGAGGCCCTGAAACTCCGGACGGAGGTAAAGCTCGTAGACCTCGCCTTCGTAGAACAGGCTGCGGGCGCGGTTGCGGCCGTAATTGGCGTAGCCCGCGATGCGGTCGCCGAACTGCAGGACGGTGATGCGGCTGCCTTTGCGGATCGCCGAGTCCCACCAGTCGGGGCCGCGGCGGTTGATGAGCTTGTCGAGTTCGCCGCCGGGGATGATGCCCTGGTAGGCCGTCCGCCAGGCCTCGTCATGCGTCGAGGCTACTTCCTCGGCGTCGGCGGAGCGGGCGCGGCGAATCTCGATGAGTGTCGTGCTCATTGTCGAATAGAAGCAACGAACCCTGCGGCCTTCAAGCCCTATGATTAACGTCCGGTTAACGGTGTGGATTACCGGTCACAGGTGGTTCATTGCGGTACAGGATGGCCGCGGAAACCGTCGGGATGGGCGCGGAAATGCCAAAAGGCGGGCGGCGAGGCGCCCGCCTTTATCGAACTCAGGCGAGTTCGGCTTCCTTCTTGCGGTCTTCGCGCTTGCGGTCGTTTTCGTCGAGCAGCTTCTTGCGCAGGCGAATCGACGACGGCGTCACTTCGACGAGTTCGTCGTCCTGGATGTAGGCCAGCGCCTTTTCCAGCGTCATGCGGATCGGCGGCGTCAGACGCACCGCTTCGTCCTTCTGGGTGGTGCGGATGTTGGTGAGCTGCTTGCCCTTGAGCACGTTGACGACGAGATCGTTCTCGCGCGTGTGCTCGCCGACGATCATGCCGGTGTACACCTTCCAGCCCGGCTCGATCATCATCGGGCCGCGGTCTTCCAGATTCCACAGCGCGTAGGCGACGGCTTCGCCCTTGTCGTTCGAGATCAGCACGCCGTTGCGGCGGCCCTGGATCGCGCCTTTGTACTCGGCATAGCCGTGGAACAGGCGGTTCATGATCGCGGTGCCGCGCGTGTCGGTCAGCAGTTCGCCCTGATAGCCGATGAGGCCGCGGGTCGGCGCGTAGAACACGATGCGGGTGCGGCCGCCACCCGAGGGCCGCATCTCCACGAGTTCGGCCTTGCGCTCGGACATCTTCTGCACGACGACGCCAGAGTGCTCCTCATCGACGTCGATGACGACTTCCTCGATCGGCTCTTCGATGGCGTCAGCGTCGTTCTTGCGCAGCAGCACCTTCGGCCGCGACACCGACAGTTCGAAGCCTTCGCGGCGCATCGTTTCGATCAGAATGCCGAGCTGCAATTCGCCGCGGCCGGACACTTCCATGGCGTCCCTGTCGTCCGATTCGCGCACGCGCAGCGCCACGTTGCCTTCGGCTTCGGCCATCAGGCGGTCGCGGATCATGCGGCCGGTGACCTTGGAGCCCTCGGTGCCGGCAAGCGGGCTGTCGTTGACGCGGAAGGTCATCGACAAAGTCGGCGGGTCGATCGGCTGTGCGGGAATCGCCTCTTCAACCGACGGGTCGCAGATCGTGTGCGCGACAGTGGCGTTCGGCAGACCGGCCAAAGCGACGATATCGCCGGCCTCGGCTTCGTCCAGCGGCACGCGCTCGAGACCGCGGAAGGCCAGCACCTTGGTGATGCGGCCGCTTTCGACCAGCTTGCCGTCGCGATCGAGCACCTTGACCGCCTGGTTCGGCTTCACGCTGCCGGAGGTGATGCGGCCGGTAATGATGCGGCCGAGATAGGGGTTCGATTCGATGATGGTGCCAAGCATCCGGAACGGTCCGGTATCGACGGCCGGCGCCTTGACGTGCTTGAGCACGAGATCGAACAGCGGCATCATGCCGTCGTCATGCGAACCGTCGAGCGAGGTCGCCATCCAGCCCTGCTTGGCGGAACCGAACAGGATCGGGAAGTCGAGTTGCTCGTCGGTGGCATCGAGCGCCGCGAACAGATCGAACACCTCATTGAGCACTTCGTTGGCGCGCGCGTCGGGACGGTCGACTTTGTTGATGACGACGATGGGCTTGAGGCCCATCTTCAGCGCCTTGGAGACCACGAACTTGGTCTGCGGCAGCGGGCCTTCCGCGGCATCGACCAGCACCAGCGCGCCGTCGACCATGTTGAGGATGCGCTCGACTTCGCCGCCGAAGTCGGCGTGGCCCGGCGTATCGACGATGTTGATGCGCGTGCCCTTCCACTCGACGGACGCGGCCTTGGCGAGAATGGTGATGCCGCGCTCACGCTCGAGGTCGTTGGAGTCCATGGCGCGCTCGACCTGGCGCTCATTGGCGCGGTAGACGCCCGACTGTTGCAGCAGCTTGTCCACCAGGGTCGTTTTGCCATGGTCGACGTGCGCGATGATCGCGATATTGCGGAGATCCATAAGATTACCTTTTGCGCGGGGCCTGAGCCGAAGCAGTTTCCGGGGCGGCGCGCTGTTCTAAAAACCAAAGCGCGGGCCGCAATCAGGGCCCGCGACGCATCGCTTTTGCGGCGCAATATAGTGAGGAAATGGCCGGAAGCAACCGCTCCGATGGCCTTTGGAAGGCCTTTCGCGCCGCAGCCTTAAAGGTAAATAAGCCGCGCGCTGACGCTCGCACGCGTCATTTCGGGGCGTTGATGGGCCCTTTCTCCGGCGGCATCGTGCGTTCAGGGGGCAAGGCCGGAGCCGATGGCAGCACGGTGCCGCCGTCCGGCGCCGGAGACGGCGGTTGTCGCACGACGGGGCTGGTCAAATCCGGCAGGGTGCTCGGCGCCATCCGTGTTTTGGGAATATCAGGCAGGGGTTCCGGGTCCTCGACCCGGATGACGTCGGTCGGGATGGCTCGCTGCGCGAGGAGCGCAGCGAGCAGCAGGGCGGTGAGCGGCCATGAGCCCCGCGTCTTTTGCTTCATTTCGGCGTCTCGACGCCTTTCTGCATTCCCGGCCGCTGCAACTGCGGACGCAGCGCCGGCGCATGCTGCACGGCGCCGGGGGCCTGTTGGGCGCCGGGCGTTTGGGTGACCGGTGCCTGGGTGGCCGGCGTCCGTGTTGCCGCCGGCAGCGCCCGGCCGGCCGCCAGCGCGTCGAACAGCGGCTTCAGCGCCGGGTTTTCCAGAACCGGCTTCATGTTCGAGGCCTTGAGCATGCCCTCCTCGAGCTTGACGCCGCAGACGGCGCACTTGTCCATGTCCAGCAAATCGCCGATGCGATCGAGCCAGCCCTCGGGCTCGTAGTGCGGCGCCTTCACCGTGCCGGGGCCGCATTTGCCGTCGCCGCCGATGACGACCGGCGGCCCGGCCTTGCTCCAGATGTCGTCGAGCGCGGCGGAGACGCCGACGGCCGAGACCTCGACATAGCGATGCGGGTCCTGCTGGAAGCCGGCCATCCGCTCGGCCGCCTTGCCCTTGATCGATGATATCGGCATTCGGCAGGCCGGAGATTTCAAAGCTGCATTCGAAATAGCCGGTCGCGGTGCGCCGGGTGGTGCCTCTTTGCCGCAACTGCGTCGACAACACGTTGCCGTGCTTGACCTCCGTCATGTTGCCGGTGAGCTTGATACTACCGGTCGGCTTCCAGTTCGGCAGCGGATTGGCGCCGACCTTGAGGATCTTCGGATCGGCGCCGAGATAGCCGGCGAGCTTGATGTCGGAGGCCGGCATGATCTCGCTGCACGGCTTGCCGACCTTGCCGGGAAGATCGGTATTGGCCGGGACCGTCTGCAGTCCCAACGGAATGGTGCCCATGGTCCACTTTCCGTAGACGCAGGCCTCCTTCGGCATGCGCAGCTTGCCGACCAGAGTGTTGCCGGAAGGATTGGCGGCAAAGCGCGGCGTGACGATCACATAGACGTCGCCGCTCGAGGTTCTCGTCTGCACATCGAGCGTCAGGCCGAACGCGGCTGACAGTTCCTGCAGCGATTTATTGACGCCCGGCAGCGGGGTATCGAGCAATTTGCTCTTCACCGCGTTGGCCTGCGTTGCCTTGGCGTCGACATAGGTGCTGGCGAGCCAGGTAGCGCGAATGTTGGCGACTTCAATTGCCTGGCCAAGTGCCTTGTTGGCCTCGTCCTTCACCCTCTGCTCGGCAACTTTTGCGGCCGCATTCGAAAGCAGCGCGCCGGCCACCAGGCCGCTGAGCGGATCGCCGGCGAGCGGCGATGCGCCGATCAATCCGCCGAGCGCGGCCCCGAGTTTGACCACCGCGCCATGCGCATCCGATAGATCGATATTGGAGCTGACGACCGTCAAGTCGACGCAGACGCTCTCGTTCTGCTTGGTGGGCTCGCAATAGAACGGAATCGATTTGATATCGGGCCAGAGACTAAGCTTTGAGTTCACTTTCGCCGCGATGACGAGGTTGACGGGGACGTCGACGCTGGTGCCGCCGAGCTTGGTCGAAGCCTCGGCATGAATGTTGGTCTGCAGCCTGAACTGAGTTTGCAACGACACGTCGACGCCGTTTTCCTGCGCATTGCCGAACGCCGTCACCACCGGCTGGTTTTTCTCCGTGAAGGAAAAGTCGTTGGTGACGCTGACGTGCCAGGTCACTTCCAGGCAGACATCGCAATCGGCAGTGCCGCCGACGCTGATGTCGGCCTTTTTCTTGATCTCGTTGCGGATCTGCTGTTCCACCGAAGCGTAGGGAATGTTGTAGGAGTGCGCATAGGCCGGCTTGTCCGAACCTTGCGTCTCCACCGTCTGCAGCGAAGACGGTGGCTGCGGCGCCAGCACGTAGAGGCGAACGTCACCGGCTTGCGCGGCCGGTACGGCCAGCAGCATCGCCGCGGCGAGCAGCGATTTGGCTATCTTCGAATTGAAAGGTCGCTTGGAACGCGGGGTGATCATGATCGCACCTCATCCGGTTGGTGCGACGCTAAAATGCGCACTTGCGCGCGCGTTGAGACAGATCAACCGTCGGTATCGGCGTCTCGGTGGAACGTCAGGCGCGGTGCAGTCGATACCGCCGCGCTTAGGCGCCGGCGGTCCGACCCCACGGTCCGCGCGTGTCCTTCGGCAGCGCATCGCCGAGCATCACCATCTCGGCAATGGTTTCCGAGGTGATCAGGCCGACCAGCGTGCCGGCGTTGTCGGTAATGCCCACAGCCACGGCTTCCTTCTCCTGCAAGAGCTTGAAGGCGTCGTCGAGCGAGGCGCGGTGGCCGATGGTCGGAATCTCCGGGCTCATGGCGTCGGCGACCCGTGCGTCGGGGCCGAGCGTCTTGATCGCCTTGATGATGTCGTCGCGCGCCAGCAGGCCGACCGGCTTGCCGGCGGCATCGACCACCGGGAATTCGCCCTGGCTGGTCGCCAGCAAGGTCTGCACCGCTTCATCGACATGGGCGTCGGGTTTGAGCGTGGCGAACTGCGTCATCATGGCGTGGCTCACCGGCACGCCGCGCGATACCGCCCGCAGCGCCACCATGTGCGCTTCCGACGACGCCGCGAGATAGACGAAGATGGCGATGAAGATCAGGATCGGATTGTACAGCAGGCCGAAGAAGCCGAGCGCAAAGGCGACGAACTGGCCGATCGCGGCCGCGACTTCGGTGGCGCGCACATAGCCGAGCCGTGTCGCCAGCGCGGCGCGCAGCACGCGGCCGCCGTCCATGGGGAAGGCGGGAATGAGATTGAACAGCGCCAGAAACAGGTTCACGGCGGCCAGCCGATCGACCATCGAGATCTGGCTGTTATCGATCGATGCCGCGGCGTCCTGCGTGATGTGTGCGCCGCCGAACGCGATGAGCAGAATCGCGATGGCGACGTTGACCAGGGGCCCGGCGATGGCGATGAGGAATTCCTGGCCCGGCTGCTCGGGGATGCGCTCGAGCTGGGCGACGCCGCCGATCGGCAGCAACGTCACATACGGCGTAGCGACGCCGAAGTAACGCGCGGTGAAGATGTGGCCGAATTCGTGCAGCAGCACGCAGGCAAACAGCAGGATCATGAAGATGACGCTGGACCAGGCCTCGGCGCCGCCGCCCTTGGCGTAGCTGGCGGCGAAGATCCAGGCCAGGAACAGCAGGAAGGTGATGTGAATGCGGACGACGGTGCCGGCGACCTTGCCGATGCTCAGTGACCAGGACATGAGGACCTCGCTGAAACCCCGCGCGCCATGAAAATAGGCCTGTTCCGAACCCATTGCGAGGCCGGGGCGTTGCCAAAAAGGCTGACTAAGACATCATGCCGCGATCGGAAGCGAGGGGACGTGATATGGCGCAAAAACTGACCGCCGAGGCGCGCAAGGCCGCGCTCGCCCGTCTGCCGGGCTGGGCCGACGCGTCGGACCGGGATGCCATCGACAAGAAGTTCGTGTTCAAGGATTTCAACCAGGCCTTCGGCTTCATGACCCGCGTGGCGCTGGTGGCGGAAAAGATGGACCACCATCCGGAGTGGTTCAACGTCTACAAGACCGTCGAGGTGACCCTTTCCACCCACGACGCCGGCGGCGTCACGGAGCTCGACATCGCGCTGGCGGAGGCGATGGAGAGCTTGGCGGGCTCCTAAATCTGTCGTCCCGGGCGAGCCAACGGGTCCGCGCGAAGCGCGGCCCGATGACAGGCTCCGCGAGACCCGGGACCCATACCCACCGTGCCATCGAGAAGTCACGGCGTATGGGTCCCCGCCCATAGGCGTTCTGAAAGAACGCCGTCCTTCGGACGGCTATGCGCGGGGACGACGTCCTTGAACTCGGCTCTTTCGGCCCCCAAATAACAAACATGCGTACTGCCCGCACCATGTTCGGAACTTCACCGGCCGGCGACGATCCGTCGTTGCAGCGTCAGTTTTGGCGCAAGCTCGGCGCGGCGCTCGCGCAGGTCCCGTTCGCCGAGGATTTGCTGGCGGCCTATTACTGCGCCTTCGACCGCGCCACGCCGGTGCAGGTGAAGGGCACGCTGGTCGCGGCGATTGCCTATTTCGTGCTGCCCTTCGATGTCGTGCCGGACATGCTGCCGGTGCTCGGCTTTACCGACGACGCCGCGGTGCTGATGACCGCGCTCAAGCTGGTGTCGAGCCACATGCGGCCCGAACATCGCGAGGCGGCGCGGGAGAAGCTGGAGCAGTTGAAGGCAGCGTGATTCTCGCCGTCGTCCCGGGCGAGCGTTAGCGAGACCCGGGACCCATAGCCACCGGCCCCTCCGAATTGCGATGTCGGTGATTATGGATCCCCGCCTTCGCGGGGATGACCGGCGTTTGTTTGGCTGCCGAGGCTACGGCCGCAGTATCACCTTCCCCATCACCTTGCGCTCGGCGAGCGCCTTGAGCGCCGTGGCGGCTTCGCTCAGCGGATAGGTCGCGTGCACGTGTGACGACAACTTGCCTTCCGCCGCCCAGCGCAGAAGCTGCGCGATATTGGCGCGGTGGCCGTCCGGATCGCGCTCGGTCCACGCGCCCCAGAACACGCCGAGCACATTGGCGCTCTTGAGCAGAAACAGATTGAACGGCACTTTCGGAATCTCGCCGGCTGCGAAGCCGACGACGAGGAAGCGGCCTTCCCAGGCGATCGCGCGCAGCGCGGCTTCGGCGTAGGCGCCGCCGACCGGGTCGTAGATGACATCGGCGCCCTTGCCGTCGGTGGCGCGGCGCAGCGCGTCCTTCAGGTCTTCCGCGGCGTAATCGATGCCGTCATCGGCGCCGCGCGCCTTGCAGAACGCGACCTTCTCCGGCGACGAGGCGCAGGCGATGACGCGCGCGCCCATGATCTTGCCGATCTCGACGGCGGCGACGCCGACGCCGCCGGAAGCGCCGAGCACGGCGAGCACCTCGCCCTCTTTAAGATGCGCGCGGTCCTTCAGCGCATAGAGCGTCGTGCCGTAGGTGACGCAGAGGCCGGCGGCGCGGTCGAAGTCGAGGCCGTCCGGGATCGGCGTCAGCGCGTTCTCCGGCACCGCGATCATCTCCCGCGCCGCGCCGTAGCCCGTGAAACCAAGCACGCGATCGCCCGCTCTGAAGTCCTTAACGCCCGGGCCGACGCTCGCGACCACGCCGGCGAATTCCGCCGATGGCGAGAAGGGGAAGGCCGGCTTCGTCTGGTACTTGCCCTGGATGATCAGCGTGTCGAAGAAGTTCAGCGCCGCCGCCTTGATTCGGACGACGACCTCGCCGGGTCCCGGCACCGGGTCGCCGATCTCGGTCAGTTCGAGCTCGTCGGGCGGGCCGTAATGCGTGCAAAGCAGGGCTTTCATGGACGTCCTGATGAGGCGTGGGATTTGCGGCTTGTAACATGGCGGGGCGGCATGGCCATGAACTGCGGCATGGTGCCATTAACTTTTCGCCGCTAAGGTGGCCGGGAAAGCCGAATTGTGCCTTCACTATGCCGATATTGGTCCGTTAGTGGACTGGTGTCTCCCTGAAACTCAGGCGGCGTGCCACGCGTCGTTCCATTCAACCGGTAGGTCCCGATGAGAATGAAACATTGCCTAAGCCCCGCGATTGCTCTGGTAACCGCCGGTGCGGCGGTTCTGATCGCTTTTTCCCTTCAGCCGGCTCACGCGCAGTCTAAGAATCCGGCCGACCAGGCCGTGCTGCTCGGCCAGTTCGGCGACTGGGGCGCCTATACGGCGACCCCCGGCGGCAAGAAGGTCTGCTTCGTGCTGTCCAAGCCGACCTCGGCGACCACCGACCCGCCGGGCCGCAACCGTGACCAGTCCTATGCATTTGTCTCGACCCGCCCCGCCGAAAAAGTGAAGAACGAGGTGTCGGTGATCGTCGGCTATCCGCAGAAGCCGAATTTCGACGCGAGTGCGGCGGTCGATGGCAAGACATATGTCCTGTACACCCAGAACGACGGCGCCTGGGTGAAAAACGCCAATGAGGAAGCGCAGATGGTCGAGTCCATGCGCAAGGGTTCCGACCTGGTGATCAAGAGCGAATCCGGCCGCGGCACCAAGACCACGGATACCTACTCGCTCAAGGGCGTTTCCGACGCGCTCGACAAGGTCGCCGCGGAGTGTAAATAGGCCCGCGACCGCCTACATAGGCAGGGTTCCCCTTGACCCTCTCCGGTTGGAGAGGGTCAAGGTTTTTTCAGGCCCGTGGTAGATTAGCTCCGATGACCTTCGCCGCCGACCAGAACAGCGCCATCCCGGGCTTCGTCGAAAAGACGGCGCTCGAGGCCTATGTCGCGCCCGACAAGCCGTCGCTCGTCGGCCTGTCGCGGCCGGAGCTGTCGGATGTGCTCGGCGAACTCGGCATCCCCGCCGCGCAGCGCAAGATGCGGGTGCAGCAGCTCTGGCACTGGACCTATTTCCGCGGCGCGACCTCGTTCGAGACCATGACGACGATCTCGAAGGAACTGCGCGCGCTGCTCGCGACGCGCTACACCGTCGATCGTCCCGAAGTCGTCGCCGAGCAGGTCTCGGTCGACGGCACGCGCAAATGGCTGCTGCGGTTGCCGGGCGACAAGGATTCCAAGCTGCCGCACGACGTCGAGTGCGTCTATATCCCCGACACCGAGCGCGGCACCTTGTGCGTCTCCAGCCAGGTCGGCTGCACGCTCACCTGCGCCTTCTGCCACACCGGCACGCAGCGCCTGGTGCGCAACCTCACCGCCGGCGAGATCGTCGGCCAGGTGCTGGCGGCGCGCGACCGGCTCGGCGACTGGCCGGGCGGCACGCGGCCGACCGACGGCGTCATCCCGTCGGGTGACCGCTGCATCACCAACATCGTCATGATGGGTATGGGCGAGCCGCTCTATAATTTCGACGCCGTGCGCGACGCGCTGCTGATCATGTCGGATGGCGATGGCATCGGCATCTCCAAGCGCCGCATCACGCTCTCGACGTCCGGCGTCGTGCCGAACATCGTGCGCGCCGGCGCCGAGATCGGCTGCATGCTGGCGATCTCGCTGCATGCGGTGCGCGACGATCTGCGCGACGTGCTCGTGCCGCTCAATCGCAAATACAAGATCGCCGAACTGATGGAGGCGTGCCGCAACTATCCCGGCGCGTCGAACGCCAAGCGCATCACCTTCGAATACGTGATGCTTAAGGGCGTCAACGATTCGATCGAGGACGCCAAGGCGCTGATCAAGCTGCTCAAGGGCATCCCGGCCAAGATCAATCTCATTCCGTTCAATCCGTGGCCGGGCACCAAATACGAATGCTCGGACTGGGAACAGATCGAGAAATTCTCGCAGGTCGTGTTCGACGCCGGCTATGCCTCGCCTGTGCGTACGCCGCGCGGCCGCGACATCCTCGCCGCCTGCGGTCAGCTCAAGAGCGCGACCGAGAAACTCTCCGCGCGCGAGCGCATGGCGCTGCGCGCCATGGCCATGACCGACGAATGAGTCTCATCGGCCGCATCTTCGTCATCGTCTTTGCCGTGATCCTCGCCAGCCTGGCGGCGGGCATCGCCATCGCGATCGGCATTCTCGGGCCGCAATGGCACTCGATGTCCGGCGACCCGGTGGAGCGCGTGTTCTTCTGGGGCACGGCCTTCGTCGGCGCCACCGGCACCGGCGCGCTCGGCATTCTGCCGATGATTATCCTCATTGCGCTCGCCGAAACTTTTAAAGTGCGCTCGCTGGCACTCAACATGCTGGGCGGCGTGGCGATGCTGCTGCTCAGCTATTACGGCGCGGGCTTCGCGCCGCCGTCCTACGAAGAATCGATCGATCATGCGCCGCCGATCGTGTCGCACGATCTCGAGATTGCGGCCGCCGCCGGCGCGGTGTTCGGACTGGTGTACTGGCTGATCGCCGGCCGCAATGCCGGGCGGTGGCGGGGGCCGTGATCCGTCATCCTGAGGTGCGAGCGCGGAGCGCGAGCCTCGAAGGATCGACGGCCCCGGATTGATTGCCCGTCGTCCTTCGAGGGCCGCCTTCGGCGGCCACCTCAGGATGACGGATTGAGGCTTTCACTTGATTAACGCCTTAGCGCCCAGTCCAGCGCGCTTTCCAATCGGTCGTTGCCCCAGAACAATTCGCCATCGGCGGTGACGAAGCTCGGCGCGCCGAAGATGCCGAGCCGGATCGCTTCCTCGGTCTGCTCACGCAGGCGCAGCTTGTTGGCGTCGGATTGCGCGCGGCTCATGACATCGTCCGCATCCTTGCCGAGCGCGCGCACGATCGCCGCCACCACCTCGGGCTCGCCGATATTCTTCTGCTCGCCGAATTGCGCGCGATACACCGCTTTGGTGTAGTCCTCACCCCAGCCCTCATTGAAGGCGATGAGCGCGACCCGCGCGGCCAGGATGGTGTTCTGCGGAAAGGCCGGCGGCTCGGCGAAGGGCAGGCCCATGGCGTTGCAGATGCGCGCCACGTCGCGCCACATGTAACGGCCCTTGACCGGGTACATGTTGAATGGCGAGCTGGTCCAGCCGTTCTGCTTGAACACCGGGCCGAGCAGGAACGGTCGCCAGCGCAACGTCACGCCGCGCTGCGCGGCCAGCGCGCCGATGCGGACGGCGGCGGGGTAGGAATAGGTCGAGGCGAATTCGAACCAGAAGTCGAGCGAGGGCTGCTGCGTCATGATGGCCCATTATAGGGCAATGGAAGGCGACTTTCCATTTCCGGTGCCCTCGGCTAGACGAGCCCCGGAGCTTGGACACTTCATGGGCCGCACCGGACTTTATATCGCGCTCGGCATCGGCCTCGTCACCGGGCTGGTGTTCGGCATCTTTCCCGAGCTCGACCTGACCATCTCACGGCCGTTCTACGATTACATGATCGGCAGCAATCATTTCGGCTGGCGCATTTATCCGCCGCTGATGATTGCGCGAGATGCCGGCCTGTGGGTCGGCACGCTGATCATCATCCCGGTGCTGCTGGCGCTGCTCTACAAACTGGTGTTTCCGCGCCGCCGCTCGCTCCTGTCCGGCCGCGCCGTGCTTTTTCTGACCGCGACCATGGCGCTCGGCCCCGGTCTGCTGGTCAACGTCGCGCTCAAGGATTACTGGCACCGGCCACGGCCGATCGATGTCGTGCAGTTCGGCGGCAACGAGCACTTCCGCGCCTGGTGGGATCCGCGCGGCGATTGCCCGAACAACTGCGCCTTCGTCTCCGGCGACGTCTCCGGCGCGTTCTGGACCATCGCGCCGGCGGTGTTGCTGCCGCCGCCGTGGCGCGCCGTCGCCGTTACGGGCGCGCTGGCGCTCGGCACCGGCATGGCGGTAGTGCGGGTGATGGCCGGCGGACACGCCGCAAGCGACGTGATCTTCGCCGGCGTCTTTACGTTTCTGGTGATCTGGCTGGTCTACGCCCTGATCTATCGCTGGCCGTCGACGCGATTGAGCGAAGAGGCATCCGAGCGGCGGCTCGAGCGCTTCTCGGCGCGCTTCCGGCGCATGGCCGGATGGTTCGGCTGGCGCGTCGCCTCCGAGATCGCCGGGCCCGACGGCGATCAGCCGGGCGACCCGAAGGTCAAGCGCCGTTTCGGCTGGTGGTAGCCGGCCTTTCCTGCTCTGGCGTTGCTGCGCGATTGGACTAAAGTGACCGATCGTGACGATACGCGTGGTGCAGGAGACCCATCATGGCTGACGAACCGCAGACCCTGCACCGCGTCCTGCAAATGAAGATCCGCGCGCTCGGCGAGCCGGCCCAGGTGCTGGCGCTGGTGCAGAGTACAGCGCCGTTCTATCGCGCGCTCGGCGGCACCCAGGTCCGCTTCCTGCAAAATGTCGACGATCCGGCCCAGTTCGTCATCGAGGTCGAATACGAGGCCAACGCCGCGCTCGAGATCAACCGGCAGAAGATCTCCAGCGACCCGATGGTGCGCACCTTCCTGCAGGGCTGGAAGACCCTGCTGGCCGGCGCCGCCGAGATGGACGTCTATCAGGACGTCAGCAAGTAGGGCTCTCTTTACCCTCCCCTGGAGGGGGAGGGTAAGAAGGCGGGCGGCGCGTGTTGCCCTGCCCCTTGACCCCGGGCGTCAGCTTGGCTTCAAACGGGCCCTGCGGCCGGCCCCGCCGGTATCGAACGAAAGAGCACAAATGTCCGACGGCGACGCGAAAAAGACCATCAAGAAGGTCGTTCTGGCCTATTCCGGCGGTCTCGACACCTCAATCATCCTCAAGTGGCTGCAGACCACCTATGGCGCCGAGGTGGTGACCTTCACCGCCGATCTCGGCCAGGGCGAGGAGCTGGGGCCCGCCCGCGAAAAGGCGCTGCGCGCCGGCATCAAGCCGGAGAACATCTTCATCGACGACCTGCGCGAGGAGTTCGTCCGCGACTTCGTCTATCCGATGTTTCGCGCCAACACCGTCTATGAGGGCCAGTACCTGCTCGGCACCTCGATCGCACGGCCGCTGATCGCCAAGCGCCAGATCGAAATCGCGCATCAGGTCGGCGCCGACGCCGTCTGTCACGGCGCCACCGGCAAGGGCAACGACCAGGTCCGCTTCGAGCTTGGCTATTACGCGCTCGATCCGTCGATCAAGATCATCGCGCCGTGGCGCGAGTGGACCTTCAAGGGCCGCGACGAACTTCTCAACTTCGCACGCGACAACCAGATCACCATCACCAAGGACAAGGAAGGCGAGGCGCCGTTCTCGGTCGACGCCAACCTTCTGCACTCCTCGTCCGAGGGCAAGGTGCTGGAGGACCCGGCCAAAGAGGCGCCGTCGATCGTCTATCAGCGCACCATCTCGCCGATGGAAGCGCCCGACAAGCCGACCGAAATTTCGATCGGCTTCAAGCGCGGCGATGCGGTCAGCCTCAACGGCAAGGCGATGTCGCCGGCGACCCTGCTCACCGAGCTCAACAAATACGGCCACGACAACGGCATCGGCCGCCTCGATCTGGTCGAGAACCGCTTCGTCGGCATGAAATCGCGCGGCGTGTACGAGACGCCCGGCGGTACGATTCTGTTGCAGGCGCATCGCGCGATCGAGTCGATCACGCTCGACCGCGGCGCCGCGCATCTCAAGGACGAGCTGATGCCGCGCTATGCCGAGCTGATCTACAACGGCTTCTGGTTCGCGCCGGAGCGCGAGATCCTGCAGGCGGCGATCGACAAGTCCCAGGAGATGGTCGAGGGCACGGTGCGGCTTAAGCTCTACAAGGGCAACGTCATCGTTACCGGCCGCGAGAGCGACGCCTCGCTCTATTCCTCGACGCTGGTGACCTTCGAGGACGACAAGGGGGCCTACGACCAGAAGGACGCGGCGGGCTTTATCCGCCTCAACGCGCTGCGCCTGCGCACGCTCGGCCAGCGCAAGAAGACGCTCAAGCCATAAGTCAGCCGAGGCAGCCGGCTGCTCTACGCGATCTCGAGCAAGCCGGCCGGTCGTGACAACGGGAGATCAGGATGGGTTCGGGACATTCACGCATACTCGCCGGCTTTGCAGCCGGCCTGTTGGCGCTGGGGCTTGCGGCCTGCTCATCCAGCTCCAAGAATGCCGAACCGGACGCCAATATATTGCCCAAGGACTACAAGACCGAGATCATGTACACGCTGCAGAAGGAGCTCGAGGATCCGACCAACATCCGCGATGCCTTCATCAGCGAGCCGTTCCTGACCCAGGCCAGCCGCGAGCAGCGTTACGCGGTGTGCGTGCGCAGCAATTCGCGTAACATCAATCGTGAATACACCGGCATCAAGGACCGCATTGGCTATTTCTATGCGGGCCATCTCAATCAGCTCATCGCCGCGACGCCGGAACAGTGCGGCAAGGTCGCCTACAAGCCTTGGCCGGAATTGACGAAGATTTGCTTCAGCGAAAAAGGCTGCAAGTAACCGCCCCTTTCAGAATTTCATCGACGTCGCTTCCTCCGGCGCCGGGTCGTGCTCGACCGTGACGTATTTCAGCTCCGGCACCAGCGGCTGGTGCCGCCGTTTCTTCTCCGCGATTTCGGCGGTTACCTTCTGGAGCTGCACGAAGCGCGCCGCGGTGACGGGGTGGCTGTAGTTCGGCAGGATATTGGCCGGCGACGCCATGCCCATCCGCCGCCACACCTCTTCGGCGCCGGCGAGGTCGTAGCCGGCGCGCGCGGCGTAATAGGCGCCGACGTAATCGGCCTCGCGTTCGAAATTGACGCTGTAGGCGCGCGCGCCAAACTTGCCGAACTGCCGGGCGAAAGCGCCGCTGGTCGAGACGCCGCCGGCGAGAATGCCGACGTCGATCAGCGCGCCGCCGGCGGTGCCGACAAGCTGGTTCCAGCGTTGCTTGCCGAGATGACCGAGATTGGCGTGCGCCATCTCGTGACCGATGATCAGCGCGAGCTGGGCGTCGGTGTAGGCCAGCGCAGCCATGCCTGAGTTGATCGTGATCTTGGTATCGCTGGCCGAGGCATTGGCCTCCGCCTCGACGACGTAGGTGATCGGAATGGCGCAGGCCATCACCGGGGTCACCGTGATGACGCGATCGTCACCGTCGCGGCGGACATTGACGGCGACGGGCTTGGTGCCGTTGGCCTTGAGCCAGCGGCGCATCCAGCCCGCGGTGCCCCAGACCGGAATGAGCTCGCCGTTGAGCGCGGTGATCTCGTCGCCGGTGCGGATGCCGGCCTTGGCCGCAGGCGAATCCCCGGCGACGGAAATCGCGGTCGGCCGCGTCCAGCCGATGCCGAGCGCCTCGGCGGTGTAGGACTGGTAGCGCCGCGGCAGGCTGCGCGGCGTTACCGCGTAGAGGCCGATCTGCGCCGACACCCAGTCCTTGCAGTCGGCGACATTGGCAGTGCGCAGTCGGAATGCGACGGCATCGACGCGGCGCAGCTCGGCGTAATATTGGCGCAGCTGCGCGATCTGCTGGGCGCGCTGCTCGGCGGCTACGGCATCTCGCGGCAGATCGGGCAACCGGCTCTCCGGCATGGCGCAGGCGGCGCACAGCACCGCCATCGCCACGCTGAACGGCCGGACCCAACGCACAACGCCACCCCCGCCTTCATGGCCGAGGGTAGCGTCGCCGAAATCCGGAAATCAAGCATAAGTTGTGGTCGGGTTGTAATGAGGGTTCAGCGGCTGCCGCTCATCGCCACCTTCTTGTTGTCACCCATGTCCGGCCGCGTGCCGGTCGCCGCGGCCATCATCATCTTGACCATGCTGACGACGGTGCCGGAGCCGTCCCAGAACTCGGCTTCGGTCGGCGTTACCTTGAGCACGCGGATGTTCGGGTTCTCCGGCGTATCCCACCAGGCCTTGGCCGTCGGCTCCCACAATTCCTCGATCTTGGCGCGGTCGTTCGAGACGACGGCTTCGCCGGACACCGACGCGTACTTCTGACCGCCGGTGTCGGCGAAGGCGAGGACCAGCTTCGGGTAGCGCGCGATCTCCTCGTCCTTGTGGTGGCGCGCATCGGTAAGGAAATAAATGGTGTTTTCCTTGGGGCGAAGGCGCGCGTCCATCGGGCGGCTGTGCAGGTTGTTGCCGTCCCAGGTCGTGAGCATGCAGATGGAAATCTTCTCCATCAGGTCCCAGACGCGGTCCGCATTGTTGTCGGCCATGACATTCTCCTTTGCCGTGCCAACGGCGCAGCATGGACAACGTTCCGGCGGAACAAAAAAGGCGCCGTTGCCGGCGCCTTTTCGAGAGATCGGAATTTGGCGGGCCGTCACACCTGACGATCGACCAGCGCCTTCTTCAGCGTGGCGATTTCCTTGGCCGGGTTGAGGCCCTTCGGGCACGCCTTCGAGCAGTTCAGGATGGTGTGGCAGCGATAGATGCGGAACGGGTCCTCGAGATTGTCGAGGCGGTCGCCGGTCGCTTCATCGCGCGAATCCTGCACCCAGCGGTTGGCCTGCAGCAGCGCCGCGGGGCCGAGATAGCGGTCCGAATTCCACCAGTAGCTCGGGCACGAGGTCGAGCAGCAGGCGCACAGGATGCACTCGTACATGCCGTCGAGCTTGGCGCGTTCCTCATGGCTCTGCCGCCATTCCTTTTCCGGCGCCGGCGTCACCGTGTGCAGCCACGGCTCGATCGAGGCGTATTGCGCGTAGAAGTTCTTCAGGTCGGGCACCAGGTCCTTGACCACCGGCTGATGCGGCAGCGGGTAGATCTTGATCGGCGTTTTGACCTCGTCCATCGCCTTGGTGCACGCGAGCGTATTGGTGCCGTCGATGTTCATGGCGCAGGAGCCGCACACGCCTTCGCGGCACGAGCGGCGGAAAGTCAGCGTCGGATCGATGTTGTTCTTGATCCAGATCAGCGCGTCGAGAATCATCGGACCGCAGTTGTCGCGATCGACGTAATAGGTGTCGACGTGCGGGTTCTCGTTGGCGTCGGGGTTCCAGCGATAGATCTTGAACTCGGTCAGGTGCGTGGCGTGCGACGTGCGCGGCCAGGTCTTGCCTTCTTCGACTTTCGAGTTCTTCGGCAGCGTAATTTCGACCATGTCAGTAAACTCGCGCTTTGGGTTCGATGTACGCGATCTCGTTCGTCAGCGTGTAGGTGTGCACCGGGCGATAGTCGATGGAGACATTGCCCTTGGCATCGATCCACGCCAGCGTGTGCTTCATCCAGTTCTGGTCGTCGCGATCCGGGAAATCCTCGCGGGCGTGAGCGCCGCGGCTTTCCGTGCGGTTCTTGGCCGAGTCCATGGTGACGCAGGCCTGCGAGATCAGGTTGTCGAGCTCGAGCGTCTCGATGAGGTCCGAGTTCCAGACCAGCGAGCGGTCGGCGACGCTGATGTCGCTCATGCCGCCATAGACCTGATGGATCAGGTTGTGGCCTTCCTCGAGCACCTCGCCGGTGCGGAACACCGCGCAGTTGTTCTGCATCACGCGCTGCATCTTGAGGCGAAGCTGCGCGGTCGGCGTGCCGCCGGAGGCGTAACGGAAGTGATCGAGGCGGGCGAGCGCCTTGTCGGCCGAATCCTTCGGCAAGTCCGGCTGCTTTTCGCCCGGCGTGAGCGTATCGGCGCAACGCTGCGCCGCGGCGCGGCCGAACACGACAAGGTCGATCAGCGAGTTCGAGCCGAGACGGTTGGCGCCGTGCACCGACACGCAGGCCGCTTCGCCGATGGCCATCAGGCCGGGGATGACGAAGTCGTTGTTGCCGTCCTTCTTGGTCAGCGCTTCGCCATGATAGTTCGTGGCGATGCCGCCCATGTTGTAATGCACGGTCGGCAGCACCGGGATCGGCTCGCGGGTCACATCGACGCCGGCAAAGATACGCGCGGTCTCGGAGATGCCGGGCAGGCGCTCATGCAACACGGCCGGGTCGAGATGGTCGAGGTGAAGGAAAATATGGTCCTTCTCCTTGCCGACGCCGCGGCCTTCGCGGATTTCGATGGTCATGGCGCGCGAGACGACGTCACGCGAGGCCAGATCCTTCGCCGACGGCGCGTAGCGCTCCATGAAGCGCTCGCCTTCGGAGTTGACGAGATAGCCGCCTTCGCCGCGTGAACCCTCGGTGATCAGGCAGCCCGCCGGATAGATGCCGGTTGGGTGGAACTGCACGAACTCCATGTCCTGCAGCGGCAAGCCGGCGCGGAGCACCATGGCGTTGCCGTCACCGGTGCAGATATGCGCCGAGGTGCAGGAGAAGTAAGCGCGGCCGTAGCCGCCGGTCGCCAGGATGGTCTGGCTGGCGGTGAAGCGGTGCAGGGTGCCGTCGTCCATGTTCAGGGCGATGACGCCGCGGCAGCGGCCTTCGTCGTCCATGATCAGGTCGAGGGCGAAATACTCGATGTAGAACTCGGCCGCGTGCTTGAGCGACTGGCCGTACATCGTGTGCAGCATGGCGTGGCCGGTGCGGTCGGCGGCGGCGCAGGTGCGCTGCGCGGTGCCCTTGCCGAAATGCGTGGTCATGCCGCCGAACGGGCGCTGGTAGATCTTGCCGTCTTCCTCGCGGCGCGAGAACGGCATGCCCCAATGTTCGAGTTCATAGACCGCGGCCGGCGCATTCTTGCACATGTATTCGATGGTGTCCTGGTCGCCGAGCCAGTCGGCGCCCTTCACCGTGTCGTACATGTGCCAGCGCCAGTCGTCCTCGCTCATGTTGCCGAGCGAGGCGGCGATGCCGCCCTGCGCCGCGACGGTGTGCGAGCGCGTCGGGAAAACCTTGGAGATGCAAGCGGTGCGCAGGCCGGCTTCCGAGCAGCCGACGACGGCACGCAGACCGGCGCCGCCGGCGCCGACGACCACGACGTCGTACTTGTGGTCTTCGATGGGATACGCGCGGCCGTTGATGCCGGGGCCGCTCTTGCCGTTCATGTTTCCGTTGGCGTCGGCCATCGTCAGACTCCGAAAGACAGTTTGAGAATGGCGAACGCCGAGGCGAGGCCGATGGCCACGCAGAAGAAGGTGTTCAGCATCAGGCTCAGGAACTTGTATTTGTCGTCGTGGACGTAATCCAGGATGATCTCCTGCATGCCGATCCACATGTGATAGGCGCTGTTGAGGATGAAGAGCAGCATGATGACGGCGACGATCGGCGAGCCGAGGATCTGCACCGCGGCGGCGTGGCTGCGGCCGAGCATCGAGATGATGACGACGAACAGCGCGATCGTCAGGAAGACGCCGGCGAAGCTGGTCAGGCGCTGATGCCAGAAGTCGGTGGTGCCGGAATGCGCCGGGCCGAGGCCGCGGACGCGGCGGGCCGGCGTGCGCATGTCGTTGTGTGCTTTCACCGCGGGCCTCCCAGAGCGATATAGCCGATCACCCAGACCACCAGGGTCAACGCGATCGAGCCGACCAGGGTCGCGACGGTCAGCCATTCGCGTTCGGCGGGCTGGAAGCCGTGCAGCGTGTCCCAGATCAGGTGGCGGATGCCGCCGAGCATGTGGTGCAGCAGCGCCCAGGTGTACCCGAACAGGATGACGCGGCCGATGAAGGAGCCGACGAAGGCCTCGAAGGTCGCGTAGGCGTTCGGGCCGGACGCGGCCGAGATCAGCCACCAGGCCAGCAGCAGCGTGCCGAAATACAGCGCGCCGCCGGTGATGCGATGGACGATCGACATGATCATCGTCAGCATCGGCCGGTAGATTTGCAGATGGGGGGAAAGCGGTCGTGGCCGCCGCGATGCCGCGGTGCCCGCTTTGGAATCGGCCATTGTTCTAGTCTCCTCGCACCACCGGAGCCCTGTCGGCGATCGCGGACGGTTGGTAGCCAAACCACAAAAATACCGCAACGCGCGCCGGCGTCCGGTCCCTCGCAGTTTGGAGCTTGACCAAGTTAAACTTCTTCAAACGCGAAACTAAACCGGGTAAATTGCCCGGATCAATCCGTGTTTTACGTAGTCTGCCTTCGTAAAATAAGAAGGCTCCGCCCCCGGACGGCCCTCCATGCGCTACGACCTGACCGATCTCAGCCTGTTCCGCCACATCGTCGAGGCTGGCAGCATCACGCACGGCGCGGAGCGCATGAATCTGGCGCTGGCCGCGGCCTCGACCCGCATCCGCAAGCTCGAGGAGGCCTTCGGCGCTGAGCTCCTGGTGCGCGGCCGCCAGGGCGTGGCGCCGACCCAGGCCGGGCGGACTTTGCTGCAGCATGCCCGCGCCATCCTCGAGCAGTCGGAGCGGCTGCAGGAGGATCTCGGCGTCTATGCCGGCGGCCATGCCGGGCAGGTGCGGGTGCTGTCGAACACCAACTCGCTCACCGAGTTCCTTCCCGAGGCGCTCGGCAGCTTCCTGGCCGCGCATCCCAACGTCAGCGTCGATATCGAAGAGCGGCTGTCCGACGAGATCGTCGGCCTGATCGCCGAGGGCGTCGGCGACATCGGCATTGTCGCCGGCACCGTCGATGCCGGCGCGCTCACCACGTACCCGTTCCGCAGTGATCGCTTCGTGCTGGTGGTGGCGCGCGGCCATGAGCTCGCCAAGCGCAGCCGCATCAGCTTCGCCGAGACGCTGGATTACAATTTCGTCGGCATCGACCGCGCCAGCGCCATCCAGCGCTTTCTCGCCAGCAAGGCCAGCCAGTCCGGCCGCACCTTGCGGCTGCGCGTGCAACTGCGCTCGTTCGATGCGGTGTGCCGCATGGTGGAGAATCATGTCGGCGTCGGCGTCGTGCCGCAGACCACGGCGCGCTGGGCGGCCAAGACCATGGCGATCCAGGTGGTCGATCTCACCGACCCGTGGGCGCTACGCAACCTCTCGATCTGCCTGCGCGACTACAAGGCGCTGCCGCCTTATGCGCGGCAATTGGTGGATCACCTGCGAGAGGCGAGAAGGGAGAGTACGTGACATCAACCGCTCGTCCCCGCGGAAGCGGGGACCCAGTCTTAAGCCGCACATTCAGAAAGAAGGAACTGGCTCCCCGCCTTCGCGGGGGTGAGCGGAGTCTTTACTACCGCGGCATCAGCACCCAGTAATCGAGATCAAGAATAACCGCCGGGTCGTACTCATTGCCGACCTTGTACGGGAAATCGCCGCACGGCTTGTCTTTGGTGGCGACGGTGCGCAGGCGCAGCGCGCCGACGTCTTCGCGGCCGAGCAGCTCGGCCTTGTCGAGCACCTCGCTCCAGGCGAACACGGTGAGCCCGGCAAACAACGGCGCGACGTGGCGGCCGCCATTGATCGCGGTCACGTGGAAGGCGTTGGCCAGCCCGTTGAACGACAGCGCACGCGCCAGCGAGATGGCGTGACCGCCGTAAATCAGGCGCTGGCCGAAGCGGCCCTTGCTCTCGGTGAAATGATCGAAGTGGATGCGCGCGGTGTTCTGATAGAGCCGCGTTGCCATCATGTGCTCGGCGTCTTCGACGGTGATGCCGGCGACATGATCGATCCTGTCGCCCTTGGCGTAATCGCCGTAGCGGTGCGTGCTGCCGGCAAGTTCGGTGTCGTAGAGGTCCTTGGCGATGATCGGGCAGCCATTGCCGAGCGCGCCGACATCGACGCAGGACGGCGTCTGCGGCACGACTTCTTTCGGCGCCGGCGCGTTCTCGTCGCGCTTCTTCACCATCACCCAGCGCACATATTCGAGCACGGTGGCGCCGTCCTGATCGAGCCCGCGCGAGCGCACATAGACGATGCCCGTTTTGCGGTTGGAGTTTTCCTTAAGCCCGATGACTTCCGAGGTCGCGGTCAAGGTGGCGCCGGGATAGACCGGCTTGAGGAAGCGGCAATCGGCATAGCCGAGATTGGCGACGGCATTGAGCGAGATGTCGGGCACCGTCTTGCCGAACACCATGTGGAAGACGAGCAGGTCGTCGAGCGGCGCGCGCGGGTAACCGATCTTCTCGGCAAAGGTATCGGCCGACTGCACGGCGAAACGGCCGCCGAACAGGCCGTTGTAAAGCGCGACGTCGCCGGTGGTGACGGTGCGCGGCGTGGCGTGGCGGATGTGCTGGCCGAGTTTGAAATCCTCGAAGAAATTACCGGAACTGGTTTTGGCGCTCACGAAATACTCCTGACCTTGCCCGCCGCGACCCTAGCAGCGATCGGCGAGCCTGCCCATTGTCGCAAAGGCGTATGACAATCGACCCGTCGTCTTCAGGGATTGTCGTCATGCGCGCGCGTTATCAGGCGCGCGCCACGCTGGAAGGTGAGGTAGCTCCACAACCAGCTGAAGGCGACGATGAAGCGGTTGCGGATGCCGATCAGAAAATAGATATGGGCGATGCCCCAGAACCACCAGCCGAAATAGCCGCGCAGGCGGAAGCGGCCGAGTTGCACCACGGCGGCGCGGCGGCCGATGGTGGCAAGATCGCCGAGATGCATGTAGCGGAACGGCTTGCCGTTATCGCGGCCGGCTATGCGCGCGGCGATGAGGCTCCCGACATAGTGGCCCATCTGCTTGGCGGCCGGCGCGATGCCCGGCACCGGCTTGCCGTTCGCATCCATAACCGCCGCGGCGTCGCCGATGACGAAGATGTCGGGATGGCCGGGCACCGACAGATCGGCATTGACCTTGGTGCGGCCGGCGCGGTCGGCCTCGGCGCCGAGCCACTTCGCCGCCGGTGACGACATGACGCCGGCGGCCCAGATGACGGTGGCGGCGGGCAGGCGCTGACTGCCGAGCTCGACGCCGCCGGCGTCGCATTTCGTCACCATGGTATCCGTCATCACCGTGACGCCGGCCTTGGTCAGCACGGTGCGGACGTAATCGGATTGCTCCGGCGGAAAGGCCGGCAGCAGGCGCGGCCCGGCTTCGACCAGCACGATGCGCGCATTGCGCGGATCGATGCGGCGGAAGTCCATCGCCAGCGTCTGCCGCGCGATCTCGGCGATGGCGCCGGCCATCTCGACGCCGGTGGCTCCGCCGCCGACGATGACGAAGGTGAGCAGGCGCCGCTGCGCCTCGGTGTCCGTGGCGATCTCGGCCTTCTCGAAGGCGATGAGGATCTGGCGGCGGATGCGCGTGCCGTCGTCGATGCGCTTGAGGCCCGGCGCGAAAGGCGCCCACTGGTCGTGGCCGAAATAGGAGTGCATCGCGCCCGTCGCCAGGACGAGGTAATCGAACGGCATCTCGCCGAAATTGGTGATGAGCACCTTGCGCGCCGGATCGACGCCGAGCACGTCCTCCATCAGAACGGTGGCGTTCTTCTGCGTGCGCAGGATGTGGCGGATCGGCCAGGCGATCTCGGCCGGCGACAGGGCCGCGGTCGCGACCTGATAGAGCAGCGGCTGGAAGCAGTGGTGGTTCTGCCGGTCGATGACGGTGATGTCGGCCGGGGCGCGGCGCAGCGCCCGGACGGTCTCCAGCCCGCCGAAGCCGGCGCCGACGACGATAATTCGAGGGATTTGCACGCTCATTTCAGTCTCCGGCCCTGCGCCCAGGGAAAAGCTGGGCCTCTCCCGCGCGGTTGCCAAGGGGCGGGCGAGGCTTTAGCAATCCGCCAGTTTTTGCCGTGCGGGCCGGTCCCCCAGGGCGAGGAAACGGGCGAAACGTAGAAAAGAGGCGTCAATGGCGACCCACAATTTGCTCCTGCTGCCGGGCGACGGCATCGGTCCCGAAGTGATGAACGAGGTGAAGCGGCTCATCGAATTCTTCAACAAGAAGGGCCCGGACAAGTTCGCCTATGAGGAAGGGCTGGTGGGCGGCGCCTCCTACGATGCCGACAAGACCTCGATCTCGGACGCCACGATGGCCAAGGCCAAGGCCGCCGACGCCATCATCTTCGGCGCTGTCGGCGGCCCGCAGTGGGCCAACGTGCCGTATGAGGCGCGGCCCGAAGCGGGCCTCCTGCGTCTGCGCAAGGAGCTCGACCTCTACGCCAACCTGCGCCCTGCCGTGACCTATCCGGCGCTGGCCGATGCCTCCTCGCTCAAGCGCGAGCTGGTCGAGGGCCTCGACATCATGATCCTGCGCGAGCTGACCGGCGGCGTGTATTTCGGCGAGCCGAAGACCATCACCGATCTCGGCAACGGCCAGAAGCGCGCGGTCGATACGCAGGTCTACGACACCTACGAGATCGAGCGCATTTCGCGCGTCGCCTTCGAACTGGCGCGCAAGCGCAAGAACAAGGTGACGTCGATGGAAAAGAACAACGTCATGAAGAGCGGCGTACTCTGGAAGGAAGTCGTGCAGCAGACGCACGACCGCGAATTCAAGGACGTAAAGCTGGAGCATCAGCTCGCCGATTCCGGCGGCATGCAGCTCGTGCGCAATCCGAAGCAGTTCGACGTCATCGTCTGTGACAACCTGTTCGGCGACATGCTGTCGGATATCGCGGCGATGCTCACCGGCTCGCTCGGCATGCTGGCGTCGGCCTCGCTCGGCGAAGTCGATCCCAAGACCAAGCGGCGCAAGGCGATGTATGAGCCGGTGCACGGCTCGGCGCCGGATATCGCCGGCAAGGGCCTCGCCAATCCGATCGCGATGATCGCCTCGTTCGGCATGGCGCTGCGCTACTCGTTCGACATGGGCAAGGAGGCCGACATGATCGACAAGGCGATTGCCGCCACGCTCGACAAGGGCGTGCGCACCGCGGACATCGCCACCGCCGGCGAGAAGACCGTGAGCACGTCGGAGATGGGCTCGGCGATCCTCGCCGAACTGGAAGCGATGTAGGCCTGACGTTGTCCCCGCTGTTCGCGGCGGGACGCGACATTCCGAATTGCAGCTTGACGAATCGAGGGGCCGTGACGCTAAATCTAGGCGTCACGGTCTTTTCGTTTCCACATCTTGTGGAGTGAAAGGCTAAGAGGGAATCCGGTGCGTCCTTGCGGACTAAACCGGAGCTGCCCCCGCAACTGTAAGCGGCGAGTTGTCATCTGCAATGCCAGCACGGCGTCCGGTCGAGACCGGTCACGCTTTGGCAATGCCACTGATGCCGATTGGTATCGGGAAGGCTTGATGACAACAGCGACCCGCGAGCCAGGAGACCTGCCGTGACCGCTGAAATCGTCCACGGGCGGGGTGCCCCGGCGGGTCGCTTGTGCACGTCCGCCCGGACATGCGTCTCACAAGCATCCATCGGTCTCCTGCCCCCACATCACGGGGTTGCTGATGGCCTTCGCCTACGACTTCGACCGCAACGGTCAACTTGTTCCGCCGACAATCATCTCCACCAAACCGCCGCGGCCGGCCCTGGCCGAGCCTGAGCTCACGCTCGTTGCGACACCGCAGCGCGCGCCGCTTCCGCAGCCTCTGGCGCCGGCGCCGCAGCCGTCCGATCTCAAGCTCGACCGCTCGCGCGACGATCTCCTGACCGCCTTCGGCAAGCTGACGCTGAACGATCGCTATCTGCTCGCCGGCGAGAGCTATCAGGACATGTTCGCGCGCGTCGCCTGCGCCTTCGCCGACGACATCGCGCACGCGCAGCGCCTGTACGATGCGATGTCGAAGCTGTGGTTCATGCCTGCGACACCGGTGCTGTCGAACGGCGGCACCACGCGCGGCCTGCCGATCTCCTGCTTCCTCAACGCCGTGCCGGATTCGCTCGACGGCATCGTCACGACCTGGAACGAGAATGTCTGGCTCGCGTCCAATGGCGGCGGCATCGGCACTTATTGGGGCAAGGTCCGTTCGATCGGCGAGAAGGTCAAAGGCGGCGTCACCTCCGGTATCATACCGTTCATCCACGTCATGGACGGCCTGACGCTGGCGATCAGCCAGGGCTCGCTGCGCCGCGGCTCGGCGGCGGTCTATCTCGACATCCATCATCCGGAGATCGAGGAATTCCTCGAGATCCGCAAAGCCTCCGGCGACTTCAACCGCAAGGGGCTGAACCTGCATCACGGCATCAACATCACCGATGCTTTCATGCAGGCGGTGAAGGACAACGCCATGTTCGCGCTGCGCAGCCCGAAGTCCGGCGAGACGGTGCGCGAGGTCAACGCGCGCCAGCTCTGGCAGCGAATCCTCGAGACCCGGCTGCAGACAGGCGAGCCGTATCTGTTGTTCATCGACGCGGTGAACGGCGCGCTGCCCAAGCATCAGCGCGAACTCGGCCTCAAGGTCTCGACGTCCAACCTGTGCAGCGAGATCACGCTGCCGACCGGCGTCGATCATCGCGGCGAGGAGCGCACCGCGGTGTGCTGCCTGTCGTCGCTCAATGTCGAGACCTGGGATCAGTGGGCCGAAGCGCCGGGCTTCGTCGAGGACGTCATGCGTTTCCTCGACAATGTGCTGACGCACTTCATCAATGTCGCGCCGGACGGCATGAAGCGGGCGCGCTACGCGGCGCTGCGCGAGCGCTCGGTCGGCCTCGGCATCATGGGCTTCCACTCCTTCCTGCAGTCGAAGGGCGTGCCGTTCGAAAGCGCGATGGCCAAATCGTGGAACATGAAGATGTTCCGCAAGATCCGCCGCGATGCCGACGCCGCCTCGGTGGCCCTGGCCAAGGAGCGCGGGCCCTGTCCCGACGCTCTGGAGCGCGGCGTCATGGCGCGCTTCTCGCACAAGCTCGCGATCGCGCCCACCGCCTCGATCAGCATCATTTGCGGCGGCGCCAGCGCCTGCGTCGAGCCGATCCCGGCCAACATCTACACGCACAAGACCTTGTCGGGCGCGATCTCGGTGCGCAACCGGCACCTGGCGCGGCTGCTGGCGTCGAAGAGCGCCGATACGCCGGAGGTGTGGCAATCGATCATCGAGCACGAGGGCTCCGTGGCGCATCTCGATTGCCTGAGCGAGCACGAGAAGGCGATCTATCGCACCGCTTTCGAGATCGATCAGCGCTGGGTCATCGAGCTCGCCGCCGACCGCACGCCGTTCATCTGCCAGAGCCAGTCGATCAACGTCTATCTGCCGGCCGACATCGATAAATGGGACCTGCACATGCTGCACTGGACGGCATGGAAGAAGGGGCTGAAGAGCCTCTATTACTGTCGCTCCAAGTCGATCTCGCGCGCCGCCTTCGTCGGCCAGCAGGGCGAGAAGGCCGCGGCCGACGCGCTTACGACGCCTATTCGCGCCGACTACGAGGAGTGCCTCGCATGTCAGTAAGCGAAGCGTTCGGAGCCTTCGATCCCCGGGTTCTCATCGGCACGGGCAAGATCGGCCTCCTTGAATCGACCGGCACCTACGACGTCGATCGCTACGGCTGGGCCTATGAGTTCTGGAAGCGCCAGCAGCAGACGCACTGGATGGGCGAAGAGGTGCCGCTCGGCGGCGACCTCAAGGACTGGGCGTCGGAGCGCGTGACGCCGAACGAGCGGGCGCTGCTGACGCAGATCTTCCGCTTCTTCACGCAGTCGGACATCGAGGTCGGCGACAACTACCTCAAGCGCTACATCCCGATCTTCCAGCCGCTCGCGGTGCAGATGATGATGGCCGCCTTCACCAACATGGAGACCGTGCATATCGACGCCTATGCGCTGCTGCTCAAGACGCTCGGCATGCCGAAGACGGAGTTCGAGGCGTTCCGCGACTATTCGGAAATGCGCGCCAAGGCCGACTACATGCACGAGTTTGGCGTCGATACGGTGGCCGACGTGTCGCGCACGCTCGCCATGTTCGGCGCCTTCACCGAAGGCATGGCGCTGTTCGCCAGCTTCGCCATGCTGCTCAATTTCCCGCGCCACAACAAGATGAACGGCATGGGTCAGATCGTGAGCTGGTCGGTGCGCGACGAGAGTCTGCATTGCGAGGGCATCATCAAGCTGTTCCACGAATGGAATCGCGAGACCGGCGCGCTGACGCCGGCGGTGCGCGACGACATCGTCGATGTGGCAAAGACGATGGTGAAGCTGGAGGAGAGCTTCGTCGATCTCGCTTTCGGCCTCGGCGATATCGGCGGCATGACGCCGGCGGACATCCACGCCTATGTGCGCTACGTCGCCGATTGGCGACTGACGCAGCTTCGGCTGCCGACCACCTTCGGCTATTTCGAACAGACAGAGGGCGGCTACACCCAGCTCAAGCCACATCCGCTGCCTTGGCTGGTCGAAATTCTCAACGGCGTCGAGCACGCCAATTTCTTCGAGCAGCGCGCCACGGAATATTCCAAGGGCGCTAGCCGCGGATCGTGGGACGGCGACAGCGGGGTCTGGGCGCAGTTCGACACGGTGAAAAGCTGAGTCGGCCCGCGGGCTCAAACAAAAACGCGGCCCGGTGGGCCGCGTTTTCTATCTCTGCGAAGCCAAGGCTCTCAGAACTTCAGCCACGGACCGCGCGGGCCCAGATCCCACGGACCCGGGAGGGCGGTCTGGTTGCCGCCGGCGACGGTGTTGTTGAGGATGCCGTCGGCGCGGTGGTTGGGCTGCTGCGCGTAGTCGAGGTCGTGGCGGCTGCCCGGCAGCAGTTCCGGCCCCGGATCGAGGAAGGAGCGCTTCTGAATGATGACGCGAGTGCGGGTTTTACCGTCCTCGCCACGGGTCACGACCACGGTCTGGTCGCGGTTGGCGTAGACCCGTTTGCGGGTCGTTTGGGCATCGGCCGGCACGGCCAGAACGGCCAGCGCGCAGAGCGCGGCGCAGCTCGTCGCAACGAATTTCAGGCGCATTTTCGTCAAGTCCTCAACCGATTCCCTCAACCAAAACGCATTCTAGCCGCGTTCGGTTCGGCTTGATAGGGCGAAAAAGCCACAGCCAGAGTTGCAAAAAGGACCGACCACGTTCCTGTGATGGAAAGTGGCCGGTCCGATTTGTTGCGCCGCTCGTGGCGGTATCAGCTGCCGTAGTTTTTCTTGAGGTATTCGGCGATCGCCTTGGCGTCCTCGGCGTCCACCGGGGCGCCGTAGGCATTGATCATCTTGGTGACCTCGGCGTCCCAGCCAGCGCCGTTGAGATAGACCGAGTTCATCGGGATGTAGGCCAGCGTGTGACAGGCCTGGCAGTTGTTTTCGACCTTGTCGACGCCCGGCGCCTGCTTGAGCTTGATGACCTGCTCGTCGGCGAAGGCCGGGCCGGCGAGGAAGATGGCCGCAATGGCGGCAATGATGATGCGCATGTGCGGTGCCTCCCTTAAGCGGACAACGTGATGCTTTGCATCACGTTGTTGTGGTAGCCGGCGCCGTTGAACAGCAGCTTGGTGACCTGCGTCTGGCCAATGGCGTTGGTGGCGTTGACCATCACCGTGGCCTTGCCCTTCACCTGCACGTCGAAGCTCCACGGACGGAAGGCGAACTTGCCGAGATCCTCACCGAGCTTGGCCGAGGACCAGGTCTTGCCGCCGTCGGTGGAGACCTCGACCTTGCCGATGCCGTAGCCGCCATCCCAGGCGAGTCCGGAGACGGTGACCTTGCCAGCTTTCACCTTGGCGCCGTCGCGGTGGCTGGTGATCAACGAATTGACCACCATCTCGGTGATCGGCGTCGATGTGGCGTCCTCCTGCGAGACGAAGCGGTCTCGCAACGGGAACAGGCCGACCGGCACGCGATAAGCGGGCTTCATCCAGAAGCCGCCTTGCGGTGTCGTGCGCACATCGATGTGCACGAGATGCTTCATCCAGTAGGTGCCGGTCCATCCGGGCACGATGAGACGCGCCGGAAAGCCGTTGAAGTGCGGCAGCGGCTGGCCGTTCATCTCGTAGGCGATGATGGTGTTCTCATCCATCGCCTTCCACGCCGGAATGCTCTTGATGAAATCCGGCGTCTTGTCGACCACTGGGCCGTCGGCGCCGTTGAAGGCGACCTCGATCGCTTCCTTCTTGATGCCGGCTTTGGCGAGCACGTCCTTGAGCCGCGGACCCTTCCATTTGGCGCAGCCCATGGCGCCGTAGCCCCATTCGACGCCCGGCACATGTGGCTTCGACAGGCCGCGGCGGTTGCCCGAGCACTGGTTGACCGCGGCGATCTCGATCGCCGGCATCTTCTTCAGGTCGTCGAGCGTGAGCTCCATCGGCGTCGCCGCGCCGTCGCCGTCGACCTTGATCCTGTAATCCGTGACCTTGATCTCGGGGATGTCTGCGAGGTGATAGCGCACGAAGAATTTGTCGTTCGGCGTGATCGGCGTCTGCAAATATTCGAGCGGCGATTCATAATTCGGCGGCCGATCGGCGAGCTGGATCAGCGGCTGCTTGCCGGGCAGCGTGCCCATCTGCACATAGCCGGCGATGCCGTCCGGCACTCCGGGGCTCAACTGCGACGCGGCCGACGCCGCCTGCGCTTCGGTGAACCGGCCAAATCCTCCGATAAGGGCCGCGCCGGCAGCGGCCGTCGTGCCGAGGAATCCCCGGCGACTGATGGGTAGCATCGTTTCCTCCTTGTTGCCGCTTACGGCGGCCCTCGACCTGCGTGACCCACGTCACGCATTCGGGAACAGGGAAGAAACGGAGAGGGTCGCCGGATTATTCCGCTACCGGATTGCAATTCAGCCGGCGCAGGGCGGCGCGCCGTGGCTGGCCTGCCGGAGCTGGCGGCCGATGCGGTCGTGATCGGCATTGGCGGCCGTCTGGCCTTCGGCGGCGCCGGCAATCAACGCGAAGCGTGTCGCCGGCATGCCATGAGCGATCAGTTCATAGACCAGGTTGCCGGCGACCCAGCGGTGGCGCTCGGCGTTCGCCGTTTCCGGCGCTGCCACGTCGATCGGCCAGGCGCGCAGCTCCAGCCGGCAGCCATGCGGGCCACGATAGGTCGCCGACACCAGCGGCACCTTGCCCGGATCGATGACCAGCCCGGTAAGCTTGAGGCCCGCCGTCTCAAGTCGCGGCACGGTGGTGCCGGCCGGCAGTGACGCCAGCGTGATCGCCGTCGGGCCTTCGCCGAGCGGCGCTTCGGGTTCGGGCGTGCGCGGCAGTGCGACGAGAATGCCGGCCGCCACCATGGCGGCGAGACCGGCGCCGATCGCGAGCTCGCGAACGAGCCGCGCCGGCCGGCGCCGCGGCAGGTCGAAGACCGGCGCGTCGATTGGCGCATCGGCAACTTCGCCGATGGTCGCCTTGAGCCGCGCCAACGTCGCGTAGGCGCGCGCCAGATCGCGCTCGTTCGCCAGCCTGCCGGCCAGGGCCGCACGTTCGTCCGGCGGCAATTCGCCATCGACGAGAGCGTTCAGCTTCTCCAGGTCCTGCTGCTGCTGTTGATCGCGTTCCAAGCTTCAAGTCCGATGATCAGATGCGTTGGTTCACCTTGAGCGGCCTGACGCTGCTCGTCTCGATCGCCGCCAGCAGCGCGCTGCGCGCCCTTGCGATGCGGCTCATTACCGTGCCGACCGGCACATGCAGCAAATCGGCGGCCTCGCCGTAGCTGAAACCGGCAATATCGATCAAGGAGATAATTTCGCGATGCGCCGCCGGTAGCGTCGCGAGTCCCTGTTCGACCGTGATCTTGGCGATGCTGGCGTCGTCATAAGTCCAGACATCGTTACCGGTGCCGGCGTCGGGCGCGGGCCGCTTCAGACGGCGAATCTCGTCAAGCGCGGCGTTGCGGACGATGCGAAACATCCAGGCGCGATAGGCCGGTGCGTCGTCGGGCACCCGGCGCGCGGCGAGCGCGCGCGTCACCGCTTCCTGCACCAGATCACGCGCGGCATCGGCATCCGCCAGCATGGTGCGCGCGAAGGCATAAAGCCGCGGCAGCAAGCCGGTCAAAGCCTGGTGAGGATCGTGGGGCACGCCGTTTCGTCCCGCGCCGATGAGATGGCGCGGGCAGTATTCGTCCACGGCGGCATTAAAGCAACGATTTCAATGGCGCGGCAGGCAACGCGCAACGCCACGAAATTATTCCATCACAACGCATGGCATTCGGTCGCATTGAGCAATTTTTTTCGCCTCAGTAGCCTTTGCGGTGAAAAAGGCTCCTTGCCGGGCCAAAACACGGGGGAACGCCATGTCGTCGAAGACCGAACGTTCGATCGAGGAGCTTTATCGGGACGACCCGGAACGCGCCGATGCCGTCGCGTTCGGACGCCAGACCGGTCCAAGCCGCCGCGGCTTCCTCAACGGCGCGGGGCTCGCCGCGATGGGCGCTGCGGTCGGCGGCGCCATTCCCTTTGCCGACAACATGCCGGGCGGCCTGATCCCGGCAGCGATGGCCCAAGGCTCCGCGCCGCCGGCGCCGGCCAAGAAAGGGCCGATCAATCTCGACTTCCCCGGCAAGAACAAAGGGCTGGTCGTTATCGGCGAGCGCCCGCTGGTGGCGGAGACGCCGGAGAACCTGCTCGATGACGACACGACGCCGTATGAGAAGTTTTTCATCCGCAACAACGGGCAGATTCCGGACGAAGCCAAGGAGCCGGAGAAGTGGAGTTTCACGGTCGAGGGCGAGGTCAACAACCCGCTGACGCTCACGCTCGGCGAGCTCAAGTCGAAATACAAGGCGCAGACCCGCCGCATGGTTCTCGAATGCGGCGGCAATGGGCGCTCGTTCTACTCGCCGACCGCCAGCGGCAATCAGTGGACCAATGGCGGCGCCGGCTGCGCCGAATGGACCGGCGTGCGTCTCGCCGACGTGCTGAAGACGGCCGGTGTTAAG
Source organism: Pseudolabrys sp. (assembly GCA_026125895.1). Lineage (GTDB taxonomy): Bacteria > Pseudomonadota > Alphaproteobacteria > Rhizobiales > Xanthobacteraceae > Pseudolabrys. Next base: position 32,665 of record JAHCKG010000016.1, on the reverse strand, counting down.
CCGGCCGGCATCTACACCGCGCATTATTCGTCGGACCTGCATCTGTCGGGCGACGCCAGCAAGCCGACCTTGTCGCGCGGCGTGCGCATCGCCAAGGCGATGGATCCCGAGTCGATGATCGTCTGGGCGATGAACGGCCAGCCGCTGCCGAATATCCATGGCGGCCCGGTGCGGTTGCTCATTCCGGGCTGGCCCGGATCGGCGTCGCAGAAATGGCTGACCAAGATCGTCATCCGCGACAAGGAGCATGACGGGCCGGGCATGACCGGCACGTCCTATCGGCTCACCATCAATCCGATGGTGCCGGGCGGCAAGGCCGATCCCAAGAACTTCAAGATTCTCGAATCGATGCCGGTGCGCTCGATCATCACCAGCCCGGCCAACGGCGCCAAGCTTGCCGCCGGCACGCGCGAGGTGAAGCTGCGCGGCGCTTCGTGGGCCGGCGATCTCACCGTGCGCCGCGTCGATGTTTCGACCGACTACGGCGTGACGTGGCAACCGACCAAGCTGGAAAAAGGCAAGAACCGTTACGACTGGCAGCGCTGGACGGCCTCGGTGAAATTGCCGCGCGACGGCTATTACGAAATCTGGGCGCGGGCCATGGACACCAACGGCCGCATGCAACCGCATGTCGCGCCGAATTGGAATCCGTCGGGCTACGGCGGCAATCCGATGCACCGCGTGGCGGTGCTGATCGGCTGATCGCTCAACGACGCACAGACGCAGCGCCGGGCAGGGACGACCTGTCCGGCGTTTTCAAATCTCAATCGCGAACCGACGGATCGCTTTCGCCCATGCGCAGACTGCTATCGCTCATCGCCGCCGCCGGGTTCATCGCGGTCAGTGCCGGCTACGTTGCGGCGCAGCCGAAGACATTCACGCCGCGCGAGGAGAATATCGAAGAGCTGCCGGCGGGCCCGGGCCGTGAGGAGACGTTTTACACCTGCACCGCCTGCCACAATTTCAAGCTGGTGGCGCAGCAGGGCATGAGCCGGCAGCGCTGGAACGACACGCTCACCTGGATGACGGAACGTCAGGGCATGCCGGCGATCGAAGGCGCGGATCGCGAGCTGATCCTCGATTATCTCTCGACGCATTATCCGCAGACCGAGCCGGCAGCGCGCGGCTGGCAGAATCCGTTCGCCAACCAGTGAACGCCGCTGCCGTCAGCGGGCGCGGCGCGGCGGCTGACCCTCCAGCGCCTTCCACAGCGCATGGTATTTCGGCGTCGCCGCCAGCAGCGGATCGCGCTGGCCGCAGTAGCTGCGGTTGAGCTCGGCCTGGGCGAATAGCGCGCCGACCTTGGGGTCGCTGCCGGAGTAGATCAGCGTCAGCCGGTCGAGCGCGCAGGCGAGCGTCGAGTCCTGGACGAATGTGCCGCCCTGACAGAACCAGCCGGAGATTTGCAGCAGCGGATCGTCATAGGTGCGGGTGAAGGCGAGGCAGTAACGTGGCGGGTCCCGCACCGTTTCGAACGTAAGGAGGGTCAGCGGCCCGAATTTGCTGGCGACCGGCCCGGCCGCCGCGATCTTGACGGGGGCGAGCGCCACGGCATCGGCGGCGATGGTTTCCTCGGGCGTGGCGAATTGCGTGATTTCCTTGCCGGCCCGATAGATCTCGACGTGAAGATAGGGCGTCGCGCCGTCGGGCGCGCCGAGGCCCAGGATGTCCTTGCGGCCGTTACCGGTGGCATGGCGGCGGATGACATAGCTTTCGGGCTGGCCGGCGGCCTCGGGAATGGCGAGGGTAAAGGCCGGGAACGGCTTTTCGATCGTGATCCAGTCCGACCGATCACCGGGCGCGATGGGTGGCTTCAACGACTTCGATTGAAAGAATTGCGCCGCCGCCATGGACAGGACGACCAGGGCACCCACATAAGCCAGCAGCCGCACGACGTTGGCGGGCAGTTCCTCGCGCCAGGAATGCAGGGCCGGATGCATGGGTACGAGCCTCGCAGGGCGTCGGATCGCGCTTAAAGCCTCTGGTGCCGTTGTCAGAAGCGTCATCTTCGCTTAGAAGCCCTGCCATCCGGTTGTTTCAAATCAAACCAGACCGGGGAATTTTTTCGGAGAGTAAACAATGGGTTACAAGGTCGCCGTGGTCGGCGCCACCGGCAATGTGGGGCGCGAAATGCTCAACATTCTGGATGAGCGCAAATTTCCCGCCGACGAAGTCGTCGCGCTCGCCTCGCGCAAGAGCGTGGGGCAGGAATGCTCGTACGGCGACAAGACCCTGAAAGTGAAAGCGCTCGATCACTACGACTTCTCCGACGTCGATATCTGCTTGATGTCGGCCGGCGGCGCCGTGTCGAAGGAATGGTCGCCGAAGATCGCGGCGCAGGGCGCCGTGGTGATCGACAACTCGTCGACCTGGCGCATGGATCCGGACGTGCCGCTGATCGTGCCGGAAGTGAACGCGCACGCGCTCGACGGCTTTGCCAAGAAGAACATCATCGCCAACCCGAACTGCTCGACGGCGCAGCTCGTCGTCGCGCTCAAGCCGCTGCACGACAAGGCGACGATCAAGCGCGTCGTCGTCGCGACCTATCAATCGGTGTCGGGCGCCGGCAAGGATGCGATGGACGAACTGTTCTCGCAGACCAAGTCGGTGTTCACGCTCGACGAAGTGCAGAACAAGAAATTCCCCAAGCGCATCGCCTTCAATCTCATTCCGCAGATCGATGTCTTCATGGAAGACGGCTACACCAAGGAAGAGTGGAAGATGGTGGCCGAGACCAAGAAGATCCTCGATCCGAAGATCAAGCTCACCGCCACCTGCGTGCGCGTGCCGGTGTTCGTGTCGCATTCGGAAGCCGTGAACATCGAGTTCGAGAACCCGATCACGGACGACGAGGCGCGCGACATCTTGCGTTCGGCGCCGGGCTGTCTCGTTATCGACAAGCGCGAGCCGGGCGGCTACGCCACGCCGTATGAAGCGGCCGGCGAGGATGCGACCTATATCAGCCGCATCCGCACCGACCCGACGGTCGATAACGGCCTCGAAATGTGGGTGGTGTCGGACAATCTGCGCAAGGGCGCGGCGCTCAACGCGATCCAGATCGCCGAGAGCCTGATCAACCGCAAACTGCTGCAGGCGAAGAAGAAGGCGGCGTGATCTTCCTTCCTTATCCCTCCCCGTAGCCGGGGAGGGATAAGAAGCGGCTCAAAACGCCGGGCTCTTGAGCGCCGCCTTCGCCGGCATTACGCGCACGTATTTCTTCTGTGCCGGGTCGTGGACCCAGAGGTCGCCCGTGGCGACGCCGAAATAGGCGGCGTGCAGATGAAGCTTGCCGCGCTCGACCAGGATCTTGATGCACGGGAACGTCATCAGGTTGTCGAGGGTGGACACCGCCGCCTGCTGCTCCAGCGCCGTCAGATACTCGGTCATGCTGCGGTCGCCGCGCGGCCCCACCGCCTTGGCGGCCGGGCCGAGCAGTTCGATCCAGCGGCCGATGAAATCGCCGGGCGACAAGGGCGCCGCCTCCTCGGCAAAGGCGCGGATGCCGCCGCACTGCGCATGGGCGAGCACGACGATGTGCTTGACCTTGAGCGCCTGCACCGCGAATTCCAGCGCCGCCGAAACCGCGCGTTGAGCGCCGTCCGGCGTGTAGGGCGGCACCAGATTGGCGATGTTGCGCGCGACGAACAGTTCGCCCGGACCGGCGTCGAAGATGGCTTCCGGGGCCACCCGCGAGTCGCAGCAGCCGATCACCATGATTTCCGGCGCCTGGCCGACCTCCGCGAGTTCCCTGAAACGGTCCTGCTCGGCTTTGAGCCGGCCGCCGGCAAAGGCGCCATAACCGTCGATGAGACGCTGCGGGAAGTCCATTGGCCTAGCTCCTCGAATGTTCCGATCCTGCTTTTCCATACGAAAGCGGCGCTCGCAAGCCTCGGTGGAGCCGTCGCCGGCCGCGTTTCCATTGGAAACTGACCGGCTTCTTAACCCTGCCGCACTAAGGTCGTCCATTCATCCCGTGTTCAGGTCTTATAGCCGACTGATAGTCGACCATCAGGTCCGTTTTCTCATGCTGTCACCCGCCAAACCGCTCTACGCGGAACCGACCGCCGTGCGCCTTCGCTCGCATGGCTTTTCCGGCGGGCAGATCGCCATCCTGTTCGCGGCCTTCACGCTGCTGATCTCGATCCCGATCTGGACGCACCCGCTGCCGCCGCTGTCGGACTACGTCAATCACCTGGCGCGCATGAAGGTGCTGGCGACGCTGGACCACAACCCCAAGCTGGCCGAGTTCTACACCGTCAACTGGCAGGTCATTCCCAACCTGACCATGGACGTCATCGTGCCCTGGGTGGCGCGCATGGGCGTCAACATCTACGTCGCCGGCCAGATCTACATGGTGACGATGTTCGCGCTCATCATGTCGGGCGCGCTGGCGCTCAACCGCGCGCTGATCGGCCGCTGGTCGACGACGCCGCTGTTCGGCTACCCGCTGCTTTACAATTACGTCTTCCTCGTCGGCCTTATGAACTATCTTTTCGGCATCGGCGTCGCGCTGTGGGCGATGGCCGGCTGGGTTGCGCTGCGCGAGCGCGCTTGGCCGTGGCGCTATCTGCTGTCGTCGGCCTGCGCGCTCGTGCTGTTCTTCTGTCACCTCTCGGCGCTGGGTATTTATGGCGTCGGCATTCTCTCGTACGAATTGTTGCGGCTTTACGAGCAGCGCCGCCAGCCGTGGCCGTCGCGCATCGCCGAATTCGTCTGCGGCGGCCTGCCGTTCCTGGCGGTGACGCCGCTGCTCGCGCTGTCGCCGACCATGAGTCTGGCCTCGAGCGTCTATTGGGAGCAGCGCGGCAAGATCGACGGCCTGATCTACATCATCGCCGACTATTCGGACATCACCGCGTTCCTGATCGTTACTGTGCTCGGCGCGGCGACCGTCTGGGCCGTGCGGCACCGCGTGCTGCGCTTCCACCCGCTGGTCGCGGTGCTGCTGATCGTCGGCGGCCTGATCTATCTGGCGCTGCCGCGCGTGATGTTCGACACCTATATGACCGATCAGCGCGTGCCGATCGGCATCGCCTTCATGGTGCTGGCCTGCGGCGATCTCGAATTGCGCCGGCGCCTGGTGCGACGCGGCTTCATGATCGTGCTCATCGTGCTGATCGCCGGCCGCCTCATCGAGATCGACTACAACTGGTCGCAACTGTCGGACTCGACCAGCCAGTTCCGCTCGTCGGTGAAGCGCATCGCGCCGGGCTCCAAGGTATTCGTCGCCTATTCCGACCGTTCGATGGGCGACGATGTCCGCGATCTCGGCCTCGTCCACGCCGCCTGCATCGCCACGATCGAGCGCTCGGCGCTGGTCACAACCTTGTTCACCGTGCCGGGCAAGCAGATCGTGCACGTCAAACCAAAATACGAAGATTTTGCCGACATCCATGACGGCACGCCGCCGTCGGTGGCGCAACTCATCGTCGCCGCCGAGCAGCCGCAGCCGAACACGCCGGCCTTCTGGCTGAACTGGACCAAGTTCGATTATCTGTACGTGCTGTTCACCGAAGACGACGCGCCCAATCCCTATCCGTCGCACCTGAAGCTCGTCGCCGACGGCGACCGCTTCCAGCTCTACAAGATCATCAAGTCGGGCGAGACCACCGACAGCGCGCCGCAATATCCGGGCCGCTTCACGGTGGGAGAGCGGTAGGTTTGCGTTTCACCTCTCCCATAGGGAGAGGTCGGCTCGCGAAGCGAGCCGGGTGAGGGGTTACAAACTATCGGGCTCACTTGCCCCCTCACCCCCACCCTCTCCCCAAAGGGGAGAGGGAGCTCGCGGAGTTCGCCGCGCGTTCCTGCCTAAGCCCAGATCGCCATCGGCAAGCCGTGCTCGTCACACGGCGGGTCGGCGGGATGCGACCGCGCTTCCTTCCGATAAATCCGCCGCGCGGTTACCAGACAGGCGAGCGCATCGATCAGGTCGTCATCGCCGGCGCCTCTCGGCGCCTTCATCGCTGCGATGTCATTGGGAATGCCGGCGCGCGTGAGCAGGTCACGCCGCAGGTCGAGGCCCGGCGGGTTGACGCGGCTCTTCACTTTCTTGGCCAGCGGCAGCGGCGCGCCGCCATTCATCATCACGAAGGCGAGTTCGGGGTGCGTCTCGAACACGCGGCCTGCATCGTCCTTGTGTGCACGCAGGAAGGCATCGACCTCGGCCACCTTGTCGAGAATATAGAAGCCCTGCTTGGCGAAACCCTTGCGGTCGTCCGAGGTCTCGCGCGCGATGGCGCAAGCGGCAAAGAAGCGCTCGCGCGCATCGGCAGGCTCGGCCGCCACACTGGCCTCGACGGCGGGACGCGACGGAATGCGGAACACGCTCGACTTGCGCATCCCGAGCAGCGCCCGCGTCTCGCGCTCCGCCGCGCGGCCACCCGCCGGACTCTGCTTCGGTAATCCGATCGGAACGTCGATGGCGATGATCGCCGGCCGTTCGTCGGCAAAGGCGATATCGGCAAAGCGTGTGACGATGCGCGGCGCAGTGATCTCGCCGTCTGGCCGTCCGAACGCGACCAGCCAGCCGCCCGGGCAGCCGTCAACGCCGGCCAGCCAGATATCGTTATCGGCACGTGTCATCGCCATGACAGTGGCATGCACGGCGCGTGGACGGTAGGGTTGGCCGTTCATTTGCCATGGGGCTCCACATGACCATCCGTCCGCGCCGCAGTGTCCTCTATATGCCCGGGTCGAATGCCCGCGCGCTGGAGAAGGCGAAGACACTGCCGGCCGACGGCGTGATCCTCGACCTCGAGGATTCGGTGGCGCCGGACGCCAAGGCGTCGGCGCGCCAGCAAGTGGTGGATGCGGTGAAGGCCGGCGGCTTCGGCGCCCGCGAGGTCATCATCCGCACCAATGCGGTCGACACGCCGTGGCATGCCGAGGACCTCGCCGCCGCGGCGCAGGCCGGGCCGGACGCCATCCTCATCCCCAAGGTGCAATCGGCGGAGACGCTGGAGCTGATCGGGCGGCGGCTGATGGACATGCATGCGCCGCTCAAGACGCGGGTCTGGGCGATGATCGAGACGCCGCTCGCCATCTTCAACATCCTGTCGATCGCCGCCGAAGCGCGCGATTCCGAGGCCCGGCTGTCGTGCTTCGTGCTTGGCACCAACGACCTCGCCAAGGACACGCGCGCGCGGCTGGTGCCGGGCCGCGCGCCGATGCTGCCGTGGCTGACCACGGTAATCGCCGCGGCGCGCATTCACGGCGTCGAGGTGCTCGACGGCGTCTATAACGATTTGAGCAATGCCGAGGGCTTCGCCGCGGAATGCCAGCAGGGCGTCGAGCTCGGCATGGACGGCAAGACACTGATCCACCCGAACCAGATCGAGCCGTGCAACACGGCGTTCTCGCCGAGCGAGGCCGAGGTCGCCTGGGCGCGCAAGATGATCGCCGCTTTCGACCTGCCGGAGAACAAGTCGAAGGGCGTGGTGTCGATTGACGGGCGCATGGTCGAGCGCCTGCATGCCGACATGGCGCGGCGCACGGTGGCGATCGCCGAGGCGATCGCGGTGCGGGGCTGAATTCCGCGCAACAGAAAGGCGCGGGATGCAATCCCGCGCCTCGTCATTGGCGGCCGAATAGCCGGAATCAGTAGGTCGTCACCGGACGAAAGCCGCCCGCATCGTTGGCGGGATAGGCTTGCGCCACCGGCTGCTCCGGCACCAAAGCCGGCTGCTGTCTGCGGCCGTTGACCTGATCGTCCGTCGGCGGTTCGACCGGTTGCACCAGGCGGCGCGCCACGCCTTCGAACTGGGCGTTCTGGTCGATGGCGAGCGAGCGGTTGTAGATCTCGCCTTCCACCGCCGCGGTCGCCTGCAGTTTCACGTTGTTGCCGTGAATGGTGCCCTTGAAGGTGCCGTCGATGACGACATCCTGGGCGCGGGCATTGCCGTTGATATTGGCGCCCTTGCCGACCACCAGATGCGCGGCGTGGATGTCGCCGTCGACGCGGCCGAACACCTGCACGCCGCCGGTCGAAACGACGTTACCGGTGATCATCAGTCCGGCGCCGAAGGTGGAGACGATTTCCTTTTCGCCGAGCCGGACCGGAGCGCTCACGGCGGGCTGCGACGAGGGCCGGGGTTGCGATGCGGCGGCTTCCACCGGCTTGGCCGGGCGCGCTTCGTTTTTTGTAGGGGAGAAATAACTCACGGCTGAAAAACTCCTGTCGTCCATGGCCAGATGCACGCGACGGAAGGCGGCGGGCGCCCCGAAGCCGAGCGATGTTTCATAGTCTAGCGGCTGACCTGTCGGGCGACAGAACAACATGAATTTATCGATAACGCGGGCGGCGCCCATGGCTCGCCGGCGTTAACCAGCCCCGCATATTAACTTTTCGGCGGCTGTTTAATCCGTCCGGGGCGGATAAAATAAACAAACAACGTTGGCCCGCCCCTGCGGCCGGGTGAGAAAGATCATGATCGGCGACAAGGAATTGCGGGCGTCGGTCGACCGCTATCTCGATGCGGTTCGCGCCCAGGCCCAGATGGAAATTGCCCAGGCCGTGCGCGCGGCGATGGCCAATGGCAAGCTCGGCCGGCAGGGCAACGTCGAAACGGCGGTGGCGCTGACCTGCGACAAGATCGGCCTCAACGTCACGGTCTACGGCCAGATCGATCTCTGATCGCGCTCTGTGAGTGCGCCGTCAGCGGCCCGTGGTGACATCCAAGTACCGTTTGCAAGAGACGCGCTGCTCTCGATCGCGCCATTCGAGCAAGTTCGGAGAAGCAGGACTGCGCGGTGTCGTCTTTAGTGTCGGCGTGTTTCATTCACGCGGACAAGGCGGAGACGATCATGTCGCGGCTGTCGGACAGTTTCGAAGAGAAGTTCTTCTTCGGTGAAGTCAATCGCTTCTCGGGTTCGGGCGGCGAAGTCCTGGTCAAGGGTTCGGGCAACGAACGCAATCCAGCGACCCGCATCGATATCGGCGACCGGCTGATCGGGGTCGGCATCACGCACACGATCGAATCGATGAGCCGGACGCCGGGGCCGGATTCCTTCCACGCCACCAACCGCATCAACCGCCCCACGAAGGCGGCGGCGCGCGCTTTCCAGGCGGTGTCGAAGACCAGGACGTCCGACGGCTATCAATTCGGTTTCGCGCCGCTGGAGCCAGGCGAGTTCGCCGAACTCGCCGCCAGGGTCTCGAATGGCGCGGCGAAGCTCGATGGCCGGCGCATTCCCAAAGGCACCATGATCGCCAGCTTCCTCGACGCGGATACCAGCTACAGCCTCGAGCGGCGGGGCGATGCGCCGGCCGACGGCTGGGCGGCGCTGACGAAGGGCGAACCGCATTGGTATGTCGGGGTCGGCAAGCCTGAGGACTTCTGGGAAGCGTTCTTTCCCAGCGACGACATCGGCGTGCTGACGGCGATGCCGCCCTGGGTCCGCGCCGGCACGATCAATTTCGGGTTGTCCCTGCTGCCCGGCAGCGCGGTCGAGACGCGGCTCGAACGCGTTCCGGCCGCCGGCATCACGCGCCGGGCCACGAGCCACGATTTCTGTCTGTCCGGTGCGGTCGTCGGCACCGGCGGCTTGCGCACGGATTTCCCGATCGGCCTGCGCACGGAGATCATTTTCAAACCGGTGAAGTAGCGCCGTCATGACGGATCAGGGGCCCGTTCGCATCCCGGGGGCGCGGATCAGCCATATCTTCATCGCGGTAAATGACCTGCCGGCGATGACGGCATTTTACACCGGCGTCCTGGGCTTCGAGGTGCTCTATCGGGACAAAGGCGCGAGCGTCTTCCTGGCCTTGCCCGGGCAGCGCTATCCGCAAATTGCGCTGACTGCGTCGCTTTCGCATGGCCGGGGCGACGGCCATGACCAGCACTGGTTCATCGTCATCGAGACCGACGACATCGTCCCGGTCCGGGAGCGAATACACAAGGATGGTATGGCAATCAGCGCGATCGAGCCTGTGCCATTCGGACGAGCGGCGACGCTGCGCGATCCCGAAGGCAATATGATCGAGATCCACCAGGCCACATCGGCCTAATGGCAAGGCGGTTGCGAGCGCGATGGCTGGAGGGAATCCTCGAACGGCTGTCTTCGCGCTCGAGAAAAAGCCGCGCCCGAATTTGATCGGCCGCGGCTTCTTTATTTCGGTGCGTGAAGCTTACGCCCAGGGTCGCGCGGCCTGCGCCTTCTGCTCGTAGCTCTCGATCTTGCTCTGCTTCTGCTTGGTCAGGCCGATGTCGTCGAGGCCGTTCAGCAGGCAGTGCTTGCGGAACGGATCGATGTCGAACTTGACGACGCCGCCGTCCGGCCCGCGGATTTCTTGGCTCTCGAGATCGACCGACAAGGTCGCATTCGAACCGCGGTCAGCGTCATCGAACAGCTTCTCGAGATCTTCCGGCGAGACGCGGATCGGCAAGATGCCGTTCTTGAAGCAGTTGTTGTAGAAAATGTCGCCGAACGAGGTCGAGATCACGCAGCGGATGCCGTAGTCCATCAGTGCCCACGGCGCGTGCTCGCGCGAAGAGCCGCAGCCGAAGTTGTCGCCGGCGACCAGGATCTTGGCTTTGCGATAGGCGGGCTTGTTGAGCACGAAGTCCGGGTTCTCGGCGCCGTCGTCGAGATAGCGCTGCTCCGAGAACAGGCCCTTGCCGAGCCCGGTGCGCTTGATCGTCTTCAGGTACTGCTTGGGAATGATCATGTCGGTGTCGACATTGATGATCCGCAGCGGCGCGGCGACGCCTTCGAGGTGGTCGAATTTTTCCATGGGCTCAGTTTTCCCGACTGTTCTCAGCGCAAAGGATTTAGCCCGCCTGCCGGGCCAAGGGAAGATCAAGGGAAGGATTCAGTCCGCAGCCTGCTCGATGGCTGCCATGTCGTCGTCGGACAGGCCGAAATGGTGGCCGATCTCGTGCACCAGGACGTGGGTGACAATGGCGCCCAGGGTCTCCTCGTGCTCGGCCCAGTAATCGAGGATAGGGCGGCGATACAGCCAGACCATATTCGGCATTTGCCCGCTCACCTGGGTCGACTGGAACGGCAGGCCGACGCCCTGAAACAGGCCGAGCAGGTCGAATTCGCTCTCGGCGCCCATGGTGTCGAGAACCTCCTCGGTCGGGAAGTCCTCGACCCTGAGCACCACCCCCTCGCAGAGGGCCCGGAAGGTCTCGGGCAGGCGCGCATAGGCTTCCTGGGCCAAGGCCTCGATCTCGTCGAGAGAGGGTGCCAGCGCGCCCCGGAGGGCCTGCGGATCGTCGGAAGAGCCTGCCATGCCGCCCTTCTAGGCCAGTGGCCCAGCCGAACCAAGCCGCCGTGGCGGCGCACTCCCGCCGTGCCCCGGCCCGGGCCTTCCGCCAAGCCTTTGCCCGGACTTGCCGATTAGCGCCCCGTTAACTATTATGGCCAGACTGAGGGGCGCGGCATCGCCGCGCGGAGGATAGGGCCATGGCGCTGAAAACCATCGGATTGAGCATCGCCGCAGGGGCGCTGTGCGCCGCGCTGGTCACGCCGGCCTCGGCCGAGTTCTTCGGCTGCAAGGAGCCGCACACCAAGGTGAGCTACTCCTCGTCGTCGTCGCGGCAGGCCTTCACTCGTTATTCCGCGAGCCATGGTCATTACGCCTATGCGCCGCGCCGGGCCCACCATGCCGGTCTGTTCGCCCCGGCTTCGCGTTCATCCGGCCAGCGCTGGTAGGGCCCCGGTGCGCCGCCTTGCCGTCATTACCCTCGCCGGCCTGATCGCGGCCGCCGCCCCGGCTTCGGCGCAATCGCAGCAGCGCACCGAGCTCGCGCAGCAAACGCCGCGCCAGCGCATCATCATTTCGCCGCGACGCGAGCCCGGCCCGAACGCCAAGCGCGAATGCCAGGCCCGCCTGGTCGAGCAGCACCGGCCGAGCGGCACGGTGATAGTGCCGGTGATGCACTGCTGGTGGCAGTGAAACTTCCGCCACAGTGCGACGTTATGTCCACGGCGACATTCGTTGGACGCGGGAGCATCGCCATGTCGGTTCTAAGTAAGCCTGTTCTGGCTAAGCCTTTCAAAGTTCTCTGTGCCGCGACGGCCATCGCCGCCACGGCAATGATCGCCACGGCGACGCCGGCGGCGGCGCAATGGCATCACCGCCACGGCGGCTGGGGCCATCATGGCTATCGCCATCACGGCGGCGGTTTCTATTTCGGCTTCGGCGCGCCTTACGCTTATCCGAGGCCCTATTACTACGGTGGACCTGCTTACTACGGTTACGGTCCGCCGTGCCGGTGGGAGCGCGTGCGCTTCTGGCGTCATGGCCGCTGGCACTGGCGCAGCGTGCGCCGCTGCTACTGAGCGCAAGCCGGCGATCGAACAAATAAAAACGCCGCCCTCATCGGGCGGCGTTTTCATTTTGGGATGCTGATCGCTCAGCGCCACTCGCGCACGTCAACGAAATGGCCGGCGATCGCGGCGGCGGCGGCCATGGCCGGCGACACCAAATGGGTGCGGCCCTTGTGGCCCTGACGGCCCTCGAAGTTACGGTTCGAGGTCGAGGCGCAGCGCTCGCCCGGCGCAAGTTTGTCCGGATTCATGGCGAGGCACATCGAGCATCCCGGCTCGCGCCAGTCGAAGCCGGCCGCCTTGAAGATCTTGTCGAGACCCTCGGCTTCGGCCTGCTCCTTCACGAGGCCCGAGCCCGGCACGATCATCGCCGACACCGCGGCGTTGACCTTCTTGCCTTCCGCGACGCGCGCGACTTCGCGCAGGTCCTCGATGCGGCCATTGGTGCAGGAGCCGATGAAGACGCGGTCGAGCTTGATGTCGGTGATCTTCTCGCCGCCCTTGAGGCCCATGTAACCGAGCGAGCGCTCGGCGGCGATGCGCTTCTTCTCGTCGGCGATCTCGGACGGCACCGGCACGCGGCCGGCGATGGATGCGACCTGCTCCGGGCTGGTGCCCCAGGTGACGATCGGTGGCAGCTTGGCAGCGTCGAGCTTGATCTCCCAGTCGAAATGCGCGCCGTCCTCCGATTGCAGCGTCTCCCAATAGCGCATCGCCTGATCCCAGGCCTCGCCCTTGGGCGCCATCGGCCGGCCCTTGAGATAATCGAACACCTTCTGGTCGGGCGCCATGAAGCCGGCCTTGGCGCCGCCTTCGACCGACATGTTGCAGATGGTCATGCGGCCTTCCATCGACAGGTCGCGGATGGCTTCGCCGGCATATTCCAGCGCATAGCCGGTACCGCCGGCGGTGCCGATCTCGCCGATGATGGCGAGGATGATGTCCTTGGCGGTGACGCCGTGCGGCAGCTTGCCGTCGACGATGGCGCGCATGTTCTTCGACTTGCGCTGCAACAATGTCTGCGTCGCCAGCACGTGTTCGACTTCGGAGGTGCCGATGCCGTAAGCGACCGCACCGAAGGCGCCATGCGTCGCGGTGTGGCTGTCGCCGCACACGATCGTGGTGCCGGGCAGCGTGAAGCCCTGCTCGGGGCCGATGATGTGGACGATGCCCTGACGCTTGTCGAATTCGTTGAAGTAGGTGATGCCGAAGTCCTTGGCGTTCTCGGCCAGCACCGCGATCTGTTCGGCGCTTTCCGGATCGGGGTTCGGCAGCGAGCGGTCGGAGGTCGGCACGTTGTGATCGACGACGGCGAGCGTCTTGTCCGGGGCGTGCACCTTGCGGCCGGCATTGCGCAGGCCTTCGAAGGCTTGCGGGCTCGTCACCTCATGTACGAGGTGGCGATCGATGTAGAGCAGCGCGGTGCCGTCTTCTTGAATGTCGACGACGTGGTCGTCCCAGATCTTGTCGTACAGGGTGCGCGGTTTCATGACGTTGTTTGCCTTATGAAGGAATGGTGAGGTTCGCGAAAAGCCGAGGTCAGCCGGGCGCGCGGAATCGCGCGGGCGCCGCTCAAAGCCCGGCTTGCACGGCCGCGGTCAGCCGGCCGAAAAACCGCCAGGGCAGGCGGGTATGGTCGGCAAGAATGATGCGCTGAACCTTTAGAACCATGACAGGGTATATAGCCCCTCGGTCGGGCGACGACAAATCCTCTGTCGCCGGTCTAGAGCGACGGCTTCCAGGACCTCGCCAGATCATCGATCTTGCAGACCATGGCGTCGCCCATGAAGCGGATGCTAGCCAGGGCCCGTTCGCCCGCTTCGGCGTGGCCGGCGCCACAGGCGTCCTCGGCCACGATCGGGATGAAGCCAAGATCGGCGCCCTGCCGCACCGTGGGCTCAATGCCGATCTCGGTCGCAACGCCACAGATGATGAAGCTCTTGAGCCCGCAATCGCGCAGCGCGATGCCCAGAGGCGTGCCCTCGAAAGCCGACATCGTGATCTTGTCCAGGATGGCTTCGTCGGCACGGACGTTCAGTTCAGGCGCCAGGGCGAAGCCGGGGCTGTCGCGCAGAAACCACGGCTCGAGCTTCTCGAGGTCGTTCGTGCGTTGCCAGACCATCATCTGGCGAAGCTGGAAGGTTCCGGCGAGCCGCTTGGGCAGCGACATGTGGCGCAAGAACACGATGCGCAGCCCGGCGGCGCGGGCCAAATCGAGCAGCCGCAGAACTTTCTCCAGCACCGTCTGACCATGCGGCAATTGCCGCAAGATGCCGACCTGCATGTCGTAAACAATCAGGGCGGTAGCGTCCGGCCGGGCTGCTTCAATGAGTGTCTCCGGAACAGTGACGCCGAAAATCTGCTTCATCGAACGATCTCTCACAAAAAAGGCCCGTCGATGCGGGCCTGCTGCCTCGCGCATAAGCGGGCGATTGAAAATGATATCCGCTCGCGCGGGCGGCGACAAATCGTCTGCAACCTGTGAAGACGTCGGCTCGGTGAGCAAAAGAAAAGGGCCGCGCAAGGCGGCCCTTTTCCGGCGTTCCCCCGAACAGCCGTAACTTTTAACCGGCAGCAGCGGCCGCGTTGACTTCCGCGGCGGTGGCGCCGGAAGCCTCGACGATGCGGGCCTTCTTGCCGCGCAGATTGCGCAGGTAATACAGCTTGGCGCGGCGCACCTTGCCGCGGCGCACGACCTTGAGCGAATCGATCGCCGGCGCGTAAAGCGGGAACACGCGCTCGACGCCTTCGCCATACGAAATCTTGCGAACCGTGAAGCTCTCGTTGAGGCCGGCGCCGGAGCGCGCGATGCAGACGCCTTCGTAGGCCTGCACGCGGGTCTTGTCGCCTTCGGTCACCTTGACGTTGACGATCACGGTGTCGCCCGGGGCGAACGCCGGAATGGCCTTGTTGGCGGAAAGCTTCTCGAGCTGCTCTTTTTCGAGCTGCTGGATGATGTTCATGGCTCAAATCTCCGTCGGCAGCGCCAGCAACCGGCGCGCGGTCTCAGGCTTAAACTGAATGGGTTGGCCGGGCTTTTAGAGCAAAGCCGTGCACTTGTCACCTGTCTGTTTGGTCTCGTTTTAGGGCTTTTTACGGGTCAAATAGGCCGCCCAGAGGTCGGGACGGCGCTCCTTGGTGAGTCTTTCGGCCTCGGACCGGCGCCAGGCGGCGACCTTGCCATGGTCGCCGGATGTGAGGATTTCCGGGATCGGCCGGCCCTCGAATACGGCCGGGCGGGTGTACTGGGGGTATTCCAGCAGCCCGTCGGAGAAGCTCTCCTCGACGCCGGAGGCCTCCTTGCCCATCACGCCGGGGATCAGCCGCACGCAGGCGTCGAGCAGGGTCAGCGCCGCCATTTCGCCGCCGGACAGCACGAAATCGCCGAGGCAGACCTCCTCGAGGCCTCTAGCCTCGATCAGGCGCTCGTCGACGCCCTCGAAGCGGCCGCACAGGATCACGGCGCCGGGGCCGCCCGCGAGTTCCCGCACGCGGCCTTGCGTCAACGGCTTGCCGCGGGCGCTCATGATCAGACGCGGGCGAGCATCGGCAGGGACGGCGTCCAAGGCACGGGCGAGCACATCGGCCTTCATCACCATGCCCGGCCCGCCGCCGGCCGGGGTGTCGTCAACGGTGCCGTGCTTGTCGGCCGCGTGGTCGCGGATTTGCTTCGTCTCCAGCGACCACAAGCCGTTGGCCAGTGCCTTGCCGGCGAGGCTGACGCCGAGCGGGCCGGGAAACATCTCCGGATAGAGCGTGAGGATGGTGGCGCGGAACATGATCAATGTCTTCCGCTCACCCCCGCGAAAGCGGGGGGCCAGGGGCCAAATACGCGAACTTCTAAAGTACAGCACTGGATTCCCGCTTTCGCGGGAATGAGCGAAGTTTTTTGAGGGGCTCTCAAGAGAATCACTCGATGATCGACGGCAGCACGACCGTGAGCTTGCCGCCCTTGATATCGACGTCCGGCACCACGGCGTTGGTGAACGGCAGCAGCAGCGGTTCGCCACCTTGTGGTGTCGCGATCTCGATCAGATCGCCGGCGCCGAAGTTGAACAGGCCCGTCACCTTGCCGAGCGCGACGCCGTCCGGCGTCACCGCGGCAAGACCGATGAGATCGGCGTGATAATAGGTGCCGTCTTCGTCGATCGCGGGCAGGCGATCACGTGGGACGTAGAGATCGGTGTTGGTGAGTTTCTCGGCGGCGGTGCGATCGGCAACGCCGGACAGGCGAACGACGAAGTGATCCTTCGCCGCGCGCATGCTCTCGATGTCGAACTGCCGCTTGCCGTCCAGCGTTTCGAACGGGCCGTAGTCGGCGACGGCTTGCGGGTCCTCGGTGAAGGACCAGAACTTCATCTCGCCGCGCACGCCATGCGCCGCGCCGATGCGCGCGACGCAGACTTTATTGTCCGCGGCAGCGGGTGGCTTGCTTTCGTTGCGAGCCACGGTCTAGCGCGATCAAGCCGCCGGCGCCGCGGGCGCCTTGGCGGCTTCTTCGGCCTTCGCCTTGCGCTCCTTGCGCGGCACGGCCTTCTCCGGATTGTTGCGCGGCTTGCGCTTGGCAACGCCGGCCTTGTCGAGGAAGCGCATCACGCGGTCGGACGGCTGCGCGCCCTTCTTCATCCACTCCTTGACCTTGTCCATGTCGAGCTTGAGGCGCTCTTCCTTGTCCTTCGGCAGCAGCGGATTGAAGTAGCCGAGACGTTCGATGAAGCGGCCGTCGCGCGGCGAACGCGAGTCGGCGAGCACGATGTGATAGAACGGGCGCTTCTTGGTGCCGGCGCGAGCCATGCGGATGACGAGCATTTCAGTTTTCCTTTCGAGATCTCTTGATTGACGTGTGTTGCAAAGTTCGTGAATTGAAGTCGGCTATTTCTTTTTTCCGAAGCCCGGCAATCCTTGCGGGCCCTGGAATTTCCCGCCGAGACCGGGAAGTCCCGGCATGTTCGGCGGCAATTTCGGCATCGTCGGCGGCAGCCCACCGGCGCCGCCCGGGAAGCCCGGCGGCAACTGGCCGCCCGGCATGTTCTTGGCCATCTCGGCCATCTGCTCGGGCGACGGCGTACCGCCGCCGCCGAAGCCCATGATCTGGCCGAGGCCGGCGAGCGGACCGCGTTTGCCGCCCTTGCCCATGGCCTTCATCATGTCGGCCATGCCGCGATGCATTTTCAGGAGCTTGTTGATCTGCTCTGGCGACGTGCCCGAACCCGCCGCGATGCGCTTCTTGCGGCTGTTCTTGAGGAGGTCGGGGTTGCGCCGCTCCTGCGGCGTCATCGAGTCGATGATCGCGACCTGGCGCTTGAGGATTTTGTCGTCGAGCCCGGCATTGGCGATCTGGTTCTTCATCTTGGCGACGCCGGGCATCATGCCCATCAGGCCGCCGATGCCGCCCATCGACGCCATCTGCGGAAGCTGCTCGCGCATGTCGTTGAGGTCGAACTGACCCTTGCGCATCTTCTCGGCGGTGCGCATCGCCTTTTCGGCGTCGATATTGGCGGCGGCCTTTTCGACGAGCGCGACGATGTCGCCCATGCCGAGGATACGGCCGGCGATGCGCGAGGGGTCGAACTCCTCGAGCGCATCCATCTTTTCGCCGGTGCCGATCAGCTTGATCGGCTTCTGCGTCACGGCGCGCATCGACAAAGCGGCGCCGCCGCGGCCATCGCCGTCGACGCGGGTCAGCACGATGCCGGTGAGGCCGACGCGCTCGTTGAACGAGCGCGCGAGGTTGACGGCGTCCTGACCGGTCAGACTGTCGGCGACCAGCAGCACTTCATGCGGATTGGCCGAGCGCTTCACCTCGGCCGCTTCGTTCATCATCTCGTCGTCGAGCGTGGTGCGGCCGGCGGTGTCGAGCAGCACGACGTCGTAACCGCCGAGGCGGCCGGCCTCCAGCGCACGCTTGGCGATCTGCGGCGGCTGCTGGCCCTGCACGACGGGCAGCGTATCGATTTGCGTCTCGCGGCCGAGCACCGCGAGCTGCTCCATCGCGGCCGGACGGCGCACGTCGAGCGAGGCCATCAGAACTTTCTTCTTCTGGCGCTCGGTGAGGCGCTTGGCGAGCTTGGCGGTGGTGGTGGTTTTGCCGGAACCCTGTAGGCCGACCATCATGATGGCGACCGGCGGCGCGGTATGAAGATCGATCGCCTGCGCTTCGGCGCCCAAGGTGGCGACGAGCTGGTCGTGCACGATCTTGACGACCATCTGGCCGGGCGTGACGGATTTGAGAACCTCGACGCCGACCGCCTGCTTCTTGACGCTGTCCACGAACTCGCGCGCGACATCGAGCGCGACGTCGGCCTCGAGCAGCGCGCGGCGAACCTCGCGCATCGCCTCATCGACGTCGGCTTCGCGCAGCGCACCGCGGCGGGTGAGCTTGTCGAGAATTCCGCCAAGTCGTTCGGACAGATTGTCGAACATTCCAGATCCTTTTCGTTCCCGTCACCGAAGAGTCTGACAAAACACGACGACGCCCGAGGGCGCATCGCGCTGTCGGGCGGTGGCCTCCAGCCTCAAGGGACCGGTCGGCGGGTCGGAAAAGTCAGTCTCTTGCGAGAACGCGCGGAAACTAGGGACCGGGAGGGGCCAAGTCAAGGCAAGTCGGTTATCGGACGGCTGAGCAGGGCACGCGCCGTATCTTCAATTAAGCATCTGATATTGCAGTATTATTGCCGCTCAAGGCGTCAATTCGTAGGTCACGGTCACCGCGGCGCGCAACATCTGCTCGCCCGGCGCCACCGGCACGGCATTGGCGCGCATCGCCTGCATCACCGGACGCGGCGGCGGGGTCGAGCCTTCCTCGACGATCGAGACCACGTTGCCGAGCTTGACCCCGGCGGCCTTGGCGTAGAGCTCGGCCTTGCGGCGGGCGTCGGCCACCGCATCGTCGCGCGCCTGATCGAGCAGTTTGGACTGTTCGGAGACGATGAACTCGATGCCGGACATCTCGTTGGCGCCGGCGGCGATGGCGCGGTCGAGAATGCCGGGGAACTTGTCGATCTCGCGGATGCGGATCGTCACCTGGTTGGTGACCTGGAAGCCGAGCAGCCGCGCCGCGCCGGCCTTGCCCTGCTCGTACTGCGGCTGCAGCGACAGGCGCGAGGTCTGCACGTCGCGGTCGGCGACGCCGGCTTCCTTGATGGCCGCCAGCACGGTCGTCATCTGCTTGGCGTTGGCGTCGCTGGCCTCGCGCGCATTCTTGCCCTGGCTGGTGACGCCGAGGCGGATCATCGCGGTATCCGGCGCGACGGAGATATTGGCGTCGCCAACCACCGTGATCTGCCGGTCGGCGGCGTGTGCGGAGCCATTCGCCAGCAGCGGCGCGGCGAGCGCGCCGGCGACGATGGCGAGGCTCAGGAAGCGGCGATTGAATGACATCATCATTTCACCGGGACATAGATGTTGACGACGAGGTTGTTCGGATCGCTCTTCACCGGGTCTGAAGTGTACTCCTCGATGAACAGGTCCTTGGCTTCGAGCTGCCGGTCATCGAGAAAATTGGTGATCGCTTCGTAAGTCGTATCCATCGAATCGTACGAACCGCGGTGCACGAATTTCAGCGCCTTGCCGCCCGGCGCCTTGTCGGTGGCGATGTCGCCCTTCGGCGGATTGGCGAGCGGCTGCGCGATCGTCGCCGCGGCCTGGAACGAGAAGCCGGTGTCGTCGGTCTCTGTGTAGACCGTCAGGAAGGGACCGGACGGTTTGACGTTCTGCTTGGCGAGATAGTCGTTGAGCGACTTGAATGCGTCGAGCAGGGTGTCGAAGGCCGTGTCCCAGTTGGTGTGGCCCTTGATGTAGACGATGGTGCGCTCGGGCAGCGTGACTTCCTCGCCGAAGGCGTCGCCCGGCTGCGGCATGGCCGGCTGGCTGGTCTTGGGCTCGGGCATCGCCGGGGCCGGCTTCGGCTCGCCGGAGGGCGTCTGTGCCAGCGCCGGCGTGCCGAGAGCCACGCAGCAGGCCAGCAGCAGCGCGCTTGCGGCGACGCGCAGGCAAGGGCGCACACCAGGCATTTCGGGTCTCCGTCTGTCGCGCACGATTCGGGGTTGCCCCTAATCTACCATGGCCCTAGCCATTTGGGCGATCTTTGGCCATATAAACCGGGCGGAAACCGGGCAGGACCCGGTTTGCCAAGCTGGCTGGCGGACAATGGGCGCGCTTTCCAACAAGACTTTCGTCAAGATGAACGGCATCGGCAACGAGATCGTCGTGGTCGATCTGCGCGCCGACACGCCGCGCGCGGCGGCGATCGGCGCCGACGAGGCGCGCGCGGCTGCATCGCCTGCGGGCGCGCCTTATGATCAATTAATGGCGCTGTATCCGCCGCGCTTGCCGGGCACCGATGCCTTCATCCGTATCTACAACAACGACGGCTCGGAAGCCGGCGCATGTGGTAACGGCATGCGTTGCGTCGCCACGCTGGTGTCCGGCGCCAATGGCAAGTCGGCACTGACCTTCGAGACCAATGCCGGCATCCTCAACGCCTGGAAGAACGACAACGGCCAGTTCACCATCGACATGGGCAAGCCGCGCTTTGCCTGGAACGAGATCCCGCTGGCCGAGGAATTCCGCGACACGCGGATGATCGAGTTGCAGATAGGCCCCATCGACGCGCCGGTGCTGCATTCGCCGTCGGTCGTCAACATGGGCAACCCGCACGCGATCTTCTGGGTGGACGATCCTTACGCCTACGACCTGGAAAAGTTCGGGCCGCTGCTCGAGAACCATCCGATCTTTCCCGATCGCGCCAACATCACGCTCGCGCATATCGTCGATCGCGAGCATATCGTCATGCGCACCTGGGAACGCGGCGCGGGTCTGACGCGCGCCTGCGGCTCGGCCGCCTGCGCCACCGCGGTGGCGGCGGCGCGCTTGAAGCGCACCGAGCGCAAGGTGCACATGACGCTGCCGGGCGGTGCACTCGTCATCGAGTGGCGGGTCAGCGACGATCACGTGCTGATGACCGGGCCGGTGGAGTTCGAATACGAAGGCCGCTTCGATCCGAAGCTGTTTGAGACGTAATTTGTCATTCCGGGGCGCGGCCGAAAGGCCGCGAGCCCGGAATCCATAACCCCGGTGCTGCGGAGTATGGATTCCGGGCCCGCCACTTCGTGGCGTCCCGGAATGACAGCAAGAAGAAGGCAGAGGTTTCGTGCCCATCTCCGTCCTCACCTTCGGTTGCCGGCTGAACATTGCCGAATCCGAAGTCATCAAGCGCGAGGCGCAAGCGGGCGGCGTCAGCGATGCCGTGGTGTTCAACACCTGCGCGGTGACGGCGGAGGCGGTGAAGCAGGCGCGGCAGGGCATCCGGCGCGTGCGCCGCGAACAGCCGGACGCGAAGATCATCGTCACCGGCTGCGCCGCGCAGGCCGACGCGGCGCCGTTCGCGGCGATGCCGGAAGTGAACCGCGTGCTCGGCAACGACGAAAAGATGAGCGCTGCCGCATGGCGCGGCGACGAACGTGTCGCCGTCGGCGACATCATGGCGTCAACGCGGATCAAGGCGCATGGCGTCGATCATATCGACGGTCACACCCGCGCCTTCGTGCAGGTGCAGAACGGCTGCGACCATCGCTGCACTTTCTGCATCATTCCGTTCGGCCGCGGCAATTCGCGCTCGCTGCCGGTCGCCGATATCGTCGCGCAGGCGCAGCGCTTGGTCGCCAACGGCTATCGCGAGATCGTGTTGACCGGCGTCGATATCACCAGCTATCGCGGCGGCGAGGTCAAGCTCGGCGCGCTGGTGAAGCGACTGCTGCGCGAGGTGCCTGAGATTGCGCGGCTGCGCCTATCGTCGATCGACTCGGTCGAGGCCGATGCCGA
Source organism: Pseudolabrys sp. (assembly GCA_026125895.1). Classification (GTDB taxonomy): domain Bacteria; phylum Pseudomonadota; class Alphaproteobacteria; order Rhizobiales; family Xanthobacteraceae; genus Pseudolabrys. The sequence continues at coordinate 10,567 of JAHCKG010000016.1, read as the reverse complement.
TCTGCTCGACGCGCTGGCGGATGAGCCGCGGCTGATGCCGCATCTGCATCTGTCGTTGCAGGCCGGCGACGACATGATCCTCAAGCGCATGAAGCGCCGCCATTCGCGCGCCGACGCCATTTCTTTTTGTAACGACGTGCGGCGGCTGCGGCCCGATGTAGTATTCGGCGCGGACATTATCGCCGGCTTTCCGACCGAGACCGAGGATATGTTCGCGCGTTCGCTCGATCTTGTCGATGACTGCGGTCTGACGCAGCTTCACGTGTTCCCGTTTTCGCCGCGTCCCGGCACGCCGGCGGCGCGCATGCCGCAACTCGACCGCGCCGTGATCAAGGAGCGCGCGCAGCGCCTGCGCGCGAAGGGCGAGGCGGCGTTGCGCGCGCATCTCGAGGCTCAGGTCGGCTCGACGCATCGCGTGCTGACCGAGCGCGGCGGCATCGGCCGCACCGAGCAGTTCACCGCCGTGCGGCTCAACGCGCCGCTGGCGCCCGGGCTGTTTCTCGATCTCGCCGTCGCCGGCCACGATGGCCGGCAATTGCTGGCGGTGTGAGCATGAAACGCGTTGCATTCGCCGCAGTGATGCTGGCTGGCGCTGCAACCGGCGCGGTGGCGCAAGGCGCGCCGCCCTTCGCCGGACAATGGGCGGTCGAAGGGCCCGACGCCTGCGGCGCAGGCAACGACGACCTCAAGGTCACCTTCACGGCGAAGCAGCTCGATTACTACGCTAGCGCCTGCGGCGTCGTGTCGTCGCGCCGGCTTTCGAAATCCGGCAACGCGGCGCATCGGCTCAAGCTGTCGTGCGAAGGCGAGGGCGCGAAGTCGGCGCGCGAGGTCATTCTCATCGTGCTGGAGAAGACGGAGCAGCGGCCGGAGTTGCTGCTGCACATCGACGCCGCGACTTGGGACACGCTGAGCTATCAGCGTTGTGGGCAATAACCCCGCTCGTCCTCGCGAAAGCGGGGACCCAGTGCGATCTATTCAGTTTTTGCTTCACGGCCTTCTGGATTCCCGCCTTCGCGGGAATGAGTGGAGGCTGTGATTGTCTCGCCTGACCACCCGCACAGCGTCAGCAACTCTCGCATATGCTCCGGCACCGGGGCCTCGACGGTGACCGCCGGCTTGTTCTTCGAGATCGGCACGGTGATCGCGCGCGAATGCAGATGCAGCGGCGTGCCACCTGTGCGCTCGCCGTTGCCGTAAATCGGATCGCCGACGATTGGAAAGCCCATCTCGGCGCAATGCACGCGAAGCTGATGCGTGCGGCCGGTGAGCGGCTCCAAAGCGAGCCAGGTGAGGACCTTGTTTGTTGCACGCGCAACATCGCTGCTTGCAGCAGCCTGCTCCCTCCCCCCTCGTGGGGGAGGGTTGGGGAGGGGGGTAATTGCGTTGGTGTGATCGCGTTTCAATTCGACCCCCACCCCTAACCCCTCCCCACAAGGCGGAGGGGAATAGCGCCCCATCACCTTCCACGTCGATGACGCCGGCTTGCCGTGCGGGTCGGGCTTCATCCACCAGCCGCGGCCCTTGTCGATTTCCGACAGTGCCATGTCGATGAGGCCTTCGTCCTCGGCCGGGCCGCCTTCGACCACGGCCCAGTAGGTCTTGCCGACCTTGCCCTGCTTGAACAGCTTGCCGAGCAGCGCCAGCGCCTTGCGATGGCGGCCGAGCACCAGGCAACCGGACGTATCCTTGTCGAGCCGGTGCGCCAGCGCCGGATCGCGCGGCAGGCCGAAGCGCAGCGCGCCGAAATAATCCTCCAGGCTGTGGCCGCCTTTCGGCCCGCGATGTACCGACAGGCCGGCCGGCTTGTCGACGACCAGCATCATGCCGTCGCGGTACAACAGGCGGGCGAGCATTTCGTCGGGGGTCATCGCTGTTCCGTCACCCTGAGGTGCGAGGGCAAAGCCCTCGCCTCGAAGGGCGACGGCCCGTGGTGGCCGTGCATCCTTCGAGGCTCGGCCTGACGGCCGAGCGCCTCAGGATGACGGGTCTGGTTGCCGCTTTCAGTCGCATGCGGAAACGGCTATCACGGCCCCGACATGAACGACAGCACCGAAAAGCAGAGCTGGTGGAAGCGGCTGAGCGGGGGGCTCAAGCGCACTTCGAACACCCTCGGCACCGCGATTACCGACCTCGTCACCAAGCGCAAGCTCGACGCCGCGACGCTCGACGACCTGGAAAACGAGTTGATCCGCGCCGATCTCGGCGTCGGCTTCGCCAGCCGCATCACCGACACGCTCGGCAGCGGCCGTTACGAGAAGGGCATCGCGTCCGACGAACTGCGCGCGCTGCTCGCCGGCGAGATCGAGAAGGTCATGGCCCCGGTGGCGAGGCCCCTCGAGGTCACGACGCGGCCTTTCGTCATTCTGGTGTCGGGCGTCAACGGCTCGGGCAAGACCACCACCATCGGCAAGATGTCGGCGCGGTTTCGCGCCCAGGGCAAAAAGGTGATGCTGGTCGCGGCCGATACGTTCCGCGCCGCCGCCATCGACCAGCTCAAGATCTGGGCCGAGCGCACCGGCGCCGCGGTCGTCGCGCGCACGCCCGGCTCCGATCCAGCGAGTCTTGCCTTCGACGCGGTGACCCAGGCCAAGGCCGACGGCACCGAAGTGGTGCTGATCGACACGGCGGGCCGTCTGCAGAACCGCGCCGAACTGATGAGCGAACTGGAAAAGATCGTGCGCGTGATCCGCAAGGTGGAGCCGACCGCGCCGCATGCCGTGCTCTTGGTGCTCGACGCCACCGTCGGCCAGAACGCGCTCAGCCAGGTCGAGATCTTTGGCAAGATTGCCGGGGTTACCGGTCTTGTCATGACCAAGCTCGACGGCACCGCCCGCGGCGGCATCCTCGTGGCGATTGCCGAGAAATTCAAGCTGCCGGTGCACTTCATCGGCGTCGGCGAAGGCGTCGATGACCTGAGCGACTTCACCGCGCGCGACTTCGCGCGGGCCGTGGTGGGGATCGAGGACTGATGCCCGAGAAAAAGCAACTCAACCCGATGCTCAAGCTGGCGCTCGATATCGGGCCGCTGATCCTGTTCTTCGTCATGAATTCGAAGCTCGGCATCTACTACGCCACCGGCGGCTTCATGGTCGCAGTGCTGGCGGCGCTCGCCGTGTCCTATGCGCTGACGCGGCACGTCGCGGTGATGCCGGTCGTCACCGCCGTGGTCGTGCTGGTGTTCGGCGGGCTGACGCTGGTGCTGCACGACGATCTGTTCATCAAGCTCAAGCCGACCATCATTTATCTGCTGTTCGCCGGCGCGCTGTTCTTCGGCATCTTCTTCAACAAGCCGCTGCTCGGCATCGTCTTCGACTCGGTGTTTCATCTCACCGAGGAAGGCTGGCGCAAATTGACTTGGCGCTGGGCGCTGTTCTTCGTGTTTCTCGCCGTGCTCAACGAAATCGTGTGGCGCACGCAGACAACCGATTTCTGGGTCAGCTTCAAGCTGTTCGGCGTCCTGCCGCTGACGCTGCTGTTCGGCGCGCTGCAGTATCCGCTGCTGATGAAATACGCCGCGCCGGAAAAGGAAGACTAGGCCGGCTGCGTTTCCGCGGCGCGCTCGCGCAGATAGGGCTTGCGGAAGGCGAGGAAGCGCTTCTCGAAGTAGATGTAGGACAGCGCCGCCACCGGCAGGAAGGCGATGAAGGCGAGCGTCGCGACCGGCCAGGCGATATAGAAATCGCTCGCGCTGCCGCTGCGGCCCCAGATGAAGTGGCGCAGGGCGATGATCAGGAAGAAGTGCAGGAGATAGATCGAGTACGACCACTCGCCGACGCGAGTCAGCGCGCGGTCGATCGCCGCGGGAATGCGGAAGGTCGCGCCGTCATACCAGGCGATCAGCGCGCCGAAGGTGATGGCTTCGACGGTCGGAATGACGATCCAGATCGGTGACGGCGATGGCGCGCCGGCGCGGTTGTAGAAGCCGCCCATGGCGTCGAACTGCGTCCAGATGATCAGGAACGACAGCGCCGAGACCGCGGCGACGATGGTGAGCGCCGGCCGGCGCAAATTGCCGGACATCGTCGCATAGGCGAACATCATGCCGAAGACGAACTGGTCGATGCGGCCGAAGATGGTCCAATAGGCGATGTGCTGCGCTTCGCCGAACGTCATCCACCAGTAGAGGCGCAGGAACAGCGCGCCGGCGATCGCCAGCATCAGCGCGCCGGGACCGTGGCGGCGCACCAGCATCAAGAGCAGCGGGAACATGAGATAGAAGTGCAGTTCGATCGCGATCGACCAGGCGCCGCGCGGCCAGGTCGGCAGCACGAAACCGGTGACGAGGTCGCTCAGCGGGATCGGCTCGCCGGTCATCTGGCCGATGACGACCCAGGCGGCGATGCAGACGATCAGCAGCGGCGCCAGCCGCATCGTCCGGTTCCACAGGAAGCTCGGGAAGTCGATGTCCTGGTCGCCGACCAGTTTGGCGAACAGGTATCCCGACAAGGTCATGAACAGCGCGACACCGGTATGGCCCTCGTCGAACAGCGCCAGCGGGAAGACCGGGTTGCTGGCATAGGGCACCGGGTAATCCGGCGTCATGTGCAGGAAGTGCCAGACGAATACGAGATAGGCGGCGAAGGCGCGCAAATGGTCGAGCCGAGAGAAATGCTGGCCGCTGGTCGAGCGCAAGGGGCCGTTTCCTTCCTGCCCACGGGACGGACGTGGGCCAGAAGTACCATTTCCGGTTCTAACGATTGGTTACGGGGCGGCGCGGGTTTCGCCGCTTCCGCCGCCGTTACGGCCGCTGTTGCAGCGCTTTTTCGATCTGCGGCTTCAGTACCGCCTCGATGTTCTGCGGTGTGATCGGGCCGACCAGTTTGTAGGCGATCCGGCCGTCGCGATCGATCAGAAAAGTCTCCGGCACGCCATAGACGCCCCAGTCTATCGAGGTGCGGCCCTTCTCGTCGGCGCCGACGGCGCTGAACGGATTGCCGAAGCGGTTGAGGAAGCGCCGTGCGTCGTCGGTCGCATCCTTGTAGTTGATGCCGACCATCTTGAAGCGCGTATCCTTGGCGAGTTGCTCGAGCAACGGCGCCTCGTCGCGGCACGGCACGCACCACGACGCCCAGACATTGACCAGCGTCACATTGCCCTTGAGCGCATCGGTCGTCAGCCCGGGCACCGGCTTGCCGTTGATGGCGAGATCCTTGATCGGCGGCAGATTGGTTTCCGGCACCGGCTTGCCGATCAGCGCCGAGGGCAGCTTCGACGGGTCTCCGGCGCCAAGGCCGAAATAGAACAGCGCCGCGATGCCGATGAAGATGACGAGCGGCAGCAGCACGATGACATTGCGCGACCGCTTTTTCGGCTGCTCCGACATCAGCAACATTCCGCTCGTCCCCGCGCATAGCCGTCCAAAGGACGGCGTTCTTTCAGAACGCCTATGTGCGGGGACCCAGTCTTTGCCCCCGCGCTCGGCAATGATGGTCTGGACCCCCGCTGTCGCGGGGGTGAGCGGAGGATGGTGTAATGTTCGCGAGGCATCATTCGATCTTTTGCGAGCGGCGCTTGATGCCGCGCTGCTCGAGATCACCGAGGATGCGCCGCTGCGCCGCGTAGTCGCGCAGGATCCAGGCGATCATGCCGATCACCACGACGATCGTCACGATGTAGGCCGCGACGATGAAGCTCGCATGCGGGCCCAAGGTCATACGGAGGCCGCCTGCATCATGCGCATACTGCGAACACGCCGGCGCAGGATCTCGTTGCGCATGGCCGCCAGATGCAGCGTGAAGAAGAGCAAGGTGAAGGCGAGCGCCATGATCAGCAAAGGCACCAGGATCGACGGATCGATCGCCGAGCCGCCCATGCGGATCACCGAGGCCGGCTGGTGCAAGGTATTCCACCAGTCGACCGAGAACTTGATAATCGGGATGTTGATGGCGCCGACCAGCGCGAGGATCGCGGCGGCGCGCGCCGAACGGTTCGGATCCTCGGCGGTCCAGTACAGCGCCAGCATGCCGAGATACAAAAGGAACAGCACCAGCACCGAGGTCAGCCGCGCATCCCATACCCAGTAGGTGCCCCACATCGGCCGCCCCCACAGCGAACCCGTGATCAGGCAGATGAACGTGAAGGCGGCGCCGATCGGCGCGGCCGCCCGCGCGGCGACGTCGGCCAGCGGATGCCGCCACACCAAAGTGCCGAAGGCTGCAACGGTCATCAGGCCCCAGCCCATCATGGCGAGCCACGCGGCGGGCACATGCAGAAACATGATCTTGACCGTGGCGCCCTGCTGGTAGTCGTCCGGCGCATAGGCGACGCGGTACAGCCCGTAGGCAAAGGCGATCACCGTCAGCGCCGTCAGCCACGGCAGCACACGATTGGCGAGCGCCAGAAATCGCGTCGGGTTGGCGAGGTTATTGAAAGTATCGATCAGGGCCATGGGGCAGACTTCTAGTCGGCAGCCGAGGGGCGGGCAATGATGTCGGTCAAAGCGTTCGTCACTCCTGACCCTGCCGCAAGGCCGCAGCCGCGGCAAACGGGCCGACCACGAAGCTCGCCAGAGAGAGCGCGCAAAGAATGGTGAAAGGTGGGCCGAACGGCGCGGGGCCGACAATCGCGGCATTGGCGGCAGCGACGCCAAAAATCAGCACCGGCACGGTCAGCGGCAGCACCAGGATCGCCATCAAAAGGCCGCCGCGACGCAAGGTCACCGACAGAGCGGCGCCGATCAGGCCGATGAAGGTGAGCGCCGGCGTACCGGCGAGCAAGGTGAGCGCGACATAACCCATCGCCGTCATCTCGACGTTGAGCATCAGGCCCAGTACCGGCGTGATCACGATCAGCGGCAACGCCGTGGTGAGCCAGTGCGCGATGGCCTTGGCGGCGACTGTCAATTCCAGCGGCAGCGAACTCATGGTGAGAAGGTCGAGCGAGCCGTCGTCGTGGTCGCTGGCGAACAGGCGGTCGAGCGCCAGCAAGCTCGCCAGCAGCGCGCCGATCCACAGCACCGCCGGGCCGATGCGCGCCAGGAGATTGAGATCGGGGCCGATGGCGAAGGGGATCATCGAGACGACGACGAAATAGAACAGCGCGCCCATCAGCGCGCCGCCGCCAACGCGCGTCGCCAGCCGCATGTCGCGGAGGAGGAGGGAGGTGAAGGCAGTCATGAGTCCGCCCCTACCGATCCGCTCACCCCCGCGAAAGCGGGGGTCCAGTCTATTTCACGAAGGACTGGATCCCCGCTTTCGCGGGGATGAGCGGAGTTCTTGGCAACGGCCGTCATAGGACCGCCCCCATCCTCAACTCACGCGGGGCCTCTAATCCAACCGGCCCATGCGTCGCGGCGACGATCATGCCGCCGCCGGCCAGGTGCTCGCGCATGAAGGCGGCGAGGCGGTCTTGCGACGGCGCATCGAGCGCGGAAGTCGGCTCGTCGAGCAGCCATAGCGGCCGCTTCACCGCGAGAAGCCGGGCGATCGACAACCGCCGCTTCTGTCCCGCCGACAGATAGGCGGCCGGCAGGTCGGCGAGTGCGGCGAGTTCGACCGCCTCGAGTGCGGGCTCGATGGACGCGTCCGCCGGCGCGCCGAGAAAACGCGCCCAGAATTGCAGGTTCTCGGCCACTGTCAGCGACGGTTTTATGGCGTCCAGATGACCCTGGTAATGAGCCTGTTCGGCGATGCCCGTCTCATCGATACCGCTCGTCAGTTCGACCCGGCCCGCCGCGGCGCGCAGCAGTCCGGCGATCACCCGCAGCAGCGTCGATTTGCCGGAGCCGTTGCGCCCCGTCACGATCAGGGCCTGCCCGGCCGGTAGCGAGAAGCTGACGTCGGCGAATACCTGCCGCCCGCCGCGTTCACAGGCGAGACCTTCGCAGACGAGCTGCATCGAATCGCTTGTCATCGCACCGGTCGCCGCTCGCGCATGCGGTCGCTTGTGACGATTCGGAACAACAGCCTCATCAAAATCACGGGCCTTCTCAGTCTGGAATGATCCCAGTCATTATGGCGTCTGGCGCGAAAAGTCCTTATAAGCCAGCCGAAGCGGCGCTGCGCTACGCAAATTTACGCAGTCCGGCCAAAGGCGCTCGAATTCCCTATTCAGGCCAATGGCTTAGCGGAACGAAGCGCCCCCGCAATTTCGTCGTCCCCGCCGGGAATGGAAACACGATCATGACCTCTCTCGACAGCTTCAAATGCGCCAAGACCCTCAAGGTGGGCAGCAAAACCTACGCCTATTACAGCCTGCCGACCGCCGAAAAGAACGGCCTCAAGGGCATCTCGCGGCTGCCGTTCTCGATGAAGATTTTGCTCGAGAACCTGCTGCGCAATGAAGACGGCCAGACGGTCACCAAGGAAGACATCCAGGCGGTCGCCGCATGGATGAAGTCGAAGACCTCGACCCACGAATTCGCCTTCCGCCCGGCGCGCGTGCTGATGCAGGACTTCACCGGCGTGCCGGCGGTGGTCGATCTCGCCGCGATGCGCGACGCCATGGAGACGCTCGGCGGCGACCCGAAGAAGATCAATCCGCTGATCCCGGTCGATCTCGTCATCGATCACTCGGTCAACGTCAACTTCTTCGGCAACAACAAGGCGTTCAAGATGAACGTCGAAGAAGAGTACCGGCAGAACCAGGAGCGCTACACGTTCCTGAAGTGGGCGCAGCGCTCGTTCGACAATTTCCGCGTCGTGCCGCCCGGCACCGGCATCTGCCACCAGGTCAATCTCGAATATCTCTCGCGCGTGGTCTGGACCAAGAAGGACAAGGTTACGATCGGCAAGAAGGAAGCGACCATGGAGGTCGCCTATCCGGATACTCTGGTCGGCACCGACTCGCACACCACGATGGTCAACGGCGTCGCCGTGCTTGGCTGGGGCGTCGGCGGCATCGAGGCGGAAGCCGCGATGCTCGGCCAGCCTTTGTCGATGACGCTGCCGGAAGTGATCGGCTTCAAGCTCAACGGCAAGCTCAAGGAAGGCCTCACCGCGACCGACCTCGTCCTCACGGTGACGCAGATGCTGCGCGCCCGCGGCGTCGTCGGCAAGTTCGTCGAGTTCTTCGGTCCCGGTCTGCAGCATCTCTCGGTCGCCGACCGCGCGACGCTCGCCAACATGGCGCCGGAATACGGCGCGACCTGCGGCTTCTCGCCGGTCGATGACGACGCCATCCAGTATCTCAAGGACACCGGCCGTCCGAACGACGTGGTCAAGCTCGCCGCCGCTTACGCCAAGGCGCAGGGCATGTACCGCACCGCGCGCACGCCCGATCCGGTGTTCACCGATGTGCTCACCCTCGACCTCGCCACCGTGCAGCCGTCGCTATCGGGTCCGAAGCGTCCGCAGGACCGCATCACGCTCGCCGAAGTCCCCGCCGGTTTCACCAAGGCGATGGAGAAGGAATACAACAAGGCCGACCAGCTCAAGAAGCGCGTTCCGGTCGAAGGCCGCAAGCACGATCTCGGCAACGGCGATGTCGTCATCGCCGCCATCACGTCCTGCACCAACACCTCCAACCCGAGCGTGATGATCGGCGCCGGTCTCCTGGCGCGCAACGCGGCCAAGCGCGGCCTCAAGGCCAAGCCCTGGGTCAAGACCTCGCTGGCGCCGGGATCGCAGGTCGTCGCCGAATATCTCGCCAAGGCGGGCTTGCAGAAGGATCTCGACAAGGTCGGCTTCAATCTCGTCGGCTTCGGCTGCACCACCTGCATCGGCAACTCCGGCCCGCTGCCGGAAGAAATCTCCGAGGCCATCAACAAGAACGATCTCGTCTCGGCCGCGGTCTTGTCCGGCAACCGTAACTTCGAGGGCCGCGTCAACGCCGACGTGCGCGCCAACTATCTGGCGTCGCCGCCGCTGGTTGTCGCCTACGCGCTGGCCGGCTCGATGTATGTCGATCTGGCGACCGATCCGCTCGGCAGCGACCAGAAGGGCAAGCCGGTCTATCTCAAGGACATCTGGCCGACCAACAAGGAAATCGCCAAGTTCGTCGCCAAGAACGTGACGAAGAAGATCTTCGCCGCGAAGTACAAGGACGTGTTCAAGGGCGACGCCAACTGGCGCAAGATCGCCGTGCAGGGCGGCCTGACCTACAAGTGGGACGACCGCTCGACCTACGTGCAGAACCCGCCGTACTTCGAAGGCATGAAGCGCACGAAGTGCCGATCGAAGACATCGTCGGCGCGCGCGTGCTCGGCCTGTTCCTCGACTCGATCACCACCGACCACATCTCGCCGGCCGGTTCGATCAAGGAAGCGAGCCCGGCGGGCGAGTATCTGCGCGACCACCAGGTGCGTCCGAAGGACTTCAACCAGTACGGCACGCGCCGCGGCAATCACCAGGTCATGATGCGCGGCACCTTCGGCAACATCCGCATCAAGAACCAGATGGTGCCGGGCGTCGAGGGCGGCTTCACGCTGCACTATCCCGACAAGGAGAAGATGACGATCTACGACGCGGCCATGAAGTACAAGGCCGAGAAGGTTCCGCTCGTCGTCTTCGCCGGCAAGGAATACGGCACCGGCTCGTCGCGCGACTGGGCGGCCAAGGGTTCGGTGCTGCTCGGCATCCGCGCCGTGATCACGCAGTCGTTCGAGCGCATCCACCGCTCGAACCTG
>JAHCKG010000015.1 GCA_026125895.1 Pseudolabrys sp. | reverse complement strand
TGTCGCCACCATGGCGCGGAGCTAGAACGATGACGCTGAAACTCTATTATCATCCGCTGTCGTCCTACTGCCACAAGGCGCTCATTGCGCTCTACGAGAACGACATTCCGTTCGAGCCGATCGTCGTCAATCTCGCCGACGAGCAATCGAGCGCGGAAATGAAGGCGTTATGGCCGGTCGGCAAATTCCCGGTGCTCAAGGACGAGAAACGAGGCCACGCCATCGCCGAATCGAGCGTGATCATCGACTATCTCGACGCTCACTATGCGCGGAAGCGGCTGATCCCGATGGATCCCGATGCCGCCTGGCAGGCGCGCATGTGGGACCGCTTCTTCGATCTTTATGTCATGGAGAAGCAGGGCAAGCTGGTCGAGGACAATCTGCGTCCCGCCGAGGCGCGCGATTCGCACGGCGTCGCCAAAGCCAAGGACGTCATCGAGAAATCCTACGCGATCCTGGAGAACAAGCTCGGCGATAACACCTGGGCGATTGGCGACGAATATTCGCTCGCAGACTGCGCGGCGTCCCCGGCGCTGTTCTATGCCGGCCTTGCGGTGCCGATCACCGACGCCACGCCGAAGCTCAAGGCCTATTACGAGCGGCTTGTACGCCGCCCGTCCTACCTGCGCGCACTCAAGGAGGCCGAACCGTTCTTCCACTGGGTGCCAATGGACGTGAAGCCGCGGCTGCCGGCGTGAGGCTATAGCAGCGCGCCGAGCATTCGGCGCAGATCCTCGGCGCTGCCATTGGCGATCCTGAACTCCAGCGCGGTGTGCGCCTCGCGCCAGATTGGATAGGCCTTGGCGAGCAGCTCGCGGCCGGCTGGCGTGATGATGAGCCGGCGGCTGCGCTTGTCGTCCTTGTCGATGGCGACCTGAATGAGACCGCGCCGCTCCAGCGGCTTGAGATTGGCGGTCAGCGTCGTGCGGTCCATCGCCAGCAATTCGGCGACGCTGCCGATGGTCGGCGGCGCCGGTCGGTTGAGCGACGTCAGCAGAGAGAACTGGCCGCTGGTGAGATCGAGCGGCCGCAGCACCACGTCGAAGCGCCGCGCCAGCGCCCGCGCCGCACGTTGCACATGCAGGCACAGACAGGCGTCGCGCACCTCGATCGTTTTCTCGAAGGGCAGGACGTCGACCGCGGGTTCCGCCTGCGGCATGTCGGCACATTCTGCAACCGGACGTATTGACATACCGAATAATATGTTGATATCAACGTAATTGTCAAGGACGGCCTCGCGGTGGGGCCGCGCATACACAGTGAAATCGGCCGATCCGGCCCGCGATGAGGGAGCGTGACATGCAAGTTCAGCCGTATCTGAGTTTCGAAGGCCGCTGCGAGGAGGCGCTGGAGTTCTACAAGAAGGCGATCGGCGCCCAGGTCGACGTCATGATGCGCTTCAAGGATGCCCCTGCCGATGCCGGCATGTCCGATGAGGGCTGCGCCGGGCCGATGCCGCCGGCCGACAAGATCATGCATTCCAGCGTCCGCATCGGCGATTCCGTCATCATGGCGACCGACGGCATGGCGAGCGGCAAGTCCGAGTTCAAGGGCATCTCGCTGACGCTCTCGGTCAAGGACGATGCCGAAGCGCAGACGAAGTTCAAGGCGCTGAGCGAGGGCGGCGCGGTGCAGCAGCCGCTGTCGAAAACCTTCTTTGCCTCCAGCTTCGGCATGGTCGCCGACAAGTTCGGCGTCAACTGGATGGTGATCGCCGCGGCCTAACGCGGTGGCGCCTCGCCGCCGCATGATACCGTGACCGCAGGGGGGATGAACAGGAGGACGATGATGCTCGATATCAACAAGACGCTGCCATCCGCCCGGACGCTCGCCGAGAACTGCGAAGTTCGCATCCCCGGCGAAAGCGCCGCCTACCGCAAGGCGCGGACCGATCTGCTCGCCGAGGAGATCGAACTGCGCCGCCACATCGAGCGCGTCGCCGAAAAGCGCCGCGCTCTGCCGGCCGGCGCCGAGGTGAAGAACTATCGCTTCATCGGCGAGAACGGGCCGGCCGATCTCGAAGGCATGTTCGGCGACAAGCAGTCGCTGGTCGTCTACACCTACATGTTCGGCCCGCAACGCGAAAAACCGTGCCCGATGTGCACGTCTTTGCTCTCGTCCTGGGAGGGTGAAGCCAGGGACATCATGCAGAACGTCGCGCTGGCGGTGACGGCGCGCTCGCCGATCGAACGTCTCGTCGCCTTCAAGCAGCAGCGCGGATGGCGCGACCTGCCGCTTTATTCCGATCCGAGCGAAGAGTTCAGCCGCGACTTCAACGCGCTCGGGCCGAACGGCGAGGAGTGGCCCGGCCTGCATGTCTTCACGCGCCGCGACGGCACGCTGCGTCATTTCTGGAGCGGCGAGATGGACGGCACCACTTCCGATCCAGGGCAGGACCCGCGCGGCGCGCCGGACCTGATGCCGCTATGGACCGTGCTCGACTGCACGCCGGAAGGCCGCAAGCCGGACTGGAATCCGAAACTCGACTACGGCCGCTGACAGCAAACCAGAATCTCTACGCGTCAATGAGCGGGCCGCGGCCAACGCGGTCCGTCACGGAGGAACACGCTCATGATCACGATCTCTGCCTTTCGCTGGGTGCCCGACTTCGCCCGCGGCCAGGTGCGCGACCTGCGCGTCCGCTGGGCGCTTGAGGAAGCCGGCCTGCCTTATGAGACGCGCCTGCTCGAGCAGGGCGATCAGGACAAGGACGAATACCGCGCGCTGCAGCCGTTCGGCCAGGTGCCGATCTTCGAGGAGGACGGGCTCACTTTATTCGAGACCGGCGCCATCGTGCTGCATATCGGCGAGCGCAGTCCGGCGCTGCTGCCGCAGGACAAAGCGGCGCGAGCCCGCGCGGCGCAATGGGTGGTCGCGGCGCTCAATTCGATCGAGCCTTTCGTCATGAATGTGGCGCTGATCGATTCCTTCTATCAGAACGAGGAATGGGCGAAGCTGCGGCGGCCGAGCGCCGTGGCGTTCGTCGAGCGGCGGCTGGCGGCGCTGTCGAAGGCGCTCGGCGACAAGCCTTATCTCGACGGCGACAATTTCACCGCCGGCGATCTGATGATGGCGGCGGTGCTGCGCATCCTGCATCGCACCGATCTCGTCACGCGCGATGCGCGCCTCGCCGCCTATCTCGCGCGCTGCCTGGCGCGCCCGGCCTTCAAGCGTGCCCTCGACGCCCAGCTCGGTGACTTCCGCGACGCCGCCTGACCGATCCCTGAGAATTCCCGAAAACAAGGAGTATGAAATGACGCTCACCAAACCGAAGCTGACGACCTGCCTGTGGTTCGAAAATCAGGCCGAAGAGGCCGCCAACTTCTATTGCTCGGTGTTCAAGGATTCGAAGATCGGCCGCACCGCCTATTATCCGGACGCCGGACAGGACATCCACGGCAAGGAGAAGAATTCGGTGCTGACGGTCGAGTTCGAACTCGCCGGCATGCCGTTCACCGCGCTCAATGCCGGGCCGATGTTCAAGTTCAACGAAGCGATCTCGATTCAGGTGCCTTGCAAGACGCAGGAGGAGATCGACTATTACTGGAAGGCGCTCACCGCCGATGGTGGTCAGGAAAGCCAGTGCGGCTGGTGCAAGGACAAATACGGCCTGTCCTGGCAGGTGTTCCCTGAATTCATGGGCGAGCTGCTCTCCGGCCCGGATCGCGCCGCCGCCGCGCGCGCCATGAATGCCTTCATGAAGATGAAGAAGTTCGACATCGCCACGATCGAAAAAGCGAAGCAGGGCTAGTTCATTCAAGCAGATAAGGGGTGACGACATGACTTACGTTGACGGATTTATCCTGGCGGTGCCGAGGAAGAACCTGACTGCCTACAAGAAGATGGCGACGCTCGCTTCGAAGGTCTGGATGGAGTATGGCGCGCTCAGCTATGCCGAGTGCGTCGCCGACGACGTCAAGCCCGGCAAGTGGACGTCCTTCCCGCAGAGCGTCAAGCTCAAGAAAGGCGAGGTCGTGATCTTTTCCTGGATCACCTACAAATCGCGCAAATCACGCGATGCAATCCTCGCCAAGGTGATGAAGGACGAGCGCATGACCAAGTACATGAACGCCAAGGCCATGCCGTTCGACGGCAAGCGCATGATCTATGGCGGCTTCAAGACGATGATCGAGAAGTAAAAGATGAAACGCATTCTGCTGACCGCGGTGGCGGTCCTCGTCGGGGCCGTCGCCGTCGTGCTGGTGCTGGCCGCCAGCAAGCCGGACACGCTCCAGGTGCAACGGTCGATCGCCATCAATGCGCCGGCCGAGAAAATCTTTCCGCTGCTCGACGACTTTCGGCAATGGCCGCAATGGTCGCCTTACGAGCATCGGGATCCGAACATGAAGCGGACCTTCGGCGCGGCCAGCAAGGGCCGCGGCGCCACTTATGCCTGGGACGGCAACAGCGACATCGGCGCCGGCCACATGGCGATCACCGATTCGGCGGCGCCGTCGGGCCTGGCGATTGACCTCGAGTTCGAGCGGCCGATGCGCACCAGCAACGCCGTGAAATTCACGCTGGCGCCGCAGGGCAACGCCACGCAGGTGACCTGGCAGATGACCGCGGCCATGCCCTTCGTCAGCAGGGTGTTCCAGGTCGTGTTCGACATCGGCAAGATGATCGGCGACGACATGGAAGCGGGCCTGGCGAAGCTCAAGGGCGCGGTGGAGAAGGGGTGACCGTCGAGAGGGGCGGCGAACTCGCTTTCCCTCTCCCCTTGTGGGAGAGGGTGCCTGAGCGGAGGCGATAGCCGAGCGAAGGCGGGTGAGGGGTCGGATTCTGATGAGGTGCTGACCCCTCACCCGGCTCGCTTCGCTCGCCACCCTCTCCCACAAGGGGAGAGGGAAAGCGCGTCAGACGAGCTGGCGATTCCTAAACCAGCATCCACAAGATCGCGCCGAGCAGTCCCGCGATGACCCACAGCGCCACGGCGGTAGCGCGGTTGCGCCGCGCTTCGGCGCGGCCGATGGCCTCGACCGTTTCCGGCGACAGCACCAGGCCGTGGCGCGTGATGTCGTCGATCTGATCGAGCATCGTGCCGGCGCGCAGCAGCAGCGACGGCACCTGACTCGCGAACTTGCCAAGCTCGCCGGCGCCTTGCGCCGCACCTTCGAGCTTGCCGATCGGCCCGAGATTGCGCGCGATCCATTCGCGCACCACCGGGTCGGCGGTCTTCCACATGTCGAGCTTGGGATCGAAGGCGCGCGCCACGCCTTCGACCACCACCATGGTCTTCTGCAGCAGGATCAGCTCCGGCCGCGTCTGCATTTCAAAAATGCCGGTGACCTCGAACAGCAGCGTCAGCAGCTTGGCCATCGAGATGTCTTCGGCGGTGCGGTTATGAATAGGCTCCCCGATGGCGCGGATCGCCTGGGCGAAGGCCTCCACCGAATGATGCCGCGGCACATAGCCGGCGTCGAAATGCACCTGCGCGACGCGCATGTAGTCGCGGGTGATGAAGCCGAACAGAATCTCGGCGAGGAAGCGTCGTTCCTTCGGCCCGAGCCGGCCCATGATGCCGAAATCGACCGCGACCAGCTTGCCGCTCTCATCGACGAACAGATTGCCGGGATGCATGTCGGCGTGGAAGAAGCCGTCGCGCAGCGCGTGACGCAGGAAGCTCTGGATGACGATGCGGCCGAGCGCCGGCAGGTCGTATCCCTTGGCTTCAAGCGTGGCGCGATCGTTGAGCGGCGTGCCGTCGATCCACTCCATCGTCAGCACTTCGCGCGCGGTGCGATCCCAGTCGATGCCGGGCACGCGGAAGTCGGGATCGTCCTTGGTGTTCTCCGCCATCTCCGACAACGCCGCGGCTTCGAGACGGAAATCCATCTCCAGCCGCACCGAGCGGTCGAGCGTATGCACGACTTCGACGAAGCGCAGGCGCTGCGCCTCGAGCGACATCGCCTCGGCGCGGCGCGCGGCGAAATAGAAAGCGTCGAGATCGACGCGGAAGCGCCGCTCGATGCCGGGGCGGATGATCTTCACCGCGACGGGTTTGCGTTCGCCGTCCTTTTCGACTTCGGCCTTGTGCACCTGGGCGATCGAGGCCGCCGCCATCGGCGGGCCGAAGCTGGCATAGGCAACGTTCAGTGGCCGCTCCAGCGCGGCAACGACCACGGCCTCGGCTTCCTTCTGGTCGAAGGCCGGCATCTTGTCTTGCAGCGCTTCGAGATCGCGGGCGATGACGGTGCCGACGACGTCGGGGCGCGTCGCGAGGAATTGCCCGAGCTTGACGTAAGTCGGGCCGAGCCGCGTCAGCGCCGATGACAGCCGGCTCTTGCCGGTGCGCGCCGACGGCCGCTCGATCAAGCGCGCCAGCGCGATGGCGGCGCGTGCCGGCGCCGGCAGCGGCCTTGTATCGACCAGCGAAAACACGCCCTCGCGCGCGAACACATAGCCGGCGCGGGACAGGCGGATGAGGTGGGAAATGCCGGCGATCACAACTTCCAGCCCGAATGCATCGCCACGACGCCGCCGGTCATCGGCGTATACGAGACGCGGCGGAAGCCGGCGGCCTCGATCATCGCCGCGAAGGCCTTGGGCTTGGGAAACTTGCGGATCGACTCGACGAGATATTGATAAGCCTCACGGTCGCCGGTGACGCGTTCGCCGACGCGCGGAATCACCTGGAACGAGTACAGCTCATAGAGCTTGTCGAGGCCCGGCACATCGACCGACGAGAATTCAAGGCACAGGAAGCGGCCGCCGAACTTGAGCACGCGGTGCGCTTCTTTCAGCGCCTTGTCGATGCGCGGCACGTTGCGGATGCCGAAGGCGATGGTGACGCAGTCGAAGCTCTTGTCGGCGTAAGGCAGTTCTTCGGCGTTGCCCTGCTCGAAGGTCACCTGGCCGTCGAGGCCGCGTTTCTCGGCGCGCTCGCGGCCGACGGCGAGCATCTCGGCATTGATGTCGCAGACGGTGACATGCGTGTTGAAGCCTCCCGCCTCGGCGACGCGGAAGGCGACATCGCCGGTGCCGCCGGCGAGATCGAGCAGCGCGAACTCTCTGTCGCCCTTGGGCGGGTTCACGGCCGTGACCAGCGCATTCTTCCACGGCCGATGCAGCCCGCCCGACATCAGGTCGTTCATCAGGTCGTAGCGCTTGGCCACCGAGTGGAACACGTCATCGACCAGCCCCTGCTTGTCCTCGAGGGGCACGTCCCGGTATCCAAAGTGGGTCTCTTGCGAGCTGCTCATCGGCCAATAATCCTTTGCGGGCAGGACCATAGCGCGGCAACGGGCGGGGCGCTACAAAGGTCCGGCAATTGCTTAACGGGTTGGCGGCAACCGGGAAAGACCTGCCAGAATGGCGATCGAATTCAGGAAAACCGTGCCGGTTCTGCGCATTTTTTCCCTTGAGAAGGCGCGGGAGTTCTACCTCGATTTCCTCGGCTTCAAGATCGACTGGCAGCACCGCTTCGAGCCGGACGCCCCGGTTTACATGCAGGTGTCGCGCGGCGATGTGGTGCTGCATCTCTCCGAGCACCACGGCGACGGTACGCCGGGCACGCATGTGTATGTCTATATGAACGGTGCTGCTGAATTGCAGAAGGAACTGATCGACAAGAATTACCGCCACAACAAGCCCGGCCTGCAGCAGCAGGACTGGGGCATGCTGGAAGTGGCGGTGGTCGATCCGTTCAACAACCGCATCACCTTCGGCGAGCCGACGGACAAGACAGCGTAGACCCAATAATGCCCGAATTGCCCGAAGTCGAGACGGTTCGCCGGGGCCTTGCCCCCGCCATGGAAGGCGCGCGCATCGACAAGGTCGAGGTGCGGCACCGCGGTCTGCGCTGGCCGATCGCCAAAGATTTCGAGAAACGCATCGAGGGCCATACGGTCGAGGGTCTCGGCCGCCGCGCCAAATACCTGACCGCCGACCTGTCGTCCGGCGACGTGCTGGTCATGCATCTCGGTATGTCAGGCTCGTTCCGTGTCGGGCACGAGTCCCGGCCGGGCGTCTACTATCACGAGAAATCGAAGAGCGCGGCGCACGACCACGTCGTCTTCCATCTGTCGAATGGCGAGATCGTCACCTTCAACGATCCGCGCCGCTTCGGCTCGATGAAGCTGGTGCCGCGCGCCAGGCTCGACCAGGAGCCGCTGCTCAAATCGATCGGCCCCGAGCCGCTCGGCAACGAATTTGACGCTGCGATGCTGGCCGCGGCCTGTCAGGCCAAGAAAACGTCGCTGAAGGCGGCGCTGCTCGATCAGCGCGTCGTCGCCGGCCTCGGCAACATTTATGTCTGCGAGGCGCTGTACCGCGCGCATTTGTCGCCGAAGCGCCAGGCCTCGACGATTGCCGATCGCCACGGCAAACCCAACGACCGTGCGCGTGCGCTGGTGGTGGCGATCAAGGCGGTCTTGAACGACGCCATCAAGGCCGGCGGCTCGTCCTTACGCGACCACCGCCGGGCCGACGGCTCGCTCGGCGATTTCCAGCACAATTTTCTGGTCTACGATCGCGAAGGACAGAAGTGTCCGGACGGCAAGGGGACGGTCAAGCGCATCGTGCAGAACGGCCGCTCGACGTTCTATTGTCCGTCGTGTCAGAAGTGAGATAACGCTACAGCGGCAACGCCGGGAGCAGGAAATGGCATACGAAAACATCATCGTCGACACCAAGGGCCGCGTCGGCGTCATCACGCTGAACCGGCCGAATGCGCTGAACGCGCTCAACCGCGCGCTGATCGCCGACATGGCGCAGGCGGTGACCGAATTCCAGAACAACGATGCCATCGGCTGTCTGCTCATCACAGGCAGCGACAAGGCCTTCGCCGCCGGCGCCGACATCAAGGAGATGGCGGATAAGACCTTCATGGAAGCGTACCTCAACAACTTCACCGCCGACTGGACCGTGGCGCACCGCACGCGCAAGCCGGTCATCGCCGCGGTCGCCGGCTTCGCGCTGGGCGGCGGCTGCGAGCTCGCCATGCAATGCGATTTCATCATCGCCGCCGATACGGCGAAGTTCGGTCAGCCGGAAATCAAGCTCGGAGTCATTCCCGGTCTCGGCGGCACGCAGCGCCTGACGCGCGCGGTCGGCAAGGCCAAGGCGATGGATCTCGTGCTCACCGGCCGCATGATGGATGCCGCGGAAGCCGAACGCTCCGGCCTCGTCGCGCGTGTCGTTCCGGCGGCGCAGTTGATGGACGAGGCGATGAAGGCGGCCGAGACCATCGCCGGCATGTCGCTGCCGTCGGTGCTGGCAGCCAAGGAGTCGGTCGATGTCGCTTTCGAATCGACATTGAACGAAGGCCTGCGCTTCGAGCGCCGCCTGTTCCATTCGCTGTTCGCCACCGAGGATCAGAAGGAAGGCATGAAAGCCTTCGTCGAAAAGCGCAAAGCGCAGTGGAAGAATAAGTAGCTCGTGCGTCGTCCCCGCCTTCGCGGGGACGACAACCGCTACTTCCTCACGCAAATCACCCGCACCACGGCGTCGCGCGGATTGCCGGCTGACGAAGCCGCCGGCGCGACGTGATGCGCCTCGAGGAAGGCGCGGATCGCATCGGCGCGCACCAGCCGCACCGGCGGCGCGGCGGGGCGGATGCTCGCGAGCTGCGCCGGGCCGACCGCGGTCAGGCCGATGACATGCCCGTCGCCGTCGATCGCGGCGGCGCCGGTGAAACCGGCCATCGGCACCGGGTCGCGCGGTTCGATGGCGTTGCCGGCGGTCAGCCGCGCCTTGATGTCGGCGATGCGATCGCGCGCGCCGCCGTCCTTCGGATCGGGCACGCCGGTCAAGGTGATATCGCCGGACTTTGCCGCCGCACGAGACAGCGCCGCCGGCGTCAGCTTGCGCGGACCGTAGACGCGCAGCAGCGCGAGACCTTTGTCGGCGTCCTCGGCGACGCGCTCGGCATCGCCCAGGCCTTGCGCCACCAGCACCTGACAGCCGCGCGCCAGCCGCGCATCGGTGACGATATAGCCTTTCGCCGAAACAACGAGGCCGTTGCCGTACTCGACCGATTTCGACAAAGCCGCGAATGGCGCGGCGCGCGCCGGAAACGGCGAGAAGGCCGACGCCATCGCCACCATCACCGGCGCGACGATACCTTCCATCATCTGGTCGAAGGTCATGGTGAAGCCGCGAATCTCGCCGTTGCGCATCGACGCGCGCACCGCGAACTTGCGCAGCCCCTGAATGCCGCTGATGAAGAAACTGTCGTCGCGCAGCACGGTGTATTCGACGCGCCGCGACGACGGCTCCTGCTTCTCGCGCTCGAACAAGGTGGCGAGCTTCAGGCTCGGATCGGCATAACGGAACGTCTCGACCTGCACGTCGCCGTGGCGCGACGACCAGCGCGTGCCACGCGGCGCGTCATGCGCGATCGGCACCATCTTCGCCGGCAGGCCGATACGGATGCCGGTCGCCGGATCGACGACGACATTCCAGCCGAACTCGCTCTGATAGCCGCGGGCGGCGGCGAGCAATTCCTGGCGTTCGTTGCCGTTGAGCGTGCCGGTGACCTTGTAGTTCTTGCGCTTCTGGAAATTCTTCACCGCGGTGGCGAGCGGATCGTCGCCGTTCTCGGCGGCCCCGGTGAAATCGCCGGCCCACAGCAGCGCCGCCTGCAGCAGCAGGCGCTCGTCGGCGGCGTTGCCGTACAAGGTGTCGCCTTCCTTGGTCGCGGTCACGGGCGTCGCCAGCGGGTCGGGCTTTGGCGCGTCCTTCGGGGCGTCCTTGGAGGCTTCCTTGGGTGCGTCTTTGGCGGCGTCTTTCGGCGCCTCCTTTGCGGCGTCCTTGGACGTATCCTTGCCGGACGGACTGGCGACCGGCGCCGGCACGGACTTGGCGATCTGCGGCGCGGCCGCGGTATCGAGGGTCTTGAGCGCCTCCGGGCGCGCCGGCGGCAACGGCGTCGCCTTGGCTTGCGCGGCGGCCGGTTGGTGGTGGCCGGGCTTTTCGGCCGGCTTGGGCGCGTGGGCGGGCGCGTCCGCTTCCATCGGATAGGGCGCGGCATCGGCCGCGGCGCCGGGGGCCTGGGCGCCGGCGGGCGATACGGCGACGGCCAGCGCCAGAATGGCCGCCGGTACCGCCGGAAAGCGGCCGAAACGCCTCGCCGTTAACGCACCCCTAACCATGGCCGGCACCTTAGCCGAACCCCAAAGGCCCGCAACCGGGCTTGCGAAATTGCATTAACCGGCTCGTTTTGCCGCGTCCGGATGTTAGATTGACGCCAATGCTGACGCCGGACGAACTCGAACGCTATGCCCGCCACATCGTCATGCGCGAAGTGGGCGGCCCGGGCCAGGGCAAGCTCAAGGCCGCGCGCGTCCTGATCGTCGGCGCCGGCGGTCTCGGCGCGCCGCTGATGCTGTACCTCGCCGCGGCGGGCGTCGGCACCATCGGCATTGTCGATGACGACGAGGTGTCGCTGTCCAATTTGCAACGCCAGGTCATCTTTGCGACGTCGGACATCGGCGCCGGCAAGGCCGACCGCGCGGCGCAGGCGATCGCGCGCCTCAATCCGCATGTGAAGGTCGAGGTGCACAACGAGCGGCTCAATGCCGGCAATGCGCTGCCGTTGATCGAGAGCTACGACATCGTCGCCGACGGGTCCGACAATTTCGCCACGCGCTATCTCGTGGCCGACGCCTGCTACTTCGCGAAGAAGCCGCTGGTCACCGCGGCGCTCGGCGTGTTCGACGGTTCGCTGACCACAATCCGCGCGCATGAGACGCGCGCCGACGGTGTCCGCAACCCGACTTATCGTTGTTTATTTCCCGAGCCGCCGCCGCCCGGTACGGTACCGGCCTGCTCGGAAGCCGGTATTCTCGGCGCGCTGCCCGGCATCCTCGGCTCGATGATGGCGCTCGAGGTGATCCGCGAGATCGTCGGCTTCGGCGAAGGGCTGGTTGGCCGTCTGCTGATGATCGATGCGCGGTCGATGCGGTTCGAGACACTCGGTTACGAGTGGGACAGTGCCAATCCATTGAGCGGCGATAACGCCACGATTACGGATTTGTCGGGAAATTATTGACGCGATTTAACGCGGGCCGATGACATCGGTTTGATATGTTTTAGCGCTAACGCCTGTTTACGTCTTGCTTGCGATCTCCTTAACAGGCCCACAGCGTTTTTAGGTCAAAATGGACTCAAAGTCGGAGAGACAGAGTCCGGTTGGCTAGATCATGTCAGCAGCGCAATTCAGCCAGAGCGGTGGCCGCGAGGAACGCGGCGTCGTCGAATGTCAGAAATGTCATTCGCCGATTTACGTCGACAAGCCGGGGAGCGTCGCCGTCGAGTTCTCGGTGCCGTGCCCGAAGTGCGGCTTTCGCGGCATGTATTTCAAGCGCATGATGCATTCGGAGTCCGATCCGAACGATCGCCGCCGCACGCCGCGGTGAGTGCAATGATATTCGCCGCGAACTCGGCCTGCTCCCTCTCCCTTGGGGGAGAGGGTTGGGGTGAGGGGGGCAAGTGCATCTCGATGATCTGTAACCCCTCACCCGACGCGCTACCGCGCGTCGACCTCTCCCACCCGAACTCGGGTTTACCCGAGTTCGGCACCATTGAATGGTCGAAGTCGGATATATCCGACTTCGACTGGGAGAGGTGAAGGAAGAAGGACAGCGACCTTCTCGCCTACAACATGCTCGGCAAGACGCGATCCGGCGGCCGATGGCCGTCCATGAATGTCTTGATGTTGATGATGACCTTCTCGCCCATGTCGACGCGGCCTTCCAGCGTCGCCGATCCCATGTGCGGCAGCAGCACGACCTTGCCGGCCTTGGCCAGCTTCACCAGCTTCGGGTTGACCGCGGGCTCGTGCTCGAACACGTCGAGACCGGCGCCGGCGATGTCTCCCGACTCCAGAAGACGGGCCAGCGCGTTTTCGTCGATGACCTCGCCGCGTGCCGTGTTGACGATGTAGGCCTCGGGCCGCAGCATCTTCAGCCGCCGCGCCGAGAGCAGATGGAACGTCGCCGGCGTGTGCGGGCAATTCACCGACACGATGTCCATGCGGGCGAGCATCTGGTCGAGGCTCTCCCAATAGGTGGCGTCGAGCTCTTCTTCGATCTTCGGCGCGACCTTGCGGCGATTGTGGTAGTGGATCTGCAGACCGAAGGCGCGGGCGCGCCGCGCCACGGCCTGGCCGATGCGGCCCATGCCGATGATGCCGAGCCGTTTGCCCCAGATACGATGGCCGAGCATCCAGGTCGGCGACCAGCCGTTCCAGTCCTGATCGGTGATCAGCACGTTGGCGCCTTCGGCGAGCCGGCGCGGCACGGCGAGGATCAGCGCCATGGTCATGTCGGCGGTGTCTTCGGTCAGCACGCCGGGCGTATTGGTCACGGTGATGCCGCGTTGAACCGCGGTGGCTACGTCGATGTTATCGACGCCGTTGCCGAAATTGGCGATCAGCCGCAGTTGTTCGCCGGCCTTGGACAAAAGCGCCGCGTCGATCTTGTCGGTCACCGTCGGCACGAGCACGTCGGCGCTCTTCATTGCTTCGGCGAGCTGCGCCGCCGTCATCGGCTTGTCGGCGGCATTGAGACGAACGTCGAAAAGTTCCTGCATGCGCTGCTGGATGGCATCCGGCAATCTGCGGGTTACGACGACGACGGGCTTCTTCTGCTTGACCATAAGAACTTCAGCTCGCGCGGATCGGGTGTTCAGGTCTCTTTAACCGCACTCGCACAAACTGCCGTTTCGCGCCTGCGGGGTTCCAAAATTCCTCACTTTTCCTATCAGATGGCTGGGGCAAGACAAAGCGTTCGCATGCTCGCGTCGGCGCGCCATGGCGCCCGCCGGCGGGCCGGCGCGCTTTTGGCCGCGATCTGGCTTTTCGGCGCGGCGGGCAGCGCAGGAGCCGCGTCCGAACTCGCCACCGGTCCGGTCAGCGGCCTGCCGATACCGCGTTTCGTCAGCCTGAAGTCGGACCGGACCAACGTCCGGGGCGGCCCCAACAAGGAGCAGGAGGTCCGCTGGGTCTATACCCGGGCCGGTATGCCGGTCGAGGTCACGGCCGAATTCGAGAACTGGAGGCGCATCCGCGACTGGGAAGGCGCCGAAGGCTGGGTCTACCATTCGCTGCTGTCGGGCCGGCGCACCGCCATGATCGTGCCGTCGAAGAAGGACGATCTGGTGCCGCTTTATCAGGAGCCCGATCCCACCGCCGGGGTCCTGGCGCGGCTCCAGGCCGGTGTGCTGGCGCAGATCAAGAACTGCAACGGCCACTGGTGCGAGATCGTCGGCAAGGGCTTTGCCGGCTACATCGTGCAGGAGCGCCTTTGGGGCGCCTATCCGAACGAGAAAGTCGAGTAGCCGCCACTCATTCGGGCGGCGTTAAACCTCAATCCCGAACGCATCGCGGAACGCGGCGCGCCCCTTGGTCGTGACGGCGACCGCGCGCGAACCATCGACGCGCCTGAGCCATCCCGCTTCGAGACAATGCGTGCACAAGGCGGCGCCGAGCGCGCCGGCCAGATGCGGCCGCCGCTCGCTCCAGTCGAGGCACGGCCGGCACAGCATGCGCGCGGGACTGCCCGGCTTGCGCGGCGCGACATCGATACCGAGCTTGTCGAACAAGGTGACGCCGCGCGAGGTGACGAGGCCGGCGTCGGCGGTGAGCTCGATCTGCCGGTTGGCGATCAGCGAATCCGCCAGCGCGACGCCGAGATGGCCGGCGAGATGATCGTAGCAGGTGCGCGCCGCGCGCAACGCCTTGTCGCGCGGGCCGGTGACCACCGGCTTGCGCCGCGTGGCCTGATCGGCGGCGACCTGCATGATGCTTTCCAGCATGCGCGCCACGGCCGGCGAGGCGAGGCGATGATAACGATGCCGGCCTTGCTTCTCGACGATGAGCAGGCCGCCGGCGGCAAGCCTGCTCAAATGGCCGGAGGCGGTTTGCGGCGTGATGCCGGCAGCCTGCGCCAGTTCGCTCGCCGTCAGCGCACGGCCGTCCATCAACGCATGCAGCATGCCGGCGCGCGCCGGATCGCCCGCCAGCGTGGCGATTTCCGCGAATGCAGCGTTGCTGGCCATCGCTATCTCCGTCCTCGATGTCTCGCAAATATAGCGCGTTTCTCCCGCTGACGCTTCGGCTCTCGCCGTAACATCGCGTCGGGCGGCGCGCGCATGCTGCGCGGCATGAAACCGTTTCCGATCCTGAACTGGCTCTCGCTCTGTCTGCGCCGCGCCCGCACGCGGCGCCAGCTTGGCGACCTGCCGCCGCACTTGTTGCGCGACATCGGCATCGACGAAGCGGCCCAGGCGCGCGAATGCGCGCGCTGGCTGTGGCAAGGCGTGGCGGCGAACGACGCCCGCGACGCGGCAAACAAAAACGCGCGGGAATTACCCGCGCGCGTTGCTCGACTTCAGATGAAAAGCGATCAGGCCTTGCGGCGCAGCCGCACGACGACATCGACGCGGGCGATCTCGTAGCCTTCCGGCGCATCCGGCGTCTTGCCGACGATGACGTCGCTCGACGGGATGTCGAGGAGCTGGTCCTCGCCTTCGACGAAGAAGTGGTGATGCGACGACGCGTTGGTGTCGAAATAGGCCTTGGTGCCGTCGACCGGGACCTGGCGCAGCAGACCGACTTCGGTGAACTGGTGCAGCGTGTTGTACACGGTGGCGAGCGACACCGGCACCTTGGCGCGGGTCGCTTCCTCGTACAGCGCCTCGGCGGTCAAGTGGCGATCGCCCTTGCCGAATAGAATCCAGCCCAACGCCATGCGCTGCCGCGTCGGACGCAGGCCGACATCGCGCAGCATCGACTTGACGTCGTGCCACGGGCAGCCGGTGAAGGTCGACCGGTCGGGCGCCGCGGCGGTATCCGCCTTCGCCACAGGGAGCATCATGGTCCGGGTTTCGGTCATCGCTCGATCAAACTCATTTCCAACGCAAAACAAATTCCGTTTGAACGCTTCTGCCACTCATTCGCAGACTACGTCCATACGGGCTATACCGTATTCGGGCCATAGCCGCCACGAGAACGATATTTCTGACGATAATGGCTAAAATCGGCGGCCCCTGGCGATGGCTTGGCGGCAACCGGTTTCATTTGCAACATAACGGGCCACCGGCCCGGGCGCAACCCGGGAACCCAGACGCTGACCAGCACTGGACGGTTATTTTGTCGCGCCGCCCGCAGCTTGGCGGGAGGTGCCCGCGGGCCCGGCGACCTTTGCCGGTCCCGGCCCGGTGTGTTAGGCATTTGCCAATTCAGGCGGTCGCGCGAGCCTCGGCGCAGGCCATTTAATCGGGAATTCTGGATGATGACGGAACGGCGGAGCAGTTTTGGCTATGAGGATTTGCTGGCCTGCGGCCGGGGCGAACTGTTCGGCCCGGGCAACGCCCAGCTCCCGCTGCCGCCGATGCTGATGTTCGACCGTATTACCGAGATCTCGGAAACCGGCGGCGAGTTCGGCAAGGGCATGGTCCGCGCGGAACTCGACGTGAAGCCGGACCTCTGGTTTTTCCTCTGTCATTTCAAGGGCGACCCCGTGAT
Organism: Pseudolabrys sp.; assembly: GCA_026125895.1. Classification (GTDB taxonomy): domain Bacteria; phylum Pseudomonadota; class Alphaproteobacteria; order Rhizobiales; family Xanthobacteraceae; genus Pseudolabrys. The sequence continues at coordinate 87,524 of JAHCKG010000015.1, read as the reverse complement.
GCCCGGGTGCCTCGGCCTCGACGCGCTGTGGCAGATGGTCGGCTTCTTCCTCGGCTGGCTCGGCGCCCCGGGCAAGGGACGAGCGCTCGGTACTGGTGAGATCAAGTTCTCGGACCAGGTGCTGCCGACCGTGAAAAAGGTCGTCTACGGCGTCGATTTCAAGCGCGTCATGCGCTCCAAGCTGGTCCTCGGCATCGCCGACGGCTGGTTGGCGGCCGACGGCAAGGTGATCTACAAGGCGAGCGACCTGAAGGTCGGCTTGTTCCAGCAGGAAGCCGCCGCGGCGAGCGGCGCCTGAACCGGCCGGCCGCTCCGGTCGCCGCAACACCGATGCCGAACACTTGTGCGAACACTTGCGGATTCGCCGCGGCTGGCCAATCTGTCTGCCAGACGCGGAAATTTTGTGAAGGGAAGCGGAGATGCGACGGGTAGTCGTCACGGGGATGGGGATCGTCTCCTCGATCGGCAATAACACGCAGGAGGTTCTCGCCAGCCTGCGCGAAGCCAAATCCGGCATCTCCCGCGCCGACAAATACGCCGAGCTCGGCTTCCGCTGCCAAGTGCACGGCATGCCGCAGATCGACGCCGAGTCGATGATCGACCGCCGCGCCATGCGCTTCCTCGGCCGCGGCGCCGCCTGGAATCACATCGCCATGGAGCAGGCGATCCGCGATTCCGGCGTCGAGGAGAAGGACATCTCCAACCCGAAGACCGGCATCATCATGGGCTCGGGCGGCCCGACCACCTCGACCATCGTCGATGCCGCCGACCTGACCCGCAAGAACAACTCGCCCAAGCGTATCGGCCCCTTCGCCGTGCCGAAGGCGATGTCGTCCACCGCGTCGGCGACGCTCGCCACCTGGTTCAAGATCAAGGGCATCAACTATTCGATCGCGTCGGCCTGCGCGACGTCGAACCACTGCATCGGCAACGCCGCCGAGATGATCCAGTGGGGCAAGCAGGACATGATGTTCGCCGGCGGCTGCGAGGACGTCGACTGGACCATGTCCAACCTGTTCGACGCCATGGGCGCGATGTCGTCGAAGTACAACGACACGCCGCAGACCGCTTCGCGCGCCTATGACAAGGATCGCGACGGCTTCGTCATAGCCGGCGGCGCCGGCGTCCTCGTCCTCGAGGAGCTCGAACACGCCAAGGCGCGCGGCGCCAAGATCTATGCCGAGCTCGCCGGCTACGGCGCAACCTCGGACGGCTACGACATGGTGGCGCCGTCGGGCGAAGGCGCGCAGCGCTGCATGAAGATGGCGCTCGAGACCTGCAAGACGCCGATCGACTACATCAACCCGCATGCCACCGCGACACCGGTCGGCGACGCCAAGGAGATCGAAGGCATCCGCGCCGTGTTCGGCGACAAGTGCCCGCCGATCTCGGCGACCAAGTCGCTGTCGGGCCATTCGTTAGGGGCCGCCGGCGTGCAGGAAGCGATTTATACGCTGCTCATGATGCAGAACGGCTTTATGTGCGAGAGCGCCAACATCCAGAATCTCGATCCGGCTTTCGCCGACATGCCGATCCTGCGCGAGCGCAAGGACAATGTTGAAATCGGCGCGGCGATGTCCAATTCGTTCGGCTTCGGCGGCACCAACGCGACCTTGGTGTTCAAGCGGCTGGATGCGTGATTTTTGACGAACGTCATCCCCCGCGAAGGCGGGGGATCCAGCGATTAGGCGATTTACTGCGTTGCGGCGATTGCTGGATCGTCCGCCTGCGCGGACGATGACAGAAGGTGGTTCCATGCCGGGTTTGATGGAAGGAAAGCGCGGGCTGATCATGGGGGTCGCCAACGACCACTCGATCGCCTGGGGCATCGCCAAGACGCTGCATCAGCACGGCGCCCAGATCGCCTACACCTATCAGGGCGAGGCGCTCTTGAAGCGCGTCAAGCCGCTCGCCGAGCAGACCAATTCCGACATCATCCTGCCCTGCGACGTCGAGGATATTTCGACGGTGGACAAGGTCTGGGCCACGCTCAAGGAGAAGTGGGGCACCATCGACTTCTTCGTCCACGCCGTCGGCTTCTCGGACAAGAACGAACTCAAGGGCCGCTTCGCCGACAACACGCGCGAGAACTTCGTGCGCACCATGGTGATCTCGTGCTTCTCCTTCGCAGAGAGCGCCAAGCGCGCCGCGGAGTTGATGCCGAACGGCGGCTCGATGGTGACGCTCACCTACAATGGCGGCGATCGCGCCATGCCGAACTACAACGTCATGGGTCTCGCCAAGGCGGCGCTGGAATCCTCGGTGCGCTATCTCGCCGTCGATTTCGGTCACCAGAAAATCCGCGTCAACGCCATCTCGGCCGGCCCGATCCGCACGCTCGCCGGCGCCGGCATCGGCGACGCGCGCTACATGTTCGCGTTCCAGCAGAAGTATTCGCCGCTCGGCCGCGGCGTGACGCTGGAGGACCTCGGCGGCTCGGGCTTGTATCTGTGCTCGGATCTGTCGACCGGCGTCACCGGCGAAATCCATTTCGTCGATTCGGGCTACAACGTCATCGCCATGCCGCAACCGGCGGCGCTGCGCGATGCCGGCGGTTCGGTCGAGAACGGCGAGAAGTAATTCTCCGTCACCTTCCCTCTACAGGAGAGGATGAGCATTGTAGGGTGGGCAAAGGCGCGCGCTTGCGCGCCGTGCCCACCGGCAGTATCGAGCATCGTCCTGCGTGTGCCATGGTGGGCTAAGGCGGCTGCGCCGCCTTAGCCCACCCTACGGGCTCCCGGAGCCGCCGCAATGATCATCGACAAAGTCATTCCCCATCACATCCGCGTTCCGTTCGATGCCGGTCCGGCGAGTTTCGCGCGCGCCGGCAAGGGCACGACCGCGCTCGACATGGTGCTGGTCGAGGTCGTCACCGACACCGGTCTCACCGGGTGGGGCGATGCCTTCGCCTATGCCTGCTCGGATGCGGTGGTCGCCGCGATCAAACAGATGATTGCCTCGCGCGTCGTCGGTTTGCCCGTGCCGCAGCTCGACGAGTTGCAGGGCTTCTCCGATCGCCTGCAGAAGCAGCTGCATCTGTTCGGCCGCTACGGCATCACCATGTTCGCGATTTCCGGCCTCGACATCGCGCTGTGGGATCTCGCCGGCAAGATCGCCGGCAAGCCACTGTCCGACCTCATCGGCCCGCGCCGCCGCGCCGCCATTCCGGCCTATGCGAGCCTGTTGTCGATCGGCGAGCCGGGGGCGGTGGCGAGCGAAAGCAAGAAGGCGGTGGCGAAAGGTTTTCGCGCCATCAAGATTCATGAGACCACGGTCGAGGCCGTTGCCGCGGCGCGCGCCGCCATCGGCCCCGACGTGCCGCTGATGGTGGACATGAACTGCCCGATGAGCGCGGCCGAGGCCATTGCCTTTGCCACCTCGTGCCGGCCATACGCGCCGCTGTTTCTCGAGGAGCCCGTGTGGCCGCCGGAGGATTACAAGTCGCAGGCGCGGGTGCAGATGAACGGCCGCGTCGCCGTCGCCGCCGGCGAGAACGCGTGCACCGCATGGCAGTTCAACGAGATGATCTCGCGCAACGCCGTCAGCTTCGTGCAGCCGTCGGTCACCAAGGTCGGCGGCGTCACCGAGTTCGGCCGCGTCGCCGCGCTGGCGGACCGCTCCAATGTGCGGCTGATGCCGCATTCGCCTTACTTCGGGCCGGGCCTCATCGCCACCTTGCAGATGCTGTCGCTGCGCGAGGATGCCTCGCTCGTCGAGTGGTACTTCATGCACCGCGCCGTCTGTCTGTGGGGCGATGCGCTGGCGCTCGACATTGACGGCGCCATCGGCGTGCCGACCGGGCCGGGCCTCGGTCTCGAGCCCGACCGCGACGTTATCGAGCGCTACCGGGTGGGGTGACACTGAAATCACTTGGTCGTCCCCGCGAAGGCGGGGACCCATGACCACGGTGTTCGCAATTCGGATGACGCGGTGGCTATGGTCCCGGACCTCCTTCGCTGCGCTCACTCGCCCGGGACGACAGGATAAAAAAACGGCCCGGATTGCTCCGGGCCGTTTCATCTTCACGCGATGCAGAAAAGCTTACGCCGCCTTCTGCTTGCCGGGGCCGACGATGTCGAAGCGATCGGCGTTCATCACCTTGGCCCACGCCGCGGCGAAGTCCTGCACGAACTTCTCCTTGGAGTCGGCACAGGCATAGACCTCGCCGAAGGCGCGGAGCTGCGAGTGCGAGCCGAAAATCAGATCGACGCGCGTCGCCGTCCACTTCAGATCCTTCGACTTGCGATCGCGACCTTCATAGACGCCGTCCTTGGCCGGCAGCCATTCGGTGTCCATGGTCAGCAGGTTGACGAAGAAGTCGTTCGTCAGCTTGCCCGGCGTCTTGGTGAAGACGCCGTGCTTGGTGCCGCCCGCGTTGGCGCCGAGCACGCGCAGGCCGCCGACGAGCACGGTCATTTCCGGACCGGTCAGCGTCAGCAACTGCGCCTTGTCCACCAGCGCTTCTTCCGGCGCCATGAACTGATGCTTGCCGCTGATGTAGTTGCGGAAGCCATCGGCGCGCGGCTCGAGCGGCGCGAAGGACGGCACGTCCGTCTGCTCGGCGGTCGCGTCGGTGCGGCCCGGCGTGAACGGCACGGTGACATTGACGCCGGCATCCTTGGCCGCCTTTTCGACCGCGGCGCAGCCGCCGAGCACGATCAGATCGGCGAGCGACACCTTCTTGGCCGAAGACGACTTGATGCCTTCGAGCGTCTTGAGCACCTTGGCCAGTTCCGGCGGGTTGTTGACTTCCCAGTCCTTCTGCGGCGCCAGGCGAATGCGCGCGCCATTGGCGCCGCCGCGCTTGTCGGAGCCACGGAAGGTCGAGGCCGAAGCCCAGGCGGTGGAGACGAGCTGCTGCACGGTGAGACCCGAGGCCAGGATCTTCGCCTTGAGGTCGGCAATGTCCTTGTCCCCGATCAGTTCATGATCGACGGCCGGCAGCGGGTCCTGCCAGATCAGCTCTTCCTTCGGCACCTGCGGCCCGAGATAGCGGACGCGCGGACCCATGTCGCGATGCGTGAGCTTGAACCAGGCGCGGGCGAACGCGTCCGCGAACTGCTCCGGATGCTCGTAGAAGCGGCGCGAGATCTTCTCGTAGGCCGGGTCGAAGCGCAGCGACAGGTCGGTCGTCAGCATCGTCGGCTTGTGCTTCTTCGACTTGTCGAAGGCATCCGGCACGTCGGCGGCGGCGTTCTTGGCCACCCACTGCTTGGCGCCGGCCGGGCTCTTGGTCAGCTCCCATTCGTTCTCGAACAGATTCTTGAAGAACAGGTTGGACCACTTGGTCGGCGTCTGCACCCAGGTGACTTCGGGGCCGCCGGTGATGGCGTCGGCGCCGATGCCGGTGCCGTGCTTGCTCTTCCAGCCGAGTCCCTGATCCTCGATCGCCGACCCTTCGGGATCGGCGCCCACGAGCGACGGATCGCCCGCGCCGTGCGTCTTGCCGAAGGAGTGACCGCCGGCGATCAACGCCACGGTCTCTTCGTCATTCATCGCCATGCGGAAGAAGGTCTCGCGGATGTCCTTGGCCGCGGCGACCGGGTCGGGATTGCCGTTCGGGCCTTCCGGATTGACGTAGATGAGGCCCATCTGCACGGCGCCGAGCGGCTCCGACAGTTGGCGTTCGCCGGAGTAACGCTCATCGCCGAGCCAGGTGCCTTCCGGACCCCAGTACAGCTCTTCCGGCTCCCACACGTCCTTGCGGCCGCCGGCAAAGCCGAACGTCTTGAAGCCCATCGACTCCAGCGCGACGTTGCCGGCGAGCACCATGAGGTCGGCCCAGGAAATCTTGCGGCCGTATTTCTGCTTGATGGGCCACAACAGGCGGCGGGCCTTGTCGAGGTTGGCGTTGTCCGGCCACGAGTTGAGCGGCGCAAAGCGCTGCTGGCCGGCGCCGGCGCCGCCGCGGCCGTCGGTGATGCGATAGGTGCCGGCCGAGTGCCAGGCCATGCGGATCATCAGGCCGCCGTAGTGGCCGAAGTCAGCCGGCCACCAGTCCTTCGACTCGGTCATCAGCGCGGTGAGGTCCTTGACCACGGCATTGAGGTCGAGGCTCTTGAATTCCTTGGCGTAGTCGAAACCCGCGCCCATCGGATCGGACAGCGCGGAATTGCGGTGCAGAACCGAAATGTCCAGCGAGTCCGGCCACCAGTCGCGATTGGTGTGTCCACGGCTGCCGCCGGTAAAGGGGCATTTGCCCGCATTCTTGTCGTCGGTTTTTGCGTCCATTGGGTCTCTCCGCTCCGTTCTCACACGCAGGCCGTGGTTCGGCCCGAGACGATGTCTGGATGATATGCGCGCCCATCCTGAGGGCGCTTGCTGGCGGTTGTATGGAAGCATTCCAATCAGGTCCAATCGTATTGCCTGCCCACGCCGATCAGATTAACTTATCGGTCTGGAAGGTAAGATGATCACCCTGCGTCAGTTGCGTTATCTGAGTTCGCTCGCGCGCCACCGCCATTTCGGCCGCGCCGCCGAAGAATGCGCCGTGACGCAGCCGGCGCTGTCGATGCAGGTGCGCGAACTGGAGCGCGAGATCGGCGCCGAACTGGTCGAGCGCCGCCCGGGCGAAATCGCTCTCACCGAAACCGGTCTCGAAGTCGCGCAGCGCGCCGAGCACATTCTCGCGGCGACGCGCGACCTCGTCGATTTCGTCCGCCACCGCGAAGTGCTCGCGGGATCGCTCAAGCTCGGTATTATTCCGACGCTGGCGCCGTACATTCTGCCGCGTGTGCTGCCGCTGCTGCAGAAGCAGCACCCGCATTTGCGGCTCGAGGTGCGCGAGACGCAGACCAAGGTTCTGACCGACGAGCTCTCCGCCGGCGGGCTCGACGTCATCCTGCTGGCGCTGCCGGTGGACGGCGCCGATGTCGAGACGCTGCCGCTGTTCGACGACGCCTTCCTGCTCGCCGTGCCCGCCGACGATCCGCTGCCAGCGCGCGGCCGCGTAGGCTTGCGCGACGTCGATCAGCGCCGCCTCATCCTGCTCGAGGAAGGCCACTGCCTGCGCGATCAGGCGCTGGCGTTCTGCGCGTCCAAGCGCGCCGATCCGGCCGCAAGCCAGCAAACGAGCCTCGGCGCGACCTCCCTCTCGACGGTCATGCAGATGGTGGCGAACGGCTACGGCGTCACCCTGGTGCCGGAGGTCGCGATCGACGCCAAGGCGCAGGATCCGCGCGTCAAGCTCCTGCGTTTCCGCGATCCCGAGCCGGGCCGCTCGGTCGGGCTGGCCTGGCGGCGCACGTCGCCGCGCGCGCGGGACTTCGCGGCTCTGGGCGAAGCCATCGTCGCGGCGCATGAGGGCGCCACGAGTGCGCCGGTCAGACTTCGCTCTCGCGCTTGAGAGCCGCCGGCTTTTCCAGACAATAGTATCCGGACAGCCGCGTCACGATCTTGGCGCGCATCCAGTCGTTCATGATGCGGCTGACATTTTCGCGGGCGATGCCGGCCATGGCGGCAAGCTCGCTCTGGCTGACTTTCTGGCGAATGACGACGCGGCCGCCGGCAACCTCGTTGCCGAAGGCATGCGCGAGATCGAGCAGCGCGCGCGCGACGCGGCCCTTGAGCGGCAGGAAGCTTCCGGCGGCGACGAGCTGATCGGTGTCGCGCAGGCGCGCCGCCAGCATCGTCACCAGATATTTGTAGGTGACTGGCTCCCTGGCGACGAAGGCCTCGAAGGCGGCGCGGCTGAGGAAGCTCAGCCTGGAGTCGCGCAACGCGGTGACGGTCGCCGAGCGTGGCAGGCCATCGATGATGGCGAGATCGCCGACGACCGCGCCGGGTCCGAGGATCGCCAGGATGCGCTCTGCGCCGCTCGCCGAGGCGATGCTGACTTTGAGCAGGCCTTCCTCGAGCCGGTACAATCCGTCACCCGGATCGCCGGCAAGAAACAGGACTTCATCGGCAGTGAGCTTGCGGGGCGTGGCGCTGGCCATCAGGCCCGAGGCGAGGCCTTCGGGCAGATCCGACAGCAGATTGCTCTTGGCGGCACCTGCGCTCGCCATGCGTCACCCCCACGTGAATATGCCGCGGCTCGGTCGTGCCGCCCGCCGCAATCTAGCAGAGTTCCGGGCCGTCCAGCGACAATCACCGGTGCCGCGGCCCGTCAGGGGCGATGCCGTTCAGGAGGCAGTTAATTGAGGGCTACCGTAATCGTCAAAGGCGCCAGCGGATCGACGTCAATTTGCGGCGAATAACAAACAAGATTGGCGGCAAATGCACCGCTGGCCAGCACGATCAAGGCGAGGCTGATCAGGATGGAATTCTTCATGACGTGCTCCCTTGCGTTCGAGACCGGGTGTGACGCTGCGCGGCGCCGATGGTTAACAACCTATTGAGCAGGAGCGTTCCGCGCTGTGACCCCCGTCACACGGATGTGTGTTCGCCCGGGCGCCATCGGTTCAAAAAAAGACGGCCCGCAAGCGGGCCGTTCTCAAGGTGGGCTGGGGTAAGCCACCGGCCTCGGTGGTTATTGGGGGGGCGAGGCCGGTCGGGGTTAGCTCATGGGGCGTGAGCTAATGAAAGCGAGATCGCGAGGACCGTCTTTCGCCGGCACGCGGAGCGGCGAGAGTTTGGGCACTTGCTGAACCTGAGCCGGCGTGGCGATGCCTCCGAGATGGCCGGCGTAGGGGCTGATGACGTCGGTCACGAGGGCCGCGACGGCCAGCAGCAGGGTGGCGACTGCGAGCAGAACAGTCTTTGGCAAACGAGCGCTCATGGCCTTCCCCTTTTCGTGTTGCGGTCGGAACGTCCGTTCCTGATGGTTGCAAACTAGGGCGATGACCGAGCGGGGGCTGTGATCTGGGTCACAAAACGGTGGAATCGATTAAGCTGCGGAAATCAAAAAGAAAAAGGCGGCCACAAGGGCCGCCTTTTCCAGCTTTGTTTATAAAAAGGACTGCTACTCGGCCGCCGGGGCTTCGCCGCCTTCGGCCTTGTCCTTGCCCTTGTGCTCGATGTCCTCGCCGGTCGTCTGATCGACCGCCTTCATCGACAGGCGCACCTTGCCGCGGTCGTCCATGCCGAGCAGCTTCACCTTGACCTTGTCGCCTTCCTTGACGACGTCCTTGGTGTTCTGCACGCGGTTGGCCGCGAGCTGGCTGATGTGGACGAGGCCGTCCTTGGCGCCGAAGAAGTTCACGAACGCGCCGAAGTCCATGACCTTGACGACCGTGCCTTCGTAGATGTGGCCGACTTCCGGATCGGAGGCGATCGACTTGATCCAGTTGATCGCCGCCTTGATCGACTCGCCCGAAGCCGAGGCGACCTTCACCGAACCGTCGTCTTCGATGTTGATCTTGGCGCCGGTCTTCTCGACGATCTCGCGGATCACCTTGCCGCCGGTACCGATCACTTCACGGATCTTGTCGGTCGGGATCTTGAAGGTCTCGATGCGCGGGGCGTGCTCACCGAGTTCGGCGCGCGCCGAGGTGAGAGCCTTCGACATCTCGCCGAGGATATGAATGCGCCCCTGCTTGGCCTGGCCAAGCGCGACCTTCATGATCTCTTCGGTGATGCCGGCGATCTTGATGTCCATCTGCAGCGAGGTGATGCCTTCCTCGGTGCCGGCGACCTTGAAGTCCATGTCGCCGAGGTGATCTTCGTCGCCCAGGATGTCCGACAGAACCGCGTAGCGATCGCCCTCGAGGATGAGGCCCATGGCGATGCCCGCGGTGGCGCGCTTCATCGGCACGCCGGCATCCATCAGCGCCAGCGAAGCGCCGCAGACCGAAGCCATCGACGACGAACCGTTCGACTCGGTGATCTCCGAGACGACGCGGATCGTGTAGGGGAATTCTTCTTTCGACGGCAGCACCGGGTGGATCGCGCGCCAGGCGAGCTTGCCGTGGCCGATCTCGCGGCGCTTGGTGCCGCCGAGGCGACCAGTCTCACCGACCGAGTAGGGCGGGAAGTTGTAGTGCAGCAGGAACGATTCCTTGTAGGTGCCCTGCAGCGCGTCGATCCACTGTTCGTCCTCGCCGGTGCCCAGCGTGGTCACGACCAGCGCCTGGGTCTCGCCGCGGGTGAACAGCGCCGAGCCGTGCGTGCGCGGCAGAACGCCGGCCTGCACCTCGATCGGACGCACGGTGACGAGATCGCGGCCGTCGATGCGCTTCTTGGTGTCTAGGATGTTCCAGCGAACGATCTTCGCTTCCAGCTCCTTGAACACTTCCGCGACGCGCAGCTTCGGATATTTCGGCTCGACGCCTTCCGGGAAGAAGTGCGCCATGACGCGCTCCTTCACCTTGCCGACGGCGGCGTAACGCTCCTGCTTCACCGAAATGGTGTAGGCGGCGCGCAGATCCTTCTCGGCGAGGCCGAGGATTTCCTTTTCCAGCTCCGCGTTGTCGTTGACGACCAACTCGCGCGGCTCCTTGGCGGCCTTCTCGGCGAGTTGGATGATCGCCTGGATGACCGGCTGGAAGTGGCGGTGACCGAACATCACGGCGCCGAGCATGATGTCTTCCGAGAGCTCCTTGGCTTCGGATTCGACCATCAGCACGGCGTCGCTGGTGCCGGCGACGACGAGGTCGAGCTTGGTCTCCGGCATCTCATCGAGCTGCGGGTTGAGCACGTATTCGCCGTTGATGAAGCCGACGCGGGCGCCGCCGATCGGGCCCATGAACGGCGCGCCGGACAGCGTCAGCGCCGCCGAGGCGGCGACCATTGCCAGAATGTCCGGATCGTTCTCGAGATCATGCGACAGCGTGGTGACGATGACCTGAGTTTCGCAGCGCCAGCCGTCGGCGAACAGCGGACGCACCGGACGGTCGATGAGACGCGAAACCAGCGTTTCCTTCTCGGTCGGGCGTCCTTCACGCTTGAAGTAGCCGCCCGGGATGCGGCCGGCGGCGTAGAATTTTTCCTGGTAGTCCACGGTCAGCGGCAGGAAGTCCACGCCTTCGCGCGGCGCCTTCGCGGCAACGACGGTGGCCAGCACGGTCGTGTCGCCGTAGGAGGCGAGCACGGCGCCGTCGGCCTGGCGCGCGACGTGACCGGTTTCGAGGGTGAGCTTGCGCCCGCCCCAATCGAGTTCGACTCGATGGATATTAAACATAGTCTGTTTCTCTCATGGTTCTCGGAAAGGCTCCCGAAAGCCATGTGCAAGACGGCAAGAAACTGCTGCGATGCGCGTCCTGCGCCGTTGCAACAGCGTCTGGCGATCCTGCCATGACCATCAAGAGCCTTTGCCTTGCGGCCGGGACATTGGCCCGACCCGGATTGTCCGGAAGCGCCATCGCTCCACGGACTCTTTCAAGAACGAACGCAACAAACGCCCGTTCGGCAGTGCGCGAATGCAACCGGCATTCGCTTCGACATCAACCGGCGATGCTGCAAAGCCCGCCGATTGCAAAAACGCGCGGCGCTTTTTCAAAGCGCCGCGCGCAAAACTCGTTTAGCGGCGGATGCCAAGCTTTTCGATCAGCGTCTTGTAACGCTTCTCGTCGGTCTTCTTCAGATAGTCGAGCAGCGAACGGCGCTGTGAAACCATCTTGAGCAGACCACGACGCGAGTGGTTGTCCTTGGCGTGCGTCTTGAAGTGCTCGGTGAGCTGATTGATGCGTTCCGAAAGGATCGCAACTTGCACTTCCGGCGAGCCGGTATCGTTCGCTTTGGTCGCATTGGCCTTGATCACTTCGGCCTTGCGGGCAGTCGTCAGCGACATCGGTTATCCTTTCTGAGGCAGCCGGGCTCTGCCGAGCAGGCCGGCCAGGTTGAACACGCGCTTGGGGACGATTTCGCCGCGGTCGACTTCGGCAAGGGCGAGCAAGCGGCCCGAGACCGTGACGTAGACCGTACCGCGGAAATTGGGAGCGTCCCGTCCGCGCAACAAAACGGCTTGGCCCCTTTGGAGCCTTGCCGCATCAGGCCCGCTGACAGCCAGTGCCGGGATGTCGTCCAGCGCGGTTTCAACGGGCATGAGCGCGTCGGCGAGGTTTCCCTCGCCAGCGGCGGCTCTATGACATAGAGCCTCCAAATCTTCCAGCGAAATCATGGTTTCGGGCGTAAAGCCGCCGACCGAGACCCGGCGCAGGGCCGACACATGGCCGAAGCAGCCGAGCGACCGGCCGATATCGCGGGCCAGCGACCGCACATAGGTTCCCTTGCCGCATTCGGCCTCCAGGACGGCATGGTCGGCGTCCGGCATCTCGATCAGCTCCAGACGGCCAATATCGACCGTACGGGCCTGTAATTCGACATCCTGGCCGTCGCGGGCGAGGTCATAGGCTCGTTCTCCCTCGATTTTGAGGGCGGAGAACTTGGGCGGAACCTGCTGGATGGTGCCGGTGTAGGCGGGCAGGGCGGCCCGGATCTGGTCGGCCGTTGGCCGAGCCGACGAGCCCTGCACGATCCGGCCCTCGGAATCGTCGGTATCCCGCTCCTCACCCCACTGGATGGTAAAGCGGTACAGTTTGCGGCTGTCCATGACGAAGGGCACGGTCTTGGTCGCTTCGCCCATGGCGATCGGCAGGCAGCCGGAGGCCAGCGGGTCGAGCGTGCCGGCATGGCCGCAGCGCTTGGCCGAGAACAGCCGCTTGATGATGCTCACCGCGTGGGTCGAGGTCATGCCGACCGGCTTGTCGAGCACGACCCAGCCGTGGACGTCGCGCTTGTCGCGCTTGAACTGCTGCCGCTTGGGCTTGCGCGGCGGCTGCGCGTCGTCGGCCGCGGCCGGCGCGACGAGAAGGTCGTTGGCGGTTTCGGTCACTCGTCGTCCTTTTCGAGGTCGCGGGCCACTTGCGGCGAGCGCAGCAGCTTGTCGATGCGCTCGGCCTCGGCGAAGCGATCGTCGATGTGGAAGCGCAGGTCGGGCGCGAATTTCAGGTTCACCGCATGGGCGACTTCACCGCGCATGTATTTCTTGTTGCGCTCGAGTGCGGCGACGACTTCGGCGGCATCGCGGCCGCCCATCGGCATCACGTAGACGGTGGCGAGCCGCAGGTCGGGCGACATGCGCACTTCCGGCACGGTGATGAGGTGGCCCTCGATCACCGGGTCATGCACGTCGCCGCGCGTCAGCATCTCGGCGATGGCGTGCCGGATGAGTTCGCCGACGCGCAACTGGCGTTGCGAGCCGCCGGGGCTTGCGCTTTCGCGCTGGGGCTTCTTGTTGCGTGACATGACAAGACCGATTGAGTTTCAATTCGTCATGGCCGGGCTTGTCCCGGCCATCCACGTCTTGCTTCCTTCAATGAAGGAAGGCGTAGATGCCCGGCACAAGGCCGGGCATGACGGTGGAAATAGGATGGAGCTAGAATTCCAGCGAAGCCGCGAGATTTGGACTCACAGGCTGCGTTGAATCGTCTCCACCCGGTAGCACTCGATGACATCGCCTTGGCGCATGTCCTGGTAGTTCTCGAAGGCCATGCCGCATTCCATGCCGGATGACACTTCCTTCACATCGTCCTTGAACCGCTTGAGCTGGCTCAGCTTGCCTTCGTGCACGACGACGTTGTCGCGGATCAGGCGAACGCTGGCGCCGCGCTCGACGGTGCCGTCGGTGACGCGGCAACCGGCGATGTTGCCGACCTTCGAGACCTTGAAGACTTCGAGGATCAGCGCATTGCCCAGCATGGTTTCGCGCAAGGTCGGCGGCAACAGGCCCGACATCGCCTTCTTCACGTCATCGATGAGATCGTAGATGATGTTGTAGTAGCGGATTTCGATGCCGGCGCGTTCGGCCGCCTCGCGCGCTTCCTTGTTGGCGCGAACGTTGAACGCGATGATCGGCACGCCCGAGGCTTCCGCCAAGGTGACATCCGATTCCGAAATGCCGCCGACGCCGGAATGCAGGACGCGGGCGCCGACTTCGTCGGTGCCGAGCTTGTCCAGCGCGCCGGCGATGGCTTCGAGCGAGCCCTGCACGTCGGCCTTGATCACGAGCGCAAATTCCTTGCGGCCCGCGGTCTTGGCCTGCGCCATCATCTGCTCGAGCGAGCCGCGCATGCCGGTGGCGCGCGCGGACGACTTCTCGCGCTTCTGGCGCTGACGGTAATCGGTGATTTCGCGGGCGCGGGCTTCGTTCTCGACCACGGCGAGACGATCGCCGGCATCCGGCGTGCCGGAGAAGCCGAGCACTTCGACCGGGGTCGACGGACCGGCGCTCTGCACGGTGGCGCCGGTGTCGGAGACCAGCGCGCGGACGCGGCCCCATTCGGCGCCGGCGACGACGATGTCGCCGGGATGCAGGGTGCCTCGCTGCACCAGCACCGTCGCGACCGGACCGCGGCCACGATCGAGCTTGGCTTCGATCACGGTGCCTTCGGCGGCACGATCCGGATTGGCCTTGAGGTCGAGGATTTCGGCCTGCAGCGCGATCATCTCGAGCAGCTTGTCGATGTTGGTCTTCTTCAGCGCCGAGACTTCGACATCGACGACATCGCCGCCGAGCGACTCGACCTGGATCTCGTGCTGCAACAGTTCGGTGCGCACGCGATCCGGCGTCGCGCCCGGCTTGTCGATCTTGTTGATGGCGACGATGATCGGCACCTTCGCCGCCTTGGCGTGATGGATCGCTTCGACCGTCTGCGGCATGACGCCGTCGTCGGCGGCGACCACCAGGATGACGATGTCGGTGACCTTGGCGCCGCGGGCGCGCATCGCGGTGAACGCGGCGTGGCCCGGCGTATCGATGAAGGTGACCTTGTCGCCCGAGGCGGAGGTGACCTGATAGGCGCCGATGTGCTGGGTGATGCCGCCGGCTTCGCCCGACACGACATCGGCCTGGCGAATGGCGTCGAGCAGCGACGTCTTGCCGTGATCGACGTGACCCATGACGGTGACGACGGGAGCACGCGGCTCCAGCGCGCCCTCATCGTCGGCGGTGTCGAACAGGCCTTCCTCGACGTCGGATTCCGACACGCGGCGGGCGGTATGCCCCATTTCCTCGGCGATAAGCTGAGCGGTGTCGGCGTCGATGACGTCGTTGATGGTCGCCATCTGGCCCTGCTTCATCAGCAGGCGGATGACGTCCACCGCGCGCTCGGACATGCGGTTGGCGAGTTCCTGAATGGTGATCGCGTCCGGAATGGTCACGTCGCGCGTGAGCTTTTCCTTGGGCTCATTGGCGGCGTGGCCCTTCATGCGCTGGGTGCGGCGGCGGAACGAGGCCACCGAACGTTCGCGGACTTCGTCGGCGCGCAGCGCGTTGGTGAGCGTCAGGCGGCCGCGTTCCTTTGGCGGCGCCGCGCGGGGAGCGGCCGGACGCACGGCTGCAGGACGTGCGGCACCGGCGCCGCCGCCGGGGCGGCGCGCCGTGCGCGGCGCTTCATCGTCGGCCTCGGCCTCGAGCTTCAGGCGCGCGCCCGGAGCCGGCCTTTTGACCTCGTCATCGCCGAGCCGCTTCTTGGCGACCTCGCCGGCCTTGCGCTTGGATTCTTCCTCGACCTTGTGGCGAGCGTCTTCGTCGCGCTTGCGGGCTTCGGCCGCCTCGCGCTCGATCTTTTCGGCCGCGTCGCGGACCGCGCGGCGCTTGGCTTCTTCCTCGGCGTGCTTGCGCTCTTCGGCCTCGCGAACACGCGAGTCGGCGAGGGCGTGGGCGCGGGCCGCCATTTCCTCTTCGGTCAGGGTGCGCAGGACGACGCCCGACTTCGGCGCTTCCGGCGCGCTCGGCGCCTTCGGCGGCGGCGCCGCCGGCGTCGCGGCAACCTTCTTCGGCGCCTCGACCGGGGCTTCCGCCTTCGGCTCGGGCCCACCGCCAATGGTGCGGCGCTTGATCTTCTCGACGACGACCTGCTTGCTGCGGCCGTGGCTGAAACTCTGGCGCACCACGCCCGTTTCCGTGCGCGGTTTCAGCGTCAACGTCAGTTTCTTTTCGCCAGGGTTCTTCGTTTCGCTCATTCCGTACTTTTTCCTTGTGCCCCATTCACGGGCGCATTCACATCAGGCGCATGGCATTCAGGGGCGCCATTGGCCGGCGCGACCCCGCTCGTTGAATCGGGCGATTTTCCAGACCGATACCGCGTCAAACGCGCGACGCGAGCGAGAAAAGTTTCGCTCGCAGGTCCGGCAAGCAGGGCAGCGTGTACCACATTTAGGCGGTTCAATGCCAAATCCAAATCGACACCGTTAAAGGCCTCGATCAGCGTAATTTCACGCGGCCCGGCCGAAATAGCGCGCTGCAGGGCCGAATTCAGCTTGCGTTTGCCGTCTTCCGCGCCGTCGGCCGCGTGGATCAACGCCAGGACGCCGTCCCCGCCCAAAGCGGCCTCGACCTTGGCGAAACCGGCGACCACATTGCCGGCCTTTCCGGCCATCGCCAGGGCGTCGAGGGCGGTTTTGACCAGCAGCTGTTCCACCTCGGCGGGCAGCTCGCGCGACACCTTGAGGTCACGCTTGAAGCCGCGCGGGAAGACATTGCGCTTGACCGCTTCGGCCATCGCCTCGCGGGTCGCGGTGATCCAGATGCCGCGGCCGGGCAGCTTGCGCTTGACGTCGGCAACGGCGTCGCCGCCGGGGCCGACGACGAAGCGGATCATCTCCGCCACAGGCTTGACCTCGCGCGTCAGCGCGCAGAGACGCTCCGCGCCCGCGGCGACGGAGGTCGCGCCGCGGTCGAGATCGTCGTTCTGCGCCTTCTGATCCTGCGCGATGGCGAGCATGCCTGTGACACGGCTCCTTACGCCGGCTCTTGAGCGGCCTCGGCTTCGGCTTCCGCCGGAGCCTGCATGGCCGCGAGTTCTTCCTCGGTGATCCAGCCGGCCTTGAGACGCGCCTGCATGACGATCGCTTCCGCTTCGTCACGCGACACGCCGAGACCGTCGAGATAACCCGGCTCGTGCTTGGTCTCACCGTCCTTGCGTTCGGTCCAGCCGACCAGATCGTCGGTGGCGCAGCCGGCGAGATCCTCGACCGTCTTCACGCCGTTCTCGCCGAGCTTGACCATCATGGCGGTGGTGATGCCCTCGACGTCGCGCAGTTCGTCGGCAACGCCGAGCTCCTTGCGCTTCTCGTCGAGCTCGCTCTCCTGACGCGCGATGTAGTCGCGGGCGCGATCCTGCAATTCGCGGGCGGTCTCTTCGTCGAAACCTTCGATGCCGGCGATTTCCTTTTCGTCCACCAGCGCCAATTCCTCGATCGAGGAGAAACCTTCCGACGCCAGAAGCTGACCGACCACTTCATCGAGATCGAGCGCTTCGACGAAGGTCTTGGTGCGGCTTTCGAACTCGGCGGTGCGGCGCTCGGACTCTTCCTGCTCGGTGAGGATGTCGATATCCCAACCGGTGAGCTGCGAGGCCAGACGCACGTTCTGGCCGCGGCGGCCGATGGCGAGCGAGAGCTGCGCGTCCGGCACCACGACTTCGATGCGTTCCTTGTCTTCGTCGAGCACGACCTTGGCGACTTCAGCCGGCGCCAGCGCGTTGACGACGAAGGTCGCGATATCCGGCGACCACGGAATGATGTCGATCTTCTCGCCCTGCAACTCGTTCACGACGGCCTGCACGCGCGAACCGCGCATACCGACGCAGGCGCCGACCGGGTCGACGCTGGAATCCCGCGAAATCACGGCGATTTTCGCACGCGAGCCCGGATCGCGGGCGACCGCCTTCACCTCGACGATGCCGTCATAGATTTCCGGCACTTCCTGGGCGAACAGCTTGGCGGTGAACTGCGGATGCGTGCGCGACAGGAAGATCTGCGGCCCACGCGGCTCGCGGCGCACGTCGTAGATATAGGCGCGGATGCGGTCGCCGTTGCGGAACACTTCGCGCGGCAGCATCTCGTCGCGGCGGACGATGGCTTCGCCGCGTCCGAGATCGACGACGACGTTGCCGTATTCGACGCGCTTGACGACGCCGTTGACGATTTCGCCGATGCGATCCTTGTACTCGGCGTACTGACGGTCGCGCTCGGCCTCACGCACCTTCTGCACGATGACCTGCTTGGCGGACTGCGCCGCGATGCGGCCGTATTCGAGCGGCGGCAGCGGATCGGCGATGGTGTCGCCAACCTGCGCGGCCGGGTGACGGCGGCGGGCATCGGCCAAAGTGATCTGCGACGAGGAGTTCTCGACCGCATCGACCACCAGCATGTGGCGCATCAGTTTGAGTTCGCCGGTCTTCGGCTCGATCTCGGCGTGCACGTCGGTCTCGGCGCCGTAGCGCGAGCGCGCCGCCTTGGCGATGGCGTCTTCCATCGCCGCGATGACGATGCCGCGGTCGATCGACTTCTCGCGGGCTACCGCATCGGCGATCTGCAACAGTTCGAGCCTATTGGCGCTGACAGCCATAGCTCAGTCTCCTTCTATAAAGTTATCGCGCGGCGGTCCGCTCGGCCTGCTTGGACTTTTTGGCCTGCTTGAGACGCCGTTGTTCACGTTTCGCCGCGCGCAGTTCGCGCTTGGCGGCCTTCTCGGCGCGCAACGCTTCGCTCACCAGTTCGTCGGTGAGGACGAGCTTTGCTTCGCCCATATCCGCAATCGGCAGCAGCACGGCCGGATCTTCGCCGGCCTTCGGATCGTCGCGGGTCAGTTTCGCGGCGTCGCCTTCGACGCCATCGATGATGCCGCGAAAGCGCTTGCGGCCGGCGGCCGGCACTTCCATTTCGATCTTCACCAGGTGGCCGGTATACCGCTCGAAGTCGGAGCGGCGCACCAGCGGCCGGTCGATACCGGGTGAGGAAATTTCCAGCCGGTAGGCGCGGTCGATCGGCTCGTTGACGTCGAAGACCGGCGACAGGGCCCGCGACACCGCCTCGCAGTCGTCCACCGTCATGGAACCGTCGGGGCGCTCGGCCATGATCTGGATCGTGCACTCTTCGCCGGAAGAAACCTTAATACGAACAAGGCGATAGCCGAGTTGTTCAACCACCGGTTCAGCGATGGCAGCAACTCGCGCCGGCAGGCCGGTTTCAGCGATCAGCCGCGGGTCATCGGCCGCTGCCGCGCTTGCCGGGCCGGAACCGGCCGTCAAAGTCTCATGTCGCTCGCCCAGAGCCATCGATCGAAGCTATGCCTGTAAACAAAAAAGAGCGGGTCCGGGGGGACCCACTCTCAAAACCCGATTTGGTTATGAGGGTGTATTGACGCCGGAAATATAACGATTTTTGAGCGCGGCGCAAGGCGCCAGGAAAGCCGGCGGCTAAACCCTTCTTTCACAAACTGCCGTTACCTTTCGTTAAGGCGCCGGCCAGGCGGTAACGGCGCGCGTTTGGGTTCGTGCGTAATGGCTGCTCCTGCCTCTTTGCTTCCCGAGCTGGAAGATGTCGTCCAGCACGGCTCCGCGGAAAAGCGGGCCGAGACGCTGCGCCGCATCACGTCCCTGTTTCTCGACGGGGCGCCGGCCTTCAACGATCATCATGTCGCGCTGTTCGACGACGTCATCGGCTGCCTGATCGCCGAGATCGAGGCCAAGGCGCTGGCCGAACTGGCGCGCCGCATCGCGCCGGTCGCGAATGCGCCGGCCAAAGTGGTGGCGACGCTCGCGCGCAACGACGACATCGACGTCGCCGGCCCGGTGCTGCGCGCCGGCCAATTGTCCGATCCCGATCTCATCGCCATTGCCGAGACCAAGAGCCAGCAGCACCTGCTCGCCATGGCCAAGCGCGACAGCCTCAGCGAGGCCTTGTCGGAGGTGTTGGTCCATCGCGGCGGCCGCGACGTCGCCTATTCGGTGGCCGGCAATCGCGGCGCGCATTTGTCGGAGCGCGCTTTCAGCAATCTCGTCGATCGCGCGCAGCAGGACGGCGATCTCGCCGAGAAGGTCGGCCAGCGCACCGACATTCCGCCGCGGCTGTTTCGCCAGCTTCTGTTGCAGGCAAGCGACGTGGTGCAGCGGCGGCTGTTGGCTGCCGCCCGGCCGGAGACGCAGGCCGAGATCCGCAAGATTCTCGCCAAGGTCACCGATGAGGTCGGCGCCAAGGCGGCGCCGCGCAATTATACGGCGGCGCTGGCGGCGGTGCGCGAGCTGCACAAGCAGCGCAAGCTCACCGAAGCCGATGTCGCCGCTTACGCCGAGGGCGGCAAATACGAAGAGACCATCGCCGCGCTCTCGACGATTTGCGCGGTGCCGGTGGAAGTCGTCGATCGACTGATGAACGGCGAGCGCGCCGACCCCGTTCTCATTCTCGCGCGCTCGGCCAATTTCGGCTGGCCGACGGTGAAGTCTGTGATCAATGCGCGGCCGGGACCAAAGCCGTCGCAGCAGATCATCGACGCCGCGCACGAGAACTTCGAGCGTCTGACCACCGCGACCGCGCAACGCGTCGTGCGCTTCTGGCAGGTGCGCCAGGGCACGGGGGAGTAGTTACACTCCGCTCATCCCCGCGAAAGCGGGGATCCAGAAAGCCAAGCGTGTCGTGCAAAGACTGGGTCCCCGCTTCCGCGGGGACGAGCGGATGATATTTGCGCCTTACGTTCAGCGCTTCCTGAAAATAAAATACGCCGGCGTTCTTCCTTCGCGCACCGCCTTCGCCTCGTAGCGCGTGCGGGTCCAGCCGTCCCACGGCTTACGCCAGTCGTCCGCAGCTTCCGCGGTCCAGACGAAATCCTTCGAGCGCGCAATGCGCGTCAGCGCATAGGTCATGTAGCTCGGAATGTCGGTGGCGAAGCGGAATTCACCGCCGCTCTTCAGCAAGCGCGCGATACGCGGCAGACTGTCGTCCTGAATAAAGCGGCGCTTCCATTGCCGCCGCTTCGGCCACGGATCGGGATAGAGCAAGTCGATGCGGCTGAACGCGCCGGCCGGCAGCCAGTCGAGCAGGTCGCTGGCATCGCCATGAAAGACGCGGATGTTGGTCAGGTCTTCGTCGTCGATGGCGACGAGCAGCTTGCCGACCGCGTTGAGAAAACCGTCGGCACCGATGAAACCTTGCTCCGGGTGCCCCAGCGCCTGAGCGACGAGATGCTCGCCGCCGCCGAAGCCGATCTCGAGACGCAGCGATGTCGGCGCGTGCGGGAATAGCGACGACAAATCGGCGGGCGCCGGCTTGCTCAGGTCGAGCGCCAGTTGCGGCAGCAACTCGTCGAACAGCTCCGACTGTCGCGCCTTGAGCGGATGGCCCTTGCGGCGGCCGAAGAAGGCGCGCTGCGCACGTTCGCTGTCGTCGTCAGTCATCATCGCTCCGTCATGCCCGGCTTTATGCCGGGCATCCACGACTTTCTTGACGTCTTAAAGCAAGACGTGGATGGCCGGGACAAGCCCGGCCATGACGGCGAGTCAAACAAAAGGCCGGGCGCTGAGGCCCGGCCCTTCATCCATGTGTGCAGGAAAGGCTTACTTGAACGCCGCCTTGATCTGCGCGGCGAGGTCCGTCTTCTCCCAGGAGAAGCCGCCGTCCTTCTCCGGCGCGCGGCCGAAGTGGCCGTAGGCCGAGGTGCGGCGGTAGATCGGCCGGTTCAGCTTGAGCGTGCGGCGGATGTTGGTCGGCGTCAGACGGAACAGTTCGGGCAGGATCTTCTCGAGCCTCTTCTCATCGACCTTGCCGGTGCCGTGGGTATCGACCAGGAGCGACATCGGGTCGGCGACGCCGATGGCGTAGGCGACCTGAATGGTGCAGCGCTCGGCAACGCCGGCGGCGACCACGTTCTTGGCAAGATAGCGCGCGGCGTAAGCGGCCGAGCGATCGACCTTGGTCGGGTCCTTGCCGGAGAAGGCGCCGCCGCCGTGCGGCGCGTAGCCGCCGTAAGTGTCGACGATGATCTTGCGGCCGGTGAGGCCGCAGTCGCCGTCCGGACCGCCGATGACGAAGTTGCCGGTCGGGTTGACGAGGAAGTCGGACGACTTCGCCGGCATCCAGCCCTTCGGCAGCGCCTGCGTCACCGTCTGCTCGATCATGTCCTTGACCATGCCCGGCGTGTACTTCTTGCCGTTGCGGCTCTTCTCATTGTGCTGCGTCGAGACCACGACCTTGGTGCAGCCGACCGGCTTGCCGTCCACGTATTTGACGGTGACCTGGCTCTTGGCGTCGGGCTGCAGATCCGGCAGCGACTTGGAGTGACGCTTCTCCGACAGCGAGCGCAGGATCTTGTGTGCGAAGTAGATCGGCGCCGGCATAAACGAGTTCTTCTCGTAGACTTCGCTCTCGGTGCAGGCGAAGCCGAACATCATGCCCTGGTCGCCGGCACCTTCTTCTTCGCCGGACTTCTTCTTCTTGGCATCGACGCCCATGGCGATGTCGGGCGACTGACCGTGCAGCAGCACTTCGACATCGGCGCCGTAATAGGAGAAGCCGTCCTGGTCGTAGCCAATGTCCTTGACGACATCGCGGGCGATCTGGGTGATGTATTCGCGATCGACGACGACCTTGTCGCCGTGCTTCCGGAAGAACGGCGCCTGGCCACGGCCTTCGCCGGCGATGACGATCTTGTTGGTGGTCGTCAGCGTCTCGCAGCCGAGGCGGGTGTTTACCGCCGAGTCGTCGGCAATGCCGAGCTTGATATCGTTCGCCAGGAAGGCATCGAGCACCGCATCGGAGATCTGGTCGCAGACCTTATCCGGATGACCTTCGGATACCGATTCACTGGTGAACAGAAAATTCTTGTGAGCCACGCTGATCTCCCCCTTTTGCGCGGGTGGAAACCGCGCCGGTTCATGTCGGGGGGCCGTTCTACAGCGGTGATCCGCAACGTCAAGGTGCGGGCAATCGTGGGCAATAGCCACGCCGCCCGCCGGACGCGCTTACTCTTCGCCGGCGATCTGCTCGACGAGATCGACGATGCGGCGGCGCAGCTTCGAACTCTTGATGCGCATGAACGACTTGGTCAGCGACAGGCCATCGGAGGTGGCGAGGAAGTCGGAGACATAGGCCGGCGACGGCGCTTCGCTCATGCCGCTCGTATAGCCGCCGGGGCCATGCGGCGCGCCCTCGAAGAAAAATGAAACCGGGACTTGCAGGATGTTGGCGATCGCCTGGAGACGGCTGGCGCCGATGCGGTTGGTGCCCTTCTCGTATTTCTGGACTTGCTGGAAGGTCAGCCCCAGAGCATCGCCCAGCTTTTCCTGGCTCATGCTCAGCATCATCCGGCGCATACGGACTCGCGAACCGACATGCTTGTCGATCGGGTTGGGCGCCTTCTTAGCCATAAACATCTCCTATGAGGTCATCGTGATTGCTAATGTCACGACAATTCGCGTTTATGCAATCATTCATTTCAGCGCGCGCGTCTTTAATCGTTAAAGTGGCTGTCGGAATTCCGCATAGGATTCAAAGGCTTTTACAAGTTTTACCTGTAATTTAGGTTATACCTCCTCAAAAAATTATTGGCGCAGACAGCAACCCAAATCGGGCAAGCGCGGCGCGATGCAATCTAGGCGCGCAGCCGCCGCTTGCCTAGAACCAGCCCGGCTGCAATCAGAAATAGAATTGCCGGAAGGTTTCCATAGCGCGCAAATATTGTCGGCTCCATCGCCTGCGGCAGGCGGGCGTCAAGGATGCCTTCGACGCCGAGCGGCAGCGAGGCCACGATCCTGCCGACCGGGTCGATCACGCCGGAGATGCCGGTATTGGCGGCGCGGACCAGCGGCAGCCCTTCGGCGATGGCCAGCACCCGCGCCTGATGGAAGTGCTGGTACGGCCCGCTGCTGATGCCGAACCAGCCGTCATTGGTGACGTTGAGGAGCCAGCCGGGGCGCTCGCCGTCCGGCACCGCCTCGTCGGGAAACACCGCTTCGTAGCAGATCAGCGGCAGCATCTTCGGCGCGCCGCGCACATCCATCGCCCGGCGGCGCGTGCCGGTGAGGAAGCCGCCGACCTCCTTGGTCAGTTGCCGGAAGCCGAGCCGCTCCATGAACGTCTGGAAGGGCAGGAACTCGCCGAACGGCACCAGATGCAGTTTGTCGTAGATGCTGCGGATCGAGCCGTCGGGATCGAGAACGTAAACCGAGTTGTAGGCACGGGGCCCGCGGCCGGCGACCGCCTCGCCGGGCCGCACGGCGCCGGTGATCAGTTCGGTGTTCGGCTTGATCAGGTTGGCGATCTGCGCCAGCGCGTCGGGTTCGCGCGTGAGAAAGAATGGAAACGCCGCCTCCGGCCAGATCAAGTGAGTGATGTCCTGCAGGCCCTTCGATTGCGGGCCGGTCGAACGATCGGACAAAGTGAGATAGCGCCGCATCACCTCATTCTTGGCGCTGTAGTTGAACTTGGCATCCTGCTGCAGAGCGGGCTGCATGATGCGCATCTTGACGTCCTTGACGAAGGCCGTCGGATGCACCGAGAGGCGCGCCACGCCGAAGCCGGCCATGCCGAAGAGCACGATCGCCGCCAGCGCCAGCGGACGATACGGCCGCGGCGTATCGATGCTGTCATCGGCCAGCACCGACGGCGTCGCGAAGATGGCGACGGCGAGGAACGTCAGCCCCCAGATGCCGAACAGCGACACGCTCTGCGCCAGCGCCAGCGGCTCCGTCAGCGCGTAGCCGAGCGCATTCCAGGGAAAGCCGGTAAAGACGTGGCCGCGCAGCCACTCGGTCACGGTCAGCGCGATAGCGATCGCGAAGATGCGTTCAGGGCCGCGCACCCAGACGAGCCGCGCCAGCGCAAAGCCGAGGCCCATATAGATTGCCAGGTAAGCCGGCAGGCCGGTCACGGCGATCGGCAGCAGCCAGCCGAAGGTCTTGGCATCGACGAGGAAGGCATAGCCGACCCAGTAAACGCCGGCGAGGAAATAGCCGAAACCGAAGCACCAGCCGGCGATGGCGGCGGACCAGGCGCCGCTCCAGCGTCCCGCGGTCGAGCCGTCGATCAGCCAGACCGCGACCGGAATGGTGATGAACAGGATCGGCCACGCATTCACCGGCGCCATAGCGAGCGCCGACGCCATGCCGGCGACGAAAGCGATACCGGCGCGCCGCCAGCCGTAGGAGAGAACGATCGCGTGCGCGGCGCGGGTGGCGATGCGGGTCGATGTCACGATTGGGACGGGTTCTGTGGCGTGGTGTCTTTGGACGGCGTGTTGTCGAAATTGATCGGCTGCTGCGCGACGCCGGCGAGCACTGCATCGGGCTCGCCGCGCTTCCTGGCCTCGCGCGGCTTCTGCCGCTTTTCGGTGAGCCGGACGATGCGCACGCGCTTGACGCGGCGCGGGTCGGCGTCGAGCACTTCGAACTCTAGGAGGCCGGGGCCGGGAATGAGTTCGCCGCGCAGCGGCAAGCGTCCGGCGCGCGTCGTCAGATAACCGCCGAGCGTATCGACTTCCTCGGCGACGTCGTCCTCGACGACGAAGTCCTGGCCGACGATGGAGACGACGTCCTCGAGCGAGGCGCGCGCATCGGCGATGTAGGAGCCGTCCGGCTGCGCCACGATATCGGCCTGTTCGTCGAGATCGTGCTCGTCGGCGATTTCGCCCACGATCTGTTCGACGATATCCTCGATCGAGATCAGGCCGTCGGTGCCGCCATATTCGTCGATCACCAGCGCAAGGTGAATCTGCTTGGCCTGCATGCGCGCGAGGAGGTCCATCACCCGTGCTGACGGCGGTACGAACAGAACTTCACGCACGATCTTGGTGGCGGTCAGCGGCGTCGCCAGGTTGATCGCCTTGAGGTCGAGACCGGCCGGCAGCGGCTTGCGGCGCTTGGCGTTCTTGGCCGGGTCGATGGTGGCGCGCGTCGTCATGTAACCGATGAGGTCGCGGATGTGCACCATGCCGACCGGATCGTCGAGCGTGTCGTTATAGATGACGAGACGCGAGTGGCCGGCCTTCTCGAACACCATCAGCAGGTCGCCGATCTGGATGTCCTGCTGCACGGCGATGATGTCGGCGCGCGGCACCATCACGTCGCTGACGCGGCGCTCGCGCAGGCCGAGGATGCTCTTGAGCATCCGGCTCTCTTCCGGCGAGAAGCCGGATTCGCCGGGCGTCATGGCGTCGAGGAAATCGCTCAGGTCGGCGCGAATGGTGCTCGGCTTGATGCCGAACATCGAACGGAACATGCGCACGAACCAGTTGCCGCTTTCCTCGCGCTTCTCCGGCACCGGCACCGGCAGGTTGCGCGGCTCGTAGGTCGGATCGGCTCGGGAAGGGTCGCTGTCAGGCATGGCCGTCACGCCCGCTCATGGCGAATGTCCGCCCCGGCTTCCTGCCAGGGGTCGGGCATATTCATGGCGATCATGATGCGGCTTTCGAGCCGCTCCATCTCGTCGGCCTGCGCGTCGGTCTCGTGATCGTAGCCGATGAGATGCAGAAATCCGTGCACGGTCAGATGCGCGAGGTGATGAAGGAATAGCCGTCCTTCGCTCTCGCACTCCCTTTGCAGTGTTTCATAGGCGATGACGATGTCGCCGAGATGGCCTTGGGTCGCCGGCGTATCGGCGGCCGGAAACGACAAGACATTGGTCGGCTTGTCCAAGCCGCGCCATTGCCTGTTGACCTCGCGCACCGCCGAATCATCGGCGAGCAGGATACTGACTTCGCCGGCCCGTGTTGAGTGTGGCGAGGCTGCCGCAATGGCCGCGCTGATCGTCGCCTCGGCCTGCGGCTGCGCTTGCCACAAATCGGATTCCACCACGATATCGGCGGTGACGGTGGTCATTTTCGCGACTCGCGCGGCGGCGCAGCCCGGTCATAAGCCTCGACGATGCGCTGCACCAGTTCGTGACGGATGACATCGGTCGCGGCGAATTCGACGATGCCGACACCTTCGACGTCCTTGA
Source organism: Pseudolabrys sp. (assembly GCA_026125895.1). Lineage (GTDB taxonomy): Bacteria > Pseudomonadota > Alphaproteobacteria > Rhizobiales > Xanthobacteraceae > Pseudolabrys. Next base: position 60,932 of record JAHCKG010000015.1, on the reverse strand, counting down.
GCAGGCGCACGGCCTCGGCCAGCCCCGAGACCTGTCCGTTCGGCAGATCGACCTGGCTCGGGTCGCCGGTGACGAACATGCGGCTGTTCTCGCCGAGACGGGTCAAGAACATCTTCATCTGCATCGATGTCGTGTTCTGCGCTTCGTCGAGAATGACGCAGGCATTGGCAAGAGTGCGGCCGCGCATGAAGGCGAGCGGCGCGATTTCGATGTCGCCTTGTTCCAGCGCTCGCTCGACGATACGCGGGTCCATCAGGTCATGCAGCGCGTCGTAGATCGGCCGCAGATAGGGATCGACCTTCTCGCGCATGTCGCCGGGCAGGAAGCCGAGGCGCTCGCCCGCTTCGACCGCAGGGCGCGACAGGATGATGCGATCGACCTCCTTGCGCTCGAACATCTGGATCGCCTGGGCGACGGCAAGCCAGGTCTTGCCGGTGCCGGCCGGACCGGTGCCGAACACCAGCGAGTTGCGCTTGAGCGCGCGCATATAGGCGTCCTGCGCCGCGGTGCGGGCGCGCACCGGGCGCTTGCGCAGATTGATTTCTTCGAACGCCGCGCGCGCCTGGCTCGGATCGAAATCGAACAGCGAACCCTGCGCGATCGCCTGACGGATCGCGCCATCGACGTCGCCGCTCGACAGATCGCGGCCGCGCTTGAGCTGCTCGTACAAGGTTTCGAGAACGCGGCGCGCCTGCTCGACGCCGCCGCGCGAACCTTCCAGCGTGACGTGGTTGCCGCGCGAGTCCGCCTTGACGCCGAGCTTGCGCTCCACCAGCGCCAGGTTCTGGCCGTATTGGCCGAACAGCACCGAAGCGAGTTTGTTATCCTCGAAGGCGAGCACGATCTGTGTGGTGGCCGTTTCGTCCGAAACGGCAGCCGGCGGGATCACGGGATCCGTAGTGCGCAAGGTTGCTCTCAAGCCCCTGATGAAACCAGTTGCGGCGCGGCGGCGGTTTCCGCCAGTTCGCCGAACAAGGTGTTGCTGCCCACATTCGTGATCGTCACCGGCACGATCGACCCGATCAGCTCCGGCTTCGCCATGACGTGAACAGACTGCAGATATGGGGAGCGGCCGACCAGTTGCCCAGTGAGTTTTCCGGGCTTTTCGACCAGAATTTCCATGGTTTTGCCGACAAACGAGCCGTTGAACGCCTTCCACTGGCGGTCAATCACCGCCTGCAGGCGCAGCAGCCGCTCGTGTTTTTCCGCGTTCGGCACCTGATCGTCGAGCGTCGCCGCCGGGGTGCCCGGGCGCGGCGAATAGCTGAAAGTGTAGGCCATGACGAAATTGACGTCTTCGGCGAGCGCCAGGGTCTCGCGGAAGTCGGCTTCGGTTTCGCCGGGGAAGCCGACGATGAAATCCGAGGTGAAGGCGATGTCCGGCCGCGCAGCGCGCAGTCGCTCGATCGCCGTCATGTATTCGCGGCGCGTGTGCTTGCGATTCATCGCCGCGAGGATGCGGTCGGAGCCGGCCTGCACCGGCAGATGCACGTACGGCATCAGCGCCGGCAGGTCGCCATGCGCGGCGATGAGATCGTCGCAAACCGGCGAGAGCATGTCGCGCGGATGGCTGGTCATGTAGCGCAGACGCGCGATGCCCGGCACCTGCGCGATGCGCCGCATCAAAGCGCCGAGTGTCACGGCGTCGCCCTTGGCATCGACGCCGTGATAGGCGTTGACGTTCTGCCCGATCAGCGAGATCTCGCGCACGCCATTGGCGGCAAGGCGTTCGACGTCGGCGAGAATCTTGGCGACCGGCCGCGAGACTTCGGCGCCGCGCGTATAAGGCACGACGCAGAAGGTGCAGAACTTGTCGCAGCCTTCCTGCACGGTGACGAAAGCCGAGATGCCGCGCTTGTTGATCGCCGCCGGCGAGGGCTGCGCCAGCGCGTCGAACTTGTCTTCGAGCGGGAATTCGGTATCGACGATCTTCTCGCCGTCGAGCGCGCGCGCGATGAGGCCCGGCAGCTTGTGATAGTTCTGCGAGCCGACCACGACATCGACCGAGTCGGTGCGGCGCACGATCTCCTCGCCCTCGGCCTGCGCGACACAGCCGGCGACCGCGATCAGCATGCGGCGGCCTTCGACCTCCGCCTGGTCCTTGAGTTCGCGCATGCGGCCGATTTCGGAATAGACCTTGTCGACCGCCTTCTCGCGGATGTGGCAGGTGTTGAGGATGATGAGATCGGCCTCGGCCGCAAGCGGCGTCTCGACGTACCCCTCGGGCGCCAGCGTGTCCGCCATACGATGCGAGTCGTAGACGTTCATCTGGCAGCCGAAGGATTTGACGTGGACTTTGCGCAGTCTGTTCATGCCGGTGTCATTGCGAGCCGGCCGGCACTCTAGCCGGTCCGTGGCGGGCTTGTCGCCCGCGATCCAAATATTTGAAATCATTATGATTTCAAGCGTCTGGCCGGCGGTGCCGCCGGCGCGGCCTGTTTAAACGGCTTGGCCGCGCAAGGCGAGATGAAACTGTGTGCGCGCTAAACACTTGAAATAATGGGTTTTCCACACTATTTTATGCAAAACCGCAGTATAGGATCAAATGACTGCAGATTTGCAAAACTCCCGGGCGCCCGAGCCTCGGCCCAGTGTCGAAAAGCATGGTCTGGCGATGCAGGGCTTCTTCGGCATCATGGAGCGCTGGGACGTCGATAACGGGACGGCGCGGGCCATTCTCGGCTCGCCGGCGGAGCGCACCTTCTTCGACTGGAAGCGCGGCCGTGTCGCGCGCCTCTCCAACGACACCTTGCGCCGCATCGGCTACGTCGCCGGCATCTGGAAGGCGCTGCAGATCGTTTATTCCAATCCGCAACTTGCCGACTCCTGGATCAGCCGGCCCAACCGCGCTTTCGGCGGACAGACGCCGCTGGCGCGCATGGCCGCCGGCGACGTGACCGACCTTGCGGCTGTCAGAGAGTACATCGATGCCGCAAGAGCGCCCTGGTCTTAAAGAGCGCCCTAGTCCTGACGCGGACGGTGCCGACGATCGCCCGACCCTTCGTGTCGCGTGGCCGCAGGCCTGGCGCATCATCGCCTCGCGTTATCCGCCGATCGATCTGTTCGAGCGCGTCTCCGACGATCCGCGCGTCTGGGATGCGCTCATTGAGCTCGAGCAACTGACCAATCCGCGGCTGCGCGACGAAGCCGGCGAGATCAGTCTGGTGCCGCCGGAGCGCCGTGTGTCCGGCACCAACGCATCCTGGGTGATGGCAGCCTTCACGCACATCAACCGGGCCGGCTCGCGTTTTTCGAACGGCCGCTTCGGTGTTTATTACGCGGCCGCCGCGCTCGACACGGCCATTGCCGAGACCGTCTATCACTTCGGCCGGTTCGCGGCCGATGCCGCCGATCCGCCGCGGCGCGAGGACATGCGCGTGCTGGTCGGGTCGGTCGATTGGACGTTCGAGGACATCGCGGCGCTGCCGCACGATATCAAGGAACCGCTGCTCGATCCGTCGAGCTATACGCGGAGCCAGCCTTATGCGGTCGAGCGGCACGAGGCCGGCAGTGATGGCTTCGTCTATCCGAGCGTGCGCCACGTCGGCGGCGAGTGCATCGCCGCGTTCTGGCCGGACACGGTCGGCGTGCCGATCCAGGAACGGCATCTGCAATATGAGTGGGACGGCGCCAGGGTGCGGCGCTATTTCGATTACAGCCGCGACGTCTGGATCAATCTCGGCTGACGGCATTCAGCCGCCGGCATGCAGCGGCCGGGTTCGGCCGCGCAGCGCCGTGATGGAGAGCCCGCGCACCGAGGTCTCCAGCCGGCGCGCCAGTTGCTTGCGGTCGGTGGTGGCGTCGGCGGCGATCGGCTCGCCGTAGCTGATGACGACGTCGATGACGCCGCGCCGCAGGAACGCCTTGAAATGCGGCATGAAGTCGAGATCGCCGTACCAGGCGATCAGCGGCCGGTGCTGACGGCCCATCGGGATGCCGTGGATCGCGGTGTAGGAGACCGACATCGGCTGCACCACGATGCCGCTCTCGGAGCGCGCTCCGGCCTCGCGCACGACGCCGATCAGCGCCGAGCGGAACGGCAGCACGCGGTTGCCGTCGCTCGATGTGCCCTCAGCGAACAGCACGACCGAGACGTCGGATTGCAGGCGCTGCACCATGTCGGCGATGGCGTCGCCGGTTTGTTGTCGGCGCGCGCGATCGACGAACACGGTGCGCTGCAGCCGCGCGGTCGGTCCGACCAGCGGCCAGTTGCCGACCTCGGCCTTGGAGACGAAAGCGATCGGCGCGATCGAACCGATGACGAGAATGTCGGCCCACGACACGTGGTTGGAGACGAATAGCACGGCGCGGTCGCGCACCGGCTCGCCGACAATTTTAATGCGGAAGCGAAGCAGCTTGCACAGCACCGCGTAATAGGCGGACGCCACCGTGCCCCAGCCGGGCAGGCCGAGTTTGCCGATCGTCCACTGGATGGCGATGATCAGCGGCGTCATCGTGAAGAAAAACACCGCGATGAAGAGGGAGTAAAACATCACACCAATCCCGCTCGTCCCCGCGAAAGCGGGGACCCAGGAGGCCGCATATGCAGGCTTCTAAAGGTTGCGCTGGATTCCCGCTTTCGCGGGAATGAGCGGAATCTGGGGCCGGCGCTGTACGACATACTAGCTGTTCTTGTCGTCCTTCAGCGGTACCGCATAAAGCTCGAGCCGGTGATCGACGAGCTTGTAGCCGAGCTTGCGCGCGACTTCGGCCTGCAACCGCTCGATTTCCTCGGACTGGAACTCGATGACCTCGCCGGTGCGCAGATTGATGAGATGGTCGTGATGCGCGTCGGACGAGGTCTCGTAGCGGGCGCGGCCCTCGCGGAAGTCGTGGCGCTCGATGATGCCGGAATCCTCGAACAGCTTCACGGTGCGGTACACCGTGGAGATCGAGATGCGGTCATCGACCTTGGCGCAGCGGCGGTACAATTCCTCGACGTCGGGATGGTCGTCGGATTCGGCGAGCACGCGCGCGATGACGCGGCGCTGCTCGGTCATGCGCATGCCCTTGGCCGCGCAGAGCGCTTCGATGTTGGGGCGCGGCGCGGGCGCCGCTGGATCGATTCTGGGCTTCGTCGTCATTGCCGGCACAGTTTACGCGATCTCGCGACGCAATACCAAGGCGGCGGCCTTGCGGCCGTCGGGCTGCGGATAATAATTGGCCCGCTTGCCCACCTCGCGAAAACCGGCACGGCGGTACAGCCGGATGGCCGGCGCGTTGTTCTCATCGACCTCGAGAAACAGCGCCTTGACGCCGAGCGCGGCGAGGCGGCCGAGATGCAAATTCAGGAGCTGGCGGGCAAGGCCGCGGCCGCGGCAGCGCCGCGACACGGCGATCGACAGGATCTCGGCCTCGTCGGCCGCGCAGCGCGACATGACGAAGCCAGCGAAGGTGCCGCCGACGCGCAGGCTGTGCGCCAGCACCGTTCCATCGACGAGCAGACTCTCGACTTCCTCGTCGCTCCAGCCGCGGTGAAAGGATTGCGCATGCAGCGCGGCGATGGCGGCGGCATCGCGCGGATGCGCCGCCGTGATCTGCGGCGCGCCGCCTCCGAACAACGCGCGCAGAAGGCCGATCATGGCTGGGCCGCAAGCGACGCGGCGGCGACCGGCTGCGCGTCGGGCGCCTTGAGATAATACGGCTTGGGCGGCGCGGCGCCGGTCTCGGCGAGCTGGCCGAGGCGGCCGACCCAGTCGATCAGCGGCGCCGGCTGTCGATCGATCGCCGCGGGCGCAGGCTGATCCGCTGGCCAGGCGGCGGCGAGCAACGTCGCGGCATTCCCGACGAGGCGTGGCCGTAGCGGGACGATCAATTGCAGCGCGTCCTGCACCGAGACGACACGGGCACTGACCAGATCGTCTCCGTCGGTGCCGAAGGCCTGGAGATAGACGTGGTTGTGGCGGGCATCGATGACCGACACGACCGGCGAGGACGCATCGCCTGCGATCAGCGGCGCGGCCAGCGCTTCCAGCGTGGTGATGCCGACGGCGGGCTTGCCGGTCGCCAACGCGATGCCGCGCGCCGCCGCGATGCCGACGCGCAGCCCGGTGAAGCTGCCGGGGCCGACGGTCACGGCAATGCGGTCGATGATGTTGAAATAGAACGCGGCGCTATCGCGCAGCCGCGCCAGCATCGGCATCAGCGCTTCGGCATGGCCGCGCGCCATCAGTTGCGTTTCTTCAGCCACAACGGCATTGCCGTCGAGCAGGGCGACGGAGCACGCTTCAAGCGCGGTATCGATGGCGAGGATGCGCATGGAATGACTGTAGCAGGTCCACTCTCTCTTCCCCTCTCCCCTTGTGGGAGAGGGTGGCGAGCGCGGAGCGCGAGCCGGGTGAGGGGGCGACATCGCGAAGCACATCCCCCTCACCCGCCCTCGCTTCGCTCGGGCACCCTCTCCCACAAGGGGAGAGGGAAGGAAAGTGCGCTTCTGGCCGAACCTAGATCGGCCGTACCTCGGTCACCTCGGGCACGAAGTGACGCAGCAGGTTCTGGATGCCGTGCTGCAAGGTCGCGGTCGAGGACGGGCAGCCCGAGCAGGCGCCCTTCATCTGAAGGAAGACCACGCCTTCCTTGAAGCCGCGGAAGGTGATGTCACCGCCATCGCCGGCCACCGCCGGGCGCACGCGCGTCTCGATCAGGTCCTTGATGGTGGCGACCGTCTCGGTATCGGCGGCATCGAAGAACTCGTCGTCGCCGGCGCTCGCTTCGGCGGCGTTGTTCACGATCGGCGCGCCGGACATGTAGTGTTCCATGATGGCGCCGAGGATCGCCGGCTTCATCTGCTGCCAGTCGCCGTCGCTCTTGGTCACCGAGATGAAATCGGCGCCGAAGAACACGCCGCCGACATTGGGAATGTCGAACAATTTCGCGGCGAGGGGCGATTGCGTCGCGGCTTCGCGGGTCGGCATGTCGAGCGTGCCGGCGTCGAGTACCGGCTTGCCGGGCAGGAATTTCAGCGTTGCCGGATTGGGCGTTGTCTCGGTCTGGATGAACATGGCTCAAAACTGCCCTTTTTTGGGACGCGTTTTCTTCGCGAGATACGTTGACCTCACTCGAAAACGCTATGCCCGCCCGGGTTCAAGGCCCGGCGGACCCCTCATACATGGGAGTTTTGGCGGAACGGGTCAACCGGACGGAATGTCCCTCAGGACGGGTTCGGGGCCAGTACGCGCAGGCGGTGGCCGTCCGGGTCGAGGGCCACGAAGGTATGGCCGAAATCCATTTCCACCGGTTCCTGGGCGATCTTCAGGCCGCGTTTGACCCATTCGCTGTGGTAGTCGAGCACGGCCTTGGTGCTGTCCATGGTGAAATCCAGTTCAAGGGCGCCCGGCGCGCCGGCGGGCGCCGGCTTGACCTCGTCCCGCTTCCACAGACCGAGCATGACCGGCGGCATCGGGAACATGGCGAAATTCGCCGACGATTCGACCGGCTCGGCACCGAGCAGGCCGCGATAGAAATGGGTGCTGGCGGCGATGTCGTTGACGTAGAGCACGACGAGTCCGAAAGGCAGCATGGCGGTTCTCCTTTGAGTGGGGAGAACCTAGAGCCGGACCGCTGTCAGTTTTTGTCAGCAGCCTCACACTCCGCTCATGCTCGCGGATGCGGGCATCCAGCCTGAAGCCGCACATCACAAAACTAAGAACTGGACCCGCGCTTCGCGGGGGTGAGCGGAGTAAAAGTGCGAGGCGACGTCCGCGCCTACCGCCCCGCGATGCCCATCAGCTTTTGCCAGTCCTTGAGCATCACGACACGGCGCTTGGGATAACGCGCCTCGGTCTCCGTGAGGCCGGTGATGCGGTCGATGCGGAAGTGTCGGTAGTCCTGACGCAGTTCGCACCAGCCGACGACGATACGCGCTTCCTCGAAGAAGCCGACCGCGAACGGCCAGATCGTGCGCTGCGTGGCCGTGCTGCCGGCGTCGCGATAGTCGATGGCGAGCTTGCGCTCGCGGCGGATGGCGTCGCGGATCGGCGCCATCAGGTTCAACTGCTCCTTGCTGCGCGTCACGACCAGCAGGCTTGGCGTCTCGAATTGCCCGCGCCGGTCGGGCGGCAATACCGCGGCCACCTTGGCGATGACGTCCATCGCCGCCTGCGCCAGCCGCGGATCGCCGTTCTCCGCCACCCAGTGCGAGCCGAGCATCAGCGCTTCGACTTCGTCCTCGCTGAACATCAAGGGCGGCAGCGTGAAGCCTGGCCGCAGCACATAGCCGATGCCGGGCTCGCCATCGATCGGCGCGCCCTGCGCTTGCAGGCTCGCGATGTCGCGATAGAGCGTGCGCAGGCTGATCGCCAGTTCGCGCGCCAGATCCTCGCCGCGCACCGGATGGCGGCGGCGGCGCAGCAACTGCACCAGATCGAGCAGACGGACGGCGCGCGACATTGGGATGATCTAGGAAAGCAGCAACAAACTCCGCTCATTCCCGCGTAAGCGGGAATCCAGAGACCACAAAGGCATGTCTGTCATTTTGGCCTCTGGATCCCCGCTCATAGGCGTTCTGGAAGAGCGCCGTTCTGCGAACGGCTATGCGCGGGGACGAGCGGAAAAGAATTACGCCATCGCCTCCAGTTCATCGTCGTTCAGCGAGCCGGGCACGATGGCGACGGGAATGGGGAAGCTGCCGGCGGTTTTCGACAGATTGGAAATCAGCGGGCCGGGGCCTTCCTTGCCGGTCGCAGCGGCGAGCACGAGGATGCCGATGTCGTCGTCCTCCTCGATCAGCTTGAGGATCTCGTCGGCGATCGCGCCCTCGCGAATGACGCGGTCCGGCGCGGCATGGGTGATCTTCTTGGCGCGCGCGGCGTATTTGTCGAGCGCGGCATTGGCCGCCTCCATCGCCTCGGCCTTCATGATGTCGGCGACGCCGAGCCATTGCTGGCTGCGCTCGCTGGTGTCGATCACGCGCAGCATGACGATGTGCGACTTGGTGCGCGCGGCGCGCGTCGCCGCCCAGAATACGGCGCGGTCGCATTCTTCGGAATCGTCGATGATGACGAGGTATTTGCGCTTGTGACCGGCCTCGTTACTGCGGCGCTTCTTCGGCATCGGGGCTCCTTATGCCGGGATGTCGGCAGATGAACAGTCGCTGGAATGACGCACGCACAGGTCGGGGATGGTGGCATGCCGCGGCGGTGCACGACAAGCCTGCGTTGTCGTGCACTTTGCCTGCATTTTGCGCAGCAAAGCGGCCGGATCGTATGGGCCGGCGTTATTTCCGTCGCACGAAGCCGACGATGTCCTTCACGGCATTCATGTTCGGCTCGGCAATGGCCGCCGCGCGTTGCGCGCCGTCGGCCAGGACGGAGTCGATGTAGGCGTGATCCTGCACCAGCTTCTTCATCTCGGCGCCGATCGGCCCGAGTTTGGCGACCGCGAGATCGACCAGCGCCGACTTGAAGCCGGAGAACTGCGCGCCGCCGAAATCGCGCAGCACGTCGGCCTTGGTCTTGTTGTCGAGCGCGGCGAAGATGCCGACAAGGTTGTCGGCTTCGGGGCGCGGCTCGAGGCCCTTCAAATCGCTCGGCAGCGGCTCCGGATCGGTCTTGGCCTTGCGGATCTTCTGCGCGATGGCGTCGGCGTCGTCGGTCAGGTTGATGCGCGAGTAATCCGACGGCTCGGACTTCGACATCTTCTTCGAGCCGTCGCGCAGGCTCATGACGCGCGTCGCCGGGCCCTGGATAATTGGCTCCGGCAGCGGGAAGAAGGCGTCGCCGAAGCCGTGGGCGCGGATCGCGTCGCCGAAGTCGTTGTTGAACTTCTGCGCGATGTCGCGCGACAGTTCGAGATGCTGCTTCTGGTCTTCGCCGACCGGAACATGCGTGGCGCGATAGGCGAGAATGTCGGCGGCCATCAGGCTCGGATAGACATAGAGGCCGACCGAGGCGTTCTCGCGGTCCTTGCCGGCCTTCTCCTTGAACTGGGTCATGCGGTTGAGCCAGCCGATGCGGGCGACGCAGTTGAACACCCAGGCCAACTCGGCATGGGCGGTCACCTGGCTCTGGTTGAAGACGATGTGCTTCTTCGGGTCGATGCCGGCGGCGATGAAGGCCGCGGTCACTTCGCGCGTGTTTCGGGTCAGTTCGGCCGGATCCTGCCAGACCGTGATCGCGTGCATGTCGACGACGCAATAAATGCAGTCGTGAGTCTCCTGCAGCGCCACGAATTTCGTGATGGCGCCGAGGTAGTTGCCGAGGTGCAGGTTGCCGGTCGGCTGCACGCCGGAAAACACCAGTTGCTTGAACGACATGAACCTCACTCCGGGCGGATTGTGGCGGGCCACATTGCATAATGGCGTTTTTGGCGCAACCCCAGCGGCCTTTTGCCGGTTTCGACGCGGCCTTTATCAGATTAGGGGTACCGCCTTCGTCCGTTAGGGTATAGGCGGGGCTTGTGCGAGCGGCAGGGCATCCAATGACCAAAGACGAACTGATCATCCAGCTGATCAAGGTGGCTCTCGGCATCCTGATCGGCGGCTATTTCCTCTGGTGGAGCCTGGAAGTGCTGAACCGGCTGCCGCCGCCGCACTGACGTTCGTCCGGCGCCCACCAATCCCGAAGTGCGGCCCACCGTCGGCCCGCGCATTGCTCCAAAGTGCCGCGCCGCTATAGTGCGCGCGAATTGATCAAACGAGGTATCGCATGACTGCTTCCCGCTACGACGTGCTCGGCATCGGCAACGCCATCGTCGACGTCATCGCTCGCGCCGACGACGACTTCCTGGTCGCCCAGGGCATGCAGAAGGGAGGCATGATGCTGATCGACGAGGCGCGCGCCCAGGCGATCTACGACGCCATGGGCCCGGCGACGGAATCCTCGGGCGGCTCGGCCGCCAACACCATTGCCGGCGTGGCGAGCTTCGGCGCGCGCGCCGCCTTTGTCGGCAAGGTCAAGGACGACGAGCTCGGCAAGGCCTTCGCCCACGATATCCGTTCGATCCGCGTCGCTTTCGACACCAAGCCCGCCAATGACGGTCCGTCCACCGCGCGCTGCTACATCATGGTGACGCCGGACGGCGAGCGCACCATGAACACCTTTCTTGGCGCCGCGCAGGACCTGAAGCCGAGCGACATCGACGAGGCGCAGATCGCCGCCGCCGAATTCGTCTATCTCGAAGGCTATCTGTGGGATCCGCCGCAGGCCAAGGAAGCCTTCGTCAAGGCCGCCGACATCGCGCACAAGAACGGGCGCCGCGTCGCGCTCACCTTGTCGGATTCTTTCTGCGTCGATCGCTATCGCGGCGAATTTCTCGAGCTCATCCGCAAGGGCACCGTCGATATCGTCTTCGCCAACGAGCACGAACTGCACAGCCTGTACGAGACCTCCGACTTCGCGGTCGCCAGCTTGGCGCTGCAGAAGGAAGCCAAGCTTGCCGTCGTGACCCGCAGCGAGAAGGGCTGCGTGGTGGTGACGCCGGACCGCATCGAGGCGGTGGCGGCGGCGCCGGTTCAGCAGGTGGCGGATGTCACCGGGGCCGGTGACCTGTTCGCCGCCGGTTTCCTGGTCGGCCTGGCCCGCGGCAAGGATCACAAGACGGCGGCCCGGCTCGGCGGTCTCGCCGCGGCCGAGGTGATCCAGCACATCGGCGCGCGTCCGGCGGTATCGCTGAAGGCGCTGGCGGCCGAGCAAGGGCTCGCGCTGTAGGCCGCTGGCCGAGCCGATCGGCGGCTCCCTCAAGCTCCAGTAACCAATTGGTAACCGAACGTGGTTACCGATTGGTGAACATATTCCCGGAGCAGGGCCATGGCCGACCGCGACGATTCCGACCCGAAATTCGCCCCGAAAGCTGACGATCACGGCGCGACGCCGCCGGCGCCTTCGGACGTGACGCCGGAAAGCGCTGCCGGCCCCACGGCTGCGAAAAGCGAATTGCCCGAGGTCGAGTCGCCGTCGGTCTCGCCGGCCATCTCCGAACCGGTGGCGATCGAGGAAGAAGCGGTAACGCCCAAGGCCGAGCCCGAAGTCGAGGCCGCCAATGACGCCACTCAGCGCGCGACATTGCACGCGCTGGTGCCGATGGCGAAACCGGACTTCACCGACGAGCCGCCGTTCGAGCCGCTCAATGTCGAGGACAAGCCGCGCCGCTTCGCGGTGAAGCGACGGCACTGGCGCACGATGCGGCTGGCTGCATCGGTGGCCATCGCCACTGCGGTCGGCGCCATCGTCGGCGCTTACGCGACCGGCGGTTTCGCTCCCAAGCCGCAGGTCGACGCCGCGGCGCAGGAAGAGAACAAGGCCATGCAGCAATCCGTGGCCAAGCTCGGCAAGGAAGTGACGACGCTGAGGGCCAATCTCGACGCCGCCAACAAGCGCGCGCAGGTACAGACGGCGAGCCTCGAGAAGAAGCTGCACGAGCAGACCGAGCGGTTGAAGAAGGAAGCGGCCGAAGTCACCGGCTCGATTTCCGCGCCGCAGACGACGACCGCCGCCGCAGCCGCTCAACCGGCGGCCGTGCATGCCGACGTACCGACACCGCGCCCGGCGCCGTCGCGCGTCGCCACCGCCAACGTCACGCCGCCGGCCGTTCCGGCCTCGGTTCAGCAACAGCCGCGCCCGACGATCGTCCGGAACTGGTCGATCCGCGGCGCCTCGAACGGCTATGTCTACGTCGAGGGCCAATTCGGCGACATCTATCAGATCGTGCCCGGCGCGCCGTTGCCGGGGCTCGGCCCGGTTGAATCCATCCGCCGTCTCGACGGCCGCTGGGTAGTCAAGACGCCGAAGGGCATCATCGTCTCGATGCGCGACCGACGCTACTTCGAATAACGTCCCGGTGGGCAGAGACCTCCGCGAGCGGCGCCCATTGCGGCGCCGCTTTCATTTTGGCGTGAGGCCCGTAGCCCGGCTTTTCGATCCATGTCAGATTTGACCCGCCGGATAAGCGCGGGGTGAGACATGGTCGGCCCGATCGTGAGAATAGCGCTGCGGATCGCGGGGCTCGCCTTGAGCCTGGGCGTGCTGCCGCTGCATCCGGCGGCGGCGCAGGGTGCCGCTCCTGCGCAGCCCGACGCCAAGCCGGAAATGCGCGTTGGCTGTCCCGGCCTGATCGCGACACGCTCACCGCTGTTCCAGCGTGCATCGCTGCGGCTCGCCGCGCTCAACGCCGATCAGGTACGGCTCACGTTCATCGGCCACGCGACTTTTCTGCTGGAGAGCCCGCAGCTCGTGCGCATCGCCACCGACTACAACGACTATGTCCGGCCTTCCGTCACGCCCGACATCGTCACGATGAATCACGCGCATTCGACGCACTACACCAACCGTCCCGATCCCGGCATCACGCATGTGCTGCGCGGCTGGGCCGAGGACGAGAAGCCGGCGCGCATCGATCTCACCTACAAGGACGTGCGCGTGCGCAACGTGCCGACCAACATCCGCACCTGGGGCGGCTCGATCGAGCGCCACGGCAATTCGATCTTCATCTTCGAGGTCGCCGGCCTGTGCATGGCGCATCTCGGCCATCTGCACGGCACGCTGACGCAGGCGCAGCTCGACGAGATGGGACGCGTCGATGTGGTGATGGTGCCGGTCGATGGCAGCTACACGCTCGATCTCGACGGCATGATCGAAGTGCTGCACGCGCTGAAGGCGCCGCTCCTGATCCCGATGCACTACTTCAACCGCTATTCGCTCGAGCGCTTTCTCGAGCGCATGAAGCAGGAATGGGACATCGAGACGCTCGACGTGCCGTCCACAGTGTTGTCCAAGGCCACGTTGCCGGTGAAGCCAAAAATCCTTGTGCTGCCCGGCCATTAGCGGTATCGCAACCGGCCTCCGCGGCTGCCGGCGATGTGACCGGCATCACAGCAACATCGTGCGTTCCGGCTAAAATTTATTGGAAATGATATTTATCAAGAGCTTGGCTTGACCTAAGGGAACTAATGCTTAGGTGACAAGTTCTCGCGTGGGTCGCCAGCCGGTGGCGCGTAAGGATTTCTCGCTATGGTTCAGACTTGGAGTTCGTGGAAGCGCTTCCCCGATGCGCACAGCGGCGGCGTCGTCGAGGCGCCCATCGGCCCTGGCGTCTATGAAGTGCGCCACACGATGACCGGTCAGGTCGTTGCCTTCGGTTCCGCCCGCAACGTCGCCAATGCGATCTCCGAACTCAAGGTGAACGGCGGCGCCAGCCCGCTGGCGCGTCTGTTCGGCAAGCAGCCGCTGGTCTCGGCCGTCAACGATCTCGAATACCGCACCTACGCTACCGCGAGCCGCGCCGAGGCCAAGACCGCGGCGAGCCGTTTCCAGGGCCTGCGTCAGAGCGCCTGGCGGCGCCGTCTCGATCACGGCCTGAGCGCGCGTAACCTCGGCTGACCGATACCGCATCCGAGTTGACGAAGGCCGGCCGTCGCGCCGGCCTTTTGCATTTTCGCACGCCTGTGGTCGAATAGCCCCCATGCCAAGCGCGAGCCCGGTCGCCAAGCCCGGATCGCGCGACAAGAGCGTAAGGGGAAATCGCCATGCTGAGCGCCGAACAGAACGATCTCATCACCCGCACCGGACCGGGCACACCGGCCGGCCGGCTGATGCGGCAGTACTGGCAGCCGGCGGCGCTGGTGGACGAACTCAAGGGCAACCGGCCGATCAAGCCGGTGCGGCTGTTCGGCGAGGACCTCGTGATGTTCAAGGACGACAAGGGCCGTTACGGCCTCGTCGGCCGTCATTGTCCGCATCGCGGCACCGATCTCGCCTTCGGCCGTCTCGAGGATGGCGGCTTGCGCTGCGCGTTCCACGGCTGGCTGTTCGACATCAACGGCAAATGTCTGCAGACGCCGGCCGAGCCGGACGACAGCAACCTCTGCGCCAACATCAGGCAGAAGGCATATCCGGTCGTCGAGAAGAGCGGCATCCTGTTCGCCTATCTGGGCGGCGGCGAGCCGCCGGCCTTTCCGCATTTCGACTGCTTCGTCGCACCGGATACGCACACCTTCGCGTTCAAGGGCATGATCGACTGCAACTGGCTGCAGTCGCTCGAAGTCGGCATCGATCCGGTGCATACCTCGTTCCTGCACCGCTTCTTCCAGGACGAGGACCCGACCAAGGCTTACGGCAAGATGTTTCGCGACAACACCAAGGACGCGGACATGCCGATGACGCAGATCATGCGCGAGGTGACGCGGCCGCGCATCGAGGTGGACGAGACCGATTACGGCTTCCGCATCGTGACCTTGCGGCAGATCAGCGACGCCTCGACCCATGTGCGCGTCACCAACCTGGTCTTCCCCAACGCCTTCATGATCCCGATGAGCCGCGAGATGACGATCTCGCAGTGGCATGTGCCGATCGACGACAACAAGCACTACTGGTACGCGATCTTCACCTCGTTCGATAAGCCGGTGGACAAGGACACGATGCGCAACCAGCGCCTCGAGCTCTATCAGTTGCCGGACTACATCCCGAACCGCAACAAGAGCAACGACTACGGCTTCGATCCGCACGAGCAGGAACACGACACCTATACGGGCATGGGCGCCGACATCAACGTCCACGACCAGTGGGCCTGCGAGTCGATGGGCGCGATCCAGGACCGCACGCAGGAGCATCTCGGCACCTCGGACAAGGCGATCATCGCCTATCGGAAGCTGCTGCGGCAGTCGCTGGAGAAATCCGGCAAGGGCGAGCGGCCGATTCTCGTCGTCGATGAGAAGGAAGCGGCTGGCATCACCGGCCCGCTGGCGATCGACGGCATTGGCCCGGCCGACGACTGGAAGGGTTACTACCAGCGTTCCGAAACCGACCGCCGCCATGCGATGAGCTGGAAGGCGGGGCAGTAGTTTTGTGCTCAAGTCCCACATTCGTCATGGCCGGGCTTGTCCCGGCCATCCACGCCTTCGTAGCATTGCAGCGCCCAAAGACGTGGATGCCCGGCACAAGGCCGGGCATGACGGTGTTTGATGCCGCCGCGTAAGTCCGCCAAATCCTCCGGCTCGTTCGTCGCCCGTCACGGCCTGTGGTCCGCTGCGCAGGAGAATGCCGCGGCCGAGGTCGAGCGCGCCATCAAGGCCAACAAGCTCGAGGTCGTGCGCTTCTCCTTCGCCGATCAGCACGGCGTGTTGCGCGGCAAGACCTTGCTCGCCTCGGAAGTGGCGAGCGCGCTGCGGAACGGCGTCAACATGACCTCGACGCTGCTCGCCAAGGACACGTCGCACAAGAGCGTGTTTCCCGTATTCAGCGCCGGCGGCGGCTTCGGCATGGCCGAGATGCAGGGCGGCGCCGACTTCGCCATGATCGCCGACCCGACGACCTTCCGCATCCTGCCCTGGGCGAACAAGACCGGCTGGCTGCTGTGCGACATCTATTTCACCAATGGCAAGCCGGTGCCGTTCTCCACGCGCGCGATCTATCGCGACGCGCTCGGCGCGCTGGCCAAGGCCGGTTACGATTTCCTCGCCGGGCTCGAGGTCGAATTCCATCTGTTCAAGCTCGAGGACGCGAAGCTGACGCCGGAATCAGCGACCTGGCCGCCGCAGGCGCCGGAGGTCAGCCTGCTGACGCAGGGCTATCAGTATCTCACCGAAACGCGTTTCGACATGGTCGATCCGGCGGTCGAGATTTTGCGCAAGGGCGTCGAAGCGCTCGGCCTGCCGCTACGCTCGGTCGAACTGGAGCTCGGCCCCAGCCAGATCGAATTCACCTTCCGCCCGCAGACCGGGCTTGAAGCCGCCGACACCATGATCCTGTTCCGTGCGGCAGCCAAACAGATCGCGCGGCGCCACGGTTATCTCGTCAGTTTCATGTGCCGGCCCGGTTTGCCGCATGTGATGTCGAGCGGCTGGCACCTGCACCAGTCGCTGATCGAGCGCAAAACGAAGCGCAACGCCTTTACCGATCCGAGTGGTCTGTCCACGCTCGGCCGCCATTACCTCGGCGGTGTGCTGGCGCATGCGCGTGCCGCCGCTGCCTTCACGACGCCGACCATCAATGGCTACAAGCGCTACCGGCCCTATTCGCTGGCGCCGGATCGCGCCATCTGGGCGCGCGACAATCGCGGCGTGATGATGCGGCTGCTTGGCGAAGCCGGCGCGTCATCGACGCATCTGGAAAACCGCGTCGGCGAGCCGGCCGCCAACCCGTATCTCTACATGGCGTCGCAGATCTATTCCGGTCTCGATGGCATCGCGCAAAAGCGCGATCCCGGCGCCTCCGCCGACACGCCTTACGAGACGGCGGCGGATCTGCTGCCGAAGTCGCTTGGCGAGGCGGTGACGGCGTTGCGCGCCGATGACACCTTCCGCACGACCTTCGGCGCTGGCTTCATCGACTATTACGCCCACATCAAGGATGCCGAGCGAGAGCGCTTCGAAAAGGAAGAGCCGGCGCAGGATCGGGACCCGATGGCGGTGACGCCGTGGGAGCAGAAAGAATATCTGGATTTGTTTTGAGAGTGAATCCTGCAGCCCGGCTGAACCGCAGCGTAAGCCGGGACGGGTCCCAGTCATCCCGGGTTGCGCTTCGCTTCACCCGGGCTACAAGCGGAAGAGTAAAAGGAACTGGCAATGCCCTTCATCACGACCCCCGACAACGTCAAGCTCTATTACGAGGAAACCGGGAAGGGCACGCCGATCGTCTTCGTGCACGAATTCGCCTCGGATCACAGCGGCTGGGAGCCGCAGATGCGGGAGTTCGGCAAACGGCATCGCTGCATCGCTTATTCGGCGCGCGGCTATAAGCCGTCCGACGTGCCGGACGGCGAGGACAACTACAGCTACAAACATGTGATGCGCGACTGCGTCGCCGTGCTCGATGCGCTCGGCATCGACAAGGCGCACCTCATCGGGCTGTCGATGGGCGGGTATACGTCGCTGCAAGTTGCGCTCAATCATCCCTCGCGGGTGCGCTCGATGGTGCTGGCCGGCACCGGCTCGGGCTCCGAGCGCTGGTACACCACGGAATTCCAGGCCTTCTCGCGCGCGCTCGGCGACGAGTTTGCGACCAAGGGCTCGGCGGCGGTGGCCGCGAGTTACGGCAAGAGCGCGGCGCGCGTCACCTTCGAAGTGAAGGATCCGCGCGGCTATGCCGAATTCGTGGCGCGGCTTGCCGCGCATGACGCCAAAGGCTCGGCCAACACGTCGCGCGGCTTCCAGGGCGGGCGGCCGTCGATCTATGACTTCGAGGCGGATATCCGCAAGCTGCAAACGCCGGCGCTGATCGTCGTCGGCGACGAGGACGATCGTTGCGTCGAGCCGAGCCTGTTTCTCAAGGACACGCTGCCGGCGTCCGGCTTGGTAATGATGCCGAGGACCGGCCACGTCGTGAATCTGGAAGAGCCGGATCTGTTCAATGCCGTGGTCGGCGACTTTCTCGCCCGCGTCGAGGCCGGCCGCTGGACCGTGCGCGATCCGCGCACCCGCGGCGCGCGGCCGTTCAAGCCGGCGCTCGACTGAGGCGATGGAACTTGGCAGGCTCTGTTCCGTTATTGCGGCAGCGAGCGGAACGGGGTGTCGCCATGTTGAAATGGGCTTTTGTCTTTCTGCTGATCGCCATCGTCGCCGGCATCTTCGGCTTCACCGGCGTCGAGGAAGCGTCGGCCACCATCGCCAAATGGCTGTTCGGCATCTTCATGGTGCTGTTCGTCGGGGCCATCGTTATCGGTCTGGCGATCGGCGCCAAACTGTCTTCCTGAGCCGGTGGAAATACCGCCGGCCGTTGGGCAAATCTTTTATTTTCAATAACTTAGTGGCTGCACATTACCGTCGCCACAATGGTTAATATTTTGCTAAATTTATAAACAACCGGCCTTTGTCCGGCTGGCTTGTCTGTATTGGAGGACTGATCATGCATCGGCTTCTCTTGGCGTTGCCCGCTCTCCTGCTCTTTGGATTTGCATCTCTTCTGACCCCGACGAATGTCGCGGCGGGCGAGTACTACGACGGCGGTTACGTCGGCCGCGGAGCGGTCTCGACGTCGTCGAACTGCTGCTATCGCAAGGTCGTCAGATATGTGCGCAAGGTGAGCTACATCCGCGTCAACCCGGTCCATCACGAAGGCTATGATGCGCCTCGTTATCGCTCGAGCTATTACGCGCCGCCGCGTCGCCCCGTCTATTACGGCGAGCCTTATCGCAGTCCGTATCAGTACAGCCGGCCGTATCGCTATGAGGACGAGGGCTATTACGGCGGCTACGGCGTCTCGCGTGTCGGCTACGGCTACGGCGAGAACTGCACCGTGCGCCGCATTCGCGTCGCCGACGGCTATGGCGGCTGGGTCTGGGCGCGCTCGCGCGTCTGCTATTGATCGGCAGGTCTGCGCCTGAACGACGGGTCCGGAGCGGCGCGCCGCTCCGGGCTTTTATTTTTGTCGGGGCGGCCATGACCAAAGCTTGATCGCAGCGGCTGGATTTATCGGCTAGAGCTGCGCCGATGGTTCCCGATTCCACGCCGCAACGCTCGCCGCTGTTCATTCTCTGTCTGCTCGGCAGTCTCAGCGTCGTCAGCCCCTTCAATATCGACATGTACCTGACGGCCTTTCCAAAGGTCGCCAGCGACTTCGGCGTGCCGACCAGCGCGGTGTCCCTGACATTGTCGGCCTATTTCATCGGCATGGCCGGCGGCCAGTTGTTCTACGGGCCGCTGCTCGACCGGTTCGGCCGCAAGCCGCCGCTGATCGCCGGCCTGCTGCTGTTCCTTGTCGCCAGCCTCGGCTGCGCCGCTTCCACCAGCATCGACATGCTGGTGGCGATGCGGTTCCTGCAGGGCATCGGCGGCTGCGCCGCGCAGGTGGCATCGCTGGCGATGGTGCGCGATTTCTTTCCGCCACGACAAAGCGCCCGCATCCGCTCGCTGCTGTTTCTGTTCATCGCCGTGTCGCCGCTGGCCGCGCCGAGCGTCGGCGGCTTCGTCGTCAGCCTGTGGGGCTGGCGCGCGGTGTTTGTGACGTTGTTCGTCGTGGTCGGCCTCATCCTGGCGCTGGTCTGGCTGCTGCTGCCGGAGGGTCACAAGGCCGATCGCGGCATCTCGCTGCGCATGGGACCGATCCTGCGCGAATATGCCGTCATCTTCCGCCATCCGGCCTTCGCCACTTATGCGCTCGCCGGCGCGCTGTCGTTCTCGGGCCTGTTCGCCTATGTCGCCGGCTCGCCCATCGTCTTCATGGACAACTTCCATCTCAGCCCCGGCGCCTACAGCACGGTGTTTGCGCTGCTCGCGGCCGGCCTGATCGGCGCCAGCCAGGTCAACATCCTGCTGCTGCGCGCGTTCTCCAGCCGCAGCCTGTTCGCCGCCATGCTGGCGTTGCAGGCGGTCGCCAGCGTGAGTTTTGCTTTCGGCATCTGGGGCGGCTGGATCGGGCTTTACGGCACCATCGCGCTGTTCTTCATCTGTCTGAGCTGCCTCGGCATCATCAATCCGAACGGTGCGGCGGTGGCGCTGTCGCCGTTCGGGCGCAACGCCGGCAGCGCCGCGGCGCTGCTCGGCTTCATCCAGCTCGGCATCGGCGCGTTGATCTCGTCGGGCATCAGCATGGGCAAGACCAGCGGCAGCATCACGGTGATCGGCATCTTTGCCGTCACCAGCGTGCTCGCCGGCATCGTGCTGCTGCTGGGCTTCAAAAGCGCCCGTGCCGCGCTGGCCGCGCGGGACGAGGAGGGTGTGTAACGGCTAAACGTCCACGCTGGCCGACAGCGCATTGTCCTGGATGAACTGGCGGCGCGGCTCGACGACGTCGCCCATCAACTGGTCGAACAGCACGTTGGCCTCGTCGACTTCCTTGATGCGCACCTGCAGGAGCGAGCGGGCATTGACGTCGAGCGTCGTCTCCCAGAGCTGCTCCGGGTTCATCTCGCCGAGACCCTTGTAGCGCTGCATCGACACGCCCTTGCGGCCGGCGCCGGTGATCGCCTCGAACAGACCGACCGGTCCGTAGATCGGCCAGCTCTCGTCCTTGCGGCGCAAGGTGCCGGGCTTCTCGTAGACCTTTTGCAGCGAAACCGCGTGCTCGTCGAGCTTGCGCGCGTCGGCCGAGCCGAGCAGGGCATGATCGATGATAGCGACCGACTTCACGCCGCGCACCGTACGGCTGAACACGAAGCCGTCCTGCTCGGAAAATTCGCCTTCCCAGCCGCGCTCGGTCTCTTCCGCCAGCACGTTGAGGCGTTTGGCGATGAACGGCGCCGCGGCCTTTGCCGTCTCCGCGTTGCCGAAGATGTCCGGGTTGAGCACGCCGAGAATGGCGGCCTGTTCGACGACCTGACGGTTATAGCGCGAGTGCAGCCCGCCCAAGAGGTTGCGGATGATGCGGGCTTCCTCGACCAGCTTGCGCAGGTCCTCGCCGGCGCGCTCCTCGCCGCTGGCGAGCTTGAGCACGGCTTCCTCGACGCCGGTGCCGATCAGGTAATCCTCGAGCGCGCGCTCGTCCTTGAGGTACTGTTCGGATTTGGCGCGGTTGACCTTATAAAGCGGCGGCTGCGCGATGTAGATGTGGCCGCGTTCGATCAGCTCCGGCATTTGCCGGAAGAAGAACGTCAGCAGCAGCGTGCGGATATGGGCGCCGTCGACATCGGCGTCCGTCATGATGACGATCTTGTGGTAGCGCAGCTTGTCCGGATTGAACTCGTCGCGGCCGATGCCGGTGCCGAGCGCCGTGATCAGCGTGCCGATTTCCTGGCTCGACAGCATCTTGTCGAAGCGCGCGCGCTCGACATTGAGGATTTTGCCGCGGAGCGGCAGCACGGCCTGAAATTCGCGGTTGCGGCCCTGCTTGGCGGAGCCGCCGGCCGAGTCACCCTCGACGATGAACAGTTCGGACTTGGCCGGGTCGCGTTCCTGGCAGTCGGCGAGCTTGCCCGGCAGCGAGGAAATGTCGAGCGCGCCCTTGCGGCGCGTCAGGTCGCGCGCCTTGCGCGCGGCTTCGCGCGCGGCGGCGGCTTCCACGACCTTGCCGACGATGATCTTGGCTTCCTGCGGATGGATCTCGAACCAGTCCTGCAGTGCCTGATTGACGACGTTCTCGACCACCGGCCGCACTTCGGACGAGACCAACTTGTCCTTGGTCTGCGACGAGAACTTAGGATCCGGCACCTTCACCGACAGCACCGCGGTCAAGCCTTCGCGGCAGTCGTCACCGGTGAGCGCGACCTTTTCCTTTTTCGAGGTGCCGATGGTCTCGGCATATTGCGTCACCTGGCGCGTCAGCGCGCCGCGGAAACCGGCGAGATGCGTGCCGCCGTCGCGCTGCGGGATGTTGTTGGTGAAGCACAGCACGTTCTCGTGGTAGGCGTCGTTCCACCACATCGCGCATTCGACGGTGATGCCGTCCTTCTCGGCGCGGATCATCACCGGCTTCGGGATGAGCGACGACTTGTTCCGATCGAGGAACTGCACGAAAGCCTCGACGCCGCCCTCGTATTTCATCTCCTCGCGTTTTTCGACGGCGTGCCGCGCGTCGGTCAGCACCACCGAGACGCCGGAATTGAGGAAAGCGAGTTCGCGCAAGCGGTGTTCGAGCGTGGCGAAGTCGAACTCGACCATCGTGAAGGTCGCAGGCGAGGGCAGGAAGGTCACTTCCGTACCCTTCTGGCCGTTGGCGTCGCCGACGACCTTGAGCGGCGCAACGGTTTCGCCGTCATGAAATTCGATGAAGTGTTCCTTGCCGTCGCGCCAGATGCGCAGCTTGAGCCACGTCGACAGCGCGTTGACGACCGAAATACCGACGCCATGCAGACCGCCCGACACCTTGTACGAATTCTGGTCGAACTTGCCGCCGGCGTGGAGCTGGGTCATGACGACCTCGGCGGTCGAGACGCCTTCGGCGTGCATCGCGGTCGGGATACCGCGGCCGTTGTCGCGCACCGTGCAGGAGCCGTCGGGATTGAGCGTCACCGACACTTCGGTGGCATGGCCAGCGAGCGCTTCGTCGATGCCGTTGTCGACCGCCTCATAGACCATGTGGTGCAGGCCGGAGCCGTCATCGGTGTCGCCGATATACATGCCCGGGCGCTTGCGCACGGCATCGAGGCCCTTGAGGACCTTGATCGAGTCGGCGCCGTAGTCGGAGGAATCGGGACGAATGTCGCGGGCTGGTTCAGCCATGGACGAACCTTCAAGCGAAGCTGAAAATGAATCAGCAAGTTGAGTTTGTGTGACACGAAAAATGACCTGCGTACAGCGCAAAGTCATTGGGTCTAATATGTTGATCTGAAAGCAATTTTTAAAGGGGCAGGGCGGCAAAAATCGCCGTATTTTCAAGCCCGAAAATGGCTCGTTTCAGCGGCTCCTGACGGCCGTGAAAACGCGGGCCGCCGAGTGTTTTATCGGACCCTTGTCGCCTTCCTATTTGCGCCGCGTTTTGCTGGTATCCGCCTGCAATCCGGGCTTGCGCTGCGATCCAACCTGCCTTCTAAGCAGAGCCCACCCGCTGCGTTCGTTCGGCCTGCCGCATGCGCCCCTTCCACGGCTTCGAAGTTCCTCATCGGCTACGTGCGTTCATCCGCGCGCGCGAGTCGAGCATCATCCTGCTGGCGGCCGTCGTCGGCGGTTTGGCCGGTGTGGTGGTGGCGGTCATGGGCTCGGTTGTGGGCTTCATGCACTTGCACCTGTTCGGGCTCGACCCCGGCGAGCGCCTGTCTGGCCGCATGTCCATCGCGCCGCTGGCGGCCTTTCTGGTGCCCTGTCTCGGCGGCCTGGCGCTCGGGCTGAGCACCTGGTGGATCTCCAAGTGGCGCGGCACCGAAGTCGACCCGATCGAGGCGAATGCCCTGCATGGCGGCCGCATGTCGATGCGCGGCAGCCTGATCGTCGCCGCCCAGACCATGTGGTCGAGCGGCGTCGGCGCCTCGGTCGGCCTGGAAGCCGGCTATACCCAGCTCTCCAGCGGCCTGGCCTCGAAAATCGGCCAGGCCTTCCGCCTGCGCCGCAGCGACATGCGTCTGCTGGTCGGTTGCGGCGCCGCCGGTGCCATCGCCGGCGCCTTCGGCGCGCCGCTCGGCGGGGCCTTCTACGGCTTCGAACTGATCATCGGCAGCTACGCCGTTTCCAGCCTGGCGCCGGTCGGCGTCGCGGCGCTGTTCGGCTATTTTACCGCGGCGGCGTTCTCGCAGGACCACCTCGGCATCGAGGCCGCGCAGGTCACGGCAATCTCGTTCCGCGACCTGGCCATGGCCGCTGGCTTCGGTCTGCTCGCCGCCGGCTTCGGCATTCTGGTGATGCGCAGTGTCGCCGCCTGCGAAACCTTGCTCGGCCGCCTGCGGGTGCAGCCCTGGCTGCGGCCGATGCTGGGCGGCGCCATCGTCGGCTTGCTGGCGATGGTGACGCCGCGGGTCATGTCGTCGGGCCACGGCGCACTGCACCTGACCACCTTGTTCCAGATGCCGGTGGCGACGCTGGCGATCCTGCTGCTGTTCAAGGCCTTCGCGTCGATCGTCTCGCTGGGCACCGGCTTTCGCGGCGGCCTGTTTTTCGCCTCGCTGCTGCTCGGCGCGCTCGGCGGCCAGCTGTTCGCCATTGGCCTGAACACGGTGTGGCCGTCGCTCGCCGTCAATCCAGATGCCTACGCCGTCATCGGCATGAGCGCGATGGCGGCTTCGGTGATCGGCGGGCCGCTGACGATGTGCTTTATCGCGCTGGAGACGACCGGCGACTTGTGGCTCACCGCGACGGTGCTGATTGCCGTGATCGTGTCGATGCAGGTGACGCGCGAACTGTTCGGCTACTCCTTCGCCACCTGGCGCTTCCATCTGCGCGGCGAGACCATTCGCGGCGGCGCCGATGTCGGCTGGATCCGCGATCTCACCGTGGCGCAGATGATGCGCTCCGACGTGCGCACCACCTCGACGGAAACGCCGCTGCCGGCGTTCCGGCAGAACTTCCCGCTGGGCTCGACCAATCAGGTGATCGCCATCGACGAGGACGGCCGCTATGCCGGAATGGTCATGGTCGCGGAAGCGCACTCCGCGGAAGTTCCGGCGGTGACGCCGCTCAACGATCTGTTGCGCCACAAGGGCGAGGTGCTGGTGCAGCGAATGACGGCGCAGGAAGCGATCAAGGCCTTCGAGAAGTTCGAGGCCGAAGCGCTGCCTGTGGTGGACAGCGCGGAGCGCGGTCAGGTTGTCGGCATGCTGACGGAGTCTCATGCCCTGCGGCGCTTCTCCGATGCCTCGGAGCGGCAGCGCCGCGCGCTCACAGGCGAGTTATAGCGACCGCCTGTTGCGCAACACCGTGGCGCTGGCGGTCAAGTGACGCTGGTGTTGAAAGCTATGGTCGTATTCGGGAACCGGCCGACTGAACGCGGCCATCGCGGCGGCCAGGATTTCGAGCTTCTCGAGTTCGCGGCCGACCCGATCCAGCGATCGCTGCATCTCGTCTTTCAGGTGATCGGCCGGCATGGCCCGGTTTTCTGTCGGTAGTTCCTGCAACATGGTGACATATCCGTAACGTTTCCAATGATGTACAAAGATTGCAGGGTAAAGACCGGGATGCCGCCTTTGTTCCGGTTTTCGGAGACTTCAAAACATCTCGATGAATGGAACGTTAGCGCCGCAAAGGGCTGTTCCTAAGCTCGCTGCGTAACGCCACCGGGTTTAACGTCGAACCATTGGGCGCGGCCGGCGATGTCGGCAAAGGCCGCCGGGTCGGCACCGGTCATCCACACCTGCGCTCCGATCGACGTCAGCGCGTCATAGAGCGCGGCGCGGCGCACCGGATCAAGATGCGCCACCACTTCGTCGAGCAGCATCACCGGCGCGTAGCCGGTCATGTCCTTGATGAGATGCGCGTGCGCCAGCGACAGCCGGATGAGCATCGCCTTCTGTTCGCCCGTTGAGGCATCCGACGCAGCGATGCCTTTGCCGGCGTGGACGACGTTGAGATCGGCGCGGTGTGGGCCCTCGAGCGTGCGCCCGGCAGCGGCGTCCTGGCCGCGGCTGTCGCGCAGCAAGTCGCGATAGCGGTCTTCGATCTCGCGCGCGGTGCTCACCGGCCACTGGTTTTCCATCCAGCCTTCGAGCGCGATGCGCGGCATGGCGAAAGCCGGCGCTTCGTCGCGCGCGGCGTCGAGCGCTGCCGAGAGACGGTTGACGGTCTCGTAGCGCGCCGCCGATACCGCGACCGCCACCTCCGCGGTTTCGTGCTCGATGGCGTCGAGCCAGTGCGGATCGCTGCGCTGATCCTCGAGCAGGCGGTTGCGTGAGCGCAGCGACCGCTCCAGCGCCGAGACGCGACTGGAATGCTGCGCATCGACAGCGAGCACCAAACGGTCAAGATAGCGGCGGCGGTCCGCGGCGGGGCCGGTGAACAGCGGGTCCATCGACGGCGTCAGCCAGATCACACGTACATGGTCGGCGAACGCGGCGGCCGACGATACCGGCTCGCGGTCGATGCGGCACTTGCGCGAATTCGTCGAGTCATCGCCGGCCGGCGGCTCGATACCGGTGCCGAGCGTGGCGAGACCGAGCATGCCTTCGATCTCGGCCGAGACCGCCCAGGCGCCGTTGCCTTCGCTGAAGCTCAATTCGTCGAGCGTCGCGCGCCGCAGGCCGCGGCCCGGCGTCAGCAGCGAGATCGCTTCGATCAAGTTGGTCTTGCCGGCGCCGTTCTGTCCGGTCAGCACCACCGGCCCGGCGCGGTCGAGCGTGAGCGTCGCGGCGTGGTAGCTGCGGAAGTTCGTGAGCGACAGGCGTTGGAGAAAAGCGGCGGTCATCCTACCCTCTCCCCTTGTGGGAGAGGGTGGCGCGCGAACGCGCGCCGGGTGAGGGGTCAGCGTCGACCGGTGAGATGAGAGTGGATGTCCTCGAGGACGGCCGTTCGCCTTTGCAGTACATCGTTATTCCAGTAGCGGAGAACCGCGAAGCCTTCGGTTTCAAGAATGGCATCGCGTTGTCTATCACGGTCGCAGCCGGCATGCTGACTGCCGTCGATCTCGATAACGGTTTTCGGATCGAAGCAAACATAGTCCAGAATGAACCTTTGAAATGGCACCCGTCGTCTGAATTTGAAGGCCGCCAATCGGCGGTTTCGCAGGAGGCGCCACATAGCTACCTCGGCGTCGGTCGGTGTCCGACGCATTCGCTTTGCGAAAGCGCGACCTTGAGCTCTGACCGGCCGATGGTGGACTCCGGCTGACACCGACCCCTCACCCGGCGCGCGTTCCGCGCGCCACCCTCTCCCACAAGGGGAGAGGGTAAGCGAGGGCGTGGCTCGCGTAAACTCAACCCGCTACGGCACGAACTGGCGTACTATCCTGTCCGCCATTTCGTCCGGCGGCGCGTCGATCGCAATCGACAGGGTCGGCTCGTCCTCGCCCGGCTCCTGCAGCGCGACGAACTGGCTGTCGAGCAGGCCCGGCGGCATGAAGTGGTTGGTGCGAGCCTTGAGCCGGCTGGCGATCAGGTCCTTGGTGCCGCGAAGATAGACGAAGCCGACATCGTCATGGCCGCCGGTCAGAATCTCGCGATAGGCGCGCTTGAGCGCCGAACAGGTGACGATCACCGGCCTGCGCGTCTGCCGCGCCTCGTCGATACGTGCGGCGATGGCCTCGAGCCAGGGCCGGCGGTCGTCGTCATTGAGCGGAATGCCTTGCGTCATCTTCGCGATGTTGGCGGCCGGATGCAGGCTGTCGCCTTCGACCAGCGGCCGGTTCAGACGCTGCGACAGCAACGCGCCGATGGTGCTCTTGCCGGCGCCGGAGACGCCCATGACGATGATGGCGGCGGTCCATGTGCTGGCGCGCTGATCCGTCATGCTACTTGCCGGCGACCTTACCTTCACCGTGGCCGCCGAAACCGCGGCGCATGGCTGAAATCACCTTGTCGGCGAAGTTCGGCTGCCGGCGCGAGCGGAAGCGCGCATAGAGCGCCGCCGACAACGTCATCACCGGAATAGCGCGCTCGATGGCGGTCTGGATGGTCCAGCGGCCTTCGCCGGTGTCGTCCACCACGCCGGAAAACTCATTGAGCGCCGTGTCACCGGCCAAGGCCTTGGCGGTGACGTCGAGCAGCTTGGATTCGACGATGCTGCCGTGGCGCCAGACTTCCGCGATGGCGCCGATATCGAGCGCCATGCGCTCGGCCTCCGGCACGCTGGCGTCGTTGGCCTCGGCGAGAATCTGGAAGCCTTCGGCATAGGCCTGCATCAGGCCGTATTCGATGCCGTTGTGCACCATCTTGACGAAATGCCCGGCGCCGTTGGGGCCGACATGCAGCCAGCCGTCCGGTGCTGTTGATGTTGGCGACATCTTGCCGTCGCCGGGCGCCAGCGCGGCGAAGATGGGCGCGAGGCGGTCCACGGCGGCTTTCTCGCCGCCGATCATCAGGCAGTAGCCAGACGTCGCGCCGAGGACGCCGCCCGAGGTGCCGATGTCGATGTGGTGCAGGCCGCGCGCTTTCAGCGCCGCGGCGCGGCGCAAATCGTCGCGCCAGTTGGTGTTGCCACCGTCGATGATGGTGTCGCCCGGTGACAGGAGTTCGGCGAGGCGATTGATCGTCGTCTCGGTGGCGTCGCCCGCCGGCAGCATCACCCAGACCGCACGCGGCGCGGTGAGCTTCTTGACGACGTCCTCCAGAGACGCGGCCGCGGTGCCGCCATCCTTGGCCAGCGCCTCGACGGCGGTGGCCGAGTGGTCGCTGACCACGACCTGATGGCCGTGCTTGATCAGCCGGCGCGACAGGTTGGCGCCCATGCGGCCGAGCCCGATCATGGCGATCTGCATGCAACTACTCCGGCAAGGGGCGGGTCTGAACGCGCCTTTAAACGCGCATCGGCATCAGGACGTAAAGGGCGCCTTTGGCGTCCTTGTCCTGGATCAGCGTCGGCGAACCCGGGTCGGCCAGTTTCAAGATCGCGACCTCGCCTTCGATCTGCGCGGCGATGTCGAGCAGATAGCGCGAGTTGAAGCCGATATCGAGCGGATCGGCTTCGTAATCGACCTCGAGCTCTTCGGTGGCGCTGCCGGAATCCGGGTTGGTCACCGACAGCACGAGCCGCCCGCCGGTGATCGACAGCTTCACGGCGCGACCGCGCTCGCTCGACACGGTCGAGACACGATCGACCGCGGCCTCGAAATCCTTCTTGTCGACGACCAGGCTCTTGTCGTTGTTGGCCGGAATGACGCGCCCGTAATCGGGGAAGGTGCCGTCGATCAGCTTGGAGATGAGCACGACATTGCCGATGGAGAAGCGGATCTTGCCGGCGGACAGTTCCACCGCGATTTCGCCTTCGCCGGTTTCAATGAGACGCTGGACCTCGGCGACCGTCTTGCGTGGGATGATGATGCCCGGCATGCCGTCGGCGCCTTCCGGCAGCGGCAATTCGACCTGCGCCAGGCGGTGGCCGTCGGTGGCGACAGCGCGCAGCATCTTGCCGGCGGCGTGCAGGTAGATGCCGTTGAGATAGTAGCGGGTCTCCTCGGTCGAGATCGCGAACTGCGTCTTATCGATGAGGCGCTTGAGATCGGCGGCCGGCAGGCTGAAGGAGTGGCTCATCTCGCCGGCGGCGAGATCGGGGAAGTCGCTCTCTGGCAGGGTCTGCAAGGTGAAGCGCGAGCGCCCGGCGCGGATCGACAGCACGGCGCGGTCGCCGGAACCCTCGATGACGATCTGCGAGCCGTCCGGCAGCTTGCGCACGATGTCGTAGAACATGTGCGCCGGCACGGTGGTGGCGCCGCCCGGCGCGACCTCGGCGGCGATCGAATCCGTCACCTCGAGGTCGAGGTCGGTCGCCTTCATGCTGAGTTTGCCCTTGTCGGCGCGGATCAGCACGTTGGACAGGATTGGAATGGTATTGCGCCGTTCGACCACGCGGTACACGTGGCTCAGCGACTTCAGGAGTTCGGCGCGTTCGACAGTTACTTTCATGGAAAATCCCGCTTCGGCGCCGAAGAACCACCCCACTGGCGCCAGCCGGCGGAAGCCGGGGGGCAAAGGTGGCAAGAGCGGGGCAATTTCGCAAGGGCTGGCGACAGGGGAGGGCGAAACCCCCGTTCCTATCCCCAGGGCGTCCACAGGCACGCGCCAAAGACGCAGGCCTGTTCCCTCTCCCCGTTGGGGAGAGGGCTAGGGTGAGGGGGCCAATTGCGTATGAGGCTGTAACCCATCACCCGGCCCGCTTTGCGGGCCGACCTCTCCCTATGGGAGAGGTGAAGAGGCAGCCGCTTACTCCTGCAACTGCCGCTTCAGGATCTCGATCTCCTCCGACAGCGTCATGTCGCTGCCGACCAGGCCCTCGATCTTGCGCACCGCGTGCAGGACGGTCGTGTGGTCACGGCCGCCGAAGCGCCGTCCGATCTCCGGCAGCGAGCGCAGCGTCAGGGTTTTGGCGAGATACATCGCCACCTGGCGCGGGCGCACGACATTGGCGGTGCGGCGCGAGGACAAGAGGTCGGAGCGGCTGACATTGTACTGCCGCGCCACGATGCGCTGGATGTCCTCGATCTTGACGCGCTTGGGTTCCTGCGGACGGATCAGGTCCCTGACCTCGCGCTCGGCCATTTCCAGCGTCACGGATTGGCCGGTCAGCTTGGAGTGGGCGAGCAGGCGGTTGAGCGCGCCTTCCAGGTCGCGGCCGTTATGGGTCACGGTCTTGGCGATATAGGCCAGCACCGGCAGCGGCACGTCGAAGGTCGGGTGATGCGCGCGCGCGGCGAGCACGCGGGCTTTGAGGATTTCCAGCCGCAGTTCCTCGCCCAGTCCGCCCATCTCGACGACGAGACCGCCGGCGAGGCGCGAGCGCACGCGCTCATCGAGGCTTTCGAGGTCCGACGGCGGCCGGTCGGAGGCGATGACCACCTGGCGCCCGGCGTCGATCAACGCGTTGAGCGTGTGGCAGAACTCGGCCTGCGTCGACTTGCCCTGCAGGAACTGCAGGTCGTCGATCACGAGGACGCCGATGCCGCGCAGCGCTTCCTTGAAGGCCAGCGCGTTCTGCGCTCGCAGCGCCGCGACGAAGCCGTACATGAACTTCTCGGCGGTGAGGTAAAGCACCTTACGCTCGCCCGAGGCGTTGCCGGCCCAGGTGATGGCCTGCAGCAGATGCGTTTTGCCCAGGCCGACGCCGGCATGGATGTAGAGCGGATTGAACAGCACCGGGTCGTTGCGGCGGCCGGCGGCGACCTGCTTGGCGGCGGCCTGTGCCAAGGTGTTGGAACGGCCGACAACGAAGCTGTCGAAGGTCAGCCGCGCATCGAGCGGCGAGCCGCCGAGCGCTTCGTGCACCGCGGCATCGCCCGCCGGGATGGGCCGGCCGGCGACCGTGCCGTTCATGTGACGGCCATCGCCATGACCGTTCATGGCCGCCGGTTCCACCTTGGCCTTGGGCTGCACGGTGCTCTTGAGCACCGCGGAGCGCACGATCAGCTCGATGCGGCCGACTTCGTTGCGCTCGGCCTGCCAGCAGGTCAGCACCTTTTCGGCGTAGTGCGATTGAATCCAGCTCTTGAGAAAACGGGTCGGCACCGACAGGCGCACGCCGCCGTCATCGAGGCCTTCCAGGTCCATGCGCGCAAACCAGCTCGAGAAAACGTCGTCGCCGACTTCCGAGCGCAGCCGCGATTTCACTCTGAGCCAGCTCTCCTGATCATCGTTCGGCATTTTCTTGTTCTCTTTGGTTCGTCTTGATTGGTTGAACGGACAGCAGTTGCTCGGCCAAGCGGGCAAGCCGCCGACGCGCCGGTACGGAACGCAACAACTTTTCACGAATGGGTCTGCCGAAACTGAGGACGGCAGTGCGTGGCGGATTTCAGCTTGGGAGGCGCGCGCCTTTAGCGGAAGGGCGGCGCATTGCCATGGGGGATGGCGGCGATATCGCGAGAGGCGTCGCACGGACCGGACTGGAACAGCACCGCGATGCGGGCGCGTGAACAGTGCTCCGGACCAGTGTTCGCCATTTCGATATCCCCCCTATTGACGGGCTGACGCCCGGGTTCACCTGTCGGCTCGGCTACAGCCGCCGTTGATCCCGGCGTGGCCCAACCTAGTCCAACTTCAAAATCAGAGTCCAGTTCAGAAGCGCGCCGGTATCGAAAGCAAGTCGGCTGTCGTTCGAATTCAACTACGTTCAATTAACCCACACGCAAAGCTGATCTGCTCTCCAGTGCGATGTTTGAACTGTTTGTTTCATTTGTTTCGATGCTCATTGTCACGTCAACCGCAACTTCCGCATGCCGATTGTTCAGCGCCTTTACGCTCGGCTCTGACGGCGGGGTGGCGCCCGGAGATTTGCCGCTCGGCGATCGCTATTGTCCGTTTCGGGCAATAGAAAGCCGTTCTCATCTGCCAATGAGCGCAGCGTTGTTCCTTGTGTCTGATCGCGCACAGCGGAATGTCCGTGCGCCGTTTCAAGATACACAACGAAATCGGGCGGGCAATTTGGATTTAACGTTTGGTAAGGACCTGCGGCGCGAGCGTGACTTTCATGCAACGCAAATTTTGTACCGCCGGAACGGCAACACGTTGATGAGTCGTTTGTAAATTTCGAATGGTCAGCCGACATGCGCAATGGCGCCACGGAAAAATTCATCGACAAACGTTTGAAGCCGTTGGTCGGCGTTTCGGCGCTCCAGTTGGCGTTGGTCAGCGTCATTCAGTTGGCGAAAAGTTTTCTGGGCAAAATTGAAGGTAGCCCCCGGCGAGAAATCGCTTGCGTCGGTTGAATTAGAAAAGGTCGCGTTGCGTTTCGACGCTGAAAATGCTTGGCGCCCATAACTGCCTGACATGCGGGTGACAGTTTGGCGACGGCGCGCGCTCGCGGGCGCATCGCGATGCGCGTCGCGTTGTTGAATTGTCTTGGAAATTGTCTTGGAGTCAGAGAAATTAGCATCTGAATTATTTTAGTCACGCGAACACCTGAGGTGTGCCTGGTGGTGGCAATTGTCGCAGCCTCGCAATCGGTATCATTGGCGTCGAAGGAAACCGCCGAGCATGCTCGGCGGATCTCGGTCGAAAGCCGCGGACTTACTTGCCGAGTTTCGCGATGCGGTGCGACAGGCGCGAGACTTTGCGGCTGGCCGTGTTCTTGTGAACGGTACCGCGCTGGGCGGCGCGCATGATCGCCGGCTCCGCGGACTTGAAAGCGGCATCGGCCGCGGCGCGGTCGCCGGCGGCGATCGCTTCTTCAACCTTGCGCACCGAGTTGCGCAGCGTGGTGCGGCGCGCCTTGTTGATCGCCGTACGGCGCGCAATCTTGCGGGTCGCCTTGCGGGCGGATTTGGTGTTGGCCATCTAAATCTCGTTCGGTCTCTGACGGCGACTGGTGGCGTGCGGCAGACCTGAGCCGCGCCTACCAACCGGCCTCCAGTTAAGATTTGTTAATGGAAAAAAGTCCGCCGATGCCGCCGCCGACAATGGCGATCGTTGTGTCTCTCGGGGCCATCGTTAGCTTCCCAGGCGCACGAACCCGTTTGAATGCCGATTCCCGCCGTTCGGGATCACGCCACCCGTTTGCCGCGCACCTGATCGTAGCCTGCGACCACGCTGGCGCGGTCGGCGGACGGGAACGCCGCCAGCGGCGGCTTGACCCGCGCCAGCGCCGGATCGCCGTGGATGTGCGAGAGCAGCGACTTCACGCCCGATACCAGCGCCTTGCCGTCGAACAGCTTGCGGATCGTCACCGCGGCGTCGTGCGCGGCCTTGTCGCCCTTGGCCCAGGCCAGTTGGCAAAGATCGGCGTTCAGGTTCGCGGTCGCCGAGATGCAGCCCGCGAATGCGCCGGCGCGGGCGTCGAGCAGCACGGCCTCGGTCGAGGGGAACACGGCGAAGTGCTTGCCGATCGCTTGGGCCTCGCGGGCATAGTTCATGTCGCCCGAGGAATCCTTCAGTCCCACGATGCGGGCGCCGAAGCGGTCGAGCAGGCGGCGCACCAGCGGCACGTGCCAGTGCAGGCCTGACTGCTGCGGGTAGTGATACAGGTAGATCGGGATCGGCTTCGCGGCCGTGGCGTTCACGATCGCCTCGATATAGGCGACCAGCCCGTCGTCGGGCACGCCCTTGTAATAGAACGGCGGCAGCACCAGCGCGCCGGCAAAGCCGAGCGCCGAGGCGTGCTGCGTCAGCGCGATGGCGTCGGCGACCGCGGCAGCCCCGGTGCCGACCATCAACCGGTCGAGCGGCAGGCCCGCGGACTTGTAGGCGTCCATCACGCGCTTTCGCTCTTCGAGCGAGAACGAGGTCGCTTCGCCGGTAGTGCCGAGCACGTTGAGCCCGTCGCAGCCGTTGTCGAGCAGATAGCGCGCAAGCTTGGTGGCGCGGGCGAGGTCGGGCGAACCGTCCTCGGTGATCGGAGTGGCGACGGCGGCGATGACGCCGCTGAGGGCATGGTCTGGCATGGCGTTTCCTCGAATTGATTCCCGGCCGGGCGATCCTTGCCCGGCTGCGACAGTGTTAGCCGCTCACATTGAAGGCGGCAATCGCCGCCATGTTGACGATCTGGGTGTCCTTGGCGCCAAGCTGCACGAGCTGCACCGAACGGTCGAGGCCGACCAGCAGCGGACCGATGACGGTGGCGCCGCCGAGCTCCTGCAGCATCTTGGTCGAGATCGACGCCGAGTGGAACGCCGGCATCACCAGCACATTGGCCGGGCCGGACAGGCGGTTGAACGGGTAGGCGGTGGCGAGTTCAGGATTGAGCGCGACGTCGGCCGCCATGTCGCCTTCATATTCGAAATCGACGCGGCGGTGGTCGAGGATCCGAACGGCTTCGATGACCTTTTCCGAGCGCTCGCCGGCCGGGTGGCCGAAGGTCGAGAAGGCGAGCATCCCGACGCGCGGCACATAGCCGAGCCGCTTGGCGACGCCGGCGGCCTCGATGGCGATATCGGCGAGGTCTTCGCCGCTCGGCAGTTCGGTGATCGCGGTGTCGGCGACCAGCACGGTGCGGCCGCGCGCCACCACCAGCGACAGGCCGATGACGCGATGGCCGGGCTTGGGGTCGATGACCCGGCGCACGTCTTCCAGCGCCACCGAGAAGTTGCGCGTCACGCCGGCCACCATGGCGTCGGCGTCGCCGTTCGCCACCATCAGCGCGGCAAAGTGGTTGCGGTCGGTATTCACCAGGCGCTGGCAGTCGCGTAGCAGATAGCCGCGGCGCTGCAGCCGCTCGTAGAGATAATTGAGATAGACGCCGTTGCGCTTCGACAGCGCGGCATTGATGATCTCGATGCCGTTGCCGAGCTCGATGCCGGCTTCCTTCGCGGTTTCCTTGACGCGGTCCTCGCGGCCGACCAGCAGCGCGGTGCCGAGCCCCTGCGTGACGAAGGAGGCGGCGGCGCGGATGACCTGCTCCTCCTCGCCCTCGGCGAAGACGACGCGCTGCGGCGAGCGGCGCAGCCGCGAATAGACCTGCTGCAGCGTGCCGGCGATCGGATCGCGGCGGGCGGAAAGCTGCTCCTTGTAGGCCGCCATGTCCTCGATCGGCTTGCGCGCGACGCCGGTATCCATCGCCGCCTTGGCCACCGCCGGCGGCACGTAGGACATCAGGCGCGGATCGAACGGCGTCGGGATGATGTATTCCGGGCCGAATTTGAGCCGGCCGCCATAGGTCGCCGCCACTTCGTCCGGCACGTCTTCGCGCGCCAGCGCCGCCAGCGCCTTCGCGGCGGCGATCTTCATTTCCATGTTGATGGTCGAGGCGCGCACATCGAGCGCGCCGCGGAAGATGAAGGGGAAGCCGAGCACGTTGTTGATCTGGTTCGGATAGTCGGAGCGGCCCGTCGCCATGATGGCGTCGTCGCGCACTTCGGCCACTTCCTCGGCGGTGATTTCCGGGTCCGGATTGGCCATGGCGAAGATGATCGGCTTGTCGGCCATCGACTTGACCATCTCCTTGGTCACCGCGCCCTTGGCCGACAGGCCGTAGAAAACGTCGGCGCCTTTCAGCGCGTCCTCCAGCGTGCGCGCCTTGGTCTCGACCGCGTAGGCCGACTTCCACTGGTTCATGCCGTCGGTACGGCCTTTGTAGATCACGCCTTTGGTGTCGCAGAGAATGAGGTTG
Source organism: Pseudolabrys sp. (assembly GCA_026125895.1). GTDB lineage: Bacteria > Pseudomonadota > Alphaproteobacteria > Rhizobiales > Xanthobacteraceae > Pseudolabrys. The sequence goes on along the minus strand of JAHCKG010000015.1, from coordinate 25,027 downwards.
TTTGGCGGAAAGCCGATGGCGCGCAGCAGCTCGAGGCAGGCGATGCCGGCGGCGCCGGCGCCGTTGCACACCAGCTTGGTGTTCTTGATGTCGCGGCCGGTCATTTCCAGCGCGTTGATGAGACCGGCGGCGGAGATGATCGCGGTGCCGTGCTGGTCGTCATGGAACACCGGGATGTCCATCACCTCGCGCAGCTTCTGCTCGATGATGAAACACTCGGGCGCCTTGATGTCCTCGAGGTTGATGCCGCCCCAGCCGGCGCCGAGATATTTGACGCAGTTGATGAACTGCTCCGGATCCTCGGTCGAGACTTCGAGGTCGATAGAGTCGATGTCGGCGAAGCGCTTGAACAGCACCGCCTTGCCTTCCATCACGGGCTTTGCCGCCAGCGCGCCGCGATTGCCGAGGCCGAGAATGGCGGTGCCGTTGGTGATGACGGCGACGAAATTGCCCTTGGTGGTGAGGTCGTAGGCCTTGGCCGGGTCGTCGGCGATCGCCAGCACCGGCACGGCGACGCCGGGCGAATAGGCGAGCGACAGGTCGCGCTGGGTCGCCATCGGCTTGGTGGCGATGACCTCCAGCTTGCCCGGACGGCCGGTCGAATGGAAATTCAGGGCTTCCTGGTCGGTGAAGGTCGGACGCGGGCGTTTGGCCATTTTCACTCCATGGGACGACAGGCTTTTGTGCAGCTCTTCTTCCCCGGGCGGTCCGCGGCCAAGCTGTTGCCTAAACCTCTACCGGAAGCGGTGGGCGGAACTCAAGGCAAGGCCCCTATCCCGGGTTGTGACAGCTCGCTGGTAGCCGATTGACGCACCGGGCCGGGCGCGGACGGGTGCGACCGCGAGAGGGTTGAAGGCCAGCCCCCCGCGGGTTACTGGGAGCGGAATTCCGCCGCTTTGTGCCCCAATGTTGGTCCCATGATCCGATTTCTGCTGCGCGCGCTCGGTTTGTTCGGTCTGGCCGCCGCCTTCGTTCTGGTGATCTATGACGGCACCAAATCGATCGCCGGCAACCGGCTGTTTTTGACCAGCGTCGGCGATCTCTGGACCCTGCTCAACGCCAATAGCCTGTCGGCCGTCAGGCCGCTGGTGTCGCCCTATGCCAATGGCGTGCTGTGGGACCCGGTCGCGGTGACGTTCCTGTCCTGGCCGGCCTGGGCGGTGCTCGGCGTCATCGCCATCCTGTTCCTGCTGCTTGGTCGGCCGCGCCGGCCGTTGATCGGCTACGCCCGTTAAGCTCTTTCTTTCCCTCCCCCGCGAAGCGCGGGGAGGGTCGGCGACGAAGTCGCCGGGGTGGGGGCTCTTTATCTTTTGCTCTCGCGATGTGATCGCCCCCCACCCCTGACCCCTCCCCACCACTCGCTGTGCTCGCGGGGGGAGGGGCAAAGTGGCGGGTGAATGCTTATATTGGGCGCAAGAAATTGCGGGAGAACCAAGCCATGTTCGGATTCAAGAAGATTGCCATGCCGACCCGAGACGAGGCGTTGCCGGGCCGCGCGAACGAAATCCCCACGGCGGACGAGCATTTCGTCAATCACCACGCGCTCAAAGGCCCCTATCCGGCAGGCACCGAGAAGGCCCTGTTCGGGCTCGGCTGCTTCTGGGGCGCCGAGCGCAAGTTCTGGCAGCTCGGCGACGGCGTCACCGTCACCGCGGTCGGATATGCCGGCGGCGTGACGCCGAACCCGACCTATGAAGAGGTCTGTTCGGGACGCACCGGCCACAACGAGGTCGTCCTGGTGGTCTATGACCCGAAGAAGGTGAGCTACGACACGCTGCTCAAGACTTTCTGGGAAAGCCACGACCCGACCCAGGGCATGCGCCAGGGCAACGACATCGGCACGCAGTATCGCTCGGGCATCTACACCTTCTCGCCGGAGCAGAAGGCGGCGGCCGAGGCGTCGAAGGCGATGTACGAAAAAGAGTTGAAGAGCCAAGGCTACAAGGCGATCACGACCGAGATCGTCGACGCCCCGCCGTTCTACTTCGCCGAGGACTATCACCAGCAGTATCTGGCGAAAAATCCCTATGGCTACTGCGGTTTGGGCGGCACCGGCGTGTCCTGCCCGATCGGCACCGGGGTCAAGGCGACCGCCGGCGCGACGGCGTAAACCTATCGTCATTCCGGGACGTCCGGCAGCCCGAAGGGCAGGCCGGATGGGCCCGGAATCCATACTCCAAATTCCGGGCTCGCTCGCCAAAGCGCGTCGAAGACGCGCGTGAACGCGCTGATGCCGGCTCGCGCCCCGGAATGACAAAGCAGTCAGACTTTCTTAACCATATAAAGCGCTAATCGGGCACCGATTTCCGTCTGTGGCCCGGATTCGCTTTGATGCGGCATTCCCGATTTTTACTGGTGCTGATGCTCGCGCTCGCGGCCGCCGGCTGCGCGCGCAAGTCCGCTCAGACAACGTACATCATCGATCCGCAGACCGGCCGGCCGGTTCCGGTGGTCACGCAGCAGCAAATGGCCCAGGCGGCGCCGGTCTATGCGCAGCAAGGCTACGCGCAGCAGAGCTATCCGCAGCAAGGCTACGCCCAGCCGTACAATACGCCCGTGGCACGAGCGCCGCTGCCGTCGCGCACGCTGTATTCGACGTCGCCGGCCTACGCGCAGCAGGCCTATGCGCCGCAGACAACTTACGCGCCCTATGGGCAGCCGGCTTATGCGCAACCACAGGCGGCGCAGGCTTACGCATCGCCGGTCCCGCAGGCCGCGCCGCCGCGCGCCGCCTCGACCGGCCGCGGCCTGTTCAATTCGCGCAGCCGCGGCCGGACTCAGGCCTATGTGCCGCCGCAGCCCGCCGTGCGGCAGCCTTATGTTGCGCAATATGTGCCGCCGCCCGCCGCCATGGCGCAGGCCGCCGCCCCGCGTGGCGGTCCTTATGTGCAGGCGGCGCCGGCGCCCATGCCGAATTACGGCTACGCGGCGGTATCGCCGGCGACGCCGGCCTACACGCTCGACTCCGGCGACAAGCTGCGCGTCGTCGTGTTCGGCCAGGACGGCATCACCAACAGCTACACCGTGGATGCCGGCGGCAACGTCAATCTGCCGCTGATCGGCACGGTGCCCGCGCGCGGCATTTCCACCCAGCAACTCGCCAAGTCGATCGCCGACCGCCTGCGCCAGGGTTATGTGCGCGAGCCGCATGTCACGGTCGAGGTCGAGACCTACCGGCCGTTCTTCATCCTCGGCGAGGTCACTAATCCCGGCCAGTACCCGTACGTCGCCAACATGACGGTGGAGACCGCGGTGGCGATCGCCGGCGGCTTCGGCGCGCGCGCCTCCAAGAAGACGGTCGAGCTGACGCGCAATTCGACCACGCAACGCATGCGCGGCAGCGTGCCGCTGAACTATCCCTTGCAGCCCGGCGACACCATCGTCGTCAAGGAACGCTGGTTCTGACGCTGCGCCTCTAAACTTCTACGCCATGTGCTTGGCGAAGAACTCGTAAGTGCGCTTCCAGGCGAGATCCGACGCATCCTGCCGGAACGACGGCCGCTCGTCGCAGGCAAAGCCGTGCGGCGCGCCGGGATAGGTGTAAATCTCGGCCGGCCGCTGCTTCTGCTTGATCTCTTCGACCACGTTCATCGGGATGCCTTCGTCGGCTTCGCCGAAATGCATCTGCATCGGACACTTCGGCTTCTCGTCGGCGAATTTGGCGATGGCGCCGCCATAGAACGATACGCCGGCGGCAAAGCCGGGAATCCGGCAGGCGGCGAGGAACGAGGCGGTGCCGCCCATGCAGAAGCCGATGACGCCGAGCGGGCCGGCGCTGCGGATGTTGGCCTGCGCCGCCGCCATGTCGAGCACCATGTGATCCCAGTTGAGGTTGCCGAGGTAGCTGCGCGCATGCGCAATTTCGTCGGGCGTATAACCGCATTCGAAATCGCGGACGAAGCGGTCGAACACCGCGGGCGCGATGGCGGTGTAGCCCTGCTCGGCGAGCCGGTCGCAGACCGCGCGGATGTGGTGATTGACGCCGAAGATTTCCTGAATGACGACGACGCCGCCCTTCGCCTTGCCGGCGGGATCGGCGCGATAGGCCCCGAGCGTATGCTTGTCGCTGGTCGTCAGTGTCAGCTTCGTGCCCAAGAGTGCCTCCATATGATGCTGGCCGGATCGCCCGCGCTATTAGCATATTGTGTCGCGGATGACTGCTCGTGGTTCGTGCAGCATGACCGCCATGCCAGCGGGGTCGCAAAAAAGGCCGCCACGAGGCGGCCTTTTCCAAATCGAATTCAGGGCGAACTAACGCGTGCCGCCATTCTCCTTGCAGCCTTTGGGCCCTTTGACCTTGGCGCCGCTCTTGCAGCTGTAAGAGCCGGTGCTGCTATTGGAGCCGCCGCCGGGAGTTCCGGCCCAGGCCGCAGCGGGAGCGGCCACGATGGCGAAGCTGATCAAGGTCGCGGACAAGAACTTCGAGACTCGGTCACCTGTCATGGGCATTGCCGTATCCTCCCCGGTTTTATCGTTGTGGTCCGGAGAAAGTGCACGCAATAGTCGAATTTTGCAACCTGCTATTTCAACGCCTCGGCCAAGAGTTCATACGAATGCTTCCGCGCTTCGTGATCGTAGATCATGGTCGTGACCATGACCTCGTCGGCTTGCGTCGCCGCGATCAGCGGCTCGAGCCTCGCCTTCACCGTCGCCGGCGAGCCGACTGACAGCTTGGTACGGTTCTGCGCGACGCGGGCGCGATCGGCCGGCGAATAGTCATAAGCCAGCGCCTCCTCCGGCGAGGCCAGCGGCAGATACTCGCCCTTGGCGCGGCGCACGAAATTAAGATCGACGGTGGACGTCAGCCGGTCGGCTTCGGCGTCGGTGTCGGCGCAGACCACATGGGTGCCGAGAATGGCGTATGGCTTCTGATGCGACACCGACGGGCGGAAGCTCGCGCGATAAATGCGCATCGCTTCTTCAGCCGGGAAGGTCGCGAAGTGGTGAGCAAAGGCAAACGCGGCGCCGATCTGTCCGGCGAGCTGCGCGCTGTAATCGGATGAGCCGAGCAGAAAGATCGGCGGCAGCTTCACATCCGCCGGCATTGCGTGGACCTTGCTGAACGGATGGCCTTCCGGAAACTGCCGGGTCTCCAGCGCCATCAGTTCGGAGAAACGGTCGAGGAAATCGTCTTCCTCGCTGATGCCCTGACGGCGGCGCAACGCGTAGGACGTGACCTGGTCGGTGCCCGGCGCGCGGCCGAGGCCGAGATCGATGCGGTCCGGGAACAGCGCCTCCAGCACCTTGAAGCGCTCCGCCACGGTGAGCGGCGCGTGGTTAGGCAGCATGACGCCGCCGGAACCGACGCGGATGCGGCTCGTCGCCGCGGCGATCTGGCCGATCATGATGTCCGGCGCCGATGAAGCGATGGCCGGCATGTTGTGATGCTCGGCGACCCAGTAGCGCGTGTAGCCGAGGCGGTCGGCCAGCTTCGCCAGGTCGATGGAATTGCGCAGCGCCTGGGCGCCGCTCGAATTGGCCGATACCGGCGACAGGTCGAGAACTGAAAGTGCGGTCATGACTGGTAGTTAGTCGCTCCGGCGGCTCTTGACCATGCCCCTTCGGCGTCTGCATGGCCCCCTGTCATTTACGCTTCACTCCGCCATTCCGCTGGCTATCATGATGCCTATATTGCTCGAAGACAGAGGGAATTTGCCGATGGCTTCGCTGGCTGAATGGAAAGTGCCCCCGACGGCGCAACCGCGCCCGGAGGATTATTCGTACGATCTCGACCGCGCGTTGTCGTCGATCGTCGGCCTGCATTCGATCGTGCCCAGCGATGCCTTCACCGCCGACACGCTCGGCATCGAACGTGCCGGCAATGGCGTGCTGATCGGCGACGGGCTGGTGCTGACGGTCGGCTACCTCATCACCGAGGCGGAATCGATCTGGCTGCATCTGTCGGACGGCCGCGTCATGGAAGGCCACGCGCTGGGCGCCGATCAGGAAACCGGTTTCGGTCTGGTGCAGACCCTCGGCCGTCCCGGTCTGCCCGCGCTCGATCTCGGCTCGTCGCGCGATGTCGATATCGGCGACCGCATCGTCGTCGGCGGCGCCGGCGGCCGCACGCATTCGGTGGCCGGCCGCATCGCCGCCAGGCAGGAATTCGCCGGTTATTGGGAGTATCTGCTCGAGCAGGCGATCTTCACCTATCCGGCGCATCCGCACTGGGGCGGCACCGGGCTGATCTCGTCGCGCGGTAACCTCGTCGGCCTCGGCTCGCTGCAAATCGAGCGCGCCGCCGACGGCGAAGACTCGCGCAGCGAACACCTCAACATGATGATCCCGATCGATCTGCTGAAGCCGATCCTCGATGACCTGACGAAATTCGGCCGGGTCAACCGGCCGGTGCGGCCGTGGCTCGGCATCTTCACCACCGAGATCGAGGACCGCCTGGTCGCGGTCGGCGTCGCCAGCAAGGGGCCGGCGGCACGCGCCGAGATCAAGACCGGCGACATGATCGTGGCGGTCGCCGGGCGGAAGGTCACGACGCTCGCCGAGCTTTATCGCAGCATCTGGGCTTTGGGCAACGCCGGCGTCGAGGTGCCGCTGACCTTGCATCGCGACGGCGTCACGTTCGACGTGCGGGTGAATTCATCCGACCGCAACAAGTTTCTCAAAGGTCCGCGGGTGCATTAGGTGACGGCCTTACCCCACCTTAATCCCATCCACCTTGTTCGGATAAAACGCGAGATGATCCTTGATCTCGGCGACGGCCGGGAAGGGCGCCTCATAGCTCCACACCGCGTTGGCGGCGGTGCGGCCATCGCCTGAAATTGTGAAATAGCTGGCGTCGCCTTTGTAAGGGCAATGCGTGCTGTGCGCGGTCGGCGTCAGCAGGCTCATGTCGGCATCGGCCCGCGGAATATAGTAAACGGGCGGATAACTCGCCTCCTTCAGCGTCAGCGCCCGCGTCGTGTCGGCGACGGTCTTGTCGCCGAATTGAACGCGCACACGCTTCCCTTCGCTTGCAATCGTGATCGGATGATCGTGTCCCGGCTGCTTCATGGCGCTATTCCCTGTCGTTCGACGCGCAAGTTGGCGAGGCTATGAATCTGGTAATCTAAACGGTCCGTTACGAGAGGGGCGCGACTGCCGCATTACGACAAATTGAACGATAAGCCTTAGCGAAAATAACAGAGGTTTGCCGCTAGCGTCGCCCGATAAGAAGGGTCAGGCGCGTCCATGAACAAAAGTCCGCTCGAATCGATGATCCAGGGCCTGAACATCCTGGTCGTGGACGGCAACGCCTATATGCGCAAGGTGACGCGCATGATGCTCATCAATCTCGGCGCCAAATCGGTGATCGAGGCAGCCGACGGCCTCGCCGCGCTGGAGCAGATCCGCAACTGCGATCCCGACGTCATGCTGCTCGACTGGGACATGCCGTTGCTCAACGGCATGGAAGTCGTGCGCATCGTGCGCTCGCCCGGCGTGTTTCCGCGGCCCAATCTGCCGATCATCATGCTGACCAACCAGGGTCACCGCTCAGCGGTGGTGCAGGCGCTGCATGCCGGCGTCAACGAATTCCTGGTCAAGCCGACTTCTGCCAAGGCGCTGCACGATCGGCTCAGCTCGATCGTCGCCAATCCGCGGCCGATGGTTCAGCTCGGCGATGCCTACGTGCCGCAGCCGCGCAAGATGGCGAGCGGTCTCGAGCTCGATCCGCCGGCCGAGCCCTGGCGCGTCTGATTTGGTCCGCCCGCTGACGGACGGCCCCCGGTTGTGACATAAGGCGTCGCAACAGGAGATTCCGTTCATGCTCGGCACCCGATCCGCCTCCACCGTCATCGATTCCATTCTGTTTCGCGATGCCTTCGGCACGGCGGCGATGCGCGAGGTGTTTTCCGACCGCGCGCTGATCGAGCGCTATGTCGAGGTCGAGGTGGCGCTGGCGCAGGCCGAAGCGAAAGTCGGCGTCATTCCGAAGGACGCCGCCGCGGAAATCGCCGCCAAGGCCGACGCGTCGAAATTCGATGGCGACAAGCTGCGCGAAGAAACCGACCTTGTCGGCTATCCGATCCTCCCCGTGGTGCATCAACTCGTGAAGCAGTGCGGCGAGGCCGGGCGCTATGTGCACTGGGGCGCCACGACACAGGACATCATGGACACCGCGGTGGTGCTGCAACTGCGCGCCGCTTTCGAACTCATCGGCGCCGACATTGCGGCGCTGCGCGGCATCCTTGCCGGACTGGCGCAAAAGCATCGCGACACCGCGATGGCCGGCCGCACCCATCTGCAGCAGGCGCTGCCGGTGACCTTCGGCTACAAGGTCGCGATCTGGCTCGCCATGTTCGACCGCCACGCCGCGCGGCTCGAGGAGCTCAAGCCGCGCGTGCTGGTCGGGCAATTCGCCGGCGCCGCCGGCACGCTCGCCTCGCTCGGCGACAAGGGCTTCGCCGTGCAGGAAGCCTTGTGCGCCGAACTCAAGCTCGGCGTGCCGGTCTCGACCTGGCACGTCGCGCGCGATGGTTTTGCCGAGGCCGTCAATTTCCTGGCGCTGGTCACCGGCACGCTCGGCAAGATCGCGCTCGATATCATGATCATGGCTTCGACGGAATTCGCCGAGGTGTATGAACCTTTCGTCAAGGGTCGCGGCGCGTCCTCGACCATGCCGCAGAAGCGCAATCCGATCTCGTCGGAATTGATGCTGGCGGCGTCGAAGGCCGTGCGCCAGCACGCCGGGCTGATGCTCGACGCCATGGTGCAGGATTTCGAGCGCGCCACCGGGCCGTGGCACGCCGAATGGATCGCTATACCGGAAAGCTTCGTGCTCACCGCCGGCGCGCTGCATCAGGCGAAGTTCGCGCTCGGCGGCCTCATCGTTGACGACAAGCGTATGGCGCAGAACCTCGGCATGTCGAACGGGCTGATCGTTGCCGAAGCGGTGATGATGCAGATGGCGCCGCATATCGGCCGCCAGCAGGCGCACGATATCGTCTACGCCGCCTGCCGCGTGGTGAACGAAGAAGGCGGCACGCTCGCCGCAGTGCTCGCCGCCGATCCGGAGGTGACCAAGCATTTCGACAAGGCCGAAATCACGCGCATGACCGATCCGGCCAATTACAGCGGCCTCGCGCCGCAGATGGTGGATCGGGTGATTGGGAGTGTGAAGCGGTAGGCCTTCTTATCCCTCCCCTGAAAGGGGAGGGATTAACCCGCCGGGAAATCGTAAAGCCGCGCCGGATTGTCGACCAGGATGGCCTGACGCTGGGCGGCATCGCGCGTCCAATCGAGAAACACGTCGCGCAAGCGAGCCGCGTCCGGCATCGGGCCTTCGGGGCGCGGATGCGGCCAGTCGGTACCCCAGACGAGGTTCGCCGGATTGGCGGCGACCAGCGCGTCGTGAAACGGCTTGGCTTCAAGATATTCCGGCGGCGTGGCGCCAAGGCGATAGGTGCCGGACAGCTTCGACCACAGCCGGCCTTCGCCGACGCCCCGCACCAGCGCCTGAAAGCCGGGATTGTGCGTGCCGTGATGATGCTCGAGCCGGCCCATGTGATCGACCACCACCGGCATCGGAATGCGCGCCAGTGCGTCCGCCATGTCGGGCAGGTCGCGCGTGTCGATCCAGAGCTGCACATGCCAGCCGAGATCGGCCATGGTCTTGTAGAACGGCTCGATGTCCTTGAGACCTACGCCGTTCTGGTAATAGGGCTTGCCGTCGCGGCGGAATTCGTTGGCGCGCAGGCCGCGCACGCCGGCGGTGTGCCATTCCTTGAGGATGTTGGCGTTGAGCTCGGCGCCGCCGACCGCGACGCCGCGCAAGCGTGCCGGCTCGCGCGTCAGAGCATCGAGCATCGCCGTATTGTCGCGGCCATAGGCGGAGGGCTGCACCAGCACGCCGCGGTCGAAGCCGAGGCGATCGAGCAGCGCGATGTAGGCTTCCAGTGGCGCATCGTCCGGCGTGTAGCTGCGCGGTTCCGCATAAGGGAACCGCGCCGCCGGGCCGAACACGTGACAGTGGCAGTCGCAGGCGCCTGCCGGCAGGACACCGCTCATTGCGGCTTGATGCCGGCGAGGTCGGCCGCCTTCTTCATGTTGACGGCATCGTCCTTGAGGAAGGCGGCGAAGCCCGCCGCCGTCATCTGCTCCGGCGTCGCAATCTCGGCGCCAAGTTCTTCGAGCCGCGTCGCCGCCGGGCTGCCGGGCTTGAGACCGTCGGCGATCGCCTTCTGCAATTGCGCGAGCGCCTCCGGCGGCGTCTTCGCCGGCGCGACGATGCCGATATAGCTGCCGGCGGTGAACCCTTTGACGCCGCCGTCGATGAAGGTCGGGATGTCCGGCGCCAGCTTGGAGCGATGGTCGAGCGCGACGCCGACGATATGCGCCTTGCCGCCCTTGTGCAGCTGCAGCGCGGTGGAGAATTCGGTCATGGCGCCGCTGATGGTGCCGGCCATCAGGTCCGGCATCAGCGCGCCACCGCCGCGATAGGGCACGTGCGTGATGTTGGCGCCGGTTGCGGCCTTGAAACGCTCGAGCGTCATGTGCGTGGCCGAGCCGACGCCGCTGGTGCCGATGGTCATCGGCGTCTTCTTCGCCGCAGCGACGAAGGCGGGCACGTCCTTGGCGTCGATCTTGTTGGTCAGGATCAGCGCATGCGGCACGTAGCTGGTCAGCGCCACGGCGGCGAAATCCTTCTGCGGATCGTAGCCGAGATTGGTGTGCATCAGCGGGTTGATGGTCATCGGCCCGTTGGAGGCGACCAGCAGGGTGTAACCGTCGGCATCGGCTTTGGCGACGGCCTGCGCGCCGACGCCGCCGCCGGCGCCGCCGCGATTCTCGACCACCACGGTCTGCTTCAGGCCCTTGCCGATGACATCGCCGATCAGGCGGCCGACGATGTCGGCATTGCCGCCGGCGGCGAAAGGCACGATGAGATGGATGGTGCGGTCGGGATAGGCGGCGAAGGCCGCGCGCGGCAGGAGCGCGGCGAGCGGCGTTGCGCCCAGCGCGGCGATGAAGATGCGGCGGTCGATGGCCATGGCGTGGTCCTCCCTCGATTTATGTATTCGTTCTGGGCCGGCGTTGGCTCGCCGGCTCTGATGCGGACAGCTTAGGGACGGCTTCCCTATTGCCCTAATTGATAATACTAATCTCCGGCATTCACCGGGTAAATGCCGACCGAAGGGCCCGCCGGCCATGAATCTCAGCAATCTCGACTTCAATCTGCTCAAGGTGCTCGACGCGCTGGTGACCGAACGCAACGTCACGCGCGCCGGCCGGCGGCTCGGCCGTTCGCAGCCGGCGGTGAGTAACGCCTTGCAGCGGCTGCGCGTCCTGCTCGGCGACGATCTCTTGGTGCGCGGGCCCGGCGGCTTTGTGCTGACGCCGCGCGCCGAGGCGATCCGCGTTCCGTTGCGCGAGTCGATCACGCTGATCGAAAGCTGCTTGGCCCAGGAGCCGCAGTTCGATCCGTCCACCGCGGTCAACGTCTTTCGCGTGACCATGCCGGACCGCCTGAGCATCGCGGTGCTGCCCAAGCTGTTCGCGCGCATCCAGCGCGGGGCGCCGAACATGCCGGTGCAGGTACAGACGGCCGACCGCCACAATGCGCTCGAAGTGCTCGAGGACGACGGCGCCGACCTGGCGCTCGGCACCTTCGACGCGGTGCCCAATCATTTGCGCGCGGAGTTTCTGTTGGAGGACCGGCTGTTCTGCGTCTACCGCCGCGATCATCCGATCGCACGGCGCGGCGCGCGCTTCGACATCGACGCGATCCTGTCCTATCCGCACCTGGTCGTCAGCGCGACCGGCCAGCGCACCGCGATCTTCGACGACCTGTTACGTTCGCGCGGACTGGCCCGCCGCGCCAAGATGACGGTGACGAACTTCACCGCGGTGCCGCAACTGCTCGGCTCGACCGACATGCTTGCCGTCTTCACCAAGCTGGCAGCCGACGTGTTTCACAAGGCCGAGGGCCTCGCCAAGCGGCCGGTGCCGATCGACGTCGGCGGCATTGCCACGACCATGGTCTGGCACAACCGCAACGACCGCGACCGCAAGCACCTCTGGCTGCGCGAACAGGTCAAGACCGTGTTCGACGCGCTCTGAGACGAAGCACGCTCAGGCGGCGTGCACCTTGGCGAGGAAATCAAGCGTGCGGCTGCGCGCCAGGGTCGCGGCGGATTCGACGTAAGCCGGCCGCACTTCGTTGGCGAAGGCATGACCGGCATCGTAGGTGTAGGTCTCCGCCGCCGGGAACGCCTTGTGCACCTGATCCATGATCTCCGGCGTCGCGTTCGGATCGGTCTTGCCGAAGTGAAACAGCAGCGGGCATTTCGGCTTGCAGTCGAGATAGCCCGGCAGCCGCGTTCCGTAGAAGGCGATGGCGCCGCGCAGCTCGATGTCGGCTGCGGCGCGGACGATGACGCCGCCGCCCCAGCAGAAGCCGAGCACCGAGACGCCGTGCGGATTGGCGACACAGGCCGCGGCGGCGGCCACGTCGAGGATCACCTTGTCCATCGTCAGATTGTAGGCCATGTCGCGGCCGCGTTCGGCCTCGCTGAACGGCACCACGGTGCCCGGCGCGATCCGGTCATAGACGCAAGGGCAGATCGTGTCGTAGCCGTCCTGCGCATAGGACCGCACCACGCCCTTGAGCTGGTCGGTGAGGCCGAAGATCTCCTGCAGGATGATCAGCCCGCCGCGCACGGCGCCGGCCGGTCTGGCGCGGAAGCCCTGAAGCTTGAAGCCGTCGGCGGCCGTCAGCGTCTCGGTCGTCTCGGTGATGCTCTGGCTCATCGCGGCCTCCCGGCGGTTGTTGGGCGAGGGACCTTACGGACGCCGCGCCCCGCGACAAAATCAATATTCGGTATGCGCTCCATGCGCCGGGTGAATGACGCGTCATTGTCGCGCTGGCGCGGCCGCCCGCGCCGACATAAAGTCGGCGCCGATCGGCGAGCGCAACGCCGCAAGACAGCAAAGCCAGCAGAGCCCGCAAAGTTCAGGGAGCGACCATGCCCAACCACTCGATGCAGTTGCCGCAGCCCGGGACATTCCTCGGCCGCGTCCATGCGCCCGGAATAGCGCATCCGCTGGTCGTCACCGTGCGCGATGGCGTGGTCGTCGATATCACCTCGGCGCATGCGCCGACGGTGCGTGACATCTGCGAGATGGACGATCCGGCCGCCTATGTGCGCGGCGTCAAGGGCAAGCCGCTCGGCGCGCTCGACGCCATCACCGCGGCGAGCCTGTCGCATGCCTCCGAACTTGCCGTGCGCATGCTGTCGCCGGTCGATCTGCACGCGGTGAAGGCGGCCGGCGTCACCTTCGTCGTCAGCCTGCTCGAACGCGTTATCGAGGAGCAGGCGCGCGGCTCCGCCGACAAGGCCGAGGCCATCCGCGCCGACATTCACAGCCTGATCGGCGAAGACCTGTCCAAGCTCAAGCCCGGCTCGCCGGAAGCCATGGCGATCAAGCAGAAACTCATCGCACGCGGCGCCTGGTCGCAATATCTCGAAGTTGGCATCGGCCCCGATGCCGAGGTCTTCACCAAGTGCCAGCCGCTGTCGTCGGTCGGCTTCGGCGCCGATGTCGGGCTGCTGGAAGCCTCGACCTGGAACAATCCGGAGCCGGAAGTCGCGGTGGTGGCCGCGAGCTCCGGTCGCATCGTCGGCGCCACGCTCGGCAACGACGTCAATTTGCGCGACATGGAAGGCCGTTCGGCGCTGCTGCTCGGCAAGACCAAGGACAACAATGCCTCGGCCTCGCTCGGACCGTTCATCCGCCTGTTCGACGACACCTTCTCGATTGCCGACGTCAAGAAGGCGATGGTGCATCTCACGGTCGAGGGCACGGACGGCTTCTCGCTCGAAGGTTCGAGCTCGATGGCCGAGATCAGCCGCTCACCGGAAGAACTGGTGGCGGCGGCGATGGGCCCGCATCACCAGTATCCCGACGGCATCGTGCTTTATCTCGGCACCATGTTCGTGCCGTCGAAGGATCGCGGTGAAGCCGGCAAGGGTTTCACCCACAAGATCGGCGACACCGTCACCATCTCGTCGGAAAAGCTCGGCGCGCTGGTCAACCGCGTGAAATATTCGCCGGATTGTCCGCCCTGGACCTACGGCGCGCGCTCGCTCATGCGCGATCTGGCGGCGGCGAAGCTGATCTGAGGCGCGCCCCTAGGCAAATCTCTTCGCCCCGGCGACGCAGGCGACGACCACCAATGTCGAGGCGATCATGGTCCAGGCGATCGGCTCGTGCAGCAAAAAGCCGGCGAGCGTCAGGCCGAAGAACGGCTGCAGCAACTGGAGCTGGCTGACGCCGGCGATCCCGCCGAGCGCGAGGCCGCGATACCAGAATACGAAGCCGATCAGCATGCTGAACAGCGACACGTAAGCCAGCCCGAGCCAGGCCGGCGTGCCGATGGTGCTCCACTCGGTCGGCAGCGTGAACAGCATGATCGCGGCCATCATCGGCAGCGACAGCAACAGCGCCCAGGAGATCACCTGCCAGCCGCCGAGCCGGCGCGACAAGGTGGCGCCTTCGGCATAGCCGAGGCCGCACAAGAGGACGGCGGCGATCATCAGCAGGTCGCCGGCGAGAGAGCCGGCGCCGCCTTGCGACAGGGCGAAACCGGCGACCGTGGCGGCGCCGATCGCTGAGAACAGCCAAAGCGCCGGCCGCGGCCGTTCGCCGCCGCGCAGCACGCCGAAAAAGGCGGTGGCGAGCGGCAACAGGCCGATGAACACGATCGAATGCGCGGCGCTGATGTGTTGCAGCGCCAGCGCAGTGAATAGCGGAAAGCCAACGACGACGCCGACGGCGACGATGATGAGTGACACAAGATCGCCGCGGGTCGGCCGCGTTTGCCGGAGCACGGCGAGCAGCGCCGCGCCGAGCAGCGCCGCGATCACCGCCCGTGCCGAGGTGAGAAACAACGGCGACAGATCGCGCACCGCGACGCGCGTCGCCGGCAGCGAGCCGCTGAAGATGATGACGCCGAGGAGGCCGCTACCCCAGCCGGCGGTGCTTCGTTCCATGGCTTTTTGTAGCCGGCGGCGGCTGTCGCCGGAACGCACAGTGCAGTACAATTGCGGTAAACTGTATGGCTGACATGACCCATACGGTGAGCGGAGGCGGCCCATGGACCAGCGCGTCGCGACCCGGACCGAGACTTTGATGCAGGAGGTGCGCCGCCGCATCGCCGGCCGCGCGCTGGCGCCCGGCGACCGGCTGCCCTCGATCCGCCGGTTCGCCGCGGCCATGAACGTGTCGCCCTCGACCGTGGTCGAAGCGTATGACCGGCTCGCCGCCGAGGGCGTCATCCGCGCGCGGCCGGGCTCCGGCTTCTATGTTACGGGCCATCATCAGCCGCCGCTGGTGCTCGCCGAGATGGGTGCGCCGCGCGCCCGCGACGTCGATCCATTCTGGGTGACGCGGCAATCGCTCGACGCAGAAGCTGCGGTGGCGAAACCCGGCTGCGGCTGGCTGCCGGCCGACTGGATGCCGCATGCGGCGCTGCGTAAGGGCCTGCGCAAGCTGTCGCACGCGAGCGACGCCTTGCTGTGCGATTACGGCAGCACGCGCGGCTCGCCGGCGCTGCGCCGCCTGCTGATCGCGCGTTTCGCCGAAGAAGGCCTCGACGTCGCGCCCGATCAAGTAATGCTGACCGGCTCGGGCACGCAGGCGATCGATCTCATCGGCCGCCTATTGCTGCGGCCCGGCGACACCGTGCTGGTGGACGATCCGTGCTATTTCAATTTCCTGGCGCTGCTGCGCGCGCATCAGGTCAAGGTCGTCGGCGTGCCTTATACGCCGAACGGTCCGGATGTCGCGGCGTTCGAGGCCATGCTCGCTGCCGAGCGGCCGCGGCTCTACGTCACCAATGCCGGCCTGCACAATCCGACCGGCGCCAGCCTGACCTCGCAGACCGCCTATCGCGTGCTCAGCGCCGCGGCGGCGCATGATCTCACCATCATCGAGGACGAGATCTTCGCCGATTTCGATCCGGCGCCCGCGGCGCGGCTCGCCGTGCCGGATGGACTGGCGCGCGTCATCCGCATCGGCAGCTTCTCCAAGACATTGTCCGCTTCGGTGCGCTGCGGCTACATCGCGGGGCGCGCCGACTGGATCGAGGGCCTCGTCGATCTGCAGATCGCCACGGGCTTCGGCGGACCGAGCCCGGTGGCGACCGAGTTGCTCGTGGGCGTGCTCGCCGGCGGCAGCTATCGCAAGCACATGGAGGAGGTGCGCCGCCGCCTGGTGCGCGCCCGCAAGGACGCCGTTCAGCGTTTGGCGCCGCTCGGCATCGTGCCGTGGCTGATGCCGCGCGGCGGCTACTATCTGTGGTGCCGGCTGCCGGAGGGCATCGACTCCGCCGCGCTGGCGCGCCGCGCCATGGCCGACGGCGTCGTGCTGGCGCCGGGCAATGTGTTCAGCGTGTCGCAGTCGGCCGCCGGCTTCATGCGCTTCAACGTGGCGCAGATGGCGGACAGGCACGTCACCGCCGTGTTGAAAGCGGCGATGGCCGAACAGCGGCGCGCCGGCTGACATCACAGCCGCGTCGTCATCCCGACATTGCCGAACTTTGTTCCGGTGGAACAGTCGCTTTGTGCGCGCGTTAATTCCACTGCAGCAACAAAAAGATGAAGGCGATGTGCGGTCTGTGTGGTGAAATTGCTTTGGGTTCCGAGGCTTCCCCGGATGCGCTCTGGCGCATGATGGAACAGCTCAAGCCGCGCGGCCCCGACGCGGCTGGCGTTTTCGTGCAGCAGAATATCGGCCTTGGCCATCGCCGCCTGAGCATTCTCGATCTCTCGGCCAATTCGCAGCAACCGATGGTCGATGCCGAGCTCGGTCTCGTCGCCGCCTTCAACGGATGCATCTACAATTTCCGCGAATTGCGCGCCGAACTGATCGCGCTCGGCTACAAGTTCTTCTCCGACGGCGACACCGAGGTTCTGCTCAAGGCTTATGCCGAGTGGGGGCCGCGCTGCGTCGCGCGCTTCCACGGCATGTTCGCATTCGCCATCGCCGAGCGTGACAGCGGCCGCGTTGTGCTCGGCCGCGATCGCCTCGGCATCAAACCGCTGTATTATGCCAATACCGCGCGTGGCCTGCGCTTTGCCTCGAGCCTGCCGGCGCTGCTGGCGCCCGGCGACATCGATAAGAGCATCGATCCCGCCGCTTTGCATCACTACATGAGCTGGCACGCGTTGGTCCCCGCGCCGATGACCTTGCTCAAGGGCATCCGCAAACTGCCGCCGGCGACCTTGATGACCATCGAGCCGGACGGCACGCGGCGCGAGGAGGTTTACTGGACCTTCTCGGTCGGCACGCGGCCGCAGGATAGCCGCATCAGTGCCGGCGAATGGCGCGAGCAGCTCACTGATGCGCTGACGACCGCGGTGCGCCGCCGCATGGTCGCCGACGTGCCCGTCGGCATTCTCCTTTCGGGCGGTCTCGACAGTTCGTTGCTGGTGGCGCTGCTGGCGGAGAACGGCCAGACCGATCTGCACACTTTCGCCGTCGGCTTCGAGACCGTCGGTGATGTCTGCGGCGACGAGTTCTATTACTCCGATCGCGTGGCGAAGGAGTTCGGTACCGAACATCACAAGCTCAGAGTCGATGCCGGCGCCACGCTCGATGCGCTGCCGGGCACCATCGCCGCGATGTCGGAGCCGATGATGAGCCACGATTCCATCGGTTTCTATCTGCTCTCGCAACAAGTCGCCAAGCACGTCAAGGTCGTGCAGAGCGGCCAGGGCGCCGACGAAGTCTTCGCCGGCTATCATTGGCATCAGGCGCTGCGCCACTCCAACGATGTCTCCGCCGATTACGCGCGGCTGTATTTCGACCGCGATCATGCCGAGATGGCCGAAGCGCTCAACCCCGATCTGATGAACGGCGACTACAGCTTCGAATACATCGACCAGTTCTTTGGCCGCTGCAAGGGCGACCGCCCGCTCGACAAGGTGCTGCAGCTCGACACCGAGATCATGCTGGTCGATGACCCGGTCAAGCGCGTCGATAACATGACGATGGCCTGGGGACTTGAGGCGCGCGTGCCGTTCCTCGATCACGAGGTGGTCGAGCTCGCGGCGCGCATGCCGGCCGATCTCAAGGTCAACGAGGACGCCGGCAAGCGCATCCTCAAAGACGCCGCGCGCGATTTTCTGCCGGCCGAGATCATCGACCGGCCGAAGGGTTATTTCCCGGTGCCGGCGCTGAAATACATCCGCGGCCCGTTCCTCGACTTTGCCCGCGATGTGCTCAACGATCAGCGTTGCCGCGATCGCGCTCTGTTCAATCGGGACTATATCGACCGCCTGCTCGCCGATCCCGAAGGTGAATTGACACCGAAGGGACACTCCAAGCTGTGGCAGGTCGCGGTTCTGGAATCCTGGATGCAAACGCACGGCATTTGAGCCGGCGGAACTTCTGCGCCAGTACCGTTCATGTCGCGTTCACGGCAAAACGATTAGGACGACGGGATGTGTCGTTGGATCGCCTACCGTGGTGAGACGATCGCTCTCAGCCACTACGTCACCGAGCCGGTTCATTCGCTGGTGACGCAGAGTCTTGCCGCGCTCGAATCGACGGCGAGCACCAATGGCGATGGCTTCGGTCTCGGCTGGTTCGGCGAATACCCCGAGCCAGGACTGTATCGCGAAGTGCGGCCGGCCTGGTCGGACGAGAACCTGCGCTATCTGTGCCGGCATCTGCGCTCGCATCTGTTCTTCGGCCATGTGCGCGCCGCCACCGGCACGCCGGTGACGCGGCCGAACTGTCATCCCTTCAGTTGCGGCGGCTGGCTGTTCATGCACAACGGCTTCGTCGGCGGCTGGTCGGCGCTGCGCCGCCGCATCGAGGCGCTGATCCCCGATCCGTTCTATCCCTCGCGCGTCGGCACCACCGATTCCGAAGCGATCTTCCTCGCCATCCTCGGCGCCGGCGGCATGACCGATCCGCTCGGCGCTTCCGAGCGCGTGCTGGCGCAGATCTCGGAGATGGTCCGTGAGACCGGGCCGCACGAGTTCCGCTTCACCGCCTGTCTCGCCAACGGCAAGGATCTCTACGCTTTCCGTTACGCGGTGAACGATGCCGCCAACTCGCTGTACTACCGCGAGTCGACCAACGAACTGCTGGTCGTGTCGGAGCCGCTCGACCAGGACCCGCGCTGGCAGAGCGTCCCGGAAAATCACGTACTGATCGCCCGCGAAGGTGAGGGCGTGGTGGTGCGGCCGCTGCTCGAGAGCTATCGCGCTGCCGCGGAGTGATCAGGCCTTCGCGCCGGCCTCGCTTGCATCGCGAGGCGCCTGTCCCGTTACCCGGGTGAACATGCGCGAGAACGCGGCGGCGCTCGTATAGCCGACCTGCTGCGCCACGGATTTCACCGGCTTGCCGCGCGCCAGAAGCTGGGCGGCGATCGTCATGCGCCACACGGTGAGATAGTCGATCGGCGTCTGGCCGATCCGTGTTCGGAAGTGTTCGGCAAAGCGCGTGCGCGACATGCCCGCAAGGCCAGCGAGATCGTCCAGCGTCCACGCTTTCTTCGGCGCTTCGTGAATCGCGGTCAGCGCCTTGGCGAGGCGCGGGTCGGCGAGCCCGGCCAGTACGCCGGTCGCAACCATGCCGCCTTCGACGACATGCCGCACGATCAGGATCAGCAGATAATCGAACAGCCGGTCGAGCGCTTCCTGGCGGCCGGCGTGTTCGGCGAAGGCTTCGCCGAGCAGCAGGTCGCAGATCGGCGCCAGCGCCGGATGCGACGCGATCGGCAGCACCACGAGTTGGGGCAGCCCCTGGCCGATCGGGTTGCCCTCGGCGCCGCCGAGCTCGACCGTCGCGCAGACGAGATCGGCGCCGCGCGTGGGATCGCCGGCGAAGGTGTGGACCCGGCCGCGCGGAAAGAACAGCAGCGTCGGCTTATCGAATTTCAGGTCGCGCTGTCCGGCCTGGATCAACGTCAACTCGCCGCCCTTGAGGAAGTGCAGGTGGCCGACGCCGGGATACTGCACCGTCTTGCAAAGGGTGCCGGCGAAGAAGGTCCGGGCCCGCGGCGTGACGTGGGCGAACAGGGCGGCGAAAGGGTCCATCGGGACGATCGGCAATGTTCTTGGCACCAACGATCACTCTTAGTTCTCCATACAGGGCACGTTCAAGCCCCGATGACGAGGAGAAACACCATGAAGGCCATCGTTGTGACGGATCAGGCGGCCGGAACCGCCGGAATGAAGCTGGCGGAGCGCCCCGATCCGCAGGCGGCGATCAACGACGTGATCGTTCAGGTTCACGCCTCGGGCTTCGTCGGCACCGAGCTGGGCTGGCCCTCGACCTGGAGCGACCGGCTCGGCCGCGACCGCACCCCCACGATCCCGGGCCATGAGCTCGCCGGCGTGGTCACGGCGCTGGGCTACGGCACGACCGGCCTGTCAATCGGCCAGCGCGTGTTCGGGCTGACCGACTGGTATCGCGACGGCACCTTGAGCGAATACGTCGCCATCGAATCCCGCAATCTCGCGCCGCTGCCGGGCGACGTCGATTTCACGGTAGCCGCGAGCCTGCCGATCTCTGGCCTCACCGCCTGGCAGGGCCTGCTCGTGCACGGCCGCCTGCGCGCCGGACAGCGCGTGATCGCGCATGGCGCGGCCGGCGCCGTCGGCTCGATGGTGACGCAGCTTGCCCGCGAGTTCGGCGGCTATGTGATCGGCACCGGACGCCCCGCCGACCGTCAGTCGGCGCTCGACTTCGGCGCCAACGAATTCG
The DNA here is from genome assembly GCA_026125895.1 of Pseudolabrys sp. Classification (GTDB taxonomy): domain Bacteria; phylum Pseudomonadota; class Alphaproteobacteria; order Rhizobiales; family Xanthobacteraceae; genus Pseudolabrys. The sequence continues at coordinate 4,312 of JAHCKG010000015.1, read as the reverse complement.
TCGATCTCGACCACGACAAACTGGAAGATGTCGGTGGCGTCGATCTGGTGTTCGACCTCATCGGCGGCGACATCGGCAAGCGCTCCGCAAGCCTCGTCCGCGGCGGCGGCACGCTGGTGTCGATCGTCGGCCCGCCCGAAGCGCGCCCCGCTGACGGCACCGCCATCGACTTCGTCGTCGAATCCGATCGCGCGCAATTGAACGAGATCGTCCAGCGCGTGCGCGACGGACGGCTGCGCACGAATATCGGCACGGTCGCGCCGCTCGACGATGCCGTCGCCGCCTTCAACCCGACGCAGCGGCGTCCGGGCAAGACGATCATCCGCGTCCGTCCGTAACGACAGGGGTGGCATTGCCCCGGCGCGCATGCCATGTGCCGAGGCGATGCCCACTCACTGAGGAGAGATAAAGTGACACTCGATCATCCGATCTTCGCGCGCTGGCCGGCGCGGCATCCCGACCGGCTGCAACTCTTTTCGGCGCCAACGCCCAATGGCGTGAAAGCCGGCATCATGCTTGAGGAAACGGGCCTCCCTTACGAGCCGCACCGCATCGACATCATGGCGAATGAAAGCCACGACCCGGCCTTTCTCGCGCTCAACCCCAACGGCAAGATTCCGGCGATCTACGATCCCAATGGCCCGAGCGGCAAGCCGCTCGCGCTGTTCGAGTCGGGCGCCATTCTTCTCTATCTCGCCGACAAGACGGGCCGGTTCATTTCGGCCGATCCGAACGAACGCTACGAAACGATCCAGTGGGTGATGTGGCAGATGGGCGGCGTCGGTCCGATGTTCGGCCAGGTCGGCTTCTTCAACAAGTTCGCCGGCAAGGCCTATGAGGACAAGCGCCCGCGCGACCGCTACGTCGCCGAATCGGTGCGGCTGCTGGGCGTCCTCGACGGACGGCTGGCCGATCGTCCCTGGGTGATGGGCGAGGATTACAGCATCGCCGATATCTCGCTGCTGGGCTGGGTGCGCAACCTGATCGGCTTCTACGAAGCGCGCGAGCTCGTCGGCTTCGACCGCTTCGCCCATGTGCAGGCGTGGCTCGATCGCGGCCTCGCGCGCCCGGCGGTGCAGCGCGGGCTGCAGGTGACGGCGGCGTAGCGGCCGCGCGCGAACTCGCCATGGAACTCTCCAAGGAAAGTTCCACAAAGAGAACGGCCGCGAGGGCGGTCATGATGTTGGCTTGGTGATGGCGTCTGTTGCCACTCAACGTGTCGGAGTGGCTTATCATGCGCAAACTGACGCGCGGGCAGTCTTTCTTCCTTGATGCTGTCCGCTATCTTGCCGCTCTGATGGTCGCCTTCCATCACGGCACGGCCTATTTCTATCGCGACGCCTATAACCCGATCAGCCAGGCTCACTACTACACCAATCCCGGGTCGCTCGGCGTTTCGATATTCTTTGTCTTGTCGGGCTTCCTGATCGCCTACACGGTGATCACAAAGAGCGCCGGACCCGGCGGATACTCATTTCGGCTCTATGCGATTGAGCGCGTGGTCAGGATATACCTCGTGTTCGCTCCAGCATTGGCGCTCGCCATTTTCATGAACGTCATCAATATTCTGTTTGCCAGGAATCACATTCCGGCCATGGACCATTTCACCCTTCTCAACGTTGCCGCCACCGCAACGATGATGTCGGACATTGCCGTCCCTGATGCCGTATTCCTGTTTATGGGGCCCGCCTGGACCATCAATTATGAGTTTTGGCTGTATGCGGCTTTCGGCTTCCTTACGCTTCCATTGAGCCCGCTCGTTCTTCGCGTGGCAGGTCTTGTGTGCGTTTCCGCGTTGCTGTGGCGGCTTCCTCAAGTTCTCCAGTTAGGCGCGCTGTGGGCGGCCGGTGCAACGTTCGCCTATTTCTTCGTCTATGCGCGACCAAGGATCATGGCCATGTTGGCGGCTGCCGCGCTGTGTGCCTGGTTTGTTTTCCGCGGCTCTGAGGACGTCACGACGACCGTGACCGAGGTTGTTCTCATGGTCACGATATTTGCCGGCATCCACGCTTGCCGTGCGATCGATGCCGCCGGTCCGCTGGCCGTGGCGGTCAAGCGCTGTGCGGGTTTCTCCTATAGTCTTTATCTGACGCACACGCCGGTCATCTGGGCTTTTCGCCATCTGGGGATCCGAACCGAATTGCTCAATCTGGAAGACTACACGGTCGGCCGCTTTGCATGGTATGCAGCCGCCATGGTCGCCGCCAACGTGTTCGCTTTATTCTTTGCGAAGCTGACCGAGGACAACACCGCGCCTGTACGAAGATACTTGATCGAGCGGCTGGGAGGCTCACAGCGGCGGTCGGCCGTTGTGACGTAGTTCATTTCGGCCCCGCACCTTGTGTTTCTTTCGATGCGTGGCGCCTGCAACGCCGGGCCGTCGGAGCGGCCGGTCCGATGGACAGCGAATTCGGCGTGTGCAAATCTGGACTTTCGAGCATGTGTGTCGCCATTGTCCCCCGTGAGAACTTGCGGCAGTGAAACATGAGGCTTAATCCAGCAGCGTTAATCGCGATGGCGGCAAGCGTGTTCGTCCTGTCGCATTCCCATGCCGCCGAATGGCAAAAGGTGACAAGCGCGGACAATTGGAAGGTCTGGCGGGAAGAGCAACGGCGGTCGAGCCGCGCTGTCACGACGGATGCCTCTGCTGCCGAAGCGAGCCTGATCTACTCGTGCGATGACAGAGCGGAAGACAAGCTCATGGTGGCGATCAAGACACCGAAAGGTGAAGCGCCGCCGGCTGACGTCAACAAGTCGGTCCCGGTCACTTATGACGCGGGGGGCTCTAAGAGGACCGTCAATTTCCTGCGCATGAAGGACGGCAGCCTGGCGGTCAGCCGCGGCTCCAAGGACTTCAGCAGCCTGTATGGCGATCTTTTGAACTCCCACATCATAACCGTACATCTGTCGGGTCAGAGGTATCGATTTTTCGTCGCCGGCTTCGTCAAGGCTGGCGCGGCGGCCAAGCGGGTTTGCATCGGCAGAACCGACTGATCGTTCGATCGAGGCAAGGCTCGACAGGCCGGCTGCGGGCTCCGGCGGGCGGCCTTTCCGGTCCGGTCTCGGCCGGTGTTCCATCCGGGATCGGGGCCCGGAGCGAAAGGTCGCTTTCGATCGACGGGCCGCCTCGCTGACGCTTTCGGAAATCGTTGAAAAAATGGCGCGCCCGGCGCGATTCGAACGCACGACCTTTGCCTTCGGAGCAATTTAACCTGCCCTTCGACGTTTTTCGATGGGGTTTGCTCTGATGCGATATGTTGCTGTAATCACTAAACAAATTGAAATTGCGGCTCGTCGGGCGTACTCTCGGACACGCTCCGACTTGCGTCCGGCTGCTTACGTGGTGCTTACGCGAGAATGGGAGTTTGGACGGGAGAATTCCCATGGCTAAGCTCACAAAGCGCCTCGTCGACGCTGCCGAGTCCCGCGAGAAAGACTACGTCATCTGGGATGATGAGCTACCAGGTTTCGGGCTGCGCGTCTTCGCTTCTGGCAAGCGCAGCTATGTCCTTCAATACCGGGCATTGGGTCGCTCGCGCCGCTACACCATCGGCTTGCATGGCGTATGGACCGCCGAGAGCGCGCGACAGGAGGCGAAGGTTCAGTTGGGCCGTGTTGCCCAGGGCGACAATCCTGCCGAGGAACGCCAGCTCGATCACAAGGCGATCACCGTCAAGGAGCTCTGCACGCTTTACGTTAACGACCTGAACGCGGGCCTCATCCTTGGCAAAGGCGGGCGGCCGAAGAAGCCGACAACCGTCGTTACGGATACCGGACGCATCGAGCGGCACATCATTCCGCTCCTGGGTACGCGCCGCGTGAAGGATCTGACCAAGGCCGACATCAATAAGGTCCTGAAGGACATCATGGCCGGCAAGACGCGAGTGTCGGTCAAGACGAAGAAGCTGCGCGGCAAAGCCATCGTCCGCGGCGGCGCCGGAACGGCGACGCGCACGGTCGGGCTCCTCGGCGGCATTCTCACCTACGCTGTCGAAGCCGGCATCATCGCGATCAATCCTGCCCCTGGCCTGCGGAAGCCGAAGGACAACGTCCGCACCCGCCGGCTCACCGAAGCGGAGTACCGGACGTTGGGCGAGATGCTGCGCACAGCCGAGAGGGAGGAAAAATACGCGACGACGGTCGAAATCATCCGCCAGATCGCGCTGACCGGCTGCCGGCGGAGCGAGATGATCGGCCTCATGTGGACTGAGGCAGACACCGACGGGAGCTGCCTACGTCTGATCGACAGCAAGGAGGGCACCTCGGTCCGCCCCATCGGCTTGCCGGTCATCGAATTCCTCGAGGCGCGTCG